>CAWDRJ010000002.1:0-563069 GCA_963804625.1 uncultured Acidobacteriota bacterium | reverse complement strand
GGAGAACGACATGACGAAAAAAAGGATAATCTCGAAGAAAACGAGTGGTGGCAAAACCATTAAGGCGCATCGACGGAAGCGCAGGATTGAACCGGGAGAGAGTGCGCAGATTCACCAAAACATCTATGAGGAGTTCCCATTCAAATGAAGTAAGTCTTAAGCACCGCCTGCTGTACGGGTGCCCTGGAATTGTTTCAGGCCCCAGCCGTTCAGAATTTCTCCTCGGCTCGAAGAGAAGCAGAGCTCTTGGCGACCTGATTCTCCCGGAGAACTGGACGCGTTTTGGATGAGGCCTTCCCACCGACGATAGAGTACTGGAAGCTGCCGAAAAGAATGAGGCCGCGAAAGCGGCGATCTCCCCTCACGTTTGATGCACCAATCGAAAACAATCTGTAAGGTGCTGGCTCACCTCAGTACCGACCCCGGGGTGTCAGAATTCCTGATTAAGGACTCGGCGTGCAAAGTTATTCTGCCTTTCGTAAGATTCGCGTAGCCCAGCGCACCAGATGGAAACGAGGCCCCGAGAGAAATGATTGTCCGCACCCCACTTGAAAGTTTCTTCGCTCCGAAAACGGTTGCAGTAATCGGAGCGACTGACCATGTAGGCAGCGTCGGGCGTACGGTGTTGGTCAATCTCCGTAATGGAAAATTTCCCGGCGTGGTATATGGAGTCAACCCGAATCGTTCCTCAGTTCTGGGGCTTCCTTGCTACGCGAGCGTCGCGGGCGTTCCAGACAAAATAGATTTGGCGGTGGTGGTCACGCCGGCGCAGACCGTACCGGCTGTCATCCGCGAGTGCGTGGACGCGGGAGTGCGCTCCGCGATCGTGATTTCTGCGGGATTCAAAGAACGCGGTCCTGAAGGCGCGAAACTCGAGCAGCAGATTCAAGCGCAGCTCCGTCGCGGAACGATGCGCCTGCTCGGACCGAACTGCCTTGGCATGATGAATCCTGAGTTGGGGCTCAACGCCACATTCGCGGAAGAAATCGCGCGTCCCGGAAATGTAGCTTTTCTCAGCCAAAGCGGGGCGCTACTCACAGCCATTCTGGATTGGAGTTTCAAGGAAGAGGTCGGATTCAGCGCAATCGTCTCCACGGGTTCGCTGCTGGACATGGGTTGGGGAGATTTGATTTCCTTTTTCGGAGAAGACCCACAAACACACAGCATCCTCCTGTACATGGAGTCAATCGGCGATGCGCGCGCCTTTCTCTCCGCGGCGCGAGAGGTTGCGCTCAGCAAGCCCATCATCGTGATTAAAGCGGGACGTTCGGAAGCGGCGTCGCATGCCGCCAGTTCACACACCGGCGCCCTGACGGGCAGCGATGAGGTTTTCGATGCCGCCTTCCGTCGTTGCGGCGTGCTGCGCGTGCAAAATATTTCGGATTTGTTTTACATGGCCGAAGTCCTCGGCAAGCAGCCTCGTCCGCGCGGGCCGCGGCTCACGATTCTGACGAATGCGGGGGGGCCCGGAGTGCTGGCCAGCGACGCATTAATTGCGACGGATGGAGCGCTTGCGCCGCTATCGCAGGCAACGGTAGACGCTCTGGATGCGTTTCTTCCGCCGCATTGGAGCCACAACAATCCCATCGATATTCTCGGCGATGCTGATCCGGACCGATACGATCGAGCTATCAAAATAGCCATCGAAGATCCCAACAGCGACGGAACGTTGGTAATTCTGGCTCCGCAAGGGATGACCAATTCAGCCCAGGTGGCTGAGCGTCTGAAGCCTTATGCAAGGGGCACGCGAAAACCACTGCTGGCCAGTTGGATGGGCGGCAAACACGTCGCAGAGGGCGTATCAATCCTGAACAAAGCGGGAATTCCGACGTTTGCTTACCCTGATACAGCAGCTCGCGCGTTCAATTATATGTGGCGCTACAGCTACAACATTCGAGGGCTTTACGAGACTCCCACTGCAACGCGCGAACCCGAATCTGGCGAGACGATTCGCCGCAAAGTGGAGGCTATTTTTCAATCTGTGCTGGACGTGGGGCGCTCCCTGCTGACGGAAATCGAATCGAAGGAAGTATTGGCGCTCTACGAGATACCGACGGTCCGTACCAGTCTGGCCCACAACGAGGAAGAAGCCGTTGCCTTGGCCCAAGCAATCGGCTTCCCAGTGGTCCTGAAGTTGCACTCGGAAACGGTCACGCACAAGAGCGACGTCGGCGGCGTAAAGCTCAATCTTGAAGATGCTCAGGCTGTTGGCCAGGCATTTCGCTCGATCCAATCATCCGTCACCGCAAAAGCTGGCGCAGCAGAATTCCTGGGAGTTACTGTGCAGCCGATGGTGCGGCCTGACGGATACGAATTGATCCTGGGCAGCACGATAGACGCGCAGTTTGGTCCGGTGATTCTGTTCGGTTCGGGCGGCCAATTGGTCGAAGTGTATCGCGACCGCGCACTGGCGCTGCCGCCGCTGAACACGACGTTAGCGCAACGCTTGATGGAGCAAACTAAGATTTTTAAGGCGCTGCAAGGGGTGCGCGGCCGCGCCGCCGTGGATATGGCCCTCCTCGAGCAGGTCGTCGTGCGTTTTAGCCAGCTGGTGGTCGAACAGCCACGAATCAAGGAACTGGATATCAATCCGTTGCTCGTTTCTCCGCAGGGCGCGTTGGCGCTCGACGCAAGAATCGTGTTGCACGGACAGAATGTCGCGGATAGCGACCTGCCATGCTCAGTGATCACACCCTACCCTTCACAGTACATATCGAACTGGAAAACGAACGAAGGGCTGGAGATTCTCTTCCGGCCCATTCGTCCGGAAGATGAACCGATGATGGTGAAATTCCACGGAACTCTTTCCGATGAAAGCGTCTACCTCCGATTCTTCCATATGGAACAACTCAGTTCCCGCGTCGCGCACGAACGCCTGCTACGAAAATGTTTCATAGACTATGACCAGGAAATGGCGCTGGTGGCGGAACGCACCGACCCGGACACGGGGCAGCGCGAAATCGTTGCGGTCGGCCGCTTAACCAGGGCGCGCACAGCGAACCAAGCGGAAGTCGCCGTGCTGGTGAGCGATCGCTATCAGCGTCACGGACTTGGCACGGAGCTTGTGCAGCGTCTCATCCAGGTCGCGAGCGACCAGAAAATTCGGGAAATCGTCGCCAACATCCTTCCGGAAAATCTTGGCATGCGCGCGCTCGCAGACCATTTCGGGTTCGCAATCCGCAAGAGCGACGATCCCGGCATGGTCGTCGCGGTTCTTACTCTTTAATCCCAACCCGCAGCCCCCGCTAGCGTGTGATTGCGGTCACATCCGCCGGTGACAAGCTACACATCCCTTTGACCTCCGACGATGTATTTAGAAGCTTACATTGGAGGCATATATGTCTACCGCAATTCAGCAGCCGATTTCGCAGCCCAAGCCCATCGTCTCGACCATGAAAGCGCTCGTATTTCGGGGGCCCGGTCAAATCAACCTCGAATACGTGCGCATTCCGAAGCCCGGCCCCGGCGAAGCCGTGATTCGCGTCACGCTGACGACGATTTGCGGCACCGACGTCCACATCGTCAAGGGCGAATATCCCGTCAAGCCCGGCCTCACGATCGGTCATGAACCTGTCGGTGTGATTCACGAACTCGGAATCGGCGTTACCGGCTATCACGTTGGAGAGCGTGTGCTGGTGGGCGCAATTACACCTTGCGGACAATGCGGCTACTGTTTGAATGGACACTGGTCGCAGTGCGGAGGCCCGATCGGCGGCTGGAAATTCGGCAACACCATCAACGGCGCGCAAGCCGAATATCTTCTCGTTCCCAATGCGCAAGCCAATTTGGCAAAGATCCCCGACGACCTGCGTGACGAGCAAGTCGTCCTGCTGGCCGATATCGCATCCACCGGAATCTCCGCAGCCGAGAGCGCGGAGGTAAAGATTGGCGATACAGTGGCCGTGTTTGCCCAGGGTCCGATCGGCCTCTGCGCGACAGCCGGCGCAAAATTGAAGGGTGCCAGCCTGATCATAGCCGTCGAATCAGATCCGGTGCGCACCATGATGGCGAAGCGCATGGGGGCTGACGTTGTCCTCGATCATACGAGGATGGACGTGGTCGCCGAGATCAAGCGGCTGACGGACGGCGAGGGTGTTGACGTTGCAATCGAGGCGCTCGGCACGCAGGCAACTTTTGAGAATGCCCTGCGCGTCCTGCGTGCCGGCGGCACCCTATCGAGTCTGGGCGTGTACTCCGGAAAACTTTCGGTACCGGTCGAGCCGTTCGCCGCCGGGCTCGGCGATCAGAAAATTGTGACAACGCTTTGTCCCGGTGGTAAAGAGCGCATGCGCCGTCTGATGGAATTGGTGCGGCATGGAAGGCTGGACCTCACGCCCCTGCTTACACACACCTTTTCGCTCGATCAAATCACCGAGGCGTACAAACTTTTCGCCGAGCGGCGCGATGGAGTAATCAAAGTCGCCATCAAACCGTGACGAAGTGATTTCAGCGTTGCGGGCGTACCGATTCGCCTCTGCGGTAAAGACGTCTAGGGCTGACGGCTTTCTCGGCCTTGAGCACCGCGCGCCAGCGCATTCATGGAGTTGTAATGAGCCCGGTGTAGCCTTCCGATGGCATTCCGAAGCAGAAAAAATGCAAAACGGAAACAAACGACTGCCGCAGAAACTAATCGAGCGGCTCAAACTTCTTCGGTCCGAGATGTTGCAGCTCGAAGCCTCCGGCCTCGCCGATTCTTCCGGCAGGGCAAGCGCCGCGAATCTGCTCCACTATCTCGCGCTTCGCCGCCACGATATCCGCGAGCTGCAAGCGCAACTGGCCTCCCTTGGCCTTTCTTCTCTTGGCCGCAACGAGCCGCACGTTATGGCAGGGTTGGACGCCGTGCTGAAAATCATCAATCAAATTGTTGCTCCAGAACAGGCGTCTTCCGACCCACCCAACGGCGCGCCGGAGATCGGCGAAGGCGCGACGTTGCTTGAGAAGAACGCCGAAATTTTGCTTGGACCGTTGCCTGCCGGCCGCCACGTTCGGATTATGGTGACCATGCCCTCCGAGGCCGCCGCCGATTATGAACTCGTGCGCGATCTGGTCCTTCACGGCATGGACTGCATGCGCATCAATTGCGCACACGACGATACCGAAGCGTGGTCCGGAATGGTGCGGAACCTTCGCCGTGCCGTAAAGGAAACCGGCCGACCCTGCAAGATCTCCATGGATCTGGCGGGCCCCAAACTTCGCACTGGACCTATCGAGGATGGTCCCGCGGTGCTGAAATATCGCCCCAAGCGCGATGACTTCGGCCGCATCGTTTCCCCGGCGCGCATATGGCTGACGCCCGAGTCACAACCTCAGCAACCGCCTACACGCGCAGACGCCTCGTTGTGCGTCCCAGCTGAGTGGCTTGAGCGGATCAAGCCCGGCGACCGCGTCCGGTTCACCGACGCACGCAGCGCGTCCCGCTCGCTAAAGATTACCGGCGTTGACGGCAGCAGCCGTTGGGCCGAGTCTTCCCGCACCGCTTACATCACCCCCGGATTAGCACTGGAACTCGAACCTCGCAGTAGAAAGAAAATTGCGAAATCTCAGCGCTTCGCGACTGTTGGGGCAATTCCTCCTAAGCCGCAGACAATTCGGCTTTTTCTTGGCGATACGCTTCTCCTCACGCGCTCGCTCGCTCCCGGGCAGCCCGCGAAGTACGACAAGAAAAAACAATTAATCAGCCCGGCGCGGATTGGCGTCACGCTTCCCGAATTTTTCGATTGTGTGCACCCCGGCGAACCGATCGCCCTCGACGATGGCAAGATTGGGGGCATCATACGCGCTGTTGCGCCGGACAGTGTGACCGTTGAAATCACTCGCGCTCGTCCGGCAGGCGACAAACTGGGCGCCGAGAAAGGCATTAATGTCCCGGAGAGCGCGCTGAACCTTTCATCGCTCACGCAGGAAGACCTCAAGGCTCTTCCCTTCGTGGTTCAGAATGCGGACATTGTCGGCTACTCTTTCGTCCGCAAGGAAGCCGATGTGCGCGAGCTGCAATCGCGCCTCGCCGAACTCCATGGCGATACGCTCGGCATCATCCTCAAAATCGAGACGCGCGAGGCTTTCGAACAGTTGCCTGCCCTGCTACTCGCGGCCATGCGCAGTGGCGCGGTCGGAATAATGATCGCGCGCGGAGATCTGGCGATCGAGTGCGGTTATCAGCGCCTCGCTGAAGTTCAGGAAGAAATTCTATGGATTTGCGAGGCTGCACACATGCCGGTGATTTGGGCGACGCAAGTCCTCGAATCGCTCGCGAAGACGGGCGTCCCGTCGCGGTCTGAGATCACGGACGCCGCTATGGGCGAACGCACCGAATGTGTGATGCTCAACAAAGGCCCTTACATCGTCACCGCAGTTCGCATTCTTGACGACATTCTGCGCCGCATGCAATCGCACCAGGAGAAGAAACGCTCCATGCTGCGCAAGCTTCACGTCGCCTCCGCATTTCACGCCAGCGCCTCCTCCGCGTCTTGATCCAAGCGTAACGAGCCCGCAACGCCAGACCGCTACCTCTTCAAAACTCCTGGAACGTGCTGCCGAGCGCGGGACACCTGCCGTGCTCCAGTATGGTTCGGAATGTTCGAGGTGCTGGTCTTGTGACGGCTGTCACATCTTGAAGTGATCCCCGCCGCCGCCTTCCAGATCGGTCTCGCGCTACAAATAAATAAGACGGTAGAAACGAGAAGGGCTCCTTTATCAGTCGAGGAGGTACACGCCATGGTTATGCACTCACTGCCAATCTCCATGGGTTATCCGCAAGAAAACCGGAAAATTTTGGGCTTCGAACACGCGATTGCGAAGCAAGCTGCGGCGGAGACCTTCATGAACGCCCTGCTTGAGTTGCCGTCGGAATGCGAACCCCGGAATCCGCTCGAGTGGGCTTGTTCTGTTCTGCTGCACTTCATTGTCATAGCGTCGCTGATTATTGCGCCGCTATATTTCACCGACGCAATTAACCTGAAAGACTTTCAGAACACCTGGGTAGCCGCACCCGCGCCTCCGGGACCGCCGCCTCCGCCTGCTGCCGCTCCCCAAGTGCAGCGCGCGGCGCCGTCTGTGAGTCGATTGATCCAGGGAGGCCGCATGATGGCGCCCCGTGTGATCCCTAAGAAGATTGCGATCATCAAGGAAGATCCGCTTCCACCCGAACCCGCCGGCGGAGTAATCGGCGGGGTGCCCGGGGGCGTGCCCGGCGGTACGCTCGGCGGAGTTCTCGGCGGCATCATCGGAGGTGCGGCCAGCCCGATGGCGGCGGTGGCTCCTCCACCTCCTCCGGTGAAGCGCATTGTTCGTGTGGGCGGCAAAGTTGAACCTCCGAAGCAAACATATGCGCCGGAGTTGAAATATCCGGCGATTGCCAGGGCGGCGAAGGTCGAAGGCACCGTCGTGATTGACGCCATCATCGACGAACAGGGAAACGTTGTGCAAGCGCACGTGGTGAGCGGCCCCGGTTTGCTGATTGGAGCAGCGCTTCAGTCTGTTCAGCAGTGGAGATACGAACCGACTCGCTTGAACGGTGAGCCGGTGTCAGTCGAGATGCACGTTCAAGTTCATTTTGCACTGCAGTGAGGCGTGTCGTTTGAGCAAGGGCGAGCGGAAGTGGAGCGCGATTATTCTGGCGGATTCTGGGGGAAGTGGCGATGACAGCAACCACAACTATTCTCGACGGAAATGAGGCTGCAGCATTTGTCGCCTATCGCCTCAACGAAGTGATCGCGATCTATCCGATTACACCCTCTTCGGCTATGGGCGAGTGGGCCGACCAGTGGCAACACGAGGGAAGAAAAAACATTTGGGGAGTGAGTCCGACAGTCGTTGAGATGCAGAGCGAAGGTGGCGCCGCGGGAGCGCTTCACGGGGCGCTCCAAGCGGGAGCCCTGGGAACCACGTTCACCGCATCGCAGGGCCTGCTGCTAATGATTCCCAACATGTACAAGATCGCCGGGGAGCTCACTGCTGCGGTGATTCACGTCGCGGCTCGCACCGTAGCCACGCACGCGCTATCAATCTTTGGCGATCACAGCGACGTGATGGCCACCCGCGCCACCGGCTTCGCCATGCTCGCTTCCAATTCCGTCCAGGAAGCCTCTGATTTTGCGCTCATCGCGCAAGCCGCCACCTTGGAATCGCGCATTCCCTTCTTGCACTTCTTCGATGGATTTCGCACTTCGCACGAAGTGAACAAAATCAGTTCATTGAGCGACGAAGACCTGCGCGCTTTGATTGACGAGAAATACGTTCTCGCTCACCGCGAGCGCGCGCTTTCGCCCGACCGCCCGGTCCTGCGCGGAACCGCCCAGAATCCCGATGTCTTTTTCCAGGCGCGCGAGGCTGGCAATCCTTTCTATCGCGCCTGCCCCACGATTGTGCAGGATGCAATGAACCGCTTCGCGGCGCAAACCGGAAGAAGCTACCACCTCTTCGATTACGTCGGAGCGCCTGATGCCGAACGGGTGATGGTCTTGATGGGCTCCGGCGCAGGCGCCGTAGAGGAAACGGTTGAACACCTTGTCCAACGAAACGAGAAAGTTGGTTTACTCAAAGTCCGGCTTTTCCGGCCGTTCGATGCCGCCGCCTTCATGGCCGCCTTGCCGAAAACCACGGCAGCGGTCGCAGTCCTCGACCGTACCAAAGAACCAGGCAGCTTGGGCGAGCCGCTTTACATGGACCTGTTAACCGCTCTGCACGAACAAAGGCCGGTCGAAACGCAACGGATTCCGCGCGTGATCGGCGGGCGCTACGGCCTTTCGTCTAAGGAATTCACGCCCGCGATGGCCAAAGCAGTCTTCGACGAGATGAAGCAAGCTTCGCCACGCAATCACTTCACCGTCGGAATTCGCGACGACGTAACGCACTCCAGTCTGGAATACGATCGCGATTTTTCTACCGAGGATCCGCAAACCGTGCGGGCCCTCTTCTACGGCCTGGGTTCGGATGGCACCGTTGGTGCCAACAAGAATTCGATCAAGATCATAGGGAAAAACACTGACAATTTTGCGCAGGGCTACTTCGTCTACGACTCAAAGAAAGCCGGCTCGGTGACCGTTTCGCATCTTCGTTTCGGACCCCGCCCAATCCGCTCCTCGTATTTGATCACCAAAGCTAATTTCGTGGCCTGCCACCAATTCCAGTTTCTAGAGCGCATGGACGTTCTCGCCGCGGCGGAGCCCGGCGCGATATTTTTGCTGAACTCGCCTTTTGGGCCGAACGACGTATGGAATCACCTGCCGCGAGCGGTGCAGCGAACAATCATCGACAAACGGCTCAAGTTTTTTGTGATTGACGGCTACGCGGTGGCTCGCGATACGGAAATGGGAAACCGCATCAACACGATCATGCAGACCTGCTTTTTTGCAATCAGCGGAGTGCTGCCGCGCGAACAGGCAATCAATGAGATCAAGAAGGCAATCCGCGAAACCTACGGCAAGCGCGGAGAAGCACTCATCGAAAAGAATTTTGCGGCGGTGGACCACGCCCTCGCGCATTTACATCCCGTCACAGTCCCGCGGCAGGTCAGCAGCGGATTCGATGTACTTCCGCCAGTGCCGGCGCGTGCTCCGCGGTTCGTACGCTACGTCTTGGGCCAGATCATCGCGGGCCATGGAGATGAACTGCCGGTCAGCGCGCTGCCCGTGGACGGGACATTCCCGACGGCGACAGCGCAGTGGGAGAAACGCAATATCGCACAGCAAATTCCTGTGTGGGACGAAGGGCTTTGCATTCAATGCGGAAAATGCGTGCTGGTCTGCCCCCACGCTGTGATTCGTGCGAAAGTGTACGATTCCTCGCTGCTTTCCAGTGCGCCCCCAAACTTCAAATCCGCGAAGCCGCGATGGCGCGACTTCGAAACCTTGCGCTACACCCTACAAGTTTCCCCCGAAGACTGCACGGGTTGCCGCCTATGTGTGGAAGCGTGCCCCGCCAAGAGTAAAAGTGAATCCAAGCACAAGGCGATCAACATGGAACTGCAGGCGCCGCTGCGCGAGGCCGAAAGTACTCATTGGAATTTCTTCCTCAACCTGCCGGAATTCGATCGGGACCGTATCTCTCACGGCCAAGTCAAAGACGTGCAACTGCTGGAGCCTTTGTTTGAATTTTCGGGCGCGTGTTCCGGCTGTGGCGAAACTCCCTACATCAAGCTCCTCACGCAACTTTTCGGCGATCGGCTGCTGATCGCCAACGCTACAGGATGCTCCTCGATTTATGGTGGCAATTTGCCGACCACTCCCTACACCGTGAATTCGCAAGGCCGCGGCCCCGCATGGTCCAACTCGCTTTTTGAGGACAACGCCGAATTCGGACTTGGCCTGCGGCTCGCCGTTGACAAACAGGGCGAATTCGCACGCGAAATGGTGCGCGAGCTTGCGCCCGAACTGGGTGAAACGCTTGTCAGCGGCTTATTAGTTCCGAACCAGCCCAACGAGCGGGAAATCGCGGAGCAACGCAAGCGCGTGGCCGACCTCAAAACGAAGCTCTCGAGGCTGGATTCGTCGCGCGCAAGCAATCTGCTGGCGATTGCCGATTCGCTGGTGCGCAAGAGCGTCTGGATGGTGGGCGGCGATGGTTGGGCCTACGACATTGGATTTGGCGGCCTCGACCACGTTCTCAGCTCCGGCGCGAACGTAAATATCTTGGTGCTCGATACCGAGGTTTACTCGAACACTGGCGGACAAATGTCCAAAGCCACGCCGCGAGCCGCCATTGCGAAGTTCGCAACGGGTGGAAAACGAACTTCGAAGAAAGACCTGGCGATGGAGGCCATCAGCTATGGCTCCGTCTACGTCGCCCGCGTGGCCATGGGCGGCAGCGACACTCACACCGTCAAGGCGTTTCTTGAAGCAGAAGCGTACGACGGGCCATCACTGATTATCGCTTACAGCCATTGCATCGCTCACGGTTACGACATGGCCTTCGGCCTGGAACAGCAGAAGGCTGCGGTGAATTCGGGTTACTGGCCGCTGCTTCGCTACAATCCCGCGCTTCGCTCGGAAGGCAAAAATCCATTCTTGCTGGATTCCAAAGCGCCACAGATCCCGTTGAAGCAATACACCTCGCAAGAAGCGCGATACACGATGCTCGCGCGTAGCAATCCCGAAGTGGCGAAGGATCTCCTGAAATTGGCGCAAGACGACGTAGATCGGCAATGGAGAGTTTATTCCAGTCGCGCCTCCATGCCGGGTCCGGGCATACCCGCGAGCAAGACGGTAACCGAGACCGAAGCCGCCGCATCGCCAACCGTCCCCGAAGGAGCTGAACAATGATAGACCTCACTACTCGGTATGTCGGATTAACTCTGAAATCGCCAATTGTCGCGTCCGCTTCGCCTCTTTGCGAATCACTGGATAATCTGCGGCGAATGGAAGATGCCGGTGTCGCGGCGGTTGTTCTTCCATCTCTTTTCGAAGAGCAGCTTCAAATCGAGAGTCAGTCCCTGGATGCGGACCTCTCTCGCGGCGACGAAAGCTTTGCGGAATCCTTGAACTATTTCCCGCCTCTACAAACCTACAACTTGGGACCAGACGGCTATCTGGAAATGATCCGTCGCAGCAAGCGAGCTCTTTCGATCCCCGTAATCGCGAGCCTGAACGGCGTTTCCGATGGCGGCTGGGTCCACTATGCCAGGCTGATGCAAGAAGCAGGAGCGGACGCCATCGAGCTCAACCTCTATGGACTGGTGACAGATCCGAAGATAAGCAGCTCGGAACTGGAGCAGAGTTACTGCGAACTCGTTAGCCGGGTGAAGGCGAGCGTCACCATTCCAGTCGCCGTTAAGCTCTCCCCTTTCTTCACCGCGCTTCCCAATATGGCGCAACGCCTGGATGAATCCGGCGCTGACGCCCTCGTCTTGTTCAATCGCTTTTATCAGCCGGAATTCGATCTCGAGTCGCTAGAGGTTGTGCCGTGCCTGACGCTCAGCACTTCGCAAGAATTGCTGCTGCGGCTCCATTGGATCGCAGTTCTCTGCGGACGAGTCAAGTGCAGCCTCGTGGTCACTGGCGGAGTTCACAACGCCGGAGACGTTCTGAAATCCGTCATGGCGGGAGCTAACGTCGCGATGATGACTTCTGCGCTTTTGCGTTATGGGATCGAGCATGTGCAATTGGTGCTCGGCGATCTAAAGAAGTGGATGGAAGAGCACGAATATCAGTCGATCCGCCAAATGCGCGGCAGCATGAGCCATCGGTCAGCGGCCCGTCCCGATGTTTTTGAGCGCGTCAACTATATGAAGGTCCTGAGCTCCTACACCCTGCGTTAACCCAGCTGTTTGATCCCTCGTCGCCGCAGCAAAGTGACATAAAACACGCCGCCCCGTGACCGCGATCACTGCTTTCAATACACATTAAGACTAAACAGTAGCTGAAGGATCGAGAGGCCACTATGGAAGCGAGCCCCCAAAGTTATCCGGCAAGCAGCCGGAGAAAGTTCCGGACTCCTCCTCTCCTGCTCGAAGACATCGCACAACCGGGGATAGACCTGGGAACCCTCTTTCCTTCCTTCCGCGGCAACGGCTCGACGCTGAGCCTCAAAACCACAAGCCAGTTCGCAATGGCTGCGACCCTCTCGGGTCAGAACAGTTCCGCGTCAGCCGCTGCCCGGCAGGTAATCGACGTTATTAGGCCGGAAGAACCACCGGCATGAGGGAGAAACTAAAATGACAAATTTGATGCGTAACGACAATTTTTACACGGATCTTTTCGAGTTCCGTCGTGATTTCGACGAGATCTTCAATCAGATGCTTACTTTCAAGCCATTCGTCCGAGGGCAACTACCGCTTGAGACGGCTTTCAATCTCGTCCCATTCGTCCCGGCAGTTGAGGCGTATGTGGACACCGAAGCAAGGAAGTACATTTGCCGAGTTTCCTTGCCTGGCATCGAACCAAAAGAAATCGAGATTAATCTGCAGGGCAACCTCCTCACCATCAAGGGCGAAAAGAAAACCGCAAAGACCTTGAAGGAAGCGGAAGTGAAGCACTCCGAATTCTTGTACGGCTCCTTCGAGCGGACATTGACGCTGCCCGAAGGCATCGCTGCGGACAAGCTCGTTGCTGAGTTCCACAACGGTGTGCTCGAAATCACGGCGCCCGTTGCCGTGGCAGCACTGCCGCGCAAGATCGAAGTCAAGGAAATGAAGACTGCTCCAACGGCCAAATACGTAACTGCGTAGACCTGCGTCTCACGGGCCCGGAGCTGAATTGGCTCCGGGCCTTCTCTAGTGGGGTTCAGCTCGGACACGACCAGCCGGAACGAAAGCCATGGTGGCTGCGTTCCCAAATAAGGAGGACATGATCGTGAGGACCATCTGGAGTCTGTGTTACTTCATGGTAGCAACGTTGCTGGTTGTCAACCTGGCAACCGCCCAAGAAAAGCAGATCAAGACAGCGCCGATTCAAACCTCCAACGCCTCCTCCGGAGCCGAAATGTACAAACAATACTGCGCTGCCTGCCACGGAAAAGATGGAAAGGGCGACGGACCCGCCGCGTCCGAACTGAAAACCGCTCCTGCCGACCTAACAACCTTGGCGAAGCGAAATGGCGGCACCTTTCCCACTGAACACGTGATGGACGTGCTGCGCAACGGCGTGAAAGCTCCAGCGCACGGAACATCAGACATGCCGACGTGGGGTCCGCTGTTCCAAAGTGTCAGTTCACATGATCAGGCCATCGTCAACATGCGGATTTCGAACCTCACGAACTACCTCAAATCGCTTCAGGCTAAGTAGCAGCGACGCTGCGCGAAGAAACCGCCCTCCGTCAGGGCGCAGTCACAGCTGCCGCCGACGCGCAAGGGCAGGTGAATCAGTTGCGTAATGCCTAATTTAATTCTCCCAGCGCTAACGCCTCGCTATATATCCACCGCGACTCCGTTAAGGTGCGATTTCATTGAAGGTAAGACGAGAGAACGCTGGCAGGAGCTGATTGCGACTAATCGCGCATAGTTGATGAAGGTTAGGTTCCGTGTTCGCTCGAAGGGACACACGTCCATCTGCTGTTCCCGCATTGACTCGCGTTTAGGAACCGCGTCCCCGCTCCATTGGCGTTCGCAACTGGTTCTCATCATCAGCGCCACCTCCAAATGCGCTCGAGGAGCCCAACTTCGATCGGCCTTGAGAGAAAGCCGCGGACCAGTCTGCCCAGGACGACGTTATAATGTATAGGTCATGGACGCTCATAACGTATCGGTGCGAAGTCATTGCTTGTCGCCGGCGCGAGCTAGGGTGGCAATTGACGCGCCCCTGGTCCCCACGGCATACGCCCGGATGTTTCCTGAGTTACAGTCGTTTCAGGCGGATGAGCGATTCCTGCACGCGCTCGGTCGCGCAGGTGGGATCTGCGATTGCGGAGACGTCGATGACACTCCCGACTCGCTAGGCGCCACGGCCGCTGGATGGCCGATCTTCGGTCAATTCGTGGCTCACGATATTACAGCCGACAGATCTATGTTGCGGAGCCATGCCGATACCGCGGAATTGCGCAACGCACGCAGTCCGCAAATCAACCTTGAATGCCTGTATGGCGACGGGCCGACGGGCAATCCATTTCTCTATCAACGCGACGATCCCGCGAAGTTCCTGCTCGGTTCCGAAGGACTCGACCTACAACGCAACGCAGACGGCATCGCGATTGTTGGCGATCCGCGGAACGATTCGCACATGCTGATCTCGCAATTGCATCTTGCAATGCTCAAAGTTCACAACGCGTTCGTGGATGAAGCGCGGCGCAACGGCACGCAAGCCGACGCCGTATTCGAAGGAGCGGCGCGGCAGTTGCGGTGGCACCATCAATGGATCATTCTCCACGAGTTTCTGCCCGCATTGGTGGGACCGGCGCTTGCAGATCAAGTGCTGCAAGAAGGGCCGCGATGGTTTCACCCGGGACACAGCGTGTTTATACCACTCGAATTTGCCGACGCAGCCTATCGCTACGGCCACGCTCAAATTCGCCACCACTACCGGCTGAACTTACAGACGGATCCCGTGCCGCTGTTTCCTGATCTTCTCGGATTCCGCCCCGTACCGCGTGAGCGCGCGATCGACTGGACGCTGTTCTTCGACGCACCCGGAGCGACAACTGCGCAACGCTGCAAGAAAATAGATGGAAAGCTGGTGCGCGCGCTCATCGAACTGCCGGTAGCCGTCACTGGTGAGTGCGAGATCGAAGACTATCACTCGCTCGCCGTCCGTGATCTGCAGCGCGGACAGGGCGTGGGGCTACCGTCCGGCGAGTCCGTCGCGCGTCACATGGGAATCGCGCCGCTCACGCCGGAGCAGGTTGGCATCGCTGGGACGGGTTGGCGTGGCGAGACTCCTCTCTGGTACTACATATTGCGTGAAGCCGACGCATGTACCGGGGGGGATCTCCTCGGTCCCGTCGGCGGCCGAATTGTCGCCGACGTGCTTGTTGGACTGATTGATGCGGACGCGACATCATTTCGCCACAACAGCCAAAGCTGGAAATCTCAAAGAAAACTCAGCGAGCTGCTTGCCTCGTAAGAACCAGCAAGACTTCCTGCGCGTCAAGGGGGTTCGCGGCTGGCATTCGTAGCAAGTTTTCCGAACCACCCAGCATCTAAGCAAGCCGTGTTGTGTCTTCAATAGCTATGCTCCGGTCGACTTTACGAAGATAACTGACTAACGCGGTCACTCGAAGAGTGAAATCGGGGCAAACCCAGTTGTGTGGAGTCGAGGTGTGGCGCGGTGGTTTAGGTAGAGCCTATCGGTTGCCGACCCTTTCGTCTGTCGGTGCCTCACTAGCTCCGCCATGCTTCCGTTTCCACACCCCGCTCATCGAACCGGACGGCGGTGTAAAGACTTTTGTGTAAACGGTTTCAGTTTTTATTGTTTGAAGCCCTCTGTTCCGTAAAAACAACCGCCGCCGGAGCTGTGAAAATGTGGGAATCTCGGTTTGCGAGATTTCCAAGGAGCGGGGGAAAGCCTGCTGTTGGCTTTCCACCGCTCCGCCATTTTCACAGCTCTCTTCGCAGTTCTGCCGCGCACGACCTCTGGTCCAGGTTCTCACACACGCTCTCCGGCCGGCATGCGCTCCGGCCACAGAATACTGAAACGGTTCAGCGCCGCATTCCAATTCGGTATCGGCATCGTCCATTTCTTCGCGGCGTTACGCAGCGCCAGGTATAACAACTTCAGAGCGGCCTCATCGTTCGGAAACGAACCCCGCATTTTGATGATCTTGCGCAGCGACATGTTCAGCGATTCCACCGCGTTGGTCGTGTAAATCACCTTCCGGATATCGGCCGGATACGCAAAAAACGGCGTGATCCGTTCCCAGTGCCGGCGCCAGGTCTGGCTCACCATCGGGCACACGGCATCCCACTTTTGCGCAAACGCATCCAGTTGCAAATCCGCTTCTGCCGCGCTGGCCGCTTGATAAATCTTTCGTAAGTCTGCTGCCACCAGCTTGCGTTGTTTCCAGCTCACATAGTTCAGGGAGGCTCGCACCAGGTGCACGATACAGGTCTGTACCTCAGCCTTCGGATACACCGATTCAATCACCTCCGGGAACCCCTTGAGCCCATCCACGCAGGCAATCAAGATGTCTTTCACCCCACGGTTCTGTAACTCCGTCAGTACTTGCAGCCAGAACTTCGCCCCTTCGTTCTGCGCCGCCCATAATCCCAAAATTTCCTTCTTGCCCTCTAGGTTCACTCCAATCGCCACGTGGATCGCCCGGCTTTGGATGTGTCCGCCATCGCGCACCTTCACCCGCAATGCATCCATGTACAGGATCGGGTACACCTCATCCAGTACCCGGTTCTGCCACGTCTTGACTTCCTCCATCACCCCTTCGGTGACGTTGGAGATTAACGTCGGCGAAACCTCCACCCCGTAGATTTCCTGCAGGTGCCCTTCAATTTCTCGCGTGGTCATCCCTCGCGAGTACATCGAGATGATCTTGTCGTCAAAGCCGCTGAAGCGCGTTTGCCCTTTGCTCACAATGGCGGGCTCAAAGCTCCCGTTGCGATCCCGCGGTGTCTCCAGGTCAATCTCGCCGAACTCGCCCTTCAGCTTCTTCGTAGTGCTCCCGTTTCTTGAGTTCCCACTATTGTGACCGACGGGATCATGCTTTTCGTAGCCCACATGCTCGGTCAGTTCCACTTTCAGTGCCCGTTCCAAAATCGCCTTGGTGATCTGCTTTAACAGTCCGTTCTCGCCGATAATGTCTTCCGGCTTCTTGTAGTCGGCCAGAAGTTCATCAATCAGCTTCAGATTTATGGTCATCGGTTCTCCTTGTTCGACTCTGCCCCATGTGATGACCATTTACACAGTTTTCTTTACACCCTCAACCGGACGTGCGGATTTGCCGCATCCGGCTCTGGAGAAGACTCACGCAATCGCCAAGGCCACTGCATGTGACGCCGTCTGCAACTTCTGAAAACAACTCCGGAGTTATCAGGCTCGTCGCCAATCTCCCTTTCTATCGTCGCTTCTTGCGTCCGCCTTCAGTAGGGTCGAGGACTGGCGCCGGGCTCCGTAGATTCAGCCTATCTGTTGCTCCCCGTTCCCTCTGGGAGTGCCTCACTAGCCGAATCGTAAGCCGGTTTCCAGCCCCCGCCTCATCAAACCCAGCGTGCAGATTTCCCGCACTAGGCTTTCCTGTGTGCTTCGCGTCAAGGGTTATGTGGCTCATTCGAGCGGAGCGACTTTCAGCTGTGATCGCCATACACGACCCGGTAATCATTGAATAGTCCGAGAGTGTCGTAGATCCACTGCGTACTCCACCGCTTCCATCCGAATCCCTGGCGCCCTCGCGCACGTAGCAGATGCCGCCGCACCTTCTGTTCCACCCAGAGTTTGATGTAGGAAAAGGACCCGCTCGAGTTCCCTACGCGAAAGTAGTTTACCCAACCCCGCAGGATCGGATTGATGAGTCCAATCACTCTCCGCACGGGTTGGCTAACGGATCGCTGGAAGATTTCCTTCAGCTCCCGCAGGAGCGCCGTTCGCTTCTTCGGCTTGGGCACCAGATGAGGCCGCCACTTTCCCTTACGACTTCGAACGCGGCGATACTCAAACCCCAGAAAGCTGAAGCTTTCTCCCTTCGCTAGGTCTACTTTCCGGCTCTTCTCCTCGTTGATTTCAACTCTAAGTTGGCCCAATTCCTCTCGCAGTCGTTTCTCCACCGCCCCGATTAGCCAGTCCTGCCGCGGATGAGAGCTAATCAATACCACTAGGTCATCCGCAAACCGCGCGTATTGAACATTGGGGTATTGTCCCCGTCGCGTGGTCGCAATCGCCTTTTCCAGCATCCGGTCTACCTCGGTTAGGTAGAGGTTACTGAGCATTGGCGAAATTACCCCGCCTTGGGGCACTCCCTTCGCTCCGGTCGATTTCAGGATCATCTTCAGGAGTTTCATCACCGATGTATCTTGAACCCGCCGAGCCACTTTCTCGAGCAGCAGTGAGTGCTGCACATTATCGAAGTAGGCTCGGAGATCCAAATCGATGATTCGTGTTAACCCTTGGACGATCGCCTGATCAACTTTGCTTACCGCTTGATGGGCCGACCGCTTCGGTCGATAGCCGTACGACCCCGGTTGGAAATCAGCCTCGAAGATCGGTTCCAGGATGAGCTTGAGCGCCCCCTGAACCACGCGGTCGCGGATTGTGGGGATCGAGAGAACGCGGACTTTGGTGCCCCCGTCTTTCGGAATCTCCTTCTTCCGCACCGGCATGGGCTGATACGTGTTCTGCTCCAGTTCGTCTTGAATCTGTTTCAGAAAACCCTCCACTCCACTTTCCTCGATGTCATCGAAGGTGACGCCATCGATCCCAGGTGCGCCCTTGTTGCTCTTGGCCATCTGGTAGGCTTCCTGGAGCGTTTCCCTCTTGCAGACATGAACGTAGAGTCCCCAAAAGCGCCAAGTTGGTTCTGCCTTCGCCTTGACGTATATCCTCCTCCTCAGGTCTTGCAAACTGATTGGTGTCTTTGTCATCTCACCCTTGCCTCCCTTGTGGTTGGAGTTGTTGTTGCACATCAGCGGGGCCTCTTCGCTCCACGGGCATTACCCCGCTCCACCGTAATGCTGGCAGATCCCCACCCTTGCCTTCCGATTTCCTGGTGGTCCCAGTTATACGTCTTCTGCGCCGTGGATTTCTCCATGGGACGAGGAGGGTTTCTCCAGTTGCTCCATGTGTCCTTGTCATCGTGCTGTCGCTATCGCCCCGCCAGAGCGTCTCGTCGCATCAGTCAGTTTTGCAACGATCCATGTTGCCTTCACCCCCTCAGTGCGGGTTCGGCCTCTGGAGTTTAGGGTTTCGAGGTCACCTGTGCGTTCACTTTCGTTACAGCCCAATGACTCGCTCACCATCCCGAAAGGATGATTTTGTCGGACCGACTTCACGCGTTTCGTTTCCTCCACACATGCGGCCCTAGCTACAAGAGTTCTGACTCTTCCCTTGATGGGTCTACCTCCCATTGAACACATCTGCCTTTACTGGACATACACTGAGGCCCCTTCCCTCCGCCGGAGTTACCCGGCTTCGTCAGTACTACGAGCCTCTCCGCCATCCCAGTCGGCCCAGCCTGTCTCTCACGAGCTGCTAGTTGATCCACACTGCGATCACCGCTGGGACTTCCCGTGTTGCGTATGGTCCGCTTTGCTTACATGCCGTCGCCAATACCCCGGCAGGTCGGATCGAATTTTCTTCGCTCGTACGATTCCATTCGCTTCGGCCTTCCCCGAAACCGGGGCGGGTCGGCTCCTGCATTAGTCTTTTCGAGGCCTGCTCAGCGTTTACTCACGTTACGGCCTGCACG
Source organism: uncultured Acidobacteriota bacterium (assembly GCA_963804625.1). Taxonomy (GTDB): domain Bacteria; phylum Acidobacteriota; class Terriglobia; order Acidiferrales; family UBA7541; genus Palsa-295. Next base: position 543,296 of record CAWDRJ010000002.1, on the reverse strand, counting down.
CTCGCCAAGTCGCCTAGCGACTCTCTGCACCAGAGGCTTCAGCAGTCTCGTTGCCTCCACTGCTGCTCTGATTGCTACCGGGTGGAGCGAACCAGTTCCCGGGCGGGTTTAACCCCGCTGTGGACCACCGCCTTTACAGGTCGCACTCCGGCAACGCGACTTGTCGGGCAAGTGGAATTACTACTGCGTGGATCGCTCTCCAACGGCGCTGGACGCCAAAGTAACATTGATTCTGCTATCTTGGCGTGCTCGGGGGTGCGCGATTGCAGGATCAACTTCCGGTAATAAGCCGCGAGCAGCTCGCCATTATCATGTTCGGAACTGTGTTCCTGTTCATTGGACTGGCCGCCTGTGCCTTTGCGGCGGTTCGCCGGCGGGAAGAAGTGCGCCTGTTTTTATGGCTGGGGACGTGGAGCGCAATGTATGGGACCCGGCTGTTGGCAGAATCCTCGGCCGTAGTTGACGTTCTGCCGCAGTGGATTCAGTTCCGTGTTCCGTTCGTTTGGACAGTGGTCGTCTATTTAGTCCTTCCGGTTGCCACACTTGCCTGGCTGGAACTAAGCATCGGCAGAGTGCGGGTTTTTCTTCAGGCCGTGCTGTTTCTCAGTGCGCTTATCGGCGCCGCTGGAATCGTTATTTTTGTCATAACTGGCTCTCGTAACTAATTGCTCTCTTACAACAATCTTCTGCGGTGGTGGCGGCAGCACTATCATCTACAACCACAGTACCTACATCACGAACAACACCTGGCGGAACAACAACTATAACGGCTATCACCCTTGGGGACCGCGCAATGCCAGCTACCATCCGGGTACTGACACGCACTATGGTCCCAACGGCGCCTACCACCCGAACGGATATTACGGACCCAACGGAGCCTTTCATCACGATGTTCCGGGCACCAATCCGAACGAACAGCCGAACGGCGGGCACAACGGCGACCACGGACTAACCCAGCTTCCGCAGTCTGAGATGATTTGAATATTTTTTAGACACATTTTCGAAGTAATTCCCTCCTGGAGATTCCTTAACCTTCCTGTCCACAGCCTGAGCCCTCCGTGCGTATTGCGTGGCGTGCGGGAATGCCTCTGTAGTGAAGACCAACCCGCTTGAAAGTGAAGTAGCGATGCGTAGGATCGAGGCATGTACTTGCGTCGCTGTTATCGCAATAAGGATGGCAAGCGCCACGGCTACTGGGCGCTGGTCGAGAGTTATCGCTCGTCGCGAGGCCCGCGGCAGCGCGTGGTGGCTTACCTCGGTGAGATGGATGCGGCAGGACGTCTGGGCATTCACCAACAAGCCGCAGGTGCCGCCACGGTTGCTCAGCGCGGATTATTCCTGGACACCGAACCGCAGTGGGTGGAAGTCGATCTGAAGCGCATCGCCATCGAACGGAAGCGGGCGTTCGGCGGTCCTTGGATCGGGCTCGAGCTGTGTCGACAAGTGGGACTGGTCGATTTTCTAGAGCAGACGCTGCCTGCCGGACGAGAAGAGATTCCCTGGCCGGTGATGGCGCAGATTTTGATTCTGGCGCGGCTCTGTGAGCCTTCGAGTGAGTTGCATATTGCAGAGCGATTCTATGAAGCGAGCGCGTTGAGTGATCTGCTGGGCGTGCCTGCCAATAAGGTGAATGAAGACCGGCTGTATCGTTCTCTCGATCAACTGCTGCCGCAGAAGGAAGAGCTGGAAAGACATCTGAAGAATCGACTGGGTGAACTGTTCGATCTGGATTACGACCTGTTGTTGTATGACGTCACCAGCACGTACTTCGAAGGCGATGCGAAGCGGAACGAACTAGCGCAGCGAGGCTATTCGCGCGATCACCGCCCCGACTGCAAGCAGGTGAACATCGCTCTGGTAGTAAGCCGCGAGGGGATGCCCTTGGGCTACCAGCTATTCACCGGGAACCGCAACGACGTGACTACCCTGGAAGAGATCGTGGAACGGATCGAACGACTGTATGGGAGAGCGAACCGCATTTGGGTGCTGGATCGCGGCATGGTGAGCGAAGAAAACATACGGTATTTGAAGCAAGGCAAGCGGCGTTACATCGTGGGAACGCCGAAGGGGGTGCTGAAACGGTTCGAGGGGGAGCTACGAGCCCCAGACTGGCATCGCGTGAGGGAAGGTCTGGAGGTGAGATTCTGTGCGGCCCCTGGTGGCGAGGAAGTATTTCTTCTGTGCCGGAGTGCGCAGAGGAAAGAGAAAGAGCAGGCCATGCATGAGCGGTTCGAGAAACGCATCGAGGAGGGGCTGGAGAAGATCGTGGCCAGCTGCAGAAAGCGCAAGCAGCTGCCGGCTGTCGTGGGACAGCGCGTCGGGCGATTGCTGGGCAAGAACTCACGAGCGGCGGGAGCGTTTGAAGTCAAGATCGATCCCGATGCAGACGGCTTTGCGAAGTGCCACTGGAAAAGAATCGATCGCTGGCGGGAATGGGCACGGCTCAGTGAAGGCTGTTATGTATTGCGCAGCAACGTAACCGACGGGAGCCCGGAAGAACTCTGGCGTGCTTACATGCAGCTGACGGAGGCCGAGGCCGCGTTCCGCATCCAGAAGACAGATCTGCAACTGCGACCGATCTGGCACCAGAAACAAGAGCGGGTCGAGGCGCACATCCTGGTGTGCTTTCTGGCCTTTGTGTTGTGGAAGACACTGGCGCAACTTTGCCAACGCGCCGGGTTGGGCAACGAACCACGAAAAGTATTCCAGGAATTGGCGGACATCACCCTGGTCGACGTTGTGTTACCGACGCGAAACGGAGTAACGATCCGAAAACGCTGCATCAGTCGACCGACCGAGCACCAGGCGATTCTGTTGCAACACCTGAATTTGCACCTTCCTCACTCGCTAGAAATGGCCCAAGTGTAGTGAAGACTAGGGTATGTCCGCATTGAAAACACAGGTATTTATTCTTCAAACTGCGGAACTTGGGCTAATCGGCGGCAACGGTGGTGTTGAACATGGCCCCAACGGCGGCCCGAATGGCGATCATGGGCTCATCGGCGGCAATGGCGGTGTCGAACATGGCCCCAACGGCGGCCCAAATGGCGATCATGGGCTCATCGGCGGCAATGGCGGCGTCCGCGACAAGAATGCGGGCATGAACGGACCGGGCGTTGCGCCTAGCGGCGGATATCACGACCGCAACGAAAATCGCACACTCGCCAGCAATCGCTCGCGCATGAGCGGAGATGGCGCCGCCAATCGCTCCGAGAGCGAGCGCGGCCGCAGCAGCATGGCGCGGCGTCCCCAAGCGCACGCCACGCGCGCGCACGCTCCTGCCGAACATCATTCTTCCGGCGGCGGACACCGTCGTTAACATTTCAGCTCAAATCAAGAACGCAAGACCGAACGCCGAAAAAAATTCTGAAGGAGATTGAAAATGATCGCGAATAGGAATACCAAAAGCAAGCTGATCGGAATCGCAGTGATCGTCCTGCTGGTCTTGGCGGTTGCGGGGCTAGTTACACGAAAGGTCGAATCCAGTTATTGGGGCCCTTCGAGCAAGGCCTTCGGCCCGGCCACATTTCCGTCGCCCGCCGAAGCGGGCGCTGCGCTGGCAAGTGCCGCGAAGACAGGCGATCAAGGTGCTCTATCCAAGATTCTGGGTCCCGATACGCTGTCGCTTCTGATGTCGGACGATACAGAGTCGAACAAAGCCGCCATGGACTCGTTCACGTCCAAGTTTCAGCAGATGAATCGCTGGGTGGAGATGACCGACGGCAGCCGCGTGCTTTACATCGGTGCCGACAATTTCGCGTTTCCCGTGCCGCTCGCGAAGAATTCATCCGGCCAGTGGTACTTCGACGCCGTTGCCGGCGCTGAAGAAGTGCGGGCGCGTAAGATTGGCAGAAACGAGCTTCTGGCTATGGACGCTTGCGATGCGCTCGCCGATGCCGAAAAAATGTTTTACGACGGCAGCGCTTCGCCGGAATATGCTCAGCGAATCGTCAGCACTCCAGGCCGACAAGACGGCCTGTACTGGCCGACGGGCGAAGCGCAAGCCTCCAGCCCGCTCGGAGACCTCACCCAATTCCCGAAGTCATCGCTGGCTTCGTACGCTCCGGGTGCGTCTCTGGTGCTTGACGGTTACACGCTGCGAATTTTGACGGCCCAGGGTGCCGAGCGCCGAAGGCGGCGCGCAGAACTACATCGTTGACGGGAAGATGACGCGCGGTTTTGCGATCCTTGCAGTTCCGGTGACGTACGCCGAAACGGGAATCATGACGTTCATGATCAGCCGCGAAGGCGTCGTTTACGAGCGCGACTTCGGTCCCGACACAGCCAAAATCGTCGCCTCCATCCAGGAATACAATCCCGGCGAAAATTGGTCGCCAGTCGAGTAACGACGTCGCAAAGTCGCAAGAAACAGGAGGCGCAAATTCTACGCGTCTCCGTTTCTCATTGACACGGTGTGCATTCAATGGGTCGTGTACCCGTTCGAAACCTAGCCAAGGCAGCGTTCCGGGTGATCCGGCCCTAGCGAGCGATTCTAGCAGTTGTTTTCAATGCAGCGTGGATTCCAGCTTAGTGTTGCATCGGCATCGCGGCTCGCTGCTTCCCGTCGACAAACTCCCGCTCCGGCAAATCGTGATTAAGTCGCTCAAGTGGGTGTTAACCGAAGAGCCGCTGTTTCGAATTTAGCCTGGGGAGCCGCCTCATCATCAAGCCTTTCTCGTCGCAGCGATTGTTGCCATTCGCCCCTCGTTTCGCCCCATAACCGGCAATCCAGACCTTGAGAGTTCAGTCACAACCCACTCGACGGGAATACGAAGTTTCCTGTAGCTGCTTTTGTGGAGCGTCCATTTGCCATCGTCGTCGCGAACATTTATTAGATCGTGGACCAAGACGGTCTCCGCCGTTTCGTATTCCAGAAAGCAAGTCATCACCCGCCGATCATCGCTGCGCACGGGAATGAAGCGATCGAGTCCCGACAATTCGACGCTCGCAAGATCTCGATAAGTGATTACAAACTTCCCTCCCGGCTTGAGAGCGCGCGCGACCGATTGGAATAACTGGGACACCTCCGTCCGACCGCCAAGGTGCGTCAGTGTATCGCCCATGCAGACTGCAATCGCTGCCGATCCTGGACGAACCAGTGAATCGAGCTCCCGCAAGTCAGCATGTTTCGAAACGATATTGCGCGACCCAACTCTCGCGGCAAGTTTTGCGAGCAGCTTCTCGCTCGCATCAATCGCGAGCACCTCATATCCGCGATCGGACAACGCAATAGACTGAAATCCCGAGCCGCATCCCAGATCGAGTGCGAGTCCTCCAGCGCTTTCGCTTGCTGCGAATTCGTCCAGAATCGCTTTTTGCTCCGCTACTTTCGCTTCAAACGGCAACCCGAACATCCACTCGTAGTGTTCCGCCAATAAATTTTCGTAGTGCTCTTGGGCAGTGGCAGGCGTCCGTGAAGTCATGACTGTTCGGAAATCTTTCAGAGCAACACACGTGCAATCACACAATCCTGATAGGTGGATCGGTCCGGGCCAAAACTTCCCCGATCATCATCGCGTTTCCACCGCGCCCCTGAAAAGCACGAAGGAACCGCTCCGCCGCGCTCGCCGAAATCGCTAGCAACAATCCACCCGCCGTTTGTGGATCGAAGAGCAACGTCTTGGTGATTTCGTCCACCTTTGGCCCGCATTCCACCGCGCATTCGGCGAATTCTCGATTGGCTTTCAAGCCAGCGGGCACACATCCCGCGCGCACGCTTTCTACGGCGCCCGTGAGCCAAGGTATCTTTTCAGAGTCAATACGCAAGCTGACTCCACTGGCCAAAGCCATTTCGCGCGCGTGGCCGACCAAGCCGAATCCAGTTATGTCGGTCGCACCGTGCACATCACCGCCCAGCTCGGACGCGACCTCCGCGGCAACCTTATTCAGCGTGGTCATGGATTTTGTAACGGCTTCGATCCACGACGCTTCCGCTTTTCCCTGCTTGATCGCAGTCGAGATCACGCCTGTCCCCAGAGCTTTCGTGAGAATGAGTGCATCGCCAACACGCGCTCCGCCATTTGCCAGAATTCGATCTGGATGCACGGTACCCGTCACCGCGTATCCAAACTTTATTTCTTCGTCGCGAATGCTGTGGCCGCCCACCACCGTACACCCGGCTTCGATCATTTTTGACAGGCCGCCGGCGAGGATTTGACCGAGAATCTCCAGATCCTGCTTCTCTGGAAAGCAAACCATCGCCAGCGAACTGATCGGGCGGCCACCCATCGCGTAGACATCGCTCAGCGCATTCACCGCCGCGATCTGTCCAAACGTGTACGGGTCATCAACGATGGGAGTAAAAAAATCCACCGTCTGCACCAGGGCAAGCTCCGCCGACATCTTATACACACCGGCGTCGTCGGCAGTATCAAAGCCGACCAGAACATTCGGGTCGTGTTGCCTCGGCAATTTTCCAAGTATGGAGTCCAGCGCCGCCGGACTTAGCTTGGACGCTCAACCGGCAGATTTCACCGCTGCCGTAAGGCGTACTTGCTCGACTGGCTTCATAGGCCGATTGTACAGGCCGTGCGCCGAATGTTGAAATACGAACAACCGACAGCGCGCCGCAATTTCCGACGCGGAATTAGTTCGGGTTTGAATAGAGAGTAGGATTCTTGTAACTTTTACCCGGTAGCTAGCTCTAATCCGTAATGAGTGAGCGATGGCGATCAGCTTGCGATTCTTTGCCATCGTCCGCACTACGTAAGTGACTGTCGAAACTGCAAGCGCGCGCACCATCCAAGGCATACGCGAATGTGGCAACCCTCGGTACAAACCGGATCACAAGACGCCTTGGTCCGCTCCGTGCCGTCGGGAGCATTTGCCATCGGTCTGGGCTTAACCAACGAATGCAATCTCTCCTGCTCCTTCTGCTACCGCGATCCCGCAAGGCTTGACCGCCTGAGCCTCGAACAAGTACGCTCCGCAATGGCCAGCCTTCCGGTGCGTTCCGTGAATCTGGGGACCGGCGAAAATGGAATGCATCCGGACTTCCGCGAAATTCTCGCCTACCTTCGGACTCAGCCCGTAAAGCTCACCATCACCTCGAACGGCCACAGCGTCGCAGTGCTCACCGACGACGAGGTGCGTGCATTTCACGACATCGAATTTTCGCTCGATTATGCAACTGAGGAAAAACAAGACGCCCAACGCGGCGTCGGCAATTGGGCGCTGATCCACCAGCAGGCCGCGCGTTGCGTGCGGCTCGGAGTTCCGGTCACCTTCATCGCGGTGATGATGAAAGCCAATTATCTCGGCTTGGCAAACGTGGCGCGCGTCGCCAAGCGCTTCGGCGCGCCGTTACGCGTCAACGTCTATCAGGCCGTGCGCTCTGATCTCTACGCTCTTACCTACGAAGAATATTGGCAGGGCTTTCGCGCGTTATTCGCGGAAACCGATGTGATCGCCATTGGCGAGCCTCTGGTTCGCGCCATGGCAGGCCTGCCTGCAAGAGTCGGCGGCTGCGGAGCCAGCACCGTGCGCGTCACGCCCCGCGCCACCACTCAGCCGTGCGTTTATTGGCCCGGCGCCGGCGAACCGCTCTCGTTGCTGCTCTCGCTCGGTTCCGAAATCGTGGAAACTCCGCCGTTCATCGAAGCGCGTACCGCGCCAGAAGCGTGCCGTCCATGCGCGTACCTGGCATCCTGCCACGGCGGATGCGCCGGACGCCGCCGCCTGCAAAACGCTCTGCCCGAACCGGACTTTTATTGCCCGATCGTCCGGGGCAAAACCGAAAAGCTGGAAGTTCGCATGGCTCCGGCGCGCGAACTGCCCAAAGGCGAAAGCGCGTGCACCACAATCGTAATCGCGCGCGATTAGCTTTGTGCTTCTCCACGGGGAAAGGAACGTCGATGTCCGAGGCCCAGATAAAAGTTACACCTGACGGAAACTGAGAGGAAATTTATGACAACCAGCCCTAACTCAGCACTCAGTAATTCTCAAGAACCTCCGCAGCCGCAAGCACGCATCGCGTTGGTAATCGTGCGCGTGACCATCGGCGCCATGCTCGTGTGGGTCTTCTTCGAAAATCTCGGGAAAGGTCTTTACACGCCAAGGGGCTACGCCGGACTGATCAACTATTACATCCAGCACGATCACGCTCCGGCCATATGGAAGGCCGTCATGGCGTCGGCGGCGAATCACGCGGCGATGGCGGCTCCGATGCAAGCAATCACCGAGATCGGTCTCGGCATTTTGCTCCTCATCGGCCTGCTAACGCGCCCGCTCGCCTTCGTGGCATTTTTGTATTTAGCCAGCCTTTGGATGTCCGAGTGGGGCACGGCGTGGATTTGGGAACTCCTGGTTCCGGTGATGGCAGCGCTCGCCCTCTCGGTAGGACGCGCCGGTCGAACCTGGGGCGTTGACTCGTTGCTCGCGCGCCGCTGGCCGTCTTCTCCATGGTGGTGAGTTGAGCCAAGCGCCCGTGCGCGTGTCGGTCATCATTCCTACTCACAACGAAGCGGAATCCATTGGCCGCGTCCTGGCCGATCTCCCTGCCGCTCTCGTCACTGAAGTTTTAGTCGTGGATAGCAATTCGAGCGACGGAACTCCCGAGATCGCGACCAAAATGGGGGCGCGCATCTTGCACGAACCTCGTCGTGGCTATGGTCGCGCCTGTTTGACGGGCCTTGCAAATGCCATTAGCCCCGACGTTGTAGTGTTTCTGGACGGCGATTACAGCGACCGGCCAACCGAGTTGCCGTTGCTCTTGAATCCAATTATTGACGGCCACGCCGATATAACGCTGGGTTCGCGCCTCGGCAAACACAGCACTCACGGCGCGATGGCGTGGCACGCTGCGTTTGGCAACCGCCTGGCCGCAGCGCTGATCAGATTTTTATACGGCATCAATATCAGCGACCTCGGACCGTTCCGCGCCGCGCGCGCCGACGTCCTTCGCCGCCTCGATCTCCAGGAGAATACCTACGGCTGGGCGGTTGAAATGATCCTGAAAGGCGCTCTCAGAGGATTCCGCATCGTCGAGGTGCCCGTGAGCTATCATCCCCGCATCGGAAAATCGAAAATTAGCGGCACGGTAAGCGGCACACTCGGCGCGGCGTGGTTCATCTTCTCCCTGATAGTACGCTACTATTTTCGGCATCGCAGGGCCGGCTTGCCACGGCCCGCGTGAGTGAGTCTGCGCGGAGCGTTCGTTCATGGAAGGTCCCCACAAAAATATCGCACAACCGCCGATCAGGCGCCGCACGCTCGTGATCATGGCAAAAGCGCCCAGGCCCGCCGGCGTCAAGACCCGTTTGACTCGCAGCCTTTCAGTCGAAGCCGCGGCCGAACTCTATTGCTGCTTCTTGGAAGACACCATCGCGCTCGCGCGTTCGCTAAGCGATGTGGAAGTCGCCATTCTGTGCCCGGCTTCGGACGTTGCAGAACTGACGACGTTCGCGCGAGGAGCGGTAGAAGTCGTGCCGCAAGAAGGGGAGGGCCTTGCGGCGGGCCTGACCTCCGTTTTCACACACTTCACAGCGCGCGGCCCGCAACGCGTCGTTGCCTTCAATAGCGACAGCCCACATCTGCCCGCTTCCATTCTCGACGCCGCATTCGAAGCGCTCAACGCTCACGAAGTGGTCGTCGGACCCACGCATGACGGCGGCTATTATCTCGTCGGCGCCAGCACTGCTCATCCCACGCTTTTCGATAGCGACGGCATGGGCACGAAGAGCGCGCTGGACGCCCTGCTCTCGCGCGCTCGCCGGCTGCAACTTGCCGTTGCCTTCACGCACCCCTTCTACGACGTAGACGTGGAGGGCGACTTAACTCGCCTCTCCGCGGAACTGCGGCTCGCTCCCCACCGCGCGCCACGAACGTCGGCCTGGCTCGATAAGTGGGAACGATCGGCGGCACAGTTACGCTCCGCTGCGGAAAGCCGGTGAATCTCACGCCATCCCGCAGGCTGTGCATGTTCGGCGCGATCCTGCTTGTGTCGCAGATCATCTGCTCGCGCAGCACCAGCAGCGTCGGTACGGCCGCGTTCATCGTCCCGCTCCTCGTTGCCGGCATCGCGTACCTCCTTGCCATTCGTGAGTTCTTCTTCACGCAAAAATTCCCTCGCCGCGTAATCGTCGTCGGGCTCGTGCTTGCGGCCGTGTGGCATCTTCCGTTCCTGCTGCAGCCCCCGGGGCCAGATGACGACATTCACCGCTACGTTTGGGATGGCCGCGTTCAGCGCTTCGGCTATAACCCTTACATTGTCGTTCCCAACGACCCCGCGCTCGCCGCGTTGCAGACCGCCGAAACCCGCTCGTTGAATAACCCGGAGGTCCCCAGTCCGTATCCGCCCGGAGCAGAGTTCTTCTTCCGCGCCGTCACGGCGATTCATGAGTCCGTCTTTGCGTTGAAAATTGCGTTTGTAATCTGCGATTTCGCAATCGCTCTCGTATTACTCGGTATATTGCGTCGCAAGGGCCAAGCAGCCCATTGGATTCTTGCTTACGCCTGGAATCCCCTATTGCCAATCGCAGTGGCAGGCAGTGGCCACATTGATATTGTCGGCGCGCTGCTCCTCGTGATGTCCTTCGCTGCACTCGACAGGCGCTGGCGCACGGTCGCAGCTGTGTCATTCGCATTGGCTGTCGCTGTGAAATTTCTCCCGATTGTATTGCTGCCGCTCTACTGGAAGCGCGTTCGCGTGCGTGACGCCGCGCTGGCGGCAGCCGATAGTAGGACTTATGTACATTCCATTTCTCAACCACGGGCGAATTACGTTCGGCTCGCTCGGCACTTTCGTGCAAAGGTTCCGCTTCAACGACCCGCTGTTTGCGATGCTCGAGCATGTGGCGACTCCGCAACTCCTAGACGTACTCGCAGTTCTCGTCGGGTTTCTCGCTGCTATCTGGATGAGAAACAAATCCCCCGATCACTCCGCCGACGCGTTCGCATGCCCCATGGCGGCCTCACTGCTCTTCGCGCCAGTCGTTTATCCCTGGTATCTGCTCTGGCTGTTGCCGTTCCTGCGCTCAGCTTCGGCGGTACCGCTCATCGTCTGGACGGTCAGCATCATTCCCACTTACTACGTTTGGCATTTACGCACGCTCGGCCGCCAGTGGGCTGTTCCGGGCTGGATTATGCTGCTGGAATTCGGATCCGTTGCAATCGCCAGTGCAATTATTGTCTACCGCCGATTCACGCAACCAGCCGCAACCCGCGCAATAAATTAACCGACGCTTCCAAAGTCCGCTCGACAAACGTGCCAGCGCACGAGTGCCTGCGCGGGAGCCTCCTAGAACACAACTATCCGCAAGGTGCTATATAATGCGCCGGGAACCGAGCCAGGGTGCGAATGGCTGGCGTGGGCGAAGGGAACCGCGTCGGGCACGCGCTCGTGTAGCGCGAGAACTTCTGCCCTTCATCCAACCCAGCATCCGTAAATTTCATAAAGGAGCGAACTTCGTGAGAAATGCAAGCCGTGCAACCATAATTTGTCTTCTGACTTTCGCCACGCTGATCTTTGCTGCAACCTCCAGGGCACAGACCCGCGCTCCCATCGCTGACGAAATCGCCAAGGCCTATGGTGTCGATTCGTGGGGACAAGTCGACGCCGTCCGCTACACCTGGAATGTAACGTTCCCTGGCGTGAGTGTCTCCCATTCATGGGTTTGGGAGCCCAAGACCGGCAAGGTTTCCTTTGAAACAAAGGATAAAGACGGCAAAACAGTGAAGGTTTCCTACAATCATTCTCAGCTCAGCGGCGAACCTGCCAACGTGAAGGACGAAGTAGATCCGGCTTTCATGAACGACCAATACTGGCTGATCTTCCCGTTCCACGTCGCCTGGGACACCAGCGCCACCGTGGACGATAAGGGCAAGCAAAAACTGCCGCTCGGGAAGGGTACCGCCACCCAGGTCGTGGTGAAATATCCCGCACAAGGTGCCGGCTACACCCCCGGCGATACCTGGGAACTTTTTGTCGGCCCCGATAATGTAGTGAAGGAATTCATCTACCGCCGCGGCGGCCCGAAAAAGCCAAGCGTCGTCATCGCGACGTGGACCGGTTACAAGAAGGCGGGCCCAATTCTGATCTCAACCGAACACCGCGGCACAGCAGACGGCAAGCCGCTGCACCTCTGGATCACGGACATCGCGGTCAAGCTAACCGGCTCGGACACCTGGGTGGACGCCAAATAAACAGCAGACGGATGCCTTCGGGCAATTGATATCGTTGCGAGCGAGCCGGCATTTGCGGTACGGGCGCACTCACTGCAGGTGCGTGTTAATCTCCGCGCTCAAAGCATCCAGCTTATTCTTCTGATATGCTTCCGCGTCCGGCCGCGAAAACGCCGGCCGCGCCGCTTCGATCAATGTGTGCGCCTGCGCATAATTCCGTTGCCGCAAGGCGATCTCTGCCTGCGCTAGATTCACGCTCGCTTCCCAGTTAGGATCGCCCGTCAGCTGCGCCACCACCTTCGAGTCAATTTCATCCAGTAGCTTGGTCGCTTCCTGGAATTTGCCTTCCGCAATCAAGCAGTTTGCCAACGGTAAAGCCGTTCCGCCCGTCAACCCCGCGTGCAGCCCGAAAGCCTTGATCGAATCCTCGTGCGCCGTGCGCGCATTTTTTTCTCCTTCTGCAAGATGATTCGACCGGCATTGCGCCTCCGACGCGTCGGAAAGCGTCGCAATCGCATAAAACGAACCCGGACCCTGTTTTTGCAGCGCGATTTTGTAAATCGCCAGGTCGTCCCACGTCGAATCTTCATACAGCCCCAGGCTTCCTTCCGATTGCGCGCGCGTCGCCAGCAATTGCATCGTCAACTCATGATCCGGCCCGAACTTCGCCAGAAAATCCGGATAAATGCCGTTCGCTTCCTGCACCGCCTCATGATATTTCCCTTCGATCATGAACGCCTGCGCCAGATTGAGCCGCACACGCAGCACGTAAGGACTGTCCGACCCGTTCGCTCCCGCATACGCCACGATCAATTCGCGCGCGAGGCGCTCCGCCGTCGCTCCATCGCCCAGTCGGATGTAAGTGAACGCCAGCCGCTGCCGCAGATTGAATCGTGCCGTCTCGTCAAAGTCCGGCACCAACATAGCCGCATCCGATGCCGCTTTGAAATTCTGGTTGGCAGCCTTCGCATCATTTTCAATCAGCGCGATCATCCCCCTCGCCGTATAAAGCCACACCGGCAAATCCTTGCGCGGATTTTTCACCTTGGGGATCAACGCCTCCTGCTCGGCCAGCAACGACTTGGCGACCGGCAATCCGCCGGACTGGTAACTCCGCGCTTCCATGGCAGCGCGTTGCAATTGCACCACGATTGCATCCTGCGAAAGCGGACCCTCCGTCTGCAAAAATAATTGATGAGCGCGCTCGTATTCCGTCCGCGCCTCGGGATAATTCGTCCTGTTATCGAGCGCCTGCGCAATCGTCAGATGGAGACGCGCCGCAACCTGCGGTTCGTCTTTGAACTTGCGGTCAATGCTCGGCGAAGCCACCTTGATTGCGTCCAGTAAAGTCTCCGCCGCCTTGCCGCTCTGAAATGGGTTCCCGCGCCCCAGCAAATCGTCCGAAAGAAATTGATTGATCGTCGTGGCAATCGCGGTTTGCCGGTTAGCGTTGTCGCGCTCGCGCGCCAAGCGCAAAGTGAAAAACACGACCAGACCCACAACGGCCACGATCACTGCCGCCACGGCGCTAACCGCTCGCCAATTCCGCGTCACAAATTTTCTCGCGCGATAACGCAGCGTGTCCGGCCGCGCATCCAGCGGCTCGCCCTTCAAATAATGATCAATGTCGCGTATGACTGCCTCAACCGATTGGTACCGCTGCTGCGCGTCCTTGTGCATCGCGGTAAGGCATAGCACATCCAAATCGGCCCAAGCACTCGTGCTCACCTGCACCGCGCCACTTGCTCTCGTCGCAGCATCATCGGCTTTCGCCGCGACCTCCGATGGCTTTTCCGCCACTTGCTCGGTCAAAATCTTTTCGGCTTGCGCCGGCGTACGATTCGACAAATCGTATGGCAGTCGCCCTGCCAGCAATTCGTATAGCACCACTCCCAACGAATACACGTCCGACTGAATCCCCACCTGTTCGAGGCGAATCTGTTCTGGCGCCGCGTAAGCCGGCGTCATCAAACGCAACCCCGTCATGGTCTGGTCCACGGCTTCGCCCAAGCTTTGTAGATGTTTCGCGATCCCGAAATCGAGCAGCCGCACCGTGCCGTCTTCTTTCACCAGAATGTTCGAAGGCTTCAAATCGCGATGAATCACGGCGTGCTGATGCGCATACAGCACCGCTTCGCAAACCTCGCGGAACAGTCGCAACCGCTCCGGAATCGAGCAATGCCGCCGCTTGCAATATTCCGTGAGCGGAACGCCTTCCACATACTCCATCACAAAGAATGGCGTCCCGTCCGGCGAGGTATCCGCATCATAAAGCCGCGCAATCGAAGGATGATTCAGTTGCGCCAGCGTCCGCTGCTCGATGGCAAACCGTTCGCGCCGCGCCGGTGAAAGCCACGCATCGCGCAGCACCTTGATCGCGACGCGGCTGCCCAAATCTTCGCGCTCGGCCAGATACACCATACCCATGCCGCCTTCGCCCAGCGCTCGAATGATTCGGTAAGGTCCGAATTCCTTGAAGGGTGCCGCATCCGACGATGAATCGCCGAGAACTTGCTGCGCCACATGCGCCACGTCGCGCTCCAGCAGCGACCCGCCGCGCGAATCTTCCTGCAGCAGAATCAAAACCTCGCGAACCAGCGCCGCATCGTCGCCGCAGCGCGTTTCCAGAAATCCGCGCTGCTCGGACGCCGGTAAGTCCGCGGCCTCATGAAAAAGCGTCTGCACTCTCTGCCAGCGGGAACTATCCATCAACTTTCTCCGGCCACAAGCCACACCCGGATAAAACTTTACCGCGCGTCAGGACGAAGCCTCGCGCAGCTCATGCGCCAGCCAAGCCTTCGCCGCGCGCCAATCGCGCAGCACCGTCGCCTCGGACACGTTCAGCAGCGCCGCGGTTTCCGGCACATCCAACCCGCCGAAAAATCGGCTTTCCACCATCACCGCCTGCCGCGGATTCATCCGCTCCAGCGAATCGAGCGCCGTATTCAACGCCAGCAATTCCTCTCCGCCGGTGGGTTTCTTGTGCACCGCATCATCAAACTCCACGGTAATTTCCGCTCCACCGCCGCGCTTCCCCGAATTTCGCCTCCGTGCCGCCTCCACCAAAAGCTGCCGCATCGCCCGAGCCGCGATTCGTTTGAAATGCAGCCGAGATGTCGCTGCAATGTCCGGCGATTTCGCCAGCTTGATCCACGCTTCGTTCACCAACGCAGTCGGACTGAGCGTCGCGCGGGGATCTCCCCGCCGCACGCTCGACGCCAGCCGCCGCAATTCCTCATACGTGACGCTGAAAAGATGATCCAACACTTTTCTCTCAGCGGTAGGCGAGCCAATACCTCCAGGTTCAAATCCGTGCGTCGGTTGAGAATCTTTTCCTGCCATGACGGTTTTTCTTCCGTATTCGCGCAATGCGTAGTGAAGAGTCGCTGCGGGAGGACCCGATCTCGCTGTTCCACGCCCCGTCTTGGCCGGAGACTTTAGCACCGCCAGCGGGCCCGCATCAACGGGTTGAATTGGGTGTGCACCGCCAACCGAAATCGGCGGCCGTCCTCATTCGCGATCGGATAAACGATCCGAAAAAACGGACCTTAGTCGGAGTAGGAATCATGATCTCTCACCACGCTTGTCCAAATTAGGATTTGGTTTTGTGAAGTAAGAAAGGCCGAGCATCTGATAGCTTGAGGTTGGGCTCTGCAAAAGCCAATCACAACGCTAAGGAGGCTCAGCCTTGACTCGAGTCAGCAGTATTTTCTCACAAATTCTGCAGTTGATTCCTCGTTTAGAATTTGAATCGGCCGTGCGCCAGCACCAGGCCGAGTGGCATGCCCGCGGTTTCAGTAGTTGGGGCCAGTTCATCGCTATGCTCTTTTGTCAGCTGGGCCACGCCAAGTCCTTGCGTGAAATCTGTGGGGGCTTGGCCGCCAGTGAAGGAAAACTTCGCCATCTGGGTTTGCCCACCGCTCCGGCTCGCTCCACCTTGGCTTATGCCAACGAACATCGGCCTTGGCAGTTGCAGCGCACGGTATTTGAACAACTGCTGGCGAAGTGCCAGATCCTGGCGGCCAGCCAAGCAGGAACCAGGAAGAAGAGGAAATTCCGTTTCAAGAACCCGCTGCTGAGCTTGGATGCCACGGTGATCGATCTCTGCGCCACGATGTTTGATTGGGCCAAGTTTCGCCTGACGAAAGGTGCGGTGAAGCTGCACCTGTTGCTGGACCACGATGGCTATTTGCCGTCCTTCGCGGTGATCACGGAAGGCAAAAAGCATGAGGTACGCGTGGCGCGGCAGATGCAGTTTGCGCCGGGGGCGATTTTAGTGTTTGACCGCGGCTATACGGATTACGAATGGTTTGCGAACTTAACCAAGCAAGCGGTCTATTTTGTGACCCGCTTGAAGGAAAACGCCGACTACGGAGTGGTGGAGAAGCGTGAAGTTCCACAGCGGCGCAGCGTGCTACGGGATGAAGTGGTCTTTTTCTACAAGCTGGCCCAGGCGGGCAGGGATGCCTACTTCCGGCGGATCGAGTTTTACGATAAGGAGCGCGATCGCGTGCTGGTATTTCTGACCAATCACTTGGAACTGGCGGCGGCTACCATCGCCTCGGTGTACCAGGAACGCTGGCAAATAGAGTTGTTTTTCCGGGCCTTAAAACAGTCGCTGCGGGTGAAAACGTTTGTAGGGACTTCGGCTAACGCCTTGAAGACGCAGCTTTGGACGGCGCTGATCGCCATGCTGCTGGTGAAATATCTGCAACTACGGTCGACATTCGGTTGGTCCCTTTCGAATCTGGTGGCACTCCTACGGCAGCAGTTATTTGTTTACCGTGACCTGTGGACTTGGATCGATGATCCCTTTCAACCGCCGCCGATGCCACCCACCTCGCCACAACAGTTGGCGTTGCAATTGGCCTAAGTGGGCCAATCGGTTGGACAGCAGCGATCATCTACATCGAAAAAAACGCGTAACTGCGAGATTTTAGGGGGGGAGAATTTAGACAGCATCAGAACAGGAGCAACCCTTCGGGCCCGCCAACCTGCCCCACGTCTAAGGCTCCGGTGACGACTTTTGCCCTTATTCTGGATATGTCCGAGCCGAGTTCTCAGCTAATTTGGACAGCAGTGATCTCTCACAACCCCCTCCACGGATCCGGACGAGCGGGTTTCCCGCATCCGGCTCTTGCCTTAGGTGAGGACGCCCATGCGACGCAGAGGATAGGGATGACAGACAGAAGCCGGAGGCAGCCAGCGAGTGATCAGGCGCCGCATACGATCCCAAAGGACCTGGCCGTTCTGGCTGCGCTTCGACAACGCACGATGCCAGAGCCAACCAACTCGGAATCGAAAAAGCACCAGCGCCGATTTATTCATGGGCACCCCGTAGTAGCGGATGTGTCCACGCACCACCGCTTGCAGCCATTTGCCCTGTTCCGGGATGGGTTCGTGCATCCGTCGCTGAAGTTCGGCTTTCACCTCATTCAGTTTCGTTTGCAGCCGTTTGCGGATGGTTTGCCGCAGCACCGTGTACATTCCGTTGCTTCTCTTTTTCACGCAGATGTGCGTGAAGCCAAGAAAGTTGAATGTCTCCGGTTTCCCTTCTCCGCGTTTCTGCCGGTTGTTGATCGCAAATGGACCAAACTCCAGCAGTCGCGTTTTCTCGGGATGCAGTTCCAGGTTGAACTTCTTCATCCGTTCCGTGAGTTCCACCCGAAACTGATCGGCCTCCGCTTTGCTCTGAAAGCCCACCACGATGTCGTCCGCGAATCGCACGACGATGACTTCGCCGTGCGCCCGCTTCCGACGCCATGCTTGGACCCACAGGTCGAACACGTAATGAAGGTAGACGTTCGCCAAGAGCGGCGAGGCACTGCCACCTTGGGGCGTCCCTTCCTCCACTCGTATCCGTTTCCCATCCTCCAGCACGCCGGCATGGAGCCATTTCTGGATCAGTCGCACGACGCGCCGATCTGCGATCCGGTGCTCGACGAATTTCACAAGCCATTCGTGGGACAGCCCATCGAAGAAGGCTTGGATATCCAGATCGAGCACCCAGTTCACTTTCCTCGTCAGCAGTCCCGTATAAAGAGCGTCCAGCGCTTGATGCTGGCTGCGCCCTGGCCGGAACCCGTACGAGAATCCAAGAAAATCCGTTTCGTAGATGGCGTTCAGCACCTCGACCGCCGCACGCTGGACGATCTTATCTTCCAGCGCCGTAACTCCGAGCGGTCTTTGCCGCCCGTCGGCCTTCGGGATATACACTCTACGCACCGGCTTCGCTCGGTACGCTCCTCGCTTCAGCCTTTCGGAAAGGTCCTGGAGGTTCTTCTCCAGTTCCTCGCCGTAGTGCCGCCACGTCTCTCCGTCCACGCCCGGCGCGGCTTCCTTCTTAAGGCTGAAGTAGGCCATGCGCAGCGTGTCCAGGTTGTAGATGTGGTGCAGGAGCGCCGTGAACCGCAACTTCTTATCCTTTGCTGCTGCTTGACGTACCCGCCCCAGCGCACTGAGCGCGTCGGTCCGGCTCTGTATCCGGGACGCGTTTTGCTGCGGCAGGTTCCCTTTGGCCAGCCCTCTTCCCTCCATCCCCTCCGCCACCGGTTGCCCGGCTTTGTTCGGAGACTTCGCAGGTACTACAGGGCTGTCCGACTTCCCAAGTCCGTTCGTCATCGGTGTACGTCCTTGGACTTCCCGATGCGTCCCAGGGCAACTGCGGCCCTGGGCGAACTTGGGATCTCCCGGTTCCCGAGCGAGGTGTCTACGTACGTGCACGGGGTCTCTGACCGCGCGGGACTCTGGCACACCTCGCGATATCGGCGTACCCGATGGAGCCTTCCGCTTTCTCCTACAGCGTCGGCGTCCCGGAGTGACTCTCTTACGCGGCTGAATACCCGGCCCGCACGTTCCCCTGTCAACGCTTCGACGCTGTTCTTGCGAACAGCTCCGCAGGACTCGGGGCCGATGTGGGTCGCTACATCACATTCGTGTGACTTTTGCATTCACTACACCTCGCCGATTTAACCGGCGCACAGGAGAAAGTTTATGAATCATTTGTGGATCCGCAAAACCTTTTTCGCCGTCGTGCTGGCCGGAGCCGCTCTCGCAATCGCCTGCGGCAGCAGCACCGAGGGCAAATATCGCGACCCCTCCGGCACCATCAACGCCGAATTCAAGGATGGCAAGGCCTATATCGGCCTAGGCGCCTATGCCGTTGACGGCACCTACAAAATCGAAGGCAACAAAATCGTCGCCTGCGGCGATTTCGGCCTGATGCTCCCCAGCCCCCTAGTCTTCACGATCAACAAAGACGGCTCGATCGACGGTCCGCGCGACACCATGATTCCCCGGCTAGAAAAAGTGAAGTAGCTGGCGCTGCGGCGCAATTCTGGCGCTGGCGGTTCCGCAAAGGAAGGCAGGACCGAATGAAAAGATATTTCTACACGACTCCGTGCGCACTGGCTCTCGCCTTTACCATCGCCTTGGCCGCCATCGGCTGCGGCCATTCCACCACCGACGCCTCCGACGGCGCCGAAGACAACGCTACCGGTCTCTCCACCGCCGACCGCGAAGCCCAAGCCGCCGTGATGGCCGAACTGCAGCGCCACTGGGCCAAAGGCCCCGACGGCTGGACCACCGCGATCGTCTCCGGCAGCCCCTACGCTCCCGATCATTTTCTGCGCCAATGCCGCGCGCTCGTAGTGCAGGAATTGAAACCACAGGATCTCAGCGAAGCGGATAAACTGAACGGATTCGAATGGGTGGGTCGCGCCGTTTTCAAATCCACGGTCTGCCGCGAAGGCGGTGGCCAAGCCGGCCTAGTCCTCGATGGCATAAGCAACGTGGTAGTCAATAAACAAAGCGGGCGCTGGAGCCAATGGGTGGACTTCACACCCGGCCCGCTGCCTTTCGAAAAAGACAAAGGTCGCTGGCAATTCCACTGGGACGCCACCTATCTCCGCGGCACTCTACCCGGCCCGCAAGATTTCGCGAGCGCGGGCGTGCACTAGCGAAAAAGTGGCGCCTCCGCGGCGGCCGCGCGGCGCCATCACGCCGCTCTGCGCTTGCGCTCCACCAACTGCAAAATCAGCGGCGTCAGAATGATCTGCATCGCCAAATCCAGTTTGCCGCCCGGAATCACGATCGAATTCGCACGCGACATAAAGCTGTGCTGGATCATCGAAAGCAAATAGCAAAAATCGAACCCGCGCGTGTTCCGAAACCGGATCACCACCATGGATTCATCCGGCGTCGGAATCCACCGCGCGATAAACGGATTCGACGTGTCCACGGTTGGTATCCGCTGAAAATTGATGTCCGTCTCAGTAAATTGCGGGCATATATACCGCACGTAATCCGGCATCCGCCGCAAAATCGTATCCGTCACCGCTTCGGTGGTATAACCCCGCGACGCCGCATCGCGATGAATCTTCTGAATCCACTCCAAATTGATCACCGGCACCACGCCGATTTTCAGGTCCGCGTGCCGTGCCACGTTCACCTTGTCGGTCACCACGGTTCCGTGCAGCCCTTCGTAAAAAAGCAGATCGCTCCCCTCTGGGATGCGCTCCCACTTCGTAAAAGTCCCCGGCGGCGCGCCGAATTTCTCCGATTCCACCGCGTCGTGCACGTAATGCCGCGTCTGCCCCTGGCCATGCTCTCCGTATTCGCGAAACAAGCTTTCCAGCTCTTCAAAAAGATTTGCCTGCGGCCCGAAGTGGCTGAAATGGTGGTCGCCCTTTGCCGCTTCTTCGGCCATCACCTTGCGCATTTCGAGGCGGTCGTAACGGTGAAACGCATCGCCCTCGATGTAAACGGCCTGCACCTTCTCGCGCCGGAAAATCTGCTCGAACGTATTCCGCACGGAAGTAGTCCCCGCTCCGGACGAACCTGTAACAGAAATAATCGGATGCTTAGTGGACATCGCGGCGGGCCCCGTTCATCGCCGGAACAATCCACGCTCGAAAAAGAGCGGAGAGCGCTCGGCTGAAAACTGCGGATCAGTGTGGTACTGGCTGATGCGCCGGACGGCCGCATTCGAACCGAAGACGATCGGCGTTCGCGCATGCCATTCTCGTGGTTTGATGTCCAAAATGCGTTGTACCGTGTCGGTGCAGCTGCCCCCGGCTTGCTCCGCCAGAAAAGCAATCGGGCTCGCTTCGTAAATCAGCCGCAGCCGCCCCTTCGTGTAGCCCTGGCGCTGATCGCCGGGATATAAAAACACGCCGCCCCGCACCAAGATTCGATATGCATCCGCCACCAGCGACGCAATCCACCGCATATTGTAATCCTGCGCCAGTGGCCCGTCCGCCCCGCGAATGCAATCGTCCAAATACGCGCGGATGGATTCATCCCAATGGCGATAGTTCGAAGCGTTCACTGCATATTCGTGGGAATCGTGCGGAATCGCGAGTCTTGGAATGGTCAGCCGAAACGCGCCAGCCCGCCGGTCCAGCGTAAACACCTGCACGCCGTCGCCCAGCGTGAAGACCAACGATGTCTGCGGCCCGTAGATGACGAATCCCGCCGCGATCTGTTCCCGCCCTGGTCGCAGAAAATGATTGGCCGGTTCTGTCGCGTGAGCTACCGCCGGAAACACTGCGAAGATCGTCCCAATCGAAACGTTCGCATCAATATTAGAAGACCCATCCAGCGGATCAATTGCCACCACCAGCGGCGCGTCCGGATCCAGGCACAACGGAGAATTCAACTCTTCTGAAAGCACCGCCGCCACCGGCGCATTCCGCAGCGCGATTACGAAAAGCTCATTCGCGGTAATGTCCAGCCGTTTTTGCGCGTCGCCGTCGCTATTCGTCGCGCCCACCGTGTCGCCAGGAGCCTCGGCGATGTATCCCAAGGACACGACCTCCGCGACTTGAATAGCAGCCTTAGCCAATTCGCGCAGCAAGTCCGTCGCCGCTCCCATTTCCGGGCGCGCATTCGCAACGCTCTCCAGAAAATCATCGAGCGGCATGCTTCGCGCGATGCTGGTCGCGGACATATCATCTCCGGCCCTGGCCACTATCTTCGCTTTGACAGGTCGGCTCGTCGTGGGCTGAGGAATCGGCATAAGACAACGCTAGCAGGCGCCTCTGTCAAAGAAAACTGAATATAATTGCATCAAGACTTAGAAAAATTAAGTTTCGCGGTCCGGCCCTGCGCTAGCTCCTCCGCCAATTCGCGCAGTCCCGCCACGCTGACGAACCCGCTCCGCCATATCCGCCCCGCGAGATGCTGATGCGGGTCCTCCGGCTCCCCGAGCGACGAAACCACCGAAACAGCCCCCGCGAAATCGTCTTCATCCGTGTACGCGCTCGGTGTCGCCACCACCGCCAATCCCGCCCGCCTCGCCGATAAAACGCCGTTCGCGGAGTCCTCAAAAGCTATGCAGGCGGAAGCGCGCAGTCCCAGCCGCCGCACCGCCACGTCGAAAACATCCGGCGCCGGTTTTTTCGCCGCCACTTCGTCGCCTGCAACGATCACGCGGAAAAGCGATTCCCCCGATGGCGCGAACGCGCTCTGTAGCAGCGCGTCTACATTCGCGGGATTCGTCGTAGTCGCAATCGCCAGCCGGATTCCCGCGACGCGAGCTTCCTCGATCAATCGCGCCACTCCCGGCCGCAGCTCGAGCGTCCCCTCGCGCACCATCGCCGAATAAAGTTTCGTTTTCAGCGCGTAAATTTTCGGGATTTCACGCTCGTGCGCAGTCACATCTTGCGGCCGGTGGGTCATCAAGTAATGGAGGATCCGCTCTTTTCCGCCGGCAATCCGCAGCAATTCCTTGTAAAGCGGCGGCGGCCAATTCCAATCGAGTCCCAGCGACGCGAACGCCTCGTTGAAAGCGCGGCGATGCATCTCTTCCGTTTCGGCGAGCGTGCCATCCACATCAAAAATCAGCGCCTGCAAAGTCATGGCCGGGCATCCTCACAATGGATTCACCGCGCCGCAAAATATCAGGCCCGTGGCCACAAAAATCCCGAATGCAAGTTTCCCGGGGAAAGGTACAACCAGCGAAGAGACTACCACGCCGCGAGTTCGCCAGCGGCGGTTTGTGCGGCCGCACGTATCGCGGCAAGATTCGCGGCGTAAGCCTTCGCGCCACCCTTGAAAACCGCGGAACCTGCAACCAAAGTGTCAGCTCCCTCAGCCGCCACCAGCGCGGCAGTTTCCGTATTGATCCCGCCGTCTACTTCCAGGCGAATCGGACGGCTGCCAATCATCGCGCGAATCCGCCGGATTTTTTCCAGCTGCTCGTAAATAAGAGATTGCCCGCCAAACCCCGGATTCACCGTCATCACCAAAATCAAGTCCACCTTGTCGAGCACGTATTCCAGTGCGCTCTCAGGCGTCGCCGGACAAATCGCCACCCCGGCTTTTTTGCCGAGTCCGCGAATCACCAGCAGCGAACGGTCCAGATGCGGCCCCGCTTCCGCATGCACGGTAATAATGTCCGCGCCCGCATTGGCAAACGCTCCCAGGTAAGCATCCGCCGGCGCGATCATCAAATGCACATCGAACACGCGCTCGCTATGCGGCCGCAACGCCTTAACCACGTCCGGTCCGAACGAAATGTTCGGCACGAAATGCCCGTCCATAATATCCAGGTGAATCCAGTCGGCACCCGCCGCCGCGACGTCGCGTACCGCCTCGCCCAGATTCGCGAAGTCCGCCGCCAGCACCGAAG
The DNA here is from genome assembly GCA_963804625.1 of uncultured Acidobacteriota bacterium. Taxonomy (GTDB): domain Bacteria; phylum Acidobacteriota; class Terriglobia; order Acidiferrales; family UBA7541; genus Palsa-295. The sequence goes on along the minus strand of CAWDRJ010000002.1, from coordinate 519,544 downwards.
GCGCAATAATGATCGAATCAGTCAAACGTATTCTCCGTTTCATCGCTCAGCGGCGAATCGTTTGTCGCCGCCTTCCCGAACACGCGGCTCGCCAGCAAATCCGGCGCATCAATCGTCATCAGATCGTCCGCTGTCACTTTGGAATTCGCGGCCCCATGCACAATGCGGTTCGCCTGCCGCAATCGCGCGCGGTCCAGCGCATTGCGAATCGAACGCGCATTCGAAAAATGCGGCTGCTGTTTCCGCGCCACAATATAACGTGCCAGCGCCTCCCTCCCGCGCTCGCTCAATTTGTAATTCTGCTTCGCCAGAATCAATTCGCCGATCGCCAGCAATTCCTCGTCCGCGTAATCCGGAAAATCAATGTGATGCGCGATCCGCGAACGAAATCCCGGATTGCTCGCGAAAAATTTCTCCATGCGGTCCGCGTAACCCGCCAGAATCACCACCAAATCTTCGCGCTGGTTCTCCATCACCTGCAGCAGAATTTCGATGGCTTCTTGCCCGTAGTCCCGCTCGTTCTCCGCGCGGTACAAATAATAAGCTTCATCAATAAATAAAACGCCGCCCATAGCCTTCTTCAAAATTTCCTTGGTCTTCGGCGCGGTGTGCCCGATGTATTGCCCCACCAAATCGTCCCGCGTCACCGAAACCAGATGCCCCTTGCGCACAAATCCGAGCCGGTGCAGCAAATCCGCCATGCGCAAAGCCACCGTTGTCTTCCCCGTGCCGGGATTGCCTGTAAAAGACATGTGCAAAGTCGGCGGTTCGCTTGCCAGCCCCACTTTGCGCCGCACCCGCTCCACCAAAAGCAGCGCCGCAATCTCGCGAATCCGCGTCTTCACTGGAGCCAGTCCCACCAGCCCGTCGTCCAGCTCCGTCAACACATCTTCGACGCCCGCTTCCCTCAATTCCTTCGCCAGGTCAATCGTCTCCGCCGCCGCACTGTTGCCAGCCGGCGCCGTCACGGGCGCAAGCGACGCAAACGCGCCCGTCCCGCGCGGCCGCTCTTCAGCCACAGGATCAGTAATGCCCGGATGCCCGTAAGATCGCGTCGTTTCGCTCATAAATATTCTTTCCGACGCCGCCACCCACCGCCAGTTCCCGTTCAACGGAAGGGCGGGGCTTCAGCCCCGCCGTAAGCCACACGCCCTCTCAAGAGGCTTTAGCCCCTGAAGCCACGACCAAAACTTCGCTTAATCCTCAACGATACCGCTCTCCCGACGGCCGCTCCGTCACATAAGCCTGCGTCGTATAGCGCATATTCCGCCCGCGTCCTTCCTGGCGCGCCAGCTTGAACCCCGGCTCCTCCGCCGGACGATTCACAATGAACGAAATCCGCACCGACTCCCACCCATGCTTCGCATCAAATCCCGAAAGCCGGATGTAACGATCCCCATACGCCTTGCGGCACTCCTGCAATTCCATCATCACCGCCGCGGCATCCTTGATGTCGAACATCGGCAAACCCCACATTTCCCAATACGTATTGCGCGGGTGCGGATCATCCGTGAACTCGATGTTCACCGCCCATCCGTTGTCGATGCAGTACTGCGCCTGCGCCCGTACCTGCGCCTCCGTCAAGTCAGGCAAAAACGAAAAGCACCCTTGCGTTAATCGCATGATGAAATTTTCTCCTTTTTACACGGACACCGATGCCGTCGGCACGAAGTCCGGCGTGTCCGTCGAAGCGTAATCGAACGTCACGTCCTTCCAGATTTCCAGCGCCTGCCGCAAAGGCAAGCAGTGCTTGGCCGCCGCTTCCAGAATCGCCGGGCCTTCCCGCGCGATGTCGCGCCCCTCATTCCGCGCCAACACCATCGCTTCCAGCGCCACGCGATTCGCCGTCGCACCGGCCACGATCCCCGTCGGATGCCCGATCGTTCCGCCGCCAAATTGCAGCACCGTATCTTCGCCGAGCAGATCCAGCAGCTGGTGCATCTGCCCCGCATGAATGCCGCCAGACGCCACCGGCATCAGTTTCCGCAAAGAAGCCCACTGCTGCTCGAAAAATACCCCGTTCTCCAGTTTTTGCGGCACTACATCCTCACGGCAAATATCGTAATAACCGCGAATCGTGCGCGGATCGCCTTCGAGCTTCCCCACCACGGTGCCCGCGTGAATATGATCCACTCCGGCCAGCCGCATCCACTTCGCAATCACGCGAAACGAAACGCCGTGAATCTTCTGCCGCGTATAAGTCCCGTGCCCCGCCCGGTGCAAATGCAAAATCATGTTGTTGCGCCGCGCCCACTTGGACATGGACTGAATCGCCGTGTACCCGATCACCAGGTCAATCATCACGATCACCGACCCCAGCTCGCTGGCAAACTCCGCGCGCTCGTACATATCCTCCATCGTCGCCGCCGTCACGTTCAGATAGGTGCCTTTCACTTCGCCGGTCTCCGCTTGCGCGCGATTCACCGCTTCCATCGAATAAAGGTAACGGTCGCGCCAGTGCATGAACGGCTGCGAATTAATGTTTTCGTCGTCCTTCGTGAAATCCAATCCGCCCTTCAACGCCTCGTAGACCACCCGCCCATAATTGCGCCCCGAAAGTCCGAGCTTCGGTTTCACCGTGGCGCCCAGCAGCGGCCGCCCGAATTTATCTAGCCGCTCCCGCTCCACCACGATTCCCGTCGCCGGCCCGTCGAAAGTCTTCACGTACGCCACCGGCAGGCGCATATCTTCCAGCCGCAACGCCTTCAGCGGCTTGAACCCGAAAACGTTCCCGATGATCGAAGCCGACAGATTCGCAATCGAGCCAGGCTCGAAAAGATCCAGATCGTAAGCAATCCACGCAAAATAAGATCCCGGCGCATTCGGCACCGGCTCCACGCGATGGCACTTCCCGCGATATTTTTCGCAAGCCGTCAAGCGATCGGTCCACACCACCGTCCACGTAGCCGTGGAAGACTCCCCCGCCACCGCCGCCGACGCTTCGATCGGATCCACCCCATCCTGCGGCGTCACCCGGAAAAGCGCGATAATGTCCGTATCCTTCGGCTCATATTCCGGCTCCCAGTAACCCATCTTCTTGTATTCCATCACGCCGGACTTGTAGCGATCTTTCCCGCGAACCGTTGCGGCCTTCGCGTCGAGCGTCGTTCCATCCTTGCTCATAACCGGGTCTCCTTTAATCAACTGGAGCGCCGTCACAAAATACCGGCGCAATCAACTCATTCGGCGTGTAGCATCACCGCTGCAATTCGAAAATCTTTGTGGGTCGTGGCTTTAGCCACGACATACAACAGGGTTGCCGATCGTAGCGGCGTTAGCCGCTGAAGTTCCCGCCCTGTGTTGTCCATGCACCACCTGCGCTAGAACTTTCCACTCCAAGCCCTCGCCTGCTTCGCAAAACGTAACAGCTTGCCAGGTACAATAAAAGTGAATATAATTACCGCTACACTCAGAAAAATTGAAGGTTCCCTTTGACCAGCCTCACCTTTAAACAGCTCGAAGCCGTCCATCAGGTCGCCCGCAGCGGCACCGTAGTCAAAGCCGCCGAAACGCTGCACGTCACCCCCGCCGCTCTCACCTCCCGCATCAAACTCCTCGAAGAAGACCTCGGCCTCGCGCTCTTCGACCGTACCGGCAACCGCCTCCATCCCACCGATGCCGGTCGCGAAGCCGTCGCCGCCGCCGCGCGTATTGATCGCGTCATCTCCGACCTCGGCGACACGCTGGAAGCCATGAAAGGCCTGCACGGCGGCCGCGTCCGCTTCGGCGCCGTCTCCACCGCCAAATATTTCGCCGCCGAACTGATCGCCGCCTTTCTGCGCCAGCACGCTGGAATTGACCTGCAACTCGTCGTCGGCAATCGCGTGGAAACAATCGAATCCCTTCGCAACTACGACATCGACATGGCCGTGATGGGCCGCCCTCCCGGCGATTTCGGCGCCGATAGCGAACCTTTTGGCCCGCACCCCTACGTGATGATCGCCGCCGCCGACCACCGCCTCGCGCGCGCCAAGCGCGTCTCCAAAACCGAATTGTCCAACCAGAAATTCATCGTGCGCGAAGAAGGCTCCGGCACCCGCAACATTTTCGAGTTCTTTCTGAATGCGCAAATGATCCAACCACCGAAAGTAACCATCGAAATGGGCTCGAACGAAACCATCAAACAAGCCGTGATGGCGGGGCTCGGCCTCTCGCTCATCTCCGCACACACCATCGCCTCCGAAGTCGCGGCCCGGCGCCTCGCGATCCTTAAGGTCCCAGGCCTCCCCATCGTCCGCCAATGGTTCGTAGTCCGCCGCACCGACCGCGACCTCCCTCCCGCCGGCGCCGCCCTCTGGACCTTCATAGTAAAAAAAGGCAGCGCCTTCCTGCCGAAGCGCGCCTCTGCCTAGCGATTCACTCTAATATTCTTTTTCAAGCGGTCTGATAAATGAGAGGATGCGCGGGGGCATTTCGCGCTCGAAAGGCGGTCACCAAAGCAGCATGAAGCTAAACTCCTATCTGCTGCGCAGCACAGTCGTGGCCTCGCTCGGCGGCCTTCTCTTCGGCTTTGATACCGCAGTCATCTCCGGCGCCACCCGCGCGCTCACTCAAACTTTCCACCTTTCGCCGGAGAATTTGGGCGTCACGGTTTCAGTCGCCGTCGTCGGTGCCATCTTCGGCTCCATGCTCGCCGGCATCCCCGGCGACCGCTTCGGACGCCGCGACAGCCTGCGCGTCCTCGCGGTCTTGTACCTGGTCTCCGCGCTAGGCTGCGCAATTTCTTGGAATTGGACCTCACTCGTGGTCTTCCGCTTCATCGGCGGCCTGGGCATCGGCGGCTCATCTGTCCTCGGCCCCATGTACATCGCCGAAGTGGCTCCCGCAAAATGGCGCGGCCGCCTCGTCGGTCTGTTTCAATTCAATATCGTGCTCGGCATCCTCCTCGCCTATTTCTCAAACTATCTCGTCGGCGAACTCCACCTCGCCGGCGCCGAGTGGCGCTGGAAACTCGGCATTCCCGCCGCACCCGCCCTGCTCTTCTTCCTGCTTCTCTTCGCGATTCCGCGCAGCCCTCGCTGGCTCGTCAAGAAAGGACAAGTCGACGAAGCCCGCGACGTCCTCCGCGTCACCGGCGAAGAAAATTACGAACAAGAGCTGCAGGAAATCGAAACGTCCATTCACGCCGAGCACGGCGCGAGTGACGCGCTCTTCAACTGGAAGTACCGCCTGCCAATTTTTCTGGCCGTCACCATCGGAATGTTCAACCAGCTCTCCGGCATCAACGCCATCCTCTATTACCTCAACGACATTTTCGCTTTCGCCGGCTTCAATAAAGTCTCCTCCGACCTGCAAGCCGTCGCCATCGGCGCCACCAACCTGATCTTCACCATGCTCGCTATGTCCCTGATAGACCGCATCGGCCGCAAAACTCTCCTCCTCATCGGCGCGGTAGGCACCGCCGCATGCCTCGCAGGGGTCGCCGCCATATTTCTTTCCGGTCACCACCAGAATCTTCTCGTCTGGCTTCTAATCGGCTACATCGCCTTCTTCGCCTTCTCCCAAGGCGCCGTCATCTGGGTTTATCTCAGCGAAGTTTTCCCCAATCGCGTCCGCGCCAAAGGACAAAGCCTCGGCAGCTTCTCGCACTGGGCCATGAACGCGCTCATCTCTTTCATTTTCCCGACGATGGCTGCGGCTTCCGGCGGCTATCCCTTCGTCTTTTTCGCCGCCATGATGGTCCTGCAATTCTTCGTAGTCCTCTTCTTCTACCCCGAAACCAAAGGCCTCTCCCTCGAAGAAATGCAAAAAAAACTTGGCATCGCCTGATCGCTGAGCCGCTCCAAATTTTGCGAAAAAAGTGAACGACGTGTCATCCCGAGCGCAGCGAGGGATGTGCTTTTCGCTGAGCCCCAGCCAAGTTCTGCGCTCCTCCCACAGACTCTCCAGCGAAGCGCCATCGGCCACCCACCATGACTTTCAGCACATGGCACTCGTTCCCACTTCTGCCATAATGCCGAATTGTGCGTAGCAAACTGCCCGGTTCGCCCGCCTATCACCGCGTCCTGCGTGGCGTTGGCATCGGTGCGTGGGCATTTCTCGGCCTGCCGATTTTTGATAACGCCACGCGCAGCGGTTATCCGCTGACGCAATCCCAATGGCTCGCCTGGCTCGCATTCTTCCTGATCTTCGGCCCAGCCTTCTGGTACAGCTCTGCCGCCGACCCGCGCCCCGCAATCAATCGCCTCACCGCGTTGCTACTCGAAACCGTCGCCGTCCTCGGCATGACCTTCCTGTTGCAAGACTACTTCGTCGGATTCTTGCTCGTAATAGTCTCCTGGCAACTCGCTCTTCTCCTCCCGTTGCGCCTGGCAATTCCTTGGGTCCTCGCTGCCTCCGCGCTCCTCCTCGGTTTTCTTCAGCCGCACTACTACATGGGCTGGCGCTGGGGCGCTACCGGCGCCTTCGTCGGCTTCCAAATTTTCGCCATGGTCACCGCCGCCCTCGCGAAACGCGAGGCCGAAGCCCGCGAAGACCAAGCCCGCATCAACGCCGAACTCGTTTCCACTCGCGAACTCCTCCGCGAAAGCAGCAAGCTCGGCGAACGTATTCGCATCTCCCGTGAACTTCACGATAGCGTCGGGCATCACCTCACCGCGCTCTCGCTTCACCTGGAAGCCGCCGCAAATAGCCCCGCGGAAAAAGCCTCCGACGGAATCGCGCAAGCGCAAGTCGCCGCCCACCAAGCTCTGCAAGAAGTTCGCTCAGTAGTTTCCGCGATGCATGGCGGCGAAGATATCCAGCTGCGCGCCGCGTTGCAGTTGCTCGCCGAAGGAATCCCTCGCGTGCAACTGCATCTTTCCGTTCCCGAAGAATTGCGCCTCACCGATCCTGCGCGCGCGAATGCCGTCCTGCGCTGCGTCCAGGAAATCACCACGAACACGCTGAAGCACTCGGACGCCCTCAACCTCTGGATCACCCTGCGCCTCGAACGCGGCGGCATCGAAATCGCCGCCCGCGATGACGGCCAAATCGTCGCCCAGCGCGAATCCGGCTTCGGCCTCACCGCCATGCGCCAGCGCTTCGAAGAACTCGGCGGCGGCATTTCCGTGGATCCCGCAATGGAAAAGGGCTTCGCTCTGCGCGCCTGGTTGCCCGCACATGATCAAGCGGACTGAAATCATTCGCGTCCTGCTCGTCGAGGACCAGACCCTCGTCCGCGAAGGCCTCGAAAAGCTCCTCAGCCTCACCGACGATATCCGCGTGATCGCGCGCGCCTCAGACGGCGCCGAAGCCCTCGATAAACTTCACCACGCCTCCCCCAACGTCATACTCCTCGACGTCCGCATGCCCAAAATGACCGGCATCGAATTTCTGCAGGCTCTGCAGAAAATTCCCGACGCGCCTCCCACCATCCTTCTCACCACATTCGATGACGATGACGCGCTTCTCAAAGGCATCCGCCTCGACGCCAAAGGCTATTTGCTCAAAGACGTCTCGCTCGCCAAACTCACCGAAGCCATTCGCCTCGTCGCCAACGGCGGCACCATGATCAGCCCCGTAGTCACCGAACGCCTGCTCCGCGGCCTCAAAGACGCGCCTCTGCCCGCTCCGCCGGAATACAGCGAAGAGCAACTAACCGCGCGCGAAACAGAAATCCTCCGCCTGATGACCGGCGGCTACAGCAATCGCGAAATCGCGTCCGCCCTCCAACTCTCCGAGGGCACCGTGAAAAATCACGTATCCAACGTCCTCGGAAAACTAGGCGTCCGCGATCGCACCCGCGCCGTCCTCAAAGCTATCGAAAAAGGATACGTCTAGCCCCATCCCCGCCTTCCACACATGTGCCGGAAGTCATGCACGCGCACCGTGACCTTGTGCACTTGGCGTCGTTCGCCCGCAAGCCTATCGTTGCGATCGCAGCGGGACGAGAGACACTCACTCGCGAACCGCGCAAAAGGAGCCATAATGCATCGCAAAATCGAAATCGCTCTTCTGGCGCTCAGCGCCATCTTTGTCACGGTCGCCGCAATTCCCGCCAATACCATCCGCCAAGCCAAAGACACGGAGGCGTCGGACTCCGCCACCATCGAAGGCCTGGTCCGCGACATCGCCTGCCCCATCCAAAGCAAGGAATCCACCGCCACGAATTTCAGCAAAGATTGCCTCACCAAATGCAACAAAGCCGGCTCGCCTCTAGGCATTCTCACGAAGGAAGGCGACGTCTACGTTCCAGTCACCGAAACCATGCCGGACACAGGTCAAGCCAAGCTTCAACCGTTCGTAGGTCAGTGGGTCAGCGCCACAGGAAAAACTTTCTTGCGCAACGGTGCGCACGGCATTGAAATCTCCAATATCCACGCGATAGACGCCTTGAAGTAACTCGACAACGCAAGAAACATGCAGCGCGAAAGAAGTGGGCGCCGGCAATAACTCGAAATCAAGCAGAGGGAGAAAAATCCAATGACGCTGCAAGAACTTCACATCGTTAGCAATTCCACTTCGTTCCGGCGCGCCGTTCTTCTCTTCGTCGTAGCAGCATTCTTTTGTCTCGCGCCGCAACGCACCTTCGCCGCCGCCGATTCTGCCTCATGCTCCGATAATCCCGACGTCCGGCTCTTGGACTTCTGGCTCGGCGATTGGATTGTCACTTATCCCGGCGCGTCGGGCGGCGGCGCCAGCAAAGTATCCCTCGCCCTCGATAAATGCCTCGTCATCGAAAGTTGGGAGAGCGGCACAGGCCTTCAAGGCGAGAATGTATTCGCATACAATTCGGAAGATAAGAACTGGCAGGGCCTCTACGCCGATAACCACGGCCGCGTCCACGTCTTCACCGGAAAAGTAACTCCCGGCGCCGCCGAATTTCGCGGCCCGAGCCGCGGCCCCGGCGGCAAACCCGTCCTCAATCGCATCAAGCTCGTGCGCCTCAGCCACGACAAAGTCGAACAATCGTGGGAAAAATCAGCCGACAACGGGAAGACCTGGACCACCGAATTCCGTGGGGAATACACGCGCAAGCATCCGTAGCGCACACCGCGGACCTGCCGCGCCCCCGATACTATTGAATTTCTCTGCAACACATCATTCGCCGCGATTGACTTCCCTTGCGCTCCAAGTATCATAAATTGAGTGGGCAAGGAGTTGCCCCTTAACCGCTGGCCCTTCATCGCTGGGACAGATGATGACTCCTGACAAGGATACTTGTCGCGGAGCCATGTCCCCGGCAACGATCCCGATACTGTCAACGCAATTGAAATTGGCTCGCGGATTTCCCCATGAGCCGCAAGGAGAGAACGTATTTCTCTAACATGATCAAATACTTGATGGTAGGTCTCGGGGGATGTCTCGGTTCGATGCTGCGCTTCTGGATGGGAGGCTACGTCAGCAACCGCATGGGCACTCGTTTCCCGTACGGCACCTTCATCGTTAATTGTACGGCGTGCTTTCTAATCGGCTTGATCGTCACGCTCCTAGCGGAGAAAGCAAATTGGAGCGCCAACTGGCGCTATCTGATTCCCATCGGCTTCATCGGCGGCTACAGCACGTTTTCCACGTTCGAATATGAAACCTTTCGCGTTTTTCAGGATGGCGAATTTCTCATCGCCGGACTCAACGTCATTCTCAGCGTCGTTGTCGGATTCATCTCCGTGTGGTTAGGCGTGATCACCGGACGATCCATCGCTTGAAACCGCCGCTCGCCGCGCGCGGACGGGCGTTAGAATACTTGGTTGCAAGCTGCGGCCCCGCGATCCAGGAGGAAACATGCTGAAAGCCGGACCGGCCAAGAAAGTCATCATCTACGTTGGCCAGGACAGTCATTACCACGGCGAAGCGGTGTATGCCGCCATCCTGGAATTTCTCTTCTATCACAAAGTTTCCGGCGCCAGCGTCACCCGTGGCATCGCCGGATTCGGCGCCGATCACCGTATGCATACCGATCGCGCCTTGGTTCTCAATGAAAATCTTCCGGTGCGCATCGAGTTCATTGAAACGCCCGAAAGAGTCGAAGAACTTCTCCCCAAGCTCCGTGAACTGGCCGGTAAGGGCTTGATCGAAATTCAAGATACCACCATCGTGAAGCCTTCCGAGGTTTCCGACAAAACCGCGCATCAGGAAGCTGGTCCTTCCCTGAAACGCCAGGGCAAAGCCAAACTAATGCGCATTTTCATCGGCGAAAACGACAAATGGAACGGCAAGCCCCTGCACAAAGCCTTGCTCGAAAGCATGCGCTCGAACGACATCGCCGGCGCCACCGTGTACCAGGGGATCCTCGGATATGGCGCAAATCGCCGGATTCACAAGGATTCGGCTCTCCATCTTTCGCACGACCGTCCCATCATGCTTTCCGTCGTGGATACCGAAGAGCGCCTCCGCGCGTTTCTTCCCGTGCTAGATGACATGGTGCAACAGGGTCTGGTCGTTTTCTCCGACGTGGACATCATCAAATACACCCACAATTACCAGGGTGCAGAACGACGCAAGGAGGCTCGCTCATGAAACTCGCTGGCACCGCCAAAATGTTACGCATTCATTTCGGTGAAGATGACAAATGGAAAGACAAACCGCTCTACCGCGCCATCGTCGAAAAATGCCGCGAACTGGACATCGCCGGCGCCACCGTCTTTCGTGGCATCGAAGGCTACGGCGCCAGCACCCTGATCCGCCGCCCGCGCCACATGTCCTTCTCCCACGACGCCCCGGTAATGGTCAGCGTGATTGACTCCGACGAAAAAATTCAAAAGCTCCTCCCCTTCCTCGACGATATGGTGGACGAAGGCCTGATCGCCACCTCCGAAGTAGAAGTAATCAAATACGTCCACCAAGACGGCACCCGCTCCTAACACACCGGCCGTTCGCCTTTGACTTTGTAGCGGCGCACTTCAGTGCGCCACCGTCGCGTCTTGCCACGCGCCGTGGTTTACGTTGTCATCCCGACAGAGGCGCGCCGCTTTTTGGGCGCCGACGAGGGATCTCTCTTCGACTTTCCCCCCGCACGCCCCATACGTCGCATCCCTACTCCCGCCTGACCGCGACGTTTCTCAAAACTCCCAACCCCTCGATCTCCACCTCCGCCACATCCCCCGCCTTAATGAAAACCGGCGGATTACGAAACACTCCCACCCCCGAAGGCGTTCCCGTCGCAATAATGTCCCCCGGCTCGAGCGTAATCGCCTCGGAAATAAACGAAATCAATTCCGGCACGCGAAAAATCAATTTCGACGTATTCGAATCCTGAAAAACTTCGCCATTCAAACGGCCAATCACCCGCAGATTGTGGGGATCCGCAATCTCGTCCCGCGTCGTCAACCATGGCCCGGTAGGACAAAACGTGTCGCACGATTTTCCGCGCGTCCACTGCTTGTCCGCGAATTGCCATTTCCGCCCCGATACATCGTTCAAAGCCATGTATCCCACCACGTAATCGTACGCGGCCTCCGCACGAATCGCCTTCCCACGCCGCCCGATCACCACCGCCAATTCCGCCTCCGAATCCACTTGCATATCCTCTGCTGGAATCACGATGGCGTCGTGCGGTCCCGCAATGGAATTCGGAAATTTCGCGAATATAAGCGGATATTCCGGCACCTTGAAATTCGCTTCGCCCGCATGGTCCCGATAATTCAATCCCACCGCGATAATCTTGCTCGGCTTGGGGACCGGCGGTCCAAGCTCCACCGACTTCAAAGGAATCGCCGCAAAACCAGTCGGAACTTCCGCAGCCAATTTCCGCGCGAACTCCAGCGCCTCCGTTCCCACATTCAACAAATCCGAGGCACTTGAAAAAAATGGCGCCGCTTTCCCCGCAGCCGCGCTCAATTCCTGCAGATCTAGAACCATCTCGCCCTGCAATACTCCGAGCCGCAATCCCGCTCCGCGGCGATAATTCACGACGCGCAAGAAAATCCTCCATGATCAGCGCGGGCACAGCGATTCCACGCGCGCCTAGCAATTCGCATATTTTAGCAGGGTCATGCGCTAGGAAAGTTACCGCCGAGTAGCAGCGCTGATGCTGACGCTAGCGTCCACAAGCTTCTGCACCGCCGGCGTCACCGCCAAAATCAAATCCGCCGTCGGCTTCTCCGCCTGCAAAATCAGCGCGCTTTGTTCGCGGTGCCACGAATCAGTCGCAGGCTGCCCCTTATCCATGTAATCCAGCGCCATAAGCCCCGCCGCCGCAACCGTAGTCAGATTCTGCGACACCGGCGTGAGTTCCTTCAGCAAGAATGAATTCTGCAGCAAAGGCTGCAATTGAGCGTCATTGTCGCGCCACAAAACCAGCTGCGCGCGAATGCGCGCCTCCGCCGCCGCATCCTGAAATTTGCTCGCGACAAACTGATCCACGTCGCCGGAAAATCGCCGCGCCATTTCACTCTCCGGAGCCGCCGCGTCCACCATGCGATTCAAAGGAATATCGCTGGTTTGAATCCCGCCGGCCGCCTCCGCCTCTTTCTCGCGAATTGTAATGCTCGCCGGCTGCACCGCATCCACCAGCACGCGCAGCGACGCGATATCGTCCGACCCCGCCATCCGTGCCAGCATCACTCCGGTGCTCGACCGCTGCTTCAACCCCAATTCCTCCAGCTGCACGTTCACCGCATTCAGCCGCCGGTACATTGAATCCGGATCCCGCACGTCCTGCGCCGACCACAACCGCTCCGCCACCGCCGCCGCCCGCGGCCAAATCCGCGAATCCACATTTTCATCCGAAATAAATTCCGCCCACATGCACGCTTCGCCGCCCAAAATCAGTTTCTGTTGCTCCGGCGTAAGCGTCGCGTCCGCATTCGCCATCGGATCCACCGCATAATGCTGGCTCGCCGGAGCCATCCCGTCCAGGTAATATCCGCTCGATAGTATTCCGCGATAACCCTGCCGCGCCGCTTCCGCCAGCGATTCCTGCCCGCGCCACGATTGAATCACGATATCCTTCGGCATCCCCGGCGCCAGAATTTCATCCCACCCGACCATTTCCTTGTGGTGCTTGCTCACGAGTTTCTGAACTTCCAAAGTGAAATACTGCTGCAATTCCCGATCGTTCTTCAGTTTGTGCGCCCGCATGAATTTCTGGATTTCCGGATTCGCGTCCCACTGCTTTCCGTTCACCTCATCGCCGCCAATATGAAAAAAGTGATCCGGAAAAAGTTCCGCCATCTCGCCGATCAACTTGTCTAAAAATTTGAAAGTGGACTCGCGCGATGGATCCATCGCCGGATCGAATATCCCCCACCGCCGCTCGATCGAATAAGGCCCCGGCCCGCTCGCCAAATCCGGATAACCCACAAACCACGCCGTGCTGTGGCCCGGCATATCAAATTCCGGCAAAATGCGAATCCCGCGGTCACGCGCATACTCAATCAATTCCCGCATTTCCGCCTGCGTGTAATACAAACCGTCCGACCCCAATTCCTGCAGCTTCGGAAATTCCCTGCTCTCCACACGAAATCCCTGATCGTCCGAAAGATGCAGGTGCAGCACGTTCATCTTCACCGCGGCCATCCCATCAATATTGCGTTTCAAAGTATCCAGATAAATAAAATGCCGGCTAACGTCAATCGTCAAACCGCGCCAAGGAAATCGTGGCGAGTCTTCGATGTGCACAAAGGGCGCAACGAAACCCGAAGGCGTAATAGCAACCAACTGCAGAAACGTCTCCATCCCATGCATCACACCCAAAGGATTCGCCGCCGCAATCTTCGCTCCCGCGCCCCTAACATCCAGCACATAGCTCTCGTCTTCGCCCAATTCCTGCACGGCCTTGCTGGCGCGCTCTGCATGAATCACCAAAGTCGCCTTGCTCGGCTCCGCAATCTCAGCAGAAATAAAAAATCCCGTCCGCCGCGAAAGCTCGCGGCAAAATCTTTCCACCGCGCGCTCCAACCGCGGCTCGCGGTAACCATCAATCCCGACCGAAAACGTCGGCGCGATCTCCAGCGCCCCGTTTCCCACCCGCACGCTCGCTGGCATCGGCATCAAATTCAATTCCGGCGCGCGCTGCTCCGCCAAGCCCCAGCCACTCACAATTCCAATCATCGCCACCACCAAAAAAAATCGCATTTGCCCTTCTTTGAGCAGTTTATGGCGCAAAAAACTTTCTAAGCGACGCGCAGAATAGTACAGTTCCGCAAACCGCGCCCAACTTTTTTGTTGCTCAGCACGAGCCCCAGCGCGCAAAATCGGCAAATTTACTGCGATTTCACGTTGCTTCCCGCCGCGCATCTGTGCAATAAAGTCGGGCCGATGCCATTCACACTTCTCGATTGGTCAGCCATTATCGGTTACCTCGTAATAACTCTTCTGCTCGGACTCTATTTCCGCCGCAGCGCTGGTAAAAGTTCCGAAGATTATTTCGTCTCCGGGCGCACCACTTCCTGGTGGCTCGCCGGAACTTCCATGGTCGCCACCACTTTCGCCGCCGATACGCCTCTGCTCGTCGCCGGCCTCGTCTACACGCAAGGCATCGCCGGCAATTGGATCTGGTGGGCGTTCCTTCCATCCGGAATGATGACGGTCTTTCTCTTCGCGCGTCTCTGGCGCCGCTCCGGCCTCATGACCGACGTGCAATTCGCCGAAATGCGTTACTCCGGAAATCCCGCCGCCTTCCTCCGCGGATTCCGCGCCATCTACCTCGGCCTGCTGATGAACTGCATGATCCTCGGCTGGGTCACCAAAGCGATGATCAATATCGTCGGCACCACGCTCGGACCCACCATGCAGACCTGGGGCTTCCTCAACACATTTTCGCGCGCGCTCAGCGATATTTTCGGCACCGTATTTTCTGGCACCGACGGCCGCGCGCTCATCGTCTGTATTTTCTTCCTAATCCCCTTCACCGGAATTTACGTTTCTCTCGGCGGCCTCTCTGGCGTCCTCTGGACCGACCTCTTTCAATTTGTCCTGAAAATGAGCATTGTCATCGGCATCGCTTGGTACGCCGTCAAAGCCGCCGGCGGCATGGACACGATGATCGCGCACATCGGCGCTCTCCGTGCCACCAACGGCGCCTCGAATCCGCTCGCGTTTCTCCCTGATTTTTCAAAAGGTTTCGCCAGCGACACGCTCTGGACTCTCCCCGTAATCACTTTCACCGTTTATCTGGGCGTCCAGTGGTGGGCTTTCTGGTATCCCGGCGCGGAACCCGGCGGAGGCGGCTACATCGCGCAAAGAATTTTCAGCGCCCGCGACGAACGCCAGGGCCTCTTTTCCGTCCTCTGGTTCAACATCGCGCACTACGCGCTGCGCCCCTGGCCCTGGATTCTCACCGCGCTCGCCGCCATCGTGCTCTATCCCGGCCTGCAGCATCCCGAAACCAGTTACATGATGATCGTCAACGATTACGTCCCGCACTATTGGCGCGGCATCATCGTCGCAGGCTTCCTCGCCGCGTTCATGTCCACCATCGCGACGCAACTCAACTGGGGCACGTCCTACATCGTCGAAGATTTTTACCGCCGCTTCCTGGTGCGCCACGCGTCCGAACGCCACTACGTCCACATTTCGCAGCTCGTCACCATTCTGCTCGTGATCCTCACGGGCTACGTCTCCGCGCAACTCGCTTCCATTCGCTCCGGCTGGGAAGTGGTGCTGCAAGTCGGCGCCGGCACCGGCAGCGTTTACATGCTTCGCTGGTATTGGTGGCGCATCAACGCTTGGAGCGAAATTTCCGCCATGATCACCGCTCTCTTCGCGACTCTCGCGCTGCACTGGAAAGCTCTCGCCGAACTCACTCCTCGGCCGGCCTTCCCTTTTCGTTGGCTCCGACACCGTCGTCTTCGCAAAAGACATCCTCACCACCACGCTGTTAACCACGATTGTCTGGATCGCCGTCACGCTACTCACCGCAAAAGAACCGGACAGCATCCTGCTCTCGTTCTACAGAAAAGTTCGCCCCGATGCGACCGGCTGGCAGCCCATCGCCGCCATGGCCAAAGAAATTCCCCAGACCCACGATCTAGCCCGCAATCTCTGGTGCTGGATTCTAGGCTGCGTGATGGTCTACAGCGCCCTATTCGGCGTAGGCAAACTCCTACTCCACAACTGGCCGCTAGGAATTTTCCTGGTAGCACTGGCAACAGTAAGCGCCTGGCAAATGTCCCGCGAATTAAGCCGCAGCCACGGCGATCAAGACGGGTCCGTAGGGGCGCTGCTTGCTGCGCCCCAACTTGCCGGGGCGTTCAGCTCACCTCGACGCCACAAAAACTCAGCATGCCGTGCCCACGCTACTCACAAAAACACCAGGGCGTTATTTCTGCGAAGAAATGACGAAGTGGATTGCGACGCGCTTCCAATTCGGAGCAAACTGTTGGGTCTGGCGCTCCTTACAGCCAACGCACTCAATCGTGAGGTCTTTCTCGTCCGACCATTCGAGCCGTATTCGGTCAGGAGACGCGTCCGTATAAAACAAGTGGCGCTGCTCGTTTACTCACCGGAAGCGGTTCCAAGGGGGAGATGGGAAAGGACGAATGGCCGCTTGCGGATGATCACATCGGTGTTAAACCCCGAGACCGCGCCACAATCTGACTCCTCAACCTCGGCACGGTAGTTTCTTGAAGGCGAGTACAGCATCTGGTCCTGATGATCTCGACACAGTGTCAAACCCAGAACCGCTATCGTGAGCACGTACAATCCGACCGCAGCAGCGCACACGTGAGGACCACTTTGATTGCCCGCTTCACAGCTCAACGTCTCCGTGCCCTCCGAGTTCCTCTGCGCTCCCTGTGTTAAATCTTTTAGCGGTGAAGCCCACACCACGTTACCGAAATCGCCGAATCAAAAAGTATGCCGCCCCGACCGGTACAACCCCACCACATACATGCAAGGCTTCCCCTTCGTAGTATAAATCAACTGCCGCATCCGCAGCAAAGGCGCCCCGCGCGGCACGCCCAGCAATTCCGCAGTCTTCAAATCCGCCGCAGTCGAATCAATCTCCTCATCCGCGTAAGCCAGCTCTACTCCATACTCATGCTCCAACGTCACAAAAAGCGATCCGCGCTCCAAAGTTCCTCCCGCCAAAGCCGGAAATTCATCCACCGACAAATAGCAAGTCTCCAAAGCAAACGGTTCATCCGAAGCCTGCCGCACCCGTTCCAACATGAATAAATGGCTAATGGACGGCAACGAAAGCCGCGCCGCGATCTCCGGCTCATTTTCCAGCACTCCCGAAGAAACGATCCTCGAACGCACCGCCAATCCCGCGGCTGGCCATCTGCTCCGTGTAACTCATCAGCTTGTTGAAATGAATTTTCGGCGGCGCCACGAACGTTCCGGAACCGTGCCGCCTCTCCACCATGCCCTCGCGCGCCAGGTCCGCCAGCGCATGCCGCGCCGTCATCAGGCTCACTTTGTGCGTTTTGGCCAGCTCCCGCTCGGAAGCCACCATATCTCCGGGCTTGAGCTGCCCGCCTTCGATCCGTCTCCGTATCACATTCTGGATTCTCTTGTAGGTCGGTTCGCCGTTTCGGCCGATCGGTGTCATGAACGCTCCGGAATTGCCCGCGAGTCTACCAGCATAGTGCTACGGCACAATGAATTAGCGCCGTAAGCCGCCCTTAAAGTGCCAACGCACTGCTATAGAGCGCGATTAGCCGCTATAGAGCGTATTCGGCAAATTCATCAGAAGCCTTATACATTTTCATTTTTCTCTTGACAACAGAAATAATGAGCTATATAGCTCTTTGGCATGAATGGGGTATTTCGGGTGCGTGGGAGGCGTGACAGCCTCGATTCTTCGAATTTCCGCCAGGAGGCTTCCGTGAACAAGATTCGCAACATCACCACAACAGCGCTATTCCTTTCCCTGGTCGTTGTCGTCGCGCTCGGCCTAGCCGTATCGCCCGCTTGGTGCCAGCAAGCTTCCGGCTCCGTCACCGGAACAATTACCGACCCGTCCGGGGCGGCTGTCGCGAATGCCACGGTCAGTTTGCGCGACGTGGATCGCGGCACTGTCTTGACTACCCAAACGAACGGCGACGGCGTTTACAATTATCCGCAAGTGACGGTCGGCAACGTGGAACTAAGCGTGGTAGCTACGGGGTTCTCCAAGCAGATTCACCCCGCTTTCAACCTTATTCTCAACCAGATCGCGCGTGTGGATTTCCAGCTCGCTGTCGGTCAGGTGTCGCAGACCGTGGAAGTCACTACCGCTCCACCGCTGCTGCAGACGGATTCCACGGAACTTGGCACGCTGATAGACGCGAACGCGGCGGTGGCGTTGCCTTTAGCTACGCGCAATATTAACCAACTGACGTTACTCGCGCCCGGCGTCGTGAGCCCCAATATTTTTGCCTTTCAGGCACCTCAGAACACCTTCGGCACCGGGCGTCCTTACGTCAACGGCGCGCGCGAACAAGACAACAATTTCTCGCTGGACGGTATGGACACCAACCAGGCAGACAACAACGAAGTGGCCTACGTGCCTAGCCCAGACGCAATTCAGGAATTCAATCTGATTGCAGGTAATGCTCCGGCGGATTTCGGGAATTACATCGGCGGCGTGGTGGTCGAAACCCTGAAATCGGGCACTAACTCGTACCACGGCGACATTTACGAATTCCTTCGCAATACCGCACTGAACGCCAACAGCTGGCAGAACAAAGCCATCACCCTCGTCAACCAAGAGCCCGGAGGCAGTGGCGCGGTGTTGCCACGCAATCCTCTGCATTGGAATAATTTTGGCGCAACGTTCGGCGGTCCGGTGATTAAGAACAAGCTGTTTTTCTTCGCGGATTGGCAGACATCTCTCTTCGACACGCCGGCGAACTCAATGCCTTTCGCCCCTGTTCCGGCAGCGTTTCGCACCGGCGACTTCTCGTCGCTTTGCACCGCGGGCTTCTCAGCAGGCGGCGTTTGCACCAACCCAGCTCAGCAGCTCTACAACCCGTTTTCAAACGCCAATCCAACACTGCGCACGCCTTATCTGAACAACCAGGTTCCGATAATGAGCACGGCTGCTCAGAATATTCTCAGCTCGTCGCTTTTCCCGAGCGCCAACCAAACCAGCTACCTGCAACAAAACTATGTGAACTCGTATCAGGGCGACTTCAAGGTCGACTGGCAGGCATCCGATAAGGACCACATCATGGGCCGCTGGTCGCAGCAGTATGTAATCAACAACACCACGAATAGCATCGTTCTGCTCCCGGACCTTAAACGGGAGTATCCGTTGAAGAATTTTGTGTTGGACTATGCGCGGACCGTCTCACCCTCGTTCGTTAACGAAGTTCGTGTCGGATTCCAGGACTTCCCGGCAAACGACCAGATCTACTCCAACCCCACCAATATCAACTTGCCGCAGGAGTTTGGAATTCCGGGCGTCCCAACCACCATCCTCCCTTGCATCACCTTCAGTGGCCCGGCTTGCAATGGAGGGACCTATACCAGCCTTGGCAGTACCGACAGCGTGGAGATTTTCCACGACACCACCATCGAAGCCGAGGACGTCGCCACGTGGACCCACGGCAACCACGCGATTCACTTCGGTTTTCAGTATTTTCACTACATCATGAACGACGTTTACCCCGGCAACGAAGGTGTTGCCGGTTCGTTCAGCTTTAGTGGACAGTACACCGGCAATAGCGCCAGCGGCACAGCTGGCGGAAACGGCGTCGCCGACTTCCTGCTCGGCCTTCCCAGTGACGTCACTCTGGGAACTCCTCTGAGCTTCCATCTGCGCAACACGCTGCTCGGCGCTTTCGTCCAGGACAACTGGCGTCTTACCAGCCACCTCACACTCAACCTCGGCCTTCGCTATGAGCTGACCACGCCGCGCGGCGATGCGGACCACAACAACAACGTCAATTTCAACCGATTCACGGGCCAGCCGCAAATCGGAACGAATTACAACACCTACACGGGTATCGACAACTTCCAGCCTCGCATCGGTCTAGCCTGGCAACCCGCGTGGTTGCCCAATACCGTGTTTCGCGCGGCATACGGAATTTCCACCTACATGGAAGGCAACGGCGTCAACAACCTGGCTGTCGTGAATCCTCCTTACGTAGTCAATCGCGAAGCGAATAACACCGGACTGTCCCTGCCGCCCTTCACCTTGGATCAGGGCTACACAGCTTTCCCCAGCGCACCCTGCACGGCCGCGGCTCTAGAGGCCTTTTCGCCTGAATGCTTGTCCTCGACTACACTTCACTTGACCAACCCGAACCTTCAGCCGGCGGTTGACCAACAGTGGAACGCCACCGTGCAGCATCAGTTCGGAAACAGCACCACGGTTTCTGCTGCGTACGTCGGCAACAAGATCGACCATATGTCCGACATATACCTCTTGAATCAGGAACAGTTGGTCAACGGCGTCATCTCACCGAGTCCGTTCGCCGCGCCGCTCATCGCTGGTGGCGCAAACGTTCGCTACAACGATTCCAGCGCCATTCAGCGCTTCAACGCTCTCGAGCTCACTTTGATCGAGCGTCCCTTCCATGGACTCCAGGTTCAAGCAAACTATACTTGGTCCAAGTGCCTCTCGAATTCCCTGGGCTATTTCGGCCAGTACGGCGATGAAGAAGGCGTCGGCTCAAGTCAAACCGGTGGCGGCTATTTCTTCTTCCAGAATATTTACGACCAGAAAGCTGACTACGGAAGGTGCATCAGCGACGTGGCGAGCGCGTTCAACGGGTATGCGCTCTACGAACTGCCGTTTGGCCACGGAAAGCGATTCGGCGGCGAAGTTAGCGGCTGGCTCAATCAGATCATCGGCGGCTGGGAAGTCGCCACCGCGTTCAACGTCCACTCTGGCTTTGCCATCAACCCAGCGGCACCCGATCAATCTACCACCGGCGGCGGCGTCGGCGCCGCATATCGGCCCAATTGCGTGTCGGGCGTCGCGCAACACGGCAGCGGAGCTTTCGAGGATCTCGGCGGAAACATCGGAATCCAATTCTTGAATCCCGCTGCGGTCACTCTCCCGGCGGCCTTGACCTTCGGGAACTGCGGCGTCGGTTCGTTCCGTGGCCCGGGCCTCTCCACTGCGGACATCAACTTGACGAAGAATTTCCACATCACTGAACGATTCAACCTGCAGTTCATGACCCAATTCATCAACTTCACCAACACACCGGTGTTCTCTGCTCCGAATGGTTCCTGCGGCCCCCAGTGCAACGGAGTGATCGACACCAACCCCCAGACTGGCGGCGCGTCAGGTGCTGGCACGTTTGGGTTGGCGCAATCTACCGACCCAGGTCGGCAGATACAATTCGGTCTGAAACTTCTGTTCTGATCAAAAAATAGTTTCCCCTAGGACGCACGCGCGGAGCCGCTACCCCACAGTAGCGGCTCTTTTTTTTACACTCGCAGCGCGTAATCCCGAATGCCTCGCACCCATTGGAACTTGCCAACCGCGCGTTATATCCTCGTGCCTGTGTCTCGCCGCGCTCTGCGCTCACCTGCGATGGGTTTGGTCCTCGGGCTGATTATCACGCTCGCGGCCGTCGTCACCTACTCCGCCTACATCACTCACCAGATCGCTGGCCTCCGCGCCCTACAAAATAATCTCGTCGAACGCAATCGCAAAGCCTCCCTGCAGCTTCTCCGCGTACAAAATGATCTGAATTCTCTCGCGCTAGCCATGCGCGATATGCTCGATAACGACGAACCCTACCCCCTCACCGCCTGGAAATCACAATTCGCCCGCATCCACGAAGATCTAGACGACGCGCTGCAATCCGAAGAAAATCTCACCGGCTCGACGCGCACCGCCGACCAAAAGCAATATCTAGCCGCCTCCCTCGCCCAATTCTGGAACTCCGCGGACCGCACCTTCGCCCTAGCGCAAAATGGCCAGGACAAAGAAGCCCGCGACCAAATCCGACTCACCCTCCAAGCTCGCCAGGAAGGCCTAAGCACCGCCGTCTCGCGCCTCCTCGTGCAAAATAACGAAAGCGACGAACAAATCGCTCTACAAGTCCGCGAAATCTACGCTCGCGTCCAGCGCCAGGTCTATTTATTTCTCACCGCCACTCTCGCCGCCATCATTCTCACGAGCCTCTACGTCATCCGCTCGAACCGCCACCTCTTCGAACAACTCGCCGCCCTCTCCCGCCAGCGCAGCGACCTGGCGCAAAAATTAATCTCCACTCAGGAATCCACGCTCCGCCACATTTCCCGCGAACTCCACGACGAGTTCGGCCAAATCCTCACCGCCATCGGCGCGATGCTCGGCCGCGTCGAACGCCACACTCCCGCCGATTCGCCGCTGCGCTCCGAGCTTCACGAAGTTCGCGACATCACCCAAACCACGCTAGAAAATATTCGCAGCCTCTCGCAAGCGCTGCATCCCGTAATGCTCGACGAAGCCGGCCTCGAAAGCACGATTGACTGGTACATTCCCGTAGTCGAAAAACAAACCGGCATCGACATCACCTACGAAAAATCCGGCGTGCCTTATCCGGTGGACACCAGCTCCTCCATCCACATCTACCGCGTGCTGCAGGAAGCTCTCAACAACGTCGCGCGCCATTCCGGCGCCCACCAAGCCTGGGTCCGCCTGCGTTTTCAACTCGATTCGTTGCAACTCGAAATCGAAGACCACGGCAAAGGCCTCGACGCCTCCGCGACCGCGACCGCGACCAAACCCGGCATGGGCCTGGTAGCCATGCGCGAACGCGCCGAACTTCTCTCCGCCACCATCGAGTTGCTCCGCCTCCCGCAAAATGGGACTCTAGTTCGCTTGAAAGTTCCGAAGGAAAGGCTCGAGCCGCATGGCCCATAAAATTTCCGTCCTGCTCGTCGACGACCACGCCCTAGTCCGCCGCGGCTTCCGCCGCATGCTCGAAGACGAGCCGGACATCACGGTCGTCGGCGACGCCGGCGACGGCGACGAAGCCATCAAACTCGCCCGCACGCTGCATCCCAAAGTAATCGTGATGGATTGCGCGCTCCCGGGCTCCAGCGGCCTCGCAGCCACGCGCAAAATCCTCGAGCACTCCCCCGACACCGCGATATTAATGTTAAGCATGCACTCCGAAGACACGCTCGTCCGCCAGGCGCTCGACGCCGGCGCGCGCGGCTACGTCCTGAAAAACGCTGTAGACCTCGAACTCGCCACCGCCATCCGCCGCGTAGCCGCCGGTGAAATCGTCATGGCCTCCGAACTCTCCCGCTCCGCCACCCTAAAAGGCGAACGCAACGCCGGCCTCACCGCCCGCGAGCTCGAAATTCTCCAACTCATCGTGGACGGCAAATCCAACAAAGAAATCGCCGACCAGCTTTCGCTCAGCGTCAACACCGTCAGCGTCCATCGCGCCAATATCATGGACGCGCTCGGCATTCACAAAACCGCCGAGCTGGTCGTCTACGCCATCCGCAACGGCCTGGTGAACATCTCGTGAATCGCCGCGCATTCCTGAAAAATTTAGGCGAACTCGGCACCGGCGCCGCGGGACTTGCCGGCCTTGCGCCGTTGGCGTTCGCGCACCTGGCAAATCCAGCGGCACCAACCGCGCCCCCGCCGCCGCAACAACAATCCGCGCAACCCACCTTCCGCCTCGTAGACGTCACGAATTCCGCCGGCATCCACTTCCACCACAATTCCGGCGCCTACGGCGGCAAGCTCCTCCCCGAAACTCTAGGCTCCGGCTGCGCCTTTCTCGATTACGATAACGACGGCTGGCAAGACATCCTGCTAATCAACGGCATGGACTGGCCCGGCCACAAACGCGCCCCGAGCACGCTGCGCCTCTACCAAAATAATCGCAACGGCACATTCACTGACGTAACCCTCCGCGCCGGTCTCGAAGTCGAAATGTACGGCATGGGCGTAGCCGTCGGCGATTACAATAACGACGGCTTCCCCGACATTTTCATCACCTGCGTCGGCCAAAGTCGCCTATTCCGCAACAATAAAAACGGCACATTCGTCGAAGTCACCAAAGCCGCAGGCCTGGCCGGCCGCCAAGCCCTCAGCACCTCCGCGCTCTGGTTCGATTACGATCGCGACGGCCTCCTCGATCTCTTCGTCTGCAATTATGTGAAGTGGTCCGCCGAGCATGACGTTTTCTGCAGCCTCGACGGCACGCACAAATCCTATTGCACTCCCGAAGCCTATCGCGGAGAAACCTGCTGGCTCTTCCGCAATCGCGGCGACGGCACTTTCGAAGACGTCACCGCAAAAACCGGCATCTTCGATACCAGCTCGAAATCTCTCGGCGTCGCCATGCTCGATTACAATCTCGATGGCTGGCCCGATCTGCTCGTCGCCAACGACACCCAGCCCAACAAGCTCTACCGCAATCAGCAAAATGGCACGTTCAAGGAAGTAGGAGTCGAAGCGGGCATCGCTTTCAGCGCCGAAGGAAAAGCCCGCGCCGGCATGGGAGTCGCCATCGGCGATTTCGAAAATTCCGGACGCGCCGGAATCGCCATCACCAATTTCGACAACGAAATGATCGGCCTCTATCAACCGATCGCAAATGGCGCTTTCCGGGACATCGCTATCCAAGCCGGAATCGGCCTTGCGTCCGTCAACACTCTCGGCTTCGGCTGCGTTTTTCTCGACGCCGATCTCGATGGGCTCCTCGATCTCGCCGTAGCCAATGGACACATTGACGAAACGGTCCGCAACATTCGCGGCAACGTCGGCTACGCCCAGCCTCCACAATTATTTCTCAATAGCGGCCAGGGACATTTTCGCGACGTAGCCCCCGCCATGAGCAAAGAATTCGCCGCTCCCAAAGTCGGCCGCGGCCTGGCCTACGCCGATTTCGATCGCGATGGCGACCTAGACCTATTAATGACCAACAACAACGGCCCCGCCTACCTCTACCGCAACGACAATGAAGCCAAAAACAAAAGCATCCGCTTCCGCCTGATCGGCACAAAATCCAATCGCGACGCCATAGGCGCCCGCGTCCAAATCGAATCGAACGGCATCACGCAAGAGCGCCAAGTCCACACCGGCTCCAGCTACCTCTCGCAATCCGAACTCCCAGTAACCTTCGGCGTAGCTCACCAAGATAAAATCGACCGCGCCATAATCCAATGGCCCAGTGGCCGCACCGAAGACTTCAAAAACCTAGCCACAGCCCAATCCTACGACTGCACCGAATCCCAAGGCATCACCCCGCAGAAGTCGTGATGCCTGCGGCTGCATTTGTGAATCGCGCCACAGCGCGATTCACCCTGAGGTCCGACGGCGTCGGACCGAAGGGTAGCCGCGCACTTCAGTGCGCCACCGTTGTTAGCGCGCGATCATCGCTCCTTATCGCTCCAAAACACATCAATGTGTCATCCCGAGCGCAGCGAGGGATCCGCTTTTAGCCTTTCTCCGTGCCCTCCGCCTTTCCTCTGTGTTACATCCTTTTGAATTTGATTTTGCGTTCGGTCGAACCGTGCCCACGCTCGCAAATCCCCTAATGCTTTTACATTATTGCGTCCCCTCGCCCCCTCCGTTACATTCCCGACGTTAGCCGCCTCCCCCGCGTCCTGGCAGGCGCGCAGGCGGCCCACCCAAGCACAAAACCCGACCCCGGCCGGTACCCCCATACCAGCCGGGGTTTCCTCTTTTCACGCCACCCACACTCGATCGTTCCACCAACCGCGCCTGCAAGGGTCTCGCTGTTGCCCTTTCTTCTCGTTGTCATCCCAAGCGCAGCGAGGGATCTCTCTTCTGTCTCCGCACCTACTAAGTATCTGCCAACCGCGCAGGATGGCACGCTCGGCGTCGTAGCGCCGGCGTCTCGCCGGCTCTCCGCCTTGGCAGTTGCCGCGACGACTGTGTCCCCTCCGTTCGGGACGCACCGGGCACGGCCCTCGCCTCTTAGGGGGTCGGGGCTTCAGCTCCGACATAAACGACGGCGCGCAGCGCCTTCCTTTCGCGGTGAATTTCCCGCGAGCCTTTGACTTCTGTCTCGGCCGGCACGACCGGCAGTCCTTTTAGCTCTAGTAATCACAAGGTAAATGTGATAGACTGAGTCGGGGCACGTTTCCAACCCCGGTGAGAACGCAACATGGCGGCCATAGCGTCGGCGACGAGGCAGGCGAACCAAGGATTCCGGAGGAGTATCGCCAAAACCCGCCCTCGCCTCACCGCCCGGCCGGGCTGCACCTCGCGCTCCTTGCTTTTCCCCTCGACCACGCACAAGCGCCCACTCGCCCACCGGACCGCAATGCCCGTCTTCACCAAATCGCGCGGTCGCGCGCTAACCTCAGCAGCAACCGCCCCATACAGCTCGATGTTACATTGTTACACCCGGAGTCTGATCGTCACTACTCACCAATCACCACTCACGAATCACGCCAAAAGCAATCGCCAACCTCGCCGATTAGAAACCGCCGTAACTCACACAAAACAAGCAACCGCGACCCAAATCAATCGCCAACTTTCATGCACTTTGCGCAGCGCGAACCACAATTGTGGGTTCCGGAAATTCTGGCGCGCCGATTCCGGAAATTCTGGCACGGTCTGTACCTGCCGGCAAGATCTCTTCGAGGTTGAGATGACGCGTTCTCCCGGAGGGTCCGTCGAGGTGGATGAAGCGTCCGCGTTCGAGGACTCGATCCAGGATAGCTGCCGCCATATCTTCGTCGTGTAATACCTTCCCCCATTCCGTCAGTGGCTTGTTCGTGGTGAAGATCATCGGTCGCTTTCTCAGATGCCGATCGTTCACCACATGGAACAGGACGTTGGCGGCCTCGGGTCCATACGTCAGATAGCCGACTTCATCGATCACCAGGATATGCGGGTGGGTGTAGGTTTCCAAAGACTCCTGGAGGTGTCCCTTCTTGCTGGCATTGGAAAGATCTTCGATGAGTTCCGCGGCCGTCGTGAAAAGTGTCTCGAAGCCGTTTTGAATGGCGCGGTACCCGATGGCCACTGCCAGATGAGTTTTGCCACGGCCCGTCTTGCCATGCAGGATCAGAGACCGCCCCTCGGTGACGAAATCCAGCCCGAGGTAGGAGCCGATCACCGATTCTCGGAGAGTGGACTGCAAGGTGAAGTCGAACTCCTCGATGGTCTTGAAGAAAGGAAAATGAGCATTGCGAGTGCAGCGCTGCAGCCGCGTTTGCTTCCGTCGTGCTACTTCTTCGGCCAGCAGCAGAGCCAGGAAGTCCCGATACGACCAACTTTCTTTCTCCGCCCGAGCGGCAACTTCCCTGTAGATCCGACGCATGTGCGCCAGGTTGAGACGCCGGAAGTGCGCCTCGAACTGACCCTCGGAGAGTCCCAGACTCTGCGGATTGCTGGAGTCATTCTTTGTGGCCATCGGTACATCGGGCGGATCGAAGGTCCGTATTCTCTTCTTCATGGCATCACCTCCTGGAAGATGAGCGAGCGCTGCAAGAAGCGCTCTACATAAGCGGCGCTGAACTCCTGTTCTTTGATTCCTCCCTCCATCGCTCGGCGGAGAGCTTCCTGACCGTGGCTCTGCAAGAGGTCGTGCAGTCGATCTACGTCGTAGTACCACTGCCGCGGTCGGCGGTGGACGATCTCTGTGAGGTAGAGGAAAGCAGACTCTCCCAGTTCCAACAGTTGCTGACGTTTCAGATAGCGCTTGCCTCGCTTGCCAGACACCGCTGCCACCAGCGCGGCGCGATGAGCAGAGAGCGTGGAACCCTCGTGGGGAGTGAATTTCCGCGGATGAATCGCTTCGTATCGGCCCGCTGCGATGCGCACCCGATCGGCGTACAGATACAACGTCGCTGGCATGCTGATCGCTTCCGGAGGCATCGAGTAGGGATGTCCGTCGTGCAAAACGGTTCCTGTAGGACCGACATAGACAGGGATCCGCAGAGCCAGATCTTCCGGCCGCACTTTCAACGGACGAAGCCGCGCACGCTCCTCGGTCAGACGTATTGCCGGGAACACTCCGGTGGCTCGGCACGGACGCTCCTGATTCACTTCGCGATGCCATGCGCTCAGTTGCTGCTGGAGGTCTTCTTCATCTTGAAAGCGTCGTACTTTGAAAAAAGAAGATTTCACGAAACCTACCAGGTTCTCGACGGTTCCTTTTTCCTGAGGCCGATAAGGCCAGCACAACTCCACCCCGATGCCCATCTCGAGCATGGCGTAAGCGAAGACCGGATTCCATTCCGTAACCTCACCATTCCTCTGCCACTTCAAGGCTACGGTCTTGGGCCGGTCGAACACGCACAGCAGCGGAACCCCACCCCAGCGGTCCAGATGCTCGGCCAGATTACGGACCAAGCTCTCTACGGTTTCGTCCTGCACCACACTGAGGCAGATGTATCGGGAGTACTTCAGTCGAGAGGCAAAGAAGTGGATGCGACGAATCGCTCCGCTACGGAACTCGACGTCGACTTGTCCAAAGTCATGCTGACTAAATTCCCCAGGAAGACCTTCGAAGCGGACCAGCGGTTTGATTCCTCTAGGGCGCAGGGAGCTCACCAAAGCATACAGCGCCGTCTTGCCTCCCGGGTAGCCTGCTTCTCGAACCCGTCGAAGGATTTCCAGAGAGGGTAGATCTGGATTTTCTTCCAGGATCCCGACGATGAATTTCCGGAAACTCTCTACCTTGCTGGGTCTGCCGATCTGCCGCTTCTCTCGTTCCGCAGCGTCATCGACATGGACGACAGGGGCTTCTTCCGCAATACGGTTGACCGAACGTAGGGAAATTCCCGTTAAACGGGTCACCTCCACCTTCGAGTGACCGGCTTTCAACAAGATCTCGACTTCGTGTCGCTTGAGCATTCCTAGCATCCTCCTCCCTCCGCCCCACCGGTCTACCGACCGGAGGGCTAGGGAGGTTTCTAACGCTTCCGGTTATCCTGGGTCGTGCCAGAATTTCCGGAATCAGGAATGCCAGATTTTTCGGAACCCACAACAATTTACCAATCAAGAATAAAACGCCGTCTAATCGACAATGGCAGATATTAGAATTCACCGTAACTCACACAAAACAAACAACCGCACCACGTTCTAATCGGCACTTTTTTCGATGTGTGAATCTCCAAATTCAGCAGTCCCAGGAGTTCCACCGAACCCGCCCTTCGCCCGAAGATCAGCCCTCCACTCTCGATTTTCAACCTTTTCCATTCGTTTCTAACCGCAACAACACCTCATCCAAAACTCCGGGCAACGCTCTGAAAATAAACGTCGAACGAAATCCTAATCGCAACACCAATCGCGAATTGCCGCTCGCGCCTGTCCTCCGCTCGCACACTCCAGCACCTGCCGCGTTGACCGCCCAGCACGCCTCACCTACAATGAAAATGCGGCGACGCGAGCGAAGCAAAACCGCGCCGGCAGCCGCTGCCTTTCGCGCGCCGCGGAAAATGGGTCGCGGGTCACGAATCACCAATCACTAACCATCAATCACAAAAATGTTTGAAACACTCACAGACAAACTCCAACGCGCCTTCAAGAATCTCCGCGGCCAAGGCAAGCTCTCCGAAGAACACCTCGACGCTGGCCTCGCCGAAATCCGCGAAGCCCTTCTCGATGGCGACGTCAACGTCGGCGTAGCCGACGAATTCATCGCCCACGTCCGCGAGAAAGCCCTCGGCTCCGAAGTCCTCCTCCAACTCTCCCCGGAGCAGCAAGTCGTAAAGATCGTCCGCGACGAACTCGGCGAACTGCTCGGCCGTGAAGCCAAGCCGCAATACGGCTCGAAGCCACCTTCCGTCTGGCTGATCGTCGGCCTGCAAGGCTCCGGCAAAACCACCTCCACCGGCAAAATGGGAAAATGGCTCGCCGAGCACGGCCATCGCCCGCTCGTCGTATCCACTGACGTTTATCGCCCCGCCGCCCGCGAACAGCTCGCCCAAGTCGCGAAAGCCACCCATACCCCCTTGTGGCCCGGCACCGGCACCGACAAGCCTCTCGAAATTGTCCGCGGCGCTCTCCGCGAAGCAAAAATGTCCGCGTGCGATGTAGTCCTCGTGGACACCGCCGGCCGTCTGCACATTGACGACGAATTGATGAAAGAGCTTTCCGAGCTGAAGCGCGAACTGAATCCTTCGGAGCTGCTCTTCGTCGCCGACGCGATGATCGGCCAGGACGCTGTCCGCTCCGCCGGAGAATTCCACAAGCGTCTCGGCATCACCGGCGTAGTCCTCACCAAAATGGACGGCGATGCCCGTGGCGGCGCCGCGCTTTCGATTCGCAAAGTAACCGGCGCACCCGTAAAGTTCGTCGGCGTCGGCGAAAAATACGACGCGCTCGAGCCGTTTCTGCCCGATCGTGTCGTTTCGCGCATCCTGGGCATGGGCGACGTGCTCGGCCTCATCGAACGCGTCGAAAAGACGGTTGACGCCAAGCAAGCTCGCGAGCTCGAACGCAAACTCCGCGAAAACGATTTCACATCTGGAAGATTTTCGCGATCAGCTGAAACAAATCCGCAAGATGGGCTCGCTAGAACAACTAATGGGCATGCTACCGAAAGTCGGCCCGTTCGCCAATCTTCCGAAAAACACCGAAATTGACGAAAAACGCCTAGGCTCAGTCGAAGCCATCATCAATTCCATGACCGCCAAGGAGCGCGCCAATTCCAACCTCATTGACGGCAAGCGCCGCAAACGCATCGCCGCCGGCAGCGGCACTTCCGTTCAGGAAGTGAATCAGGTCCTCAAGCAATACGCCGACATGCGCAAAATGATGAAGCAATACGGCAGCTACGCCAAAACCAAAATGCGCGGCCTAGGCAAATTCGCCGGGCTCAAAGGCGGTTCATAGTGCCAATGCACACCCAGATGCCGAGGCCTGCGCGTTGCAAATGCTTTGGTGAAAGCGCGCGTCGTCCGCTATAATCATTGTCCCTAAAGTAAGCATTTGAATCAGGAGGAATGAAGCTTTGTTAACGATTCGGCTGTCCAGGATTGGTAAGAAGAAGCGCCCGTTTTACCGCGTGATTGTCACTGAAAAGACGCGCCCGCGGAACGGCCGCTTCGTTGAGATCGTGGGTACTTACGACCCGCTGAAGAAACCCGCCGTCATCGAACTCAAGCAAGACCGCGTGGATTACTGGATCGGCAAGGGTGCACAGCCCAGCGACACCGTCCGCAGCTTTTTGCGTAACCGTAAATCTGCCTGACGCATCCTACCCCTCAGCCCAGCCCGGCAACTATTTAATGGAACTCGGGTTGAAGCTCTAGCGAATTACTAACGCTGGGCTCTTTTTCATGCTGAGGGGGTCTCATGAAGGTACTGGTCGAAGATATCGCGAAAGCTCTGGTGGACCATCCCGATCAAGTGCAGGTAAGGGCAGTGGAAGGCGAGCAAGTAACCGTGTTGGAATTGCGCGTCGCTCCAGATGACTTGGGAAAAGTAATCGGCCGCCAGGGACGCACAGCCAAATCCATTCGCACGCTCTTGGGCGCCGCGGGAATGAAGCTGAAGAAGCGCTTTACGCTGGAAATACTCGAGTAGTGATCCGCAGCATTGAATACCCAACATCCGCCGAAAGCGCAGCACGTGACTGTGGCGCGAATTGTGCGCCCGCACGGCGTGCGCGGCGAAGTGGCCGCTGAAATCCTCACCGATTTTCCTGAACGCCTTACCCGCTTAACTACCGTGGAATTATGGGACGGGCGCAGCGCGCCTCGTCGCATTGCCGTCCGCAAATGCTGGCTCTCGCACAGCCGTGGCGGCCAGGCGATTTTCCATTTCGCGGCCGGCGATTCCGTTGACGCCGCCAAGAAACTCGTGGGCCTCGAAGTGCAAGTTCCGCTCGCCGATCGCGTGCAGCTCCCGGCTGGCAGCTACTACATTAGCGATCTGGTTGGCTGCGAAGTGTGCGACAAAGGCGGCGCGGAAATCGGCCGAGTGCGCAACGTTGAGATCAACGGCGAAGACGTTTCCGGCACGCCGCTGCTCGTCGTCGATGCCATGCAAGGAGAAATCCTGATCCCGCTGGCCCAGGAAATCTGCGTGAACGTGGACACCGCTGCGCGCCGCATTGACGTGGTTCTCCCCGAAGGCCTCCTCGACTTGAACACGAAATAGTCCCGCGCTCAGCGCCATCGCCACGTTTGCGGTACGATTAGCGCGATGCGTTTCGACATCATCACGATATTTCCAGAGTTCTTCGCGGGGCCGCTCGATTACGGCATTGTGCGCCGCGCGCACGAAGCCAAGCTCATCGAAACGAACGTACATGACTTGCGCGCTTTCACGCACGATCGCCACCGCACGGTGGACGACCGGCCCTTCGGCGGCGGCGAGGGCATGGTGATGAAGCCTGAACCGCTGTTCGACGCGGTCGAATCGCTGGTAGGTGCGCAAGGCGATTCCGCGACGCAAAAGACGCAGCCCGAAGGCACCGCGATCGTGCTGCTTTCAGCAGCAGGAAAGATGTTTCGGCAGAAAACCGCGCGCAGAGTTTGCCGCCCTCGAACGAATCGTGCTGATCTGCGGCCGCTATGAAGGTGTAGACGAGCGTGTTGCCGAGCACTTGGCGACAGACGAGATCTCGATCGGGGATTTCGTGCTCTCCGGCGGCGAGCTCGCGGCAGCGATGATTCTGGATGCCGTAACGCGATTGATTCCTGGCGCGCTCGGCAACGAAGATTCTGCCGTAAACGAATCCTTCAGCGAGCGACCAGCTTGAGGCGTCAGCGAGCAGCGGGAGCGTCACGCGCCCAGCGTTCGATTCCGCGCACAGCTTGGCGAGAGCGCCGCGACATGGAACGAACCACCAGCGACGAACCATGGCATCCTGGATTACCCGCACTACACGCGTCCCCCGTCGTTTCGCGGCTGGGATGTCCCGGAAGTCCTGCTCGGCGGGAACCATGAAGAGATCCGCAAATGGCGGCAGAAGCGCGCGCTCGAAAAGACTCTGCGCAATCGTCCTGATTTGGTCCCGAAGAACACGTAGCGAGACGTGATCCTCGCACTAGGGCAGGCGCGTTGCGCGGATGTAATCGGGCCATCTCCCGCAATTTGCTGTGGCTAAGTCATTGGGAAATACGGTAGAATCGGTGATTGTGCGTTGTGTGCTGGCCCCACCTGAGCGGGTCTGCCGGGAAATAATGTCATGAATCCGATAGTTCATAAGGCGCAGCAATCCCAAATTCGCAAGGATTTGCCGAATTTCCGTCCGGGCGATACGGTGCGCATCAACGTGCGCTTGAAGGAAGGCGAGGGCGATAAAGAGCGCATCCAGCCGTTCGAAGGCGTGGTGATGAGCCGCCGGGGAGAGCTGCTGGGAGAGTCGTTCACGGTCCGCCGCGTGAGTTTCGGCATTGGCGTCGAGCGTATTTTCCCGGTGCATTCTCCGATGATCAGCTCGATCGAAATCGTGCAAGCCGGACGTGTACGCCGCGCCAAACTGAACTACCTGCGTCAGCGCAAAGGCAAGGCCGCCAGAATCAAGCGCGCCGAAAGGCCGGATGCACCCGCGGAAGCAACAGCAGCTGCCGCAGCAAAGTAGATTCCCCCAAACAACTGGCTTTGCATTTGGCCCGTCCCGAGAAATCGCGACGGGCTTTTTTTGTGCGCGAGAAAAAACGCAGACCGAAGCGTGTGCCACCTGATGACCGCTGTGCTAAAATTCCTGGCCGATGGGAAGACTTTGTTGCTCGCGGTATGAGCGCGAAGCGCGGCAATGCGGTTGGCTGCGCGTCGCTGGACTCGATGAAGCCGGACGGGGCTCTCTATTTGGTCCGGTTATCGCCGCCGCCGTCATTCTGAATCCGCGACGCCGCATCGTCGGCCTGGACGACTCCAAGAAACTCACCCCCGAACGGCGCAACGAACTCGCTCCGCGAATACGCGAACACTCGCTCGCGTGGGCCATCGCGGAGATAGACGCGAGCCGGATTGACGCCTGGAATATTTATCAAGCCAGCCGGCAAGCGATGATGGCGGCCGTGTCGCAGCTCAGCCCGTTGCCGGATTATCTGCTGCTCGATGCCATTGAGATTGATCTTCCCATCGAGCAGAAAGCATTGATCCACGGAGACGCGCGGTCGGTATCGATCGCGGCTGCTTCGATTCTGGCGAAGACCGAACGCGACCGGCGCATGCAGGAGTTCGATCAGCTTTACCCGCAGTACGGTTTGGCACAGCACAAAGGTTATGGAACGCCGGAGCATCTGGAAGCGCTGCGCAAGCACGGCCCAACTCCACTCCACCGTTATTCGTACGCGCCCGTTCGCGAGTCAGGCTGCTGGGCGTCCGGCGCGACGCAAGATCCA
Source organism: uncultured Acidobacteriota bacterium (assembly GCA_963804625.1). Taxonomy (GTDB): domain Bacteria; phylum Acidobacteriota; class Terriglobia; order Acidiferrales; family UBA7541; genus Palsa-295. Next base: position 485,506 of record CAWDRJ010000002.1, on the reverse strand, counting down.
TTGCCACTGGGCCTACCGGCCGACTTCTTCAACGACTAGTCAGGCGCCCGCTGCACCATCCTCTGTCCAACAAACCGAAGTGCTTTCTATACACAGCATGGATAGATGTATGACTGGGATCGTGATACGCTTTCGCAAGGCTTCTCGGGCTGGGCCATGAGCCCGTCGGAGCCTTCGACCTGCGCGGTGTCCAGCCTCCGCGGGAGCTCAAGATGAAAGTCCTGTTCGTCCACCCTAGCCCGTTGATGTATTCGAAAATATATTTGCGCCTCGAGCCGCTCGGTCTCGAGCTGGTGACGGAATCGGCGCGCCGGGCCGGACATGACGTCCGCTTGCTAGATCTGCAGGTTTTCCAGCAGCGCGATTACTACCGCATCGTCCGCTCATGGAAGCCGGACGCGGTGGGCTTCTCTCTCAACTACCTGGCAAATATCCCGGAAGTCGTGGACCTCGCTAAAGAAACGAAGCGGATCGCACCAGATTGCTTTGTGTTTGCCGGAGGCCATAGCGCGTCGTTCACCGCCAAGCAGATTCTGGCGCACGCGGGTGGTGCGATTACGTGCATCGTACGCGGAGAGGGTGAAGAAATCACGCCTCTGGTGTTGGCCGCCGCGCATGACCCGGAAAAGCTGCACACACTGCCCGGCGTCACGAGTATTTATGGCGATGGCATCGCGCCGCGATTAGTTCACGATCTGAATGCGCTGCGTCCCGCGCAGGACTTGCTCGCCAAGCGGCGGAAATATTTTATCGGCGTCCTTGATCCCTGCGCTTCGATTGAGTTCACGCGCGGCTGTCCTTGGGATTGTTCGTTCTGCAGTGCCTGGACATTCTACGGACGCAATTACCGGCAGCTGAAACCGGAAGTTGCCGCGGAAACTCTCGCGCGCATCGAGGAACCCGGCGTCTTCATCGTGGACGACGTCGCGTTCATTCATCCGGAACACGGCAACGCGCTGGCGGAGGAGATTGGGCGCCGCAACATCAAAAAGCAGTATTACCTGGAAACGCGCGGGGATGTGTTGTTACGCAATAAGGAAGTCTTCCGCACCTGGAAGCGCATGGGCCTGAAATACATGTTCCTGGGAATCGAAGCGATTGATGACGAAGGGCTGAAGGCGCACCGGAAACGAATCACGATCAAGAAAAATATCGAGGCGCTGGAATGTGCGAGGGATTTGCGCATCCACGCGGCAGTGAACATCATTGCCGACCCGAATTGGGACGAGCGGCACTTTCAAGCAGTCCGCGAATGGGCGCTCTCGGTTCCGGAAATCGTGCACGTAACTGTGAACACTCCTTATCCAGGAACTGAAACGTGGGTAACGGAATCGCGTAATTTCACCACGCGGGATTACCGGCTGTTTGATGTGCAGCATGCCGTGCTCCCCACGAAGCTGCCTCTCGCGCATTTTTACGAGGAACTGGTGAAGACCCAACAGGTTTTGAATCAGAAGCACCTGGGATTTGCGGCGCTGAAGGACACCTTCGTGATGGCTGCCGGATTTCTAGCGAAGGGCCAGACGAACTTCGTAAAAATGCTGTGGAAATTCTCGAGCGTGTACAACGCAAAACAGCAGTTTGCGGATCATCATCGCGAGATCAAGTATCCGATCACGCTGCCTTCGGCGGCACCCGCAGGTCGCGTGGACCAGACGCTTCTATATATTCACAAACCCGAGCCCGCGCATGCTTCCAATGCGGCCCGTGCAGGCTAGGCCGCACTCGTTTATCGATGTGAAATTGGCCCTTCACTCGTATTTCCTCGCAACGCTTCCGAAGTTCATGCAATCCTATCCTTGCCGTTTCTCTTACTTGGAGGCAGAGCCTAATGCGTTTGACCGGAAACACGCTGAAGCCGCAGCTCATGTTCGCGTCCCTGATCACGATTGCCGTCGCGCTATTCCTGATGTGGATTCCCCCGGTGCTGGCGCAACAGGACAACATGCAAGACATGCCGGGCATGGATATGCAGCACAGCACGGCCGGAGGAACTGCCGCGATGGCGGCGAAGCAGGCTCGCGACAAAAAGGAAAGCGAGTTCAACCACCACCTGGCCGGGTTGCTGGTGGCGCTGGCGGGAGCGTTTCTTTTGACGCAGGATAAGTTCGCGAAGCGATGGCCGGCGGTGCGTTACGTGTGGCCCTGCTGCTTTTTGGCGGCGGGAATTTTCCTGGCAGTCTTCAGTGACACCGAAATCTGGCCGTTCGGGAACCAAAGCCTCTGGTTTGCAATTACGCATAATTCCGAGGATCTGGAGCACAAGACGTTCGCGGTAATACTGCTCGCGCTAGGGACCATCGAACTGCTGCGTGCTCGCGGACGCCTGCACAGCCTGTGGAGCAAGTGGGCATTCCCGGTCGTCGGCATGATCGGAGCGGTGATGCTGCTATTTCATCATCACACCGCGGGAATGCACGGCGCGCACCACATGGAAACGATGGAGCACATTCAGAATCAGCATCGAGCGTTTGCGGCTGCGGGCGGGGGCATCGCGCTGACGAAGGGACTATCGGAAGTTCACACGACCTGGCAGCAGGTATTCCAGAAAATGTGGCCGACGCTGCTGATCGTCCTCGGGGTGCTGCTGATGATGTACACAGAATAGGGACGCAACAGCAGAAGCGGAAATCCCGGCTATATCTCGCGTCGAGCGAGTTCGGTTATTGCAGCGGCGTTGCGGCTGCGCGACGGAACTATCCCAACTTCGGCACAGAGTCCGTCGCGCGCGTAACCAACGGCTGATTGGCCGCTGACACTTCTGATCTATCCAGCCGCTTTCGAGGACAGCCCGAACGATTTAATGGCGCTGGATTCGTCCGGGTGAACGTCGAAGACCGCCGACAGCATGGTCATCTGGAAGAGGTCCTGGACTTTCTTGTTCACATTAGTGAGTTTCATCTGACCGCCCTGCTTACGGACACTGGTATGTGAACGAACCAGCTCGCCGATGCCGGCGCTGTCGACGTGGGCCACATCCGTCATGTTCAAGAGGATGTGCTTATTGCCCTTCTCCAGCAGGCCGGCCATGACCTCGCGCAGAATCACGTTTCCCTCGCCGAGGGTGATACGACCTTTGATGTCCACGACGGTGATTTCGCCAATCGCGCGAGTGGCAGCTTGCATTCTGCCAGCAGGTTGCGCCGGCATACTCATGCCTAGGCGATCCAGAACGCCGCAAGCGCGGGCGGCCACCTCGGCGAAGTCCGTTCGGACGACCACAAGAGAACGGCCTTGTTTCAAGGGTTCCAGAAAGAGCGCGGCGTCTTCGCCAGAAGCTGCAGCCGAGGTTGGCTGCGGTGCCGCCTCGTCTTGGGAGATGGCTTCGCCAGCCTTCGAGCCAGCCCGAGCGCCAAGAAAGCCCAGGAGAGCGGTGGCGCCGGCGCCGAGAGCGATGACTTGGCCGAGTCCCGGTATCAAAAAGATCGATGCCGCGGCAACTCCAGCCGATAGCCCCGCAGCTCCTCCGAGAAACCCTCCCGCGTAGGACCCCAACTCCTTGGCGAGCGAAGAAGCCTCGCTCTCCGAACGCGTGAGGTATGTAATCGATTCTTGCGGGACGTGCTGGTCGAACAATTCCTTCAAGGCTTCTTCCGCGCGTTCACGCGAAGCAAATACTCCAATAGCAGTTTCCAAGTGATCCTCCCTCGAACTCTATTTTGAAGTGGGTGGGTTGCGGCCAGTTCGGATACGAATGGCTTAAACGCTGCCCAGTCACCAAATGTCGATCGCCGAAAAACGTCCGAATGGGCCGAAATCTTTAGCGAAAATCTGCTACCGGGCCGGATATTTGTCAAGGAGAAATATCGATTTTGAAAGGCATTCAGGATAAGAGAGAGGTGCGCCCAGTACGGTTGATAGTCTTATAGCGAACCCGGGCGCAAACCCGTGGTCATCGAATCCTGAATTCCACGGGCGTCGAGACGAGTCAGCGCGAAGCGGTACCGCCCCCTAGTTGCGGCCCGGACTGATTTGCTTTCAATGCGGTCGGCGGTCACAGGGGAATGGTGGCAACGATGGTGGTGCCTGCGGGCCTCGAGCGCAGCTCGAGCGTTCCGCCCAATTGATTGACTCGCTCGTTCATTCCGCGCAAGCCGACGCCCAGCGTCCCGAGCGAATCCTTGCCGCGTTCCAATAGGTCTGCTGGAATCCCGGTTCCGTTATCTTTGACTTCGAGCGTCACCTTTCCACTGACGCAATTGATGCGAATCTCCGCTTGCTTGCTCCCGGAATGCCGATGGACGTTCGTCAAGCTCTCTTGCACAATGCGGAAGATCGCAAGTTCTACATCGCGCGGCATACGTTCGCATGCTTGCGAGATATCCAGCGACGTCTGAATGCCGCTGCGTTTGGTGAACCCTTCCAGGTACCAGGGTATGGCGGCTCTGAGGCCGATTTCTTCGAGCATCGGCGGATATAGGAGGTAGGACATCGTGCGTACTTCGGTCAGTGATTGGCTGACCAGGCGGGCGCAATCAGCCACGTGCGTCTTGGCGGCGCCGTCTTTCGAGGGGAGGCTCATATCGAGCAAATCGAGGCCCATTTTCAGCGCAGCGAGGTATTGGCCGAAGCTATCGTGAAGTTCCCTGCCCAGGCGGCGACGCTCTTCATCTTGCATGCGAAGGAGGTGGCCGGAGAGTTCGCGAAGCGATCTTTCTGACTCGCGCAACTTTTGCTCCGCAGCGACGCGCTCGGCGATTTCGCGGTCCAGTTCGTCTTTCAGCCGCTGTAATGCGGCGTGAGATTCTTCTTTCTGCTGCAGTTGAGCGATCTTGCGATGCTGGTCGGCCTTCGAGTGCAGCGCGCTGTAGCCCTCGGCCGGAATCACGTCGGAGTGGCATTCGCAGATCTTCAGGAACGACTCGCGGTGATCCCCGCGAGAAAAATCCTTCATGGAGTAGGCGCAGCGAAGGCTAAAAGCATGCGTCTTCGCCAGATCGTTCCACAATTGTTCTAGCCGGATGGCGGCGTCGGCCTTTCCCTCGTTCCAGAGTAGCGCGACCATTTCTCCAAAAGCGGCGACGGCAGAGTGTTGGTTTCGCGCGGCTTGCTTGGCCCGGCCGATGTAGGCGCCCATGAGTTCAGCGAAATGAGCGGCGTTGGGATAGCCCTCGATCATGAATTGGGAGAGTGTGTCGGCGGCATCGAGAGCGAAATAGCGTCCTTCCTTCGCCGCTTGATTGGCGTCGAGTCCGCGAACGCGCAGACGTTTGGCCAGACCGTCGCGGTGGGCGGCAGTAGCTATCACAACTGCCGCGTCGCCCGCTTCCAGAGCGGAACCGATGAAGATGCCTAGTTCGTCGAGAAGGAATGAGTCTTCCGAGTAGAATTGAACCACATGGGGGGAGTGGTGGTGGCTCGAGTGCGGCCGGGCTAGCTCCATCTCCGAGGCGGCATCGCCGGCCGCCGTGGCGTCCAAGCCAGATGTCTTAATCGCTCCCATCCGTTTCTCCTCGGCAAGTTCGCGTCGCTCACTTGGCACGTTGCACGCGGCACACGAATATTCGGAGGGCCAAGCTGGCTGCAGCCTAAGTGCTTCGGGTAGGTCCAGCAATACACCGAAACCTGTAGTTCCAAACCTTAAACATGTGGGGATCTCGGGAAGACGCGTTCCGCTGGATCGAGGTCACTCTGCCCAACACATGCGCTGCCGATCGGCGTTTTGGCTGCAGCAGCAACCGAACCGGGCGCCAGGGCCCGGCAAGGGCCGGGAGTCCAGCCCGACAGAGGGGGAAGCTGGCGCGGGAAAGGCACTGTTGTCGCCTTTGGCACCTACCCCCTTGAGGCGCGTTGCCCCTTGTTTTTCACGCATGCTAACCTTCATGCCTAAGCCGTCTGTCCGGCAAAGTAGCGCTGCCCGGGCATGTGGGGCGGGCAGAACGAAAGCATCCATGGCCTTCAACAAAAGCAAAGCGCTGGAAAACGCGCTGAAATTCCTCAACCAGGGCAAGGTCGCCCAGGCCATCGGCGAATACCAGCTCATTCTCCGCGCGGACCCGAAAGATCAAGCCACCTTGATGACGGTGGGCGATCTGTTCGCTCGCCAGGGAGACATGTCGCAGGCCGTCGAATATTTCGAGCGGCTCGCGCAGGTCTACCTGAACGACGGATTCAACAGCAAAGCCATCGCCATTTACAAGAAGATCGCGAAGCTCGCGCCCAATGAGCTGGCGCCGCTGGAGCGGCTCGCGGATTTGTACGTGCAGCAAGGAGTGCTGAGCGAGGCGCGTCCTCTATTCCTGCAAATCGCCGAAGCGCATCTGAAAGCGAATCACGCGCAAAAAGCGGTCGAAGTGCTGCACCGCTTGCTGGAAGTGGAGCCGGAAAATCAGCGCGTGCAGATGCGTTTGGCCGAGCTGTACGGTGTGATGGGACAGAAGAAGGAAGCCGCGCTCACGTATCAGGCCTACGCGCAGCGGCTCTTTGAACGTGGCGAAGCGGACGAAGCTGAAAAGTTGGTGGAGCGTGCTCTCGAAGTGGATCCCACCAACGCGTCCGCGATTCTGCTGAAAGCCAAAATCCTGAATGCGGGGAACAAGCTCGATCAAGCCGTGGGGGTTCTCAGTAAACATCCGGACGCGGAGACCGGCGGCGACGTCACCAACCTTTTGGTGGACTACGAACTGCGCGCCGGACACCCGGATCAAGCCGCGGAGCGGGCGCGCAGGCAACTCGCGAACGGTCACCAGCATTGCACGCTGCTCCACAAAGTGGCGGAAACCATGATCGAGAGCGGGCAGGCGGACCACGCGCTGCCTTTGCTCGCTGAGCTGCGCGCGCCGATGATTGAAGCCGGCGCGCAAGATGGTTATCTGAAGGCGCTCTCGAGCGCCTGTGAACGGCTGCCCGGGCGCACGGAGCCGCTCGAAACGCTGGTTGATTTCTGCCGGACCACGAGCGACCCCTTCCGGCTGAACGCCGCGCTGGGTCAGCTTTCGGACGCCTACGCGGCAAAAGAAAATTTTGCGCGTGCGGAAGAATTACTGGTCGAGCTGGTTGACCGCAACAAGAACGACGAGCGCATGGTGGAGCGTCTGAATCAGCTGCGCGCCAAGTCGGGAGGCACGCCGGTCCCCGCCGCATCCACGGAAGCGATACACATCAGCGCCCCGAGCGAGCCGGCGCCGGCCGCGAGCTTCTTGGAAGAAGAGCCGGAACGCAAGCTGACCTCAGCGGTGCAGCCGACGATTCTGGAAGAGGCGATTGACGAAGAAACGCAGAAATACATCGCGCAAGCGCTGACGGATGTGGACCTCTTCTCCAGCTATGGCCTGACGCAAAAAGCCACGCACCTGTTGGAAAACGTGCTGCAGCGCGCTCCGCGCCATACTCCGACGCTCGAACGATTGCTCGATTTGCATCTGGGAGCGGGCAACGACCGGCGGACGGCCGAATTGTCTTCACAGCTCGAACAGATCCATCGTGAGCGCAACGATCACATCAACGCGGACCGGTTTTCGGAGCTGCGCCAAAGATTTTCGAAGGTGGCTGGGCTTTCGGCGGCGGATATGCCGGCGGCTCCAGCGGCTACCGCCCCGCCTGTCGCCGCGCCCGAGGTTCCCGGGGCCGTCGCCAGCGCGCCGGTTCCGGCGGAGAAGCCTGCGCCGCAACCTCAGGCATCGGTCGCACCACCAGCAGAGCCGCCTCCATTTGAGATTAGCCCGGCGGCGCCAGCGCCATTCGAAGCGCCCGCATCAGCTTCAGCTCCCATCGAATTTGAGATCCCACTGACTGAGGTAGTCGAGGCCGCTGCGGAAGCGAGTGCGACTACGCAGATCTCAATCGAGGAACCGCCAGTGATGGCCGCGCCCGAAGCGGCCCAGATAGTCGAACACGCCGCTGAACCGGTTGCGGCAGCGCCGGCGGACAGCCAGGAATTGGACCTTTCCGACGAGTGGGAAGCGATCGCCATGGAAGCGCAAGAAGCGCCCGCAGCCGTGCAAGAGGTGCCCGCCGCTGTTACCGCGCTTGATCCCGTCGTCTTGCCCGAGGCGCAAGCCGGCGAACCGGAAACGATCGAAGCCGCGGCGACGTCCGAGCCGGCCAAGGAAGTTGTGGCCCACGCGGATGCGGAGCCGGAATATGACGTGCCGGTGCCGCACTTCGAGATCGACGCGAACACCGCGCAGGCAGATCTGACAGCCGAAGCATCGGCTGTTGCGCCGCCCGCGGAGCCTGAGCCCGTATTCGAAATCATCGAAGAGGCCGCGGAAGCGCCGCCGCAGCCATTGCAGCCAGTCAGCGCGGAAGCTCTTCCGGAAGCGCTGCTGGACTTTCTGAACGAGCCGGTGCCCGAGGCAGTCGCGGAGGCAGTGCCCAGCCACCACGAAATCGAGCTCGAGCTTACGCCGGAGCCGGTTTCCAAGCGCGATAGCGCTGCGCCGGCCACCACGGACGATTTCATCAGCGAACTTGTCGCGGAGCTTGACGATTTGGAGCCGCCGGCGCCGCAGCATGTGGCGGAATCGGTTGTCGCGGCAAGCCCAGACGAGACTCAGGTGCATTTGCAGGAAGTGTTCGCGCAGACGAATCTGCCGCCGATGGAGCCGATGGCAGCGGTGGCGCCTGCGGCTCATGCCGCTGCGTCGAACGGTTCAGCGAATGGCGCAGGGGCCGGTGCGGCGGGAAATCTGAACGAGCTCGCGGAAGTGTTCCAGGAATTCCGCGCTGAGCTCGGCGAAATGGGCGAGGAAGATGAGGACCTGGAGACGCACTACAATCTGGGAATCGCCTACCGCGAGATGGGATTGCTGGACGAAGCCATCGGCGAGTTCCAAAAGGTTGCGAAGGCCGTGCAGAAGGGCAAGCCGTTCCAGTATGAGATGAATTGTTCGACGATGCTGGGGCTTTCGTTCATGGACAAGGGCGAGCCGAAAGTGGCTTCACTGTGGTATCAGCGCGCGCTGCAGGTGCCGGGCCTCGAAGAGGAGTCCATCCTGGCATTGCGCTACGATTTGGCGCTGGCGCTGGAATCGGCGGGCGAATCCGGCGCGGCGCTCGATAGTTTCCGGCAAGTCTACGCGGCAAACATTGATTACCGCGACGTGGCAGACCGCATCGCGACGCTGCAAAAACACTAGCTTCCAATCTTCCTCGCGCTGGCTTCGAACTCCTAGAAAATCCATCTGTGACGGAACACGTTGCTTTCATACGGACGGCCGTCGCTGATTGCATTGCGCGATGCAGTTGCCACTCCCGCGATAATCTCCCATAATCTTAGCTTCGATGATGACTCGACTGCTGCGTGTGGTATTGCTGCTGCTCTGGCTCGAACTCGGACTTATGCTGATCCTGGTGCCGTGGTCGGACATGTGGGACATCAACTACTTTTTGTATCAATATCCCGCGCTGGCTTTGGTCGTGCAGAATCCGTATCTGCGCGGCGCGGTTTCGGGTTTGGGCCTGATGAACGTGCTCTTCGCGCTTGAGGCGTTTCGCCGCCGGACTTCCACCGTTGTTACACGCACCTAAACCACCCATCATTTGTTACGTCACCAACCGGAAGTCGCTGGGCGACCGTCCGGACGGCGCGGCGGTCCGCGAAAAAATCCAAATGGCAATCGAAGCGGGTGCGGACTGGGTGCAAGTCCGTGAGAAAGATCTGCCGGGCCGGGAGTTGCTGGATTTGGCGCGCGGCACCGTGGCAGCAGGACGGGAGCGCCCGAGGTCGCGGGTGATCGTAAACGACCGCTTGGACGTGGCGCTTGCGGCGGGAGCCGCGGGCGTGCATCTCGGCCGCGAATCGCTGAATGCGCGCGACGTGGTGCGGTGGTGCGGGAGCGGGAAAGCTCCGGCGGAATTTCTGGTGGGGGTATCGTGTCACAGCCTCGAGGAGGCGCGCGACGCGGAGAACGCGGGCGCGAATTACATTTTTTTTGGTCCTATTTTTGACACGCCTTCGAAGCGCAGGTTAGGTGCGCCGCACGGCGTGGCACGTTTGGCTGAAATTTGCAGGAGCGCCCGCATTCCGGTAGTCGCGATAGGCGGGGTGGATGAATGCAACGCAGCAGAGTGCCTTGGAGCGGGCGCAGCGGGAATCGCGGCCATCCGGATGTTTCAGGAAGCGGGCGATGCGGACAAGCTGAAGCGCAGCGTAGAAAAAATCCAACGGAACATGCCCTGAAAGGCTGTAGTGCTTCTTACGCGCTGAGCCAGCGACCCACCGGTTGCAATTGTTCGTTGTGGTCGCAGATCACTTTGATTACCGCGGTGATGGGGATTGCGAGAAGCAGGCCGATGCCGCCCCAGAGAAACCCGAAGAACAGCAAGGAGACCGTCAAAGCCAGGGCGTTCAAGCGAACGCGCCAGCCGACCAGCGCCGGAACCAGCAGGTTGTTTGCGACGAAATGCAGGAACGTCAGCATGGCAAACATGCCGATAAATGGGCCGGGTGTGTTGAATTTCTTCAAACCGATCAGCAGCGGCGGCAGCCACGAAAGAACCACGCCGAGGTACGGAATCAGATTGGCGAGACCGGAAACGAGCGCGAGCAAGAACGGAAAATCCAGCCCCATGAACCAGAAGAACAGCCAACTCGCCAGCACCAGGATCAAGCCGACCAGCGCGGTGCCGACCACATAGCTGCGCAATACTTGCGTCACGTCGGAGAGAGTTTCTTTCACTTCCGTCCGCTGAGTAGCGGGAAATAACTGCATCGTTGCGTGCCAGACCTGCCGCTTCGCGGCCAGCATGAAAAAAAGCAGGAACGGCACAAAAGTCGCGGCCAGCAGCACTTCGTACAGCGAACTCAACTTGGCCAGCACTGCCTGGCGAACCGGATGCGATTCGGCGACTTCGACGATGTGCGTTCCGGGAGTTCGTTCCGGGTTCGATTTCGGAAACGTGCTTCTCAAATGTTTCCATTTTGTCTGCCACGAAATTGGCTACAGCGTGAAGAGGCTTCCGGTACGTCGGCCAATCGCGGCCGAATTGGTCCACGCGCTCGATCAAACTCCAGGCCAGCACGAGCATGGCAGCGATCGTCAGCAGCACTACGATCAGCGATCCCAGCGCACGAGGAATGTGCCAGTCTTCCATCCAGTTGACGACGGGATCGAGAAAATAAGCCAGCAGCACGGCCACCAGCAGTGTGACCAATACCGAAGATGCCCAATAGCAAAATGCAATCACGATGCCGGCCGCCATGATTTTTCCACTGGCGGAACTAGTGGAAGCGACCTTGGTATCTTCGAGGGGCATGGCGGTACGATAACACAGCCACAGCCTTGCGAATAACGCTGTGCCCGCGCGTGTACTGGCCCACAGGACGAGCACGGCCGCCGTTATTCGGAGTTCGCCCGCGCGGTTGAATTGCGCGAGGATGATAGAATCGTTTGCCGGATTTTTTCGGCGCGAAGCTCAGAGCCTATGGCCAAACAACTCTTCGGAACTGACGGCATTCGCGGCGTGCCGGGCGAATACCCGCTCGATGACGCGACTCTGGACCGCGTGGGCTTGGCGCTTGGTGAGTACCTGAATTCGAATGGGACCGCCGCGAACGCTTTGCACGGCGCCAAGCCGCGTGTCCTGATTGGCCGCGATACGCGCGAGTCCGGGCCGCATATTGCCGAACGTATCGCGCGCGGGCTAGCGGGCGCCGGGGCGGAGCCCGTTTCTGCCGGAGTTCTCACCACCCCGGGAGTGGCGTGGTTGGTGAACCGCGAAGGGTTCGCCGCTGGCGTAGTGATTTCCGCGTCGCACAATCCTTATCATGACAACGGCGTGAAATTGATTTCCGCATCGGGCATGAAATTCCCAGATGTCGTGGAGGCGATCCTGGAAGATACGATTCTCGCAGCGCGCGAGGCTCTCGATGCCCGGAGCGGGATGCAGCTCCACGACAACGAACAGATTGACGACGATTATCTCGCGGGATTGCGCGAAGCTGCACTGCCCGGCGCAAAATTCGCGGGAATGAAAATCGTGCTGGACTGCGCGAACGGCGCAGCCAGCAAGCTTGCGCCGCGCTTGTTTCGTTCGCTAGGCGCGGAAGTGCTAGCCATGAACGACCAGCCTGACGGCAGGAATATCAACGCCGGCTGCGGCTCGCTGCACCCCACAGCGATGCAGAAACGCGTAGTGGAAACCGGTGCGGCGCTGGGCGTGGCCTTCGATGGCGATGCCGACCGCGCGATTTTCTCGAGCGCTTCAGGCCGGCTGGTGGATGGCGACGGAGTGCTGCTGGTGACCGGGCGTTTTCTGAAAGCCGCTGGGAAGCTGAGAGGCGATGTGATCGTTGGAACGACCATGGCGAACCTGGGCCTTGAGCGCGCGCTGGAAAAATCGGGACTAAAGCTGGTGCGGACAGACGTAGGCGACCGTTACGTGCTGGAAGAGATGCAACGCAGCGGGGCGAACCTGGGCGGCGAGCAGTCGGGACATATTCTGTTTTTGGATGACGCGACGACGGGCGACGGAATGCTGACGGCGCTGAAGATTGCTTCGATCGTTGCGCTGCGCGGGCCGCTCGACGCGCTGGTCGCTGATCTGAAAATTTTCCCGCAGAAGATCGTGAACGTACGCGTGAAAGCGAAGCCGCCGCTCGATTCGTTGCCGGAGGTTACGCAAGCTCTGGCGGAAGCCGAGCGAGCGCTGGGCAAGTCCGGGCGCGTGGTGCTGCGCTATTCGGGGACCGAGCAGCTCGCGCGGGTGATGGTCGAAGCCGAGCATGAAGAGTACGTCCGCCGCTGGACCGATGCGCTGGCGGAGGCGTTGCGTACAGCCATCGGCGCATAGCAACCGCTAGCTGGGAATTTGCGGCACACCTGCAAGAAATCACGTCTGCCACGTACTAGCACTGAAGCAAGCAAGAGGAATTGGCGCAGGAATGTTTTCTTGCGCTCTTGCAGAATGTGAAGCGGTACGAGCCGCGCGCGAGTTTCCGCAGCTATTTGTACGGCATAGCGCTGCATCTGGTGGCGGCCGAGCGGCGGAAGGCCGGACGAGAAGTGGCGGAGAACGAGAAACTGGATGATCGAACCGCGGAAGGAAATGCTGCGGAGGGCTGCGAGGCGGGAATTTGGTTGCGCAAGGCGCTCGAACATCTGGGTACAAATGAGCGCGAGATTCTGATGCTTCGGGAATACGAACAGCTGAGTTACGAGGAAATTGGCGCGCTGCTGCGCGTGCCGGTGAATACGGTGCGTTCGCGATTGTTTCGCGCGCGCATGGCGCTGAAGGAGCAGTTGATACCAGTGAAGGATTGAGGCCGAGGCAATTTATGGACCGTTCCATACAACACGCGTTTGATGCCGAAGAGATCATGGCGTATCTCGACGGTGAATTGGAGCCGCAGAGAGCGGCGGCGCTGGCCGCGCACCTGGTGGGCTGCGGGGAGTGCCAGGAAATCGCGAAAAGCTTTCGGGCGGTGTCCGAGCGGATGCTGAGTTTTGAAGTCCAGCCAGCATCTGTCCGCGTGAGCGAGGCGGTGCTCGCTGCGTTCAATCCCAACGATTCTCTTGGTGCGTCGGCTGCGGACCACGCACGGAACCGCACTTACTGGAACTTGCGGGTACTATTTGCGCGTCCGCGCGCTTGGGCAATCGCGGGTGCCGTGGCGGTGGTTGCGATTTTGGTGATTGGGATACCCAGGGCCTTGCGACAGCGCACTGTCGCGATCCATGGCCGCACCGTTGAGGGGCTGCAGCAGCTAGCACAAACCGATGTGGACAAAGCAGTGGTTGAGCCGAGCCCCACGGCTGAACCGGCTGCAAAGGGCACGTTACCGACGTTCCGCGGCAGCATTGGCGGCAACCAGGCGGCGATGGATTTTTCGGTTGACGCCCAACGTGCCGGCGATGAACTTCAGGCGCCCGACGCCGTCGGACCGATGATCGCTGAGACGGCTTCGCTAAGCATCGTAGCGACGAATTACGATGAGGCGAGCGCGGCAATCGATCGGCTCGCCACGGCGCATGGCGGTTACGTCGAAAAATCGGACGCTAAGGCGCAGACGGGAAGCGCGCGCGAGCTTTCGGCAACGCTGCGGATTCCAGCCAAGCAACTCGATGGCTTCCTCGCGGACCTGCGGAAGCTTGGCCATGTGGAGGAGGAATCCCGCGGGAACGAAGAAGTAAGCGCGCAATATGTGGATTTGCAGGCCCGACTGAAGGCCGCGCGAGCGACTGAACAGCGACTGATCGAGCTGCTGGGTGCGCGCACGGGCAAGCTCTCGGATGTGCTGGAGGCCGAACGCGAGCTGGCGCGCGTTCGGGGCGAAATCGAGAGCATGCAGGGCGAGAACGCGATCTTGGTCCACCGCGTGAGCTATGCGACCGTGCAGGTGGAGCTGAGCGAGGTCTATTACGAGCGGCTGGCCGTGGACTCTAAGGGTTCGAAGATCCGGAACGCGCTCGTCGAGGGGCTTACCAAGGTCGAGGACGGCGCCGTCGCGCTGCTGCTGTTCCTGCTGGCATTCGGACCGGCGATCCTTTTCTGGCTGGCGATTCTGCTGATTCCTGCGTGGCTCCTATGGCGGCGATTCCGGCGTCGCGCTCAGGCTTAAAAGCCAGTCACCTTCCAAAGAACGTAGAAAAACCGAGGCAAGCTCTCATAAAATGGAGGAGGCTACCCGAAAAGCATAGATAATATTCAAGTAACATAGGCTAAGTCCTTTAAGCACATAGGAGCTGCTGGCCTTAGTGTATGGGCGTTAGCTGGCACTCGGCGTGCAACTCAGCAATCGGCTGTCTCTTATCCCGGGGTGGGCCGGTTTCGCCGCGCCGAAGCCGGAACTAGGGGTAGAGCATATGAGGGGCCCGACGGGGCCCCTCTTTTTTTGTGTGCGCGGCGCTTTTATTGATGGATTAGCGGAACGTCCTGGGCAATGCGTTTGCTTGCGTTACTTGGCTGTGCTGTAATACCCCCGGTTTTCGCTCATCCTCTCAAATATGGAATCCGGCGCGGCATTCTTCATTCTGGTCGGCGCATTCCTTCTGATTGGTATCCCTGTGCTTGCGATTGCGGCATTTGTGCGCGCCGGCGATTTGAGGAGGCAAGTGCAGGCGGAAACGCCGCAATTGATCGCCCGGATTTACGCGCTAGAGCGGCAAGTCGCGCAAATTGAAAAGGCGCTGGCGACACTGAGCGGTTCGGCCGTCGCAAGCCCGGCAACTCCAACGGCTTCCACGCCTTCGCCCGCCGCCGCGGTCACCAACGAAACTCCCGCTCCGGCTAGCCCCCGAGTCCTATCGCAGATGGAAGTCCCTCGAACGCCATCTGCACAGGCCATGCCATCCGCGTCGCCAGTGCAAAAGGCCACGCCCGTTCGCGAAGCTCCGGCGCTCTCGATGCCCCCCTCAGGCGCCGGCATTTCGCGTCAGAGCGATCGTGGGAATTTCGAAGCGATGGTCGCAGGGCGCTGGCTGAATTATGTGGGCATTCTGGCGCTGCTCTTTGCGGTGACGTTCTTTTTGAAATACGCGTTCGACAATAATTGGGTGGGCCCGCGCGGTCGCGTGGGAATCGGGCTGCTGCTGGGCAGCGCACTGTATCCCTGGAGCAACCGGCTGCTGGATCGCGGGTACAAATATTTCTCGGAAGGGATTGCGGCGCTGGGCGCGGCGGTGCTGTATCTCTCGCTGTGGGCCGGCTGGCATTATTACGCGATCTTTACGCAGTCCACGGCGTTTGCGTTGATGATCGTGGTGACCGCGGCGACGATTATTGTCGCCATCGGCCGCGACTCCGAGCGAATCGCGTTTCTTGCG
Organism: uncultured Acidobacteriota bacterium; assembly: GCA_963804625.1. Lineage (GTDB taxonomy): Bacteria > Acidobacteriota > Terriglobia > Acidiferrales > UBA7541 > Palsa-295. The sequence goes on along the minus strand of CAWDRJ010000002.1, from coordinate 469,799 downwards.
CTAATCGGCGGACTGATTACGCCGATGCTCGTCAGCACGGGCGAAAACCACGAAGTCGCGCTGTTTACGTATCTCACGATACTCGGCGCAGGCGTGCTGGGCATTGCCTGGGTGCGCAACTGGAAATCGCTTCCGCCGGCGCAGTTTGCCGCAACCTTGATTTATTTCTGGGGATGGTACAGCGATTTTTATCGCGACGACGAACTGACGACGACCATTTTTTTCGCAACCGTATTTTTTATTTTGTTCGCGGCTCTTCCGGTGGTGCGCAGTTGGCGCGAAGGCGAGCTGTCCGGCCTCGAACCCGCGATCGTGCTGATCAATTCGCTAACGTACCTGGTCGCGCTGCGGGAAATGCTATGGCCGCAGAACCGTTGGGCTTTGACTGCGGAGGTGTTGCTGCTCGCGGCGGCGCATTTGGGCGCGGAGCGCTTGCTGCCGGAAAAGCGCGGCGGCGAAATGCGCGTCGCGCGAATTTTGTATGCAGGGCTCGCGCTGACGTTTGTCACGCTCGCAATCCCCATACGGCTCGACGGGCGATGGATCACGATTGCCTGGGCGATGGAAGGCGCGGTGCTGATCTGGAGCGGACTGCGCGTGCGTTTCGCGGCGATGCGCTGGGCGGGATTGGCGATGTTTGCCGTGGTGGCCGGACGTTTGGCGGTGATTTCGATTCCGGCTGGTGATTTCTTGTTGAACGCCCGATTCGCGACGTTTGCGATCGCCGTGGCGTGCATTTTGGCGGCGTGCTATTTCGCGAGCGACGAGTGGCATGAGCTGAGCGACGCCGAAAAGGCGGCTTATCGCGTGGCCGCCGTTGGCGCGAATGTGCTGGCGCTGGTGGCGCTCTCGCTCGAATTCTGGGACGTGTTTGGCCGCATGCCATCTCTGGGAATTGACCGCGGCCACGCGCAGGAACTGGCGCTTTCGATGCTTTGGCTGGTGTATGCGCTCGGATTGCTCGGCGCGGGACTGTGGAAGAAATCCGAAGCGCTGCGTTGGCAGGCTCTGGTGTTGCTGGGCGTGGTAATCGTGAAGGTGTTTCTCTTCGATTTGTCGTTCCTCGAGGCGTTCTACCGCATTGTTTCGTTCTTCCTGCTGGGGCTGGCGCTGCTGGTGATTTCGTTTTACTACCAGAGGCAGCTCGTCGCACGAAAAGCCGAGAGAAAAATTTGAGCGCGAAACCGCAGCGTGGATCGCCGCGCGTTGGGTTGTTGTGCGCGGCCGTGCTCGGGGCATTCGCGTTGCTTGCGGCTGCGCCGCTGCCTTCTACCTGGAACCATTGGCGCTACTCGCGTGCGATCGAGCTTCCGTCGACGGATGCGAAGCGACTGGTAAGCGTTGTCGCGCCGTTGGACGTGTATGCACACGCCAAGCCTTGGCTAGGCGACGTCCGGGTGATTGACGATCAAGGCGCGGAAGTTCCGTTCGTGATTTTCCGGCAGGCGGGAACGTCGCACACCGCTTCGCTTCCGTCCACTTTGCGCGAAAACAGCTTTACGTCTGGAAGGTACACGCAACTGGTGGTGGATTTGGGCGCGCACGCGCCGTTCCACAATGCCTTGCGCGTCGAAACAAGCTCGCAGGATTTTATCGAGTGGGTGCAGGTGGAAGCGAGCGACGACGGGCACGTCTGGCGAATGGTGCAGGAACGCGCGCCGATTTTCCGTTTCCTTAAGGACAATCATCAGGGCACGCAGGTGGTGCACTATTCAGAAAACAACGCGCAGTATTTGCGCATTCGGATTCTGGATGCCGAGGCGAAGTTTCCAGTGAACGGCGTGAATGAGTTGCACGAGGTGGTCGAACCCGCAGAACGCGTTCCGATGGATATCGCGTTGTCGCCGGACGCGAAGCAGCAGGCCGGGCGCAGCGTGTGGAGCGCGGACGTGGGCCCGGCTGCAGCGCTCGTGAGCGAAGTGGTGTTTGATGCGACGTCGCCGGCGGAGTTCATTCGATCCGTCAACGTATCCTCGAGTGCGGATGGCAAGGATTGGTTCGGAGTCTGCGGCGGTGAAATCTATCGGTATCGTCGCGAAGAGGCGCAACTCGAACAGCTGTCCGTGCCGGTTCCGCACGGCGCGCCGCAGAGGCGGTATTTGCGCGTGGAAATCGCAAATGGGAATGACGCGCCGCTAGCCGGCGGGGCGCCGCGGTTGTACATCACGCCTCAGCACATCGTCTTTGAGCAGCAGCCGGGGCGAAGTTATTCGCTGATTTACGGGCAGGAACGCGCGCAAGCCGCGCAGTACGATCTGCGGCGGCGCGTGGACGCGAAACGGATGGCGGCGGCAGTGCCGGGACAAACTGGACCGGAAGAGCTGAACACCGATTGGGTTGACCCGCGCGCATGGACCGAAACGCACGACATTTTCTTGTGGGTGGTGATGTTGGCGGCGGTGCTGCTGCTTGGGTATGCGGCGGTGCGGTCGTTGCGAAAATCGGCGGCGACCCCGGACGCGTAGCGGGTTACGGCGCGGTTTGAAAAATCAACGGCGCCCACCTGAAGGTGGCCGCTACAAAACCGATGCCTAAACTAGTGCCTCGCGCAAGCAATCGGCATAGGGGGGACGGTTACCCGTCCTCCCCTGCCACACCACCGTACGTGCGGGTCCGCATACGCCGGTTCAGTGAGTTGAGCCATTGCGGGCCGGAGTCTCGAGTCGTCGTTCGCCACAAGGGCTTCGCCGCTCTGCAGGTTTCCGTTTCGGCTTCACCGTCTTCTGAACCTGTAGAACTCAGCCGAAGCTGATTGGCTGGCGCAGTGCCGCCCGTGAGTTCGACGTTCTATTACTCGCGCTCACTGTTTGGGCCTTCCTCACTCACGTGAGTACTACGCCCGCTGCTGACTTCTGCTGCATGGTCAGGGTGCATCACTCCACCCTCAGTCACGAATCCGAGACGTGCAACAGATCTCCCAAGATAAGTTCGATCGCCTTCCACGCGCAACCGTCGGATTTACCACCAGTGTCCTTGATGGATATGGGCTTCGCGATCATGGGCTCGCTCGCCCGACACCGTAGGCCTCCTATCCGCTTCTTGTCCATCGGCTCGCGTGTTTGCTCCACGCTTCCTTCAGACCCCACCTCACGATGACGCCCTTGCGCTTCGCTATCACTTCACCTCCATCAGGCTGTGAAGAGGACTTACACCTCCCAGCTATCGAACATGCTCGGCACAATCGGGATAGGGGGGAGCAGTCACCTGTCGCCCCTCCCACACCACCGTACGGCGGGTCCGCATACGGCGGTTCAGCGAGTTGAGCCCTGATGGGCCGGAGGTCTCGAGTCGTCGTCCGCCACAAGGGCTTCGCCGCTCTGCAGGTTCCCGTTTCGGCTTCACCGTCTTCTGAACCTGTAAAGCTCAGCCGAAGCTGATTGGCTGGCGCAGTGCCACCCGTGAGTTCGACGTTCTACTACTCGCTCTCACTGTTTGGGCCTTCCTCACTTCACGTGAGTACTACGCCCGCTGCTGACTTCTGCTGCATGGTCAGGATGAATCACTCCACCCTCAGTCCCGAATCCGAGACGTGCAGCAGATCTCCCGCGATAAGCTCGACTGCCTTCTACGCGCAACCACCGGATTTACACCTGCGTCCTTGATAGATATGGGCTTCGCGATCATGGGCCCGCTCGCCCGACGCCCACGCCTCAGATCCGGTTCTTGTACATTGGCTCGCGTTTTTGCTCCGCGCTTCCTTCAGACCCCGCCTCGCAGCGACGCCCTTGCGCTTCGCTATCACTTCACCTCCATCAGGTTGTGAAGAGGACTTGCACCTCCAAGCTGTCGAACATGCGCGGCGTACCCAAAAAAAGGGCGGCTCCAAGAGCCGCCCCTACTAACCATTTTCAGTTTTGCCTTTCCGGTTTAGCTGCAGCCCGAGGTGCCGCCGCAGTTGGAGCATTTGTAGCAGCTGCCGTTGGGCGTCATCAGCATGCCGCACTCGGAGCAGGACGGCGCGTCGTCAATGGTGGCGCGCTGCCGCGTGGACATTTCGGGTTCCGAGTACCTTGCCGCCATCACCGGTGCGTTGCTTGACGGTTTCGTCACAGCTTCGGGCGCCGATGCGGGAGCAACCTGCTCCGTGGTCACCGTGGCTTCGCCATCGAGATAATCCGGCGAAATGAATTTTCCGCCGAGCCAGCGCCCGATGTAATCCACCACCGATTTTGCGTAGCGGATGTGGGGATTGCCGGTGTAGCCCGACGGCTCGAAGCGCGAGTTGACGAATTTGTCCACCAGCGCGCGGAGCGGAACGCCGTATTGCAGCGCGATCGAGACGGAGAGAGCGAAGGCGTCCATGATGCCGGAAAGCGTGGAGCCTTCTTTCGCCATCTTGATGAAGATTTCGCCGGGAGCGCCATCTTCATATTTGCCGACGGTGAGGTAGCCTTCGTGCCCGCCGATCGAGAATTTATGCGTGATGGAATCGCGCTCGTTGGGCAGCTTGCGACGCTTGGTGCGGTCGAAAAGCTCCTGCTGAGCGGGAGGAGCTGCCTCGACCTTCGCCACCGGTGCGGGAACTTCAGGAGCACCCGCTAGTGTGGCCGCAGACTTCTCGTCCGTCTTCTTTCCTGCGGCAGATAGCGGCTGCGAGCGCTTGGAATTGTCGCGGTAGATGGCCACGGCTTTCAGGCCATACTTCCAGGACTCGATGTAAGCCTGCATGATGTCTTCTACGGTCGACTCTTCCGGCATATTGATAGTCTTGCTGATCGCGCCGGAAAGAAACGGTTGAGCCGCCGCCATCATGCGTAGGTGTCCGCGCCAGGAAATCGAACGGCCACCACCCATGGGAGCGAGCGAGCAATCGAAAACGGGCAGATGCTCGTCTTTCAGGTGCGGCGCGCCTTCGATCTTGGCGTTGGCATCAATGTAGTCCACGATTTCCGAGACTTGTTCGGGCGAATAGCCGAGCTTCATCAAGGCTTGCGGGACGGTGTTATTGACGATCTTGATGACGCCGCCGCCAACCAGCCTCTTTTGTTTCACCAGAGCGAGATCGGGTTCGATGCCGGTGGTGTCGCAATCCATCATGAAGCCGATGGTCCCAGTGGGCGCGAGCACGGAAACCTGCGAATTCTTGTAGCCGAACTTTTCACCGAGTTCGAGCGCGTCGTCCCACGATTTCTTGGCGGCGCGGAGGAGCGTGGGTTGCACGTGCTCTTCCTTGATCGGCCGCAAAGAATCGCGGTGCATGCGCATCACGTCAATCATGGCTTCGCGGTTGCGCAAGTAGCCACCGAAGGGCCCCATACGCTCGGCGATGCGCGCGGATTGAGCGTAGGATTCGCCGGTCATCAACGCGGTGATGGCGCCGCAGAAATCGCGGCCACCGTCGGAGTCGTATGGAAGCGCCATAGACATGAGCAGCGCGCCGAGGTTGGCGTAGCCGATGCCCAGCGGACGATAATCGTGCGAATTGCGCGCGATTCTTTCCGTTGGGTAGCTGGCGTTATCCACCAGGATTTCCTGCGCGGTGATGGTGACGTCCACGGAATGCGTGAAAGCTTCGGTATCGAACTGGCCGTTCGGGCCGAGGAACTTCAGCAGGTTGAGCGAAGCCAGGTTGCAAGCCGTATCGTCCAGGAACATGTATTCCGAGCACGGATTCGAGGCGTAGATGCGGTCGGTGGACTTGCAAGTGTGCCAGCGATTGATGGTGGTGTCGTACTGCATGCCGGGGTCGCCGCAGTGCCAAGCGGAGTCCGCCATTTCACGGAGCAAATCGCGGGCACGGAATTTATCGCAGGGCTTGCCGTCGTTGATGTTGCGGGTCCACCAGTCGCGGTCCTCTTCCACCGCGCGCATGAAATCGTCTGTGACGCGCACGGAATGGTTGGCGTTCTGGAAGAAAACGGAGGCGTAAGCATCGCCGTCGATCGAGGAATCGTAGCCCTGCTCGATCAGGACGTGAGCTTTGCGCTCTTCCTTCATCTTGGACTCGACGAATTCCATGATGTCCGGATGATCCACATTGAGGATCACCATCTTCGCCGCGCGGCGCGTCTTGCCGCCGCTCTTGATCACGCCGGCGAATGCGTCAAAACCTTTCATGAAGCTTACAGGGCCGGAAGCGATGCCGCCGCCGGAGAGCGATTCCTTGCTGCCGCGCAGAGAAGAGAAATTCGTGCCGGTGCCGGAGCCCCACTTGAAGAGCATGCCCTCGGTTTTGGCCAGGTTCATGATCGAATCCATGTTGTCCTGGACGGAATTGATGAAGCAGGCGGAGCATTGCGGCTTGGCTTGGACGCCGACGTTGAACCAAACGGGCGAGTTGAAGGCTACTTTCTGCTCGACGAGAAGGTGCGTAAGTTCGTCGCGGAAAATATTCTTGGATTCGGTGGAGGCGAAGTAGCCGCCTTCGTCGCCCCAGCGGACGATCGTGTCAACGACGCGTCCGATCAACTGGCGAACGGAAGTTTCGCGCTCGGGAGTGTTCGGTTTGCCGTGAAAATATTTGGAAGCCACGATGTTGGTGGCTGTCATGGACCAGGTCTTGGGAACTTCCACGTTTTCCTGGCGAAAAATCACCTGGCCCTTATCATTGCCAATCAGAGCCGTGCGCCGTTCCCACTCGACTTTGTCGAAGGGAGGGGTCTTTCCGTCGGTGAACCGGCGCTGGAATTCCAGCCCCGTCGCGCGACGCGTAATTTGATTTGTTTCAGTCATACCGTTCAAAGCTGTCCTAGTTTCCGCCATCTCTGCCTCCGCGCCGGCAGTCGTGCCGTCGAAATGTGAGCCGGGGAGCCGAGCGGGAGTGGCAACTACTATTTTACTCCCAACCGCGGTCCCGATGGTGAGGTTGTGTGTACCGAAGTACACAAAGCATTTCGATATGGGCCGGAATTTTTAGACGGCAATATCCCGTTGCGATTGCCATCCGTTCCGAAAAAAAGAGAAATGCCCAGCTAAGCCGCGCAAAAACTCTGGCGCGGTGCGTAGTGGGGTGGTGCCCCTCTGAGTTTTCGGTGAACCCGGTCCGGCTTACAGGGCCGACCGGCACAGCAAAATACGCTGAGACCGGCTGGCGCTTCCCCCGAGTCTGGAAGCGCAGTATCGAAGGTTGTGGAAAAGTTGTCAAGGAAAATTCATAAAGTAACTACAAAATGTTTGGGTAACCGTGTCGAAAGCGTCTATTTGTAGTGGTGGGCGCGCGGGAGGAGCCTACGGACAAATTTTAATTTCGCGCATGCCGCTCATTGCACGCAACTTCGCGGTTTTCCTGTTTTGGTTTTCGATTTCGACGCGCGCGCGACCGCCGACGAATGGTAGTTTTGGTCTCGCCGCATCACGAAGTCGCTTTGTCGTATTTCTTACTGCGTGTTTCAAAACAGGCAACAACTCGGGATTGACATGAACAGCTGACACGAAAAAAAATGATAATCGTACAGCCATGAAGAACCTCGCAATCGAGATCAAGGGACTGACGAAGGATTATCCAGTGGGATTCTGGCGGAAGCGCATGCGCCGTTCGCTGGATTATCTGACGCTCAGCGTGGAAGAGGGAGAGACTTTCGGATTCTTGGGGCCGAACGGCGCGGGAAAAACCACCACGATGAAGCTATTGATGGGGCTGATTTTCCCGACGGCGGGCACGGCGCGGATCCGCGGGCGCTCGATCGCGGATGTGCGCATGCACCGCGAGATCGGCTACATGCCGGAGCAGCCTTACTTCTACGATTACCTTACCGCCCGCGAGCTGCTCGATTATTTCGCTCGCTTTTTTGGCTATGGCGCGGCGGAGCGGAACGAGCGTGTCACACGATTTTTGGAGCTTGTCGGGCTGACGGCCGCGGGTGACGTGCAGTTGCGGAAATTCTCAAAGGGCATGCTGCAGCGCGTGGGAATTGCACAGGCCATTCTGCACGAGCCGCAAGTGGTATTTCTGGATGAACCGATGTCCGGGCTCGACCCAGTGGGACGCCGCGAGGTACGCGACATCCTCCTCGACCTAAAGCGCCAGGGCCGGACGGTCTTCTTTTCCACGCATATTCTTTCCGACGCCGAAATGCTGTGCGATCGCGTGGGAATACTGGTGGGAGGGAAACTGCAGGGAGTTGGCGCGCCGGAAGAGCTAGTCTCGATGGAAGTGCTGGGTATGGAGATATTTTTCGAAGTGCGCGCCGGCGGAGCGCCGCCGCGCAGCCTGGCGGCGCGAGCCACGCAAACCGGCAACCGTTTTCGCGTGGAAGTACCTGAAGCGGAATTGTATACAGCGCTCGAAGAGCTGCGAGGCTCTGAAGCGCGAATACTCTCGGTTACGCCGCTGCGGCCTTCCCTGGAAGATTATTTCTTCAAACTCGTGGGCCGGAAAAAAACAACGGAGCAGCCTGCTGAGGTGAACCTCGGATGAGCACGATGCCGGCTGTGGTAGCCGTCAACACATTTCGCGAGGCAGTGCGGGACCGCGTGCTTTACAACTTGATCATCTTCGCGTTGCTGATGATCGGCGCGGCGATTCTGGTCGGCGAGGTTTCGATCGGCGTTGACCAGATGGTGATCGTCAATCTGGGACTCTCGGCGATTTCTATTTTTGGAATTATCATGGCGATTTTTATCGGCGTCGGGCTGGTGTACAAGGAGATGGAAAAGAGGACCTTATACAGCCTCCTGGCGAAGCCGATTCGCCGCTGGGAATTCCTCGTCGGGAAGTTCGCCGGTCTCGTGCTGACGCTGGTGGTGAATACCGCGCTGATGACGCTGGGACTGGCGGTCGCTCTTTACTACGTGAGCCGGAAGTTCGAGCGGTCGGATGGCACGATTCTGGTGGCAGTGTATTTCATTCTGCTCGAGCTGGCATTAATCACCGCGCTGGCCTTGTTCTTTTCTTGCTTTTCCAGCCCCATGCTCTCAACGTTGTACACGCTGGGAATTTACGTCGCGGGAGTGTTCGCGCCAGACATCAAAGGCGTCAGCGAATACTCGCAAAGCCCGGCGATGGCCGCGGGCGCTCGATTCGTGTATTACCTGCTTCCGAATTTCCATAATTTCAACGTGACTGCAGCAGCGGCGCACGGCGAGACGATTCCGTTTTCACTGATTTGGCATAACACTTTGTATGCGGCGCTCTATGTAATTCTCATCCTGGTCGCTGCCTCGGCGGTATTTTCCGGGCGCAATCTAAAATGAGTACGCACACGCTGAAAATCACCAGCCAGGTACGATCAGTGGCCGTTGCGGTTGTCGTAGTCCCACTGCTTTTCGTGGCGATCGCTGCGCTGCAGGCGCGCATTGACGTGCTGAGCAGCTCGCTGATGCCGGAACAGCAAGAATTGCTGCTGCGCTCCGGCCCACTGCTGAAAAAGCTGAGCCTGGGTTACGACCCGCTGCTCGCGGATATCTATTGGACGCGCGCGGTGCAGTATTACGGCACGCGCCTACAAAATCGCAAGGGCACTTTCGAGTTGCTCGCGCCTTTGCTGAATATCGCCGCCACGCTCGATCCCAAACTGCTCGTTCTCTACCAGTTCGGGGGCATTTTTCTGTCGGAGCATCCCCCTGCCGGCGCCGGGCGCGCGGATCTGGCCGTTGCGCTGGTGAAGCGAGGCATCGCTGCAAATCCAAATGAGTGGCGGCTCTACCATGAGCTTGGCTTTCTTTACTACACGCGTTTGAAGGACTACAAAAATGCTTCGCAGGCGTATCTGGATGGCAGCGCGGTTCCAGGCGCGCCAGCGTGGATGAAAATAATGGCCGCGCGCGTGGCGGAGCACGGCGAGTCGTTGGCAACTTCCCGATTCATTTGGGCCGAAGTGTACGACTCAACAAAAGACGAATCGGTTCGCACGAGAGCGCTTGAGCACGTGCAGGCGCTCGACGCGGAGATCGCGCTCAAGAACTTGAACGAAAGCTCGGAAGAATATTGGAAGAAATTCGGACGATTTCCCACATCGATCCAAGAACTGCGGGATGCGGCTCTTGTCGAAGGCGATTTGAAAGACCCCGCAGGCTATCCTTACTTGATGGGTCCCAACGGAGTACCGCAACTGGACCCGCGCAGTACCGTCCCAGTCGAATCAATTCAGCAAAAACCGTAGCGTAGATTGAATTATTCGTAGCGGAGAGCTTCCACCGGATTGAGGCGTGCCGCTTTTGTGGCGGGCCAGACTCCGAAGATGAGGCCGATGCCAACGGACACGCTGAAGCCAATGATGATGGCCCACAGCGGGACGATGGCCTTCAGCGAACTCACCACGGGGATCAGTAGAACGATCCCGCTTCCGACCAGGATGCCGATGATGCCGCCCGTGCCGGTGAGGGTCATAGCCTCGAAAAGAAATTGCCAGGTAATGTCCTTGCTGCGAGCACCGATCGCTTTGCGTACGCCAATTTCGCGGGTGCGTTCGGTAACCGACACGAGCATGATGTTCATCACGCCCATGCCGCCGATTAACAGGCCAATGGAGCTGAGCACAACGACAGCGAGCACGACGCCGCCGATGATGTCGTTGAATTGCTGCACCACTTCCACTTGGGTCTGGATCGAAAAATTGTCCGGCTTGTCGTAGGGGACGTCACGGCGCCGGCGCAAAACTTCACGGACCTGATCCACCGCCGCGTCGAGTTTTCCGGAATATGCCAGAAAGCGATAACCGATTTCGTAGCTGCCAGGATACAGCTTCATGAACGTCCAGTAAGGAATTACGGTGCGGCGGTCTTCATCGTTGGTGCCGAAGCCATTCGGCGGTTTCTCGAAAACGCCGACGACAGTGTAGGTGGAACCGTCTACCAGAATTTCTTTTCCGAGCGCGTCGTCAATGCTGGGGAAAAATGCTTTGGCTACGTTTTCGCCGATGACCACGACGTTGTCGCGGTGTTCGTTCTCGGCTTCGGTGAAAAAGCGCCCGGCCTTCATCGTGGCGTTGGAATAAACCGCGAGATACGCGGGAAAAGTGCCGCGGAAATCCGTACCCTCGATGATGTTGCCCTGGTACCGCGCGGTATGCGCGAGCTGCCATTGGAACGCGGACACTGCGATTTCCTTGATCGCAGGAGAAAGCTGGCGAATGGCCATCGCGTCTGCGAGAGTGAGCGGCTTGCGCAGCTTCTCTTCCTTGGGATGGCGGCCGTTCTGCGGACCCTGATCGAACCGCGAAACAAATGCGGTGTCTATTCCTTCAGAAACGATTTCATCCTGGATGGTCTGGCGAAACCCCTGGACCAAACCTACGACGAGGATGATCAGCGCGACGCCGATCATCACGCCGAGGATCGCGAGGAAACTGCGGAGCTTGTGCGCGCGAACCGTGTCGAGCGCGAGCTGGAGATTTTCGCGAAAGTCGCTTTGCATCGAGAAGTCCTAGTTCTCCGCGCGCAGCGCTTCGATCGGATCGAGCCTTGCAGCGCGCACCGCGGGATAAATGCCAAAAAACAAGCCCACCGCCGTGGAAAGAACCAGGGCTGTGGCAATGGCAAAAATGGGCGTTGAGATCGGAATAGGCGTGGCGACGCGTACCAACTGACCGAGAGCCACAGCCGCGGTGACACCGACAAGGCCTCCCAGAGCCGCCAGTACGGACGACTCCACCATGAATTGCAGAACGATGTGGCGCTTGCGCGCGCCCAGCGATTTGCGCAAGCCGATCTCGCGGGTACGTTCGGTCACGCTCGCCAGCATGATGTTCATAATCACCACGCCGCCCACGACCAGAAATACGGACGTGATCCAGATCGCGATTCCGAAGGCGTTCCCGGTAATGCGATTCCACAGCCCCATGATGGAGGTCGGCGCGATGATCGCGAAGTTGTCGTCAGTCGAATATGGCACGTGGCGGCGAGAGCGCAAAATCACGCGCGCTTCATCTTCGGCGACGTCCATCAATTCCGGCGCGCGGGCTTGCACGAAGAACGAGATCGAATCCTGCGGCGCGAGGAACTCATTGCGATAAGTGCCGAGCGGAATCATCACGAAATTGTCCTGCGACTGGCCGAGGACGTTGCCCTTGGGCGTGGCTACGCCGACGATCAGATACTGCCCTTGCCCCGCGTGAATTTCTTTGCCCACCGGGTCTATGCCCGGAAATAGTTTGTTTGCGACGTCGGCCCCGATCACGCATACCGGCGACCGGTGAATTTCGTCCACGTCGGTCAGCAGCCTGCCGTTCGAGACGTCAATGTCCCGAATGGGCGCGAAGGTCGGCGTGGCGCCGATGATATTGACGTCCTCGCTCAGATCGTTGCCATAGCGGACATCGGCCACCGTGTCTTGCTCGCCGGCAATGGAATTAGCCAATTTCATTTCCTCACGGAGCGCTTCCAGATCCTCCATCCCCAGCGCCGGACGTTTGCGCGCTTTGTTCCATTCCTCGAAGTTGGTGACGATGCCGATCCGATCTACCACGAACGCATTGGCACCCAGGTTGGCCACTTTATCCGCGACGTAGACGTTTAGCCCGTTCAATACGGAGATGACGGCCACCAAGGTGGTTACCGCCAGAATTACGCCCAGAAGGGTCAAAAAGGTCCGCAGTTTGTGCGCTCGGAGCGTGTCCAGAGCAATCCAGATCGTCTCGCGCAGGGCGGTGAGCGTCTGGCGGGCTTCGGAGCGGGCTCGGGAGGGCTTCATGGGTCCTACCATCATAAGACGGATAGGCCCTCAGAAAAGTTCAGAATCATCGACATTTTTTCATGCGCTCGGGCTGTGCGGCCAGTACCGCAGGCCAAAGGATTCGACTGAGGATTCAGGTAGAATCGGAGCTGTGGCACGAAGACGTATCAGCAGTAATGGCTAGATCGGCCAAGGGCCCTCTCGATATGCTGAAAGGACTTACCGTTTCGGGAATAGCTGTTGCTCTGGCAGTGGCGGGTCTTGCGGCCGCGCCGCACCGTGTTACAGCCCATCGCCTCGCACTCGCCGATCCGCCAGCGACGGATACCCTCGACGTTGCCTCGGGGCTGGGCCTGAGTGAACAAAACCGCCCGTCAGTACCGGCCGGACAAGCGCCTTCAGACGCCGAAATTCAGGCGCGTAGCTCAAAAGCTGATTGATAACCAGCATCGTAACGACGACGCTTTGGAGCAATACGAGCGGATCGAGCGCCACGTTGATCAAACCGCAGGCGACACGCCTCGCGTGCTCGAAGACAGGCTCTACCGCGTAGTCCCCACCGGGACTGGCACAATGAAGCTGCTCCTGAAAGACAATGGCAAGCCTGTGGACCCTGCGGATTATCACAAACAATTAACTGCGTGGCGAGATCTGCTGCAAATCATGCTCAAGCCCGACGATCCCAGGACCAAATCGGCCAACGAGAAGTGGCAGAAAAAGAAACAGGACCGCAAGGAATTGGTGGACGCCGCGCGTGACGCGTTTTTGACGAAGTGGCTTCGGCAAGAAACGCGAAACGGACGCCTTTGCGACGTATTTCAAGTCGATCCCAATCCAGATTTTCATGCCCACTCGATCGCGCAGGAGGTGCTGACGCGCGTGGCAGCGAAAATCTGGGTGGACCACGCCACCGATCAATTGGTGCGAGGCGAAGCGCACATAATCCGCGATCTCTCGTTCGGCGGCGGAATCCTCGGAAAACTTTATCGCGGCGGCGTTTTCTCGCTCGACCAGGCGGAGGTGACGCCGGGAATCTGGCTGCCCACCCGGTATCAATATGATTTCACCGCGCGGAAATTCCTTTTCACGTTCGCGGAACACCAGTACATCGAAGTCAGCGAGTACCACCGGGATGGCTCTGCGAATCAATGCCTGGCATTGGTGCAGAACGAGCTCGCCACCGGCAGGTCCACTTACGGCGACCCGTAACTCTTCCGACCACCCACGGTTCAATGCGGCTTAGTTGGGCGCACAATAGTCGTATTGAGGCCCCAGCCTCTCGTTAGTCACAAGACGTAGTACCCGTGAGCGCTGCAATTCCAGAGGAGGTCCTATGAGGCGGCACACACTCTCGTTTATTGCAGGAATGGCTTTCGTGAGCGCAAGCGTCCTTGGAGGCGCAGCACGCGCGCAGAACGCTACGGCACAGCCTGCAAGTGCGAAGGGCACGGCGCCCGCGCAGTCAATTACAGCGCCCACTACGACGGCAACGGCGCAGAACGCGACAACGACATCTCCAGCGACGCCCGCCACGCCGACGAAAAAAGTGTGGACCAATGAAGACATGGGAGCGGTCCACCGAGACGCTGCGATTTCGACCTTTTCAAGCAAGCCGAACAAGCCAGCGAACGGCAAAACAGTCGCAGCCAAACCCAATCCGAAGAGTCCTGGCCAGTACCAGGGACAAATTGCGAATTTGCAGGCGAAGCTGCCGCCGCTCGACCAGCAGATTGCGGAACTGCAAGCGGGTTTGAACGGTGAGACGGTGAATTCCACCCGGCACTATAACGGAGTGAAGCTCGACGATTGGCGCGACCAGCTTGCGCGACTGCAAAAGCAACGCGACGACATCGCCACGCGGATCAGCGCGTTGCAGGACGAGGCGCGGCACAACGGCGTCCCGGACAATCAAATTCCGTAGGCATGCGAGGACGGGCCTGCAACCCCGCCCTTAGCACCCGATCCTTGGGGCTGCTGCCCGGGCATTTAGTGCGCAGCAGCGGCCACTTCCTTTTCGATTGGCGCGCCCACCAGGTTGCCCCACTCGGTCCAGGAACCGTCGTAATTCTTCACGTTTTCGAAACCGAGTAAATATTTCAGGACGAACCAGGTGTGCGAACTGCGTTCGCCGATGCGGCAATAGGCGATCACTTCCTCGGCACCGTTGATGCCCTTCTTGCCGTAAAGTTCCTTTAACGCATCCGCGGACTTGAAGGTGCCGTCTTCGTTGGCGGCCTGGGCCCACGGAATATTCGCCGCGCCCGGAATGTGCCCGGCGCGCTGCGCGGTTTCGCTCATTCCCGGCGGCGCGATGATTTTCCCAGTGAATTCGTCGACGGAGCGCACGTCCACCAATTGCGCGGGCTTTTTCTTATCCACGAACGCGAAGATGGCTTCCTTGCGCGCGCGGATGGATTCGTCCGGACCGGTGGCGTGGTATGTTGCCGGCGCGACCTTCGCCGCGTCGGTGGTCAGCGGACGCTTTTCTTCGACCCACTTCTTGCGTCCGCCGTTGATGAGTCGCACGTCCTTGTGGCCGTAGTATTTCAACTGCCAGAGCGCGTAAGCGGCGAACCAGTTGTTGTTGTCGCCGTAAAGCAGAACCGTGGTGTCGTTCGAAATGCCGGACTGTCCGAGCAATTTCTCGAGCGCCGGCTTGTCGATTAGATCGCGGCGAACGTTGTCCTGCAGCTGCGATTGCCAGTTCCAGCCCACTGCGCCGGGAATGTGACCTTGATCGTAGGCGGTCGTGTCCACGTCGACTTCTACCAGACGGACTTTCGGATCATTCAGATGGTCGGCGGCCCACTGCGTGGAAACCAGAACTTCCGGATGCTTGTAATCGCTCATTTCACTTTCCTCCTCGAAATTGGATGCCGTGCATAACTCGCGGACAAATAAAAAAACCCACCGGCCAGCTGACTTCTGGCGGTGGGTCGGAAAATCTCGGGCTAGAATTCGCTTTCTAGATGCCTAGCCTCCCCGCGCCAGAAGACACTTGCGCGCAACACGTACAACAGCAGCGCACGCAGCAGTTCTGAGCGCAGAATCTCATGAAGTGAGCCTACACCCTATCAGGCCCGATGGCAATGATTTGCGGGCACCGTGTGTTGCTATCGGAAGATAGCGAGCTGCAAGCTCTAGCCGGTATTGTGCAGCCCGGCGGCAATGCCGTTGATGGTCGCGCCTAGCGCGTAATTCGACTCTTCCGTATTTGTACCAGCGCGCTTTCGCCGCAATAGTTCCACTTGGATCAAACTGATCGGATCCACGTACGGATTTCGCAGCCGGATCGACTGCGACAGCACCGAGTTTCCCTCCAGCAGCTCCTTCTGCCCGGTGATCATCAGCAGCATCCTGCGTGTGCGTTCGAATTCTTCGGCCAACATTGTGAAAACTCGCTCGCGCAGGCCGGCATCGCCCACCAGCATGTTGGCATAGAGCCGCGCAATGGTGAGGTCTGCCTTAGCCATCGCGATCTCGACGTTACGTACCAAGTCCGAAAAGAGCACGAAGGAACGCATCATTTCTTTGAGCTGCTTCTCTTGTTCCGGCCCTTTCGCCGCAAATCGCTCGAAAGCGTAGCCGACTCCAAACCAAGCCGGCACCGCGTGGCGGCTCTGCATCCAGCCGAACACCCACGGAATTGCACGCAGGTCTTGCAGCCGGCGGCTTTCTGAGCGGCGCGCCGGCCGCGATCCCATGCGCGCGTTCTCCAATTCATTGACTGGCGTGGCTTGCTCGAAATACTCAAGCACGTCCGCGTTTTCGACGACGTGACGCCGGTAGTAGTCGTAAGCATGCTGCGACATTTCCTCCATGCTGGCGTCCCAGCGGCGGTCGTCGCACGGGGCGGGTCCCTCGGGCCGCGTCAGTGCTTCCAAAGATGCGGCAATCATCAATTCCAGATTCCATTCGGCCAGCACCGGATCGGAATATTTCCAGTTGAGGACTTCGCCTTGTTCGGTGATGCGAATTTCGCCGGAAAAATCACGGGCCGGTTGCGCGAGGATCGCGCGATGCGTGGGACCGCCTCCGCGGCCAACGGTGCCGCCGCGGCCATGGAAAAGCCGCAGCGTCACTCCACATTCGCGCGCGACTTCATGGAGCGCACGATGTGCTTTGTGCAGTTCCCACGTGCTCGTCAGCATTCCACCGTCTTTATTCGAATCAGAATAGCCAAGCATCACTTCCTGGCGGCGGTTCCAGGAATCGAGCAAGCGTTTATATTCGGGCGTGGTCCACACCCGCCGCATGATTTCTCCCGCCGCTCGCAACGAAGCGATGGATTCAAACAGCGGCACGGGCATCAGCCCTGGATCGCTCGCGGTGGCCGCCACTTGCACACCGCAAATGCTTGCGAGTCGCAGCACTGCGAAGACGTCGTCTTCGGATTCAGTTCCGCTGATGACGTAGGCCCGGATTGCCTCCGGTGCGTATGCCTTCTTCAATCGCGCGATCATGCGAAACGTATCGAGTAGGTCCGCGGCTTCCGTCGAAAGGCCGCCCGCTAGACCTTGCCGTTTGCCCGAGGCTGACGATGACGCTGGCAGCGTGGCGGCGGTCAGTTCGTCGAGGACTTTCGCGTGTACAGCTGCGTGCTGCCGAATATCCAGCGTGTGCAAATGAAAACCGAAAGTGCGAACCTTTCGCAGCAGCGGATCCACGAGCAGTTCCGCCAGGCGTTGCCCGTGGTTTTCCACCAAGCTTGCGCGCAGCAGAAGAAGATCGCGCTGCAACTCGTTCGCCGCAATGTAAGCATACGGACTGCTCGGATCATCGCGGGTGTGGCGCAATCTGATTCGCATGAAATCCAGGAAATGACGGCTGAGTTCCGGCTCGGAAATCCATTTCCCGCGCGAAGGTTCGTCGCCGAATTTTGACTCGTATCGAGCCAGCGCCGCCTTCAATTCCGCGGAACAACCGATTTGGTCCAGCGACGAGCTCAATTCGTCAATCAGCCGCTGCACCTCCAGAGCGTAATGCTCCAGAATCGTGGTACGCGCGAGTTCCAACGCGTCCGCCGTGGATTGCGGCGTGATCAGCGGATTGCCGTCGCGGTCTCCGCCAATCCATGAACCGAAATGCAGCAGTTTAGGAAACTCTTCATCGTTCATCGCGCAGCCATATACCTCTAGGAAGGATTCCCGTAGCTCGGCGTATAAGCGCGGCAGAGTATCGAAAAGCGTCATCGGATAGAAGTCCAAGCCCATGCGGACTTCGTCAATCACGCCCGGCTTTTTCAGGCGCACTTCGTCTGTCTGCCACAGCGAAGTGATCTCCGCGAGAATCAATGATTCATACTCAGCCGCGTCGTTCGCGGAAAGCGGCAACCGGTCCATACTTTCCAGGTACTGCGCGATCCGCCGCCGCTTTAAGAGCACGGTGCGCCGGGCCACTTCGGTTGGGTGGGCGGTGAAGACGGGCGTGATTTGCAGTTTGCGCAGCGCGGCCAGCGCATCCTCCGCGGAAATTCCTGCGGCCCGCATGCGCGCGAGAGTGCCGCGAAACGATCCGGCCAGCGGCGGCTGTTCGGCGTGCAATTTTCCCGCGCGGCGGCGGCGCTTGCGATGATTCGTTTCGGCGAGGTTGGTCAGTTCGAAATAAATCGCGAACGCTTTGGTGACGCGGTACGCGTCTTCCACTTCTAGCCGCGCAATGATGTCGCGCGCTTCCGCCATCAGCCTGTTTTCCGAACTCGATGGTTTCGTGCCGGCGGAGAGCTCTTCGCGCTGCTGGATTAGAAGGCGGCGCAGCTCTTCCACCGCTTCCAGCAACGAATCGCCCGCTTGTTCGATCAGCACCTTGCCCAGCAACATGCCGAGCGAGCGCACGTCGCGGCGCAGAGGAATTTCCTTCGCCGGGTCCGCGGTGCCGGCGGCGAGTTCATTCAGCCGCTGGTTCTGGTCGTCCGCGCCCCACAGAGGTGCGTTACGCTCGGATGGCATGGCATTCATAATGAAGGCAGACACGCAAAAGCCGCAAGACCCGAATCGGACGGCGGTGCGAAGCTTCCCTGTTGACAATCTACAGGAGCGGCGGCACACTCTTGCAGCTCATCTAGGGGAGAATGCATGAGCGCACCCACGGAGATTCTGCAAGGCACTTTGGACCTGCTGATCCTGAAAACCCTGGCGCTCGAGCCCATGCACGGCTGGGGAATCGCGCAGCGCATTCATCAAGTCTCGCGCGACATGCTGCAAATTCAGCAAGGCTCGCTCTACCCCGCGCTGTACCGTTTGGAGCGCAAGAAATGGATCCGCTCCGAGTGGGGCCTCTCGGAAAATAATCGCCGCGCCAGGTACTATGCGCTGACGAAAGCAGGCCGGCAGCAACTCGCGAAAGAAATGGCCGACTGGGAGCGAATGTCCACGGCCGTGGCGCTGATCCTGCAACGCACGTAACGGAAAACCATTTCACTTGCAGCGGCGGCTGTTTGCAAATTCTTCGGAGGCACTAGCCATGAAACCGTGGCGTCTCTGGTTCTCGCGCAAGAAATGGGAGCAGCAGCTCGATGCTGAGCTGCGCTTCCACATCGAGCGCCAAACCGCCGAGAACATTGCTACGGGCCTGGCACCTGACGAAGCGCGCCGCCAAGCCGTGCTCCAATTGGGGGCGGCCGAAGGCGTGAAGGAAGATTGCCGCGAACAACGCCGCGGTTTCTGGATGGAAACTCTGTGGGCAGACATTCGTTACGGCCTACGCATCCTGCGCAAAAATCCCGGCTTCACGGCAGTGGCGATGCTGACGATCGCACTCGGCATTGGCATGAACACGGCGGCATTCTCTGTCGTCAACGGCGTGCTGCTGAATCCCTTGCCTTATAACCAACCAAATCAGCTTGTCTCGCTCTGGTGGGATCGGTCTCCCGGTCAACATAGCTCGATCACTTACCTCAATTTTCTCGATTGGCAGAAAGAAAACACGGTATTTTCGAACATCGGGGCGTTCCTCCAGGACGACATGATTCTGACCGATGCGGGCGAGCCTGAGCGCGTGAGCGACATCCGGATCTCCGCTAATTTTTTCGAGCTGTTGGGCGCGAAGCCGTTGCTTGGCCGCGCCATCCGCGCTGAAGAGGATCAACTCGGGGGTGGCCGAGTCGCGGTGATAAGCGACGGTTTCTGGAAACGCAAGTTCGGTTCCTCGCCGGCTATTCTCAGCAAGAGCATCACGCTCGACGGCATCGCCTACGCGATCGTCGGTGTGGTCCCGGAAAAGTCGCCGCTTTATGCAGCCGCCGACATGTTCACGCCGCTCGGCCAGTTCAACGATCCTCCCTTCCGGGATCGTCGCGCCAGCATGGGGACGCTTGGGATCGCCAGAATGAAGCCGGGAGTGACACTCGCGCAAGCACGAGCGGACATGAATTCGGTGGCGAGGAATCTTTCCGCCACCTATCCGGACGCGGACAAGGACACCGGCATCTTTGTGAATCCGCTGAAAGAGGACATCACCGGGGACGCAGCACCGATGCTGTATGTGTTGTTCGGAGCGGTCGGCTTCGTACTGCTGATTGCTTGCGCCAACGTCTCCAATCTTGTTCTGGCGCGCGCGACCGGCAGGGCTCGGGAATTTGCGGTTCGCGCGGCGCTGGGCGCGACGCGAGGCCGCGTCATACGGCAGTTGCTCACGGAAAGCATCCTGCTCGCTGCTGCTGGAGCCGCGCTCGGTCTGCTTTTTGCCGTGTGGGGTACGCGGGCTGCGCTCGCTGCAATTCCTCAGGTGCTGCCGCGGGCGGACGAAATCGGGATGGACCTGCGGGTCCTCGTGTTCACGTGCGCCGCCGCGATTCTCGTGGGCATCGGATTCGGATTGGTGCCGGCGCTCAAGACTTCGAACCCGGACTTGCACAAGACTCTCAAGGAAGGTGGGCGCGGGTCCAGCCGAACCCGCCTGCGCACGCAAAACATTTTCGTCATCGCGGAGATGGCGCTGGCGCTCGTGTTGCTGGCTGGAGCGGGACTGATGATTCGCACGCTCGTCAATCTCGTTGACGTGAATCCTGGCTTCGATCCGCAGCACGTGCTGGTGTTTGGCATCGCGCCCTCGGCCGCGAAGGTGGCGACTGCCACGCAAATCCGCGCCACATATCGCGATCTGACCGCGCGGTTTGAGGAGGTTCCCGGCGTCGCGGCCGCCTCGCCGTTAGTCGGGGCGCTGCCGCTGACGGGTGATTCGCTCGTGCCTTTCTGGATCGAGGGACGGCCAAAACCATCCTCCGCGAAGGAAATGGCGCGCGCGCAATGGTACGCGGCAGCTCCCGATTATTTGAAGGTTATGGGGATTCCGCTCCAGCACGGGCGTTTTCTCGGCGCACAGGACACTGAGACGACGCCGTTTGTGGTGGTGATTGATGATGGTTTCGCGCGGGCGTATTTTCCCGGCGAGGATCCCCTCGGCAAGCGCGTCAACCTAGGAATCATTGACGTCAACGGGGCCGAAATTGTCGGCGTTGTGGGACACGTGAAACACGTAGGCTTGGGCGCGACCGGCGCTCTCGATCAGCGCGGTCAAATCTATTTTTCGATGATGCAGCTGCCAGACCGAGTCTTGCCGCTCGCCGGCCGCGCGAGCACGTTTGTGGTGCGTGCGACCGGACCGGACAAGAGTGTTGCTGAAGCAATCCGCTCAGCGTCGCAACGATTCGACAGCCGGCAAGTACTTTACGACTTCCAACCGATGTCGAAGGTCGTCTCTGATTCAATCGCCAGTCAACGATTCACGATGAGTCTCCTCGGCGTATTTGCCTTGCTCGCCCTCGTACTATCCGCGGTGGGAATTTTCGGGGTGATTTCCTACCTCGCAGGGCAGCGCACGCGTGAAATTGGCATTCGCATGGCGCTCGGTGCGGAGAAGTGGGACGTTTTTCAGATGGTGATCGGTCAGGGCCTGCGGCTTGCGCTGGCAGGACTCGCGATCGGCGCAGTCGCCGCGTTGCTGCTCACCCGCCTGCTCTCCAGTTTTTCGCACTTGCTTTTCGGAGTCAGCGCGAGCGACCCCATAACGTTCCTGATCGTTTCAGTCGTGTTGACTGGGGTCGCGCTGTTGGCGTGCTACGTCCCGGCGAGGCGGGCGATGCGCGTGGATCCGATGGTGGCGCTGCGTTACGAATGACGATGCCGCACGCAGATTAGTGGCGCCCTGATATTTTTTGAACCGCTGTCGCGATGTTAGTTGCCGCTATTCGCCGCTCACGTTGACCTTTACATCGCTCTTCGGCGGCATCCGTAGCGTGATTTCGGTGGTTTTCTTCGGACGAATCACGACGCGCTTGTCCCAATCGGAAAATTGGCCGTCCGCATAGGCGCGTACGTCGTACTGGCCGGCGTCGAAACGCGCGAATTCGAAATGGCCGCTGGCGTCGGTGTGAGTTGCGTGCGGGCTCAGGCCGTCCGACGTCTGGATTGTTACACTAGCGTCCACGATCTTCTTGCCGTGAGCATCCACGACCGTTCCTTGCAGAGTTCCGAGTCCCCGCGCAAATTGAGCGTTCGCTGCGACGGCGAATGCGAGCGCCGTCGCGAGCACAAGAGTTAGGACAGTTCGTTTCATTCTGCACCCCGGGATACTTCTGAGCCAATTTTACGCGCCGCTTTTCGCGCGCCTCGCGCTGGTGGCGCCAAATGTTCTCGAAAAGGAACTCCTGTTCGCGGGGACAGGCGAACGCGGTGGGAGTCTGGATTGGCGCGTCGAACTGCGGCGATTATTTGGGCTTTGCAATCAAGCGGAGAGTGAGTTCGGTCTGTTTGCCGGTGGTCACTTCGACGTTGTGTTTCCAATCGCTCCACTCGCCGTCATGGTAAGCGCGCGCATCGTAGTAGCCATGCATGAGGTCCGGAAAGAAAAATCGCCCCTGTTGGTTTGTAGTCGTAACCTGGGGATGATCGCCGCCCGCATTTTGCGAAGTGACTCGTGCGCCGGCCACGGGCTTGCCGTTTCTTCCGACGACTGTCCCCGCGAGCGTGCCCATTCCACCGTCGTCACCAGCGGCTGTGCCCAAAGCTAGCAATGCGGTGCAAATCAGAACGAGTGCGAATCGTTTCATGGACGACTCCTGGAGTGCTTTTCATCCAATTTTAGGGCTTCCGCGCTTGCTCTCAGCGCAGGCGCGGCACAGGTGTAGTTGAAAAGGAACTCCTGTTCGCATGGACAGGCGTGCCTTCGCAACTTACGGCCGACGGTCCGTCGCTGGGATTGCAGATGAACCGCTCGCGGAGGTTAATATTTGTAATGTTTGCTTGCGGCGGCGTGCGCGGGTTGCTCCATGCGGCCGCTGTCGGGACTGACGCCGCGTTCGAGCGCCAGATAATACGTCAGAAGTTGCAAGGGAATCAAATGGACGAAGGCCGAGAGCCACTCAGGGGCTTCGGGGACCATCAGAATTTCCTCGGCGGATAGATCGTGATTCGCGGAAGGGACCGTAATCGCAAGGCGCGGCATTTTCAGTTCGCCGGCGGCGCGCAAAATCTGGCGGCCACGCTCGTCCGCTGAACTGCCAGTGAATAAACCGACAAGCGAGCCGCGCGAATCGGTCTCCGAAAACGGTCCGTGCAGAATCTCTTCCGTCTCGAAGCCTTCCGCGGCAATATAGGACGCTTCCTTGATCTTGAGTGCCGCTTCGCTGGCGGTGGGCCACGCGGCGCCCGAACCAAAAATCTCGATCCGCGAAAGCGGCGCCACCCGCTTGGCCCATTCGCGCACCTTCGATTCCAACGCCAGCGCTTTGCGGAGCAATTCAGGCAGCCGATCGAGAGGCTCAACGAGGGACGGCGTGGGCAGCAAATATTTTTGGCTAGCGATGCGCGCGTTCATCAGCGCCAGCACGGTCAACGCGGTGGTGTAGCTCTTGGTATAAGCAAAGGCGACTTCCTGCTCGCAGGTTTCGATGTGAAAATTAGCGCCGCGAATCTCGTCATTGGTCGTTTGCCCTGTGATCGCCACAGTGAATGCTCCCGAGGCTTGCGCCATGCGCAGAGCCTCGAGAGAGGCGGTGGTTGTGCCGGTGTGGGTGATGACGACCACGGCGTCATTGCGTCCGAGAGCAAACGGATGATGCACCAGTTCGAACGACTGCTCGGCGTAAGCCCAAAAGACGCCGGCCGTGAATTCCCGCATCCAGCTTTGCGCCACGCGCGCCGCGTGCAAAGAGGTCCCGATGCCCACGAACGTAATGCGCTCCTTGCGCGCCACGCCGTCCGCCATGCGCTCGATCCCCACGCGCTGCGCCAGCACACTTTCGATCAGTGCGGGTTGGTCTTGAATCGCCTGGTACATGTAATAAGGGTGGGCCTTGCGCGCCTCAGGCATGTGATTTCGCTCCACTCACGTTATATTTGGATGCGTCGATTTGGGTGCCATTTATTCTATCGAAATAGGAGCCGGGATGCCGCGTTACCTCTCGCAGCACACACTCGCTTGCTTGACGCGCCAGGGCGCTGAGGAGCTTGCCAAGCGAATCCTCGCCGCGCAATCGGTGACCGCGCGGCGCGTTCTCGTAAACATGCAGGAAGGAAAAATGCTCGCGGAGTTCGACGCCACCACTCGCGAAGAGCTCGAAAAATGGATGGCCGCTGAGAAATTCCATTTCGACTGGCTCCTGCGGGTCGAGTTTGAAACCTCCGATGGCACTCTGAAGGCAATTTCCTGAGAGATTGTCAGATCCTCCGAATCCAGCTTGGACGGGCGAAATCGCCGGATGACTCCCCACCGAGCAATATTCTGGTAGATCTTGGGGCTAGGGGCTAACGTCAAGCAAAATAAGAAGTTACTAGCAGTGTGCCGCAATTTGGAGGCGTCAGTACTAATACTCGCGTACCGAAATTTTTGAGCCGCGCGCGCCATTGGTTCTTGTCGGCGCTATCGCCAAAATTGGGGTGCGGGTTGGAAGCTGCGATTGCGGGGACGACGGTTCCACAAAAAAAGGAGCCGGGGCACGCTATCCAACCCGTCCAAGCCCTGCCGCCGGCGTCCCTTCTACACAATTCCGTTGGCAGGCGGGGCTAAGCGACTGTTCACGAACGCTTCGGCCAGTATCGCCTCGATCCCTCGCCGCTCTTAGTTGCCGCAACCCCAAACCCAGATGAATGCGATTTAGTCCAATCCCGTGCGCAGGCGCCCGGCGGTTGCTCGTCGTCATCGGCCAAGAATTTCCTTGCGACAAATCCTGTAAGAATAGCTGCAACTGATGGCCGCCCGCGTGCTTCAGATGAGATAGAGCTCTGCTGCAGCGCTGTTATGGCGGAAGCGCGTCAGAGACGTCGGACAGGTGGCCGAAAAACTATCCAGAGCGGCGCGCAGCTCAACCGCGGTATTGCTCGCGGTTCTGCTCTTATTGCCTTTTTCCTTGAACGCCACAGACCTGCAACCGCCAGCGGCGCAAGCTTACGACCGGTATATCCAACTCACCCAAGCGCAGGTAAATTCCGAACTCGCGCAGAGTGGGCCGTACTTGTGGGTCGAGCGGCTGCCGGACGCGCGACGTGCCGAGGCGGAAGCGGAATTACACAACGGGCAAATCGTGATCGAGCGGCTGTCCACGCTCGACAACGGCAAGACCATTTCCGTTCCCGGCGGAATCATTCACCACTGGATTGGCACCGTGTTCGTGCCGGGAGCGACGCTGACGCAAACGCTCTCGTTCATGCAGGACTACGATCACAAAGTGGATTATTTCAAGCCGGATATTGCGCGCTCGAAAATTTTGCGGCACGAGGGCGACGATTATTTCGTACTGCTACGCTTCTACAAGAAGAAAATCATTACCACGGTGATTGACACGGATCAGCAGGTGCATTACCACCTGGTGGATCGCACGCATGCCTGGAGCCGTTCCCGCACCACACGCGTCCAGGAAGTCGAAAACGCCGGACAGACCGATGAAAAACTTGAGCCGGAAGGCCACGACCGGGGATTCCTGTGGCGGATGAATACCTACTGGCGATTCGAAGAAAAAGATGGCGGGACGTACATCGAATGCCAGGCCATCTCGCTGACCCGCGATATTCCCACGGGACTGGGCTGGATGGTCGGCCCGTTCGTAACCAGTGTGCCTAAGGAATCTTTGAACTTCACTTTGTCCACGGCCCGCGCGGCATTGCTGCGTTCCTCTTCCGCTCAACTTAAAAAATAAATCTGGTGTGTGCTGGGCGAGCTATTTCCATCGCAAGGCAATCTGCCAGCGAACAGAGGAAAATCGCGGGCGATTAGAAGTGGCCTAGTACGTGGTGCTGCTGAGATAGATGTCGTCGAGCGTGTTGGTATCGGCTGCGGCGAGCCGTGCAAACGAAAAGAAACTCACCGTGTGACCGTCGCCACTGATCGAGGGGACCAAGCTCGCACCGCTTATGGGAGAAGCCTGGGTGCCGGCAGTGATGCTGGAGACTGCCAGCCCTGTTTGGCAGGTAATTGTGACTCCCAGGCAGCTATTGCGCACGAAAATGTTCTCCACACCGTTGCTGGTATTTCCCAAGTTCGACGCGAGTGACGAGAACGCGATGAATTGGCCCGATAGACTGATGCTCGGGTGCTCGCTCAAGCCGTTGGCGGCTGTGATGCCGTCGGGCGTAGAAATCAGGTTCGTTGAAGGAGTGCAGTTGACGGTCGTTGTAGTGACGCCCAGGCAGGTGTCGCGCACATAGATCTGCTGCGTCGGGCCTATACCAGGAATGAGGTTCGTCGCAGTGGAGGCGAAGGCCACAAATCGGCCATTGTACAAAAAGCCGCCGGTGCAAGCGGTGGTACTGGTCGTTACAATTTCACTGCCGCAAGACGAGACGGACGATTGATCGCTCGTGCCATCCGCTGGATTCGTGCCGTCAGGCGTCGAGATCAGCGTCGTGACCGGGGTGCACGTGTTGTCCACGCTGGCGATGGTGGTGACGCACGTGCTGCGTTCAAAAATTTCGGAACTAGCGCTGGGATTTGGCGCCGTCGAGCCCAGGTTATCGGCCATGGATGTAAACGAAACGAACAGCCCGTCTTCGGAGATGGCGGGGTGCGAGCTTGGTTTATCTCCGAATGTCATGCCATCCGGCGTGGAGACCAGATAAGTAGTTGGGACGCACGTCGTGGTGGTGGTCGTTTGCGTCGCGATATCGCACGTGTTGCGAATGTAGACCTGCGGGGTAATTCCATCTGCCGCAATGTTGGTGACCAGGTTCGTGGCCAGCGAAACAAAGGCTACGTACTGTCCATCGGGACTGATCACCGGGTCATAGCTGGGGCCATTTCCCGCACTCATCCCGTCCGGCGTCATCGAAACCAACTGAGTATCGTAATTTGAACTCGGATTAATCGTGCAAGGCGTGGTTGCCGTGGGGTAGCAAACGGGACGCCAATATACCTGAGTGGTGCCCGCCGGCACGGCTGCGGTCGTGACCAGATTCGTGGCCAACGACGTGAACGCCGCGTGCGTGCCGTCCGAACTGACTGTCGGCTCCGAGCTCACGCCGTTGGCGGCATTTCCGAAGGGGTCCGAGCTGACCACTGCAGTGATCGGCAAACACGATGCCTGTCCCAGGCAAGTGTTGCGAACGAAAACGTCCGCACCTGTATTCAAATCGGTAAGGACAAGATTGCGCGAGGCAGAGGCAAACGCGACGTATTGGCCGGTGTTGCTGGTGGATGGCCCCACGGTTGACGCGGTGAGGCCGAGCGCGCCGCTGGTGCAGGAGGCTGAGCCTCCGCAGAGACCGTTGGCGGCCTGCGAACCGTCCGCGGCAAGATCCACCAATATGGGCAAGCCCAATAAGTGTGTCGGATTTACGGCAAACGTAAGAATATTCGAAGTGCCACCGCCGGGCCCGGCATTCACAACCGTGATTTGATCGACGCCGCCCTGCGAAAGATAGCTCGGTTCAATCGTCGCCGCCGCACTCGTGCCGCCGGAGGCGTTTGTCGCGAACGGGACGCCGTTCACGTTGATGCTGGAATACTGATTCAGAAAACCAGTGCCGGTTACCGTCAGCGTTACGTTTGCGGTTCCGCCGGCTTGTTCGCTCGTTGGCGTGATCGCGGAAATCGTCGGAACCGCGGTGTTGACGTTCAATGGGAACGGCGCGGAGTTGCCGCCGCCGGGAGACGGATTTACCACCATTATCTGCAGCGTGCCTGGGTTTACGACGTCGGTCGCACTGAGCTGGGCCGTGAGCGAGGTTGAGTTGTCATAGGTAACGCTGCGGTTCGCTCCGTTCACAAAGAGCTCGGATTGCGTAACGAAGTTCGCGCCGCTGATATGCAGGGTGAGTCCGTTCGTGGTGCCGACTAGGACGGAGGTCGGGTTAATCGAAGTGATCCGCGGCATACCGCTCGTAGCTGGCGAGATCGTGAATACCGTGAAAGATGGCGCGGGTTGATTCGCGGGAGGATATGTGCCGCCGCCCGGTTGGGGCGTGGTGACGCTGATATAGAGCGTATTGGGGTTCTGCAGCAGCGTTGCAGGCAGTGTGACGACAATCTGATTCGTGCTTACATAGTTGAAAGTCGCTAGAAGACTCGGGCTGGTGTTCGGTGAGGTCGTGTAACCCACTTGGGATTGCTGGATCAGGTTCTTGCCGTTGACCGTCAAGTAGGACTGCGGACTGCCGGCGGTAATGCTGGTTGGCGATAGCGAGGTAATTGTCGGAGCAGGATAGTTGATTTGCTCCTCGCACGAAGGCAACACCAGCATTACGATCAACAGGCACCAAAACGCGAGCCAAGATTGTTCCCGCAAAGTCCTCACCCCTATGCTTGTATGTGTCGATGCCCGAGACGTCCGCGCAATCCTAGAGACTACTAAAGATGGCTCCAGCGGGCAATCAGGATGCCTGCGGGCGGGCGGATTGTCCAGCGGCTCGGCGGCTTACTGGCGGGAGGGCTACGACGGTTGGTCGTCTGTTTCGGGTATCGGGTTGCGGCCGAGTGAAGCGCCTGTTCGATGCGCGTGGGGTTAATCGCTGTAACCTTTCGTTAATGAGGAAGAAGCGCGTAGGTATGTTTTACTGTGCGTCCTGGAGAACGGAGTCCAATGGGCTTTGGTTCCCAGGACAAGTGACCCTATTCTTCGCCCAATCCAGATCAGCTTTTCTGTGTGGATTATTGGTGTGTCTGGCGGGCGCCCGTCGCACTGTGGCTCAGGATCAGCGGCCGGACGATACTTCGGTCCACGAACAGACAGCAACTACGACGGATACTGACTCATCAACGCAACAACCTGGCGCCAGCCCGCCTGCCAGCGCCCCGACGAACCAATCCGACGACAGCGACATGGTGACGCTCTTCCCGCACTCGGAAACGAGCCGCTACTGGATCTCCGGGCAGGCCAACATTATTTTGCAGTGGCATGGTTCCTTTCCTGCTGCTTATAGCGGGACGAACAGCTTCAGGCGCGTACCGGAAAACGCGACTTCGAAGGTCTACACGCTCTATCTCGGCTATGAGATGACGCACACCACCGAAGTGTATCTGGACATGGAAAGCGCGGGCGGACGCGGCTTGAGCAACGCGCTGGGTCTGGCTGGATTCGTGAACCTCGATGTAGTGCGCAATCCGAGCCTCGGAGACGTGCCCTATGTGGCTCGGATCATGATCCGTCAAATTATTCCTCTGAGCGACGAGCGCATTGTTGCGGACCGCGGTCCGTTGGCTCTGGCTACTTCGCTTCCAGCGCGCCGGCTGGAAATACGCTTGGGCAAATTCACGATGCCCGATTTTTTCGACTTAAACACGTACGGCAACGACAGCCATTTGCAATTTCTTAACTGGACGGTTGACAACAATGGCGCGTACGACTACGCCGCCAACACACGCGGCTACACGGACGGCTTGATTCTGGAGTACGACGATCACTGGTGGACGGTTCGTTTCGCTGAAGCGCTCATGCCGAAAGTCGCCAACGGCATTCACCTGGATGCAGACATCGCGCGAGCCCGCGCCGAGAATCTGGAATTCGAGGCGCGCGGAAACCTGCTGTGGCATCGTGCGGGCGTGGTGCGCCTTCTGAGCTATCTGAACCACGCGAACATGGGGAACTACGAAGATGCGATCCGGGATTACTTCAATGATCCCGTTGCACCACCGAATATCATCAGCACGCGCCGGCAGGGACGGCACAAGTACGGGTTCGGCCTCAATTTCGAGCAGGAGCTCACGCCGCACTTGAGCGCCTTCGGACGGTTGGGATGGAGCGATGGGCGCAATGAATCGTTCGCTTACACCGAAGTGGATCGCACGCTGGAGCTGGGCGCCTTTGCCAAAGGCGATTGGTGGCGACGGCGAAACGACCGAGCGGGCGCGGTGTTCGTTGTGAACGGAATCTCGGCGGCCCACAGTCAGTATCTTGCACTCGGCGGTCTGGGCTTTCTGCTCGGCGATGGCCGGCTGACTTACGGCCCCGAAAAAATCGTCGAAGGATTTTACACCGCGCACTTGTGGCGCGGATTCTTCGCTTCGGTGGATCTGCAGCACGTCAACAATCCCGGCTACAACAAAGCTCGCGGTCCGCTGTTTGTGCCTGGCATGCGTTTCCACGTTGATTTCTAGCTGCGGGCCGGCACGCGCCGCGCGACTTCCGCTCAATTTAATTGTGGATTACCGTCGCCGGGCGGACTAAGCTGCGCGCCTGCGGCGTGGCGCGACGATCTCGATCGGGCGAGCCGCTCGGAGGATTTTGCATGTCACTTTGCAGATTTGTTGCGGTTCCAGCTCTGGTTCTGTGCATTGCCGTCACGCCGCTGCGTGCGCAAGACGATTCCAAGACGCAGAGTAAGCAACCCGATGCCGCGGCCCAGTCGGCGCCGGCACCGCCCCCGGCGAAACCGGCGGACGTGGCGTCGCCCGACGCGATCCTTGCCGCAACGTACGACGTGATTTCAGGGCCGGCAGCGCAGAAGCGCGATTGGGATCGTTTTCGATCGCTCTTTATTCCCGACGCACGGCTTGGCGCCGCCAGTCCAAAGAAAACCGGAGGTGGGTACGGCGTGCACATGATCACGCCTGACCAGTATGTAACGCTTGCGGATGCCTATTTCCAGAAGAATGGTTTTTCCGAGCGGGAAATCGCGCGGAAGGCTGAACGCTACGGCAACATCATGCAGATTTTCAGCACCTACGAATCGCGGCACGACGCCGGCGATCCTCAGCCATTCGCGCGCGGAATCAATAGCTTTCAATTGTTCTACGACGGCACGCGCTGGTGGGTGGTCACGATTTTCTGGCAGGAAGAGACCCCGGATAATCCTCTGCCGAAGGAATTCTTGCCGGCGGCAAAATAAAGTTTGCCTTATTTCGGCTGCACGGAAGCAGCTGGAGGCGCCGGCACTGGAGCGGCGGCGGCTGGCGGCGCGGGTGATGCAGGCGTGGCAGGCGCGGGCAGCAATATCCGGAGCACATCCGGCGGAAGTTTGTCCGCGCGTGCCATCAACGCGCTCACCTGCCACATTTGCTGATCGGTGAGTGCTTTCTGAAAGCTCGGCATGCCGGTGAGGCGAATGCCGTTTTTCACTTTCCAATAAGTGACGCCGACCGGATCGTCGGTTACGGTTTCTTTCTCGGTGAAGAGCTGCGGCGCATGTGGGAACATACCTTGCGATGCGGCGGAAGGCGCCTGCAACGGCAGCCCGTGGCAGAACGCGCAATTCTTTTGGAACAGGTCGGCTCCCGCGATTAGATCGTTGGTGGTGAACGTCGAAAGGTCGCGCTCCGGAGCTTCTTTCTTAATTCGCGCATGGAGTGCGCCCCGCGCAAGAAATTTTTCGAACGGCATGGGAGCGTCGGTGGCGGCCGCCGGCGCTTGGCCATTCTCGATATAGAAAAAGATTACGGTCGGAACTATCAGCAATCCTAAAACCAACCCGATTAGAAACCCTCTCATCGCGGAATCCTTTTCATACTTCCGATTCGTACGGAAGAAAGAAGACGATTGAATAACATATCAAGCAGCGCCGTGCTACCGCTTTCCTGGGCCGCAAAATGGCGCTTGCGGCTGGCGCGCCGATGAGAGAAGAATACCGCTCACTTCCGGGAGGACTGTGATGTATCAAGCCGATTTGCTCAAGGGCCGCACAATTTTTATTACCGGTGGGGGCACGGGGTTGGGTCGTTCGATGGCGCTGCGTTTCGCCGAATTGGGCGCGAATATTTTCCTCGTCGCGCGCCGGGAAGAACCGCTGAAGGATACGACGGAAGCGATTCGCGCGAAAGGTGCGCGGGCGGCCTACGCGTCGGCCGATATCCGGGATTTCAGTGCGGTCGAACAGGCCGTGGCCGCCGCCGAGAAAGAATTCGGGCGCGTGGATACGCTGGTCAACAACGCCGCGGGAAATTTTATCGCGCGCACGGAGAAGCTTTCGCCCAACGCCTTCAACGCAGTCGTGGGAATTGTGTTGCAAGGTACATTTTTTTGTACGCTGGCTCTGGGGAAGAAATGGATTGCGGCGAAGCAGCCGGGGCACGTTCTGAATATCGTGACCACTTACGCGGCCGCGAATTCCGGCTCGGGATTTGTGGTGCCCTCGGCCTGCGCGAAGGCCGGAGTGCTGGCGATGACGCGTTCGCTCGCTGTCGAATGGGCGCGGCATCATATCCGGCTCAATGCCATCGCGCCGGGTCCATTTCCCACTGAAGGCGCGTGGTCGCGCTTGCTGCCTTCGAAGGAATTGGAAGAACGCGCCAAGAAACATCACCCCATGGGCCGCTTCGGCCGCCATGAAGAACTCGCCAATCTCGCGGTGTACTTGCTCAGCGAGCAAGCGGATTACGTAAACGGCGAGTGCGTGGTGATAGACGGTGGCTTATGGCTGCGCGGCGCGGGCGAATTCAACGATTTCCTCGATCTGTCGCAGGCGGCGTGGGAGACGCTGGAATCAGCGCGGAGGAAATAGGATGGCGCCGATGCAGGTTTAAGAGCGCCGCAAATTCGTAGCTATTGCGCCGTCGTCGGTGGCACTTCAGAAGGAGAAACATCGATCGTCGCGGGATCAATCTCGAATTTCAGGATCCAGTCGCTAGGGATATTGCGGCCATTCATCTGCGCAGGCCGAAATTTCCAAAGTTGCGCCGCTTGCAAGACGCGATCTGCAAAATATTTGCTCGGCCCAGGAGCCTCAAACGTTGCTTCCGTCACGTCGCCCGATTCGTCCACATGCACATTGACGCTGACGCGTACTTTGCCTTGAATTGTGTTTCGCGCCTTCTGCGGCGCGTCGGGCAAGACTTGATGTAAGACCGCACCACGAACAAATCCTGCTTGCGATGTGACATTCGTTCCGCCTTGATTGGTAGCGGCCGGCCGAGCCGGCGCAGGCGGCGGAGTCTCTTTCTTGCTCGCCGTTTGCGTGGTTTTCGGCGCGGACGGCGGCAGCGGATTTTGCGCCGGCTGTACCACCGGAGGCGATGCAGGCGCGCTCTGCGGTTCCGGCGTCGCTGGCTTGTTCTCGGGCTCCGGCTGGGACTGTTGCTGAGCCGCCGGTTGTCCCACCGTAACCGGCTGAGGTTCCTGCACATTCGAGCGGTGCTTCAGCAGAATCGCTCCGACAACTACAACGATCAGCGCCACTGCCGCCGCTACCGCGGGGATAGCGTAATTCGGCACAATCAAAGAATTCTGCGGCTTCTGAGCCGCGTCAATTTGTTTTGCGGGCGCCGCCGCGCTACCCGGCATGCGCGCAGCGATGTCTGCAATGCTCCATCGCAACTGCGGATCTCGACGCAAGCAGTGCCGCGCGATTTCCAGAAACTCCGCGGGCATTGTCGAAGGAGGCGCAGGATCTCCCTGATTGGTTCGCTCCCAGACGGGCAGGCGCTGCGTCAACGCTTCGGATAACGTCATTCCCAGCGACCAAACATCTCCAGCAGGAGAAATCCGGCCACCTGCAGCTTCAGGAGAATCGTACGGACTCGGCTTCCCCAAGCTGCCTTTCGAGTCCCCGATGCGGCACAAACCGTCGCTGGAGATTTTTAGGTTCTCATCCAGCGCCATGATATTCGCAGGCTTAATGTGCCCATGGACGAATCCTTTTCCGTGAATGTATCCGAGGGCTTCCACCAACGGTCCTACAATGTCGCGCGCTTCCTCGGCTGCGATCGGCCGCTTGGCAATCACCGAGGCCAGGTTTTCGTCCGCAGATTCCATCACCACATAGAGCACGGGCGTGCCATCTAATTCGCAGCGCCCCATGTCAAGAATTTGAATCAGATTGGGATGCGATAATTTTGCAGCTTGCTTCCACCGGCCCAGTTGGCCATTCGCGTCAACCGCATCCGCCGAAATCAGCTTGATCGTGGCTTTGCGGACCTCCGGCTGACGTGCTTCCGCCAAGAAGACGGCGCTATGGTCCGTTTCGCCGATGAGTTCGCCGAGACGATACTTTCCGTCAATGACTTGGCCAACCAATTGAGTTGCGGCGACAGTCATTCCTGACTCCCGGCATGAGGGCGAGTCGCGGCGCTGCTGAAGTGGTTCGAGCGTTTTTGCTCGACTGTCCATAAGCAGCAAACGTGCCGCTCTTTCGACGAGTTGTGAGTTTCCATCATCGCGGTGAACGCCAATCCCGCAGCCCAGCAGTCCGACGGCAGGACCTCAAAACTGGATTGCAGCCGACGGCAGGGTTGAAATCGGCCGATTCCCAGACCTCTATGACCCTCATTTTGCTACAAACTTGTCCCGAAGGCGCGAAAAAGTGATGGGGGCCACTTTCCATTGAGCTGGGTTATGCGCGTTTGCAGGAAGCGAACCCCGCGATTTTGTGATTACTGTATCGACCTAAAATTGACATACGATAGTACGGTCGATATAATGGCTGTATGCTGACGCTGCCCAAAGTGCTCAAAGCCAGGGTCAAGGTCTCACCGAAGTTTCAAATCGTCATTCCGAAGGCGATTCGAGAAGAACTGAAAATCGAATCGGGGCAAGAACTGTTCATGTATGTCTATGAAGGCAAACTTCATATCGATCTGCTTCGCCCCATCACGGAACTTCGCGGAATCGCCAAAGGAATGAAATGGAAAGACGACTATCGTGACCGCAATGACCGTTTCTGAGCTCTGGCTGATTGATTCTTCGGCTTGGTTGGAGTACCTGACCCAAGATGCGGACGCTGCAAGGTTCGCACCATTTATCGAGAGCGACGCTCCGACGCTGGTTCCGACGATCGTCTTATACGAAGTCGTCAAGATTTTGCTTCGCGAGCGTGGCAAAACGGAAGCCGAACGGTTCATCTCCGCGGCGCTTCGCCGTAAGGTTGTGCCCCTCGATGAAGACGTTGCACTAGCTGCGGCCGACGTCAGCAATGCGACGAAATTGGCGATGGCGGACTCGATTATTTACGCGACAGCTCAAGCGCATCATGCGCAAGTTGTGACGGGCGATGCTGCGTTTCGCGGGCTCCCCGGCGTCATCATTCCTTGATCCGGTCCGAGCGGATGATCCCATCGAATAAATTGAAGTGCCTGTCGCGTTCACCCTCTTGCCTTGACCGGTCTTCAGCACACCAGTAAGCTAGTTGTTTCTAAACAGGACAACGATCCCGCATGAGCGCTGAGACCATTCAGATTACTTTGCCAGATGGCGCCACCCGCGAAGTTCCGCGCGGCACCACTTCCGCACAGATCGCGCATCAAATTTCGCCGCGCCTGGCGAAAGAGGCTCTCGTCGCGCGCGCGGACGGCGAGCTGGTAGATCTCGCGCGCCCGCTCGACCACGACACGAAAATCGCGATACTCACTGCAACAGATCCTGACGCGGTGCAGGTGTTCCGCCATTCCGCGGCGCATCTGCTTGCCGCCGCCGTCCTGGAGCTGTATCCCAATGTAAAACTCGGCATCGGCCCGCCGATCGAAAACGGGTTCTTCTACGAATTCGTGCGCGAAGAACCGTTCACCCAGGATGACTTGGAAAAAATCGAGGCCAAAATGCACGAATTGGCGGCGATGGACGTTCCGAACGAGCGCAAGCTGATTCCCAAGCCGGAAGCTCTGGAGCTCTATCGCAAAAGCAACCAAGAATTTAAGTGTGAACTCGTAGACGAAAAAGCGACGGAGCCGATGGTGTCGTTCTACACCACCGGGAAATTCATTGATTTCTGCCGCGGGCCGCACATCCCTTCCACCGGCCGTATCAAGGCCTTTCAATTGATGAATGTCGCCGGTGCTTACTGGAAGGGCAAGGAAGGCAATCCGCAGATGCAGCGGATTTACGGCGCATGCTTCGTGGATCAAAAAGGGCTCGACGAATATTTGCACAAGCTCGAAGAAGCTAAGCGCCGCGACCATCGTCGAATAGGAAAAGAGCTTGGCCTATTCACGGTAAGCGATCAGGTCGGATCGGGTCTGCCGCTCTGGCTCCCGAAAGGGGCGACTATTCGGCGTTTGCTGGAAGATTACATTCTCGAACAGGAACGCCGCGCCGGCTATCAGCACGTCTACACGCCGGACCTGGCGAAGGTTGATCTCTACGTTCGTTCAGGACATTGGGCTCACTACCACGAAGACATGTTCCCGCCGATGGATCTCGAAACCGAGCGGCTCGTGTTGCGACCGATGAATTGTCCGCATCACATTCTCGTCTACGAATCCAGAAAACACAGCTATCGCGAACTGCCGGTGCGCATCGCCGAGCTCGGCACGATGTACCGCTACGAACGGTCGGGCGTCCTGAGCGGCCTTAGCCGCGTCCGCGTCATGACGCTCAACGACGCGCACATCTTCTGCACGCCGGAACAAATCAAGGACGAATTCGCCGGTGTGATGAAGCTCGTCGAGCAGGCCTACCGCGATCTTGGCATCACGCAATATAGCTACCGGCTATCTTTGCGCGACAAGACCAACACCGAGAAATATGTGGCGAACGACGAAATGTGGGACCTCGCCGAGCGCGTTCTTCGCGAAGCTATGAATTCGCTGGGCCTTCCTTATACCGAAGCGCCGGGCGAGGCCGCTTTCTACGGGCCGAAACTCGATATTCAACTGGCGGACGTGATGGGCCACCAGGAAACCTACTCCACGATTCAGATCGATTTCCATCTGCCGCATCAATTCGAACTGGGATACATCGGCGCGGACGGCCAGGAGCATCGGCCGGTGATGATTCACCGCGGCGTGATCAGCACGATGGAGCGGATGGTTTCTTATCTTATTGAGCTGTATGCCGGCGCATTCCCGGCGTGGCTCGCGCCACTGCAGGCGATTGTGTTGCCGATCACGGAGCGTCAGAACGACTACGCTCGAGGGGTCTACCAGAAGCTGCTCGATGCCGGGTTTCGCGTGGAACTCGACGATCGCAGCGAAAAACTGCAAGCGAAAATCCGCGACGCGCAGCTCCAGAAAATTCCTTACATGCTCGTCATAGGCGGCAAGGAAGCGGAAGCTGGCTCCGTCTCGGTGCGTCACCGCTCCAAGGGCGACCTGGGGCCGCGACCCGTCGAGCAGTTCAGCGCCGATCTACAGCAAGAAGTCGCTTCGCGGGCGATTGGCTAGGGCTTCGAGGTACGTTCTGATGGCTTCGACGATGAAGACCTGGCAGAAATGGTTACCAGTGCTGATTCCTGCCGGTTTCCTCCTCAAGGATTCTCTGGCCACAATTGTTGTCCTCTCAAACGAGCCTGGCGTCACTGCGGCGAGCGTTTTTCACTACTCCTTGGGACTTCTGCCGGGTTCGCTATTCGTCTCAAATGGTCGCGCAATGCTTGCTAACGCCGGAATCGGATTTGTACTCGGATGGATTTTTTACGGTTGGTTTAGCAGGCAACAAGCCGCATGAATCCCTAGCGTTATCCGCTATCGCGTCGCCCACGCAACCGGTATTACATGGTGCGGCGCCGAGCAGGACGGTCCAAAAAGCCCGCTTGCGGTCGGGCCTCAAACCCGTGCTATACTTTTTGGCCCGTCCCTCCCCGCGGGCGTATTAACCTTGGGAGGTGCGGCCAACGGGCTGCCAGCGCATCTTTCAGAGCCCGGGAGGTGGGTTTATCGCAGAACGTGGTGGAGCTCCTGGCCTTCGGGTCAATGAAAGAATTCGTGCTCGTGAAGTTCGCGTAATTGATGATGCCGGGAACCAGCTTGGCGTTATGACGCTTTTCGACGCGATGAAACAAGCGCGTGAGACGGGTTTGGATGTAGTGGAAATTTCCCCGAACGCGGTCCCGCCGGTTTGCAAGCTTGTGGATTACGGAAAGTTTCTCTACGAGCAAAGCAAAAAGGCTCACGAAGCGAAGAAAAACCAGAAAAGTTCGCATATCAAGGAAGTGAAGTTCCGGCCGTCCACCGCCGAGCACGATTATCAGGTGCGCAAGAATCAGATCATTCGGTTCCTCGGCGAAGGCTACAAAGTGAAGGCCATGATTTTTCATCGCGGCCGCGAAATGGCGCACCAGGACGTGGGCCGCAAGAAGATGGACCGCTTGATGAAGGATATTGTGGACCACGCGCAAGTGGAGTTCGGGCCGCGGATGGAAGCAAACATCCTGCTCGCACTGCTGGCGCCGAAGAAGGGCGCCGGATCAGCTCCATCCGCACAGAAGAGTGCGGAAAGTCCGGCATAGAAAAAACGCACCGCCAAGATTGGCCGTGCCACTGGAAGCGAAGAGGAAAGCGTGAAGAAGAATAAGAAAATGAAAGCCAAGACGCACCGCGGCGCCGCCAAGCGCTTCAAGATCACTTCCACTGGCAAAGTGATGCGCTGGCGGTCGGGTAAGCGCCACTTGCTCGGAACCAAGAAGCCTCGCCGCATGCGCCGGCTTCTCAATAAAGTTCAGGTGAATCCCGCGGATGTGAAGAACGTGCGTCTGGCATTGCCTTACGGCCTGTAGCACGATTTAGATTTTTTTTCGCGCCGGGCAGAGCGTAACGGGTGCCTGCCGGCCGGATGTTCCGCCCGCCGCCAGTGATGGCGAGCTAGGGTGGGGCAAAATTGCAGTCCTACGAGACAAACCCGTCCTGCTGCTCGCTTTTTTTTGCGTGCGGCTGGCCGCGTTTGTCTCCTCATTTGATTTGAAAGCGCCATTGAAGCCGCGCCATAGGAGAAAAGAACCATGCCTCGAGTTAAACGTGGAACCAAACGCCGCGCCCGCCGCAAGAAGCTGCTGAAACACGCCAAGGGATTTTTCCTTACCAAGGGAAAGCTCTACCGCTCGGCGAAAGAAGCGGTGAACCGCTCGCTGCGTTATACCTATCGCGATCGCCGCGTGCGTAAACGCGATTATCGTACGCTGTGGATCCAGCGCATCGGCGCGGCCGCCCGCAATAACGGCACCACGTACAGCCAATTGATTCACGCGCTGAAGGCGGGCGGCATTGATCTCGACCGCAAGATCCTGGCGGATATGGCCGTGCACGACGCCGAAGGATTTACCGCGCTAGTCGGCTCGGTAAAGCAGCACATGCCGAAGCCGTCGCCAGCGCAAGAGCACGCGGCGAAGCATCAGCCAGTGCGGCACCACCTAGAGGGATAGGCCGCGCGATGGTTTTGTAAGGGCGGGTCTGAGACCCGCCCCTACGGTCGGAAAACTTCCTCACCATGACGACGAACGATCCCACCACAAAGACGCTGGCGCGGATTAGTGCGACAAGCGCCGAAGCCGTGTCCTCGCAGTTTGCAGAAGTGCGCCAAAGATTCGACGAACAGGCCGCCGTTCACTCATCTGATCCGGAGAGTTGGCGGACATTCGTGGTTATGTGGACCGGCCGGAAATCGGGTGTCCTTTCGCAAATCACGGACAATTGGCTTAAACCTGCGACGCCGGAGTTGAAGCGCGTTGTGGGACAGGAATTGAACCAGCTCAAAGTCCACGTCGAATCGGTGCTCGCCGAGCGGGAAAAAGTCATCGCACGAAACGCGGAAGAAGCAGCCGCCGCTCGCGAGAAAATTGATCTATCGCTTCCCGGCATCGAGCGCGCCATCGGCACGCGTCACTTGATCCGGCAAACCTACGAAGAGCTCTTACGCATTTTCGCCGCGATTGGCTTCAGTGTGGTGGAAGGCCCCGAAATCGAGACGCCTTACTACAATTTCGAAGCGCTAAATATCCCCGAGCACCATCCTGCGCGCGACAACATGGACACTTTCTACATCGAAGGCGCGCGCACGCCCCATCTGCTGCGCACCCATACTTCTCCGATGCAGATTCGTACCATGGAAAAGCAACCGCCGCCGGTGCGCATCGTGGTGCCGGGAAAAGTCTATCGCCGCGATAATCCAGACGCGACGCACGGTTACATGTTCCACCAGATCGAAGGCCTCGCGGTGGATACGGACATCACGTTCTGCGATTTCAAGGGCACGGTGGATTATTTCGCGCGCGAATTTCTCGGGCCGAAAACGAAAACGCGCCTGCGCCCGAGTTATTTCCCGTTCACCGAGCCCTCCGCGGAAGTGGACGCGACGTGCCACGTCTGCGGCGGCTCGGGCTGCCGCGTGTGTAAACAATCCGGCTGGATCGAGCTATTTGGCGCCGGAATGGTGAATCCTGCGGTCTATGGCTTCGTGAAATACGATCCCGAAAAGCTTTCGGGCTTCGCGTTTGGCATGGGCGTGGACCGCTTGGCCATGATGAAGTACGGCGTAACGGAAGTGCCGCTGTTGTTCCAGAACGACGTGCGCTTCCTGAAACAATTTCCATGAGCAAGGGCTGTAGGGGCACGGCCTGCCGTGCCTACTTTTTGAGCGTGCGCTACGACTAGAATATGAAGGTCGTCTACAACTGGCTGAAACAATTCGTGGACGTGACGGCTTCTCCGGCCGACCTGCGCGCGCGGCTTTCGCTCGTGGGCATTGCCGTGGATTCGATCGAGGAGACCCCGGCTGGCCCGGTGCTTGATGCCGAAGTCACCGCGAATCGTCCTGATTGCCTCGGCCACCTGGGCATCGCGCGCGAAGTGGCGGCGATTTATCGTCTCCCGCTCAAGCCGCTGCATCCGGAGCTGAAAGAATCCGCGGAAAAAGTCGCGGATGCCACCCGCGTGGAAATCGAAGCGCCGGAACTCTGTGGCCGATTCACCGCACGAGTGCTGCGCGGCGTGAAAGTGCAGCCTTCTCCGGACTGGCTGCGCCAGGGCCTCGAAGCGATCGGCGAGAAATCCATCAACAACGTAGTGGATGTGACGAACTACGTGATGTTCGAGCTGGGCCACCCGCTGCACGCCTACGATTTCGACAAGCTCGCTGAAAAACGCATCGTGGTACGCCGCGCCAAGCCGGGCGAAAAAATCCGCACGCTGGATGGCGCGGAGCGCACGCTGACGAAAGATATGTGCGTGATAGCGGACGCCACGCGCGCGGTCGGAATCGGCGGCGTGATGGGTGGCGCGGACACCGAAATCACTTTCAGCACGCGGAATATTCTGCTCGAGTGCGCCTGGTTCGATCCCATTGCGGTGCGCCGCACTTCGAAGGCGCTCGGTCTACGTTCGGAAGCTTCTTACCGCTTCGAACGCGGCGCCGATCCCGAAATGGCCGACCTCGCCTCGCGGCGCGCGGCGGAATTGATCCAACAAGTCGGCGGCGGCGAGCTTCTTGCGGGCGTTGTGGATATTTATCCAAAGCGCGAGCCGGAAAAGAAAATCGAGGTTTCGCGCAAGGAACTGCTACGGGTGATGGGCGCGGACGTTCCGGATCGCGACATCGAGGCGATTCTCAGCGCGCTCGGATTTCATCCCGTGCGCGTGGACGTCAACCGCGGCAGCGATGGCTCGCTTGCGGCGATTTGGGAATGTCGCCAAGTTTCCTGGCGGCGCGACGTGACGCGCGGGATTGACATGATCGAAGAAGTGGCGCGGCATTATGGCTACGACAAATTTCCGCTGCGGCTGCCACCCGCGAAGCGGCCCGCGCACCGTTTGCCTCACGCCGAAGCGCAAGACCGCTTGCGCGAACGAATCGTCGCGCTCGGCTATCAGGAAATCGTGGAAATTCCGATCGTGGATACCCAGCGCAACGAGCTCTTCCGGCCGGAAAATCTCGCGCCCGCGGTGATCGGTAATCCTCTTGCCGAAGATGCTTCAGTGATGCGTTCGACGGGTATTGTCAGCATGGTGCGCGCGATTGAATGGAATCTGAATCACGGCCAGCGCAATCTGCGCCTATTCGAAATCGGCAAGACGTACGAACTTCGCGACGGCGAGCCAGTTGAGACGCCGGTGTTGACAATCGGAGCGACCGGCCTCGCGCGCAAAAAAACAATCTACGAAGTGTCGCGTGAGTATGGCTTTGCAGACCTGAAGGGTGATCTCGACAGCATCGGTGCTCTCGCGGGTAATTTTGCGTGGCAAGCCGGCGGCCCGCAGTGGCTGACGGCGGCGCGCGCCGCTGAAATCCGACTCGCCCACGGCAATGGGATGGGCGCTCATGGCCAGCTGGGATTTGGCGGCCAGCTCGTTCGGCGCGTTGCGGATCAGCTCAAGCTTCGGCAGGATGTGTTTCTCGCCGAACTCAAACTGGAGCTTCTACTAGCCGGAGTCGACGCTGCCGACGCGGCACGCCGATTTAAGCCACTCCCGAGTTTTCCGGCGGTCGAGCGCGATTTCTCGCTGGTGCTAGCGGGTGCAGTCACGTTCGCGCAGGTCGAGCAAACGATTCGTTCGCTCAATATCCCTGAACTCGAAACGATCGAAGCCGCCGATCTATTTCGCGGCGGGCAAATTCCAGCAGGAAAGTTCTCGCTGATGATCCGGGTGAAGTTTCAAAGCGCCGAAGCAACATTCACGGACGCACAACTCAACCACTTCTCGGCGCGCATCGTAGCCGCGCTCCAGGAAAAGCTTGGCGCAACCCTGCGCGCGAGCTAACACTCGCACCTGCGACGGTTACGGAAAAATCCAACGGCGCCGGCCTGAAGGCCGCCGCTACAAAAGTCAAATTCTAAGAGCCGACGAGACGCCCTTCGAAACTGCGGACTCAGGGCAACCCGGCGCGACGAATTGCCTGTAGCCACAACTTCGTTGCGCTGACGCGCACAAAAGCCGACAATGGCGGTGGCTCGGGGAGTGGAACGTGAAAATCGAAATTTACGATCAGGTTTACAACGTCAACGCGGACGGCAACGAGGATTATCTGCAAGAGCTAGCAGCTTACGTGGACGGTAAGATGCGTTCGGTCGCCGATGCGACGCACATGGTGGATTCGCTCAAGGTAGCTGTGCTGGCCGCGCTCAATATTGCCGACGAAACCTTCGCCATGCGCAAACGTCAGACGGAAATGGAAGGGCCGCTACGCAAGCGCGTGGAAAAATGCGTCTCCATGGTGGAAAAAGCGCTGGAGCAGACGAACTAGCCGCCCCCGCGGACTCGGATTTCGCCCGATGACGGCGAGCATCGCCGTACTCTCAAGCGTGTATCAGTGCGGCGTGCCGCCCAGCACAACCCGTTGGTGCTCAGCGCCATCTCTTATATGATGCTGATCTGGAGCTGTAACCAGCCTTGGTAGCGTGCCTAACCCAAAAACAATCCGCTGTTTGCTGATCCCGGTCGTGGTTCTCGCTTCGCTGGTGCTCGCGATGACCATGGGGACTTTGTGGCACAACCACGCGGGTTCCTCCGAAGCAAACTGTTCGATCTGCCACATCAGCCACCAGCCGGTTGACCATTCGGTTGTAAGCTATCGCGAGCCTTGTCTGGCTCAGGTAGACACACGGCCAGAGCCTGAAGAACCTGCGTTCACGCTCGGCCTGGTTGCTCCACGTCTTCCCGCACGCGCGCCGCCTTCCGTCTAACCTTCAATTTATCCTGTGCCGGTCGCGGCACACCGGCTCACTCTGTTTTTTCCGTCGAGGTTGAAGACTATGTGCACACGAATTGTTCCATTTGCGGCATTGGCTGTGACCCTCGCCCTTTCCACGGCCGCCTCTGCGCAAAACACCGCCGTCCCGGCGCAAGCGCCACAGCAATCACAGCCTGCGCAAACTTCTTCACCGCAGAGCTCGCCGCAGAACGTGCCATCGGGGCAGGTCCACGGCGCCGTGCGCATTTCGCTCGATCAGGCGATCCAGATGGCGTTGCAGAACAATCACACCCTGAAAGCCGCGCGTACCACCATCCAGCAGAGCGAAGCGCAAGAAATCACCGCCAACTTGCGGCCGAACCCCGTATTCACCGCGGACGCTCAATTCATCCCCATCTTCCAACCCAATGAATTCACCGCCGACTTCATCAATACCAACGCGCAATTTGATTTGGGTATTTCGTATCTTTTCGAGCGCGGCAAGAAACGCCAGCACCGTCTGCAGGCTGCGCAGGACGCCACGGCACAAACGAAATCAACAGTCGCCGACAACGAGCGGACACTGACATTCAACGTGGCGTCCCAATTCTTTTCAGTGCAGCTCGCGGAATCCACTCTGGACCTCGCGTTGCAGGATATGAAGAGTTTTCAGAACACTGTGGACATCAGCGAGGCGCGCTATAAAGCTGGGGACATCAGCGAAGCTGACTATCTGAAAATTAAGCTGCAGTTGCTACAGTTTCAAAGCGACGTCGCCCAAGCGCAACTCGCGAAGACGCAAGCTCTGGTCGGGCTCCGGCAATTTCTGGGGTATCAGACTGTTCCGGAAGATTTTGACGTTACCGGCGATTTCGAATACAAGCCCGTGGCGCTGAAGCTGGAAGACTTGCAGCAGCTCGCGTTGCAGAGCCGGCCAGATTTTCGCGCCGCGCAACAGGGCGTCACCGCCGCCAAGAGCCAGTACGAGCTGGCCAAAGCGAACGGCAAAGTGGACGTCACCGGCACATTCAATTACGACCACGTCAGCGACGCCAACACCGCGTCTTTCTTCGGCAGCTTCCAGATTCCGATATTCAACCGCAACCAGGGCGAGATCGCTCGGACCAATTACGCGATCAACCAAGCGCAGGAACTGGAGCTCGCGGCAAGCGATCAGGTCCTGAGCGATGTGCTCACGGCTTACGA
The DNA here is from genome assembly GCA_963804625.1 of uncultured Acidobacteriota bacterium. Lineage (GTDB taxonomy): Bacteria > Acidobacteriota > Terriglobia > Acidiferrales > UBA7541 > Palsa-295. Next base: position 425,376 of record CAWDRJ010000002.1, on the reverse strand, counting down.
AGGCGTGCGCGATAACGATCAGGTGGTGTCGCTGTACGTCGGCGGCTACTTGAATATCGCGCAGCAATCGCGCGACATCACCGAATATTCCTACAAGCGCGGCGCGGCCAGCCTGCTCGATTTTCTGGACGCCGAGCGCAGTTACCGCGCCACGCAATTGGCGTATCGCCAATCGCTCGCGTCCTATCTCACCGCAGTCGAGCAACTCCGCGAAGCTGTGGGAACCAGGAGTCTGCCATGAGCTCACACTGCATCACGCATTTTTTCGCCCGAGGGGCGAGCTGCGCCCTTTTTCTGGCTGCGACCGCGCTCTGCTTCGCCGGTTGCAACTCGGGAGAAAGCGCCGGGCAGATGACATCATTCAGCGGCAAGGAAGCAAAAAGCGCCGAGGCCGAGCTTTTCACGATTCCGCAAGAGCAGATGTCGCACGTGCAGGTCGTGACCGTCGCACCAACGAAACTGGCACGCGTGTTGCGCCTCACTGGCGCGGTCGCATACAACGCTTTCAACACCACGCCAGTGATCACGCAGGTCGGTGGCCCGGTCAGCAGGATCTTGGTCGTACCGGGCGAGCGCGTGAAGCAGGGTCAGCCGTTGCTGGACGTCAGCAGCCCCGACTACTCACTGCTGTTTGCAACGTATTTGAAAGCCCGAGACACGCTTCGCGTCGCCGATAAAAATTACGCGCGCGCACAAGACCTCTACGCCCACCACGCGATCGCCGAGCGCGATTTGCTGCAGGCGGAATCCGATCACATTCAGGCGCAAGCCGATTTGAACGCCTCGCTTTTAGGCCTGAAGATTCTGGGAATCGCGAAGCCCGAAGACTTGGAAAAGGCTCCTTCGTCAGCGGAAATTCCGCTGCTTGCACCCATCGGCGGAGAAATCGTCGAGCGCGACGTCGCCCCCGGGCAAGTACTGCAAGCCGGCACCACGCAAGCCTTCATCATTTCGAACATGAGCACGGTGTGGGTGCTCGCGAATATCTATCAGAGCGACATGGCAGAGGTGAAAGTCGGCGACGAAGTGACGGTCCAGACTGATTCCTACCCCGATAAATTCCACGGACAAATTTCTTTCATCTCGCCCGCCGTGGACCCCAACACCCGGACACTCCAAGCGCGCATCGTCGTGGATAACCCCGGCGAAAAATTGAAAAACAACATGTACGTGACCGCCACGGTGAATGCGGGGGTGGAACAAAACGCGATCGCCGTGCCCGATGCGTCCGTGCTGCGCAATGACGAAAACCAGCCGTTCGTCTACGTGGCCACGAGCTCGAACCAATTTGCGCGCAGGTCGGTCGATATCGGCCAGAGCGAAGCCGGAAAAACGCAAATCCTAAAGGGGCTTTCGCCGGGCGACAGAGTCGTCGGCGATGGCAGCTTGTTCTTGCAGTTTGCCAATTCTTTTCAACATTAACGCGCCACTTTTAGATGATCCATAACATCGTTCAATTCGCGCTGCGACAAAGATTTCTAGTCCTCATGCTCGCCGTGTTCCTCACGATCGGCGGAGCAATTTCGTTTCAGCGCATGCCGGTGGACGCTTACCCTGACCTTTCGCCGCCGATGGTGGAAGTGATCACCCAATGGCCCGGGCACGCCGCAGAAGAGGTCGAACGCCTGGTGACCCTGCCGACCGAAGTGGAAATGAACGGCGTGCCGAAGATGGAAATACAGCGCTCGATTTCGCTGTACGGCCTTTCGGACGTAATTCTGACGTTCGACGAAGACACCGATGACTATTTCGCCCGTCAAGTGGTTTTCCAGCGCCTGAGCGAGGTGACTTATCCCGCTGGAGTCACTCCCTCGCTTGCGCCGCTTTCCAGCCCGTCGGGCCTCGTGTACCGCTACGTGCTGGAGAGTCCCGATCGCACGCCGCAGGAACTGAAAACTTTCGAAGATTGGGTGATCGAGCGCGCCTATAAACAAGTGCGTGGCGTCGCCGATGATTCCGGATTCGGCGGCACCGTGATGCAGTACCAGGTTCTGCTCGATCCCGCGCGCCTGTATGGCTATCACATCACCGTTCCGCAGGTGATTCAGCAGCTTTCGGTGAACAACGCCAATACCGGCGGCGGATTCTATTCCCAAGGCGGCCAATTTTATTACGTGCGCGGCCTGGGCTTGATCAAGGACGAGCAGGACATCGGCAGCGTCATCATCGGGTCACAGAATGGCGTGCCGGTGCGCGTGCGCGATGTAGCAAACGTAGAGATCGGCCACGCGCCGCGGCTGGGCGAGTTCGGATTCAACAAGAATAATGACGCCGTCGAAGGCGTCATCATGATGTTGCGCGGCGATCAAACGCAAAACGTTTTGAAAGGAGTGGAAGAAAAAACCAAGGAGCTTAACGAGCACATCCTGCCGCCGGATGTGAAAGTCCGGCCCTTCTACGATCGCAGCGATCTGGTGGCGCTGACCATCAAGACCGTGGAAGACAACATGCTCCTCGGGATGACCCTGGTCCTGATCGTGCTGATTTTCTTTCTGGTCAGCGTGCGCGCCGCTGTGATCGTAGCGCTCACGATTCCCCTGGCTTTGCTCTTTTCGTTTATTTTTCTGCACGCGCGGGGCGTCGCCGCGAACCTGCTTTCGATTGGCGCCATCGATTTCGGGATCATCATTGACGGCACGCTGGTGATGGTCGAAAACATTTATCGCGAACTCGGACTGCGCGAAGGCCAGCAATACGATCTGAATGAGGTGATTCTGGCAGCTGCCAGGGACGTAGACCGCCCCATCTTTTATTCGGTTGCCATCATCATCGCCGGTTATATCCCCATCTACGCCCTTAGCGGACCCTCGGGAAAATTGTTTCATCCGATGGCGGACACCATGTCCGTCGCTCTGATCGGCGCCTTGATTCTCACTCTCACTTTCGTTCCAGTCATGTGCTCCTACTGGTTCAAGAAGGGCGTGCGCGAGCACCGGAATAAACCTTTCGAATGGATCAAGGAGGAATACGGTTCGGAACTGAAGTGGTTCCTGCAACGGCCCTGGCTCACAATGCTGTTGGCCACGCTGATTTTTGGTGCCAGCCTGTTGCTGGTCCCCTTCATCGGCGGCGAGTTCATGCCGCACCTGGATGAAGGCGCGGTGTGGGTTCGCGCCACAATGCCCTATACCATTTCGTACGAGGAGGCGGCCAAGATCGCGCCACAAATTCGCACGATCCTCGCCAAGTATCCGATGGTAACGGAAATCGGCTCGGAGCTTGGGCGTCCCGATGACGGCACGGACCCCACCGGCTTTTTCAATTGCGAATTCTATGTGGGATTAAAACCTTACAGCGACGCCGTCTGGAAATCCGGAAACATCCGGACCAAGGCCGAGTTGATTGAAGAACTGCAAAAGCAGCTCGCCGCATTTCCCGGCATTATTTTCAATTACACGCAGCCGGCCGAAGATGCGGTGGACGAAGCGCTCACGGGCCTGAAGAGCGCGCTCGCGGTGAAGGTTTACGGCACGGACCTCAATGTCCTCCAGGAGAAAGCTCTGGAGATCAAGCGGCGGCTCTCGCAAATCCGCGGGTTCACGGAGCTCACCGTCGTGCGCGAGTTGGGCCAGCCCAGTCTGATCGTGCAAGTGGACCGCGATAAAATTGCGCGCTATGGCATCAACGTCGCCGACGTGGAAGCTGTCGTGCAGGCAGCGGTGGGCGGCCAAGCCGCCACGCAAGTGATCCAGGGTGAAAAGTTGTTCGACCTGGTAGTCCGCATGATGCCGGAATTCCGCGAGAACGCGCAACAGATCGGCAACTTGCTGGTTGGCACGCCGACTGGACAGCAAATCCCGCTGAGCGAACTTTCGGATATCCGCGAGGCGAACGGCGCCTCGTTCATTTATCGCGAGAATAATTCGCGCTACATCGGCGTGCAATACAGCATCGAGGGACGGGATCTGGCGGGAGCGGTGGAAGAGGGCAAACGCGCAATCGCGGATGTACAAAGCTCGTTGCCGGTGGGTTACCGCCTGGCCTGGGGCGGAGAATACAGCGAATTCGTGAGTGCGATGTCTCAGGTTTCGGTGGTTGCGCCGCTGACCGTGCTTTTGATTTTCATGATTCTTTTCGCCCTCTATGGCAATTTGAAGTTTCCGGTCTCGGTAGTCCTCAGTGTGATCTTGACCGAGCCGGTGGGCGCACTGCTCGCGCTGAAACTCACCCACACTCCATTCAGCGTTTCATCTTTGCTCGGACTGTTGGTGCTGATGGGCGTCTCGGTGGAAACAGCCGTCATCGATGTCTCGTACATCAATAAACTCCGGCTCGAAGGAAGAGGAATCGAAGAAGCAACCTATGAGGCGTCGTTGGTCCGCTTCCGGCCGATCATGATGACGGCGCTCGTGGCTTGCCTTGGCTTGCTCCCCGCGGCTCTTTCCACTGGAATCGGTTCCGATTCGCAGAAACCTTTCGCGATTGTAATTGTGGCCGGACTTGTTTCGCGTCTGCTGCTTGGACGTATCGTCAGCCCCGTGCTCTACAAGATGGTCGCGCGCGAGGGTGATGTGCTGCAGGTGTAGGCCCCGGCCGGCCACCGCGGCGCCAATGGCGAGTGAGTGGCATTTGGATACACAAATCTCGGTGCGACGTTTACACCCCGACCCGCATCCGAGTATGCTTGTTGGCGGGAGTGCCTTAGAGTCTGCCATGCGGAAGCAAATAGCCCTTCGACTGCTGGCCGTGACCCTCATGCTTTGCGTGGGCCTGTTTGCCATGCAAGCGGCTGGGCACTGGCATGAGCACTCCTCCGACGAACAGCATTGCCAGGTTTGCCACATTGGGCACGCCGCAGTCCCGCAACCCACCGCGCAGATGGGAGTGGGGACGCCCATTGCGGTCGCCAGATTTTCGGTCGCCGAAGATCAGAAGTTAGCCATCGATCCCGTTTGCAGCCATAGAATTCCTCGCGCTCCCCCTGTTTAACCTGAATTTCCCCCAATAGTCATCTCCCCATGCGCTGACCGCGAGAACCGCGGCGGACGCTGTTTTCCACATTTATCCGAGCCTCCAGCGCCATAGGCGCAGGCGGCCGCCATTTATAACGGGAGAACTACTTAATGCGATTCGCAAAAGCATTTCTTGGAAGTTTATTTCTACTTCTCGTAATGTTCCCGGCCGCGCCCGCTGGCTTCGCGCAGGTCGGAAACTCCGGCAACATCAGCGGAACGGTGACGGACCCCTCCGGCGCCGTCGTCGCCAGCGCGACTGTTACCATACACAACCCCGTCAGCCAGTACGAGCGCTCCGCCACAACCGATAGCACCGGGGCGTTCAGCTTCCCGAACGTACCGTTCAACCCTTATCACCTGTCCGTGACGGCCACCGGCTTTGGCCCTTACGCTCAGGATGTTGATGTCCGATCTACGGTGCCTCTCGCGGTGAAAATCAGTCTGACCGTCGCCGGAAGCTCCAGCACGGTGACCGTCGAGGGCGGCGGCGACTTGCTCGAAAATGAGCCCACGTTTCATACCGACGTGGACCGCGCCCTGTTCGACAAGCTGCCTCTCGAAAGTCAATCGTCGTCACTGAGCTCGCTCGTCACGCTGACGACTCCGGGCATAGCTGCAGATTCGAACGGCTTGTTCCACGGGCTTGGCGACCACGCGGAGAATTCGTTCTCTGTAGACGGCCAGCCCATCACCGACCAGCAGAGCAAAGTCTTTTCGAACCAGCTGCCCGTAGAGGCGATTCAGTCACTGGAAGTTATTTCCGGGGCGCCGCCTGCCGAATTCGGTGGCAAGACGAGCGTGGTGATCCAGGCTACCACGCGTTCCGGCCTCGGCGTTTCAACACCTCATGGCAGTATTTACGGTTCCTACGGCGCGTTCGGCACGTCCAATGCCGGCTTCGATCTCGCCTACGGCAACCAGAAATGGGGCAATTTCATTTCGGCAAGCGGATTGAACACCGGCCGATTCCTGGATCCGCCCGAATTCTCGGTAATGCACGACAAAGGCAACGAGGAAAACGTCTTTGATCGCGTGGATTATCAGATCACAACCGCAGACTCAGTCCACTTCAACGCCCAGTACACGCGTTCGTGGTTCCAAACGCCGAATTCGTTTGATGCGCAATACGCATCGCCGTGGTTTGGCGTCGTCGTTGACAATGGCGGCTTCGCTCCACCCGTAAGCTCGGGTTGCACTCTCGCGCAATGTGGTCAGACCGTCGGCGCGCAGGATCAGCGCTCGAAGATCGGGACGTTCAACATCGCGCCGAGCTGGACGCACCTGATCAACTCCAATACCGTGCTCACGCTTGGTGCTTTTGTTCGCCGCGACGCATATAACTACTACCCTAGCGGCAATCCCTTCGCGGACCTTGGACCGTTCAGCCTTCAGAGGGAGACCGTCAGCCAGTTTCGCTCGCTGACAAATGCGGGCATCCATTCAGAAATCTCGTACGTGCATGGCATTAACAACGTGAAGGCAGGAATCGTTTACGAGCAGACCTTTCTCAGAGAGAACGATCAGCTGGGGATTGTCGATCCCACACTCAACGCACCGTGCCTAGGTCCAAATACGAATCCTGTAACCGATAATTTTTACCCTTTCGCGCCGGTGCAAGGGTTCACAGATCCCAGCCAGTGCGCTGCAGCGGGATTACAGCAAAATGTGGCTGGTAATCCCAACGCCCCGGGCGACCCGGCCAATGGGTTCTTAAGCACATCCCTATATCCTCTATTCAACCCGGCCTTGCTGCCCTACGACCTGACGCGCGGAGGAAGTCTATTCTCGACCGCTACGTCATTTCCTCTGCATACGGATGTAAAGGAACTGGCGCTGTACGTCCAGGACACCATTACCTGGAAAAACTGGTCGTTCAATTTGGGTATCCGCGGCGACAAGTACAATGGTCTAACTACCTCAGGCCAAGCGGAGCCTCGTCTGGGAGTTGCCTACAACATAAAGCCCAGCAACACCGTGCTTCGTGTTTCCTACGCGCGAACTCTCGAAACTCCCTTTAACGAAAACCTGGTGCTTTCCAGCATCGGATGCGGCAACGACATCCTGAACCCTCTGCTCGCCTGCTCCTCTTTTTCTCTGACGCCGCTAGCGCCCGGCTTCCGCAACGAATTCCATGCCGGTCTGCAACAGGCCTTCGGGAGATATTTTGTCCTTGATGGCGAGTACATCTGGAAGTACACGCACAACGCTTATGACTTCAGCGTGCTCGGCAACACGCCGATCACTTTCCCGATCGAGTGGGCGCGGTCCAAGATTCCCGGATTCGCAATTCGCGGATCGGTGCCGAATTACCACGGATTGACGGCTTTCATCGTGATGTCCAGCGTCGCCGCGCGGTTCTTCACCCCGCAGGTTTCCGGAGCCGGGGCCAATCCCTCGGCGCCGATCGGGGTGTTTCGGATTGACCATGACGAACATTTCAATGAAACCACCCACCTGCAATATCAGCCCTGGAAGAAGCTTCCTTGGGTCGGCTTCAACTGGCGGTATGACAGCGGTTTAGTGGCCGGCGCAACACCCTGCTTCGGTATCGAATCGTTCAACACCTGCCCGGGCAGCATAGGCACTGACCCCGCCACCGGCTCCATCCCGCTGATAGCTGCTAATGTAGGCAGCGTTCCCTTGAGCGCCGATCAGGAGTTCGAGGCTGGGTTCACTTGCAACGGCCTGCACGCCACACCACCGAGCGCGACCAATCCGGCCGGTATCCCGATACCCGGGGGTGTCTGCCCGGCCACGCAGTTCAGCTCCACGCTCATAAAAGTGCCGGCACCGAACAAGGAAGATGACGACCTGAACCCGCCTCGCATCCGGGCACGCAATCTGTTCGATTTGGCGGTGGGCGATGATGACATTTACCACTTCCATGCGGACCGCTTCAAATTCAGCGCTCGCGTGGAAGTAATCAATTTGTCGAACAACTATGTCCTCTACAACTTCCTATCCACGTTCAGCGGCACTCACTACGTCACACCGAGAACGGTGACAGGAGAGATCGGCTTCCACTTCTAACGAACCTCACAATGGAGGGGAGGCGGCCGTTTAAGGGTCGCCTCCGCTCCATTTCCTCTGTTGGGAAAACTCCTCCGTGCGGTAGCCAGCGGTGTTACAGAAGTTTTACACAAGTCTAGTTGACAGTGTATTGCAACTGGCATAAACTGCCCAGCCAGTTGATAATCAGTTGCAACTAGAGGGGATCGCTTCTGCACGCACGCTCGCGCCGTTTCATTTCCGTTCTTGGCTTAATCGCACCCGTGATTCTCTTCGCTCTTGGCGTGCGGGCCAGCGTCGCTGGGCGTATCTCCGGCACCGTGAAGGACGCGACGCGCGGCGTGATCGCCAACGCTGTCGTAACCCTCACCAACACGGCCTCGGGAGTACGTCAAACGGTAGTCACCGACAGTCAAGGCAATTATTCCTTCCTCGACGTACCGGTCGGACGTTACGACCTCGAAGTCACCATCGATGGATTCAGGCCGTATCGTCGAAAGGGCATCGCGGTAGATGCGGATTCGGCCCTGCTGATTGATCCAGTTCTCCAGGTAGGCGAGCGGTCAGACGTGGTTACGGTGAACGAGAACCAGGTCCAGGTGGATACCACCAGCACGCAGATGGGCCAGGTGATCGGCGGAACTCAGATAACCGCTGTACCGCTCAATGGACGTAGCTACACGGATCTGCTGGCACTGCAGCCGGGCGTTGCGCCGGTCACCTCGATCACCTCAGACACGGTGCAGGACGTGGGCGCCAGCGTGCTTTCTCCCTCCGGCGATTTGAATCCCGGCACGATTTCAATCAACGGTCAACGCGAATTCGCCAACGCCTTCATCGTGAATGGCAGCGACGTCGAGGAAGACGTCAATATGGGCGCGGCGATTATTCCCAATCTCGATTCCATATCCGAGTTTCGGATTCTCACCAACAATTTCGACGCCGAGTACGGCGAATTCAGCGGCGGCCAGATCAACGTGGTGACCAAGTCCGGCGCCAACGCATTCCACGGCGACGCTTTCGAATTCCTGCGCAATACGAATCTCGACGCGCGCAACTACTTTTCTCCCACCCGCGGAACCTTCGATCAAAACCAGTTTGGCGGCACGTTCGGCGGGCCCATCCGCCGGAACAAGGTCTTCTTCTTCGCCGATTATCAAGGCACGCGCTCGACGCAGGGCGTGGACACCGGCGAAATTCCCGTACCCTCCGCCCAGGACCGCACGGGAAATCTGATAGACATGGCGAGCGCATTTGTGACTAAGGACGTAAACGGCAATACGGTCCCAACCACCGTGAGTGGATCGTATTGGGCCGGCCTACTTTCCAGCAAACTGCCTTACACGGTCTCGCCGGGCGAAAATTATTACACTCCCGGTTGCGCCAGCACCGGTCCTTCGCCGTGCGTCTTTCCGAACGCCGTCATTCCGCAGGCGGTCTGGTCGGCCCCGGCAACCAACCTCCTGAAATACATTCCGACAGCCAACAATTCCGACGGCACCTTTTCCACTTCGTCTTTTGGTCAAACTTTGCGCGACGACAAAGGCGCCTACCGCCTGGATGCTAATACGCGCTGGGGCCTGGTCTCCGGCTACTACTTCCTGGACGATTGGTCGCAGAACAATCCTTACCCCGTCGCTCAGGGTGGTGCAAATGTCCCAGGCTTCAATGCGCTGTACACCGGCCGCGCGCAGCTGCTGGACCTCGGCGACACCAAAGCATTGAGCTCCACTGCCGTGAACGAATTCCACTTCAGCTACCTGCGCAACGCGGTTGACCTTGGCAAGCCCATCGGGGGCGTCGGCGTCAGCCTCGCATCGCAAGGCTTCGAGGTGGGCGCGGGCACACCGGGAATCGTGCCACTCTCTCCGAAAACCGAGGGCGTGGAAAGTGTCGGCTTCAATAGCTTCACGCTTGGGACCAATACGAATGAGCTGAATCAGGTCGGCAACACGTATCAGTGGCTCGACAATTTCTCCAAGGTTGTCGGAACTCATACCATCAAGTTCGGCGGCGAGTTCCATTACGACCAAGTCAACGTGAATGCCATCGCTCAATTCAATGGCAGCTTCCTGTTCTTCGGAACCGAAACCGGTTCGGATTTCGCCGACTTTCTGCTGGGAGTTCCCAGCCAGTACAACCAGAGCCAGTTGCAGCCCTTTTACGGGCGCAACAAGTTCGTCGGGCTTTTCGGCCAGGACAGCTGGCGCGTCACCAGCCGCCTAACGCTGAACTACGGCCTGCGCTGGGATCGCATTGAGCCTTGGTACGAGAAGTACAATCAGATCGCGACGTTTGTGCCCGGCCAGCAGTCGGTCGTTTTCCCAGGGGCGCCGGCGGGCATCCTTTATCCCACCGATCCAGGAGTGCGGCGTACTCTTGCACCTCCTGGCAATCGGGATTTCGCCCCGCGCATCGGCTTGGCGTATTCGCCCGCCGCCTCAGGGGATGGCTTCCTCGCTAAACTACTAGGCGGGCCCGGCAAGACGAGTATTCGCGCCAGTTACGGCTTGTTCTACACCGCCATCGAAGGCCTCACCATCGGGGTGATGAGCGCCAACGCGCCGTACGGAACCACATACACAAGCCCCGCACCGCCGCTGTTTGCAACGCCTTTCATCAGCGCAGCGAGCGGCCAAAATCTTGGCCAGTATTTCCCTGTGAACCTTGCTCCGTTAAACACCAGCGCGCGTCGGCCGGATTCAAGCGTGGATTGGTCGCAGTTCGAACCGATTACCGGTCTTCCCAACTACCTCACCACCAATCGCATTCCTTACTCCGAGGACTACATGCTCTCGCTCGAGCGCGGCTTCGGCGCCAATACCGTGCTCAGTCTAAATTACGTGGACACGCAAGGGCATCGCCTGCTTGTGCTGGAGGAAGCCAATCCTGGCGACCCTTCGCTTTGCTTGTTCTTAAGAGACCCCGCGAACCTCGCGCCGGGACAAACTCCCTGCGGCCCCTTCGGTGAAGAGACGCAATACACCACGTCCACCGGGATGGTCTATAACGGCACGCGCGGCCCGCTAGGCTCAAACTTCGGCAGCAATGCCAACCAGACCACCATCGGCAATTCCAATTACAACGCGCTGCAGGTCACTCTTCGCCACAGCAGCAAGCGGCTGAATGTGTTGGCGGGCTACACCTTCAGCAAATCCCAGGACCAATCGTCGAATCTCGGTGAAGCGGTCAATCCGCTCGACCCATCGCTCAGCAAAGCTCTCTCCGCATTTGATGTGAAACACAACTTCGTCGTGAGCTACAACTGCCAACTCCCTATCGAAAAGCTCTTTCGCGCCTCAAATCGCTGGACGCAGGGCTGGGAACTTTCCGGCATCACTCACTTCAGCAGCGGCCTGCCCGTCACGCTCGTCAATTTCGGCGATAATTCTCTATTAGGCGCAGAACCGAATGGCATCAACAACTTTGGCGTGGACGAACCGGACTACACCGGCGCTCCTCTCCACCTGAATAGCAATCCCCGAAACGGGCAACCCTATTTCAGTTCCGCGCTCTTCCCCGAAAACGCCTTGGGCACTCCCGGCAACGCCAAGCGCCGCTTCTTTTACGGCCCGGGCATGGATAACTACGACATGGCCATTGTGAAAAACGTACCACTGAACGAAGCCAAGTCCCTGCAGTTCCGGGTCGAAAGCTTCAACGTCTTCAACCACGCGCAATTTTTCGGGCCGCAGGCGGTGGATGGAAACATAGACAGCTCCACGTTCGGCGATGTTGTCAGTGCGACTCCTCCTCGCCTCGTCCAGTTGGGATTCAAATTCTTGTTTTGACGCCGTCTCTCGGTTATCGAGAAGCATTTCGGTGGCTCCGTCCGGCCGCGCCACGGTGCCTCCCGCTGATTCCTGTTACAATTGACTGCGGAACCGGCCTGCGACGCAGGTGACGTCGCGATGGTCTTTTGAACCAACACTGGATCCCAGGGAGTCCGCGTCGTCCTGCCCTTGTGCACGTCCATCGGCTTCGGCCGGTGGATAGCCTGAAAGCAGGCGCAGGGCACCCACCTATTCGTGGGGTTCAGGACCTAGCAACGCACGGCGAAGTGGACCGCTCCATAAATTGCGATTTCTCGCTGCCGAAAGGTTCAAGCACAGGTGAAAATTCTCTTTATCGGCGACATCGTCGGCTCGCCGGGCCGCAAAATTGTGCACGACCGCCTTGCGGACATCCTGACGCAGCGCGGCGTGGACCTGTGCATCGCCAACGGCGAAAACTCGGCTTCGGGTTTCGGAATTACTCCCAGGCTCGCCGAAGAACTCTTCGCATCAGGCGTCGAAGTGATCACCGGCGGAAATCACATCTGGGACCGCAAGGAAATTTTCGATTTCTTTCCGCACGAGCCGCGCCTGATTCGCCCCGCAAACTTTCCCAATGGCTCGCCGGGAAAGGGTCACTACGTGGGCGAGGCGCGCAACGGTGTGCGCTATGCCGTCGTGAATCTGCAGGGCCGCACTTTTATGACTCCGCTCGAGGATCCCTTTCGCGCGGCAGAGCGCGAACTCGCGGCAATTCCTCCCGAAGTAAGAGTCATCATCGTGGACATGCACGCTGAAGCCACTTCCGAGAAGCAGGCGATGGGTTGGTTTCTCGACGGCAAAGTTTCGGCGGTTCTCGGTACTCACACCCACGTCGCGACTGCCGACAATCGGGTCCTGCCCGGCGGCACGGCGTATATCACCGACGTTGGCATGACCGGCCCGCACGATTCCGTAATCGGCATGGAAAAGAAACCGATCGTGCAGCGCTTCCTCGATTCCATGCCCGCAAAATTCACCGTCGCCGAAAACGACGTGCAAATGAACACCGTGCAAATTACGGTGGATGAAACCACCGGCCGTGCCTCCGTCATCGAACGCGTCAACTTCCGCCTCGACTAGATAACGGCTCCCCACAGGCGAAAGCTGTTCCTGGACCGGAGGTAGTTCCGTGCGCTTTCCGATGCTGTCGCTGCAAACAACCCTTTCATCCCTTTGCTCATCCATATTTTTTGGAACTTTTTGACCCCTTCGCCGTCAATACAAGTATGCAGAGGCAGGCCATTTCGGGTGTGGGAGTGTCGCATGTTTCGCCGACTTGCAATTCTGTCGTGGGGAACTTCTGCGCTGATTCTTGTTCTCGCCGCTCTTTCCGTTCCAGCTCCTGTACGCGCTCAAGGTTTTGAGAGCGCCGTACTTTCGCGCGCACGTGTGTTCCCGGAGTTCAATTCTGGTGTAGTTGCCATGAAACGTGATGCCACGGGGCATTATTACGTTCTGGCCACGCCGCCCAACGTGATTTGGATACTGGCCGCCGATGGCAAGCGCATCGGTCAGATTCCGTCGGCCGGTTCCGCCACGGCAAAAATTCAGTACGCGGTTGATTTTGATTTGGCGCCGGATGGCCGCATTCTCGTAGCCGACCGCGCCGCGAACGCCGTCGAAATTTTTTCCCCGTCCGGCGCTGCGATCGCAAAAATTCCAGTCTTCGCTCCCACCAGCGTGGTAGCGCTACCGAATGATCAGTTCGCGGTCTCGACCCTCCGTTCCAAGCGCTTGGTCGAAGTTCGCGCCGACGACGGTACTTTGATTCGCAGCTTCGGTGATCCAGCGGACGCGGGCGTGACGCCGGACCCGAAGCAATTGCTAAACCTCGGCAAAATTTCCGGTGATGGCGCGGGTGACATCTTTTTCGCGTTCACTTCGATTCCGGATCCCACCGTTCGCAGATATGACCGTTATGGCTACGTCTCCAGCGAAGCCACCTTCAGTGCGGAAATGTACAACCCATCGCCCGCACCGGCCCCCGACGATCGTGTTCAGGTTGGATTGAACTACAGCGAGACTAGTTTTGCGGACTCGTACAACACCTGGGTTGCCGTCGGCAATCACGGCGACATCTTTTTCGGTGGCGGATTGTCACCTGGCCTGGGAGCGCACTTGGGAAACGGACCACAAACCGCGCAGTCCGCTAGCGAAAACATTCTCTCCACGGGCACCGCGACGGGTGTCGGCGGCGGAGGTCCCGGCGGCGCGGCCGGCGGTGCAATGATGTCCGCACAGGGATCGTTCGCTCAGAATTCGCTGCAGCTTCATGTAGGAAACCGCAGGCCGCACCAGGGTTCCAGCAATTCGCAGGATTCCGATTCATCCAGCGACGACAGCTCGACGAAAAATTCGCTGAATGGTTCCCTCCTGCAGTTCAATTCTCAGGATTCGTCTTCCGGAGATGCGCTTGATGCGAGCGACCCGGACGACGCGGACGAAACAAACGTTTCGCTCGCGCAGGGGTCGGGACAAGGATCGGGCCGCGGAACGGGCGGGTTTGGCGGGCATGGCTTCGGAGGCGGCGGCTTTGGCGGCGCGGGTTTCGGACCGGGAGTATTTGGCTTCGGAGGTTTGGGACAAGTAGCAGGATTCGGTGGAGGAGGTTTCGCGTCGCGCAATACTCCTCAGGGATTCGATGCACTTTTCACGCCCACTGTCTCCACACCCGCGCCTGGCGCTGCCCCAGCCACCGACCACGCAGATCATGAGGGTCCGGCAGGACGTTCGATCGAAAATCATTTCGGCGGTCCGCACGGCCGCTATGGCGAAGGTCTGTACAATTTAACCGGCACCGTGAAGGTGAACCTGGATCGCACCGTTGCTTCTGCGGACGACAAACCTATCATCACCGCCGTCGGCGTGGATCCCGTTTCTCAGGATATCTGGGCGGCCATCGGAAAAGTTCTGGTGCACTTCGACAAGAGCGGCAGTTACCTCGGCGAATATTTCATCGCCACGCCGGAAGGCGCGCCTCTGCGCGTGAGCGCGATCATCGTGGAACCGGATCGGCTACTCGTCGCCTCGGATTCGCGAGGCGTATACGAATTTACCCGGATCGATCGTCGCTCTTCGCGTGCTTCCGTGCGCGCCGCCGTCGTTCCGCAACGGGCGTCTCCGCAAAACGCCGCTCCGCGCTAGCTATTGCGCAGCATCGGCTGTGCGAAACGATTTCGCGAGCGAAGATCTCCCGCGCTTACTATCGCGCATGATTTACAATTTCCGCGCTGCTCTTCGCGAAAAAGTTTGTAATGCAAGAGAAATATTTGAATTTTTCGCTTGTGGAAAACCTGTGAATTATTTGTGGAGTGTGTGGACGATACACCTTCAGTTTTCTCTTGCTACCTGCCCCGCGTTTAGGCAGAATCCCGCCTCGCGTCTCTGCTGCGCGTAAGACGCGACGACTCAATAGGTATTGCGACGCGGGGGCGCGTTGCCACAACTTCGTACCTGAAGCGCCAGACAAACATACACCTGCCGGGATCGGCGGGGTTTCCACAGCATTTCCACATCAGTGGAAATTGCGGTAAGGTTGATTTGCTCGATGAACCTTTGGGACAAGATTCTTCAGCACACGGAACGTCGCGTAAATCCTCACAGTTTCGCCACTTGGTTTCGTCCCACACGCTTCGAGCGTCTGGACGAAGACCGCTTGACGGTCCGGGTACCCAGCCGGCTTTTCTGCAAGCGCCTGACAGAGACTTACGGGCAGCTCTTGCAAGCCGTGCTCACCGAGATCGGCAAGCCGCAGCTGCAATTTGATTTTGTCTGCGCGGAAGCGGAGCCGCTTCCCACGGCTAACTCGAATTTGCCGGCGTCTTCGCAGACGAAACTTGATTTTGACGCCGTTGCGCATCAACTGAATCCGCGTTACACCTTCGACTCTTTCATCGTCGGCGCATCCAACCAGTTCGCGCACGCCGCGGCCGTCGCCGTCGCCGAGCAGCCCTCTAAATCTTACAACCCGCTTTTCCTCTACGGTGGAGTGGGGCTCGGCAAGACTCACTTGATGCAGGCCATCGGCCATTCGTTAAAGCGGCGTAATCCTGCGATGCGCTTGACCTACATCAGCGCGGAAAAATTTACGAACGAGGTTATCTCCTCCATCCGCTTCGAGCGCATGGCCGCCTTCCGCGATCGCTTTCGCAATATGGACGTGCTGATGGTGGACGACATCCAGTTCATCGCCACTCGCGAGCGCACTCAGGAAGAATTCTTCCACACCTTCAACGCTCTCTACGACCAGCAGAAGCAGATCGTGATTTCTTCCGACTGCCCGCCCAAGGAAATCTCTTCCATCGAGGAGCGGCTGCGTTCCCGCTTCGAGTGGGGCTTGATCGCGGATATTCAGCCGCCCGATCTCGAAACGAAAATTGCCATTCTGCAGAAGAAAGCGGAAAGCGAACGGGTCCAGGTGCCCGACGACGTGGCGGAATACATCGCTCGCGCCATTAAGTCCAACATCCGCGAGCTCGAAGGCGCTCTCATCCGCCTGATGGCCTACGCTTCGCTCACCGGCGCCGACCTGAATCTCGCCACGGCCCAGCAAGTACTCAAGAACATCATCGAGACGCAGGAAAAAAAGGTAACCATCGAGCAGATTCAGAAACGTGTAGGAGAAGTTTTTGGTTTGCGCGCGCAGGACTTGAAAATGCGCAGCAATTCCAAAGTGATCGCCTACCCACGTCAGGTAGCTATGTTCATCGTGAAGCAGCTCACTTCCGCGTCGCTTCCCGAAATCGGCCGGCAATTCGGCGGCAAACATCACACCACCGTGCTGCACTCGATCAACAAGATCGAAACTCTGCGCCACACCGACAAAGATTTGAACAAGACGATCAACAGGCTACTCGACTCTTTCGGCTAGACATCGAGTCGGGTAGCCTCCCAGCCCTGCACGTTACCTGTGAACAAGGTGTGAAAGTTTTGTGGATGTTGTCCAAACCCGGCTTCAGCTCGGCAGTGCGGCAATCTTATCAACGGCGTCACACAAGTTTGCACAGCACACGAATCGCCGCAAGGACTGCGCACGATTCAACTTGGAACGTTTTCCGCAGAATCCACAGATGCGGCGGCGACGGCGGTTTTCTTATATATTTATATAGATAAAGAAACGCAGTACAGTAACCGCAGCAAAAATCAGCGCACGCAACAAGAGGATCGCCCGAGATGGAATTCAGCGTAAAACGATCGGACCTGCTCGACGAACTGGAATTGACGCAAGGCGTCGTCGAGCGCAAGACCACCATTCCCATCCTCTCGAATCTATTGGTCGAGGCCAAGGGCAGCCGCCTCACCATTACCGCTACCGATCTGGAATTGAGCATCCGCACCTCGTGCGACGCCAAGGTGAAAAAAGAAGGCGCCGGCACCGTCCCTGCGAAAAAACTTTTCGAGCTGCTGCGCTTGCTACCCGAAGGCGAGATCAAATTCAAGCTGCAGGAAAACCACTGGGTGCACATCACCAGCGACCGGCGCAATTACAAGCTGGTGGGCATGTCCAAGGATAATTTCCCCGCGCTGCCGCCCTTTCCGCACGCGCTCATCAAAATCCCCGCGGCCCTGCTGGCCGACGCGATCGCCAAGACCACCTTCGCCATCTCACTCGAAGAATCGCGCTACACGCTGAATGGCGCGCTGCTGGTACTAAAGCCAAGCTCGCTCGCGATGGTCGCCACCGACGGCCACCGCCTCGCCATGGTCGAAAAAGATCACAAGTTCGAAGGCTTCAACAACGAGACGCGCGTCCTGATCCCCAAGAAAGCCATGACCGAAGTACAGCGGCTCGTAGGCAAGTCAGGCGATGACGGCGAGATCGAATTCGGCCAGGACGAAAGCCACTTGTTTTTCCAAATTGGCCGCCGCCTGCTCACTTCGCGCAAACTCACCGGCCAATTCCCGAATTACGAAGCCGTGCTGCCACGCGACGCCAATAAAACGCTTGTCATCGAGCGCGGCGAATTGCAGGAAGCGCTGCGCCGCGTCGCGCAACTCGCCGACCAGCGCTCGCACGCTGTGAAATTCATGCTCTCGACCGAAGGCCTGGAAGTTTCCTCCTCGAGTCCCGAATACGGCGAAGCGAAAGAAGTCATCGAGAAGGAATTCAAAGGCGACACCATCGCCATCGGTTTCAACGCCCAATACCTCCTGGATTTTCTGGGCGCTGCCGCAGAAGGCCCCATCAGTTTCGAGCTGAAAGACGAACAATCCGCAGGCCAACTCCGCCCCACCGGCGACGACACGTCGCGCTACCGCTACGTAGTAATGCCGATGCGAATTTGATCGCGACTGAATCGCGCAACAGTGACGCGGCGGCTGAAAACAGCTTGAAAATCCGCCCGAAAGTGGCCTATTTAGTTAACCGTTCATGCGCCTTCAAAATGACCCTGATTACGCTCACGGACTCTCCCGTAAACCATTGAATAAAAACACGATAAATTCTTCCTAGCGTCCTCAGTTTCGCCTTGTGAAAATCGAGTCTCGAAGCGTAGAATTTAGGTGTTCAAGGATCCTCCTGAACGGCACTATATCCGGCCCGAAAACGCCTCTGATTTCGTTGTCCGCGCCAGGGCAAATGAGGCCAGAACCGCAGCCGGGTATCCCCTTTCCGCAGGGGAAAAACAACAAGCTCCGCCGCGTCTCCCCGAATTTTTCGGAACGAGACGGGATGGAGTTGCAACCCTTCGAGTTTCGCCAGCGCGCACGAGCGCCCTCGAAATTTTCGAGCCCGCACACGCGGGTAAGCGAAACCAATGGGCAAGGTAGCCCGCCGCAACGCGGTGGGCCAGTGTCGGGCACTTCCGCGCGACCGCCTTCCCGTAGCTTGAAAACTGTTTCAATAACGCATCACGCATCGCACTGCACTGAGGAGACGCACGACCCATGGCTGAAAAAGATGCTGCGGCTGGAAAAGCCGGCGGGCCTGCCGCGCCGGCAGGCGGGCACAAGTACGACGCTACTTCCATTAAAGTTCTCGGCGGTCTAGAAGCAGTCCGCAAACGCCCCGCGATGTACATCGGTTCCACCGGTGAAATGGGCTTGCATCATCTGGTCTGGGAAGTTGTGGACAACTCCGTGGACGAAGCCATGGCCGGCTTCTGCGATGAAATAAATGTCTCCGTGCACGAAGACGACAGCGTCACCGTCATAGACAACGGCCGCGGCATTCCCGTGGACATGCACGCGACGGAAAAAAAGCCCGCCGCCGAAGTCGTGATGACGGTGCTGCACGCCGGCGGAAAATTCGATAGCGACACCTACAAAGTGTCCGGCGGCTTGCACGGCGTCGGCGTCTCGGTCGTCAATGCGCTCTCCGACTGGCTCGACCTCGAAATCTGGCGCGATGGCGAAGTTTGGGAACAGTCCTACGAGAAGGGTATTCCCACTTCCAAGCTCAAGCCCTCCGGCAAGACGCGCAAGACCGGAACAAAAATCACATTTCACGCCGATCCAGAAATTTTCGCGAAGGCTACCTACAGCTATGACACGCTCGCGCAGCGGCTGCGCGAACTCGCCTTCCTCAATAAAGGCCTGAAGATCACGCTCGACGACGAGCGCAGCGGCAAGAAAACCGAATTTCGCTTCACCGGCGGCATCGCCGAATTCGTGAAGCACCTCAACAAGGGCAAGGGCGTGCTGCACGATTCGCCCATCTACATCGAAGGCAAGCGCGATCAGGTGGAAGTGGAAATCGCGCTGCAATACAACGACAGTTACGCGGAAAATGTTTTTGCCTTCGCCAACACGATCAATACCGTGGACGGCGGCACGCACCTTTCCGGTTTCCGCTCGTCGCTCACCCGTACCATCAATTACTACGCCAATTCCTTCGGCATGCTCAAAGAGCAGAAGGACGAAGTGACGATCAATGGTGACGACGTTCGCGAGGGCCTGGTCGCCGTCGTTTCCGTGAAACTGCCACAGCCCCAATTCGAAGGGCAAACCAAGGGCAAGCTCAATAGCGACATCAAAGGCGTCGTCGAGCAGATGGTGAATGAAAAGCTCGGCGAATATTTCGATAAGCATTCTTCCATCGCGCGAAAAATTATCGGCAAGTGCATTGACGCCGCCCGCGCCCGCGAAGCCGCGCGCAAGGCTCGCGAGCTTACCCGCCGCAAATCGGCGCTCGATTCCAGCGGATTGCCCGGCAAGCTCGCTGATTGCCAGGAACGCGATCCGGCGCGCTGCGAATTGTTCCTGGTCGAAGGCGAATCCGCCGGCGGCTCAGCCAAGGGCGGCCGCGACCGCCGCTACCAGGCCATCCTGCCGCTCAAGGGCAAAATCCTCAATGTCGAAAAAGCCCGCTACGACAAAATGCTGGGCCACGAAGAAATCCGCGCCATCATCACCGCGCTCGGCACCGGCATCGGCAAGGACGATTTCGACGCCAATAAGCTGCGCTACCACAAAGTGATTCTGATGACCGACGCGGACGTGGATGGCAGCCACATCCGCACGTTGCTGCTCACGTTTTTCTTCCGCCATATGCGCGAGCTGATCGAGAAGGGACACATTTACATCGCCCAGCCGCCGCTCTACCGCGTGAAGCGCGGCAAGATGGACCGCTACATCCGCGACGAGCGTGAATTCGCGCGCGAGTTGATGAAGCGCGCCACCGAAGAACACTCCGTAAAGGGCAAAAACGGCAAATCACTCGAAGGCGGCGATCTCACCACTTTCCTTCTGAATATTCAGGAATACGATCAAGTGGCTGCGAAGCTCGGGCGCCGCCTGCGCGAACCCAAACTCGTTGAATTGCTCGCCGATGCCGAACTCGACAAGAAAACCGACTTCGCCGACAAAAAGAAATTGCAGGAGTTGGTGAAGGCCATCGAAAAAGAGAAGCTCGAACTCGAAACCAAATTTATCTTCGACGAAGAGCACAGCCTGCACGAGCTGCTGCTGAAAAATGGCGGCGAGCGGCGCATCAATTGGGCTCTCGCGGCCACGCCGGAATATAAGCGCCTGCGCACCTTGGCAGCTGCGATCGCCGAAAATAATCGTGGTCCATTCACCATCGCGCACAATGGCGACAAAGTGGTGAAGGAAGATTCGCTCGGCGTGTTGAATTACGTCCTTGAAGACGCCAAAAAAGAATTCACCATCACGCGCTTCAAGGGCTTGGGCGAAATGAATCCCGAGCAGTTGTGGAACACCACCATGAACGCCGAGGCCCGCACCCTGCTGAAAGTTCGCCTGGAAGACGCGGTGGCCGCGGAAACAATCTTCTCCACGCTCATGGGCGAAAACGTGGAAGAACGCCGCAAATTCATAGAAGAAAACGCGCTCGACGTGGTCAACCTGGACATTTAATCGGCCGTTTCGATTGATTTTGCAAGCGTCACGAGCGACGAGAATCTTTGTGGGTCGCGGCTTTAGCCGCGACATAACCGTGGCGATGAATAGCGGGCTTTAGCCCCTGAAGTTCCATGATGAGTGGAGTATGGTCTACCAACTGGTTTGGAAGATTTTGCCGGGTTTGCGTGGCATGAGCTGTTCAGACTTCCGCGCCACGCCCACCGATGCGCCGAACAACGAGCAGGGCGTGGCATTTGAGTGCGCCACCATCGCGCAGTGCGACGCGCTGATGCGTGAACTCGAAGCGCACTTCGGCCCGCAGCGCTTTTCGAATAACGCCACCGCCTTTGAAACGGTCAAGGCTTACGTGCTCGAGCGCGCAGGAATGAAAGTTTAGGCGAAGGTTTTGTAGCGGCTGCTTTCAGGCCGCCGTCTTTGCGACACATGCAACATGGCGCAAACGACGAATGATGGGTTACGAATCACCGAGCAGCAATCACCACTCACCAACACACGGAGAATTCTAAGTGGCCGAAGAACTCGATAAGTCCATCACTACTCCGGTAGATATCGAATCGGAGATGAAGAAGTCGTACCTCGATTACTCGATGAGCGTGATCATCGGGCGCGCGCTGCCGGACGTGCGCGACGGCCTCAAGCCCGTGCACCGCCGCATTCTTTTCGGCATGTACGAGCTCGGCCTCACTTCCACGAAGGCCTATCGCAAATGCGCCAAGATCGTCGGCGAAGTTCTCGGCAAGTTCCATCCGCATGGTGACACGCCTGTCTACGACGCGCTCGTGCGCCTGGCGCAGGAATTCAACATGCGCTACCCGCTCGTGGACGGCCAGGGCAATTTCGGCTCGGTCGACGGCGATCCGCCGGCTGCGATGCGTTACACCGAAGCGCGCCTCTCGAAAATCGCGGAAGAAATGCTCGCGGACATCGAGAAGGAAACTGTTGATTTCGTTCCGAACTTCGATGAAAGCGAACACGAGCCCGTCGTTCTTCCCACGCGTATTCCGAATTTGCTGGTCAACGGGTCTTCCGGCATCGCGGTCGGCATGGCCACCAACATTCCGCCGCACAATTTGAAAGAAGTCGTCGAAGCCGCCATCCTGCTGGTCGAAGAGCCGGACGCCAATCTCAAAAAAATAATGAAACTCATCCCCGGCCCCGATTTTCCAACCGCTGGATACATCTACGGCCGCGAAGGCATCGAGCAGGCCTATAAAACCGGCCGCGGGTCGTTTCAGGTACGCGCTAAAGCCGCCATCGAACAGCGCGGCAAGGACCGCCAGGATATCGTCATCACGGAGCTGCCGTATCAAGTGAACAAGGCGCGCCTGATCGAAAACATCGCGGGTCTGATCCAGAACAAAAAGATTGATGGCATTGCCGATATTCGCGACGAAAGCGACCGCGACGGCATGCGCATCGTCATCGAAGTGAAGCGCGACGAAGAGCCGCAAATCATCCTGAACAAATTGTTCAAGATGACCCAGATGCAGGAATCGTTCAGCATGATTCTGCTGGCGATCGTCGCGGGGCAGCCCCGCGAACTCGGCCTTCTCGAATTGCTGCGCCTATTCATCGAGCACCGCGTGGACGTCGTGCGCCGGCGCACCGCCTACGAGCTGCGCAAAGCCCGCGAGCGCGAGCACATCCTGATCGGCTACCGCATCGCGCTCGACAATATCGACGAGGTGATCAAGATCATCCGCGGGTCCGCCAGCCGCGCGAATGCCCGCCAGAATTTGCACGATTTCTTTTCGAACAAAGATATTAGGGTGATGGTCGGCGGCAAAGAACGCACCGTCGAAGGCATCAAGGTCGATCGGAAGAAATACGGCATCGTCGCGCTGACCGGGGATTTGATCGGTCCCGCCGAGGGCGAAGGGCTTACCTACGCGCAAATCGACGCGATCCTCGAACTGCAGTTGCACCGCCTGACGCAACTGTCGGTCGACGAAATCCTGAAGGAACTGGCGCAGCTGCGCCAGCGCATCGAGGAACTCGAAGAAATCCTGCACAGCGAGAAAAAATTGAAGGGCGTGATCGTCGCCGAGCTGCGCGAGATCCTGAAAACTTATGGTGACGAGCGCCGCACGCAGATCGTGGACCGCGTCGAGGAAATCAAGCTCGAAGACCTGATCAAAGACGAGGAAATGGCCATCACCGTCAGCCATGCCGGATACGTCAAGCGCACCTCGGTGGAAACCTATCGCCACCAGTCGCGCGGCGGCAAGGGCCGCATCGGCGCGAAGACCCGCGACGACGATTTCGTCGAGCATTTCTTCGTAGCCTCGGCGCACAGCTACATTTTGCTTTTCACGTCCAAGGGCCGCATTTACTGGCTGAAGGTATACGAAATTCCGGAAGCAGCCGCCGCCACTCGCGGCAAAGCCATCAACAATCTCGTGCGCTTCCAGGAAAACGAAAAGCTCACCGCCGTCGTTCCGGCGCGCAACCTGGAAGAAACTGGCCGGTACGTCTTCCTGGCAACCAAGAGCGGCACGGTGAAGAAAACCGAACTCGCGGAATTTTCCAATCCGCGCCCGTCCGGCATCATTGCCATCAATCTTGATGGCACCGACGAACTGATCGGCGCAAAACTAACCGACGGGATGCAGATGATTTTCCTCGCCAGCCACGATGGCCAGGCCATTCTGTTCCGTGAAACCGAAGTCCGCTCCATGGGACGCGCGGCCGGTGGCGTGAATGGCATGGACCTCGCCAAGGGCGACTTCGTCGTTAGCATGGACGCGGTGCAGCCAGATTTCGGGATCATCGAGAAGGAATACAAAAAGGAAACGCGCAATCTCGACGAACTCGAAAGCGATCAGATCCGCGACTCGCTCACTTCGCTGATGCTCACCGTCGCCGAGAAGGGCTACGGGAAGCGCACGCCGCTCGCCGAATACCGCGTCACCTCCCGCGGCGGCAAAGGCGTGATCAATTTGAAGTCCACGGATCGTAACGGCGCGGTGGTCGCTGCCCTGCAAGTCCGTGAAGATTCCGACGTAATGATCATCACCGGCCAGGGCAAAGTAATCCGCGTGCATGCCGGCGAGATTCGCGAAGCAGGCCGCTCGACGCAAGGCGTCCGCCTGCTGCGACTGGAAGAAGGCGACCGCATCGCAGCCGCCGCGGCTATCCTCGAAGAGGAAGACGCAGCAGCAGCGGTCACGCCGCCCGAGCCGGAAAAGAAATAGCTAGGAGGAAACAATGGCGCCGAAACTGAAATACATCATTGAATTCGTCGCGGACATGGATCGCGCCGTTAAATTCTATCGAGATGTTTTGGGCCTAACGCTGAAATTTGAATCCCCTGGCTGGAGTGAGTTTGCGACGGGCGAGACGTCCTTTGCGCTGCATCCGGCGAGCGAAAAGAATCGTCCCGGGACCTACGACGTCGGATTTACCGTAAGCGATTTGCAAGAATTCTACGAGCAGATGCAAGCGAAGGGTGTCAAGTTCCCGATGCCGCCCACGAAACAGGATTTCGGGGGCAGCCTCGCGCAGTTTCTCGATACGGAAGGCGCGCACCCCAGCGCCGGCGCCGAATAGAACCGCCAACCTTACGACGGCGGCGCGATGTAATACCCCGGCCGCGAGCGCACCGAAACGTTCGGGCGGTCCACCACCACTTTGATTTCATGGTAGCCCTCGGGATCCGCGTCATGCGGGCGATACCCGATCGTATATTGCGCGTGCAGCTCGCCGCCGATTTCATCAACTGCTTTCTCGATCGAACGATCTTTCATCGTGGCCAGATGCAGTCCGCCCGTCGCTTCGCTCGCCACCGCCAGCGAATTTGTGCCCAGCGCATTCTTGCCGGTCTTCACCAGCCACACTGCCAGCGCCAACAGATCTGGGGAATCATTGATGTGATCCGGCTTCGCGCGCAAATCAGCCATCGCCGTGCTCAACCCGATCGAATAGATCGTCACGTTCGCAAGCTGCGCCTGCCGCAACACTTCCCCCAGCGCATTCTCGCTTCCCGTATCGTGCGATTCGCCGACTACCACCATGATTCGCCGCCGCACGGCCGGCCGTTCATCGAGCATCGCAATACCCTTAGCCATCGCGTCATAGAGATGCTCATCGTTCACGCCCAAAGGTAAATGCTCGATCGCGTACTGCACGCTATCGGGATCCGTGGTGAATTTTTGGTGCAGATCCACAGTGGAGTCGTAACCGATCACCGCCGCTTCGGAGGTCAGTGCCATTACCGTCTCAGTGAACACAATCCCAGCATGCTTCACCGAAGGAAACATCGGCAGAATGTGCGAGCTTGTCTCAATCACCACCACGATGGAAAGGGGATCGCCGCCGACATCGAAGTGGTCAATCTTTTGCTCCGCGCCGTTGTCGTACACGCGGAAATTCTGCTGCGTCAGGTCGAACACCATCTCGCCCTTGGGGTCGCGAACTGTCACCGGCGCGGTCACCTCGTTCACGCGCGAACGGATGGCATGCTTGAGTTGCTCCGCCGGAGGCATAGGCTCGGACTTCGCGTTCGGGTTTGGACGCAAAGGCCCGGCAGGAGCTTCCTGCGCACGCGCTGGGGCTGGCGCGCAAAGCGCAACGATACCCAGCGCAAGCGCCAAGGCAGCGTGAGACAAGTCGCGAATTAAATGGCGCGATAACAAGCGCTTCACACTCCCTCGCGTTTGCGTGTAATTCACTGTATCTGATTCGCGCCCGCACACCGGCGTTGCTTGCAGTGTACTGCCGCTGCACACCGCGGCTGGCATTTCGCGCGTCTTCTCCTAAAATGGATGGAGCGTAAATGAAGCGAAAGAGAACTGAGGTGGAAAGATGAAGCGTTCCGGCAAGAAACCTCGGCACTTGCCCGTGCCGAAGCTGGCTTACAAAGATCCGGAGTTCATGGAGAGCCTGCCGGCGCGTCCGCTGCGTATCCTGGCGGAATATCTCGACCCGCTCAACCGGCTGCGCCAGGCGAACGTGGGCGATACCATCGTGTTATTCGGCTCGGCGCGCATACAATCACGCGAACGCGCGTTGGCGCACCTAAAACAGGTGCAAGCCCGCGCCCGCGGCAAGCGCACGCCCGAGTGGCGCGCCAAAATCGCCGCAAGCCGCTCGCTGGTGGGAATGTCCCGCTACTACGAAGAAGCCCGCGAGCTTTCGCACCGCATCACCTCCTGGGCCATGACGCTGGGCAATCAGCCGCGGCGCTTCGTCATTTGCTCTGGCGGAGGGCCGGGCATCATGGAAGCCGCCAATCGCGGCGCGGCGGATGCCGGCGGCCAGTCCGTCGGCCTCAGCATCCAGCTTCCTCACGAACAATTCTCAAATCCTTACATCACGCCGCATTTGAATTTCTACTTCCACTATTTTTTCATGCGCAAGCTGTGGTTCGCGCAAATGGCCAAAGCGCTGATCGTTTTTCCCGGCGGCTTTGGAACCATGGATGAGCTGTGGGAAATGCTCACGCTGCTGCAGACCAACAAACTTTCATCGCATCACCTGATCTTGATCTATGGCCGGAAGTACTGGGACAAAGTCCTCAATTGGCGTCACATGGTGCGCACCGGTACGGTCAGCGAACGCGATTACAAAATGCTGCAATTCGCCGACTCCGTGGACGAGGCGTTCGAGCACGTGCGGCACGATCTCGAGGCTCACCATCTGCATCTGGATCCCGAAGGCGAACAGCCCGCGCATCCCCACCAGATCATTCCCAATATCATGCGGCCGTAGCCCGCACAACTTTCCACGTTACAGCGGGTTTCCTCAGCAGGCAGTCGTGCAGGGAAGTCACCAGCAGCTTCCAGGCTGCCGCGGAGGCTTGCCATGTTGCAAAGAACGCTCAGGAAGTGGCTGCTTCTGGCAGTCGCATTGGGCGGATTGACGTTCCTCGGTAACGCCGGCACGGTTCGCGCCGCTGATGGGAGCGATCGCTGCGCGCAACGCATCAATCACGAGCAGTTTGAATTGGATCGCGCGGTTGCCCGTCATGGCTACCGCAGCTGGCAAGCGGAGCACGAACGCCGCGAATTGAACCGGCTCCGCTATGAATGCGGTTATCGCGGCCGCTAGCAGTTCACAGGCGCGCGAATCCGCGCACGAAGACCCGCGGTAGAAAGAAAACGGGGGAAGAAGCTGAAGAGCTCTTCCCCCGTTTATTGGTTTCAGGCGGTCAGCGGCAGGCGCAAACGTCGCTCGGGGCACTCACCGAAAGTAACTCGCCGCTCGTCCGACCGCCCGAATTTAGTTATTCGAAAAAGGCTCGAGCGCAAACACGGCTTGAAAGCGCCGCTTCTCGTCCTGGTCGTGCAGCATCACCACCGGCACCACCTTCAGTGAGTGCTTGCATCCGCGGCAGGTCGTTCCTTCGCCTTCCAGGTCCTGCACGAAGCCATCGGTGAAGTGATACGCTGCACGCGGCCTGCGCGCCGCTTTCGTTCCCTTCGTTCCGCACTGCGGACACGTGAATTCCACGCGGTCCTCGAGCGGATCACGATTCAACGCAGCCCAGCCGGTATATCGAACGCCTACTGTTTCCAAAGAGTCTCGGCTCATAATCGCCACCTTCCAGTCCCCGAAAAACGCGCTGACTATTATCGAGGTTATGGAACGTTAGACGCATGACTGATTCAAAATGATGCATTTTCAATGCCGAAATATTGTAAACATTCTATTTGCCGCGCTTTCAATGTGTTGCGCGGGCCGAACGCCTCGTCGTACTGGCGAAACCTGGCCCGCGGGAACAACTCGACGGTGGCGGTGTCTATCACCTCAGAGATCGCGCGAACTCCATAGCACGACGCGACGCCGCCCAGCCGCTGCTCCCGCGACTGCTGAATGATGTCGGCCATCCCTCCCTCGGCGCGCCGCTAGCGAAATTTCTGCGTGTTCAAATCTTGCTGCGGAGGTGTGTCCGTGGGCGATCTGGGAAGATTGTCGAGTTGCATGTTGGAAAATGACGCGGAAGCTCGCAACCGCGCCAGAAAATTGCGGCAGAAAGCTCTCGTCGCATCCATCGTCTTCGAAGCTGCGCTGATCGGCGCGATGCTCTTATGGCCGCTCATCACGCCGGGAGTTCTAACCGGCCGCTTCATCGTCACACCTGCGCCGCCATATCACGGAGGAGGCGACTCTGTTGAGCGGCACGCGGCCTCGAGCGCGCATCCACCGGCGAACGCTACAAAACGACCGCTCTTCTGCCTTATGTGTCCTCCGCCAGTCATTCCCAATAATGTTCGTGCGGCAAGCGACGACCCCAATGCGGGGATCGATATCGCGCCTGGCATCGGCGACGGCGATGCCAATGGGCCCCCGGGATTCAGCTCAGTAGTTCCTGGCGGTTTCAACGATGGAAAGCCGCCGATCGACATTCGCAAGCCTGGTCCACCGGCGCATCCAGCGCCGCTGCATATGAGCGAAGGGGTGATGGAGGCATCGCTCATCCACAAAGTGCAGCCGGCATATCCGGCCATCGCGCGAGCGATTCATCTCGCCGGCACGGTTCGCCTGCGCGCGATCATCGCGGCTGATGGCAGCATCCGCCAGGTAGACGTGATCAGCGGCAATCCACTTCTCGCTCAATCCGCCATCGCTGCCGTGCGCGAGTGGCGGTATCGTCCAACTCGCTTGAACGGTGAAGCCGTCGAAGTCGAAACTCTCATCACCGTAAACTTCGTTCTCAATCAGCAATAAAAAAAGGGGCGGAGTACACTCCGCCCCGCTTGCACCACAAAAGCCAACTCTTAGAATCGAAATATGATTCCGGTCGAAAATTTTGCGTTGTTCTGGGTGGCTGATCCGAAGCGGGTGATCACGTAATCGCCCTCGAAAATCCGCCAGGAAAATGCCGGCGCAATTTTCGCGTCGAATCCGCCGCCGAGTTCCGCGGCAAACGACGTGTCACCATACCCCGGCGCGCTGTAATGCGCTCCGCCGATCAGCACGTGCGCGAATGGCGAGATGCGCGCCGGAAAGGAAACCTGCGGACCAAACAGGAAAGTGTTCACGGATTGGCTGCCACCGTAATCACCCGTGAATTCCCCCACTCCGCCCAACCACGAATTGAATTTGTACTGGCCCGAGAGAATCCATCCGTTCAGATTGCTGGTCCCGGGAGCGTTCTCCAGATGGAAGTAGGAGTAGCCACCATAAACTTCTACCTTATCGCCCGTATCTTGCGCATTGGCGCGCGTTCCCACCGTCAATGAGACCAAAAATACCAGGCTAAGTAATAGGATGAACCTTCGTATCATTAAAATTTCTCCTTAAAATATTTTATGGGATTTGACCGCGGTAGTCCGGATGATTCCGCCTCGTATTTTTTACGGCGCCTCGAGACCCTGGGCGGTCAGCGAAGCACGGCGGGCTGGAGTTGGTTTAGATGCTATTCGCAGCGCACGGGTTACCGAAAATCCGAGATTAAATGAGGGATTCGCCGGAGTTGCGCGCGATGGCTTCGCGGGTCGCGTCCCGCAAGCGGACGATTTCATGCCAATCGCTCCCCGCCGCCGGGTCGGCCATTATCGGCGTGCTAAAAGTGACGATCACGCGTCCGGGACGAGGCAGGATCGTCTTGTCGCGCAGGATTTGTCGCGCGCCGCGCACAGAGACAGGACAGATCGGCCGCTGCGTGTCCACCGCCGCCTTGAAAGCGCCCAGCTGAAATGGACGTATCCCGGCCATTTGCGTGAACGTGCCTTCCGGAAAAATCACCACCGACTCGCCGTTTTTCAGCGCGGCATTCACTTCCTCGGCCTGCCGAATTCGCGCGTGGGGATCGGCGCGATTGAACGCAAACTGGCCACTTCGTTTCGCGATTGTGCTGATGAAGGGCATTTCGCGGATTTCGCCCTTGGAAACGAAACGAACCTCCGGCGGAAGAAATCCCAGAATCACCAGAATATCCAGATAGCTGGAATGGTTCGGCGCGAAAATCCACGGACCGCTCTTTGCGCGTTCAGCCAGAATTTCGCCGCCTTCGACATCCACTGGAACGCGGGCCGCGGCCAGCATCATGCGCGCCCCGGTACGCGCAAAACGCGCGGCACGCTTTCTGTCGCGCGTTAATCCCACCACCGCCCACAGCGGAATCAAAACCGCCGAAAAGGCCACGACCGCACACACGCCATACAAGAATTCAAGCGAACTTTTCGCGCCTGCTTGCAGCCAGTGCCAAGCGCGCGGCACCGCGCCTCGCGCCGCGAGGTTCGCAATCTGCAACCAGGGAGCTTGTTGCTTCTTGCCGAGCTTTCCTTCCAGAAATAGCCGCCGCGTCTCGCTCCGCCGCAATTTCCCGCTCGACGTTTTCGGAATGGATTGCGGAGGCAGCAGCGCAATCACGTCCGGCGGTATTCCCATCGCATCCGTCACGGCGCTCGAAATCTCGCTCTCGATTTGTTTTGCGCTCCCGGCCTCACGGATTTCCGCCGCCACCACCAGCCTCTCCGTACCCGTACGCTCATCCGGCGCGCCAAACGCCACCACGCAACCGGTGCGGACGCCCTTCACGCGTCCCGCAATTTCCTCCACTTCGTGCGGATAAATATTCCGGCCGGCCTTGATGATCATGTCTTTCGCGCGGCCGGTAATGTATAGGTCTCCGTCTGCCCCATACGCCAGATCGCCGGAATCCAGCCAGTTTTCTTCGCGCATCAGTTCGCGCGTGGCGGCCTCATTGTGATAGTAACCGCTAGTTGCTGCGGGGCCTCGGAACCACAATCGTCCTTGCCGCCGCTCACCTAATTCGCGGCCATCTCCGTCCACGATGCGCACTTCCACCGACGGCAAAGGCTTGCCCGCATTGACGAATTCCAAAGCCGTCGCCTCGCCGCTAGCAGCGTTCACGCGCACAGCGCGCCCTTCGGATTCGAACTGCGCCCGATCAATCCGATCCACTTTGTAACCAGCGCCCATCCGCGGAACGGAAACGGCCAGCGAGCCTTCCGCCAGGCCGTACACCGGCATCAGCGCATCGCGTCGAAAACCGTAAGCGGCGAAGCGTGTCGCGAACCTTTCTAGAGTTTCGGCGCGCACCGGTTCCGCGCCGTTGATTGCCGCTCGCCACGAACTCAAATCCAAACCCTGCAAATCCTTGTCCGCGATTTTTCGCACGCACAATTCATATGCAAAATTGGGTGCCGGACTGATCGTTGCGCGATGCCGCTGGATCGCGCGCAGCCACCGTTCCGGCCGGCTAAGGAATGCCAGCGGCGACATCACCACCAACCGTACGCCCGTGAAAATCGGCACGAACCACGCACCGATCAATCCCATGTCGTGATAAAGCGGCAGCCACGATACGCACACGTCGCTGGCCTGCACGTGAAGGCCGGAAATGATCGAGTGGATATTTGCCAGCAAATTTGCGTGCGTCAACACCACGCCTTTCGGATCGCCCGTCGAGCCCGAGGTATATTGCAAAAACGCGATCTCGTCGCCACGCGCGTGGTGCGACAAATGTTCCACCGCGCGCCATTGCTTCGCGGCTTCCGACGGCTCCTTCCCATCCGTCGCTGCGGAGCGAGTCCCAGCCGCGGCGCGAATTTTCTGCACGTTCAGCACCTCGCGCAAAGTCGGGACGCGCGGCTGCAGCAGCTTCGCCAGATTTTCAGCCTGCCGCCACGTGATCAGAAATCGCGCCTCGGCATTACGCAAAATATTCGACTGGCGCGTGGCGTATTCCGCGATGCGGTCCGCGCGGAACGGCGGATAAATCGGCACGGGAATTCCGCCGGCGAACAAGACGCCTGCAAACGTAAAGAAGAAATCTGCGCACGTCGGCAGCATGATGGCCACCGTCTCGCCGGGCTCCAGCCCACGCTCTCGCAGCTCCACCGCGACGGCCGACGCTCGCTCGTACAGCTCGCCAAACGTAATCGTGCGCAGTTGTTCGTCTTCTTCGTAGATCTGTATGTGGACTCGATCCGGTTCGGCCACTCCGCGCAGGCGCAGCACTTCGGTCAACGTTTCGGCAGCGCGAATCTGCTGCTCGATGTCCGGGCGAATCGCAGGCGAAGTAGCCACCGGCGCATCCGCCACCGCAGCGGGGACGGAAGCGCTCGCGCCGTTTCCGGAGGCGCGATTTTCTTCCCGTAGTATCGCATCGATCAGATCCTGCACGGTGTTCGCTTCCGCCACCACGCTATCCGGCAGGCGCACGCCGCAAGCATCGCCCAGTCGCAACATCAATTCCACGCGCTCCAGGCTGCCCAGTCCCAATTCGCGTTCGAGATGCGCGTGCACGCCGCGGGCCCTGAACTCTTCCATGCCGCGCGCGCTTCCCAATTCCACCAGAAGCTGGCGCACCGATGCCATGGCTTGCGTTTGCACAGCCGGCTTGCGATCGAGTTTTGTTCCGATTGCGCCCATGACGTGGCCGGGCAGTTCGTCGCGCATCACGCGCGCGGTGAAGGTCCTGCTAACGCGAGCCTACCACCGCCTGCCGCCTCATTCAATTAAAGCCGGATCTTGGCGCAAGGCGAACCTACTGCACCATTCTGATCACCCTTCGCCTTGGCGTGCGCGTGCCGTTCAGCGAAAATGCCGCGAAATGCTTTTGTAGGCCCTTCGTACTGGCACTAAATGAACCGAGCGGCCTATCGACGCCTCCGCCGCCTAACGGCACACTCACAATGTGTTCGGGGCCGCGCAAGCCGCCTCGAATGTCTGCACCTCCATCACCCCCATGCCCACGAGCGGCCGGCACCCCCACCGGCCGCTCCCCTTTTTCAGGCCTCGCCGCCCACGCCTAGGTATCTAGGTTTATTGACTCCAAGTCATTCACTCCAATAGGTTTGATACGTTCCATAAGCGATTCGTTCTTGACTTCCCTTTCGCGCGGTTCTATAGAGACACCATCGGGGTCGTGTTGGCTGGGGCAACAACACGGTCATAGTCTGGGGCGAACCGCCGCCCGTTCATTTTTCTACCTCCGCGGTGCCAGCCATCTCACGGCCAGCATGTTCCGGGCACGCCCGCGTCACAGGGAGGTGGGGTGTGAAGCTTCGTCACGTGCTTCGCGGATTTTTCTTTGCAATATTGCTTCTCGCAAGTTTTGCTGCTCTCGCCGGCGATGCCTGGGGCCAAACCAACGCCTCTCTGCGCGGCACAGTCACCGACCAGTCTGGCGGGATCGTCGTGGGTGCCAAGGTCACGCTCACGAATGTCGGCACCGGAATTGCCCGCCGAACAACCAGTAGTAACGACGGGAGCTACTTGTTCGATCTCGTCCAGGTAGGCAAATACAAACTCGCAGTCGAAAAGTCGGGATTCGCGACGTTCGAGCAAGCAGGAATCGTTCTCGAACTCAATCAGTATGGCCGCCTCGACGTCAGTTTGAAAGTCGGCCAATCGGCGCAAACCGTGGAAGTCACCGGCAACGTAGCCCAGGTGGACACCACCAGCGCCGTGCTCGGCAAAGTCGAAGATCAGCGCATGATTAACGATCTCCCCCTCGCCGATCGTGACACCCTCCAACTAGGTCTCCTGCAAGCCGGAGTTTTTAGTCCCGACCCTGACGACGGCTCTGGCAATCCCTTTTCCGTGAGCGGACAGCGCTCGGAATCTTTGACTTTTCTGCTCGACGGCGGCAATAACACCGATTTTCTCGGGAACAACATCGTGGTGAACCCTAATCCGGATGCCGTTGAAGAATTCAAGATCCTAACCAACAACTATGATGCACAGTACGGGCGCACTTCCGGAGGAATCGTCAATCAAGTCACGAAATCAGGCACCAACGATTTCCACGGCGACCTGTTTGAATTCAACCGCAACAATTTATTCAACGCCAAGGACTACTTTCTTCCCAGCGTTGTTCCGAAGGAGTCTTTCAAGAGAAATGTGTTCGGCGCCACGGTGGGTGGCCCCGTGAAGAAAGACAAGATGTTTTTCTTTGCGGCCTATCAGGGCTGGCGCAGTCGGGAGGGCCAAACTTCGCCCATTCTGACGGTCTTAAGCCCCGCGGAACGGACCGGAAACTTCGCCGAGGTTTGCGGCTCATATGATTCCGGCGGGAATTGCACGGATCCAAACGGCGAACAACTCGTCAATCCTTACACCGGGAACAACATCCCATATAACAACTTAGCTGCACCAGGCCAGGGCGGTACCGGTGCGGGTGGCTCACTGGTCAATCCCATCATGCAGAAATACATAAACACTTTCGTTCCGATGGCGAACCTGCCGGGCAATGGTTATGTGTCATCACCCACCGCCGCGATTGACAACGACCAGGGCATTCTGCATTTCGATTACAACCTTTCCACCCGCGATGCGCTGTCTTTCGTGTACGTAATTAACGACGAGCGCGACAACTACCCCTTCCAAATTATCAACGGCGCTTCGACGGGCGGAGATTTGCCCATCGGCTCCGGCTTCACCGACGCCAACCGTACGCAGATCGGAACCTTTACATGGACCCATACATTTTCAGGAGGGAAGCTAAACGAATTCCGATTTGCTGCGAATCGCTTCGCAACCCTGCAAGGTGTGCCCACTACAACCACTTCGCCCTCGGCTTTAGGCTTCACGAACGTCAACCCGGACGATCCCAAAGGCACCGCGCCTCCGATCATGTATGCGTCGAGCTTTACCGCCGGACCTTCCCCGCAAGGACCTACAAAACTGCATCGAGCCACTTTTGAGTGGGCTGATAATTTTACGTGGACTCGCGGAAAGCATGAGTGGAAATTCGGCGCGGACATTACGCGCATCCGCCAGAATTTCGATTACGACTTTTATAACAACGGGAGCTTCGATTTCGACAACTACGGGGTCACGTTCACAAACGACCCTCTAGCGGACTTCGTCGGCGGGTTCTGGGATAACTACTATCAGTTTTCCAACGCTGTGTACGGCATTCGCACCGGTTCGCTCGGATTCTACGCCCAGGACACCTGGAAAGTTTCCTCGCGATGGACTCTCAACCTCGGCGTTCGCTACGAGTATTACGTTCCGCAATACGACCATCATAACGAGATTCTCGGTTTCTTCCCTGGGCAGCAATCCACAGTGTTTCCCAACGCCCCTCCGAACATCCTCTATCCCGGCGATCCCGGCACGCCGAATCGCGCTCTCGTATATCCCGACAAGAACAATTTCGCGCCGCGCATTGGTTTTGCGTGGGACATGTTCGGCAATGCGAAACTTGTTATGCGCGGCGGCTTCGGCATCTTTTACGA
The DNA here is from genome assembly GCA_963804625.1 of uncultured Acidobacteriota bacterium. GTDB lineage: Bacteria > Acidobacteriota > Terriglobia > Acidiferrales > UBA7541 > Palsa-295. The sequence continues at coordinate 390,120 of CAWDRJ010000002.1, read as the reverse complement.
TATCGAGGATGGCGCCTTGAACCTTCAATTCGGCGGACAGCCGCCGTTCGGCGCCGTCTCCAATATCTATCCCACGTCATTTGCTCCCGGCGTGGACCCCATCGGCGATCCCTTTACAGCCACCGGTTATAACAATCCGTTTCCGTTTGCTTCGCGCGGGCTTGTCGGCACGTTCGAAGTCCCGGCAATTCCCTTTGCATACACGACGGATCCCCATTTCCGAACGCCATATTCAGAAAACTTCAATTATGGTTTTCAATGGCAAGCGACCAAGGACATGATGCTGGAGGCTGTTTACGTCGGTAGCCTCGGTCGCAAACTGATCTCGTCGGCGGAAGAAAACTTCCCGTCCGTCACCATCGAGCAATATCAACTTCAAACGTACCTGAATTCCGCGCAGGCCTTGAATTATTCGCCCGTGAATCCTGAATGTGCCCGGCCACTGGCTGCTTGTACCGGGGGTCTCATCAATCCAGCCGACCCGTATGATCCGACCGGCCTGCCGACAGGCATTCAACAGCTATTCACGAATTTCAGCGATGGCCTGTCGAACAGCCATCAGCTACAGGTCACTCTGGACAAACGCTTGTCCCACGGCATTTCGTTCCGCGCCGCATACACCTGGTCGAAGACGATTGACCTCACGTCTGGCTTCCGTGCCCGCTCATCCACTTACACCGATCCCTATGATTACCGGCTCGACCGCGCAGTCGCAGACTTCGACGTGCCGCAGCGCTTTGTTTTCAGCGGAATCTGGGAGTTGCCGCTCGCACGCAACACCAACAGCGCGTTTGTAGAGAAGGTAGCGAAAGGCTGGCAACTCAACGCGATTACCACTTTTCAGGCGGGTCAGCCTTTCACGGTTTACGCCAACACCAACGCCAGCGAGCAGGACAACACCTTGGACCGTCCGAATGTTATCGGACCAATTCCTTACACGCGTCAGCCTAGGAATGCGAACCAAACCTTTACCAGCCAGTGCAATGGAACCAGTTCGGGGACCGAAACGGGAAATTTTTGGTTCGATCCGACGAATCTGGTGTGCAACCCGTGCCCCTACGATGATCCAGCGTGCGCGGATCCAGGCGATCAACCGGGAATTCCGCTATTTTCTTACGGAGACATGCCGCGCAATTTCTTGCGTGGTCCGGGCATCAACAATTGGGATCTCTCTGTCGTGAAGAGAACAAGCTTCATGGAAAACAAGTCGCTCGAGTTCCGGGCCGAATTCTTCAATGCATTCAACCATGTGCAATTTCTGCGTGTGGACAATAGCGGGTACTTAAGTCCGACCTTTGCTCAGGTGATTTCGGACCGCGGACCACGCCTGATCCAGTTGGCCTTAAAACTTTACTTCTGATCGCGCGATCGCGTAGCAGCTTCAAAACGAAAAGACCCGAGGCGGCTGGATCACCTCGGGCCTTTTCTTTCACCGCACCCCTCAGACAAACTGAAATCTTCTAAGCCGCGCTACCTCCCGCGGCCCATGGGCCGGTAATTCCTCAGCGGGGGACGCGCGCGCGCCCGAAAATGCGGCGCCAGCGGCGGCCGCACGGTATGCAGCGGCGCTCCACAACTGCCGCAGCGCTCCTGCGGCGCATCATTCAGACGCAGCCACCTCCCGCGCGCCATGCATTCCGGATTCAAACACTGCACCGTGCCGCCGGCAAATTCCTGCATGGCCCCTCCTCGCTCTGAAACGTGAACTTTCGCGCAGAAATGCTGATGCCGCGCAGCCCGCGCTGAGAAAAGCTGTAAAGAGCTCTTAACGCGCCGTTAATGTGCGGAATTCTGCGCCGAAGCCTCTAGTGTGTCAAGAAAATTATCCACTATTAGTAGTAGGCCGCTTCCCAATCGCCACTCGGCAGGTTTGGCCTCTCCCCAACACCCAAGCCACTGCTCTCTCCATTGCGCGCCTGCCAGCCCCCGTGATAACCGTCGCAATCTTCCGCAACTGCATTCCGCGTCCGCGCGCCACGCTATCGCCTATGCTAAAATCAAACGCAGGAGCGTGCCGCGATGAAATTCGGAGTGGTGCAGTTTCCCGGCTCGAATTGCGACGAAGACGCTTACCACGCCGTCGCCGCCATCATCCACCAACCCGTCGAATTCATCTGGCACCAATCCGAAAATCTCGCAGGCTGCGACGTCGTCATTCTTCCCGGCGGCTTCGCCTACGGCGATTACCTCCGCACCGGCGCGATCGCGCGCTTTTCTCCTGTAATGAAATCCGTGGACCGCTTCGCGCGCTCCGGAGGCCTGGTCCTCGGCATCTGCAATGGTTTCCAAATTCTGCTCGAGGCCGGACTTCTTCCCGGCGCCATGATGCGCAACAAAGGCTTGCGCTATCTCTGCCGTCACGTGCACATCCGCGTTGAATCCACCGACACTCCGTTCACCTGCGCCACGCGCCAGGGACAAGTGCTGAAGATTCCCATCGCGCACAACGAAGGAAATTATTTCTGCGAACCCGCCGCGCTCGCCGAACTCGAGAAGAACGGCCAGATCATTTTTCACTACGTGAAGCCCGACGGCGCGGACGCGGCGGAAAATGACCGCGAGGCCAATCCGAACGGCTCGCTCCATTCCATCGCCGGCATCTGCAATCGCGAGCGCAACGTCCTCGGCCTGATGCCGCATCCCGAGCGCGCCGTGGAATCGCCGCTCGGCTCCGCCGACGGCCTCGTGATTTTCCGTTCCGTGGTCGCGAGCCTCAGCCGGCAGACGGCCGTTCCTGCATAACCAGAATTTCATCCGCACCCGAAAAATGCCCAAGAATGATTGACACGGAAATCAAGGTAACTCCCCAACTCGCGGCCGAGCACGGTCTTACTCCCGAAGAATATGCGCGCACGCAAAAGATTCTAGGCCGCGACCCTAATTTCACCGAGCTGGGCATTTTCAGCGTGATGTGGAGCGAGCACTGCTCCTACAAATCCTCGCGCGTTCACCTCAAACGCCTGCCCACGCGCGGCACGCACGTAGTCCAAGGACCCGGCGAAAATGCAGGAGTCGTGGACATCGGCGACAGCCTGGTCGCCGTCTTCAAAATCGAATCGCACAATCATCCCAGCTTCGTCGAACCGTTCCAGGGCGCGGCCACCGGCGTCGGCGGCATCCTGCGCGACATTTTCACCATGGGCGCGCGGCCGATCGCCGTGCTCGATTCACTGCGCTTCGGACCCATCACGCCGGGCCCCGGCGCGGGCGGCGCCAGCGCCGAAGAGATCGCGCGCAATCGCCACATCCTCGATGGCGTGATTCGCGGCATCGGTTTCTATGGAAATTGTTTTGGCGTGCCCACCGTCGGCGGCGAAGTCGCCTTCGAGCCGTGCTACTCGAATAATCCGCTGGTGAACGCGCTAGCTCTCGGCATCTGCCGCCGCGATGAATTATTTTTCGCGAAAGCGCGCGGCGCAGGGAACCCCGTGATTTACGTCGGCGCGAAAACCGGCCGCGACGGAATTCACGGCGCATCGCTACTCGCTTCCGCCGAATTCAGCGAGGAATCGCAGCAGAAGCGCCCCAACGTGCAAGTCGGCGACCCCTTCATGGAAAAGTTGCTCTTGGAAGCGTGCCTCGAAGCGATGCGCACCGGCGCGGTGGTCGCGATTCAGGATATGGGCGCGGCGGGTCTCACCAGCTCGAGCTCTGAAATGGCCTCGCGCGGCGGTCTCGGCATCGAGATTGAATTAGCGCGCGTGCCCCAGCGCGAGACCGGCATGACTCCGTACGAAATCATGCTCAGCGAATCGCAGGAGCGCATGCTGCTGGTCGCCGAGCGTGGCCGCGAGCGCGAGGTTTTCGCCGTGTTCCACAGATGGGGCCTCGATGCGGTCGAAATTGGCAAAGTCACCGAAGATGGCAAACTGCGCGTCCTGAACCGCGGCCAGGTAGCCGCGGAAATTCCCGCGCACGCGATTGCCGAAGAAGGCCCGCGCTACGATCGCCCGATCGCAGCGCCAAAGCCGGACAGCGCGGCTTCGCCGGCACACTCGCCGCTCGTACCGTTTGCGAAACAGGGCGCCGACCTCACGGAGAATTTCCGTCATCTCCTCGCGTCCCCCACGGTCGCCTCGAAATACTGGATCACCGAGCAATACGACTCGATGGTGCAAACCAATACGCACCTCGGCCCCGGCTCGGGCGATGCCGCCGTGTTGCGATTGAAAGAAACCAAGCGCGCGCTGGCTCTCTCGACCGACGGCAATAGCCGGTGGTGCTTCCTTGCGCCTCGCGCCGGCGCGATGCACGCTGTCGCCGAAGCCGCGCGCAACGTCGCCTGCACAGGAGCGCGCCCCGTCGCCGCCACTAATTGCCTGAATTTCGGCAATCCCGAAAAGCCCGAAGTGATGTGGCAATTCAGCGAAACGATTGACGGCATCGCCGAAGCTTGCCGCGCGCTCGAAGCTCCCATTACCGGCGGCAACGTCAGTTTCTACAACGAGACTCTCGGCAAGCCGATTTTTCCCACGCCGATTCTCGGCCTTCTCGGATTGATCGAAGATGCTGACTGCGCGCTAGGCGCCGCCTTTCGCAACGAAGGCGACGCAATCCTGCTGCTCGATGGAATGCGGGAAGAAGGCGGCCTGCGAGCTGCCAAGGAAGCGTCACAGGAGTTTTCCTCCAGCGAATACGCCAGGACGATTCACGGAATCGTCGCGGGCGCGCCTCCCGAAATTGATCTCGCCGCGGAAAAGCGCCTGATTGACTGCCTGGTCCAGCTCGCCGCGGAAAAAATCATTCACTCCGCGCACGATATCAGCGACGGCGGCCTCGCCGCCACGCTCGCCGAATCGTGCTTCGCTGCCGATGGACTCGCAGCGCAGGTCACGCTCGCGCCCTCAAGCCATGATCAGCCCGCGGAATCGGCCCTTTTCGGCGAACGCGGAGCTCGGGCCATCGTCTCCCTCTCGCCCTCTTCGCTTGCTCGCGTGAATGAGGTTGCGGCACAATGGAAAGTGGAAGTGCAGCACATCGGTACAGTCACGCGCGGCGATTTTCGCATCCAATGTAACGGCTCGCCTGTGATACAAGGCTCTATCGCTTCGTTCCACGATATTTGGAGCGGCTCGCTGCAAAAGGCAATCGAGACTGCATGAGTTCATTAATCCACACCATCGGCGATGATCACTTCCACGATCACTGTGGCGTGTTCGGCATCTTCGGCCATTCCGAAGCCGCAAAGATGGCGTACCTCGGTCTCTATGCGCTGCAGCATCGCGGCCAGGAATCCGCCGGCATCGCTTCCACGGACGGCGCGCAACTTCACGTCCACAAAGCAATGGGTTTGGTGCAGGAAATTTTCACGCCCGACGTAATTTCGCGCCTTCCTGGTGACGCCGCCATCGGCCACACGCGCTATTCGACAGCCGGCGACACTTCGCTGATGAACGCGCAGCCCGTGGTGATTGATTGCAACAAGGGCAAAATAGCGCTCGGACACAATGGCAACCTGACCAACGCCATCGAGCTGCGCAAAAAGCTCGAACATCGCGGCTCGATCTTCCAAACCACCAGCGACACGGAAGTGATCGTGCACCTGATCGCCCGCAGCAGCGCGCGGAATCTCACCGGCGCGATTGCCGACGCGCTGAATCAAGTCGAAGGTGCGTATTCGCTGCTGCTGCTCACCCGTGATGAAATTTACGCCATCCGCGATCCCCGCGGCTTTCGCCCGCTGTGCATCGGCCGCCTCGACGGCTCCTGGGTCGCCGCATCCGAAACCTGCGCGTTCGATTTGATCGACGCCGAATACGTGCGCGACGTCGAACCCGGTGAAATGGTCCGCATCTCGCGCAGCGGCGTCGAATCTTTCCATTTCGCGCCGGAAAAGCCGCTGCAACAATGCGTCTTCGAGCACGTCTATTTTTCGCGGCCCGATAGTCTGGTTTTCGGCATGCCGGTGAATCGCACCCGCGAACGCCTTGGCCGCCTGCTCGCCAAAGAACATCCGGTTGAAGCCGATATCGTCACGCCTGTTCCAGACTCCGGTGTTCCCGCTGCCATCGGGTATTCCGCCGACTCCGGAATTCCTTTCCGCATGGCGCTGATCCGCAACCACTATATCGGCCGCACCTTCATCGAGCCCAGCCAGGCCATACGCGATTTCGGCGTGAAGCTGAAACTGAATCCGGTCCGTCGAATGCTGGAGGGCCAGCGCGTCGTGCTTGTGGATGATTCGATTGTGCGCGGCACTACCAGCCGCAAAATCGTCCGCCTAGTGCGCGACGCGGGCGCCACCGAAGTTCACGTGCGCATCAGTTGCCCGCCCACGATTTCGCCGTGTTACTACGGAGTGGACACTCCGCGCCGCGAGGAATTGATCGCCGCCAATCATTCCGTGGAGGAAATCCGCAAATATCTCGGCGCGGACTCGCTCGGCTACGTTTCGCTGGAGGGTCTGCGCCTCGCTGTCGAAGACAACGACGACACCGGCCACAAATTCTGCACCTCGTGCTACACCGGCAGCTATCCGACCGAGCTGGTGCAACTGGAAGTGGAGGCTCATCGTGAAAGCTGACGTCGACGAAGCCGTAGCCGCCGACCGCGAACGGCAGGAAAAAGTAACGCACGCCCATCCCGCCACCGCCGGCGATAAAGTCTGGCGCGAAGTCGTCTCCTGGTTTTGGGTGATTGTCGCTTTCCTTTTTATCGAAGGCACGCTGGTCCAGGCCCGCGTGATTCCCAGCGGCTCGATGGAAAACACGGTGCTCATCGGCGATCATTTGATCGTCAGCCGCTTTGGCTACGACGCGGGAATTCCGTTCACCTCCTGGCACGTCCCGCTCTGGCGCGAACCGAAACGCCAGCAGATCATCGTGTTTCGTGCGCCTCTGCCCGAGCAGGGTTATCCCGATTTCATCAAGCGCTGCATCGGTTTGCCCGGCGACACGATTGACATCAAGCAAGGCGTCATTTACATAGACGGCAACAAGCTCAACGAGCCTTACCGCCTCGATCCGCCCAATCCGCTGGAAAATCGCGGTCCTTATCACGTCCCCGCGAACCAATTTTTCATGATGGGCGACAATCGCGAAAATTCCTACGACAGCCGCTACTGGGGCTTCGTCCCGCGCGAAAATATCATCGGCACGCCCGTGCTCATCTATATGTCCATTGACGCGCCGGAAGAAGTCTGGGAGCCCGGCCACGTCGGCGAGCGCTTTGAGACATACTTAAGTTGCATCATTCATCCGGGAGAGATTCGCTGGAAGCGTTTGTTCCACGTGTTCTAAATTTCAGGATACTCGGGGCTTCAGGAAGCTTTTCGCCTCCTTCAGAAAGCAGATTCCGTTCATGCGCTACGCCGATGCTGGAGTAAATATCGCGGCTTCCGACGAAACCAAGCGGCGCATCGCCGCCATGGCGCGTCGCACGTTCACTCACGGGGTGCTCGCTCCTATCGGGGGATTCGGCGCCCTGTTTCAGCTTGACCGCAAGCGCTGGCGCGATCCCATTCTCGTTTCCAGCGCCGATGGCGTCGGCACCAAACTCAAGATCGCGTTCGCCACGGGGATTCATTCCACGGTGGGCGCGGACATATTGAATCATTGCATCAACGACATTCTCACCCAGGGTGCGCAGCCGCTTTTCTTTTTGGACTACCTGGCCATGGGAAAAATTGACGGGCGCATCGTCGAACAGGTGATCGAAGGCATGAGCCGCGCCGCGCGCCACGCCGGCTGCGCGCTGATCGGCGGCGAAACCGCCGAGATGCCCGATTTTTACCCGCCCGGCGATTACGATCTGGCGGGTTTCGTAGTCGGCGCCGTCGAACGCAAAATGCGCCTCGATCCCGGCGCGGTCCGTCCCGGCGACGCGCTGCTCGCCCTGCCTTCCAGCGGCCTGCACACCAACGGCTATTCCCTCGCGCGAAAATTGGTTTTCGGAGTCGCTAAGCTCAAACCGGATACCTACGTCGCGGAAGTCAGCAACAAAATCGGCGCGGAATTGCTCAGGCCGCATCGCGCTTACTGGCCGCTCCTGAAAAATATCCTCGCGCGCCGCTGGGTTACTTCCATGGCGCACATTACCGGCGGCGGCATCACCGGCAATCTGCCGCGCGCGCTTCCCAGCAACGTTCAGGCGGTAATTGATCTTGGTTCCTGGCCTGTGTTGCCCATCTTCAAATATCTCGCGCAACTCGGCGAAATTGATCGCGACGAACTACTGCACACCTTCAACCTCGGCGTGGGCATGATTCTAGTCGTCCCGGCGAAACACGTCTCGCGCGTCGAAACTGAACTGAAGCGCAAACGCGAAAAATTCTACCTGATCGGCCGCATCGAACGCGCCGTCCGCGGCAAACCTCGCATCATCTACACCGGCAAGCTCGCGCTGTAAGTACTCGGTTTGGAGAGCCTCCGGAACTGTGCTAATTTCGGGCAGCTATGAACAAACGCATTGGCGTGCTGCTTTCAGGCCGCGGTTCGAATTTCGAAGCGCTGGCCGATAGCATCGCCTCCGGCCGCATTCCCAATTCTGAAATCGCGATCGTGCTGAGCAATCGCGAAGGTGCGCCGGGAATCGAAAAGGCCCGCGCGCGCGGCATCCCGGCTCAGGTGATCCCGTCGAAAGGCCTCGAGCGCGAAGCCTATGACAAGCTGGTCGTGGCCGCATTGCGCGAAAAGAATGTGGACTTGGTCTGCCTCGCGGGCTACATGCGGCTGCTTTCGCCGCATTTCGTCGCAGCGTTTCCGAATCGTATCTTGAATATTCATCCGTCGCTGCTGCCCGCGTTTCCGGGCCTCGAATCGCAGCGTCAGGCCCTGGAACACGGCGCGAAATTTTCCGGCTGCACAGTGCATTTTGTGGACGAAAATCTGGATGCCGGGCCCATCGTGTTGCAAGCCTGCGTTCCCATAGAAGATCAGGACACGCCAGAGACCTTAGCCGCGCGTATCCTGCGTGAAGAACACCGCATTTACACCGAAGCGGTTAGCATTGTGCTGGAAGGCCGCTACCGCATCGAGGGCCGCCGCGTTCTGCTCGATCCCCAAAAAGTTCCGGAGAATAAATAGTGGCTTCCGCGAAATTCAAGCCGGTCGAAGAACAGCTCGAATACTTGCGCAAAGGCGCCGCGGAAATCATCCGCGAGGATGAACTCAAGGCCAAGCTCGAGCAGTCCACGAAAACCGGCAAACCGTTACGCGTCTATCTCGGCGTGGACCCCACCGCGCCGGACATCCACCTCGGCCACACCGTGGTGCTCCGCAAGCTAAAACAATTTCAGGATATGGGCCACACTGCCATTTTCTTGATCGGTGATTTTTCGGCCATGATTGGCGATCCCACCGGACAATCCGAAACTCGCCCGCCGCTCAAGCGCGAGCAAGTGGAAAAGAACGCGGAAACGTATCTCCAGCAGGTTTTCAAAATTCTCGATAAAACTAAAACGGAAGTGCGCTACAACAACGAGTGGCTCGGCAAGCTGACCAGCACGGAAGTCGTGCAGCTCTGCGCGCACTACCGCCTCGCGCGCATGCTCGAACGCGAAGATTTTCGCTCGCGCCTCGATTCCAATCAGCCCATCTCCGTGCACGAGCTGCTCTACCCGCTGTTGACGGCCTACGACGCCGTAGCTCTCAAATCAGACGTCGAACTCGGCGCCACCGAACAAAAGTTCAACCTGCTCGTGCACCGCGAAATCCAACGCGAATACGGACTGCCGCCACAAGCGATCATGACCCTGCCCATCCTCGTGGGGCTCGATGGCGAACGCAAAATGTCGAAGAGCCTCGGCAATTACGTCGGTATCACCGACCCACCTGCGCAAATGTTCGGCAAGCTGATGTCCATCTCGGATGATCTGATGTGGTCGTACTACGAATTGCTCACCGATTTCGGCTCGCCGGTGGTCGTGCGTCTGCGCGAAGAAGTCAAAATGGGTGTGCTGCATCCCATGGACGCCAAGATGCAAATGGCGCACACAATCGTCGCCGGTTTTCACGGCGAGGCAGCCGCACGAGAAGCGGCCGACGAATTTCGTCTCGTTTACCGGGACCGCAAAGCCCCCACGGACATGCCCGAAATGAAGCTCGCCTGGGGCAAACGCCCGCTCCACCTGCTGCTCACCGAAGCAGGCCTGGCAAGTTCACGCAGCGAAGCCGAGCGGCTGATCAAACAGGGAGCGGTAGAAGTAAACGGCGAGATCGCCAAAGACGTAAAGCACGCCATCGCACTGAATCCCGGCGACCTGCTGTCGCTCCGCGTAGGCAAAAAGAAATTCTTGCGGGTCGTCGGAGTCTGATCGGAAGTTGCCAACTCCTACCGCCGTTATGGTTAGCATTTGTAGCGGCGCACTTTAGTGCGCCATCGATGTTGCCGCACGGAACGATGGCGGTCTGAAGACCGCCGCTACAAAGGCTTACTTCGATCGTTCGGCCAGGTGCTTCAATTTCTCCAGCCAAGATTGATCACGCATCCGCACAGCCCGCCGCGTGACCACCCGATCGAAAATCCTGCCAAACATCCCCGGCATCTCATATTTATCGCGCATCACGACCCGCGTCGTACCACCCGCGCCGTGCAATTCCCACCGTTGCATCCCCCGCACGCCATAAGAATCCTGAAACTGCCATTCCAGCAGGTGTTCCCACTTATATGCGGTAATCACCGCCGTCAAAGCCATGTCATAACGCTGCAATTTGCCCGTGATGCGCACCTTCTGCGACACCCCGAAATCCGACGCTCCGCCCTGCACTTCAAAATGCGCGTCCATCTCGATCCCGTACCAAAGCGGCATTCGCTGCGGCACAAAAAACACAAAAATCTCGTTGGGAGTCGTGGCGATTTCTGAAATCAGCTGAATGTCGGACATCGCGAAAGGAAGGTTATCTCACAAATCGCGCAGGAATCAGGAATTCCAAGCGGCCGCGCCTAACACACCTCGACCAGCACCAGGGAAACATCGTCCGTAGGCGGGCCTTCACGCCATTCCGCTACGCGATCGAGTATCCCCTGCTTCATCTCGCCGAAAGGCAGCAACGAAGTTTCGCGCACAAATCTCTGCACGCCTTCCACGCCCAGCATTTCGCCATTGGCATTGAAAACGTCAGTGATTCCATCGGTATAAAGCACCACGCGATCGCCCCGCTCGAGGTCCACGTCCAGACTGGCTTCCTCGTCCACGGCATCCGGCAGCGCCCCGAGAACCATGCTACGTGATTCCAGCAGCCGCGGTTCTTCTCCTGCTCGCGCCACCATTCCCGGAGGATGTCCCGCCCCCGCAAAAATCATGCGTCGCGCCGCACGGTCAATTCGCGCGGCCGCCACCGTAAAAAAGAAAACCGAGCTGCCGATATTCTGCATGACGAACTGATTGAGCCCGCGAAACATGTTTCCCAGGTTCGCTCCCGCGCGCAATTGCGTCATCATTTCGGTGTAAATCCGGTTAGCCACCAGCGCTGACCCGATGCCGTGCCCGGAAACGTCGCAGACGAGCAAATTCAGATGGTCGTCATCGAGCGAATTCACCAGGCCGAAATCTCCGCCGATTGTACGCACCGGGTGGTAAAAGGTCTGCACCTGCACGTTACCCCACACCAGTGATTTGGGCGCCAGGCTCTGCTGTACGCGCGCGGCGAGTGTCAGGTCTTCTTGAATCTCCCTGTGGCGCTCTTCGAGCTTCCTGTTGAGGTCACGCAACTCGTATTCGGCGTTCTTGAGGTCGGAAATATCGGTAAACGAGACAATCGTATACTGGCGGCCGTCGGGGTCCTCGATCAGTTTCGCGCTGATAATCACCGGCAACCGGCCGCCGTCGCCCCGCGGCAGGACGAACTCAAACCGATTGCGGCCCTGTCGCCGGCCTAGTTCCTTTTGCTGCTCGATGAATTCGGCTTCTTCCTTGGTATAGAATTTGTACGAGTCCATTCCAAAGAGCTCGCTGCGCGGTATTCCGGTCATCTCTTGAAAATTGGAATTCGTGAAAATTACGTTCCCGCAATCATCGGAGATGAGTACCCCTTCGTTCAGGCTCTCAAGAATGCCCTCAATTTGCTGGAGCCAATCTGGTTGCTCGACTTCCACGGAATCCCCTTTGCGCTTGCCTCTAAATCCGGGGTCATATTGAACCATAACCACCCCACTCACAAGAAGCCTGTCCGGCATCTCCACGATTGGATTCGCCGCAAGGTTCCAAAGCTGCAAACGTTTGCGAACTAAAGTAAGGTGGTAGAGCGTAATACAAATCAGGAGAACTCGCGCCCAGTCCTTTCGCCGCCGTGCGGCCTGGACCGGCGCATGCGCTTATGTCTGCGAACGGCCAGAAACTTCCGCCCGGCCCCAAAGGTCTGCCGCTATTCGGCCTGGCATTTCAGTTTCTGCGAGATTCCCTGGGAACTCTGCGCCGACTGGCGCGCGAGTATGGCGATATCGTTTGCGTGCCGGTGTTCAATCAGCACCGCATTTTCCTGAATCATCCCGATTACATCGAGCAGGTTTGCATCTTTCAACAGGCAAAATTCCACAAAAGCAAACTCACCAAGGACGTCACTCAACGCCTGCTCGGACAAGGCTTGCTGATCAGCGAGGGCGATTTCTGGCGCCGACAGCGGCGCCTTGCGCAGCCGGCGTTTCATCGTAGCCGCGTGAATGAGTATGGCGCCACGATGATTGAGTGCGCGGAACTGCGCATGCGCCAGTGGCGCGACAAGGACGTCCGCGACATCACCCAGGAAATGATGGCCATGACGCTCGATATCGCCGTACGCACGCTTTTCGGCTCCACGCTACAGGCCAAAGCAGAACAGGTCGGCGACTCGCTCGGCTTCCTCATGCGCTATTCGCTGCGCAAAGCGCGCTCGCCCATCAAGATCCCCGAGAATTGGCCCACACCAGCGAACCGCCGCGCCGCCCGTGAAACGCAATTCCTCGATTCGCTGGTCTACGGAATCATCAACGCGCGCCAGGAATCGGGCAGCTCGAACCATCACCACGATCTCTTGGCGATGCTAATGAGCGCTATGGACGAAGACGGCACGCAGATGACGCCCAAACAGCTTCGCGACGAATCCATGACGCTATTTTTGGCCGGCCACGAGACCACGGCCCTCACGCTTTCCTGGGCTTGGTACATGCTGAGCGAAAATCCCGCGGCCGAAGCATGTCTGCATGAAGAATTGCACGGTCTATTGGCTGGCCGCGCGCCGCAGATTGCCGACCTCGAGCGTCTGCCCTATTTGCGCGCGGTGATTAATGAAACGCTGCGGCTCTATCCGGCCGCGTATATCGTCGCGCGGACTTCCATCGCCCCGTGCACCATCGGCGGTTACGACTTCCCCGCCGATACCACGATGATCATGGCGCAGTGGGTGACGCATCGCGACCCGCGCTATTTCGACGATCCCGAGGCCTTCCGCCCCGAGCGCTGGCTCGACGGCCTCGAGAATCGCCTGCCCGCAGGCGCTTATTTTCCGTTCGGCGACGGCCCGCGCCGCTGCATCGGACAAGGTTTCGCGCTGCTGGAATCCGCGCTGGTGCTTGCCACCATCGCGCAAAAACACAGTTTCAAGCTGGTCCCCGGCCATCCCGTAATCCCAGAACCGCTCGTAACGCTGCGCGCCAAGCATGGAATCCGCATGACCTTCCACAGTCGCCAATAAAGCTCCATCGCAGAGTGCGGCGGCTTGCCGCCGCCTCTTTTTGAAGTGAGGCTCGCCTCGCGAGCCGCGCCACGACGCAGTGATTCGCCAAGCCATTCGGCACTCGTCGCACCTACTTCACAAATTCCCCCGGCTCACCCTTCGCCCAGGGGTCATAACTCAACGCAAACCGAATCCGGTCCGGAATCGTCGGATGCGAATAAAACATGAACACATCCAGGGGGTTCGGCTCCGGGTCCGATAAATCCACCTCGCCAAGAATCTGAAACGATTGCGCCGCCACTTGCGCGGAATCCGGCGTCAGTCCATGCGTCACTTCCAATCCATACTGATCGGCCTGATGCTCGAAATGTCGGCTGACCGCGCTACTAATCGGACTGGCCACAAACGAAAAAACGGAGAGCAGCAAAAGCAACGCCGGCAACGACGCCAAATCGTCCACGCCGCGGATGCCCCAATCTTTTCCCCAGCGCTGCAGAAACCATCCAATCGTTCGAAATCCCAGATAGAAAAGCACAAACAGAAACACCGCCGCGAAGATCAATCCTTTCCAGATATGTCCCAGAACGTAGTGCCCCATCTCGTGCCCGGCCACATACACGATTTGCGGCGTGTTCATCTTGGCGATGGTGTTGTCCCACACCACGATTCGTTTCGACGCGCCAATCCCGGTCACGTACGCGTTCAGCTCCGTGGTTTTTTCTCCCGCGCCCATCCAGAACATCCGCTCCGGGGGAATATTTTCCCCCGCGCGCTGCACCATTTTTTCCAGGCTAACCGTGAGCGCCGGATCCTTTTCCTGCAACGGCTCGAATTTATGGAACATCGGATCCACGATCAGCGGCTGCAGAAACACCAGAATCACGGCGATGGGCAACGACACCAGCCAGAAATAAAACCACCATCGCCGTGGGCTGCTGCGAATCACCGCATACAAGATAGACACCAGCACGATCCCCAGCACCACTGCCAGAAATTGACCCTTGGTCCAGTCCCAGAACCACGAGCCCCAACTCTGCACGCTCAGCCCGTACTTCCTGTCCACCGAATTCTGGTAGAGATCCGACGGCAAACCGAGAATATCCATCGTCAAAATCAGCAGCGGTGCAAATATCGCCGCCTGCACGAAGCGATTTCGCGACGCGCTCTCCGCCCAATCGCGGAATTTCGGCCCGAATCCCCAGCGCAGAATCACCCACAGCACAAAAATGCCGTAAAAAAAATCAATCAGCGCGAACCGGAAGCGAAATCGTCCCAGGTCCCGCGCTTTGCGATACAAGTCTGGAGGCAGCGTGTACTCCGTTACTTTCTTTTCCGCCGTTTCCGCCGGTGCGGCGGCAGCCGAGGGCGCGGAGGTTTGAACAGAGCTCGAAGCCGCTTCGCCGGCTTGTTCAGCGGCGATGTCCGCCGCCAGTACATGCGTTCGCGCCGCGCCTTTTGCACCGGGACCAAACGCCACAAACTGTACCGACAACAAAACCATGACCACGACTGCGCGAGGCGGCATCGGCGCTCCCAGAATTTTAGTAGTCGCAGACATGCCACAAGAAACTACGGTCGAGTATGACTTGGCGGACCCAAGGCGCGCAAGCAGCCTACTGCAGCCTGATCCCGACGACCTGCCGCTTAGTACAGGGTGCCTCTTTGGTCGCGGGCCGCTATGCCGATTGCCTCTCGCGCAGCCGCGCGGCTAGAATTGAACCCAGGAAACTGCTGCCCGGAGAAGCATATGAAAATCGCGCCTTGGAGCCTCGGAATTCTGCTGATTTTGCCGGTGGGTTTTGCAGCGGGCCAGTCGCAAACGCCACCGCCTCCTCCCCAGCAGGACGCGCAGTCTTCAACCGCATCGACGACTCTGGCCGAAGCCGCCAAGCGTGCTCGCGACGCCAAAAAGGATCAGGCCACGCCGGCGCACGTTTGGGACAACGACACAGTTCCCAAGGCCAGCGGTCAAATCAGCGTTGTGGGTGAAGCGCCTGCAACCGCCGATGCCGATAATTCTGCCCCCGGCGCCGCCGCACCCGCGGACAACTCCGCGAATGCCGCTCCAGCGAAAACAGAAGGCAGCGGCGCCCTGAAATCCCAAATCTCCGACGCCAAGGATAAATTGGCCACCATCAAGACCGATCTCGATCTTCTCGAACGCACCAATACGCTCGACTCTCAGATGTACTACGGAAAGCCGGATTACCAAACTGATACGGATGGCGCGGTCAAACTGAAAGCCGAACAGGATCAGATCGCCGCCAAGCAGCAAGAAATGGACGATCAGCAAAAGAAGATAGACGACCTGGAAGCCGAACTTGGCAAGGCCGCTCCGGCGAGCAGCGACGACACCTCGAACTCGAATTCAAATTAACGTTCGCGCCCCTAGAATTTCGTGATGTCCACGGGAGTCAAACCCTTCTCCGCGCAGTAATCGTGATAGCGCTTCAGAAAAGTCTGCCAGTTTTCGGTAGCGATGGTATTACCCGCGGCATCCACGAAATCCAGCGCCCCTTCGATCACCGCAAATACGATCGTATCCTCCTTGCCCACCATGCGCGGTGAATGCGTCGAGCCCGCCACTTCAAAAACCACGTCGCCCGCCTCCGAAACCCATCCCTCATCGTAAGTCCATGCACCCTGCACCGTGTAAACCACGACAGTACCCGGATGGAAATGCATCTGCAGCGCCGCTCCCGGCACCGAGCGAATGAACAAAATAATCTGCCCCGTGATCGGGTTCAGCTTGATTACCTTGATGAAATGCCCGGGAGCCCACGGCACCCACGGCAAACCTTTCGGATCCGTATGGCTCGCCAAAGCCTTGTGAACCGGATGCGTGCCGGTGCCCATAATTGGACCCTCCAGCGCAGCTCTCTTTATCCTTCGCATCATGCGAAAAATCAGGTTGCCGCGCGCCGCCCAGGACCTACCAAACCGCAAGCCCCAGCCGTTGTCAATCAGATTGTGTTTCATTCCAGCCACTAGCAAATACACTAATCACGAGCCACTGCCGTCATCCTCAAAACTGCGGCCGCCAGAAAGCAGAAGCCCAACGCAAACAACAGTCCGCCGCACCGCCAGCCTCATGAAGGCGGCAGCAGAGTTAGTCATGGACGCCGGCAGCCATAAACGCGACGCCCCCGAAGTGCTATCATTCCGTTGCTCCCGGCGGGGCGCGGCGAAAAACGCGGCGATCGGACCCTCCATGGCTCGCATCACGGTTTCTGAGATTCACGAACAAGCCTGGTTTCCCAAATTTCTTCGCGATGAAGTATTGGACAGCCTGCAATCGGTATTTCGCCTCGGCAAAATTTACGATCCCATTGCCTCTCGCCTCGGCGCCGCCGTGACAGCCGCCGGCGCCCGTCGCCTGATTGACCTCTGTTCCGGCGGCGGAGGACCCTGGGTCTCGATGCATCGCGCCCTGGCCATGCAGAATTCCGGCCAACACTTGGATATCTGCCTCACCGACAAATATCCCAATATCGGCGCCTTCCAGAGCGCTCGAGCAGCTTCCGGCGGCACCATCAGCTATTGTGCCGAGCCGGTGGACGCTACCACTATTCCGTCCGGCCTCGAAGGCTTTCGCGTCCTGTTTACTTCGTTTCACCACTTTGCTCCCGATCAAGCCGCTGCGATTCTGCAAAACGCGGTCAAAGATCGCCAGGGAATTGCGATCTTCGAAGCTGCCCGGCGCCGTCCTCTCAGCATCCTCCTCACTTTTCTGGTACCGCTTGGCGCCCTCCTGAGCGTTCCCATCATTCGCCCATTCCGCATATCGCGCTTGTTCTGGACGTACCTGATTCCGGTGATCCCGTTCGTTCTGTGGTTCGACGGAATCCTTTCGTGTTTGCGCGCCTATTCGCCGGCCGAACTCTCGCAGTTGATTTCACGTCTGGAAGCGAACGACTACAAATGGGAAATAGGTGAAGTGAACGGCCGGCTTGCTCCGGTGACTTACGCGCTAGGCTACCCAGAGCGACTCTGCTAAGGCTAGCGGAACGGTGATTCTGTAACTGGAGCCACCCAATCTGACGGCCGAGTCATCTCTCGCGGTTTCGTGTCGTGTGGTGGCGCCCGGATTCTGCCCGGCGACGTTTCTTTATCGGGCTCGCCTGTGGTAGAATTACGGTTGTAATAAACTGTCATAATGATAGTTTTCGACGCTTCAACACTGATACTTATTGCCAAGGTCGAACTTCTCGATTCGTTCTTGGCCGGTATCAAGTTGCAGGTCGGCATTCCAGCAGAGGTGGCCAGGGAATGCTGCAGCGCCAAGAAGACATCGGATTCACTCATGATTCAAAAGGCATTGGATCAGTCAAGAATCAGCACGATTCGGGTGAGAGACAGGAAACTCGTCGCGAAATTGCAAGTTGATTTCGGCCTGGGCATGGGAGAGTCGGAAGCGATCGCTCTGGCGCTCAAGGAGAGGTCAGAGCTTCTGGGAATCGACGACAAAAACGGCATCAACGCGTGCAAGCTCTCGGGAATCCCGTTCACTACCGCGTTGAACATCTTGCTGCGCGGGTTCGAGAGCGGTTCGGTGGACCGGCACGTGGCGCTAGCGCGGCTCGCGCTTCTTGCCAAACACGGGCGCTACAGCAACTCGATACTTTTGGAAGCGCGGATGAAATTGGAGGCCCGGCAATGAGCAAAACGATGAGTATCCGTATGGACCGCGATAACTATGAATTCCTCCGAGAGATCCGGAAGGAAGAACGCAGCGATCTATCGAAGACGGTGCGAGATCTCGTTTCGCGCGGCAGAGTCCTTCTGGCCGTCGAGAGATATAAGAGCGGGGAAGCCTCGCTGGGAAAGGCAGCGGAACTCGCGGGAGTCCCGGTTGGCCAGATGATGACGATCCTCACGGAATTCGGCGTCGAAAGCAGAATTGAGAAGGAAGATTACCTTCAAGGTCTGCAGAATCTCGCAAAAATCTTGTAGCGCGCCGGCGCGCCGCCGAACCCCTCAGCCGATGATTTGAGTTTCGCGGACGTTCCGCTTACCGCCGTGACCGCTTCGCAGACTTACGTTTCGCGTGACGCGGCTTGGATTTCGCTCGGCGTGCAATCTCCTTGCCGCGTTTTGGCTTAGCGCGCGCATTGCTGCCACCCGCGCGCGCCAGTTCGCGCCGCCGCGCTGTCGCCCACCCTGGCTTATTGCTCTGTCTCCCACGCGCGATCGCCAAGGCATCCGCCGGAACATTCTCGGTAATGGTCGAGCCTGCCGCGACGTAAGCGCCATTTCCAACGCGCACCGGCGCCACCAGCGCCGTATCGCTGCCGATAAACACGCGATCGCCGATCGTGGTTTGGTACTTCGCCACGCCGTCGTAATTGCAAGTAATCGTTCCCGCGCCAATGTTCGACCCGCGGCCCACGGAAGCATCCCCAAGATACGTAAGGTGATTCGCTTTCGCCCCTTCGCGCACCACCGAATTTTTCACTTCCACAAAGTTTCCGATGTGCGCGCCCGCCCGTATGTCCGCTCCAGGACGCAATCGCGAAAACGGCCCCACCTGCGCCTTGCTCCCCACGCGGCTGGCGTTCATCACCGTATGAGCGCCGATAAAGACGTCGTCATCCACGCGCATATCGCGCAACACGCATCCCGTTTGAATCTTGCAGCGCGCGCCCACGCGCGTCTTCCCCAGCAGTTGCACGCCCGGTTCAATCACCGTATCCGGACCGGCCGTGACATCCGGATCAATCACTACCGTCTCCGGCAGATAAATTGTCACGCCCGCGTCCATCACTTCAGCGGCCTTCCGCGCGCGGAAAATTCGGTCAATTTTTGCGAGCTCGCCGCGAGTATTGCAGCCCAGCACTTCATTCGCATCAGCGGCCACATAAGCGAGCACGCGCTCGTTGCGCTGGCGCAGCAATCCGATCGTGTCGGTCAAATACAGCTCGTGATGCGCATTGTCCGGCCGCAAGGCATTCAGGCACGGCCAAAGTTTCTCGAGCGTGAAGCAATAAATGCTGGAATTCACTTCGCGGATCGCGCGCTGCTCCGGCGTGGCGGCCTTTTCTTCCACCACGCATTGCACACGCCCTTCGGAATCGCGCACCACGCGCCCATAATTCGTCGGATCGTCCAGTTCGGCGCTCAGTATCGTCGCTGCAGCTTCTCCGCGACGGTGCGTATCCAGCAGCGCCGCGAGTGTCGCCGTACGCAAAAGCGCCGCATCGCCGGCCACCACGATCACAAACTTCGCGCTCTTGCGCATCTTGCGCCGCGCCGTTTGCACCGCGTGGCCGGTCCCGCGCTGCGGATGTTGCAACACAGTCTCCGCGCCCAACTCTTCGGCCACCGCGCCAACTTCTTCCGCCTGATGACCGACCACCGTCAGCACCTGCGCCGTTTTCAGCGGTTGGCACGCGCGGATCACGTGCTCAAGCAAAGGCCGCCCGCCCGCGCGATGCAAAACCTTCGCCAGCTCCGAACGCATCCGCGTCCCTTTGCCGGCCGCAAGAATCAAGACCACTGTCTCAGGTGCGCTCATCCGCAGGCTATTGTCGCTTCCATCCAACGCTTTGGCAATCGAAACGGCCTCGCCCACCGCATAAAATTGCCAAAATTGTTAACCGAAGGGATATATTGGCGGCAAAAGTAGGGGGTAATGCATGTTCTGTCCGCAATGTGGCACGGCCAACCCCGATTCAGCGCAATACTGCTCGAAGTGCGGAACTTCCTTCGTGGCGTCTCACGCTGCGAGTTCCGCGCCCGCGCCGGGACCAGCACCTATCGCCACAACAGACGTCCCCACCAGCGGCAAAGCGATTGCCAGCCTGATCTGCGGGATCTTCACCATGTTCTTCCCCGCCGGGATCGCCGCGATAATTCTGGGCCACCTCTCTCTTTCGGACATCCGCAAATCCGCGGGACGGCTCGGCGGCCGGGGAATCGCAATCGCCGGCCTCGTACTCGGTTACGCCGGCATCGCGCTGATTGCCCTGATTCTGATAATCGCCGCCTTCGCCATTCCGAATCTGTTTCGCGGGAACATCAAGGCGAACGAGGCCTCGGCGGTGGGCGCCCTGCGAATCATTAACGTTGCCGCGGTGACCTACCAGAGCGAATACGAAAATGGATTTCCTTCGAGCCTCGACGTGATGGGAGGCGATCGTCGAGCCACCGCGACCTGCAACCACGCCAACTTGCTCGATCGGTCGCTCGCATACGGTCGGAAATTCGGATACGGCTTCACCTACACCCCGAAGTATCCGGATGGTTCCATGGAGCCGGTCATTTCTCCGAAAGCGGCTGCAAAAGGCTGCACGTCAGGAGGTGCTTCCGGCTATTCGATAACCGCCGATCCCCTTCAGCGCGGTTCAACGGGACGAAGAAGTTTCTACACCGATCAAACCGGAGTAATCCGCTATGCGAATGACGGTGAATCAGCCACCGCGGATAGCCCGCCGTTGCAATAGCCCGTCCGTCACTCGGGAAACGATCGGCTCTAGCCCAAAGGCACGAACTCAACGAACCAGTCCAATCAGGCCTCTTTGACCGCTTCGCCCCTCAAGAAATTTTCAAGTCGAGCGCACGGAATCCCGTCATAATTTTGTTGCAAGGCAGCAGTTCGGCCGCTACTTCCGGATAGCGGGTATCTTCGGCGGACTGTACATTATCCGAAACTTCAGATAGTGCGTCAGGATTGAACGGAGAAGGCGGCCATTCACACGGTCCAGGCCAGGCAAATGCCGGTTCTCGATAATCCCATCTGGAATTCGCTCACCACCCTGCACGCCCGCTTTGCCGAAGGCGGCGCTCTCGCAAAACGCTTTCCTCCCGAGATCACCACTCTCGCCGCAATGGGCGAACCAACCGTCGAGGCGTACAACTCGCTCGCGCAAGTTCTCAAAGATTCCGGCGCAGCCTTGTTCCTTGATCAACCTCCCGCTGTGCCTCCGGGATGGATCACGATTCACGCGTCCGAAATCCTCCAGATGGTATGCGAAAAATCCGAAATAGAAGCTGAGTCCGAGGAAGAGCCCGCGGAGATACTCACCATGGCCGACACGGACGAAATGATCGCGCTCGCTGAATTAACCAAGCCTGGCCCCTTCGGAAAGCGCACGCGCGAACTCGGCCACTATATCGGTATCCGCGAATCGAATCGTCTGGCAGCCATGGCCGGAGAAAGATTGCATTTGCCGGGATACACCGAAGTAAGCGCCGTCTGCACACATCCTGATTTTCAGGGCCGCGGCTTCGCCCGCCATCTGATTTCAATTCTCATGCGTCGGATCATGCAGCGCGGCGAAATCCCCATCTTGCATGTCCGGCACGACAACCTCGGCGCGATTCACGTGTACGAGAAGCTAGGCTTCCGTACACGGCGGCTCATTCATTTCGTAATTTTGCGTCCGGTTTGAGCCGCTTCCTCGCATGCGAAAGCGAGCAGCAAGCAATCACGACGAAGCAGGAAGAGGATCAGAAACGGTGGGACGGGAAACAGTGGAGACATGCGTCGCAGGTGATTCAGTCCACAATGTTCGATCGGCGAGCAAACGGGTAACAAGCTGAGTGTGCAGCGCGTGCCCGGCTTTGTGCGCCACAATCCGCGCCTTCAAAGGACGCCCCACCAGCGCCAGATCGCCGATCAAGTCCAGCGCCTTGTGACGGCCAAATTCGTCGGCAAAACGCAGCGGCCCATTCAGAATACTTTCGTCATCCAACACAATCGCGTTTTCCACCGACCCGCCGCGAATCAATCCCATCGCCTGCAATCCCGGGAAATCCTTCATGAATCCAAAAGTTCGCGCCGGCGCCAATTCGCGGCTGAACGATTCCCGGTCCACGGTCATTTCCACTTCCTGCGGACCCACTTCCGGATGCTTGTAATCCACGAAGCAGTGCACCCTAAATTCGTCGGCGGGATAAATCCCGATGCGCCGATCCCCATCGGAAAATTCGAGCGGTTTGACCACGTGGATGTAACGGCGCTGCCGGCGCAGCTTGCGCGTGCCGGCCTTTGCCAGCAGTTCGATAAATGGTTTCGACGACCCGTCCAAAATCGGCAGCTCCAGCGCGTCAATTTCAATGTACACATTGTCCACGCCGCAGGAATAAAGAGCCGCCAGCAGGTGCTCGACGGTCGAAAGCAGCACGCCCTGTTTCATCAGGCTCGTCGCGTAGCTGACGCGCGCCACATTCCGCACGTGCGCTTCGATTTCGAAATTGTCCAGATCCACTCGGCGGAAGACGATCCCAGTATCAGCGGGCGCGGGAAGCAAACGAAGACGGCACTGCACTGCGGTGTGGAGTCCCACGCCGCGAGCTTCTACCGGACGCTGTATGGTGAGTTGGTAAGGCATGCCCCAGGGCCAGCGTCCTTAGATGCACCTCTGTAACCGCTTGGTTGGAATTATGATGCTTTAGAATCATTGTATTACCCCTGCCTGTAAAGGAAAATTATTTCCGATGTGGCAAAGATACAACAGATTAGCTCTTGCGCGTGTGGTTCAGAATGAACAGCTCCCTCTCGGACTCGAGTAGGGGTCTTACGCTGAAATGTTGAGGAGTTGGCCTTGGGTCTGAGAAATGGCGGCGCCGTAGAAGCCGCCTTGCGCGTCTTGCCTCGCAGCCGCGAGTGATGCGTGCAATTGCTGAAACTGCTGCGTTGCGGCGATATTTTGGAGTTGCGGCGCGTTTGCGGAACCGCCCGTACCGCCGTCGCCTACGCTGCTCGATTGCACGCTGCTTGAATTCTGAGTAGTGTCCTCCGGCGGAGCCTGCGCCGGCGCTTGCGTCGTAGCCGCACTCTGATTCTGAGCTTGGTTCTGTACCGCCGCCGGCTGAATCGCGGTACTGCCAGCGCCTTGATTCGCGTTCCCGCCGGCACTGGCGCCGGCCTGCGCCGCGTTCGTTTGTGCGTCTAGCGTGTTCGCAGCCGGCTTAATCTCTGAGCTGACAGCCAAGGGCTGCATCCCCTGGACGAATTGCCGCAAGGCCTCCGGATCGTTGACCCACAGCAACAGCGACATCCAGTTCATCAGGCTGATCTCTTGCGGATTGATGCCGAGCCGTTGCAACTCCTGATCAAGCTGCTGCAGCGTTTCCTCCGGCGCCGCCGCACTCGTTGCCGCCGCGCTGTTTGCGCTGTTCGCTGCGGCGTTCGCGGGATTAGTTCCCGTGGCGGATGGCGCGCCGTTAGCCGCCACGGACACAGCTGTCGCGTTGACGGACCCCTGCGTCAGAATCGGCGCCGGGGGCGGTTCCTGTGCTACTCCAGTCTGGTTGGCGGATGGCGCGGTAGAATTCGAATTCGCGGCTCCGGGCCCGCCCGCGCCATTTTCTGAATCATTCGGCGGAAACGTGAACGCGTGCGCCAAGAGCGTGAACGCCGCGGCCGGGACGAAATTCTGCGCCAATCTCTGTCCCCGGTTCGCGGGCACTCTGCCCGAAAGCGTCACGGTGTCCTGCTGAGTTGCAGCCGAAGGCGCCGCAGGAGCTTGGCTCGCCGGAGGTACGTGGTAGACAACCTGCGACGGCGCTACGCCGCCTGCATCCGTCGCGTCTAAGGCCGCAGATCCGCCTGGGATTACAGTCGTGGGCGTAAGGCTAATCGCTGCCATTTGTACCTCCTTCCCGGGCCATTAAGTCCCGGAGAATCAGCGGGCCCGCATGTTGGCGAGAAGTGCCGTCTCGGAACGATGCAGCCGCCGGAACCTTGTGATTCCTGTCTAGCGTATCGGCTGCCGGGCTTATAACTTTGGCGCCAATTCTTCCTTGCCGGCTACGGTTGTCTCTCCGCACCTGTTCCGCGTACAATACAAAATCGAAACCATTCACATGGCGACCCCGTTCACGATTCTTCCCGATTCCACCCCGCCACCCATGGCGCACCCTCGCCCCTCCTGGCTGCGTGTGCGCTTCTTCGGCGGACCCAAATATCAGGAATTGAAGCGCACCATGCGCACGCTCGATCTCCACACCGTCTGCGAAAGCGCGCGCTGCCCCAACATGGGCGAATGCTGGGAACACGGCACCGCCACCTTCATGATCTTGGGAGATATCTGCACGCGCGCCTGCGGGTTTTGCGCGGTCCCGAGCGGTAAACCGCTCGGCCCTCCCGCCGAAGACGAGCCTGAGCGCGTCGCCGAAGCCGTCGCGAGAATGGGCTTGCGGTACGCGGTCGTGACATCCGTGAATCGCGACGATCAGCCCGACGGCGGCGCCGCCATCTTCGCGCGCACTATCTCCGAAATTCGCGCGCGCGTCCCCGGATGCAAAGTGGAAGTTCTGATCCCCGATTTTCGCGGTGATTGGAACGCTCTCCAAACGGTGATGGCCGAGCGCCCGGACGTTCTCAATCACAATATGGAAACCGTTCCGCGTCTGTATCGTCAGGTCCGCAAGGGCGCCGTCTACGAACGCTCTCTCGAATTGCTCCGCCGCGCTGGCGAAATGGTTCCCGGGCTCCCCACAAAAACGGGAATGATGCTCGGCTTAGGCGAATCGCGCGAAGAAGTTCTCTCGGCCATGCAAGACATCGCCGCGCAAGGAACTCATATCCTCACACTCGGCCAATACATGCAGCCCACGCCCGAACACCTGCCCATCGTCCGCTACGTTCATCCCGACGAGTTCGCCGAATTCAAGCGCCTCGGCGAATCCATGGGTATCAAACACGTCGAGTCCGGGCCGCTGGTTCGCTCCTCCTACCACGCCTTTGAACAACAAGAAGCCGCGCGCTAGTTTCCGCGGTGCTCAAACCCATGCCGCCACGCCGCCCGCGGCATTTCCTATCTAATTTCGCTTCCATTAGAATTTCCGGCGTGACGTTCCCATGAACCCCTGGCGCGGCCTGAAAAATCTTCCTCGCGAAATGTGGATCCTCTGCGGCGCCACGCTGGTCAATCGCTCCGGAACGATGGTGCTGTCCTTCCTGGTCCTGTACATCACCGCCACCCGAGGCGTCTCTCCCCCACGCGCCGCACTCTCGCTCACCGTATATGGCCTCGCGGCCCTGCTTGTGATGCCGCTCGCAGGACGCCTCGCCGACCGCGTCGGCCCTCTGCCCATCATGAAGGCGTCGCTGTTCCTCACTGGCGTGCTCCTCCTCATTTTTCCTCTCGCCAAAAGCTACGCTGGAATCCTGATGATGACGTTTGGTTTCTCCGTCCTCAACGAATCCGTCCGTCCCGCCAGCCTCTCCATGATTTCCTCACTCGTCGCGCCCGCCCAGCGCAAATCTGCCTTCGCCCTCAACCGCCTCTCTGCCAATCTGGGCATGAGTGTAGGTCCCGCCATTGGCGGAATCCTGGCCGTCTATTCTTTCCGTTGGCTGTTCCTCGTCGACGGCGCGACTTCGATTCTTGCGGGCCTCGTCCTGGTCCTCGCTCCGTGGCGAGACGTGAGCCAAATCAAATCCCAAGAACCTCAATGGGAAGACGCCGAAGACCTCGGCCGCGAAATTGAAGCTGATAGCTCGATGCCAATGGCCGCGCTGCATCCCGCCGCGGATTTGCGCGCGTTCCAAAATCGCCGCATGCTCTATTTCATTGCCGCGCTCATTCCCGTTCAGCTCGTCTTTTTTCAGTTCACTTCCACTCTTCCACTATTCTTGGTGCACAATCTCCGTTTCCCGGAATCCATTTACGGCACCATCTTCACCGTCAATACTCTGCTGATCGTCGCTCTGGAAGTTCCGCTGAACTCGGCGATGGCTCATTGGAGCCACCGCCGCACTCTCACCCTCGGGGCGTTGCTCTACGCCGTTGGATTCGGATCCTACGCGCTGGTGGGCATCGCTCCGTTCGGCAAGACGGCGGGCGTTTTCGCCGCGGTTGTGATTTGGACCTTCGGCGAAATGATCATGATGCCCGGCAGCTCCGCCTATGCCGCGGAAATCGCACCTCCGGAGCGCCGCGGTGAATACATGGGCCTCTACACCATGTCGTTCAACGTCGGCTTTTCGATCGGACCGTTGCTGGGCGCAAGCCTTCTCGGCCGCTGGGGACCGAGTGCTGCGTGGGGAGCCGCGTTCGTTTCTGGCTGCATTTCAGCGCTGATGATGAGCCGCATCGGGCCAGATCGCAGTAAGGACAAACCCGCGATTCAGCCCGCCTTAGTGGATTGAGCCGTCCGCCAGCGAGTTGGCCAACTCGCGCGCATGCGCCGCGCAACCCGAGCACCCTACGCAGCCGCCGCAATTGCTGCACGCGGGATCCGCCGCTGCAATTGCGTCCACCGCGCGAAAATATTCCGCGGCTTTCTCGCTCCGGCCGATTTCCAGGTTCAGATTCTCCAGCATCAATTGAAAGATTGGATTTTTCGGGTAACGCTCCACCAGCGGCTCGGCAATCGCGATCGCCCGTTCGTATTCCTGGTCATACGTGCGAAGATTTTTCGCCAGATAGATGCGCATTTCCACCGGCGTCAGTGCGCCATGCTCGATCGCCGTTTGCATCTGCTGGATGCCTTCTTTCTTGTTCCCGCCGGGAATACCCATGAAAAAGCGCAGAAATTTCACGATGCCAGGGAGCGAATCCACATAGTCGTTGTACAACCCGACTCCTCCCGTCGCATCCGCCATCTGCGGATCCAGTTCCAGCGCGCGCAAAAATTCCGCCCGTGCCGCCACGCCCGCATGCGCCACCGCGTGATTTTCTCCGCGTAGCGCTTCCATGCGCGCTCGCAACGCCAGTCCCAACCCGGCATAGAGGTGCATTTCCGCCGTATCCGATTTTGCCAACTGCTCCTGCGCAAGCCGCGTGATTTTATCCGTTAGAGCAAGATAATCATCGTCCTCGGGCCGCTTCCCGCGCTTCCACGCGTCTACCATTCCATATTTCACCTGCGAGTTGGTGCAAAAAATCTTCCACCATTGCGCTTCGCCTTCCAGCAGGTACCCGAGCGGATTTTCCGGCTGCGCTTGCTCCAGCCCATGAAGTATCGCGATGGCGCCGTCAAAATCCCCCGAGTACATCGTATCCATCGCTTGCTTGGCCTCGGGCGGCAGCTCGAGCTTTCCTCCAGCGTGTGCCGGCAACGCGCTCATCGCGCACAAGATCAGCGCGCGCAGCGCCCAGCGGCAAAAGGCATGCAGAAATTTCGCGCTCGAAATCATTTCACTCTCTTCACCCAACCCACCAGCCATGCCGCGGTAACGTACATCACGAAACACTCCAGCGCAAACGGCAGAAATCCCACAAACCCCGGCGCCGGCATCGCGAAGATCTTCCACCGCTGGAACATCGGAAACGTGTACTGCCACCTGGCTGCCGCCCAATAATTCCAGAACTCCCAAAGCCACCCGCAAATCCACCCAGCCAACACGAACCCGTAAACCCGCCGCCGGAATCCTTCAGAAAGATCGCCAAGAAACGAAGGCAAGCCGAGCCGCCGGTTGATTGGGTCCAGCAGCAGCAGAAAACCAATCCACACCAGCGCAAAAAGATGAGTGCCAATTCGCTGCGGGACGGCTAGTGGCGCAATCAAGCACGCCGCGCCGCAAATAATCAGAATATTTTCCGTCGCGCGCGAAATCTTCCAAGGCTCGCCAGGCAAAGGCGGCAAAAGCGCCTGCACCAAATCGGAAGTCTCGAAAATCGCCGGCGTGATCGTCGCAAAAGAACATCCATAACCGAGATACCCCGCCAGCCAAGGCAACGGCACGCCCACATAAGTCCAATTCTGCAGCCGCAAATTGTAAGCTTCGAAAATCAACCACAGCGGAATCGAAAGCAGTGCCATCCGCGCCACCACTATCGGCGCATCATTCAGCCGCGAACGGCCCGTCACCGCCAAAACCGCCGCATCCGCGATCAAAATGTAAGCGCTCCACGCAATCGGCGTGAAATACGTAGCCAGCGGCTCGACGTGCGCGAACATCAGCACCTCGGCGCTAACCAAAGCCACCCAGCCGAGCCAACCGTAAGCCGGAAACGCGCGCCGCCGCCGCGCGCGGAATAATCCAATGACGAGCACCAAAACCGTCGCTGTGGTAATCGCAACGCCGACGGCCGTGCCGATAGGCACGCTAAGCAATATAGCGTGGGATGTGCGTGCGGTTGGCATCTGCGGGTTGCGCGTGACTCTCCGTCACAATGTTATCCCAGACCATCGCAGTTTTCGGCCAGCCCCCCGCGCCTTTCTTGCTATGCTGGCCTTCCTCTCGCGCGCTTAAAAAAATGCCCGAACCCGAAAAACTCGAACGCGGCCTCGGCCTCGTCGAAGCCACCTCCCTGAACATGACGTTCATGGTCGGCATCGGCCCCTTCATCGTCATCCCGTTCATCATCCGCGCCATGGGCGGCCCGCAATGCATCCTAGCGTGGGTCGTCGGAGCCATCCTCGCCGCACTCGATGGCTGCGTCTGGGCCGAACTCGGCGCCGCCATGCCGCAAGCCGGCGGCAGTTACGTTTTCTTACGCGAAGCCTATGGCGCGAATCGCCTCGGCCGCCTGATGTCCTTCCTTTACATCTGGCAAACGCTGTTCCAAGCACCACTCAGCATTTCTTCCGGCGCTCTCGGCTTCGCCGACTACTCCGTATATCTCACCGCGAAAATTCCCGGCGTCACGAATTGGTTCAATGCACACGCCAAAGATGCCGCCGAAATCTTCGCCGCCTACGATCGCGTCATCGCCGTCCTGCTGATCGTCGTCGCCGTAGCCCTCTTGTATCGCCGCATCACCGCCGTCGGCAAAATCTCAACGGGGCTGTGGGTAATCGTTCTCGGCACCATCCTCTGGCTCATCTACGGCGGCGCCACGCACTTCAATGCCGCCAACCTCTTCACCTTTCCCGCCGGAACCTGGAGCTTCTCCTGGCTTTTCTTCGCCGGCCTGGGCCACGCCTCCGTACAAACCGTTTACAGCTACCTGGGCTACTACAACGTCTGCAATCTCGGCGGCGAAATGAAAGACCCCGGCAAAAATATCCCGCGCGCCATTTTCCTCTCGATTTTCGGCATCGCCATCCTCTATTTCCTCATGCAGACCAGCATCCTCACCGTCGTCCCTTGGCGCGAAGCGCAAAATTCTCCCTTCGTAGTGAGCCTGTTCGTCGAACGCGCCTTCGGCACGAACTGGGCCACTCTCGCCACCGCCCTGATCCTGGTGCTAGCGTTCGGCTCGATTTTTTCCGCCACTCTCGGCTACTCCCGTGTGCCTTACGCCGCCGCCCTCGACGGCAATTTCTTCGCCGCCTTCGCCCGCGTGCACCCCACCAAGCGCTTTCCCCACATTTCGCTCCTCGCTCTGGGCGCCGTCTCCATCGTGATTTGCCTGTTCTTCAGTCTTTTCTCCGTGATTCGCGCCATCCTGGCCATGCGTTGCCTCATCCAATTTGTGGGCCAAGCCGTCGGCCTGATGATGCTCCATCGCCGCTGGAAGGCGGACCGCTGGCCTTTCCGCATGTGGCTTTATCCCGTCCCGGCGTTGCTCGCGATCGTGGGCTGGATCGCAATTTTCATTGCAACGGGACGCCGGCCGATGTTGGCCTCGCTTGCAGCCATGGTCGCGGGTATTCTGGTGTACTTGGGACGCGCGCGCATGCTGCGCCAGTGGCCCTTCGAGGAGGCCGGCTCTTGAATCGGATCGTCGTGAAACCCCAGCTCGCACAGTCGCACCGCACGCATCACCGCATCACGAAGTCGCGCATCTCAAAAAAGGCTATGCGAAGTTTTCTCGCCATGCTCTCCGCGGTCTTTACCGTCGTCGGTGTCGCCCGGCCGCTCCGCGCCCAATCGCTCCAGGAAACTGTCGAAGCCATCAATAAATCGCGTGTCAATACCCGCATCCTTTTCATCACCGCGCACCCCGATGACGAATGGTCCAGCCTCCTCGCCTATCTCTCCCATGGCCTCGACGCCGACGTCGCGCTCCTCACCATCACCCGCGGACAAGGCGGCCAGAACGCCATCGGCCCCGAACAGGATGGAGAACTGGGCGTCATCCGCACCGAAGAACTTCTCGCCGCCGGAAAATATTACGGTGTACATCAATATTTCACCCGCGCGCTCGATACCGGCTACGTCAAGACTCCCGAGCAGGCCCTGAAAGTTTGGGACGGCCTCGCGCTCGAAGATCTGGTCCGCGTCATCCGCACTTATCGCCCCGACGTGGTCATCAACGGCTGGGGCGGCGTCCACTCTGGCCACGGCCATCATCAAGAAAGTGGCATCCTCACTCCGCAAGCGGTTGCCGCCGCGGCCGATCCTAAGATGTTTCCGGATCAAATCGCCGAAGGCCTCACGCCCTGGAAAGTGACCCTGGAAACGCGCCTCGCGCG
This sequence comes from uncultured Acidobacteriota bacterium, assembly GCA_963804625.1. Classification (GTDB taxonomy): domain Bacteria; phylum Acidobacteriota; class Terriglobia; order Acidiferrales; family UBA7541; genus Palsa-295. The sequence continues at coordinate 359,275 of CAWDRJ010000002.1, read as the reverse complement.
CGATGGCAGCCCCGCCGGAGCCGTGCAGCTTCCGGTGAACGAAGTCTCGCCGCTGTGGGGAAAAAGTTATGTCGAAATCGGCATGGAAGGCCACGCGCAACACCGCTCGCAGGGAACTCCCGCGTTTTTCGGCAATGCGTTTTTTCGCCGCCCTATTTATCTGGTGAAGGAAGACGCGAAAGGCCCCGCGGGCTCGTTTGACAAAAATTTGCTGGCCGAGCCGCTCCCGTCTCTAGGGCGCCGCTTCCCTAATTTGCAAGAGACTCTGGCTCCCGCGCTTGCCTCCGCTGATCAAAATCTCGCTGCCGCCGCCAAATCCGCTCTCGACCTCGACCGCATCTCCGCCGCAAATTCGCTCGCCGCTGCCGGGAAAGAAATCGCCGCGCTCCGCGAGCAAATAGCCAAAGAATCCGGCGAAGACGAAAAATCCGCCCTATGGGAACTGGACGGCGTAAAGAGCCGCATTGATTTGGCCCTCGCGGACGACATCGCAATTCCGTTCGAAGCCCGCGCCAACGGTCATGAAGTCGTAGCCGGCGAGAAATTTTCAGTAGATGTAGTCGTGTCCGGCGAGCCTGCTGTCCCCGCGAAGTGGACACTGAGTGCATCCAGCTTCGTCGTCCCCAACGGCTGGACTGTAGCTCCCGCCGACGCCAAAGAATCGGACGCATCGCGCTTCAACATTGCCATTCCCGCCGATGCCAAACCGCGTTCGCGCCCCGGAGACGCAATCCTGCCGTTTCCTCCGCCACTCGTGCGCCTAGCGCTTCCGGTAAACGTCGCGGGCTATGAATTCGCGATCGATCGTCCGGTGAATTCCGTCGAAGCCACTACCACCGGCATTCTCACCTACCCGCTCGAGCTCGTTCCGGCCGTGACGATCACAGTCGAGCCAAAACAAATCATGGTCCCCGAAAAGCGCGCCGCCACGCCTGTAAAACTCTTCGCCCGCGTGCGTTACCACGGGACCAAGGAAGTGAAGGTGGGCATAGGTTTGGACGCACCGAAGGGCTGGACCTTAGCAGTGCCGAAAGTACAAGGTCCCGTGCTTTTTTCAGGGGCCGGCGACCAACTTGTGCAATTTGTGGTGACTCCGCCGGTCGGAGTTGCCGCGGGCGCGTACACCTTGCACCCCTTCGCGCGCGTCGACGACGAGCTATTCAGCACTTCGCTCGCGCCCATTCCCACTTTACCGACGCGCGACTGGAGCGAACCAGCCGACGCCAAAGTTCACGTCCTGAATCTGATCGTGCCCGCCGGCCTGCGCGTGGGTTATATCGCCGCCGATAACGATCCGCTGCCTGAAATTCTCCGCCAACTCGGCATCCGCGTGGATATGCTCGATGATGTCGCCCTCGCTTTCGGCGACCTCAGCCAGTACGACGCTATCACCGTCGGCATCCGCGCCTACGAATTGCGCCCCGATCTTCTGCGCGCCAATTCGCGCCTGCTCAATTACGTAAAGCGCGGCGGCACGCTACTCGTGCAATACCAGCGCGACTTCGCCTGGAATTCAGAACTCCCCGCGCCATTCAAAGCCACCATGCCGGAGCAAACTTCGCGCGTCACCGACGCGAATTCGCCCGTAACGTTTCTCGCGCCCGACAGCCCGCTGCTGAATTCGCCGAACAAAATCACCCTGGCCGATTTTCAAGGCTGGGTGCAGGAGCGCGGCCTCTATTTCTGGGGCACGTTCGATTCGAAATATACGCCGGCGCTGGGCCTAACCGATCCCGGCGAGCCAGAATCGAAGGGTTCATTGGTCTACACCCGCGATGGCCAAGGCCTCTACATTTACACTGGCCTTTCCTTTTTCCGCGAGCTGCCAGCAGGCGTCCCAGGTGCCTATCGTCTCTTCGTCAACCTGCTGAGCCAGACCAAACATGCCGCATCACAAAATTGATTTTGACTTTGTAGCGTCGCACTTCAGTGCGCCATCGATGTTGCGGCTCTAATTGCGAATAGATCGGGCACCATCGGATCAGAATGTGACCGAAACATCCCATCTCGCTCCCACCGTCCACGCGGATGTAATCACCCCGCGCATGCTCCCCATTCCCGAAGGCTGGTTCCTGATGGGCAGCCCCAACGGCCAAGACAACGAGCAACCCGTCCATCGCGTCTGGATAGACGCCTTCGAACTAGCTGAATGCCAGGTCACCAACGCGGAATACGCAAAATTCCTGAAAGCTACGAACCACCGCCAGACTCTTCACTGGCGTGACCCAAACTTTTCCGATCCGCAGCAACCTGTCGTCGCACCCTCCTGGTTCGACGCCATAGCCTATTGCGAATGGCTGAATAAAATGTGTGGCCACGCAAACGAACAAGCCCCAAGCGCCAGCAGACGCTTTCGTCTCCCAACAGAAGCCGAATGGGAACGCGCCGCGCGTGGCCGCCAAGAACAAAAACAATTCCCCTGGGGTGACGAAGCCCTGGAAACCTTACGCAATTACTCGATCAGGTGGAAGACCGGACCTGAGCCGGTCGGCCAAGCCGAACGCAACGCCTATGGCCTCTGCGATATCGGCGCAAACGTCCACGAATGGTGCGCGGACTGGTTCGACGCGGATTATTATCGCGTTTCGCCGGAACGCAACCCGAAAGGTTCAAACGAAGGAACCCGCCGAAGCTCCCGCGGTGGCTCCTGGCGTCATTACACCAAAGTCTCGCGCTGCGCCGCCCGCTCCAGCATCCCTCCAGAATTTCAATACGCGGATTACGGCTTCAGACTAGCGCGCAACATCGCGAAGTAAAATGGTTTGCATCAGGCCCCGTCTTTAGAGTCTGTGTGACCAGCGGAGAATTCTTGTAGGCCGTAGCCTTAGCTACGGCATCAACAGCGGAGAATCAGAGCGGCTCCAGCCGCTGAAGCCGCCCGTTGCGCATCGACGCGAGCCGAGGGAACCAGCTGAGTTCGGGCGGCTCTGTTGGAAACGGGAATCTTTGTGGGTCGTGGCTTTAGCTGATTGCTTTAGCCACGGCATAAGCCTCGCGGGAGAACTGCGGCTTTAGTCCGCTGAAGTTTCTCTCCCACACTTCGCGCGCGGGCCGCGGAGCTTCACCACCCGCGCACTGCCGCAATCTAGAAATTCTTGAATCCGTTAAACAACCAAACCCCCGCCGCAGCCACCAGCAACACAATGGAAGAAATCATCAGCAGCTTGATCGGTTTGCCTAGTTTCTCGATCCGCGCGACGATCTCCCGCTGTTCGCTGGCCATGGAGTCGCCCGCTTTATCCAGAAATATCTGATCGTCTTCGTGAATTTCCAGCGTCCCCCGGTAGGCCAGCAGCGCGATCAATGCTGCGGTCACCACTCCCCAAAGCGCCAATACTCCTAGCAATGGTCCCTCAATGCTTTCCATGGGTGCCTCCCGCCCGCCGGCCGCGAAGACTTCCCGAACGAAAAATGGCCCGTGCGGGCCCGTCAGTAGAGCTGGGTTTTGGGGATTATAGCACCGCGGCGGCCCGCAATTTCAAGCAGGAACAGGCAGACGGTCATCCGGGAACTGAATCCCCCAGAAGTTGCGGGTAGGGTAAAGCATTTCCAGGCCCAATTCGAACACGCCCTGGTCCTTCGAGTTAGTAATCCGAATCACGCGAAATTCCTGCACTTCCTGGGACACCCCATTCAGCACTTCCAGCCGCGAACCCAGCGCCGGCTCCAGCGGAGCACGCACCAACGCGCCGCAGCGGCTCACGGCGATCGCTTCCGCGAGGGTCACCAGCGGTTCGCCATCCACACTATTACTGAAAAGCTGCACGGGGATGCGTATAAATACGCGCGCAAACCGTCGCCGCTCCAGCATCGCGCGGGTTGTCGCCATTGTTTCGCCTCCTATTCTCCGCGGCCCCAGCGCCTCACTGTAGTTCTATCCAGCAACGCCGGTCAAGGCATGATGCCACCCCTGTGCTAAGTTGACAAACCGCCGCCAGCCCGCATTCACGCGCAGCGCTGGAACCCACCAGCTGTTGCCAACTCGCCGAGGCGCATTGGCGGAGCCAGGGCTTCATGTAGCGGCCCCTGTCCCTCCGTTTGGCAAGCGCAGCGGGCATGCGAGCACAGCAGAGGCGATGGAAGCCGCGCACGAAAGCCTCGTTCGGTCCAAATTCAAAAGACGTTGCGGTCCCCCCGCAACCACGCTTCGTTGACAAACCCCCACCCACGCGTCAATATAGTTCAGCCTCGTACTTTTGCCAGCAAATTGCCCGAGTGGCGGAATTGGCAGACGCGCTAGCTTCAGGAGCTAGTTCTCGCAAGGGAGTGGAGGTTCGAGTCCTCTCTCGGGCACCATTGATTCCTCGTGACCTACGTCAAAATTGACCACACGTAAGTCGTCCCGCGATTCTTGTCGGTGGCATTGCTGGTGGCATTTGGTTTGGGGCTTTCTGAGTTGTCGTTGACCGTGCGCCGCTGACCAAATGTTCCACCGCATTCCGCAGGTGATCTTCGTCAGGATGCGAGTACCGCACCCGCGGCGTATGATAGGGGCATGACGGACGTCCGGAAACTTAGCTCGGAAGGTCAGCGGGCGATCGAACTGTTCAAGGAGCAGCTCGACGCGGTGCCAACGATCAGGAGTTTCCGTGGCATCACGCCCGAGTTCAACCGTTGGAAAGATTCAACAGCAGCGTTGTTCATAAAATACTTGCCAGACTCTTCGTGCTACAACCGATTCTGCATTATTCAGTTCGGATCAGAGCAGGCGCCACCAGAGCGCTACCTCCGGGGCTGCGATTTGGCGGAGCAGTGCATCCGGGCAGCGATTCAAGACGTCGAGCGGTTTGACGTGAAGCCGGCTGGTCACATTTAGCAATCTCCTTCGCCGGCATGCAAGGTTGAAATGGACCAGACAGGCCAAGAATTCTGTGGAAAATGCGGCGCCGAGATCGACCCTACTCGCAGAGTCGATTTCACTTTGAAGGATGGGACGAGAGTTTGTGATTCTTGTTTCGTGAAGGAAACGCGGCGCCCCAAGAGCGACTGACCGAACTAATTACGCTGCCCACGCCTTGGCTCCAAGCCTTCGGCATGGCCGCAGCTATAAGGAAGCACGGCTCGGCGTAACTCTGGTTGACTGCGCCACTCACACACCTACGAACGCAGCGAACTTTGAACACCCTCGGCCAGTCTGCTCACGCCTTCCGAAACCGGCTGCGATGCGGAATGTGCCCACCCACGCCCGTGCCACGTCAGTCGTCTTGACAATAGTCGTTATAACGAGTATTATGCCCCTGATGAAATTAACGAACCACTCCGAAACCAAGCGGCGCCCAACATCCTCGCCCGAAGAAGCGACGTTCCTCGACCTCCTGCGCACCACGGACATGCTCTCCCGCGGCCTCAACCACATCCTCAAAGCTGAAGACCTCTCGGCCACCCAGTACAACGTCCTCCGCATCCTGCGTGGTGCACCCGAGGGCCTCCCCTGCGGTGAAATCGCCAACCGCATGATCACCCGCGATCCGGACGTTACTCGCCTTCTTGACCGCCTCGAAAAACGCAATCTCATCTCGCGCTGCCGCGAAACCAAGGACCGCCGCACGGTGATGGCCCGCATCACGCCAGCAGGCTTGCAGTTGCTGGCGAAGCTCGATAAGCCAGTCCAGGCCGGCCATCGCCAACAGTTGGGCCATCTGGGGCCCCGGCAACTAAAGACTTTAACCGACCTGTTGCAGGTAGCCCGCAGCCATGTGGCCTGATGTTTTTAGGGCAAATATTCGTTGCAACGAATATCGGTATAACGCATCTAATCTACCATAAGGCAGTAAAAGCACCACCCAAAGGAGAAGAAAATGAGCGCAACAGCCACACCGCAACCCGCCGTCAGCACCTGGAACATCGACGCGGTTCACTCCGTCGCCGAGTTCAAGGTAAAGCACATGATGATCTCTCACGTGAAGGGCCAATTCACCGGCATCAAAGGCGTCCTCACTCACAACGAATCCGACTCGACCAAATCTCACATCGAAGCCACCATGGACGCGGCTTCCATCACCACGCGCGATCCGCAGCGTGACGAGCACCTCAAAAGCGCCGAGTTCTTTGAGGTCGCAAAGTTTCCAGAGCTTACGTTTAAATCCACGCGCATAACCCGCAAGGGCGATGGTGAGCTCACGGTCGCGGGCGACCTCACAATCCATGGCATCACGCGCAATGTCGTCTTCAATGTCGAAGGACCGACCGCGCCGGGAAAAGATCCCTGGGGCCATACTCGCATTGGGCTTTCTGCTACCACGAAGATCAACCGCAAAGACTTCGGCTTGACCTGGAACGCTCCTCTCGAAACCGGCGGCATTCTCGTCGGTGAAGAAGTCACCCTCACGCTCGACGTGCAATTCGTGAAGGCTTGAAATATGAGCGCCGTCAGGTGCATAAACAAACAGAGTGTCCAAGCCGCACGCAGCCCGACGGCAAAAAGGAAATACGATGTCTCTACGTCCAGTAAAACAAATCATTCAAACGACTCCGACAATCGAAGGCGCCGGCGTAAAGCTGCAGCGCGCCTTCGGTTTCGGCAAAACCAAAGACTTCGATCCATTTCTGCTGCTCGACGATTTCCGCAACGAGAATCCGGACGATTACCTCGCCGGATTTCCGTGGCACCCGCACCGGGGCATCGAGACCATCACCTACGTCCTCGCCGGTTCCGTCGAACACGGCGATAGTCTCGGCAACAAAGGCAAAATGACCGCTGGCGACGTGCAGTGGATGACTGCCGGCAGCGGCATCCTTCATCAGGAAATGCCCAAGGGCGATTCGCGCGGCCGCATGCACGGATTCCAGCTCTGGGCCAACCTTCCCGCCGCACTGAAAATGACCGATCCGCGCTATCAGGACATCCCCGCCACCGCAATTCCGGAGGTCACCGACGACGACGGCACTCGCGCGCGCATCATCTGCGGCGAATTCTGGGGCAAGAAGGGGCCGGTGGAAGGCGTTGCCGCCGATCCGAGTTACCTCGACATCTCGGTTCCGCCGAATCAAACGAAGCGCATCAAAATCGAAACGACGCGCAACGCCTTCGCCTATGTCTTCGCAGGCTCCGGCACGTTTCGCGATTCGTCGCAGCCTCGCGCGGTTCTAACTGAGCGAGTAGACACTCCCGACGCGCCTGCAAAATACGAAGTCGGCAATCACTCGCTCGTCCTCTTCGATCGCGGCGATGAAATCACCGTCCACGCCGGCGCCGAAGGCATTCGCTTCCTGCTCGTGTCCGGCAAGCCGATCGAAGAACCCGTCGCGTGGTACGGACCCATCGTCATGAACACTCAAGAGCAGCTACGCCAGGCAGTCAACGAGCTGCAAACCGGGGACTTCATCAAACATCGCTGAGCATCGCTGAAGCGCCGCGCAAAAAACACGAACCCCTGCGCGGATTACCTTCGTTGCCTTATCCTAGCGTCGTGAAACCGCCCTGCGACGAAGCCCTCATCCGCGCCGGCAAACCCGACGTTCCGTGCGCGGCGCAAGCGCGACGTTGGGTCCTCGCCGCAACCATTCTCGGTTCCAGCATGGCGTTTATAGACAGCACTGTCGTAAACGTCGCTCTGCCCGCGCTCCAATCCAGCCTTCACGCGACGGTCGTCGGCGTCCAGTGGGTCGTCGAATCGTACGGCCTGCTTCTGGCGGCGCTGATTCTGGTAGGAGGTTCTCTCGGCGACCTCTACGGTCGTCGTTTGATGTTCGTTGCAGGCGTAGGAGTCTTCGCCGCCGCATCCATCGCCTGCGGCCTCGCTGCCAACATCCAGCAGCTCGTCCTCGCACGGAGCATCCAGGGCATCGGCGCCGCGTTCCTCGTGCCTGGCAGTCTTTCCATCATCAGCGCATCTTTCGACGAAAAAACTCGCGGCCAGGTGATCGGCATTTGGTCCGGCTTCACTGCCATCACCACAGCGATGGGACCAGTTCTCGGCGGCTGGCTCATCGAGCACGCTTCCTGGCGCTGGGTTTTCTTCATCAACGTTCCGCTCGCCGCCGCTGTCATCGCGATTTCGCTCTGGCGTATTCCGGAAAGCCGCAACGCAACTGCCGGGCGCGTGGACAAAATTGGCGCACTCGTAGCAACCATCGGCTTGGCCGGCGTGGTTTACGGCTTCATCGAGTCCAGCAATCTAGGCTGGCGCCAACCTCTGGTTTTCGGAAGCTTGATCGTTGGTCTCGCGTCCTTGGTATCTTTCGCGTTTATCGAATCCCGCGTAAGTTCGCCGATGGTTCCGCTCACCCTCTTTCACTCGCGCAGTTTTAGCGGCGCAAACCTGCTCACTCTGTTCCTCTACTCCGCCACCGGGATCTTTTTCTTCTTGTTCCCGATGAATCTCATCCAGGTGCAGCGCTACTCCACCACCGCCACTGGTGCCGCCGCGCTCCCGCTGATCCTGCTGATGTTTTTTCTCTCGCGCTGGTCCGGCGGCCTCGTCGCGCGCTATGGCCCCAGACCCCCGCTGATCGTCGGGCCGCTCATTGCGGCAGCAGGCTTTGTACTTTTCGCCGTGCCGGGCTCCAGAGCCGAGTACTGGAAGTCATTTTTCCCCGCATTCGTTGTTCTCGGTTTTGGATTCGCGATCAGCGTGGCCCCGCTCACCACCGTCGTAATGAATGCCGTAGACCAGAATCGCGCCGGCGCCGCTTCCGGCATCAACAACGCCGTAGCCAGAGTAGCGGGTGTACTCGCCGTAGCCATCCTGGGCATCGTAATGGTGAAATTATTCGGCGCGAGCCTGCACTACACCCTCGGCAGCGCCCAGCTTCCACCCAATGTTCTCCAGTATCTGCACTCCAACGAAACCAAGCTAGCCGGCCTCGACCTACCACCCGGCCTCGACGCCGGCACGACGTCGCTGATCCAAGCCTCCATCTCCCACGCCTTCGTCTCCGGATTCCGCGCCGTAATGCTGATCTGCGCAGCCCTAGCAACTGCCAGCGCCGCAGTAGCCGCGCAAATGATCCCCGCGAAAGCCTCCATCCTCTCGAAATAATCGAACATTACCTCGCCCCGTTTGTGCTGGAGCCGTCCAGCCGCTATATTTAGCGTCCGCGCGCGTAGCCCGCTTTTCCAGCGCTCGCACGCCGAATCATTTTCCGGAGGCGCAATGAAAGCTCTGGCCATAGACCTCGGCGGCACTCACGCCACCTGCGCCATCGTCGAAGACAGCAAAATCCTTTATTCCCGCCATCTTGATCTCGATAGCGCGCAAGGACTCGGCTCCGTCCTGCCTCTGTTCACCAGCACGCTCCACGAATTGCTAGGTGAAGCCAGCCTAGCCGCCCGCGACTGCGCCGGCCTCGCCATCAGCAGTTGCGGCCTCGTCGATTCCGTGAACCAGAAAATTCTCTCCAGCCCAAAAAAATGGGACGACGCGCCCAGCGTCGACTTCATCGCCTGGTCCCGCCGTGAATTTTCCCTGCCCATAAAATTGGAGAACGACGCCCGCATGGCCCTCATGGGCGAACGCTACGCCGGCGCCGGACGCGGCTGCAACGATCTCGCCATGATCACTCTCGGCACCGGTATCGGCACCGCGGTCATGATCGGCGGCGCGCTTCTTCACGGAAAACATTTTCAGGCCGGCAATCAGGGCGGCCATCAGCCTCTCGACGTCAACGGCCGCACCTGCACCTGCGGCGGCATCGGATGCGCCGAAGCCGAAGGCGCCGGCTGGGCCCTGCCGCAAATTGCCAAAGACTGGCCCGGCTTCAGCGCCAGCGCGCTGGCCAAAGAACCCGCCGTAAATTTCGAATCTCTCTTCCGCATAGCCGCCGCCGGCGATCCCGTCGCCAAACAAATTCAAGCGCGCTGCCTCAACGTCTGGGCCGCCACCGCCGTCGGCATCATTCACGCCTTCGATCCCGACGTAGTAATTTTCGGCGGCGGCGTCCTCAAAAGCGCCGACCTCATCATCCCCTTCATCCAATCCCACGTGAACCAACACACCTGGTCTCCCTGGGGCAAAGCCCAAATCCGCCCAGCAGCCCTAGGCAATAACGCCGGCCTTCTAGGCGCCATCCCACTTCTCACCGCGTAACAAACCGCCGCGCCTCTCGAAGACCAATTCCCAATTCGCAACCTGCGCGCGTTTCCTTACGGCTAATTCCTCCGTTCGATTTTCAAGATGGTGCATTCCACCCGGCATCCTGCCAAATTGGGAGAACTCCTCCGGCCGAAGCTCTAGAACGCGATCGTAAAATTCCCCGCCGCTTGTTGGTTTCGATCGTGATTCAACGTTGGTCTCGCTGCAGCCGAGCCTCTCGCCTGTCGCCGATTCTCCAACTGTCTTGCAATCTGAGCCATAGGCACGCGCGATTCCACGGCCGCACGTTTGCAATGAGATTTTTCTCACGTCATAGAGGGTGCGTGGCAATACGTTAAACCCTACTCCCCGGCCCCGGGGTCGGTGTAGAGCCAAGCCGCTCGCGCCTCATCCCTCTTCGGTTCCATTTTAGTTCTGGTAATCAGATGGTAAATGTGCTAACGTGAGTCGGGGAAGTTTTCCACCATACTGACGGAGCAACATGAGGATCGGCACACCGGCAACGGCGAGAGTAGAGCCAGGGCCTAGGAGAATTTTGGCCACAACGTGCAAAGCACGGCCAACGACTCGTGCCGCGCACTATCCAGTGGCGCCAAAAGCTCATGTGAAACGCGAACTACAATGTTACATCCCCGCTCTAATCGACAATGACTGCCGATCACCACACTCCACTTACAACAAAATCAATCGCCAACCCCGCCGATTAGAATCAAGCGTAACTCATACAAAACAAACACCCGCACCCCAAATCAATCGCCAACTTTTGCGCACTTTGCGTCCCGCGTTCGTTGCGGGGCTAGCCACTTCGGGCAACGTCTTCGCCCTTTGCCAGATTGGCTCTCGGGAATCTCACGTGGGAATCGCTTCCCGGAATTTCTATCCGGAACAGACCTTCATTCAACGCGCGCGCAACTGCATGAAACAAAACGAGAAAACATTTTCTAACCGGTACAACCGCGCGATTCCCGCGAAAGTCCCGCTTAGCCGGGTATCAAGTTCCGCGCGCCGCTATCCGCCGTTCCTGCCACCGTTCTTGCCGTTCCCGCGCTTCGGCGCCGCCTTCCGCGTAGCCGCAGCCGACGCCACCGGAGCACGCCCCGCCTGTCCCACAGCCACGGCCACCTTTTCCATCCGAGCTTCCGACCCAGCCGCAGCGCCAGCCGCCTTGCCCTTCTCGCGCCGGTCATTGCGCGTACGCCGCCAGTTCACGTGCGGCATGATCAGCGACGAATCAATCCGGTCGCGATACTTCACCGCAATCTTCAGCAGCGAATCCAGCAAATTATCCGAAAGGAAATGCGGCTCGAGGCCCAGATCAATCAGCTTCGAGTGCTTGGCGTTGTAATAATGCTCCTCGGCCTCCACGCGCGGATCCGGCAAGTGGCTGATCTTCACCTCCAGGCCGATTTTCTCCGCCGCGCTTTTCACTAGCTGCGCCAGCTGCAACACCGAAAACCGCTCCGTAAACTGGTTGAACACCCGGCACTCCCCGGGCCCCGCCGGCTGCAAACAAGCCAGTTCAATGCATCGCACGGTATCGCGTATGTCCAAAAACCCACGCTGCTGCCCGCCCTTGCCATACACCGTCAAGGGATGCCCCACCACAGCTTCCACGCAGAACCGGTTCAACACCGTGCCAAACACTTCGTCATAATCAAAACGATTGATCAGCGACTCATGGAGCGCCACTTCGTCGGTAGTAGTTCCGTACACAACGCCCTGATTCAAGTCCGTGGCCCGCAACCCCCACGCCTTGCACGTAAACATGATGTTGTGGCTGTCGTGCACTTTCGAGAGATGGTAGAAGGAACCCGGCTGCTTGGGGAACGGGAGCACGTCCTTGCGCCCGTTGTGCTCGATGGTGATGTAGCCTTCTTCGATGTCAATGTTGGGCGTGCCGTATTCGCCCATGGTCCCCAGCTTGATCAGGTGGCACTCCGGCCGATTCTCGCGCAGCGCAAAAAGCAGATTCAGCGTGCCCACCACATTGTTCACCTGCGTGAACACCGCGTGCTGCCGGTCAATCATCGAATACGGCGCGGAACGCTGCTCCGCAAAATGGATCACCGATTCAGGCTCAAATTCTTTGATCATGGACGTGAGAAACTCGTAGTCCGTCACGTCACCCACGTACGACTCAATCGTCTTACCTGTCAGGTGGTTCCAGACTTTAAGCCGCTCCGCCAGCGGCTGAATCGGCGTCAAAGTTTGCGCGCCCAACTCGTGGTCCCACAGCCGCCGCACAAAGTTGTCCACGATTGCAACCGTATGCCCCTGCTTGGAAAGATACAGAGCCGTCGCCCAGCCGCAGTATCCATCCCCCCCAAGCACCGCAATCTTCATATTTCCTCCACGCCTTTTCTCACTCGCATCTCGACCACTTATTGCCGGCGGAACCGGCTAGCATATCTATTCCACAACGACAATCGGCCACTGCCGATGAATTCCTGTATCTTCCAATCGTCAGCCATCTGCATCGAGCATTGCAAGCAACTTTTGTCCCCGGAAAGTTTCGAGCAACTACAGGCAGGTGTGATTATTCTACCTGCTTTTGCCGTCGCAAACTATCACCGCAACGCATTTGTGGTTCGATGTTCATGAGCCGCCAGATTCGATCACGGCTGTGCATTACCGATGTCCTGCGGCGCCGCACTGCCGGGCAACGGCTGATTGGTCAGCAACACCTTGCCACCGCTTTCCTTCACAATGTTCAGCTTCGCGGCCCCGACAAGCGATTCCAGATGTGGCAGCGTGGATTGGACTGCGAGCAGATAGTATCTCGCCGAAGTATCCCAGAGGGAGACGAATTGCTGGTCATCAATAAAAACGTCCGGCGCGCCGGGAGCATTCGAACCATACTCCAGATTTTGGATGCGGCCATTCAGCAGCAATCCCCTGCGGTTCGCGTAGAAATACACGGACGAAAACGGATAGTAGTGGCGCTGCGAAATCAAAGTTCCTTCGGGCGAGCGCAGCAGCGCCTCCGCCAGCGGCCGCGAAGACAAATACGGATCAAATACCACCATCGCCACGCGCGCGGCATGCAAAAAGAGCACCATCATCAGCGCCGAAGCGAAAAACGCGCGCACTCCCGCCGCGCGAAAATTTCCAACTGCTCCAATCAGAGCCGCAAACGCTGCAATCAGGAGCGGAACGCGCAGATAGGCAAACGACGGCAGCGTGAGGTCCAGCGTGTGCCCGAGCGAGAGCGTGTAGGCATTCGGATGATGCGACAACGCTTCGGAAATGTCGCCCGGAGCCGGCAGATTACGCACGTCCCAATGAATGGCGAGCGCTGCCAGCGCGGCGCAGGCCGAAATCACAGCCAAGGCACGTGTGCCACGCCGCACCCAGTCTCCATTCGCTGCCATTGCCGAACCAAGCAACAAGGCCAACGCTGGATAGGAAGGCATCGAATAATATTCTTGCGTCGTTGAGAAAGTGAAAAAAATCAGCACGAATCCGGCCCAGCACAGCGCGAGCAGCCTCGTGCGCCCTGCGCGGTCAATCGGCTTGAACGAAAGTTTCGCCACCGCCGGAAAATACACGCTCCACGGGAACAGCCAGATCAGGTGAAACAGCCAAAAATATAGGCGTGGAACGGTGTTGTAATCGTGCGGAAAGCGGCGCCCCAGAAATCGCAGCAGTTGCTCGTTGATAACGAAGAACCACAAGAATCCATGATACTGACCGGGACCGCTGTACAGCGTGAACGCAAAATAGGGAGGATTCCGAACCGTCGCCAGTATGTGCCAAGGCGCAGCAATGAGAATAACGATCAAGGCGCTGCTGAAGGGCTGCAAACGCTGCCAGATTCTCGCGGAAAATAGCTGGTGCGTAATTAAGAGATAGACAAGCGCCGCGCCAATCGGAAAAACAACCGCAATCAGACTCTTCAGGAGCAAGCCGGCGCCCAGAGCCACCGCCAGCAGGAATGCCCAAAGCCGCGCACGCGCCTCTTCCTCGTCAACGATGCGCAGAAACGCCCACATTGCCAGCGCCGTTGTGAACGTCAGCATCACATCGGGAATCAAGATCCGCGTGAAGAGGAAAAGTCCGATGCAGGTTGACAGGCATAAGCCCGCATAGAAGCCGGCGCGTTTCCCAAAAGCCCAAACTCCAATTGCCGTGGTGAGCAGGCAAAGCGCTATCGCGGAGAGCGCGATCGGGATGCGCGCCGACCAATCATGCACTCCAAAGATTTTGTAGGAAATGGCGATGGCCCAATACACCGCGGGGGCTTTCTCGAAATAGGGAACGCCGTCAATGCGCGAAGTGACCCAATCGCCGGAGGTGAGCATGGTTCGGGCGATTTGAGCGTGCACAGCGTCTACGTCATCCATAAGTGATGGCGGGGACACGATGCAGCCGAGATAAATGGCGCCGGCAAAGAGCAGAACAACTAAATAGAGGTGCCAGAGCTTCGAAGTGTCGGGGAACAGAGTTTTGGAGGTGGGACCGCTTAATTCCGCCATTCGTTCATCTCAGTTGCTCGTCGCTTGCGCGCTCGCCTATTTCCTGCCCACGAAAACGAGCGTAACTCCCACACAGACCAGCAGGACGCCGGCCCAGCGTCTTCGCGAAACATTTTCGCCGAGGAAGATTTCGCCGCCTAGAGTTCCGGCCGCGTAGCTCAACGCAGTGACAGGTACGACGAAGCTGACATTTTCCAAGGACAGTGCACCGAGTAGCGCGAAGAAAGCAATAGCCATCAGCGAAACGCCGATCCACATCCAGGGGACTTGAATCGCGCGTAGCATTACGCGCAGCAATGCGCTCGGCCGGAAGTCCTTCACCTCGCCGATGGTCTTCATCGCGCGCGTGACGCAGAGCTCTCCGAAGGTACCGGCGATGACGATCAAGAACAGGAAAATGGTCTCCCAGATGATCACTTGTGCTCCGTCGTGCGCGGGTGCGTGTTACCCACCACCAAGACTCCCGAGCATATTACTAGCACGCCGATCCAGCGCGTAGGCGAAATGGACTCTTTCAGCGCGAAGTGCCCCAGCAGCGCCACCACCGCGTAGGAAGTAGCGGAAGCGGGTTGCACGAAGCTGTAATCGGCCCAAGAAAGCACCAGCAAATAGGCGATAAAAAAAAGAAGCAGGGATCCGATTCCGAGCCAGACGTACGGTGACGTAAACACCTGTACAAAGATGCGTCCGAGGCTCTCTGGGTTTTGCCACGCAAGGGCACCTACGTTTTTCATGCCTTTGCTTAGCAGGACATTTCCCAGCGGAGCAAAAAGGATAATGAACAGGATCAGGACGTACGTCTTGAGGTGTAAACCTTGCGAGGACGTCATGCGGCGCGAGACTCTCGGGTGGCGCGAGCGGGCGGTAAGCAACCGCAAAGCAACGCACGACACAAAGACGCACCGATAAAAAATTGTTTGAGCTTCATGGTTATTTTGCAGTCTTAATTTTAACTTGATTGGCTAACCGAGCGCCATGCGCGGTGACGGAAACAAGTTTTCCTTCGCGGATGTAATAATCAACGCCGCGCCAACGGATGGTTCGGCGTGCGAAGCTTACGAGCCAGATGACGAAAGCCATCGCATCCCACAGCGGAATCAGCGGCATTTTCTTCCACACGCCGGATTGCTTCATTCCCCATACGCCGACCATCCAAGTCATCGCGATGCGAAACGCAAGATAGATGCCAAGGTACGCGCAGGCGATCGTCAGGGATGGATGAATTGCAATGGCTACCAGCGACCAGGCTAATCCCCAAGTGAAAATCAATCCCAGGTGCCCCCAGGGCCGCATCAGACGCATCACCGTCATCCAGCGCAGGCGCTTATAGAGAAATTCGGACAACGAACGAAAATCCGCGACGGAGTGCACGACGTAGGGGAGGAGCTTCACTTCGTAGCCCTGCTCCGCTACTAAGCGCCCGGCCCAGACATCGTCGGCGGGCCGGTCTTCGATAGTTTGGTAGCCGCCGTATCCTGCGACCGCCTTGCGCGTGGTGACAATGGTTTGGCCGAAGGTGAATTTAACTCCATCGAGTTGCCAGGCCACCAAAACTCCGGGGAAAAAATCGCAGATCATTCCGATGGATTGCAATTCCTGCGTGAGATTTTTTTCCTCCGTGGAAGCGTAGAGGCAAGTAGCCGCGCCGACTTTGGGATCGCGGAAAGGAGCCACGATGGTGCGCAGATAGTCGGGCTGCACGCGGACATCGCTATCGGTGATCACGAAGATGTCGTTCTGCGCTTCACTGACTAAACGCGTCAGGCGGGCGACTTTGTCGTTGACGGCATCGCGGCCTGAACCGAACAGCAAGCGGATGCGCCGTTCGCGAAAATCGCGTACCAATTGTTCCAGAAGCGGGACCGTGGGGTCGCCTTTATCCACGCAGAAGAGAATTTCGTAGTCAGGATAATCCTGGCGGCAGAAACTGGCGTAGTTTTCGTAGGCGTCTTCGTCGAAGCCCTTCACCGGCTTCAGGCAGCTTACTGGCGGAGTAAAATCAATGTTGGGCTGGCGTTCGCGCGCAGCCGAGCGAAAATAGTGAGCCGTGCTGTACAAGCTGAGCACGTAGTAAATGAATGGGATGGCGGCAACGGCTAGTAAAAGGTGCTCGACCGTCAAAATCTTCTCAATTCTGGGGCAGCGGGGCGCGTTCCAGTTTCCCCCAAGTGCAATCCCCGGGCTGCGCGATGTGGATCTACTAGAAAAATCTTAGCATGAAACAAATACATTAAGATGCAAGACCCCGGTCACCCGTTCCATGAGCCGGGCTAGCAGCCGTTAGCCAAGGCCGCCCGTCTGGTAACATGGCTGTAACACGACTGCGGTAACGTTCGACAGTTTGAGGCGCGCATGGCCCGGAACCAAATAACCGACCCACAACACTTCATCAACCGCCACTTCTCGTGGATGCAGTTCAACGAGCGGGTGCTGGAAGAGGCGCGCGACGAAAACAATCCGTTGCTCGAGCGTGTGAAGTTTCTGGCGATCACGGCCAGCAATCTGGACGAGTTCGTGGAAGTGCGCGTGGCCGGCATGTTGCAGCAAGTGGAGCACGGCAACCTCGAGCTGGGCCCCGACGGGCGCGTGCCGGCCGAGGTGCTGGAGGAGCTGGCGACCAGGATTCATTCGTTCGTGAAATCGCAGTACGACTGCTGGCGGGAAGAACTGCTGCCGGCGCTCGCTGCGGAATCCATTCGCGTGGTAGGCCTGAAGGGGTTGGGGCCGGCTGCACTTGAGTACATTGAAGATTTCTACGTGAAAGCGGTCGAGCCGCTTTTGACTCCCGTGACGGTGGATCCCGCGCATCCCTTTCCCCACGTTTTGAACAAGGCCTTGTGCCTGGCGTTTCTGATGAAGCGAAAACGCCGCAGCACTCAGACATTTCTTGGCGTGGTGACAGTGCCGCGAGCGCTGCCACGGCTGGTGCTGTTGCCTTCGAAAAATGGCGTAGTGGAGTATGTTTTTCTGTCGGATGTGATCCAGAAGTTTGCCGATCGCCTGTATCACGGTTACGAAGTGCTCTCCGCCGCCGCGTTTCGAGTGACCCGCAATAGCAACTTGTACCTGGAAGAAGAAGAATCGCGCAGTCTGATGGATAGCGTGGACGCGCAACTGCATCGCAGGCGCAAGGGCGCGGCGGTGCGACTGGAAATTGAGGCGAGCGCGAACCAGGAGATTATTGACCGGCTCGTGGTGAATTTTGGCTTGGCGCCCTGGCAGATCTTCCGCGTGGACGGACCGCCGAACCTGACGCGTATTTCGTATCTTTACGACCAAGTGCCGCGGCCGGACTTGAAGTTCCGGCCGTTTGTTCCTCGCGAATTGGCGCTGAAGCCGGGCGCGGCGTCTATGTTTGAGTCCATACGCAAGCGCGATTTGCTGCTGCATCATCCCTACGATTCGTATTCTTCGGTGGTGCGCTTTATCGAGAGCGCCGCGAAAGATCCGGATGTACTTTCGATCAAACAGACGCTTTATCGCACCAGTGAAAATTCGCCCATTGTGAGGGCGTTGATCGAAGCAGCCGCCAAGAAGGAAGTTGCTGTGGTCGTCGAATTGAAGGCGCGGTTTGACGAAGCTTCCAACATTCGTTGGGCGCGCAATCTGCAGGAAGCGGGCGTGCAGGTATTTCACGGCGTGGTGGGTTTGAAGACGCATTGCAAACTGGCGCTGGTGGCGCGGCGCGAAAAAGACGGTCAAATTCGCCGCTATGCGCACCTGGGAACTGGAAACTACAATCCCTCGACGGCGCGTTTTTATACCGACCTCAGCTTGCTTACCAGCGACGCGCACATCACACATGCCGTGCATCACGTGTTCAATTATTTGACGGCTTATTCCGAACGTCCGACTTACCAACCATTGTTCGTCGCGCCGCTGAATCTGGGGAAGAGTTGCTTGAGTTTGATCGAGCGCGAAACGAAACATGCACGAGCGGGACGGCCGGCATCCATTTTTGCGAAAGTGAACGCGCTGTTGGATGAAAAGACCATCCAAGCGCTGTATCGCGCGTCGCAGGCGGGAGTGCAAATCGAATTGCTCGTGCGCGGAGCGTGCGCGCTTCGGCCGGGAGTGCGCGGACTAAGCAGCCGGATACGC
The DNA here is from genome assembly GCA_963804625.1 of uncultured Acidobacteriota bacterium. Taxonomy (GTDB): domain Bacteria; phylum Acidobacteriota; class Terriglobia; order Acidiferrales; family UBA7541; genus Palsa-295. Next base: position 340,665 of record CAWDRJ010000002.1, on the reverse strand, counting down.
GTGCGCAGCGTGATCGGGCGTTTTTTGGAGCACAGCCGGATTTTCGTTTTCGGAAACGGCGGGAAGACCGAACTGTATCTGGGAAGCGCCGACTGGATGCATCGAAATATCTACGAACGCGTGGAAGTGATGTTCCATTTGCGCAATCCGGAATTGCGGAACCAGGTGTTCAGCGAAGTGGTCGAGCCGTATCTCGCGGACACGGAAAAAACGCGCGTTTTGCTGCCGGATGGAAGGTACGTGCGAAGCCATCAGGCGGGCGCCGCGACTTCGCGGAACGGCTTTCACTTTAATGCGCAGGAATTTTTGATTGGCTTTGCTGAAGGGCGCGAAAAGCTCTCCGAGGTGCCGAGAACTTCGAGTTTCGCGAAGCAACTGCCGCCGCCGATACCTGCCGCTTCTTGATTTCTTGACGAGGAATGTGAATTTACGGGTTTCGCCAAATCCACGCCGATAATTCTGTGCCCCGCTGTTCCGTTCGCGCCCCGCAGCTGCGGCAGGTCCACCTCAATCAAGTATCCCCGAGAGAAAAAGTGGTAGATTGCAGCAATGCTGGAAAAATTCCAGGCGGTCTTGAGTTGGCTGCTCGGCCCGGAGCCGATCGCAGACAAGCGACCAGGGCATATGTGGCCCCGCTGGATATTTTTGCGTGCGCTGGGGCTGATTTATTTTTCCGCTTTTTACTCATTGCTGTTCCAGATCAAGGGGCTGATTGGTCCCAACGGGATCCTTCCGGCGCAAGATTATCTGCAAGCGGTGGGGGCGTCGTCCTATCACGCGCAGCGTTTTTGGTTCGCGCCAACTTTGCTATGGATTGGCGCAAGCGATCGCGCCTTGATGGCACTGGTCTGGGTGGGCATCGTCGCGTCCATTTTGGTGGTATTGAATTTATGGCCGCGCGCGTCGCTGTTGATTTGCTTCGTTTGTTTTCTGTCGTTCGTCGCCGCAGCGCAGGATTTTTCGGGTTACCAGTCGGATGGCATGCTGCTCGAAGCGGGCTTCATCGCTTTGTTCTTCGCGCCGCCGGGGCTGCGACCGGGACTGGGGGTCGCCAATCCACCTTCGCGAGCGAGCCTGTTTCTATTGCAGTGGGAATGGTTTCGCATCTATTTCGAATCGGGCGTAGCGAAACTGGCGAGCGGCGACCCGGCGTGGCGGCACTTCACCGCGATGGACGACTATTACCAGAATGGGCCGCTGCCGACATGGATCGGCTGGTACGTTCAGCAGCTGCCTCACTGGTTTCATGCATCGGCGACGTTTTACACTTTGCTAACTGAGCTGGTCATCGTCTGGATGCTGTTCTTGCCGCGGCGATTTCGTATTGTTTGTTTTTGCATCGTCACGCCGTTTGAAATGTCCATTATTGCGACGGCAAACTACACGTTTCTCAATTACCTCGTGTTGCTGCTCGGCGTATTGTTGCTCGACGACCGGCTGCTGGAGTGGGTGTTGCCGCACCGGATCCGCGAGTTGATCGAAGGGACGAGCGCTCCGCCGACCGCGGAGCAAATCTCGGGTGCCGACGTGAAACCGGACAGTTCGCGTGCGATGTGGCGGCGCGGACTGACTCCGTTGCGGCGGATGCTCGCCGGATTGTGCCTGGGGCTGGTCTTCTACTCGACGACGCTGCAGCTTTTGTGGATGTTTGTGCCGGGATTGCCGCTGCCGGAAACGCCAGCGCGCGCGCTGGAGCCGCTTCGAATCGCGAATCGCTATGGACTTTTTGCGGTGATGACGCACGGACGTTATGAAATCGAATTCCAGGGCAGCAATGACGGTAAAACCTGGACGGCATATCCCTTCCGCTACAAGCCACAGGCAATTGACAGGGCGCCGGGAATTTATGCTCCTTATCAGCCGCGGTTCGAATGGAATCTTTGGTTTGCTTCGCTCGGATCGTGGCGCGACTCGCGCTTTGTGGTTTGGACTGAAGAGCGCTTGTTGAAAAACGATCCGGACGTTCTGGCGCTCTTCGCTTTCAATCCATTTCCGAATGCGCCGCCGCGCGAAGTCCGCACCATCCTTTATCAATATTGGTTCACGGATTTGCGCACGAAGCGGGTGAACGGAAATTGGTGGAGGCGCGAAGAAATCGGGGAATACGCTCCGGCGCTCGAGCGCGAGCCGGACGGCAAAATCGCCATTCTCGACTGGCCGACGCACGATGAGGAGCAGCAATAGCTTTTCGTGTTGGCGCCAATGTGCCGCGGGATGAGGCAGCACTAATCGCTTTTGCACAAAGCAAGTTTTGCCACGCGCGGCCAAATCCGTTAGCCTGTCCGGGACATTATGTCACCGAGCAAACGACATTCAGACGAGCCGCGCGAAGAATCCGTGTCCGCGGAAGTTACGCCGGAAATGGTGCTCGCGCATCTCGCGACGCTTTCGCAGCCCGCAAGCATTCGCCAGATTGCGCATGCCCTGGAATTGCGGCATCGCGGCCGGCGTTATTTGCCGCGAGTGCTGCAGAAATTGAGGAAGCGCGGCGAGGTGGAACAGACTCAAGGAGGGCGCTTCCGGTTGGCTGGAACGAAACACGCGAGGAATGAAGCGTCAGGGCGTGCGGCGGCCGCGAAGCGTGCAAGCGCGGCGAATGCTGCGGCGACAGACGCAGCTGCGGGCAAGGAAGGCGGTCCCGCCAGTGCAGTGCAAGCGGGTGCATCGAGCGCCGCGTCCACGCGCGGACGAGATCCGAATCTGGTGGCAGGACGAATCGTCGCGCATCGCGACGGTTATGCTTTCCTGGTGCCCGATTCACCGATACCGCGCGCAGAAGGTGATTTGTTCATCGGGCGCGACAGTTTGGGCGACGCGATGCACGGCGACCACGTTCTCGCGCGCATTGTGCGACGGCGCGCCGATGGCCGCGCCGAAGGGCGCGTGGTGCAAATTGCCGAGAGGCAGCACCCGACGCTGGTCGGGCTTTTCCGCTACGGGCCGCACGGAAACGGGGTGCTGCCTTACGACACGCGCATCTTGCATGAGGTAATCATTCCGTCCGGCGCTGAATTAACGCCCGCTTTGCGCGAAAAACTTGGCGTTGCGGCGGGCGCTCCGGCGCCGGCAATCAGCAGGACACGCCTGCCGGAACTGGATGGCGCCGTAGTGAACGTTGAAATCATGCGGTTTCCGAAGGGTGGGCTGGCTCCTTCAGGGCGCGTGATCGAAATCCTCGGGCGGCCCGGCGAAATCGGCGTAGATGTGGAAATCATCATCCGCAAACATCACCTGCCGCACATTTTTCCTGACGAAGTGCAGGCCGAGGCACGGGCGACGCAACAGAAGGTGACGGACGTGGATATTGCGGGCCGGCGCGACTTCCGCGATTTGCCAATCGTCACGATTGACGGCGAGACGGCGCGTGATTTTGACGATGCCGTCTATGTGGCGACGCTTCCAAACGGCCACTATGAATTGCAAGTGCACATCGCGGACGTAGCGCACTACGTAAAGCGCGCATCGCCGCTTGATCGCGAAGCGCGCTTGCGCGGTACTTCGGTTTACTTCCCCAATCGCGCCGTCCCGATGTTGCCGGAGGAACTTTCCAATGGGATCTGCTCGCTGAATCCGAAAGTGGATCGCCTGGTGATGAGCGCGGTGATGGAACTGGATGGCGCCGCGAAATTGCTGCACGCGGATTTTTATCAGGGCGTGATCCGTTCGGCGGAGCGCATGACGTACACCAACGTCAACAAAGTGATCGAAGGCGATCCGGAAATGAGCGAGCGCTACGCGCCGCTGGTGAGCGAGTTCCAGAGGATGAAGGATCTGGCGCTCTTGCTGAACAAGCGGCGCGGCGCGCGAGGATCCATAGATTTTGATTTGCCCGAGCCGGTGATTGAATTCGACCCCGAAGGGCGAATGTTGAGCATCGTGCGCAGCGAAAGGAACATCGCGCACCGGCTGATCGAAGAATTCATGCTCGCGGCGAACGAAGCTGTGGCCGAGTATCTGGAACGGCGTGGCGTCGCTTCACTGCATCGCGTCCACGAAAAGCCCGATCCGAAGAAAGTGCTCGAATTCGAGGAACTGGCGCAGGCTTTCGGATATTCGCTGGGTGTGGACGACCTGGCGGAGCGGCGCATTACCGTGCGTCATGGGGAAAGTCGCCAGCAAGCGCGAGCGGGTCGGGGCGGTGCCCGCGGCCGCGCGCGGCCCATGAGTGTGACCTTGCCTGCGGCTGAGGAAGTGGACATCCGCCCGCAGCATTACCAGCGTTTGACGGCAAAGATTGCCGGGAAGCCAGAAGAGCGCATTCTTTCCTATTTGATGTTGCGTTCCCTGAAACAGGCGCGTTACGCGGCGGACCCACTGGGTCACTTTGCGCTCGCAACTAACGAGTACACGCATTTTACGTCGCCCATACGTCGCTACCCGGATTTGATCGTGCATCACGCTCTGAAATGGGCGCTGGAAAATCCGGACGTGCCGCCTTTGCGCATTTCGGCACCGACGGCTCGGGCGGGGAACGACGAAACCGTAGCCGCGCTGGGGCCGTATCGCCGCGTTGAACTGCAGGAGATTGCGGCGGAAAGTTCGGAAGCCGAACGCCGCGCCGATATGGCCGAACGCGAACTGATGGAATGGAAGACGGCGCAATTCATGGAAAGCCATCTGGGCGAGGAATACGCCGCGCTGATTATTTCCGTGCAGAAGTTCGGCTTTTTTGTGGAGCTGGTGGAAATTTTTGTGGAAGGACTGGTGAGCATAGACCGGCTGGAAGAATTCACAGGACAGAAGTGCATGTACCGTGACCGCGATCATTCGATTGTTGCTGAACCACATCGCGGCTCGCGTGGTGGAAAATCGCAGCGCGCATTTCGACTGGGGGATCGCATACGCGTTCGAGCCGAGCGCATCGATCCATTCCGGCATCGCGTGGAATTCGCTCCCGTTGCGGCGGCGACTCAGTAGACATGCGCATTAGTTTACTGATGCGTCTATTTAACAAAAGTACTTTCGACGCCCCATGTCAGGAATTCCAAACTATCAGGCATGGAGCGGTACCGCTATCTGCTGGGCAAGCGCGTCGAAGTCCATTACCAGTCGGGTGACTTCTACCTGTCATGTGTCGGGACGTTGGCATCCGACGATGGCGAATCGATCGTCGTGCACGAGCAGTTCTCTTCCGGCGGCAGCCAGAAAACGATGCGCGTGGAGATTCCGTATTCGTATATCGTTCGTGCTTCGGAAACCTTACTGGAACCTCTTCATGTAATCCCGTCGTCACCGCGGGGTCGCGTCAAACGGCGCTAATCGCGCCCATCTGCTGTCCAGGGTTGTTCTCGCAGATCTTCTAATCCAATCGATCAATCCGGCATTGCCATTCGCATTCGTTAGCTTGCGCGGGTATATTTGGCCTTTAGCCGGGGAGGCGAGAATGAAACCGACAATTGGATTCATCGGACTGGGCCTAATGGGCAAGCCGATGGCGGAAAATCTGCTTCGAGCGGGATTTCCAGTTATTGTTTGGAACCGCACGACGGCGCGAGCGCAGGAACTCGTGAGCGAGGGCGCGAAATTGGGCGAGAATCCGCGTGAGACCGCGAAAGTCGCAGACGTCCTGATTACCATAGTGAGCGATCCGCCCGCGCTTGAACAGGTGTTGTGGGGCGCGAATGGCGCGATGGAAGGTTTGCGGCGGGGCAGCATTTATATTGACTCCAGCACGATATCGCCGGATCTGGCGCGACGCGCGGCTGTAGCGTGCGCCGAGCGCGGCGTGGATTTTCTGGATGCTCCGGTGACGGGCGGCGATTGGGGCGCGAAAAAGGGCGAGCTCGTTTTCATGATTGGAGGAAAGGTTGAAGTCCTGGAACGTGTGAAGCCGGTGCTCGAAGTTCTGGGCAAGAAATTATTTTTGCTGGGGCCGAACGGCGCCGGCCAGACGGTGAAGCTGGCGATGAATCTGATTTTGGCGCTGGAGGTTGAAGCGCTGGCAGAGGCGCTGGCGCTAGTTGGCGCGTCGGGCGTCGCAGGCGAAGAATTGATCGAAGTGTTGCAATCGAGCATGGCGCGCGCCGGCGTGATGGACGTGAAAGCGCCGAACATGCTGAAAAATGAATATCCCCCGAGTTTTCCGCTGCGCCTGATGCACAAAGATATGCGGCTCGCGCTGGAGTTGGCGCGCCAGAAGGGCGTGGAGTTGCCGGCCGCTGCGGCGTCTTTCAAGACATATAGCGCGGTGAAGGAGGCGTCGAAGGATGACGCCGACTATTCTGCGGTGGCGCGGTTTTGGTCGCTAGGCTCAAAGGCTAAAGCGGGAGCGTAGCCGGGAAGAATGACAGCGGCAGATCGCGCGAGGTGCGCAGGCCAGCGTTGGCGGCGAGAATTGCCGGGATGGCGTTGACGACAACCGCGGCGGTGGCCACATCGCCGTGAGTGCCGCCGGGAATCGTAAGCGTGAGATGCGGCTCACCTTTCAGCACGACGGTGTCGGCGGGATGCCTGGCGCCCACATACATCTTCAGCTCCATGAATATTTTTTCCTTGCCGTGCGCGCTGCCGCGCGCGATTTGATGCACGCCGGCGACTTGGCCCGTCGCGACTTCAAGAAATTCCGTTTGAACTTCTTCTTCGGCGATTACTGGTTCAATCGTTTCGGAAATATCATCGAGCGCGAAGCCTAGGCCGTCTGCGACCATGGCGATAGATTCCGGCAGGCCGTGATGCTTGATTACTCCCGCAGCGACCTGCTTGCGAAATTCATCCGCGGTCATTCCCGCGCCGATTTTTTTCTGCAGCGGCAGCCTGCGCTTGGATGCATCGACGATGCGCACGGCGCTCACCCAGTCAATGCGCTGTGAGACCGCGCTGAGCGTTAGCGCGAGTTTGTCCATCACGAAGCCAGGATTCACGCCAGTGCCCACCAGCGCGACGCCTTCCTCGATTGCCGCGGCTTCCAGCTTCTTCGACAGCTCGGGATGTTTTCGAAACGGGTACGCAAGTTCTTCGCACGTGGAAACGACACAACAACCGGCAGCGATGCATTCAAGCAGTTGATCCATCACGCTGGGCAGGTAAGACGAGGTCGAATGGACTACAACATCAGCCGGTTTCTCGAGCACCGATTGGGCGTCGGAAAGAACCGGAACGTCCCAGGGCGCGTCCGGCGCGCTGACCACCTCGCCGAGATCTCGTCCGGCTTTTGTGGGGTCTTTATCGATGGCGCCGATAATTTCGAGTAAGTTCTTTTGGCGCATCAAGCGCACGATCGAAGCGCCGATGGGCCCGACTCCATATTGGACAACGCGGATTTTCTTTTTCAATGGCGGCTTCCCGGGAGATTTTAAGAGTCATTACCTTAAAGTGTTGGCCAGCGGACTGCAACCGAATTTGCGGCGCTTGTGACACGCCGCGCGGGGCCGCATAATGTGCCGACGACGCAAACGTGACTGGCCAACCCGACACGAGTTCCCCACAACGAAGCTGGCCGCGAACCGCGCTACGGACCACTCTGCAGTACGGTGGCAGTGCTCTTATCCTTTACCTTCTTTTCCGTTTGCTTCCCGGTAAGCAAGTTTGGAAGGCGCTCGGATTGCTGCCCGCGCGGCTGTGGATCCTGGTGCTCGTGGGGTATCTGGCGGCACATGTCGTCGGCGCGATGAAATACCAACTTGTCTTGAATCTGGGCGGCGCAGGGATTCCAGGGCGGCAGGCTGGGCGCTGCTACTTCGCTGGACTCTTTGGCTCGCTCTTTTTGCCATCCCTGATCGGCGGCGATATTTTGCGAGTGGCGATGGCGCTACGAATGAACCGGAGTAAGGCGGGAATTGTTCTGGGCAGCTTAGTGGACCGGATCACGGATTTCACTTCGCTGGCACTGCTGGCTGCGTTTGGTTCGATCCTGGTGCCGGGTGCGCTGAACGAGGCGAATCGGAAGATATTCTTTGCGGTCGCTGTGGCAGGTGCCGTCGGCGTGTTGATCGTTGCGATCGTAGTTGCGATGTTTCCAGCGCGCCGATTTTCAGTTCGCTCGCGGCGAAAATTGGTGCGGCTGCGACGGGCCTGGCGGTCAATATTGCGACGGCCGAGCGCGATGGCGCGCGCGCTCGGCATGAGCCTGATCGTGCAAATCACGTTTATTTTTCTGAATGTCCAGCTCGCGGAAGCGTGCGGATTGCATCTGCGGTATCGCGTGTGGCTTTTCGCGTGGCCGCTGGCGAAATTATCGGCGGTCGTGCCGCTTACGCAGGCTGGCATCGGCGTGCGAGAAGCCGCCCTGGCGGCGCTGCTGCTGCCGTTTGGCGCGCCCGCCGTGTTAGCCGTGGCAGCGGGCCTCGCGTGGGATGCGGTTGTAGTCGGCGGCGCGATTGCCGGCGGAATTTTCGCGCTGGTTACAGGGAGTTTGTGGCGTCAAAGCGCAGTATGACCCTCTGCGACGACCGAACGCCATGGCTTGCGGGGTGCCGCGCCCTGGTTCGATAGCCGGCGCTACTCGCCTAGTGCACGCTCGAATATTTTGAGTAGTCAGGATATGCCGGGCGCTTGATCGGCTGCGGCGGATTTTTCTCGAGATCTTGCATCACGACTTCGATGGCTTTTTCAAGTTGCGCGTCGTGACCTCTTCTCCACGCGGCTGGGTCCAGCTCGATATCGTAATCCGGCGACACTCCGTGATTTTCCACTTCCCACGTTCCTTCGGTGGTGAAAAATGCGAAGCGCGGCGCGGTGACAAAACCGTTGTCCATCAACGCGGGATAGCCACCGATGCCCACCAGACCGCCCCACGTGCGCCGTCCCACCAGCGAACCGAGGCCGACGTGACGGAAATACCACGGCAGCGCATCGCCGCCCGAGCCGGAGAACTCGTTGATGAGCATGATCTTCGGCCCGTAGATTCCGCTGAGCGGCGTGGTGTTATCCGCGCCTTCACGTGACGTCCAGTAGTTCCAGATTTTGCGTTGCATGTATTCGATGATGTAGTCGGCAGCCTGGCCGCCGCTGTTGAAGCGCTCGTCAATCACGGCGCCCTGCTTATTGATCTGCGCAAAATAATAGCGGTTGAAATTTCGGAAGCCTCCCGAGCCGGTGTTGGGAAGATAGACGTAAGCCAGTTTTCCGCCGCTCATCTGGTCCACTTTTCGCAGGTTGTCTTCCATCCAGGCGCGATTGCGCAAACCCGTTTCGTCCGGCACGGGGACGACCGTCACTTCGCGCGAGCCGGAGCCGTCCGGATTGGATCCAACTTTCAAGACGGTTTGCTTTCCAGCAGTTTCTTGAAAATAGCTGTAGACGTCCGCATCGGGACGAACGTCGCGCCCGTTGACGGCGAGCAAATATTCGCCGGCGACGACGTTGACGCCGGGCTGGGTCAGCGGCGCGTGCAGTTGCGGATTCCAATTCTCGCCGTTGTAGACGCGCGAAAAGCGGTAGCGGCCATTCTCGATCGTGTAGTCGGCGCCGAGAAAGCCGACCTGCAGCGGCTGAACTTCCGGAATGTCGCCGCCGCCGACGAACATGTGGCCGACGTTGATTTCGCTGAGCATTTGCGCGAAGAGATAATTCAAATCGTCGCGCGTGGCGATTGCGGCAAGATACGGTTCGTATTCTCGCGAAAGCGCTTGCAGGTTCACGCCATGAGAGTGCGGGTCGTAGAGGAAGTCACGCTCGATGCGCCAGATTTCGTGGTACATCTGGCTCCATTCGGCGCGCGGCTCAACCCAGACTTCCATGTCATCCACCTTCAGTTCGCCGTCGCCGGTCTTGGCCGGCTGAGCGGTGGCCGCGATGAACCACTTCTCGCCCTGTTGGTAGAGATATTTTTCGCCATTGAAGGAAACGTTTGCGCCCTGAATTCCGGCGACAAGTTGTTCCGCTTTGCGTTTAGCGAGATCAAATCTGGAAAACACCAAGCTTGGTGGACCTTCGGAATCGGGTGCAGGAGGAAGCTCGAGAATCAGGAACTCGCCCGCTTTGCCGGCAAAAAGGCCTACGTAATCTTTGGCCGGAAGCGGAAGCGCTAGAATACGTTGGCTGATATTGTCGAAATCTATCGAGACCTTGACTGGCTCTTTGCTCTTTTCCTTGTCCTTGCTTTTATCTTTATCTTTGTCCTTGTCCGCGTCTTTCTTGTTGTCCTTATCGCTGTCGTCTTTGGACGCATCTTTCGAATTGTCCGTGTCTTTCTTGTCGCTATCGGTTTTTTCCTCGTCGCTTTCTGGCGCCAAAGGTGAGGGCAAATCCTTGCGCAGAACGATGACGTAGACGTTGCGCGTCACTTGCTTGCCATCGCTGGACATGTCCAGACCGGCGACTGTGGGGCCGATATTCGTGCTGGCGGTGAAGTAGATGTACTTGCCACTTTTATCGAAGACGGCATATTGCGCGTCGCTCATGCCGTCGGTGATCTGAGTGGATTTTCCGGAATCGAGCGAGTAGACGAAGACCGCACGGAAGTGATTCGGTAGGATCTTCGTATATACGATCCAGCGATTGTCGGCAGACCAATCTGGGTTCAGGCCCTGCCTCTGGTAATAGTCGGTATCAACTTTTACCGGGCTGCCTTTGTCCAAATCCAGGTACCAGAGATTCAAGCGTTTGTCGGTATAAGCGATTTTCTTGCTGTCCGGCGACCAGGTCGGTCCGTAGAAAAATGAAGGAGGCTCGCCGAGCTTAATTTTGCGGACGTCGCCCATTCCGTTCTGAGCGCGCAAGTGCAGCGCATATTCGCCGGATTCGTCTGAAAAATAAGCGATCAATTTTCCGTCTGGAGACCAAGCCGGGTCGCGGTCGGCAACGCCAGGAGAATTGGTGATGTCGCGAATGTCGCCTTTTTCGGCGGGAACCGTAAGAATTTCGCCGTGCGCTTCGAATACGGCGCGGACGCCCGTTGGCGAGATGCCGGCACCATTGATTTGCTTGGCGACTTTTTCGAAGTGTGGCCGAACCTGGACGAGATCGGCCGCAATGTGAACTTTAACGGTCTGCTCGTGATGACTCGAGAGATCCAAGAGATGCAGCGATCCGAATTGTTCGTAGACGATGGCGCCAGGGCCCGCGCCGGCTGACTTAATGGGCAATCCCGTATTCTCGACGAGTTGCGACTCCGCCTTTGTTTTTGTGTCGTATGCGAAGAGCGTGTAAGGCCCATCGCGATCGGAGAGAAAATAAATCGTGTCGCCGACCCACATTGGGTCGAAGTCGTTCCAATCTTCGTGCGGCAGCTTCACGACGCTCGAATCGGCCAGATCTGCGATCCAAATTCGAGGAGAAGTTCCTCCGCGATAATGGCTCCAGTTTCCAAATGGCTGCGGCGTGGGACGATAGGCGAGATATTTTCCGTCGGACGAATACGATCCTTCCCATCCGAGCGGAAGCGGAACCTTCGTGGGGAAGCCGCCTTCGGCGGGTACGGTGAAAAGCGCCTGGGTGTTGTTGGCGAAACTATCGCGCGGCGAAGCAACGAGAATGTTTTTCCCGTCGGGAGTCCAGCCGACGGCGACGTCGGGGCCGGCGTGAAAAGTGATGCGGCGCGGCGAACCGCCGTTCGCGGAAATCACGTAGACATTCAGTTTGCCGTCGTATTCGCCCGTGAACGCGATCCACTCGCCATCCGGCGAAAAGTGCGGGCCACGCTTGATTCCAGGCCCCGCGGTCAGGCGGATGGCGTCGCCTCCTTCGCGGCTCACTTTCCAGAGGTCGTCACCGTACATGAACGCGATATCTGTGCGGCTCAGCGTGGGCTGACGCAGCAGCAGCGGCTTAGCGTCTTGCGCAGAGGATGTGAAAGCGAGAGAGACCACCAGCATGGCGAGGGTGAGCACGAACTTCTTCATCGAGAAGTCTCCTTGAAATGGCTGGAATCGCTACCGCATGATACGCAGTCGCGAGCACGGAGGTTTCATGTGAGGCTTAGACTCGCGAGAAGCGCTTTGGAATCAGGGATGGTAGCTGTTTTGAAAACGCGCGCGGTTGGAAATTTGCCAGAACGGGGTTACCACAAGCACCAAGCGCGCGAGGAGCTAGAAACGCGAACGGCTGGCGCGGAAAAATTCACGCAGCGTGGTGACGTTGGGGCCGTAGGAGCCGACGCGGCCGGCATCCACCGGCAAACCGAGGTATTCCGCTTGTTCGATACTCAAGCCGGCTTCATCCAGCTCGGCAAGGCTGTAACCTTCGGTCGGAACCAAGCGGTTGCGGCGCGAAAGGTCCACAGGACGCGGCGGGCGATGTGCGCTCCACCGCTTCCTTACAATAACGAAGAAATCGTCCCAATCTCGTCTATTCCACATGCCCTTCTCCCGCACTCCCCGGTTTCAAGCGTTTGGATGCACGGCGGGCGGATTCGGTAGCAAAAACTTTCTCGCCAACCTGCTGTCCGGGTCCGGCGTTACTACCCCCACGCCGGGCCGCTCCGGGGACAGGAGCGGTGCCGATAATAACCCCAGAAGTAGTGGAAAGTCGCGCGGGAACATTTTGTGTATCCTTTGAGTTATTGGCTGCGCGGAGCGTGCCGGTACTGCCCGCACGATGACTGGAGAGACTGCCGCTGACCGGACCCGGTGTTATACTTCGTGAAGTTAATGTTCCATTTGTGCCGCGTGAAATCTGCATGAGCAACCCGATCATCGTCGTTCACTATCACGAATTGTGGCTGAAGGGCCGCAATCGGCGATTTTTTCTGCGCAAGCTTTGCACGGCCTTGCGCGTGTCGCTGCAGGGAATTCCTGTGGACCGCGTTGAGCAGCCGGGCGATCGCATCGTGGTGTGGTTAGGAGATGGGGCGTCGCTCGAAGATGCCATAGCCCGCGTGGAGCGCGTTTTGGGCATCGCTTTTTACGCGATCGCTCGCCCGGCGGAGCGCAGCATCGAAGCGATTTGCCAGGCGGCGTGGGAAGAAGTCGAGCCGCTGCAATTTGCGGATTTTGCGGTGCGCGCGAAGCGCAGCGACAAATCGTTTCCGCAAACCAGCATTGAGACGGAAGCCGCGGTCGGCCGATATCTGCTGGACCGTTTGCGTGCGCAGGGACGCACCGTGCGCGTCCGTTTGAATGATCCGGCAATGACTTGCTACGTGGAAATCGCCAAACGAATGGCGCTCGTCTATGCCCGAAAGATTCCGGGTGCCGGCGGCTTGCCGGCAAATACCGCTGGGCGAATGATGTGCCTGCTCTCCGGGGGATACGATTCGGCGGTGGCCGCATATCACATGATGAAGCGCGGCGCGCATCTGAGCTTCGTGCATTTCTATGGTACCGGAGCGCGTCCCGGCGAATCTTCGTTGCACGTTGCCAGCGGTTTGGTCCGACAGCTCGTGCCGTATCAATTTCACGCCAAGCTGTATCGCGTGCCGTTCGAAGCGATTCAGCGCGAAATTGTGCGTTATGCACCGGAAGATTTTCGCGTGCTGCTGTACCGGCGGATGATGTTGCGAATCGCCGAGGGACTTGCAAAACGCGACCGCGGGCTTGCGCTGATCACCGGCGATAGCTTGGGCCAAGTCGCTTCGCAGACGCTGCGCAACCTGGTGGCAGTGGATGCGGCTTCGCGCATGGTGGTTTTTCGTCCGCTGGCCGGCACCGACAAACAGGAAATCTTGGCGACCGCACGGCGAATCGGAACGTACGATACTTCCTCCGAGCCGTTTCATGATTGCTGCCCGGTGTTTTTGCCGCGCCGGCCCGCACTTTATGCCTCGGCGGAGGAATTGGCGGAGGCGGAAGCGAAACTGGACGTCGCTGCGTTGGTGACGCAAGGATTGCGCGGAACAACGCTCTTGCGATTTGAATACAAGGACGGAAAAGTCGAAGAAGCGGAAACTCCCATGAGAAGAGCGCTAGCGAAGCAACGGATGGGCGCCGCATAGATTGGATGGCTTAGAAAGTTGATGCCAAAAAAGAAGGGCGCGAATAAAATCGCGCCCGCTGGTTCCGCAGAATTTATTGATTTGAATTAACGATCGCGGCCGCCCCCGCCTCCGCCGCCATAGCCGCCGCCTCCACGTCCTCCGCGCCCGCCGCCACCCCCGCCTCCGCCATGCCCTCCGCGGCCACCGCCGCCTCCGCCGCCATGACCACCGCCGTGACCTCCGCGTCCGCCGCCCCCGCCCCCGCCTCCGCCTTCGCGTTGCGGACGCGCTTCATTGACGACCAGCGCGCGGCCAAGAAAATCCTTGCCGTTCAGCGCCTGAATCGCCTTTTCCGCCTCCGCGTCATTTCCAATTTCCGCGAAACCGAATCCACGGGGCTGCCCCGTAAAACGATCTCGCAAGAGTGAAAGCGAATCGGGCTGCACGCCAATTTCCGAAAACAGCGCCGCTACCTGTTCTTCTGTGGCCTTGAACGACAGATTCCCAACGTACAATTTCTTCACGGCCGTTCTCCTTATGCCCCCGGTCCAGCGCCGAGGCGCAACACACGAGGCTGAAGAGACAGGATCTCGGCGCAGGTGGCCTTGCACAGGTTGGCCACACCCGGCTGAAGCGAGCGCTCCAGCTGCTCAGGAGCATCTTGCTGCAAGTGCCTTCGGCAGTCAACCACGCCGGCCGCGAAGAAGGCTCGCGCGTCGGTCGGCGGCGTCAGGTGCGATAGCTTGCATTAATGTGAACGTATTCGGTAGTGAAATCGCACGTCCAGACGCGCGCGTCACCGCATCCGGCACGCATTTCAATCATGATCGGCACGTACTTGGTGAGCATCTTGCGATGCGCAACGCGCTCGTTGAAAGGATTTTCCCTCCCGCGGCGGCAGACTTTGAGGCCGGCCAGCGTAATGTCGACGCGTTCGAAATCGAAGGGCACGCCTGCGCGTCCCGCCGCAGCAAGGATCCGTCCCCAGTTGGGATCGGCGCCCGCCAGAGCGGTTTTTACCAGCGGCGAATTCGCGATGGCGAACGCGATTTCTTTTGCAGCGCGATCCGAGGGAGCGCTGCGCACTTCCACTTCAATCACGCGCTGCGCGCCTTCGCCGTCGGCGACGATTTGCAGCGCGAGGGATTTGCAAACAGTTTCGAGCGCGGTGCAGAACTTTTTCCAGCCTTCGTTTTCGCGAGTGATGGCCGGCGCGCCGGATTCGCCATTGGCCAGCAGCGTGACGGTGTCGTTGGTGGAAGTGTCGCCATCCACGGTGATGGCATTAAATGTGCCGGCGACTGCCGAGCGCAGCGCGCGGTCGAGCATCGCGGGAGAAATCGCCGCGTCCGTGGCAAGAAACGCCAGCATGGTGGCCATATTGGGACGAATCATCCCGGCGCCCTTGCTGCAGCCCAGGATGCGGACTTCTTTCCCACCGACACGGCATTTTGCCGCCGCCCATTTTGGGCGCGTGTCGGTGGTCATGATCGCGCGCGTGAACTGCTCGAAAGCGCTGGCCGAGGATTTGCGCGCGCGCACTAGTTGCCGCACGGCATTCACGATTTTCTGCCAGCGCAGCGGCACGCCGATCACGCCGGTGGAGCAGACCAGAATTTGCGATGGGTCGAGGCGGCCGAGTTCGCGCGCGACTTTCAGAGTCGTCGCGGCAGCCGCGCCCAGGCCCTCGGAGCCCGTGCAGCAATTGGCGTTGCCGGAATTGACGATTACTCCGCGCATGCGGTGTTTGGACTTTCGCAGGTTCAGCTGGGAAGCAATTACCGGTGCAGCCTTTACGCGGTTGGTGGTGAAGACAGCAGCAGCGGACGCGGGAGCTTCGCTTACAAGAATCGCGAGATCAAGTTTCGACTTTTTTAGCCCGCAATGCGTGGCTGCGAAAGTGAAACCTCGTGGCAGGAGCGAATTGGTAAGGCGCAAGGGCATGGGCTATTCAGCAGGCCGGGGCCGCAGAGATTTCACCAAGCACGGGCAGAACGACGCGCTCGGGAATGACGGTGGCGATGACGGCCACGAGTTTGCAAGTTCTCTGTTTCGGGCAGGTGCGACAATCGCGCTCGAACTTTTCCACGAGAGTTTTTCGCGAAGCTGCCGCAAATCCCTGGCGCTCGAAAAATTGCGGCGCGTGAGTTACGGCGAATACACGCACGATGCCACGGCCGCGCGCTTCGAGCAGGGCGAATTCGACTAGCCGAGCGCCCAAGCCTTCGCCGCGCCGTTCCGCGCTGACTGCGACCGAGCGAACCTCCGCCAAATCGGAACCGTAGCTTTCGAGCGAAAGGCAACCGATGACTTGCCGGTTTTCTTCCAAAACCAGGAAATGACTTATATTTCGGCAGATTTCTTCCTCCGTGCGAGGCAGTAATACGCCCTCCGCGGCATAATGCGCGACCAGCCGATGAATCGCCGGTGCATCCTTGGTTCGTGCGCGGCGCGTGCTCATGGACGCTCCGCTAGATGCGCGATTCGCGCTTTGAAATCTTGCAGCGCGAAGCTAACTGCACCGGGAGCCGTGCCGCCGTGAATTCCCCGGCGCGCCAGCGCGGATTCCAGCGTTAGCGCCGTGTCGAGGCTTGGCCCGAACGCCGGCGAAAATTGTTTGAGACGCTCCATCGGCATTTCGCGGATGGATTTGCCTTCCTGCTCGGCTGCACGCAGCACCTTTCCCACGATTTCATGCGCTTCGCGGAACGGAACACCGAAAGTGACAAGATAATCCGCCAGCTCCGTCGCCACAAGCGCGGGATCTTGCGCCTCCGCGCGGAGACGGTCTTCGCGGAAGCGCGTAGCGGCGAGCGTGGCCGCGGCGATTTGCGTCATCGCCAGCGCCTGATCGTGCGCGCTGAAGAGCGCTTCTTTGTCTTCCTGCAGGTCGCGTTGGTAGCTCGACGGCAGTCCCTTGCAGATGGTGAGCAGAGCCATCAGCGAACCATAGATCCGTCCGGTTTTGCCGCGAATCAGTTCCCAAGCGTCGGGGTTTTTCTTTTGCGGCATCAAGCTGCTGCCGGTGGAAAATTCGTCGGGCAATTCAACGAAGCCGAATTCGGGCGACGCAAATAACACGCAGTCTTCCGCGAGGCGCGAGAGGTGCATCGCGAGTGTCGAGAGCGCGAAAAGATATTCCAGAGCGAAATCCCGGTCGCTGACGGCGTCCAGGCTATTGGCAGTGATCTGCGAAAAGCCCAAGTCGCGCGCGAGTGTGTTGCGGTCGAGCGGAAAAGCGCAGCCAGCAAGTGCGCCAGAACCCAAAGGGCATGAATCGGCGCGCATTGCGGCCGCGGCAATGCGTTCGGAATCGCGGTAGAAAGCTTCGCCGTGGGCGAGAAGCCAGTGCGCGAGCAGCAACGGCTGCGCATGTTGCATGTGCGTGGTGCCGGGCATCGGAACGCGCAGATTGCTTTCAGCTTGGGTTGCTATAGCGCTTTCGAGTGCAACCAGTGCGCGGCGCAGGTTTCGCGCGGCATCCTTCACGTACATGCGAAATTCGGTCGCGACCATTTCGTTGCGGCTGCGGCCGGTGTGAAGTTTGGCGCCCAGCGGGCCGAGTTTTTCAATCAGCGCGGATTCGACGAAGTGGTGGACGTCTTCGGCTTTCGAATTGGCGAGCCATGCGGGATCGGATTTGGCGCGCGCGGCGATCTCGTCCAGAGCCGTGGCAATCTTGCGGCCTTCGTCCTCGGTGAGAATTCCCGCAGTGACGATTGCTCGCGCCCACGCGCGATCGAGCGCCAGTTCTTGCGGCAGCATGCGCTGGTCGAAGCTCCACGAACGCTCGAATTCGTAGAACGACGCGTCCGGACCGCGTTCGAAAAGGCCGCCCCACATTTTTTGTTCGCGGGGAGCAGTCATCAGGCATTGGCCTTCTGCGGCGCCTTCGTTCGTTCCGGAACGGACGCTTCCTGCGGCACCGTGATGGGCAGCGCGAAAAGATTGATGAACCCTTCGGCGTCCTTGGGGTTGTAGCCCGTCATGGTGAAACTCGCGAGGTTCGTGCGATAAAGCGAATACGGCGAGCGGCGCGAGGCGACGGTGACGGTGCCTCTGCACAGCGTGAGAGAGACTGAGCCGGTGACGCGGCGCTGCGCGCTGGTGAAAAATGCGTCGAGAGCTTCGCGCAACGGAGTAAACCACATGCCGTAGTAAACCATCTCGGCGTAGCGCAGGGAGAGCATCTGCTGGTAGTGCGCGGTTTCGCGGTCGAGCGCGAGCGATTCGAGCTCGCGGTGCGCGGTGACGAGCAAAGTGCCGCCGGGAGTTTCATAAGCGCCGCGCGATTTGATGCCGACGAGGCGGTTTTCGACGATGTCCATGCGCCCGACGCCATTCGCCGCCGCGATTTCGTTCAGCTTGTCGATTAGTGCGAGGGGCGCCAGATTCTTACCGTTTACAGAAACCGGAGTGCCGCCTTCAAAGCCGATTTCGACGGTGGTTGGTTGCTCGGGCGCCTTCGCGGGGGAGACGACCCACTGCCACATGGCTTCGTCGGGTGCGTTCGCGGGATCTTCCAGCACTCCGCCTTCGTGGCTCAAGTGCCAGATGTTGCGGTCGCGACTGTAAATGTTTTTGGTGGTCTGCTCGACGGGAATATTGTGCGCGCGAGCGTATTCGATCGCTTCCTCACGCGAGACGATGTTCCATTCGCGCCACGGCGCGACGATTTTCAGTTCAGGCGCAAGCGCCTTGGCGGCCAGCTCGAACCGAACCTGGTCGTTGCCTTTACCGGTGCAGCCGTGTGCGACGGCGTCCGCGCCGAGTTTCCGCGCGAGTTGCACCTGGCGCTGCGCGAGAAGCGGACGCGCAAACGAAGTCCCCAGCAAATATTTGTGCTCGTAAACAGCGCCCGCGCGCAAAGTGGGCCAAATGTAGCCGGTGATGAATTCTTCGCGAAGGTCCTCGACGTACGCGGAACTCGCGCCCGTGGCGAGAGCTTTTTTGCGCGCCGCTTCCAGATCCTCCTGCTGGCCCAGGTCGCCGATCATGGCGATCACTTCGCAGCCGCCGTAATTTTCCTTGAGCCACGGAATAATGATGGAGGTGTCCAGACCTCCGGAATATGCAAGCACAACTTTCTTCGGCAATTCGTTCTCCTTGATTTTAGGCAAAATTAATTGAGCAGCGTAAGCAGAATGGCTTTCTGCACGTGCAGGCGATTTTCCGCTTGCTCGAATACGATAGAGCGCGGCGCATCCATCACGCCTTCGGTGACTTCCGAGCCGCGGTGCGCGGGCAGACAGTGCATGAAGATTGCGTCGGGAGCGGCGTGCGAGAAAAGTTCGTCGTTCACCTGGTAACCGGCAAAGGCGGCCTCGCGCACAGCGGATTCGGCCTCCTGGCCCATGCTGGTCCAAACATCCGTGTAGATCGCCTGGACGCCCGCCACCGCTTCTTCGGGCGAGCGCAGGATTTCGATTTTGCCGCGCGTCTCGCGCGCCACGCGCTTGGCTTCGGCGACGATATTCGGATCGGGTTCATAACCCGACGGAGTCGCAATGCGCAGGTGAGCGCCTACGCGTGCACCGGCGCTGAGCAACGAATGGCAAGTGTTATTGCCATCGCCTACATACGCGAGCTTAAGGCCACGCAGATTGCCGAAACGTTCCTCCAGTGTGAAGAAATCGCAAAACGCCTGGCACGGGTGATAAAGGTCGGATAGCGCGTTGATCACGGGAATGTGCGCATTGGCCGCAAGTTGTTCGAGAGATTCCTGCTTGAAGACGCGCGCTACGACTCCGTGAACCCAGCGCTCCAGGCTTTTCGCGACGTCGGGAATGGATTCGCGCTCGCCGAGGGGCGTGACGGTGTGGTCGAGAAACACGGAAGAGCCGCCTAGGCTGGCGATGCCTACTTCAAATGTAACGCGGGTGCGCAGCGATGGTTTTTCGAAGATCATCGCGAGGAATCGGCCGGCTAGCGCGCCGCGGTAACGGTCGGGGTGCGCCTTCACATCGGCGGTGAGATGCAGGAGTTCGCGCACTTGCGCGGGACCCCACTCCATTCCGGTGAGAAGATCGTTGGTTCGCGTAATCGGCGTGGCAACGGCGGCGTTCATATTCACCTCGATGCAGCCAAAACCATCGGCTGCGCTGGCGTTTCGGTTTTGTGTTGTTTGGCCGCGCCAAGTTTTGAGGTTTGCTTCAGGGTTTTCTCAAACTTGGCAAGAAATTCTGTGACGTCCTTGCTGCGGATGATGAAGGGCGGCAGGAGCCGCAGGATGTGTTCGTGCGTGCAGTTGATCACGAGCCCGTTGCGCAGGGCTTGCGCAACGATCGGCGAGCCATCGATCGCCAGATCAATGCCCAGGATCAGGCCCTCGCCGCGAACTTCACGGATGAAATCGAAGCGCGTCGCAAGTTTTTCAATGCCGACGCGCACTTCAGCGCTGCGCTCGCGAATATTGGCAAGCAGGCCGGCTTCTTCGACAGTCGTCAGAAATTCCAGCGCTGTGGCGCAGATCAGCGGCCCGCCGCCGAATGTTGTGCCATGCATCCCCGGGACGAATGCCGAAGCGAATTTTTCGTTGGCAATGATGGCGCCGAGCGGAAGTCCTCCGGCGAGCGGTTTGGCAACGGTCACGATGTCCGGCTTTGCCGTGGCCCCGAATTGTTGATACGCAAAATGGCGGCCCGTGCGGCCGAGGCCGCATTGAATTTCATCAGCGATCAACGCGGCGTCGTGCTGCGTGGCAAGTGCGCGGGCGCGCTGCCAGAACGCTTCGCTGACAGGGAATATACCGCCCTCGCCCTGAATCGTTTCCACCACCAGCGCGCAGACCGTATCGTCAAATTTGGCTTCGAGGTCCGCGACGTCATTCAAACGCACGAATTCCACGCCCGGAACGAGCGGCGCAAAGGGTTCGCGGTACTTGAAGGGGTGCGTAATTGAAAGCGCGCCAAATGTGCGCCCATGAAAAGAATTTTCCAGAGCCAGGATGCGAGTCTTTCTAGCACCGCCGCCATTTTGCGATTTAGCGTACGCGTAAGCACGCGCCAGTTTAAGCGCGCCATCAATGGCTTCCGTGCCGCTATTAGTAAAGAAAACACGGTCGAGGCCGGACCATTCGGCCAATTTGCGCGCGAGCGGCGCCTGATAGGGATTGTGAAAAAGATTCGAGACGTGAATGGCGCGTCCAGCTTCGCGGCGGATTACGCGCACCAGGCGCGGATGCGCGTGGCCTAACGCGTTGACGGCGATGCCTCCCAGAAAATCCAGATATTCACGTCCCTGCGAATCATAGAGTCGGCAGCCGCGTCCACGCGTGAACACCACCGGCGGCCGCCGGTAGGTATTCATCAAGTAGCGCGCTTCGGTCCCTCGGATTTGCTCCGGAGAGAGCGGCTTTTTATTCGGAATGGCCTTTCTCTTCGACATTATTAGCACGCAACTCCATGCGCTGCCTTCGCGGCAGTATGAACGATGGGCAGAACGCGGGTACCGGGACAGCGAGCGCCGTTAACGGAAGTCAGCAGCGACCGAGGCAGCGTTCCGCCGACGATCCGCACTTCGGAAACGCCGCCGGAGAGCGCGCGTTTGGCAGCCTCGAGTTTCAAAATCATGCCGCCCGAAACCTTGTTATGGCGAATAAGTTGCTCGATATCACCGCCATGCACGGCGCGCAAAACTTTTTCGCCGTCCAGCACGCCGGCGACGTCCGTAAGAAATATCAGGCGATCCGCGCGGATGAATTCCGCAGCCGCCGCGGCCATGTGGTCCGCGTTGATGTTGTAAAGCTCGCCATCGGCGCCGAGCCCGAGGCACGAAGCAACCGGAACGACTCCCGAGCGCCAGAGCGAGCGAAGGAAATCCAGATTAACCTCGGTGAGGTAGCCGACAAATCCGAGGGCGCCCTCCCGCTCGTCCACCTGCATGGGTTCCGCGAGGAAGCAGGTCGCGTCGGAAGCGCTGATGCCGACTGCCGGTTGGCCCGCCAGCGAGATCGCTCCAGCGACGCGCTTGTTCAACAGGCCGCCAAATACCATCACCGCCGCATCGCGGGTCTCGCGGTCGGTAACGCGCAGTCCGTTGACAAACTGGCTCTCAATGCCCATACGCGTGAGCGTGGCCGTGAAAATCTTTCCGCCGCCGTGAATCACGAGCAATTCGTGGCCGGCGCGCGCCAGTTCAGCGATCTGCCGGGCGATTTTCTGTACGGTTTCTTCGCGCTCCAGGAGCGCGCCTGCAATTTTGATTACCAGTCTCATAGCAAACCTGCCGTTTCGGGGTAGCCCCACATCCCGTTGAAATTTTGTACCGCCTGTCCTGCCGCGCCTTTGCCCAGATTATCGAGGCAGGACACCACCACCAGCCGCTCGCCTGAAGCATCGAGCGCAAATCCGATGTCGCAAAAATTCGTGTGCGTCACGTGCTGCAATTCCGGCAAACGTCCCGCCGGAAGAATCCGAACCATTGGTTTTCCCGCAAAAAATTGGCGATAAAGAGATTCGACTTCGTCCGCAGTGCGCGCCGGGTCCAGCCACATATAAATGGTAGAGAGAATCCCGCGCTCCACAGGCAACAGGTGCGTAGTGAAGACGAAGTCTCTTGGCGCCAAACCCGTGTGTTCCTCTACTTCCGGCGTGTGGCGATGCGAGAAAACTCCGTAAGCACGGAAATTTCCGTGCACTTCTACAAAATGCGTTTCGCGTTTGGGTTCTTTACCGGCGCCGCTGACGCCGGATTTGCAGTCGCACACAATTCCGCGCGCCATATTGATCCAGCCTGCTTCCACCAGAGGCCTTAGCGCCAGAATCACCGACGTTGGATAGCAACCGGGATTGGCGACTAGGCGCGCCTTCGGCAACGCATCAGCATAAAGTTCCGGTAAGCCGTATACAGCTTCGGAAAGTACTGCGGCGTCCGGCGCAGCAAGCTTGTACCACTCCACAAAAGTTCCGGGCTTGGCGAAACGAAACGCGCCGCTCAGATCCACGATGCGTAGCGCGGGATTCGCCGCGAGCAGTGCGGGCACCAGTTCCAGCGAAGCCTCGTGAGGCGTCGAAAGAAACACGACTTGCGCTCCGCTCTGCGCGATCGCCTCGACGGAAAGCGGCTTGCACGGCGCTTCGCCCCAGCCGCGCAGTTGCGGATAGAGTTCGGTGAGGCAACGCACATTCGCATGCGGGTCGCGCAGATAAAAGGTCGGCTTTTCGATTTGTGGGTGCCGCAGCAGGAGCCGGGCCAGCTCGAATCCTGCGTAGCCCGTGGCCCCGACGACGGCGACCCGTACGGGGGCGTTCATCGGAGCATCTCCTCCACGCGCTTCTGAATTGCAGCTCGCGCGGTCCGCGAAGCCGTGATGATCAAAACCGTGTCGTCGCCCGCCAGGGTGCCGGCGACTTCCTTCCAGCGCTCGGAGTCCACTGCCGCAGCGAGCGGCTGCGCGCCGCCGGGAGGTGTCTTCAGCACCAGCATGTTCTGCGCTGGACGTATATCCAGCAAAAATTCTTTCAGGGCACGAGCCAGCCCGTGTACCGCCGACGAATCTTCCGCTGCCGCCGTCGCGAGTGGTTTGTAACCGGCGGCGGTCTTCACCAATCGCAACTCGCGCAAATCGCGCGAAAGGGTGGCTTGCGTTACGCGCACGCCCAAATGGATGAGTTGGCGGCGCAGATCGTCCTGGCTGGCGACTGGTTCGCCCGCGAGGAGCTTCAGAATCTGACCTTGCCGGAATCGTTTGTGTGCGCCCATTGTAAGTTTATGCAGATTTATGCATAAGACTGCATAATCATACAAGATGAGATGCAAGGGGTCAAGCGGGGATTCATGGAATTTCTAAAATATTTCCTTCGCGCGGCGACAGCGAGTCCGCTCGACGGCAACAGGGAAAATATCGGCGCTGGTATTGGTGGCGCAGGGATACAATGCGTCGCGATCAGCAAGCAAGCAACGTGTGAACGGTGTGTGCTCTGTTTGCGCGACGATGGATGGCAGCACGCACGCTTGCTTTTTATATCTTTGCACCACATCAGGAGGAATTCGATGAGGCGTCTCGCGACTTTATTTTTGTTAATCGTGGCTGGCGCGCCTTTTTGCAACGCGCAGATGACGAAGAGCGCTCTGCCTGCGGATGTGGCGATTCATGCCGGAAGAGTTCTGGATGTTCGCACCGGAAATTATCGGAGCGATCAGATCATTTGGATTGAAGGTGACCGAATTAAAGCGCTCGGCAACGCGTCTGAAATTTCGCCCGCGCTGCCGGCCAAAGTAAAGACCATCGATCTATCGAACGCCACCGTCCTGCCGGGGTTGATTGACTGCCACACGCACCTGACCATGACGCCATACGATTCTGGTCCAGCCGGCATGCGCATTTCCTATCCGCGGCAGGCTCTAATCGGGGCGCGCAACGCGCGCGTGACTCTGGAAGCCGGATTCACCACCGTGCGTAACGTGGGCGCCAACGGATATTCCGATATCGCCCTGCGCGACGCGATCAATGCCGGCGACGTCCCGGGCCCGCGCATGCTGGCTTCTGGGCCGGCGCTAAGCATCACCGGCGGCCACGCCGACAACAATTTTCTCGCGCCCCAATACAATTGGTCGGACGACGGCGTCGCCGACGGAGTGGATGGCGTGACGTTGAAAGTGCGCGAGGACATCAAGTACGGCGCGGACGTCATCAAGTTCATGGCCACTGGCGGTGTACTTTCCGAAGGCGATGACCCCGCTGTGGCGCAATACAGTCCGGAAGAAATGAAGGCAATTGTGGAAACGGCTCACGGCCTCGGCCGCAAAGTCGCGGCACATGCGCATGGAGCGACGGGAATCAAGTACGCCGTGCTGGCCGGCGTGGATTCGATCGAGCACGGGAGCTATATCAATGATGAAGACATTGAATTGATGAAGCAGCATGGGACCTATCTCGTGCCCACCGTCTACTTGGAAGATTGGCTGATGGAAAATGTGCAGAGCTTGGGGTTGACTCCGAACATGATCGAAAAAGCCAAGATCGTGCTGCCCATCGCGCAGGAACACCTTTCGCATGCTTTCAAGTCGGGCGTGAAAATTGCGTTCGGCACGGATGCGGCGGTATACCCTCATGGGCTGAACGCGCATGAGTTCGGCAAAATGGTTTCGATGGGCATGACGCCGTTGCAATCCATTCAGGCAGCAACGGTCAATGCTGCAGACTTGATCGGATGGACCGACCGCGTGGGAACGATCGAGCCAGGAAAATTCGCCGACATCATCGCCGTACAAGGAGATCCGCTGGCGGATGTTCACGTGCTGGAGAACGTGCATTTCGTGATGAAGGGCGGAGAAGTGATCAAAAATCAGTAATGGTGGGATCGTCTGTTGGCGGGCGAAGAACCACCTAGGCCTGACGCACTTGGTTACGCCACTTGGAAATTGAACCGCGGCGGGCCCACCGCTCGGTTCGCTAGCGCGGGCTGCGGAGCCGCGGTCAGATCCGCGGTGCCCGCCCGATGTGATAAACTTTCCGTAGAAATAGGCCCGTAGCTCAGTTGGCTAGAGCGCCACCTTGACACGGTGGAGGTCTGCGGTTCGAGCCCGCACGGGCCTACCATTTCTTTCAGCAAGTTACGGTCGTTTGCCAGGTATCCAATCAGCGGGTTCAACACGGACTTCAACACGCTCAAGTTAGTTCACCCTTTGGCTGCTCGCAACCGCTTCGGATCGGGTGGTCGTTATCGGCGCTAGTCCCTCTAGAGCAAGGCGTTTCGCCTCCATTCGAATGTGGCTGTAGTGCTCCATCATCTTGCGGGACACGTGGCCGGCGATGCTGAGGACCGCCGCCTCGGCTGCGCCAGACTCGAGCAATTCCGTGATGCACTGATGCCGAAGATCGTGGAACCGAAGTCCTTTCAACCCAGCAGCCCGTGTGAGATTGCGCCACGATGTTCGCCACGTCTTTTGCGGTCGTGTTCCGTCAATGTGGTTGTTTTCACAGGCAGGGAACACATGGAATTCCGGCCCAGAAATTCCAAGTTTGGTCGCCCGCTCAAGAAGTATGCGGAATCCGAGCATCGCATCGGGCATTAGGGGAAGACGTCGCTTGCCCGCTTCGCTCTTGCTGTCGGGAATTGCCATCACTCCTCCGAACAAGTCAATGTCTGACCGTCGAAGAACTCGCAAGTCAGCCCCTCGCGCGCTAGTGCTTGCGGCGATCAACGCTGCAGCGTATGCCGTAGCCCAGTTCGGGTTACTCTTGGCAACCTCGAACAGCCGTTTCTTTTCTTCGGGTTTTAGAACCTGTGCCACGGGCCTATTGTCTCGTTCGGAAACTCGAGTCACATCATCCCTAATGCGTCGCCAGACCTTTGCAAACCGCAACACACGCATCGTTACTCCCAAGACGAGGTTGTTGTAAGTGTTCTTGCACCCATCATTCTTCATTTCAACCTGCAATTGCTGGATATGCATCGGGGTAATTCGTTCGCAGGCAAGATGTCCAAAAAGCCTTTTGGGGCGCATTAAGAAGGAAATTTCTTTCTTGATGCTGTTTGGACGTAGCCGCGTGCTAGCCTTCTGCAAATAAAGGGAAGCCACTCTTTCAAACGGGCAGCGAGCAATCTCACCCTCGGGCAAGCCTCAAGGGTCACTGCAAAACCGGCCATGCGGGGTCACTTCAAAAGCGGCCATGGGAAGGATCCCGGAACTTAGATGTTGTACTCTTCCGTTCGCTTTTCGGGCAAGTCTAATCTCCCAGATTTCGAGCTAGAGGGCCATTTCCTCCTCGAAGCGCGGAAAAAATCTCGTTTGCAGGGCCGTGGTTGCATTTTCTCGAGGTCTCCCATGGCTCAGGTCATGGCTTTCCGGCTATTTTTCGACGCGCTGCTCTTCTATTGTTCCGCCGGTAACTTGGTCCTCCAGCTCCGCGGCCCGCATTTGAGGATATGGCCGTGGTGGAGGAGGCGGTCGAGCATGGCGGTGACCGCCGCGCTGTCGCCAAGCAGTTTCCCCCAGTCTTCCACCGGGCGGTTGGAAGTTACCAACGTGCTGGCGCGTTGGTAACGGCGCATCACGATCTCCAGTAGCTCTTCTGCCGCGGTGGGTCCTAACTTACGCATGCCCAAGTCATCGATGATCAGCAGGGGCACGGTAGCCAGCCGTTCCATGTGCTCTTTGCGTTTTCCGTCCAGGGCGGCTTCGGCGATTTCCTCGAGCAGGACGTGCGCTTCGCGGTAGATCACCCGATAGCCCTGGCCGATGACCGCCTGCCCGATGGCCTGGGCCAGATGGCTTTTGCCGCTGCCGGGTGGACCTAGAAAAAGTGCATCTTCGCGGCGAGCGATGAAGGTGGCCGTGGCCAGATCGAAGACCAGGCTGCGATTCATCTTCTTGTTGAAGTTGAAATCGAAGTTGTCGAAGGTCACCTGCGCATCGCGAAATTGCGCTTGTTTCCGGCGCCGTTCCAGCAGGCGGTCGCCGCGACGAGTCAGTTCATCGGATACCAGACAGGAGAGGAAGTCGATGGGGGCCATCGGTTCTGCTTGGGCTTGCTGCAGGCGCGTCTCCAGCACCGCCGCGATGCCGCCCAGACGCAGTTGGCGCAAGGCATGCTTCAACTCGATCAGATTCATTCCGGTTGCTCCTTGCTTTGGAGATTGATGAAATCGCGATACTCGGTGAGCCCGCGAATCAGGGGATCGATCTGGCGTAAAAACATTTGCGGGTGTGGGCGGCGCTCCAGATAACGACGCACGAAGCGATATTCATGCACACCGACGTCCAGCGCGGTAGCGCAGGCCTCTTCGACCGCGGCCGCTCCGTATTTCTTAATCAGGGAAAGCACTCCCAGAATGCGGCGGATGCCTGTCTCTGCTTGCCGCTGATAGATCAGCTGGCAGAGCTTGCCGATCTGAGCTCCCGCATGTTCGGCACGCCGCAACAGTTGCGTCGTGCCGAGCGGCATTTTCTTGGGGTGATCTTCTTCCTGGATGCGATATCCGCCGCGTTTCTGGCGCAGGTGCTCACGAAGAAGTTGGTGGGTGTTCGGATGCAGGATGCGCACGTACAGCGCATCCCATTGCACCTTCACCGGCCGCCCGATCCATCCCGGCGGCAAGCTGTAATAGGCGGCCTCGACCTCCACGCAACCGTCCAGATGCACGACGCGTTCTCCGTATTGGTAATAGCGGAAGGGTTCCAGAGGCAAGGGCAGCAAGTGCGGTTTTTCTTCGGCGAACATGACGGCCACCTGCCGTTTCGTCGTGCCATGGATGCGCGTGTCGGCCCAGCGCTGCTCCCAGCGATCCAGATAGGCCTGCGCTTCCTCCAGACTCTCGAAGCGCATTCCTTTGAGCGGTGTTTTCTGCGCGTGGCCGATCCCCGACTCCACTTTCCCCTTGCGATCGGGATCTTGGATCCGGCAAGGCAGTGCCACCACACCGTAGTGCGCCAGGACATCTCGAAACAGTGGATTGACAGTGGGATCGTATAGGTCGGGAGCCAGCACTCCTTCTTTCAAGTTGTCCAGGACCACCACTCTGGCGCAACCACCTAAGCGACGAAAAGCTTTCTCATGGAGTTCGGCCCAGATGCGCGCACTGGAACGCCAGGTCAGCAAGCGCACCGATTTGCGACTGTAGCCGAGAGTCAGCACGAACAGCCGCGTCCGGCGATACTTGCCACTCTGCGTTTCGCGCACCATCGGACCACTGCCGTAGTCGACCTGCGCTTCTTCTCCCATGGAGGTCAGGATGATGCCCGCCGCTTCTGGAAGCCGGGGGCCCCGAAGCTTGCGCACGAAGCGCTTCACCGCCTGATAGTCGCCTGCAAAACCGTGGTCGGACACCAGGTCTTGCCAGATCGCCTTGCCATTGCGTCCACGGGCGAGGTCCTGCTCGATCAACTCCCGGTGCGCTTCACAGACACTTGCCGAGGGAGGAGCAGGGTCACTCGGAGCGTCCTGTTTTTCTGAAAAAGAGCCTACAAAGTCGGGGGTCACCATGGCCGGTTTTGCCCCAGAGTCGGGGGTCACCCGTATGGCCGGTTTTGCCGGCGCTCGGCGTCCCCACCCAGGCAGGCACACCACCACCCCGGCTGACTTTAGGTAAGCACTTGCGGTTTCTCTACGGACACCAGTGGCTTGCTCGATGCGCCGTAAAGGCCATCCGAGCTTCCCCAGTGCGATGACTTGTTGCTTCTTTTCTTCGCTCAAGACATTGCTCATGCCGAAGGAGCCTATAAGGGCTCCTCTCGGAGTCAATGTCCCGGGCCTTCCTATGGCCGGTTTTCAGCTGACCCTACATGGCCGGATTTGGGTGACCCCTGAGGCGACGACTTCCACGACGCGCACGACAACATCCAGAAGCCTTCCCATGAGGAACAGATAAAAAAGGGAGCATGTCAGACAGCAAACGAGCAAGAGCGCGACGATTCTCCATCGTCTGAACATGGATTCCTGCGGCGTATCGCGCAGTTTTCCGACCCATTGCTAGCTGGGGCGAATTTTCCATGCTAACGCCCTCGGGCCTCAGGCAGCGACCCACGGCAGTGGACTCTGAGTTGGCGACTGGTCCGCGACGAGCACTTGAAGTCCGGTTCCGGCGTTTGATAGGACTTGGGACTTCTAGCCGCCATCTCTCACAGCTTGGTAGAAGAGGATTGAAATTTGTTCAGGTTGGGAGCTGCGAGATGGTTTCGCGGGGTGCTGTTGTGTAGCTGATCCGTTTTTCCGTTGAAGAGAGAGTTTTTTGTCTCAGCAGGCTGTTCCGACGCGCACCTCGCACTACGTGTGACAGGAGCGAGAGAAAAGTTGTTAGCGGTCGTTCTTTTTCAATGCTTTACCGGCACAGCGCACAGCTTTTCGTAGACTTGCCGAAACAGCGTGACATAGGGATAGCCTCCCGCCAACGAAACCCACACCTTGCGTACCGTGATACGGATCAGCGCGCCAATCTTTAGCAGCCTAAGCCGAATTGTTGCGCACTGGGCCTTGGCCAGCTCCGTGCCTGCTAGTCCCAGTCGCCGCAGCATCTGCAGCAACACGTAGGCGAGCGAAGAGAAGTACAGCCGCAGTTGATTGCTGCGTAGGTAGTGTGTGCTGGTGCGGTCACTGAACAGCATCAGTTGTTCCTTGATGCGATTCTCCATGTCTCCTCGGGCGCAGTACTGCTGTTCATACAACACCTGTGCCGGCCATTCTTCTCCCCCCAGAGAGGTCACCACGAACCGCGGATTCTCTCCTTTTTCCAGGTGCTCGGCCTTGGCCACGACCCGCCGCGCACGACTCCAACTCTCCCGCGTCTGATAGACAAACTCATGAAACAAGCGGGCCGCGCGTCCCGTCTCTTGATACTGGGCTTTGGCTTCCCCCAGCTGTTTTTCGATCTCCGCCTTCAGACGTTCATTTTTCGCCAGCCCCAGCAGGTAGTCCACGCGATGGGCTTCACACCAAGCCATCAGCTCCTCGCGGCAAAATCCAGAATCTCCGCGCACCACGATGCGCACCTGGGGCCACGCGGAACGAATCTGTGCCACGATGCGCCGCAGCTCCTCTACACTTCCCGCTGAAGCATCGATGTTCGACGATCGCAACCGCGCACACAGCAGGAACTCTCCGCAGAAGATGTACAACGGCAAATAGCAATAGTGTCCGTAGTAGCCATGAAAGAAGCGCCCTTCCTGCTTCCCGTGCAGCGGATCGTCGGTCGCATCCAGGTCCAGGATGATTTCTTGCGGCGCCTCCCGGTAGGCTTCCAGAAAGGTCTGCACCAGCAGGCGGTCTACCGCTCCGTGATCCAGCACGATCTTTTTGTAGCGCTCCTTCCGACTGGCCGTCTCTGGGGTCAGTTCCAGCCGGTTCAGGGTGCTCTTTCCCGCCAGAGCCTGGTTGCCCAGATCCGACTTCTCGACCAGCACTGCCAGCAGAGGATCGTTCCGCAACTCCTCGTGATCGTTCAGATCTTCGTAGCCCAGCGCCAGACCGTAGACCCGCTGTGCCACCAACTCCTCCACAGGGTGCTCAATCAAATCCGCATTCCGATAATCCGTAAAGCAGGCGGCAAACTGGCGGAGGATGCGCATGCGCTTCTCGACCTCCCGCAGCAGCAGGCCCCCGCCGTCACTGCTGATCGCTCCACCGTCGAACTGCGCGCGGATCTCGCGTCGCTTTAGGGGATGAAATCCGAAGCCAAACTGGTTACACTCTGCAGTCATAAGGCTGTGCTCCTTCTTGGCAGAATCTTTCTAGACAAAAGAGTTATGCCATGAAGTCACAGCCTTTTCTATTTATTGTGAGAAATTGGGGTTAGGATTGCAAGGTAATCACCACGAGAGAGTTGGGCACGGTCTGCGAGAACCAGTGCGACCGATCCCTTGAGATCCAGTAGAGGCGCCAAGATCTCCATCCGCTGCGATTCGGGCAACGCACGGATTCTGCGCAACAATGCTTGCTCCTGATTGGAGTGGCGGCGTCCAGTGACATACTCTCGGAGATCGGCAACGAGGTCCATGAACTCGGATTGAATGTCGATATTCTTCGATGAAATTCACATCTGTTGCGAACGGTTCAGGAATTGTACATCTGCTGCGCGTGCGCTTCAATTTCCTGGGATGGCGGGGTCCAGGAGCTCGTCCTTCCTTCAAGTGGACGTGAAGTCGCGTATCACACGCCGTTCGCTTCTGCCCTGATGGTCTCCTTCACGGGCCTCGCAGGAACGCGAGGCTCCGGACATCGGGCGAGGATTTTTCATACCGGCACCCTGCGGTTTCCTATGCTTGGATCGACGTCCCCCTTGCGCTTCAAATGCTCAAAGTCAGAGAACACGTCTTCAGCGTGAGCAGAAACGTAGCGGCGCAGAGCGTCCGTTTGTGCTGTTACAAACATCGACCCATTTTCGATCTCGTAGTCCAGCGAAGTATCTCCCGCGATGCTTTGCTTCCGGATGGCATCATCTTCCAGCGTGGCGTAAGCCAGGTCATCCCCGGAAATCTTCACCTTCGCAATAACATGCGCGGGGACGACCCCGAGTGGGCTGTCCACTTCTGTGCCGTCGACCGTTTGCTCCTTGAAGATGAGATCCATGAACAGCTGATCTCCCAAGCGCACTAAGTGGACCTCATAATTTTGGCTCACTTTTGTGTCCGTTAAAAAAATGGTCAAGGTGTATTCGTGGTCGCCGGATTTCTGGAAAACAAGTTCTCCATTGTCGTCGGAGCCTGGGCTCCACGTTCCCTCCAAAGCGGGCTCCACAACTGCGTCCTGGTCTGTATAAAGCGCATGTAACGAGGAGGGTGCGCAGCCAGATAAGAGGAGGCACGCAGAGATAAGAAACAATAGTAGTCGCACTTTCATTGGGCCTCCTTGGTCAGGCAATGGTCGTGTCGTGTCTTGCTCGGCCATTTCCGACTTCCCACTACAGATAAGCGTCATTCACGAAGCCGACGAAGATATTTGCTGCGCGACGCCTACCTCGTCCTGAATGTTTTCTGGCGGTACGAAAGGAGGAAGAGTCCCGAGCGGACAGTTCGGCGATAACCACTCCAACTTCTGCCGCATGATCTTTTGTGAATACTTCGACAGGTAGTGGACAATGGTCTCGATGCGGATCTTGATGCCGCCGGCCGGCTTCGTTGAATCCAGGTCTCCAAACTTGAAGAACAGAGTCCCGGTCGCTTCCACGATTTTCTGCGTCGGTGTGTAGGTGGGCTGGTCCATCCCGCACTCGTAGCTGGATAGGCGAATCACGCAGGTAATCCACGGGCAGCGCGCGGCCACCTTCGCTCCCCACATGATTTCGTTCGTATTGCTGCTGTAGGACGAAGTCCACACGTCAGAAATGTCGAACGGGCTCTTGATCCTTTTCATTTGCAGATCGGCTTCGAAGAGCCAGTTCATCAGGTCTTCATCGCCGGGAAGATACTGCAACCACAGAATCGGATACCCGTGCGCTTGCAGGTCGCCCTCAATTTCATGGCCGATTCCCGTATCCATATGGTAGGGGCGCGCCAGCACCAGGATGCACGGTTTCTGATTCTTCGCGCACCAAGTCAGAATGTCGCGGCTCTGCTGTCTGGCTTTGGCTGCGAAGCTATCGAGAGCCCCAAATCCTGCCTTGACCGCGCGCTCCGTCTCTTCCGGTTCAAGATTGAATACATCCTTAAGCGAAGTATGGAGTTGCTCGGTCACCATGTGACGATCCCCGAGGCTGACAAACGGAGAAGCATAGGTGATGCCGGCCTCGCCGAAGACGTCACGTTCCTTCAGGAATCCCGCCTTAATGTTCTCGGGTCCGGCCATCACCCGGGTGCAGGTCACCGTGTCGACCACGTGCCCATGCAGAACCGAAGGCAACGAGTGAATCATCGGACTCAAAAGAATGTGGATTTTCTTCTTTTGTCCGAACACCAGTTCGCCGTAATGTCCGCTGATGCACTTGACCGGGTAGCAGCAATCGACCGTGCCGCGCCCCTTGCCGAATTCGCGCCCCTGTTCCTCGGAAGTGTCGGAGCTGAACACAATGTTCTCCGATTCAATGCCGATCGACTTCAGGAAACCCACCCAGAACTGGTGAGTCGTCCAGATATTCAGCACCTTCGGAATCCCGACGCGCACCTGCGAGCGGTCTCTAGGTAGCGACGCGACGGAACGCTTCTTTGCGGACCAAATCGGCAACGTTGGGAAACGCATTCTTGGTCTTCTCCATCCCGGTCTTGATGACCTTCATTTCGTTCAGATCTTCCACCAGTCCCTTGGGGCAGGAGTTGTTGACAATCACTCGTTCCCATCCCTGCTCCAGCGGGACCTTGCTCCACGGCCGGCCTTTTCCGCCATCCAGTTCCACATCGATGAAGCTGCGCTGGCAAGTCACAGGACACCAGTGACAGACTGTGTCCACGGAGGTCGCCGTCTTATAGGTCAACCTTTCGATCGCATCGAAGCCCCGAAACTTGCTTTCTCCGCCGCTGTCCCACCAATCCAGAGCGACCAAAGCCGCGCCAATCGCCCCAGCTTCGCCCGAATACGGATGAACAACCACCTCCGCTCCAGGAACTTTCTTGAGGATGAAGTCCACCTGAGTCTTCACCACCGCCAGGTTCTTGTGGGTCCCACCTTGCAGGATGTACTTCTTGCCCACCTGCTGCAGGTTGTTCAGGCCGCCGGCGTAGATCCAGACATTCAGAGGGAGAATCGCGCATAGTCCCGCCAGAATTTCTTCCGCCTGCCAGCCCTTGCGTTGTTGGTTGACGATGTCACTCTGCAGGAAGACTCCGCATCCCATCGAGAGCTGGGGCATGGCCTGTGCGCGGAAAGCGCCGTCAGCCATCTCGCTCATGGGAATGTTGAAACGCTCAGCGACTCCCTGGAGAAACGCGCCGTTCCCCGAGGAGCACTGCGAGTTGAGGCGGAAATCCGTCACCGCACCGTTGTTCAGGATCATGATCTTGACGTCAACACCGCCCACGTCGCAGATACAATCCGCATCCGGGAAGTAGTGCAGGCCGGCGCTGGCATGCGCAATGGTCTCTACCACGGGGCAGTCGGCGCCCAGGATGTCTTTCAGCAGGTCTTTCCCGTAGCCCGTGATTGCCAAGCCAAGAATCTCTCCGTCACCAACCGCCTCGCGGACCTGCCGGAACAGACTCTTGGCGTCGTCGATGGGATTACCCCGGCTCAGCGCGTAGCAGGAGAATAGCAAATCTTTGTCCGGCGACATGCAGACCGCCTTCGCTGTCGTCGAGCCAAAATCGCAGCCCACCACGACAGGCCCAAGCTTGCTGATCTTGCCGAGCATTGGAAGTAGAACCTGGGGACGGCGGTGGATTTTCGCGTGGCCGTTTCCGTTTCCATTGCTGTTCCCATGTCCATTGCCATTTCCGTTGCCCTTACTCCGGCCATTCTCATTACCGCCGGGCCTGGAATAGCGATCCAGAAAAGATTGCAGCTCGGCGGGATCTTTCCACAATCCAGCGCTCCCTAGCTTTTTCTTCTCCTCGTGCTGTCCTACTTCAATCCACCAGCGAAGCTTCGCGATCCCAAGGTAAGTCCCGACGGTCGGCGAATCTCGCCTTCCGACTTCAATGCAGCCCTGAGCCGCATAGTACAGAGCGTCGTCAGGCACGCGGATCAGCGAATCCAGACCCCGATCGTCCGGGATCTCGACTTTGCGCTCCTTCCACACTTTGCCGAGATGGTACCGCCACGCTTCCTGCAATCCCTTGAAGAAGAGGTTGGGCCCACCCAGCAAAAGAATCTCCGGCAGCGGCGTGTTGCCGCGAGTCAAGGTCGCGAGGTTTTGATAGACCACCGCTTCGAACAACGAAGCGATGATCTCCTCTACGGAAACCCCTGCCTTCAGCAAGGTATTCGAATCTGCCTCGGCGAAGATGCCGCATTTGCTGCTGATCTTGTGCAGCGTGTAGCCCTCGTAGCCCATTTTCGAAAGTTGATCGGTTGATATTTCCAGCTTCCGTGCGGTCTTTTCGATGAATGTTCCAGTGCCGCCGGAACAGGCACTCTGCATGAGCACCTGCTTGCTCTTGCTGGGGCCGTTGCCGCTGAAGAAAATCGTCTTCATGTCTTCGCCGCCGATTTCGCTGACGAAGCGCACGTTGGGATGAACTTTCTCGACGGCGGCGGCGACCGCCACTACTTCCTGAATGACCTTCCCGCCGACCAGCGGCGCAATCAGCCCCGCACCAGACCCCGTGAAGAAGACGCGGTCCTGCTCTGGCGTAAAACCGTGCTCCTTCTCCAGTCGGGTCAGGAAATCGAGGACTTTCTCCGCCTGCTTGGTGTTGTGCCGTTCGTACGCCTGACCCAGGAGTTCCCCGGACGCATTGGCGATCGTGTATTTGCAGGTCGTGCTGCCCACGTCGAGGCCGCAGATTTTTCCCGTGCCCGTAGGAATCGGAATCTCCGGCTCCGCCGGTTTCACAAGCGAAAGACTTCCCTCGAGCGGTTGAATCTGAACAAAACCTTCACGGGACATAAGATTAACCTCGTCATGTTTCAAACTTCGTCTCAGGTCAACCCGTCAATTCGTTGCGTCAGCTGTTCTCCGCGCCCCCGTCAAGCTCGCGCCAAGCCTTTGTCGTAAGCCAGATGCATCACGTAGTTGGCTGCCGTTCCGGCGTAAGCGCGATGAGGCACGTAATACGTAGCCTTCCGCACTTCCGGATGCTTGGCCTCGTATGCCCGAATGCTTTTTTCGCTCAACCCAGTTTTCTCCATGACGCTTTCAAACTCCGCCTGCGCCCTCTTCTTCGCTTCCGTCAGGATCATCTGGCAGCGCGAAAGCGCGTGCACCTCCGCGTCGCCCTTCACTTCAATCGGAGCGTAGAGCAAGTCGGGATATTTGCCGACGACGTTGGCCATCGAGCCGATGGACATGGTGTTCGGCATGCACGAGTACGGCGACAGCTCGCAGATCATATGGGCCGTCTTGTGATGGTAGGAATGGAGAGCCTTGCCAATCAGCATGTGCCCTTCACCGCCCCGCAGTTCGAAGTGGTAGAAGGGTTCCGCCAGCCGCTTGAGCTCTTCCTGGTCCGGCAGTTCGTGAGGCAAATTCGCCAGCGCCTTGCGGAAGCGGTTGTAGGTGCCGCGATAGATGCGCTCGAGCGCGCGTAGGGCAAGGTTCTCAGCCTTCGGGTGCTTGCTCTTGCTGTTTCGGTACTCCAGTTTGCGGATGGTTGGGTGCAACAGGTAGTGCAACCACACTGCAACCGGCGGTGGGACAACTTCCGACTCCTCCTGCTCAAGCCAGCGCTTGATGTTGTAGTTGCCTTCGCCTTCGTGCGTCTGCAGCCAGAATTCTCCGGTAATTTTCACCTTCGCTTTCACCCGGAGATGATCAACCTCAATGTCACCCCACTTCCTGCGGACTTCCCGCAGCGCACGGGTAAAGTAGTTGCTCAGGAGATGCCAGGCCAGCGTTCCATACTTCTTGCCGCGATCCGGCCTGTGCAGAAACACGTCGTACATCTGCTCGACGCACTCGCGCAGCACCAGTTCCGTCTGCCCGGGGTTTACTTCGTAGGGACGCGTTAAGAATTCAAGATCGGTGACCAGATCTCCGCACAGGATCGACCAAATGAGGCCCAGGCTCATGGGCATGTTGATGTCCAGGCCGCCACCGTTGCCCGGCCCCTGGTCGAGTTCGTCCTGCGCCAGTAAGAAAAGACGAAAGTCGCGCAGCCCTAGACCGTCCAGAGCCATGGCGTAAGACTCGTGGTACTGGCCGAACCGGCATGGTCCGCATGCGCCCGCCGTGAGATAGACGTACTTGCGATTCACTTCGTCCTTGCCGTGCTGCTTCACTTCCTTCTTCAGGAAGTTCACCAGGCTTCCGGTAGTGAAGATAGTGGGGCAGCACGCTCCCACGTCGATCAACTCCTTGCCCGCGTCCAGGTCTTCGCGCGCAATGTTGGGCAGGGGCTCGGCGTTGTACTTCAGGTTGTGAAGCGCACCTTGCATCAGCCGCTCGTGTTTCCACGTGAGCCCTCCGTAGAGAATCGTGGTCTTGTCACGCTGCTCGCGAGTGAAGGGCCGGGGTTTGTATGCGCTGTAATGGCTGATGATGGGCAACCGCACCGATTGGGCCATGGAATTTTCTCCTTAAACTGCCTTAAGTTTGTTCCCCAGGGAAATGCTGCTGGGATTCTTCATCCCACATCAAGATTCCTCAAACGCCGAGGCGACTGCCGGCGCTAGTGTGCACGGTGCGTCATCCCAATGGCGGGCGAGCACCGGGTGACGGAGTCCGTCGTGCCGAATGCATTGAATCACCGCCACGAAAAATGCCGCCCCTGCTAGTTGTGCGAGTATTGGTACCTGCAAGGCAGTGATCAGGCTGTAGCGATCAGCAAGCCTTCCAATCACAACCGGCGCAATGGCCATGGAAAAGAGGTTCACGAACAGATAATAAAAACCTAATGCCGTTGCGTGCCCGCGCGGCGGAACTAGGTCGTGGATCGTCGCGGTCAGTGGGCCGTGATACCAGCTCAAGAAAAATGCCCCCAATCCGAAGAAAAGCAGGAATCGAAATTTCCCGTTGGCATGCAGCGAAAAATAAATTGCCGGTGCTCCCATCACAAAACCGATCGGAACGATCGCGGCTCGCCCCCAATTCCGAAGTTTCGCCAGCGAGTCTGATAAGTACGCGCCGGTAGCGATGCCGAGTGTGCCGCCCAGCACGATCGTCAGACCTAAGGCCAACCCTGCTTGACGCGCGCTGAAGCCTTTGTAGTCCTGGACCAGCTCAGGACCCCAGGCAACATAGGCATATCCGGCGAAGCTGGAGAACCAGCCACTGACCAGCAGCGCCAGGAAAGCCGGCACGCGGAACAGTTCACTCACGGGCATAGATTCTTTCACGACGCTGACTACCGAGTTGGGCAGCCGCAGGGCAGTAAGACCCAGCACGACTCCCGGTATCCCGACCAGGAAAAAGGCGAAGCGCCAACCGAACGCTGCCGCCATAACCCCACCCAAAGCGATGCCAGTTGCGCCTCCGATGAACATGCCCATGTCGAAAACCCCCTGGACGCGAGCCCGGACTTCCTGTGGGAAAGACGCACTGATCACCGCCACACCGGCTGGCGTATAAGCCGCCTCTCCAATACCAACCATCCCCCTTGCGATCAACAAGGCACGAAACGAGCCCGCCAGTCCACTGAAGAACGTCGCCCCGCTCCAGAACAGGACGCCGGCACTGATCACGGCTCGCCGTGAAATCCGATCGGCCAGCATACCCAAGGGAAAGCTGGCCAGCGAGAGCACCACGGTGAAAGCCGTCGCCAGATAGCCAAGTTGCAAATAACTAAGACCAAATTCATGACGAATGGATGGAAACAGCGAGAACACGATCTGCCGGTCAACATAATTCACAAAGTTGACCAGCGCAAGGATTAACAACACCCGCCACTGCTTCCCGCTGAAGTCAGAAAGCTTCATTATGGATACGCTCAATTTGCCGTGTCCTCCACGGCGAAGGAGTCCAAATATTAGGACCCAGCACCCAAATTCGCCGACCATATCCCTGCTGCTTGAGGGACCGAGCTCAAACCCTCGGCCGCCACTTAGATCTGCGGCCCCGGATTCGACCTCGAGCATCAGCCCTGAACATGGCTGCACTGGGTGCTTCAAAGTGAGTACAGCCCGGCGAACAACCGCGCAAGCGACAATGTGCGACATCCTGCGGCATAGGAAGAAAAAGGAGTGGTTATCTCGTCTTCGCGGGGAGAACAAGAACCATCCGGAAGCTGGGCAGGGGGCTGGTCTGATTTCACAGGCGATGCTGAATCGGCAGCATCCGCGTGGGAGACCTAGGTTTTGACGTTACTCAACTATTTGTCCGTGCCGACCAGTGCTTCTGCTCTGTTTCTTAAAAGGGCCGAACCACTGATATCATCCTGCAAATCAGTGGCAATTTCGCCGTTGCGGTCGGTGAGCATAGTGGGCGCGAAGTAGTGCTGGTATCGCGGATTGATACGAAATGCTGGCTGGTAAACTTTGTCCAGTCGTTCCGAGCCACTGACATAGGTTCTCTTGTGGGCACGTCCGATCCAACCTGGGGCTGTAAGGAATTCGTGGGCAAACAGCAGCCCGGAATTCATTAAGCAGAGCCGCATCTGCGGTGCTGTCAACACTTTTCGGTAACGGCAATAAAAATTGAAGGTATGACTCAGTATCCGCTTGCGATAGCCTTGCATGGTCTGAGTCGCCTCGATAAAGGGCTGTACGCGCGCAATGTTCTCAAGCGGTTTTAGCGACAGTACGGTGCCGTTGAGGTCGCGGACCCGGGTGTTCGGGAGCAGACGGCGCTTTTCCACGCACTCCCAGAAGAAGGGCGTTCCAGGAAAAGGGATCGGCAAGGACAGAAAGCAGGGCAGAGTGATCTCAGGTGTCCGCATTATGAGCGCCAATTCGCGTTCGAGATCGTCCACGGTTCGAGATGTCACGTCCAGCAGTATGCCGTAGAGGAAGACGATTCCTGCATCGAGACACTTTGAAATCATCTCGACCTGCGGGAGTCGGTTGTTTTGTGCTTTATTCATGGAACGCAGCCAGGCACTGTCGAACGATTCAACCCCGCTAAAGAGGTTGACGCAGCCGGACTCGCGAGCGCTCTCAAGATTTGCGTCGTCATAAAAGAAATCATTCGTGACCAAAGCGCCCCAGCCGCTGAAGCGTTTTTCTTTGTACATCTCCGTCAGCAGATTAATGCGGTCGTGAAAATATTTCTTGTCATTACCATAGAAATTGTTGTCGATGAACAAAAAGAAGTCTCGATCGACTGCCACGATCTGTTTCCGCGTGTACTCAAGATCGTATTTCTGATATTCCCGGAGCTCCGCGCTCATGCTGCAAAACGAGCATCTGAAATTGCAGTTTCGGCTGGATTCGATATGGCCTACTTCGCGAATCCAATGGGCGAGATCAAAGCGGGGGTTCATCTCTTCGGCTACAGCATCATCACCAAACACGTCCCGCGCTACTTTGCTGACTTCCTCAATATCTCCCAGACAACAGTAATCGAAGAAATTCCTTGCATGCCGCGGAAAGGAACGTATGGCAGGTCCGCCTGCAACGACAATCACCTGCGCATTCAGAGTTCGAGCGTAGGCGGCGACGTGCAGCATGCGGTCAAACCCTGCAGTCAGTCCTGTGAGGACGAGCATGTCCGGCCAGGACAAGAGTTTGGGATCTTCCAGCGCACCGTTGCTGACTTCGTTGTAAAGGCGCACGTCGCAGAACTTGCGGTCGAATGCCCCGGCCAAGTACGCAGGACCGATAGCCATGGGCATTTTTCTTGTCCGGGGAACGTTTTCACGGAGATCGTCAAAGTAGCAATTCACGACCAAGATCCGCGGTTTGCGGCTCCACGTGTTTGCGGCTCGAACCGGCAACGCTGCCTCCTTAGGCCGTCGGGATAAATCGCGCTTGCACTCTACCCTGAGACGATTTGCGTGACAATGCGTCGAGAGTGTTTTGTGATCGATCTGAAATCTTCCCTATAGAGGCGCAACTATTGCGGGGGTTCGCGCCAGAAGCCATTCGTCGTGGTGTGATACGCAGGGTTATCGAGGCGTCTTGGGGGTTGGCACACCTAGGCTTTGCTTGCGAGGATTTATCCGCTTGAGCAAGCCAACAAACTGCGACTGGGAACGTAGGTGATCAAATGCGGGCTCATAGTGGAGATGCAAAATCCAGCCGGACCGCTCTTCACAAGCCTTCTCGAGCCATTCGAGCGTCTCGTCTTTTGAAGACAGGGAACTCATAGCAAAGGCGACGAAATAGGCCAAGACATGGCGATGTTTTTGCAAACCAAGGACCTGTGCCAAAACCTCTCGCCCCTCAGACTGTCGGCCGGCAGCGCCGAGTGCATAGGCCAGCGCCGCCAATGCTCCGGGATGGTGCCCCGAACCCTCCACCGCGCTCTGTAGTTGTTCTATACCCCGGCTGAAGTCATGAGTTTGCAAATACGTTTTTCCTAAGTGATAACGTGCCAGTGGAAATCCCGGATTGAATTCGACAGTCTTCTCCAAGTGACGCATCGACTTCTCATATTCGCGGGCAAAATAAAACGTCCAACCGATGTGGCAAGCGATCACCAAGGACAAAGGATCAATCCGCCGGGCGAATTCCAGAGCGGCCAAAGCCTCGGGGAACTGGCCTACCTGTACGAGGTTGAATCCGTACCAGTCATATTCATACGAATTTGGATTCAGTTCGATGGCGCGCTTGTGTTCTACTTCCGCCGTTGGCCAGTCCCAATCGTACTGGAGTGTTGCATATCCAAGAATTGTATGCGCCTCAGACAGCTTGTCATCCAGTTGCACTGCGGTTTTGGCTGCGGCCTTTGCTTTTTCAAAGGCGGTCTTGGGCGGGATCGCTCCGTAGAATCCGATCACCGTGTAGGCATCGGCAAGACCGACGTAAGCCGGGGCATAGGCCGGATACTTTTGGAGTGCCTCATCGAAATAATCAACAGCCTTCACACACGATTGTTCGACTCGTTGATTCAAATAATAGCGCCCGCGAAGGTAGAGTTCGTATGCCTCCGTATCGCTACTGATTGAATGTGGGACGAGCGCCCGCTGTTCGGGAACAAGCTCAAATGCCAGCGATCGGGCAATTCGTTCGGCGACATCCTTTTGAACCGCCAGCACATCTTCCAGCCCGTGGTCATAGCTCTCAGCCCAGAGGTGCGTCTGATCGCTCACCTGAATCAACTGAGCCGTTATCCTGACACGATTGCCTGCCCGCCGGATGCTGCCCTCTAGGGCAAACTGAATACCAAGCTCTTGCCCGATGACTTTGATGTCTTTCGACGTGTTTTTGAACTGCATGGCCGAAGTTCTGGCGATGACACCCAAACGCTCTGGATTCAGCCGGCTCATGTGCGCGATCATCTCTTCTGTTAAGCCGTCGGAGAAATATTCTTGTTCGGCGTCAAGACTCATGTTCGCGAATGGCAACACAATAAGCATCTTCTTACTATTATTGAGCGGCTGCAGGTCCCGCTGCACGGGCGCGATAAAACGGTAACCACGTCTGGAAAGGGTCTCGATGAAACGTGGATTGTCGGCAGAATCTCCGAGGGTTTCACGAAGTTTGTTGATAGCACGATTTACGCCGTGGTCGAAATCAACAAAGGTATCCTCGCCCCAAATCTTCCGCTGGATCTCCTGCCTCGTGACCACATCGTTCGGTTTTTCCAGCAAGAGAGTCAACAGCTGAAACGGCTGCTCCTGTAATCGCAGCTTGTGTCCCTTCTTACGCAATTCTCTTGTGCGGAGGTCAACTTCAAAAACGCCGAATCGAATTTGTGAGGCGGACGTGCCCGGATTCG
The DNA here is from genome assembly GCA_963804625.1 of uncultured Acidobacteriota bacterium. GTDB lineage: Bacteria > Acidobacteriota > Terriglobia > Acidiferrales > UBA7541 > Palsa-295. Next base: position 298,092 of record CAWDRJ010000002.1, on the reverse strand, counting down.
CACCCATAATTTTTTCCTTGAGGTTTGCGGAGAACTCCTACGCGAGACAAGCGGCCACCAACAGGTCTAAGGCGCCTCGTTCATCTTGGACGGCTTACGCGCCGCTGCGCCTTAACGCTGCAGGTCTGGCGAATTCTTCCAAAGCTTCCCCCGAAGCCGCCGCTGAGTTTAGCACTCTTAATGACAAGAATGACAGAAAGATCCGGATCTCTTGGAGTACGTAACAGGATAACGCCATGCATTTTTAATGCTTTAGCAGAGTACTTCTCGCCGACACCAAAGGAGCCTCAGGGCATTGCTTCAGCCGGAGGCAATCCACATAATCCCAAATATCGAAGACCTGTATCGGCAGGAAGCGGAACCTCGCGAAATTACGGTTATCGGTTTCATGGGGGGCGCAGTCGCCGCAGTTCAGTCGCCCAACCACGAAATTTATCGCGTTTCGCGTCAGCCTGCCGGAACACTGACTCGTCACGATGGAGGACAACAGTGGGCCAGGTTTGTGGGACTCCTTCTAACGGGGATTGGACGAAGGCGGATAAGCGGCGTATTCTTTCGACCACTCCGCAGCACGAGTTCTGGAGGGAAAGGACGATGGGTGGGGACGGGTTACAACCGCGACCGATGATGCCGGACCGGCAAGCCACCGAGCGCCTCGACTCCTGGAAGGAGATTGCGGCTTACCTCAAGAAAGAAGTCCGGACGGTCCAGCGCTGGGAGAAGAGCTCGGATCTGCCGGTACACCGCCTCGCCCATGGAAAGCAGGGCACGGTCTTCGCTTACAAATCGGACCTGGACGCCTGGTGGCGGGAAAGCCAGAGCAAGCTCGACAAAGAAGAAGGCAAGTTGGATGCAGGCGCTGCCTCCTCCGGATCGAATGTTGTGGTGTTGGCCCCTGCCGCGGATCAGTCAGACAAGACTGAAAAGCCCGATACTCAGCCCGACCGCCTTCGCCGCCTCGCGGTCTTGGTTCTGTTGGTCATTCTAGGCGCGGCAATACCGCTCAGCGTCTTCTGGCCCCAGATTCGCAACAAGATTTGGCCTCCTGTGCCCAAGATGACTCTGGCCGTCCGGCCTTTCAAGAACATGAGTGGCGATCCCGGCCAGGACTTTGTCGCTGACGGACTGACCGAGGAAATGATCACTTGGCTCGGGCGACTTCATCCCGATGAAATGGGCGTCATTCGCCTGAGCCCGGCTTATGCCTCGAGTGACCTCGATCGCATCGGCAAGGACGTCCATGCCAACTACGTTCTCGAAGGCGGTGTTCGCGTTTCCGGACAGCGGGTAGCGATCACTGCACAACTGTTCCAGGTCAGCGACCATACCCTGGTCTGGGGTGAAGCTTACGAGCGCGACTTGCAGGACGTTCTGCGGATCCAGGCTGAGGTCGCCGGCGCCATTGCAAGCGGAGTCCTGAATAAGCTGCCCCATGTCCAACTCTCGGTCCGTCAGGTCAATCGCGAAGCCTATCTGGCTTACCTGGAGGGGCGCTATTTCTGGAACAAGCGCACAGAAGAAGGCTTCGCAAAGGCAATCACGCGCTTCCGGCGATCCATAGAGATCGATCCAACCTACGCGCCCTCCTATGCCGGCCTCGCCGACTGCTACGAGTTGCTGGGGTCGGCACCATACTCAACTCTGACCCCTGAACAGGCGTTCCCGCAAGCCGAAGCCGCGGCCAGAAAGGCTCTCGAACTTGACAGCACGCTTGCCGAGGCGCACGTGCCGCTCGGCTATTCCCAACTGGTTTATGAGCGGAATTTTCCCGAGGCGCGGAAGGAGTTCGAAATAGCCATACAATTGCGTCCCGGATATGCCAGCGCGCACCAGTTTTACGGCTACTACCTGACCGCCATGGGCAAGTCGGACGAAGCGATCGAGGAGCGAAAGAAAGCCGTCGAGTTAGATCCAATCAGTCCACTACTGAACTCGGCCCTGGGTGAAGCGTATTACCACGCGCGGCGGTTTGATGTCACCATCGAACAGAACAAAAAGGCGCTCGAACTAGATCCCAGCTATGCTATCGCATTGGTTAATATCGGTCGGGCGTACGAGCAGATGGGGATGCACCAGCAGGCACGGGACGCTTTCCAAAGAATTCTCGCGGCTGCCCCTGAGGACCCCGCAATTCTCGCCCTCATGGGCCACGAATATGCTGTCTCAGGCGACAAGGTCAACGCCAACCGGATTCTAGCCATGCTGACAGACGTATCGACTAGGAAATATGTGCCTGCGATCTACTTCGCTGTCGTCTACATCGGCCTTAATCGGAAGAATGATGCTTTCCGCTGGCTCGACAAAGCTTATGACGAACGTTGCGAATATCTGATCTACCTGGGCAGCGAACCCATGGCTGATCCACTTCGCGGCGACCCGAGGTTCTCACGCCTTCTGAGCCGTATCGGATTGAAGCCGCTTACCACCGCAGCTGCGGTGCGAATTCCCAAACTTCAGCGCCCGATCTAAGCCTTCCCCGAGTGCGGTCCTGTACTGCCACAAGTCGACTTATCACAGAACGACCTGTGCCAGAGCCCTTCAGCAAGCAAGCCCCACTCGATCTCCCGCACAGCAGGACCAAAACACCGTGCAAATCGAGCGTCCCCCGATACAGAGCAAGTCTCTTTAGAGCTCATTTCAAAACCCTGCGTAAGGTGATCATGAAACAGGCGATATGAAAGAAAGCTTCGTAAATCGTGATCGAGCGATCGTAGCGGACAACCAGCCGGCGGAAGTTGCCGAGCCAGGCGAAGGTGCGTTCCACCTTCCAGCGACGCCGATACCGGCGCAACGCCCGTCCATCTTGCGTGCGCGGCTTGCTGCGATTCCCGCGGTGGGGTGCTACCAATTCAATTCCGCGCGCCGCCAACCGCTCGCGCAGCGGATCGCTGTCGTAGGCGCGATCGGCAATCACTCGCGCTGGCTTCTGACGTGGCCGTCCGCCGCGATGTCGCCGGGTTACGTGGACCGACGTGAGCGTTTCTTCCGCGAGCCGGACCTCGTTCGGGGATGCAGAGTAAAGTTGCTTTCCCAGAGGAACACCCTCGCCGTCGACCACCACCATCCACTTCGTGCCCTTGCCCCGCTTGGTTTTTCCGACTTGGGAGCCCCTTTTTTCGCTGGAGCAAAACTGCCGTCCAGAAACGATTCGCTCCAGTCGAGTTGCCCGCGTTGGTTCAGTTCCGCCAGAAATGCGCGCCAAATGGTGAGCCAGATCCCTTGCTCTTCCCAATCCCGAAGTCGCCGCCAGCACGTTGCCGGTGAAGGAAATTCCTCGGGCAAATCCTGCCAGCGAGCCCCGCTGCGCAGAATCCACAGAATCCCTTCGAGCACCTTGCGATCGTTGGCGGGTGGTCTGCCGCCACGCGGATGCCGGGGCCGTTTCGGAAGTAAGGGACGGATCTTCTCCCATTGGGCGTCGGTCAGCAGTCGACCGTATCGCGCCATTGGTCCTCCCTTGGCGCTGCTGCACGAATTTATCTCGCGTTTTCGCCAAACTAACCATCATTCCTTCATCACTTTGTACCCAGTTTTGAAACAGGTTCTAGCAATGGAGGATGCGACAAAGTGCGACAACACATTACGCAACCGGGATTTCGCTCCTTGTCGCTTGCGGGTGGCTAGGACGCAGAGTAGCGTGGCAGAGCTTGAAAGCAAGGCTCAGAGCGACCGCGGTACGCAACAGAGTGCATGCGCCGCACAAAGGAGAGTTTTATGAATATAAAGATCCCATCTGTTTTGATTGGCTGCGCATTGCTAAGCACGATTACCCTCGCTCAGACCGTAACTCCCGACTCGACGAAATCAGGTGCGCCAGCCGTTACAATTTCGGGCGGCGGCAACAAAGGATTGTTGACTAAGTTTGCAGTCCCCTCTCAGATCAACGACTCAAATGTGTTCCAGTCGAACGAGGGGGCGAGCTTGCCCATCGCCCTTATGCGATTCCAGTTCAGTCTGAGAACAGGCGGAGGAATACATTGGATTCACTCGTAAGTACGGCGCTCTCCAAGGTCGTCAAGAAATTCAGGCTGAAGTCGCTCGTGTTGTTGCTGGCCTTCGTTGCTGGGGGGAGCGGGTGCTCCATCAAGAAAATCGCAGTCAACAAGTTGGGGGATTCCCTGGCCAGTGGGGGAACCACGTTTACCTCCGACGATGATCCTGACCTGGTGGGAGAGGCCCTGCCTTTCAGTCTCAAACTAATCGAAAGTCTGCTGGCAGAGTGTCCGCAGCATCGGGGACTTCTGCTCGCAGCCTCCAGCGGCTTCACGCAGTACGCGTTCGTCTATGTTCAGGTACCTGCCGAGGAAACGGAAAGTCAAGATCTGCCCAAGGCGGATTACTTGCGCATCCGTGCCCGACACCTCTACATACGGGCGCGTAACTACGGGCTGCGCGACCTGGAAGTCGCCCATCCAGGTTTCGAACGGGAACTTCGCCGGGAGCCCAAGGCAGCCGTCCGTAAAACGGGGCTGCAGGACGTTCCGTTGCTCTACTGGACGGCCGTTTCCTGGGGCGCCGCGATCTCGGTCTCGAAGGACGATCCGGAAATGATTGCCGATCAGCCCATCGTCGAGGCGCTCATTGACCGGGCGCTGGAACTCAATCCTGATTACGATTCCGGGGCCATTCACAATTTCTTGATTACCTACGAGTCTGTCCGCAGAACGGCGAGCGGCGACTTCGTTCCGCGTTCCCGGAAACACTTCGAGCGCGCGGTTGAGCTAACGTCGGGTCAAAGCGCCGCGCCCTACGTCGCTCTGGCGACAACCGTTTCGGTGAGCACACAGGATTCGGCAGAGTTTGAATCCTTGCTGAACAAGGCGCTGGCTGTAAATCCAGACGCGCGTCCGGAGTGGAGGCTCACCAATCTCGTCATGCAGCGCCGAGCGCGTTGGCTGCTCGCCCGCGAAGACGAGCTGTTCGTGAAATAAACTTTGAGGTGCCCTGTGAAGATTGCAATAAGTGGAAAGCCCGGGAGAATGATCGTCATGGCTGCGATGCTCGCCGCGGGGCTCGCCTCGAATGCCCCGGCCCAGACGCGGATTCGCCTCGCAACTATGCTTCCTTCCGGAACTTCATACCATCACAGCCTCCAGGAAATGGGAGAGAAGTGGAAGAAGGCGTCGAACGGCTCCCTTGCATTGACGATTTACGCCGACAGCAACATGGGAAGCGAGGATGAAATCGTGCGCCGCATGCGCGTGGGCCAACTCCAGGCCGCGGTATTGACGGTGGCCGGACTCTCCGACATCGATCCTGCTGTGGGGGCCCTGGCAGAAGATGCCACTGGTGTTTCGGACACTGGATGAAGCCGCCTACGTGCGGGACAGGCTGGCACCGGATTTAGACCGGCGTTTGGCGGACAAAGGATTCGTCGTTCTCTTCTGGGCGGATGCCGGCTGGGTGAGGTTCTTTTCCAAAGATGCCGCAGTACTACCCCAGGATTTCAAGAAGATGAAAATCTTTGTAACCGCGGGGGATATCGCCCAATCGGAACTCTACAAGTCTGCCGGATTCAACCCCGTGCTGCTGGAATGGACCGATGCGCTGACCAGCTTACAAACCGGAATGATCGACGCAGTGCCAACCATCCCGTTCCATGCACTCTCAAACCAGTTTTACATCTCCACTCACCACATGCTTGAACTGAATTGGCTTCCGCTCGTGGGTGCTCTGATCATGAACAAGAAAACCTGGGATACGCTGCAGCCGGCCGAGCGTGACGTGATGTTGAAATCCGCGGCAGCGTGCGGCCAGGAGTTCCAGATGCTGGGCCGCAAGGAATCCCAGGAGTCGGTGGAATCGATGCAGAAGCGTGGCCTGCACGTTCAACCCGTCAATCAGGACGTGGAAGCGGCATGGCAGCAATTCTCGGAGGGCTTCTATCCGAAGATTCGCGGCGATATCGTTCCTGCCGACATGTTCGACAAAGTGATGCAGATTCTCCGCGACTATCGCGCTTCAGCAGGAGTCTCTGGAAAGTGACCAACGCTCCTGTCGCCTCCGCAAATCGGCTCGAAGTCGATCGCTCCTATCCCGCTGCTGGGAAACCTTCGCTGAAAACCTTCGAGAATGCTCTGGTTTCACTGGCACTTTCCGCGATGATCCTAATCCCTCTGGCGGAGAGCTTCCTTCGCCGCGCGTTTCACATCGGAATTCCCGCTTCCACCACGATCGTTCAGCACCTGGTGCTCGTGGTGGGAATGCTGGGAGGAGCAATCGCGGCCCGCGAAGGCCGACTGCTCTCGCTCTCGACCTTGGGAGAAACCGCCCTCCGCGGCCCGCTGAAAAATATCTCGCGGATCTTCACTAGCAGCGTGTCGGCTGCGGTCTCCGCATTTCTTGCCGTGGCCTCGTACCAGTTTGTCGAATCCGAACGCGAGGCGGGAAGCATCCTGGCGTTTGGCATACCAACTTGGGTGGTGGAATGGGTTCTTCCCCTGGGCTTCGCCGTGATTGCCTTCCGCATTCTTCTCCACGCTTCAGAAAAACTTGTCCTGCGGGGATTGGCGGCTGCCGGTGCGATCGTATTTGTGGCAGCCGTGGTGATCTGGCCCGGAGGTTTGCACGTCATCACCCCGATTGCGATGTCCATTCTTCTGGTCGCCTCGGTCCTCGGCATGCCCGCCTTCGCAACGCTGGGCGGCGTAGCTTTGATTTTGTTTTGGGGTGTCGACCAGCCCATTGCGGCGATCCCCATCGCGCAATACGGTCTGGTCACGAATCCGGTTCTTCCGACTTTGCCGCTGTTCACGCTGGCCGGCTATTTCCTCGCCGAGGGCGGTGCGCCCAAACGGTTAGTGCGAGTGTTCTACGCGCTATTCCGACAGTTCCGCGGCGGGCCGGCGATTGTCACGGTATTGGTTTGCGCCCTCTTTACATCGTTTACCGGAGCCTCTGGCGTGACCATTCTTGCGCTCGGCGGCGTGTTGATGCCGGTGTTAACCGGCGCCAACTATTCCGAGAAGGACTCACTCGGCTTGCTGACTGGATCAGGCTCACTGGGCTTGCTGCTGCCCCCATGCCTGCCTCTCATTGTGTACGCAATTGTGGCGAAGGTCCCGATTCGGCAAATGTTTCTTGGCGGAATTATTCCTGCCTTCGTCATGATGGCGGCAACCGCCATTTGGGGCATCCGGCGCGGTTCGGCAAGCGGTGCCGCTGAGCGGAAATTCGAGCGCCGCGAGGCACAGGCCGCGCTCTGGGACGCCAAGTGGGAACTCGCCATGCCAATCGTGGCCTCGCTAGCACTGTTTACCGGACTCGCCACCCCGGTGGAAGCAGCCGCCGTCACTGCCTGCTATGCGTTTGTCATCGAGGCCGTGATCCATCGCGATTTGCACATTTTTCGGGACCTGCCCCGAGTTATGGGAGAGTGCGGATTACTCATCGGAGGCGTGCTCCTCATTCTCGGCGTGTCGCTAGGCTTCACCAACTACTTGGTTGATGCTGAGGTTCCGGTCCGCGCCGTAGGGTGGACGACGCATACCATCCATTCTCCACTTCTGTTCCTGCTTCTCTTGAACGTTTTTCTTCTCGTGGTAGGCTGCCTGATGGAGATTTATCCCGCCATCGTCATTGAGGTCCCCTTGCTGGTTCCGTTGGGAGCCGCGTTCGGGATCGATCCGGTGCGGCTCGGAATCATCTTCCTCGCGAACATGGAACTCGGTTATCTGACTCCGCCGGTTGGTTTGAATCTCTTGATGTCATCGTATCGATTCAAGAAGTCAGTGCCGGAAGTCCTGCGGTCGGTCTTGCCCGTAGTACTGGTCTTGACCGTGGGAGTTTTCTTAATCACCTACATTCCGGCACTGACCACGGCACTGCCGCGACTGTTCGGCTATTAAGTGATAACCGGCCGCGAGAAGATCTCACGGACGGTGAAACTTCCGATGTCCTTGACCGGCAAACAGGAAACTATGGGTTTTTGATCGCAAAATCACTTCACGCTAATGCCCAGGTCGCTTGAGTCTAGGAATGCCGGGCGACCCACACAGCGGGAGTAAGGTCTGGAAGACAGCGGATCGGGAGATCGGCAAGCCCGGGGAGAATCGTGGAAAAGTAATCGCGCACCGGGACTTGCAGCCGACGGCAGCTTTCCACGACCGAGAGAATCGCTGCAACCTTCGGTCCTGCCAGTGGGCTGCCAATGTGGATCCAGTTTTTTCGACCCAGTGCCACAGGACGCATGGAATTCTCCGCCAGGTTATTGCTCAGCTCAAGTTCCGGATTTTCCAGAAATCGTGTAAGTTTCCTCCAAAGCGTGAGCGCATACTGGCAAGCCTAGCTGAGTGCGCTGGAAGGCAATGCAACGCCCTGCGCTGCCTCGATCTTGCTACGGATCTCATCCAAGAGAGGCTTGGCTGTTTCCTGACGCCGGATATGGCGAGCCGCAGTAGTCAGCGTTTTGCGGCGAGCTTCTGCATCGACAGCAAACAGTTCGTCCATCCGCGCCACAATCGGAGCTGCAACCGGATCTCGGGTATTTAGTTGTACTGCTTCGAAAAATTGTCTTCTTGCATGAGACCAACAAGCGGCATGTACCATTCTCGGCCGACCAATTTGATCATAGGCTGCATAGCCGTCGGTTTGGAGAATGCCTTCGAACTGTCCCAGGAACCGCTTCGGCCCATCGCGTCCGCGACCGTTTCTTCGGAGTCAACGATGTCGTTAGTTCAAATCAAGCCGCCGCAACCAAAGTTTCTTCTCTTTGAATCACTTCCGCAAACCCTGCAACCATCCGAATTTGTGATTTTCGTTGTCGGTTGTTACGGGATATCGCGAGTTCGTCTGCTGCCGACGCCAACACACGAGGCTAACACTTCTAATCGGATAGACCCCTAGTTAGACCCACCAACTCGATTTGCCTAGGACATTTCGAACCCCGGTGGGTCTTTCTGCGTTTAGATCCAATGAAAGGAGCGCAGTGCAAATCCAACACCAAAGGAGAACTCTATGCTGTTAACGCCCACGTTCGTGGGTTTGTTGCTCGCCGGCGCCGCATTCTGGACGCTGATCTGGGCAGCAATCCACAAGCTGGATGAGATTCCTTACTTGAAGGAATACGCATCCACGCAAGAAGTCCTCGATTGGATTGAAGAAAACAAGGGTCTGACACTCGTGATCACGGAAGGCGTCAACTTCGTGCTTCACGGGTTAGAACCGCATGGCGTGATGTTCACTTTGGGAGGAACGGTAATCAACTTCCTGATGGTGTTTGGTTACGTATCGGGAAGGCAAGTCCTGGCAGTTATCTCCGAAAAGATCCGGAGAAACAGCCCAGTCCTACCGCAGTAGCAAATCCCAAGACAACTTAGTCGGAGTAGGGATCACGATTGCGCATGACCCCCTCCACGGATCCGGACGAGCGGTTTTCCCGCATCCGGCTCTTGCCTTAGGTAACAACGCCCATGCGCCGCAGAGGATAGGGATGACAGACAGTAGGCAGAGGCAGCCAGCGCGTGATGAGACGCCGCATACGATCCCAGAGGACGTGGCCGTTCTGGCTGCGCCTGGACAACGCGCGATGCCAGAGCCAACCAACGCGGAACCGAAAAATCGCCAGCGCCGGTTGATTCATGGGCACTCCCTAGTATCGGATGTGTCCACGCACCACCGCTTGCAGCCATTTGCTCTGTTCGGGGATGGGTTCGTGCATCCGTCGCTGAAGTTCGGCTTTCACCTCGTTCAGCTTCGCCTGCAACCTCTTGCGGATCGTCTGCCGCAACACCGTAAATCGTCCGTTGCTTCTCTTCTTGACGCAGATATGCGTAAAGCCGAGAAAGTTGAACGTCTCCGGTTTCCCTTCTCCACGTTGCTGCCGGTTGTCGATCGCGTATGGACCAAACTCCAGCAACCGCGTTTTCTCGGGATGCAGTTCCAGGTGGAACTTCCTCATTCGTTCGGTGAGTTCCGCCCGAAACTGTTCGGCATCCGCTTTCCCCTGAAATCCCAGCACGATGTCGTCAGCAAAACGCACCACGATCACATCGCCGTGCGCTTGCTTCCGTCGCCATGCTTGGACCCACAGGTCGAACACGTAATGAAGGTAGACGTTCGCCAAAAGCGGCGAGGCACTTCCGCCCTGGGGCGTCCCTTCCTCCATGCGTGTTCGCTGCCCATCCTCCAGCACGCCGGCGTTGAGCCATTTCTGGATCAGTCGCACGACGCGCCGATCTGCGATCCGGTGCTCGACGAACTTCACAAGCCATTCGTGGGTAAGCCCATCGAAAAAGTTGCGAATATCCAGATCGAGCACCCAGTTCACTTTCTTCGTCAAAAGTCCCGTATAGAGCGCGTCCAGCGCTTGGTGCTGGCTGCGTCCCGGCCGGAACCCATACGAGAAGCCGAGAAAGTCCGTTTCGTAGATGGCGTTCAGCACCTCGACCGCAGCACGCTGGGCGATTTTGTCTTCCAGCGCCGTCACTCCGAGCGGTCTCTGCCGCCCGTCGGCCTTCGGGATATACACTCTACGCACCGGCTTCGCTCGGTACGCTCCACGCTTCAGCCTTTCGGAAAGGTCCTGGAGATTCCTTTCCAGTTCCTCGCCATAGTGCCGCCACGTCTCCCCGTCCACGCCCGGAGCAGCTTCCTTCTTCAGGGAGAAGTAGGCCATCCGCAGTGTGTCCAGGTTATAGATGTGGTGCAGGAGCGCCGTGAACCGCAACTTCTTATCCTTCTCTGCTGCTTGACGTACCCGCTCCAGCGCACTGAGCGCGTCTATCCGGCTCTGCATCCGGGACGCGTTTTGCTGAGACAGGTTCCCTTTGGCCAGACCTCTTCCCTCCATCCCCTCCGCCGCCGGTGGCCCGGCCTTGTTCGAGGACTTCGCAGGTACTGCAGGGCTGTCCGACTTCCCAGGTCCGTTCGTCATCGGCGTGCGTCCTTAGACTTCCCGATGCGTCCCAAGGCCACTGCGGCCCTGGGCAAACCTGGGATCTCCCGGTTCCCAAGCGAGGTGTCTGCGTACGTGCACGGGGTCTCTGACCGCGCGGGACTCTGGCACACCTCGCGATATCGGTGCACCCGATGGGGCCTTCCGCTTCTCCTTACAGCGTCGGCGTCCCGGAGTAGTTGTCTTACGCGGCTGAATACCCGGCCCGCACGTTCCCCTGTCAACGCTTCGACGCCGCCCTTACGAGCGGCTCCGCAGGACTCGGGGCCGATGTGGGTCGCTAGGAGTGTGTCCGAGAATTCATCTTTTTTCTGCTGAATTCACTTGAAAAGTTGCGCAGTGGTGTGCGAATTATTTGGAGTCATGGCGAAAACATATCGATCCTACCTTCCAGAACAAAGTTTGCTGTTACCTCCGAGTCTGCGCGAATGGTTGCCGGATGGCCACTTGGTTTATTTCGTGTCCGACGTGGTGGACGAACTGGACCTATCGGCGATCGAGTCCGTGTATGAAGAGGATGACCGGGGGCAACCGCCGTATCATCCGCGCATGATGACCAAGATCCTGCTCTACGGGTACTGTGTGGGGGTCTTTTCGTCGCGCAAGATCCAGAAGCGTTTGGTGGAAGACGTCGCCTTTCGGGTGCTAGCGGCCGGTAATCAACCCGATTTCCGGACCATCTCAGATTTTCGGAAGCTGCACCTAAAAGCGCTGGAAGAGATGTTCCAGCAGATGTTACGACTGACGCTGGAGACGGGAGCGATGAAGCTGGGGCACGTGGCCATGGATGGGAGTAAGTTCAAGGCCAACGCGAGCAAGCACAAAGCCATGAGTTATGGACGGATGGACGAGACGGAGAAGCGGCTGCGGGCGGAAGTTCGCAAGTTGTTGAGCCAAGCAGAGGCCGCGGATAGAGAAGAGGATAAGCGATACGGTCGGGATCGCCGGGGAGACGAGTTGCCGGAAGAGTTGCAGCGACGGGAAACGCGGATCGCTCGGATCCGAGAAGCCAAAGAAGCACTGGAAGAGCGCGCGCGCGAACAAGCCAGGAAAGAGGGGAAGGATCCAGAGGAAGCGAAGCCCACAGCAAAAACGCAATACAACTTTACGGATCCGGAATCGCGCATCCTAAAAGGGGCGGATGGATTTGTGCAGGGTTACAACACGCAGATCGCCGTGGAACCGGCCTTTCAGTTGATCGTCGGGCAGCGGGTCACGCAAGCCGCGAATGATAAACAGCAGCTGGTGCCGTTGGTGGAGACGATCGAACAACAGTCGGGACAAAAGCCGCAAGGAGTCGTGGTCGACAGTGGGTATTGCTCGGAGGAGAACCTGAAGTACCTGGATAAGCGAAGGATCGAAGGGTTCGTAGCGCCAGAAAAGCAGAAACATGCTCAGCGGAATGAATCCTGCAAACCAGGGCCGTTGCCGATCGGGGCAAGCCGTGTCGAGAGGATGGAACGGAAATTACAGACAAAGGTTGGGGCAGCGGTGTATGCGACGCGCAAATGCATTGTGGAGCCAGCCTTCGGACAGATCAAACAGGCCCGCGGCTTCCGACAGTTTCTCTTACGCGGGCTGGAGAAAGTACGGGGCGAGTGGGCACTGATCTGCATGACTCACAACCTTTTGAAGTTTCACAAGATCATCTGCAGTGGATAAGCACAGAACTTTCCGAGGTCAGCGACAGAAATGCGGTTCCCGGGAGAGATTTGGGAAGACAAGTGATTCACGAAACCTGATCCACCGGATTCCAATAGCCACACGAATCAAAAAAGCCCGGCCCGACGCTATAAAATGCTAAATCTCGGACACGCTCCTAGACCACTCTCGTGTGACTTTTTCATTCACTACACCTCGCCGGTTTAGCCGGCGCACAGTCGGAGTAGGAATCATGATCTCTCACAACCCCCTCCACGGATCCGGACGAGCGGGTTTCCCGCATCCGGCTCTTGCCTTAGGTGAGGACGCCCATGCGACGCAGAGGATAGGGATGACAGACAGAAGCCGGAGGCAGCCAGCGAGTGATCAGGCGCCGCATACGATCCCAAAGGACCTGGCCGTTCTGGCTGCGCTTCGACAACGCACGATGCCAGAGCCAACCAACTCGGAATCGAAAAAGCACCAGCGCCGATTTATTCATGGGCACCCCGTAGTAGCGGATGTGTCCACGCACCACCGCTTGCAGCCATTTGCCCTGTTCCGGGATGGGTTCGTGCATCCGTCGCTGAAGTTCGGCTTTCACCTCATTCAGTTTCGTTTGCAGCCGTTTGCGGATGGTTTGCCGCAGCACCGTGTACATTCCGTTGCTTCTCTTTTTCACGCAGATGTGCGTGAAGCCAAGAAAGTTGAATGTCTCCGGTTTCCCTTCTCCGCGTTTCTGCCGGTTGTTGATCGCAAATGGACCAAACTCCAGCAGTCGCGTTTTCTCGGGATGCAGTTCCAGGTTGAACTTCTTCATCCGTTCCGTGAGTTCCACCCGAAACTGATCGGCCTCCGCTTTGCTCTGAAAGCCCACCACGATGTCGTCCGCGAATCGCACGACGATGACTTCGCCGTGCGCCCGCTTCCGACGCCATGCTTGGACCCACAGGTCGAACACGTAATGAAGGTAGACGTTCGCCAAAAGCGGCGAGGCACTTCCGCCCTGGGGCGTCCCTTCCTCCACTCGTATCCGTTTCCCATCCTCCAGCACGCCGGCATGGAGCCATTTCTGGATCAACCGCACGACGCGCCGATCTGCAACCCGATGCTCGACGAATTTCACAAGCCATTCGTGGGACAGCCCATCGAAGAAGGCTTGGATATCCAGATCGAGCACCCAGTTCACTTTCCTCGTCAGCAGTCCCGTATAAAGAGCGTCCAGCGCTTGATGCTGGCTGCGCCCTGGCCGGAACCCGTACGAGAATCCAAGAAAATCCGTTTCGTAGATGGCGTTCAGCACCTCGACCGCCGCACGCTGGACGATCTTATCTTCCAGCGCCGTAACTCCGAGCGGTCTTTGCCGCCCGTCGGCCTTCGGTATATACACTCTACGCACCGGCTTCGCTCGGTACGCTCCTCGCTTCAGCCTTTCGGAAAGGTCCTGGAGGTTCTTCTCCAGTTCCTCGCCGTAGTGCCGCCACGTCTCTCCGTCCACGCCCGGCGCGGCTTCCTTCTTAAGGCTGAAGTAGGCCATGCGCAGCGTGTCCAGGTTGTAGATGTGGTGCAGGAGCGCCGTGAACCGCAACTTCTTATCCTTTGCTGCTGCTTGACGTACCCGCCCCAGCGCACTGAGCGCGTCGGTCCGGCTCTGTATCCGGGACGCGTTTTGCTGCGGCAGGTTCCCTTTGGCCAGCCCTCTTCCCTCCATCCCCTCCGCCACCGGTTGCCCGGCTTTGTTCGGAGACTTCGCAGGTACTACAGGGCTGTCCGACTTCCCAAGTCCGTTCGTCATCGGTGTACGTCCTTGGACTTCCCGATGCGTCCCAGGGCAACTGCGGCCCTGGGCGAACTTGGGATCTCCCGGTTCCCGAGCGAGGTGTCTACGTACGTGCACGGGGTCTCTGACCGCGCGGGACTCTGGCACACCTCGCGATATCGGCGTACCCGATGGAGCCTTCCGCTTTCTCCTACAGCGTCGGCGTCCCGGAGTGACTCTCTTACGCGGCTGAATACCCGGCCCGCACGTTCCCCTGTCAACGCTTCGACGCTGTTCTTGCGAACAGCTCCGCAGGACTCGGGGCCGATGTGGGTCGCTACATCACATTCGTGTGACTTTTGCATTCACTACACCTCGCCGATTTAACCGGCGCACAGGAGAAGCGAAAATGCGCATGTCTATTGGTGTGCCTGGTGTGGCTCTGTATTTCGAACACGATCAGGTGAGACCGTTCATCAAGAACCAGGCCTTGAAGTTGAAGACCACGATCGACAAGAAGGTCGTCCCTACGGTCCTGAAGCCACCTGCAAAGTGTTGGAGGTTGTAGCCAACAACACGGCAGATGCTCATGACTACCTGATCCGGAGGGTCTCATGAGGATCCGAGCCGACAAGCTGGCCGTCAGCTGCTATGCACTGCACGGAGATATGTGCAGCAATGCACCACACTGCAGAGCTCTGGGTTGTGCCTCTGGCTTCTGGGCTGATGACTACGTCTTGGTTGCACGGTTTGCCTATCTCCACGAAGCGATCGACTACTGCCTGGAGGGATCCTCGCGTGGAGTTCACATGAAGCTGATCTCTCGCCTGGTTCCTGGCAAACCGTTCATCTCGGATTATCCCAAGAAGGAGGCCGCATGAAAGTGCGTGTCTTCACCTGGCGTTTCTTCCTGGAGAACGCCGGTTACTGTACTCCGCCAGGCAGAGCGATGTGTGCTCTGAAACTAGCCCGAGCGGAGCAATGGGCTCATTAAGAGGGAATTGAATTCAGATTGGAAGACGATCTGGATGCTGATGACCCTTTTGTTGAGACCTGGCCTGCCCGAGACCAGAAAGCATGGAAGAAGCAGAGTCACTGCTGCTATTCCGTGATCTGTTATCGGCCGTGTCCGGACCATGGATGGGAATGCAAACACAAGGAGGTCTTAGGGTCACTGGGAGGAATCTTCGACCCAACTGATGACTACTTGCGAGTCGTTCGTGCAGAGCTGGCATTGGAAGGCATGCCGGAGGTCAAAGCATGACCAGGAAAGACTACATCGTCATCGCCTCGGCTCTGCGCGATGCGTATCAGAAAGAAGAGATGGACAACAAATACGCTCCAGAAGGAGAACCCTGTGTCTCGCCAAAATTCTATCCCCGCCGAAAATGGCACGTTTCTCCCTGCGCCACAGCGGGAAGAGTCTGAGCTCAACCAAGAATTGCCTTGAGGAGCGCGAAAGCTCTCTTGGGCGGGAACGTGCGCATGCGACGTATATATAAGAATGGGTCAAATGATAGTCCGGATCAGGCAGCCCGGTCGTAACGATGCTGCAAGCCGCCGCGTCGCTCCGGAGAAAGCACCCGACCCGAAGCTCCGGAACGAATTCTCCGGTCGGGTGTTCCCTTCCCGAGTCCGAGATGCGTGCGGTCGTCATGATCGTAGTTGACATAATCAGCGAGCAGCCGTTTCCGATGACGCTCATTCACCGCGATGATGTGGTCCAGCAGATCTCGCCGACAGCTTTCCACCCAGCGCTCCGCTACACCATTCTGCCAAGGACTTTCGCAGGAGGTCCGCACCGGACTCATGCGCAGAGATCGCACGCTGTCCGGGACCTCCCATCCGTATTGCGCATCCCGGTCGCAGATCAGAAACCTGGGAGCCGGCTGGAATGGAAACGCCTCCCGCAACTGCTGCACGATCCACCTATTCGTCGGATGACCGGTGACGTTGCAGTGCAGGATGCGCCGACGATCGTGGCCGATCACGAAGAAGCAGTAGAGAAAGCCGAAAGGGATCGTGGGTACGGTGAAGAAGTCCATCGCCGCAATGACTTCGCGATGATTGCGAAGGAAAGTGAGCCAACGCCTTGCCGCCTCAGGATCTCTTGGCGCTCGTTTCATCCAGCGTGAGATGGTTCTCTAGAGAGAGAGCAAAACCGAGCATAAGAAGCTCGCCATGGATGCGAGGGGCTCCCCACGTGGGGTTCTCGGCAACCATCCGGAAGATCAAGTCTCGCACTCCTTGCGACGTCGGCATTCTCCCGACGCGCGCCCTGGCTTTAGAAATCCGCCGCCAGTACAAACGGAATCCGGGTTTTCGAGTACGAGGCCCTCCCGAGAACGGAAAGCGCTGACCATCCAGCCGAGGAAATGTCGGAGCGACGCGATCATGGCAAGAGTCTTACCGGAAAAGTCCCAATCGAGTTTTGCGCCGAGTCATTCATTTTGCAGGTGTACGATGTTTTGGCGAGGTCAGCTCTACTTGCTTGCCGCGAAAGTGCCCAAACCCGAGACGTTCGACTTCCTGGGTTTCACGCACATTGGTGGAACCAATCGGACCAAATGAGAATTCGTGGTGTGGCGCAAGGGGCGGATCAAGGAATGATTGAGGGACGGATCCGACCATGAATCCTGTAGACAGCGAAGTCTCTCTTGTCCACGGTGAATATTTTGCGGATACCTTCTCGCTCGGCAATCCGGATAAGCGCTGCGTCAGCAAGATCCATCGGGCGGTCGGCGTATTTCCGACGAAGTTCACGGATGCGAGGCAAATCGACCAAGCCAAGCGGAAGTAGCTGCAGCGCCTTCCTCACCAACATCTCCCATAAAGCCTCCTGGGCCGCCGGCAGATCGTTTAACAGGTACATCGCTTCCGTCAGCGGCGGCCACACCGTTGCCAAAGGTTCTTGCAAACTCTTCAGAGTCGACACGCATTGCTCATGGTATTGGTCATCTGCGTCCACCAGGGCCACGAGGGGGCCCGCATCCACCAAGATCACCGGGAGTCCCTTCGGCTCTTCAGCAGGGCGGCGAACTGACGGCCCGCTCCCACCGAGCGTTTTCGGTTTCCGCCGTGCACAATTCCAATCAAATCCGAAACCATTTCATAAGGCGATCCGGCTGGTTCTTGCTCTTCGATCCATGTCTCGATCGCCAGGCGAATCACCTCCGACGCGGACACTTGCTTGCGACGCGCAATGCGGGCGATACGCTGCCTGGTTTCCTTATCCACCCTCAATGTCACTGGAGATGGCATAACATCACCTCGAATGTTAGCTTAATGTATTACGAGCTGTAATACAAGAAGCTTCAACTGAAGCACTACCGTCCATTCTCATTTATTGACTGGTGGTACGTGTCCTGCTCAGACTGCGAGGGCGAGTAGAGCTCCTGCTCACGAGGCAAGCGCGCTCATCTAACTGTGGGCAAAGTGCGCTTTTGGACCGAATGGACCAAGACTCAAATTTAAAACTGATCAGGAACCCGTCGTAAACACATTGATGGGTGGAGCTTACAGGTGCTGGGTGGACATGTCAGTTTACAGGAGCACCTGCTAACAGAACAGGTAGTCACTGGCCAGAGGAATCTATTAGAATCATACAGTTACCGTGGGCGTGTAGCTCAGCTGGGAGAGCACCTGCTTTGCAAGAAAGCAGGCAAAATTACACAAGTGCCGCATCTGGTGTCGCTTACGCGGACTCACGCGGTGCAATCAGCCTCTTGAGTTGGACCGAAGCTGGACCGAAGTCTATGGGTGACCCCTTTGCGAGTCATCGACGCGGCACTTATCGGGATCACGGCCGAACCGAAATATGTGTGCGTCCTGGTTTCTCGCGCCTGAAATCAAATCCGGGATAATGAGACTAGCGATGGCGGCAAAAGTGATTCCGTTGCCGCCGTATCCCAAAGCGAACTGCGCACCGGGAAAATCCTTGTGCGGCCCGATGTACGGGAGTCCGTCTTCAGACTCCGCAAACGTTCCGGCCCAGGCAGTCGCCAGTTTCCATGACAGGCGCGGAAACATTTTCCGAACTTTACGCTGCAACGTTCTGGTCTTGCCGGGGAGTAAGCGGTCCCGCTTTTCTTCGTCCACGAATTCAACGTCTTCACCGCCTGCGACAATTCTGGAATCGGCCGTAGTGCGCACATAAAGATAGGGACGCGCAGATTCCCAGATCACCGGGCGTTCGTAACTTTTCGGAAACTTCGTGCCTGCTTGGGAGGTGATCGCATAACTGCTGACCAATTGCACTGCTTTCTGTTTCAAAAATTGTTGCGATTCGTAACCGGTGGCAAAAACGACGTGTCGCGCGCGAATCTGAAAGCCATCCTCGGTAGTGAGAAACGATACTTTCTTCTGTCGGCGATAGGTGTTTACTTTGGTGTGACAAAAAACCTTCAGACCTCGTCTTTGAGCGCCCCGAACCAGAGCAAGAGTCAATTTGCGCGGATTCACTTCGGCTGCATCAAGATTAAGGATGGCGCAAGGCGCACCTAGCGAAAATAACTTTCGAAGCCTGCTTCTTTCCAGAAATTCAACGTTGAAACCGTGCTTCTGCCTGCATTCATACTCACGCCGCATCATCTTTGCATCTTTGAGGCTGCTGGCTAGATACAGGCTCTTTCGCCTTTTGAAATCACATCGGTCATCGAGCGTGTCGATCGTTTCGGAAATCGAATCTATGGCCTCGATCCCCGCCTTATACGCCCTCACGGCCGGGCTTTCGCCGATTTTCCCGATCAAGTCGGCAAGGTTTACATCCGCTTCGTAAGATAAGATCGCCGTGCTCGCCATCGTGCTCCCCGCGCCAATCTCACGGCTATCGACGATGGTAACTTGCATACCCAGTTGCGTGAGTTTGTGCGCGATGAGGGCTCCGGATATCCCGCCCCCGACCACTACGACTTCGCTGCGAATATTCTTGGCTAATTTTCGGTGCCTGGGAATTGGAAGGCGGTTGATTTCCCACACCGGGCGTCCGGTTCGAAGATCTAAACTCATGTGCGAGGAACAGTCCTTTTACGAATAGACAATCGGCCCGCTATTCGGCGCGGGGGAATG
Organism: uncultured Acidobacteriota bacterium; assembly: GCA_963804625.1. Lineage (GTDB taxonomy): Bacteria > Acidobacteriota > Terriglobia > Acidiferrales > UBA7541 > Palsa-295. Next base: position 278,731 of record CAWDRJ010000002.1, on the reverse strand, counting down.
CCGTTTTCGCGGCTTCTATGCGGCGTTGTTCCACGTGAGCCTCTTGCATTCCGGCCTTGGCCATAAGATGTGCGAAGTCGGTGCCCTGCAATCTGGCATCTTTCGCGGCTACTACGGCCAGAGCGCGCCACAACGCCCATTTTCCGTGGATTCCGAGCATTAGAAATTCCAGCGCTTCGAATGTCGTTAGATCGCCTCCGCTTTGGCCGCTAAGTTTGATCCGGCTGACTTTCTCACTCATCCATGCCCCCAAATCCTTTAGCGCGCTGGACCCTGCGCCTATGCGCTCGGCAAGAACTCGCAAAACTTCGCGGTCCGCTTCGATTTCGACTAGCAGACTCCCGGCAAATTCGCCTAGCGGCTTGCCCGCATGTTCTTTCTGCATGGAGTCCAGGAGATCTATAGCCAGGGACGCGCCAGCGAGGTGATCGTGCAAATAAATAGCTAGTGGTTCGCTCATTAACAAGCCCTCCATCGAGGTTTGACGGTCCAAAGTTTTGGTTTCATGATGGTGCTATTCCCTCGAGAACAGACGCGAAACGATGAGATTGGTTTTGGTCAGGTCTTGAGGTAGCTTTCTCAAAGTTATCTCAACCAGTAGACACAAATGAGACCAAAGCATGCCAAGCCGAAGGCCAAGAAAGCGATGTAGTCTCCTACGTGGCCGCTGTGCAGGCGATGCACCAGACAGAATGGTTTGGCAAGGGAGTTGGCCACGCGCCGAGCGCGATGGCTGAACAGATCAAGGAGCGCAATCATAATCGCCAATGCGGCCGCAAGAATTCCATCGAATCCAGCGGATTTTGCGGGCACCGGAAAGTGTAGGGCCGGGGCCGAGCGATTTTCGAGCACGTCTGCTGCGTAAGCATTCGCATCTTGAAAACGCCCAGCGGCCTGGACGGCGGCCGATCGGATGCGAGGTGTGAGTCCTATCAGCAATCCGAGGATGGCAAGAGTTAGCGCAGGAACGAGCATCGTAACCGGCGTTTTCTGATGACCTGCTTTCGTTTCTGGTTTTTCCTCCTGTTTCGGAGCGCCGCCTGAACTTTCTATAGGTCCCCAGCCGAAAAAAATATGTCCACCCGCGCGAAGAACGGCGGCGGAGGTGACCACTCCCGCGAAAAGAAATATCCATCTGACGCTGCCGAAGCCCATAGTTTTTGCGGAGGCTGCGATCAGGTCGTGACCGGTTGCGAGGCCCGAACCTGGCAGGCCGGCCAGACCTAACCCGCTCGCAAAAAATACGGCGGCCGTCCGCCAATGACCGTATCCTTTCGCGTGCAAGTCCCGTTCATCAACGGATTCGAACCGATGGAGAAGGATGCCGGCAGCCAAAAATAACGAGCCCTTGACCATTCCGTGGCCGAGCGCATATACGGCCGAGCCCGCGAGTCCGGCGGGGACAAGCAAGCCTATCCCGATCGTCATGAGGCCGACGTGGCTGACGGTCGAGAAGGCGAGGAGTCTTTTTATATTTCGTTGCAGATAACACATGAGCGCGCCAATCCCGGCAGTGATCGCTCCGATGGATACGATTAGAGTTGTCATCCGCGCGGATTGCACCTGCACCGCACCGTGAAATGTAATCCAATAGATCTTGGCGAGCGCGAGGAGTCCCATTTCAACCATCACGCCCGAAAACAAGACGCAAACGGGGCTCGGAGCTACCGCGTGCGCGTCTGCCAGCCAGAAATGAAACGGCACTACAGCTGCTTTTACAAGGTAACCACCCACAACGAAAATAAAGGCGATGAGCAGGAGTGAGTCGTGAGGTCCGTTCGCCAAGGCGCGTCCCATCTGCGCCATATTCAGCGCACCGGTTCGCGCGTACAACATGGCGATGCCGGTGAGAACAAAATATGCCGCAATGGTATTGGTCACTGCAAAATTGAATGCACCCTGCAAACTTCCCGGGGCATCTGTTTTGTATCCGCATAATGCGAACGCGGCGGCGCTCATGAGTTCGAAAAAGACAAACATATTAAACATGTCGCCGGTCAGGGAAAAACCGCACATCGCCGCCAGGAATGCCAGCATCAGGGCGTGAAAATGGTTCTCGACAGTATCGAAATACTTGAGAGAAAAGGCGAGAGCTGCCAGCATGAGGAAAGCGGCGAACGCCGCGAGCCCCGCGCCAATGGGCTCGACGACGAAGGAAATCCCCAGCGCTAAGCCACCTCGCGGACGCCAGTTTCCGAACCAATATACAATGGGGAGCGCGGCAGATGCTCGCATCAGATAAAAGCAATCGCACAGCGTTGCGAACGCAGTACCGACCGCAATCAGTTGCGATACGCGTTGCGGAATCATTTTGGTCAAAGCTGCAAGCAGGGCAGCGGCGAAAAGCGGCAGGATTACCGGAGCAAATGGCAGCATTTCTTTCATCCGGAAATCTTTGACAGCCGGTCGGGATCAAGAGTCCCGTGGCGCTTATAAATTTGTACGGCAAGGCTAAGCAGCAGTGCCATGACGGTGATCTCGACCACGATGTCCGTCAGCATGAGTGCTTGAACAATCGGGTCAACGGCGAGCGTGTTCGCGGGGATGTCGGCGAATATTGGGGCCACGCGTCCAACGCGATAGCCAATAGCGAGCAACAATACATAGCTTGACGACTGAATGACGCTGACGCAAAGAACGAGATGAATCAAGTTGCGGCTGCGGATTACCCCGTACAAGCCGATGATGAAGAGCCACGCCGCGACCGCATACGCGAAATGGGTCATTGTTCTTTTTCTTCCAAAAGTTCTTCCAGGTAGACCAGGAAAATCAGCGAAAGGCCGCCACTCACCTCAAGACCCACGCCCAAATCAATCAAGGGAACCATGCCGCCCGAAGTCAGGCTGCCATTCTGTCCGATGGGCAGGAAGTTTTGCAGGAACAAACCGCCGGCAATGACGCATGCCGCGCCAATCACGATGTAGGCAGCTGCTCCGATCGCCTCCGAAATTTCGACTACCCGACGTGGCAGCACTCGCTTGAATTGGTGATATTCGGAGCAAAGGTAGAGCAGCACCGGCGCCGAGGCGAGGATTACGCCGCCCTGAAATCCGCCTCCTGGCGAAATTTGGCCGTGCGTCACGATGTACAAACCGAACAAGACAGTCGGGCCGACCAAAAAAAGCGCGGTTACGCGGACCGCGTCACTCGCAGGCGGAATTAGCCTATTCGGAGCGTGGTCTTCGTGGTTAGCTACGGCTTCATCCTGCTGACGCCGCATCAGCAGCACAGCACCCATAACCGATGCGAAAAGAATGAATTCTTCTCCCAGAGTGTCGAAGCCTCGGACGTCGAAATTGACGGCGGTGACGGCATCGGTGATATGGCGTTCGGCGACGGTGATGGCGTTCACGGTGTCGCCGTAAGCGCTATGCACGAACCCTACGGGCGGCAGCGGCCGATAGCCCAGAAAGAACGTCCAGGAGAGAGCCAAAGCAGAAATCAGGAAGAAAATCAGGCGCGTGTTCGACCTCATGGCTTGTTCTCTTCTTTGTTGATTCGCGCCAACACCAGAAAGATCATTAGAGGCAGCGCCAGGGCTCCGGCCACGATCTGCGATAAGGCGACGTCTGGAGCCTGGAAAGCAAAAAACATAATTGCCAGCAGCAAGCCGTAAAACCCGACGAGGATGGTCTGCGAAGTCGTGTCCCGGGTAAAAACGATGACTGTGCCAGCGGCTGCTACGAAAAGTAAGATTCCGTTTTGCAGGAGAGTTAGACCCATGGTTCGTCCTTCGCGAAGGGTATTTTCTCGAACTTGGTCGGCGGCAATTGGTGTTTTCTGCGAATCCGGCCTGCGCGCGCAATCGCGTGTGACAATACCGGGTTAGAGATGACCATCAGGACGATAATCAAGAGGGCTTTCATGCCAGCTTGCGTAAACCCTTCATTGATCGTCACCGCTAACGCGACTGAGACGGACCCGATTACGGTACCCGGAGCCAAATAATGAATTTGATCGTTATAGCCGCTAGCCACGAGCAGACCGATGGACGTGAACGCAAAGAAGAGAATCCCGGACACTAGAAAAATGTTGACGATCAGCTCGGTCGCCCTCACAACCATCGCTCCAGGAACCTGGCAAATACCAATCCCCCGCCGAAACTGAGCAGTGCCAGCGTGAGCGCCAAGTCCACAAAAATGGCGCGATGAAAGGCCTCGCACATGACAAGAAGAATGACGATGCAAATCGAACTCGCGGCTTCGAGGGCAACCAAGCGGTGAATCGGATGGCCGTAACAGCAGCGAATGAATGGTCCGACCATGCAGACCAAGAGGGCCAGCGCCGCAATGAGCCAGTTATTGATTCAGCCTCGCAACGCGCGCAAGATTGCGGGCGCTGGCGCGGGAACGAGCTGGTGCACCAGAATATCACCCCGCTCCGCGTCCACATCAACAACGACGGAATTTGGGGAGACGCTGACGAACACGACTGCCAACGCGCGTTGCGCCGAGGCGCGCGCGCCGCTTTTTGCGATCGGAAAGCGAACCAGCCGGAACGCCGATCTGGGGCGTTTGCGGGAAAGTCTCTTCGCGAGATCCGTCGCCATGATCAAGAGGTCCTTCGCGATTGAGGTCGGCACGCCGGCGCCCGCCATTATCCAGGAAAGCCGTGGAGCGAAATTAAGCGGTACGGCGCGGAACGTGATTTGAACGAGAATCACTGTAAATGCCGAGCAAGCCGCGCCTGCGAATAGTTCTTTCGTGGTCAATTGAAATACGAATACGAACCACAGCACTAGAAAACCCGCCGACGAAAGGACCACCCTCAAAACGTAGTTCATGGCGTTACGCTCTCGTACCTTTCTGGTCCGGATTTTCAGTTCTTTCACGCTCACTGGTTTGCGAAAAGTCTTGTGATGTACGCTCGTTTCCGGATTCCAGGTGAACATTTACTGGAGGCATTCCCACAACATCGTATGTGCTTGAGGCAATGCCGATCTTCGCCTGGTCTAATGCACCCATAATATCGCGGCTCATTGCATTCTTCAGATCGCGTATGCCATGAGTGCTCGCAATAAACCGGACCGTGAGCTCAAGCCAGTTGTCGGTGATTCGCCAATAGACTTTGGGAGCGAGTTCGGAGGAAGCAATGAAATAGCGCCGCTCGAGTTCTTGCAGCGCTTCCTGGCCCAGGTCGCGTATTTTTACAGTGTGGCGCGTCGCAGTCTCCAACATAATCTGTTCCGCTCTGTCCCGGTCGTCTTTATACGAAATTGGAAGTTGCATTTCTTCCCAGACGTAAGGGAATTCGCTTGTGTAGTTAAAGATAGGTTCGTCGAATACGGTAGAATTGGAGACGGTTACAATGCGTCCGGTATATTGCCGCGCGCGAACCCACACTGCGGGGTCTGCGTCCTGCACCTCCGGCGGTTGTCCCATCTCCATGATGGTGGTCTGAGTAAATCGCAGCGCGATTACGTCGCCGCGAACCCCCCCATCGTGATGCGATCGCCAACCCCAAACGTCTTGCCTCGGAGAATGACAAGATAGCCGGCTATCGCGCTAATCGGCTTTTGCAAAGCGAAAGCGACGCCAGCCGTTACCAGCCCCAAGAAGGTGGCAAGACGAGTGGGATCGTTAAACCAGATCGACAGCGCGCCGATCAGCATCGTCAGCGATATGACGATGCTGATGGCCTGGCGCACCGAAAACACGACACGTTCGCTGGTCGAACCATGGAGAAACAGGCGCGCCGCGCTTCGCAAGCCCCAATTCAAAAGTGCCAGTACAATGACAAATACAATGGTTATCAGAAGCTTGCGCGCGTTTTCCGGTGTTACTCCAAGTAGTTTGACTCCGAACACTTCCAGCGGTCGATTGACGGCTTGGGCGGATTGAACGAGACTCACCAGCATATATGGGGATGGAGTTAATCCTCCCACGGCGTCGCCCTTTCGATCATGATCCCGAAGCCGTCGAGTGCTTCGCTTTCTTACAAGCTTCCGCACCCGCTTCGGCAATCTTCACATCGTTATCCACCGTGCTGCCGCTTGCGCCGATCGCGCCAATCACGTCTCCGTTTGCATCATGAAGGGGAATTCCGCCGCCGAACGAGATCAATCCGCCATTGGAAATCTCGACTCCGTATAACGGTTCGCCGGGTTGCGACATTTTGCCGAGCTTGGCTGTCTCCATGTCGAAGTAGCGAGCCGTCCGGGCCTTTTTCAGCGCGATATCGATGCTCCCGATCCACGCTCCATCCATGCGCACAAAGGCCTTTAGATTGCCTCCCGCGTCGACGATTGCGATATCTTCTTTAACCTTTAGGCTTTCGGCTTTGCTTTGCGCAACTTTAAGTACGTTCAAAGCTCTTTCAAGCGTCAAATGTTCTTGCATGTCTTCCTCCGTTGTTTTTTGAGCTGGGACCGTCCGGCGATTCAACTATCGCAGTGCGCGCAAGTAAGCGGCGACGTCCTGTAGTTGCTCTCCGTTAAATTGGGTCAGGCTCGGCATTTTCGCACCTGGCTTGATCGATTGTGCGTGCATCACCCACGCCTCTAAATTTCCGTTCGTATTCGGCAGCGTATTCGAAGCCAATCCCAGCCGGGAACCGAAGTGAGTCAGGTCCGGGCCGACGCGGCCTCCGGCCATAGTTCCGCGAATCGTGTGACAAAAACCGCAGGGCCTCGAGAGGAAAACTTGCTCACCCGCGATCTCTTGCGGCGTCGCTGGCGCGGCAGCGTCATCGCGCTGCCGGGCGAGCCATTGTTGATATTCCTGCGGGGCCTGCGCTACAACCACAATTTTCATGTGCGCATGTTGCATTCCGCAGTATTCCCCGCACTGTCCGCTATAAACACCGGGATTGTCCGCGTCAATGCGCACGCGATTCACCCTGCCGGGAACCAGGTCTACCTTCCCGTGCAGCGACGGGACCCAAAACGAATGGATCACATCATCGGAAACCAGGTCAATATTCACACTGCGGCCGGTAGGAATGTGAATCTCATTCGCGGTGATGAGATGCTGGTCAACAGGTCCGCCAATGTACTCGACCTGCCACCACCACTGATGTCCTGTTACACGAATTTCCGCAGCGGTCGGCCCTTCACGGTCCACGGGAAACCCTGAAAGCACACGGAGGCTGACGAAGAAAATCACGGCGAGAATCACCAGCGGAACAGCCACGCCGCCGCCGAAAATCCACTCGTGACCCCCGCCTGAGGCGACTGAAGGCTTGTCGGAGAAGTTTCCGCGCGGGCGGGTGAGAACCAGCAGCGGTAACAAGAACATCACCACGGCAACGGAGCTCAATACGATGTACACGAACCAGCTGAGATGCGAGATATGCGCGGACGAAGTCCCGGCCGGATTCAGGGTAGACTGCGGCCCGTGACCTTGCAGCAAAGAAGACAGCGCGATCTCAATGAAATAAAGTTTTCTCATGGCGGTCTATTCCGGGGGCTGGGCTTCCTGAGGCGTTCGCAGCGTTTTAACGTAAGACACGAGTTGCCAGATCTGATCGGCGGGCAATTTCGTGCCCCACGCCGGCATTCCCTTCGACCGGCCTTCGGCGATTGATGAAAAAATTTCGGCATCGGTGCTGCCGTAGAGCCAAGTTTGATCGCGCAGGCTCGGTCCCATCCCGCCACCCGCATGGCCGCCGTGGCAACCGTAACAGTTATACTGGACAAACAGTTTACGTCCCGCCTCAGCGGCAGATCGATCGTTTCCGAGCGGATTAATCGGTTGCGCCGCCACCGCGCCGCCTCCGGGTACGGGGCCAACCGGGACACCCACAAATGCCGCCGCACCGGATGGTGCGCTGTCTGTCGTTTGCGAACTACAACCGACACAAACCAAAGCCAGCATACATGTAGCAATCATCAACCATTGTCCTCGCATAATCACCTGTCCGACGTATCCTGAAGTGTCGGCATCGGGACGGTCGGCATGCCGTATTGCTTCAGGATCTCCGCAATTCGAATTCTATTTCGCTCAAGAAAGGAATTGAGTTGGTTTAGGAGAACTGTGTCGTCGCGCCGAACTGCTATGGACATATCAAATACCAGCGGAATATTTCCCACGGTCGACGGAGATACCGGGGCGAGCCTCAGATGGGTGCCTATTTTTTTTGCCAGATAGCCCGCCACGGGGCCCCAGACAATTGCGACGTCCACTTCGCCGTTCTCAACAGCGGTGATGAGAGTTGAAGTTGAGTCTGAAATTGCGTAGTTAGGAACCAGCCGGTACCAACGAATATTTGAAGCCATGCCGCGATCGAAAAGAATCTGTGCTGCCGGAGAACTGGCGCTGTCGTATCCGATTACGTTGACTCCGATGCGCGCTTTTCGCAGCGATGGATCGTCGAACGAGTGCACGACAGGATAGTTCTCGCGTGTTACGAAGACATAGCTCGAACGATAGTAGGGACGAGTTACGGCCGCTTCGTCGCTCGCGCTGGGAAGGCTCATCACCACATCGCAGACTCCAGCATTCAGCGTCTTACGAAGATAGTTGCCACGTTCAGGAGCCCAGATAAACTGTACCGGGCGTGCTAGATCCTTCGCGGCGAGCTTTGCGATCTCAATTTCGAACCCACGCTCATCCGAGTTCGAATACGGCAGGTTACCCGGATCGGCGCAAACGCGAAGATCGTCGGCATGCGCGGCAAGGCCGCACAGAAATACAAGCGAGACCACAAAGAGCTTAGAGACCGAAGACATACAGAACCCCGCCTGGCGAAGTGTATTTCTTTATTTCTTTCATCGCTCCGACGACGCCGAGACCTGCGTACGGGTCGTCCGCGGATATGGACGGAAATGCGACCGCGCCCATCCAACCGCCGATTCCCGCATACACGGCGACGTATTGCTTTCCGTCGGGACCTAGGAAAGTCATCGGATTGCCGATGATTCCTGACGACGTTTGGAATTTCCAGAGCAACTGGCCCGTGTGTGCGTCAACCGCCTTGAACCAGCGATCCATCGTTCCGTAAAACACTACGTCGCCGGATGTCGAGAGGACGCCACCGTACAGCGGCAGGACGGGTTCCTTAAGTGTCCACACCGCGCGCGCGTTTTTAACGTCCCACGCAACCAGCATCCCTTGATATCCGCCCGGACCCGGTTTCATTTTTACGCTGGCACCGAGGTAGGGTGTTCCTGCGATATAGCTCGCCTCCAGCCCGCCATAATCCATGCAGGTGTTGTGCGCAGGGATATAAAGAAGACCGGTTCGCGGAGAAAATGATGACGGAACGAATTCCTTCCCACCTGTCGAAGACGGACAGATATCCTGGGTAACTGAATTCTCGTGGGTTCTCTTCGCGGGATCTTCTTGAGGCAGGCCCGTCTTCAAATCGTAGCCGTGGGCCCAATTCAAAGGGGCGAACGGCTCGGCCGAAAGCAGTTCGCCGGTTTCGCGGTCAAGGACCAATACGTAGCCGTTTCGCGCCGGATGAATCAAAAGCTTTCGTTGATGGCCGCCCCAGTCCATATCAACCAGGATGTTTTCCATAATTTCGTCGTAGTCCCACGCGTCGTGCGGTTCGACTTGATACGCCCATTTCGCCATGCCGGTTTCGGGATTCCGCGCCCAAATAGTGGTAGACCACTTGTTGTCACCGGGACGCTGGTCAGCGTTCCAGACTCCCGGGTTGCCGGTCCCGTAGTAAATCAGGTTGGCTTCCGGGTCGTAGGAAACCCAGCCCCACTGCGTAGCGCCGCCGATTTTCCATTGGTCGGATGTCCACGTGGAAACGCCAAGATCTTTGCCCTGATCTTTCGGATAATACGCCTTGAAGTCGCTGCCGATCAAAACGTCCTTGTCGGGACCGGTGTGATACGCGCACCACACTTCCTTACCGGTTGTGAGGTCAAGTCCGACCGTTTTGCCGCGCACTCCGAGCTCGCCTCCTGAATTTCCGACGATGACGCGGTCCTTGACGATCAGCGCGGCCATGGTTGTGGTCTCGCCGAGACCGATGTCGCCGATTTTTGTCTTCCACACCTGCTTGCCGGTCTTCGCGTCCACGGCGACGACGTTGTTATCGAGAGTGGCGTATAAGATTTTTCCATCACCGTAACTTCCACCGCGATTCACAACGTCACAGCACGCGACGCCCTCGGACCGGATGTCGGGATGCGGTTCGAACGTCCATTTCACCGGCCCGGTCGGATCTTTCAAATCGATGGCGATCAAATTATTGGGGAAGGGCGTGATGACATACATGGTGTTATCCACGACGAGCGGGCCGCCTTCGTGGCCGTTTGGAATACCGGTGGCCATTGAAGTGATCATCCGCAGCTTTCCCACATTGCTTGTATTGATTTGATCGAGTGAACTAAAGCGCGTGTGCGCATAGTCACCGGCCGGAATAAGCCATTCACCATTTGCGACGGGACTGATCAAGTGAATGCCAGAAAGAGTTCCGGGAGGATCCATGCTGGACTCCGCGCGAGCCACCGAGATCCTGTGGCGAGCGATAGCGAAAAGAAGAACTGACGAAATAAAGGCAACTACGGTTACCCACTGCGCTCGGTCTCTCATGTTCTTCCTCATCGCAACGTGTACAAGTAGGCTGCGGCGTCCTGCGCCTGGCTCGGAGAAACACCGAGGTCAGGCATCGCCGTTTTGGGCTCGATCATCCGAGGATTTTCGATCCACTTCGCAAGATTCTCCGGAGTATTCGGCAGCTCGCCCGCGATAAAACTGCGGCTGGCGAACATCGTGAGAGGCGGCCCGACGACCCCCTCAGCCCCGGGTATGCCCGGGATCGTGTGACATGAGCCACAATTTTTCTGTTCAATGACCTGTTTTCCGCGAACGGTCGCGCCATGCGCTGAGACCATCCGGACGCGATGGTGGTCGTGACGATAGCCTTTCGAGAACATCACCCAGATGCCCGCCACAATCAGCAATGCGATCAGCATTTGCACGGCGCGCATCATCGGGTCCTCGTGCAGAGGGTTAACAAGTAGATAGGTAACGATGCCCAAGAAATCGCGCAGAGGAAAATTATGTTGGCGAACAATCCGATCAGCAGCATGTACTGTTGACGGCCGGGCGCTTCAATCTCGAATATCGACTGGTTTCCGGAGATTCGACGCAGAGCTGTGAAACAAGACCAGGCGCCCGCGAATGCCGTAACGAAACACAAGAGCGTTACGATGAGCAGAACCACATGACCGCTCGTGTTTCGCGCGAAGCCGCTGCCCCAGATGCAAATTTCCGAAGTAATCACAACGGACCCCGCGCCTTGAATGGACCATCCAGAACCGCCCGCAAAAACTCCAAACCACAGCCGCAAGGGGCTGATAGCGGGCTCATTCGCAATGACATGCTCAGACATTAAATGCTCACCTTAGATGCGGCAAAACGTACAGAATCAAGACAACGGCTATCCAAACCGCGTCCACAAAATGCCAGTAAAGCGCCGCAGCGTGGAGCGGTTGGTGCGGGGAACGAGTTCCTGCGCCAAGCTGTGGCAGGAAAACGACAAAACTCAAGATCACCAGACCCGCAATGACGTGAGCGGCATGGAACGTAACGATTGTGTAAAAAATGGAACCATACACATTAGTACGCGGAGTGAGTGTCTTCAGGTGCTGGTGATACTCCAGCGTCTGGACGGCCATAAAGATCAACCCCAGAAAAATTGTGGCACCTATCGCAGCGCGGGCCCGCAATTCGAATCCGCGTTTCAGTTGCTTTTCGCCCCAGGCGATCACGAGACTACTGACTAGCAAAATCGCGAGCATGCAGAAAGCAAGCGCTAGCTTGGGCGGTTCCTGGTTTGGCCAATACCACGAGCCATTGTTCAGAAAGAAATAGGAGAAAAAGAGAACCACGAATAATGACCCTTCAGTGGCGATCGTCAATTTCATGCCGAAGACACCGCGGCGATCTTCCACAGCCGGGACTAACACGCCTCGATCCACAACTGGCGGCATGGTTGCTGCAACTGCGCTCACGCGGTCGCCTCCCGTGGCTTTTCCGGCCACAACCAGAACATTGCAATGGCAGTAATCAAGACGACGCCGCCCAAACCGGCGATCAAGAACTTGAAGACAAGTGCGGTAAACAACAGCGTAAGCGCGAGCGCCAACAACAGCGGTGTCAGGGTTTCACCGGGCATCTCTGCCACGGCCACGACCTGAGCGTCCAGCGGACTTGTCGTGAGGGTCTGCCGCCCCTGATCGAGGACGCGTTCGTCGTTCGGGTCATCCATCTCGTCGTAGTCGTCCCATAAAGGGCAGCGCGAGACGACAGTCGGTATATGCGCGAACGCGTACGACGGCGGCGGCGACGGAATCGACCACTCAAGACTGTCCGCAAACCAGGGGTTGTCTCCGGCCAGGGCTCCGTGGCGTTTGCTATGTAGAAAATTAATGAGCGTCAACAAAATGCCCAAACCCATGATGAAAGCCCCAAGACTGGAGGCGAAGTTAGTCCTTTCCCAACCCATTCCGGCAGGGTAGGTGTAGATGCGCCGTGGCATTCCGAGAATTCCCGAAAGGTGCATGGGGAAAAATGTGAGGTTAAAACCGACAAAGATGACCCAGAAGCTCCACTTGCCAAGGGTTTCGTTCATCAGCCGTCCCGTCATTTTCGGCATCCAGTAATAGAGCGCCGCAAAAACGGGGAGCAGATTGGCGCCAACGAGAACATAGTGCAAATGGGCGACGACGAAATAGGTGTTATGCACTTGCCAGTCCACGGGTATCACCGCTGTAACAATTCCGTTCAGGCCGCCAATAACGAGGGCGGCAAGGAAGCCCATCGCAAAGTGGAACGAAGCAGTCGTCACAATACGGCCCTTCCAAAGTGTCGCGATCCAGGCGAAAACTTGAACAGCGCTAAAGATCGAGATCGTCATGCTGGCGGCGCTAAAAAAACTCATCGCCATCATGGGCATGCCCACCGAAAACATATGGTGGAGCCACACCCCGAAGCCCACTACGCCGGTGAGGACTGTGGAGATTGCGACGAAGGGGTAGCCAACTATCGGGCGCCGGCTGAATACGGGAAGCAGCATTGAAATCATGCCGGTGGCGGGGAGAAACACGACGTACACCCACGGATGGCCGAAAAACCAGAAGAGCTGCTGCCACAAGAGTGCCGCGCCTCCACGCGTGGGATCGAAGAAATGGAATCCCCACTGGCGGTCAAGCTCAAGGAAAACACATGCGGCCGTAAGGGCAGGCAGCGAAAATACAATCGCAAATGAAATCGTCATCGTGCTGTATAAAAAGAGAGGCATTTTGCTGATGCCCATGCCCGGCGCGCGAAGCGTGAAAATCGTGACGATGAAATTAATCGCGCCGACCGTGGTGGATATGGTCAAAAGAAGCAGCGCGAGTGCCATGAAGTCCATTCCGAAATCCGGCGAGTAGCGAGTGAGTGTGTACGGCGCGTAGGCAAACCAGCCAGCATGGGGAGCCTGCGAAATCAGCATGCTCGAATAGAGGAATATTCCGGAGAGCAGGTATGTCCAATAAGAAAAGGCATTCAAGCGTGGAAATGCCATATCACGCGCCCCAATCATCAGCGGGATCAAGTAATTCGCGAAGCCGGACAGGATGGGTGCGGCATACCAGTAAATCATCGTGATGCCGTGCAAACTGAATAATTGATCGTACGCCTGTGGGCCGATCGCGGTCTGGTTGGACCAGCCTAACTGCCAGCGAATCGCAAGTGCTTCAATTCCGCCGATGGCGAGGAACACGAACGCGGTGACGATGTAGCGAAGTCCGATCTCTTTATGGTCGACGGTAGAAAGCCAGCCCCACAATCCTTCGGGTGTCTTCCAGATGCGCTCGAGCCTTCGCTCTATGTCTGAGGGGGTCGACATGTCCGTCCCGGATTGCGAGTGCGAGGTTGCAGCACTGAAGGCAATCGGACAATACGGTGATGTTCTGATAGCTCGGGTTGGAAATCTAGTAGACTAGAATTCACGATCTAGAATCGCGCAGCTGGAGAAAAATACAAGGCGGCGAAATTGAAGCCTACCGCAGGCGTTCAAGAAATGTAGAGCACCTGCTCCTTGGCAGGCATCTCGACCTTGCGGAAACACTTGGGTCACAGACCAAGCGTTTGGGCTTCTGAACTCAACTGGGAGTCAACTGAATCAGCATTGCAGAGAACACTTCAATGTTGAGGCCTAGGAGCGTGTCCGAGATTTAGCATTTTATAGCGTCGGGCCGGGCTTTTTTGATTCGTGTGGCTATTGGAATCCGGTGGATCAGGTTTCGTGAATCACTTGTCTTCCCAAATCTCTCCCGGGAACCGCATTTCTGTCGCTGACCTCGGAGAGTTCTGTGCTTATCCACTGCAGATGATCTTGTGAAACTTCAAAAGGTTGTGAGTCATGCAGATCAGTGCCCACTCGCCCCGTACTTTCTCCAGCCCGCGTAAGAGAAACTGTCGGAAGCCGCGGGCCTGTTTGATCTGTCCGAAGGCTGGCTCCACAATGCATTTGCGCGTCGCATACACCGCTGCCCCAACCTTTGTCTGTAATTTCCGTTCCATCCTCTCGACACGGCTTGCCCCGATCGGCAACGGCCCTGGTTTGCAGGATTCATTCCGCTGAGCATGTTTCTGCTTTTCTGGCGCTACGAACCCTTCGATCCTTCGCTTATCCAGGTACTTCAGGTTCTCCTCCGAGCAATACCCACTGTCGACCACGACTCCTTGCGGCTTTTGTCCCGACTGTTGTTCGATCGTCTCCACCAACGGCACCAGCTGCTGTTTATCATTCGCGGCTTGCGTGACCCGCTGCCCGACGATCAACTGAAAGGCCGGTTCCACGGCGATCTGCGTGTTGTAACCCTGCACAAATCCATCCGCCCCTTTTAGGATGCGCGATTCCGGATCCGTAAAGTTGTATTGCGTTTTTGCTGTGGGCTTCGCTTCCTCTGGATCCTTCCCCTCTTTCCTGGCTTGTTCGCGCGCGCGCTCTTCCAGTGCTTCTTTGGCTTCTCGGATCCGAGCGATCCGCGTTTCCCGTCGCTGCAACTCTTCCGGCAACTCGTCTCCCCGGCGATCCCGACCGTATCGCTTATCCTCTTCTCTATCCGCGGCCTCTGCTTGGCTCAACAACTTGCGAACTTCCGCCCGCAGCCGCTTCTCCGTCTCGTCCATCCGTCCATAACTCATGGCTTTGTGCTTGCTCGCGTTGGCCTTGAACTTACTCCCATCCATGGCCACGTGCCCCAGCTTCATCGCTCCCGTCTCCAGCGTCAGTCGTAACATCTGCTGGAACATCTCTTCCAGCGCTTTTAGGTGCAGCTTCCGAAAATCTGAGATGGTCCGGAAATCGGGTTGATTACCGGCCGCTAGCACCCGAAAGGCGACGTCTTCCACCAAACGCTTCTGGATCTTGCGCGACGAAAAGACCCCCACACAGTACCCGTAGAGCAGGATCTTGGTCATCATGCGCGGATGATACGGCGGTTGCCCCCGGTCATCCTCTTCATACACGGACTCGATCGCCGATAGGTCCAGTTCGTCCACCACGTCGGACACGAAATAAACCAAGTGGCCATCCGGCAACCATTCGCGCAGACTCGGAGGTAACAGCAAACTTTGTTCTGGAAGGTAGGATCGATATGTTTTCGCCATGACTCCAAATAATTCGCACACCACTGCGCAACTTTTCAAGTGAATTCAGCAGAAAAAAGATGAATTCTCGGACACACTCCTAGTGCGCCTGCCGCGCGCACCATCCGACTGCTACAGGTCCATCAACTACTTTGGCTTCTGTGTGTTTTCAATAATTTGGGGAATCTGTTTTTTGCTCAAAGCTAACTCCAATGGCATGAAAACATCGGATCCTGGCACACTTTTGGCACAGGACTCGCCCGCGGGGTGCACCCCTCTGTTGAGACAGTTTCAAATTGGCACACTTGCTGTTTTAATGTTTGATGGAGCCGCCGTCGCGGGCCTTGTGGGAACTGTGGAAAGCGTTTTGTGCTTTCCAAGCCCTGTGGGAATCCGCGTTCTGAGCGGATTTCCATCAGCGGCGTCAGTTTCCACAAGGCGTCCATTTCTTTCTTTTTTGCTCCTTTTTTCTTTCTTTCTGCCTATCCCCGGTTTTCCACAGAAAAACTTCGCGCCGGGAGCGCCTGAGAGCGACGATTCCCAACCCGGTCGACCTACAGCATCCCCCTGTTGGCTCCCTCCTCATGCTTGAAAAAACTCATGGTGGCTCCGGCAGAATTCACTCCTGTATTCGCCTCTCGCTCGAACTCTTCCGGCGGCCGATAGCCCAGCGCCGAATGTAAACGGCACCGATTGTAGTACTGCTCGATGAATGCCTCGATGTTACCAAGCAAGTGGTCTAAGTCGCGGTAGTCGTTCGCATAAATCTCCTCCCGTTTGAGCGTTTTCATAAAGCTTTCGCAACTGGCGTTGTCATAGGGGTTCGCCGGCCGACTCATGCTCGGGATTATCTGCTGCTTTCGCAAGATCTTCACGTAGTCTCCGGAAGCGTACTGCACGCCACGGTCGGAATGATGCACCAGACCTGGTGGTGGCTGTCGTTGGGCGATGGCCCCTTCCAGAGCCGCAATCGGCAACCGACTCGCCAGGGTCCGGTCCAACGCCCAGCCCACTACTTTCCGCGAAAACGCGTCGAGAATGACGGCCAGGTAGACAAATTCCTTCTTCAAACGGATATAGGTGATGTCCGCTATCCAGAGCTGATTCATCCCCGTCAGTTTCATACGACTGGCGAGGTTCAGATAGACCTCGAACTCATGATCGGAATCCGTGGTCACCACGAACGCCCGCGGCTGCACAGCCAGCAGGTTGTCTTCGCGTATCATCCGCAACACACGCTTGTGATTCACTAGCATCCCGCGCCGCCGCAACTCGGCACTGATCCGCCGATACCCGTAGCGGCGTCGATGCTCGACAGCGATCTGCTGAATCACGCTCCGCACCTCCATGTCTTCCTCGACTGGTGCTCGCTCCTGCAGAGAACGATAAAAACCGGCTCGGCTGACCCCGGCCAGCTGACACATTCGCTCGATGCTTAAGCTGCCTTGCAAAGGCATCACTTCTTGGATTTCGTCGTAGATGCCCTCTCGCCACGGATGCCGCTCTTCTGGCGTCGCGCCTCTACTTTTTGCAAGGCACCTTTGAAAAAATCCAGCTCCAGCGTCTTGTCCACCAGCACGCGCTTCAGCTGGTTGATTTCCTTGCGAAGCGCGGACTCCCGAGAGTTTCCGGGTGGCGACTCCTCACTGGGGTCGAAGGGATCAAATTGATCTCGCCACTTGTAGAGAAGCCGCCGATGCACACCAAGTTCCTGTGACAATTCCACAATGTTGTCGCAGTCCTTTAATCGCTCGACAGCCATCCGCCGGAATTCTTTCGGGTATTTTCCCACTCGTCTCTTTGCCACTTGCAGTTCCTTTCCCTGCAAGTGTGCCTTATCCGAGTGTCTCAAGCTAAGGGTTCAGTCCAACTCGCCCGCGGGGTGAACCCCTAACTGAGACAGAAAACTTGAGACACTGTCTCAAGGATTCGCGTGTCGAATGTCCTGGCTTGTCCGAGTCCAACGGCAATCGAACTAACGACTTCCCGGGCCCTACGGGTTCGAGAAGGATTTGCCGCAGCACGCCGACGGCTCATTCGGTAGCGGAGCGATTTGAAGAGCATTCCAATCCAGTCGAGTTCCAATAGCGTTTGCGCCATCGTCCGCCCTGTACGTTCGTGGTTCCGGCGATCGAAGCGCGGTGCTGTTTACGATTTCACGGGCGAGCGGAGGTTTTCATGCGCTGGCACGTGAATACCAGCCGGTACGGAGAGAAGCGCCACCAGCGCCCATATCTCCGCACAGCCCTCAAGCGCTCCAAAGACGGCTCGGATCGAATCCCATACGTAAAAACTTTCGAAGGCTTGCTGCAGCGTTGCAGGATCATTGCCGATTCGATGCAGACTCAACATGATGGGAGCAGCTTGAGTCGTGGTGAGCATGACGCAGCTCGCCATTAGGGCAGCACCGTACAGAGGAATGGCCACAGAAGGAGGTCTTTTCGGACTCAGCCGAAAGGCAATCGCGGCTGCCAAAATCAGCACAGTTCCCGCGATGCCCGCGAGAGGGTACATAATCTCGCCATTTCCAAGATCAGCGCTTCGGCTGAATGCGGCCCAGGCCTCGGGCCCGAGATGACGCCAGGCAGGCATCTCCACTAAAGTTCGAGCCAGACTGTCGGCTATGGTGGCCAACAGTTGTCCCGCGACGATCAGTACGACGGCTATGCGCAATAGCTTCTCCGTTTTCATAATTGGGTCCTTTCGTCTATGCATCGTTATACGATGTATAAGGCTACGCCGCTCGCGAACAAACGTCAACAGCGGCCTAATTTTCATGCTCTTGGCGGCGCAATAGGTATGAACTCACCGCTTTTTTCCAAACCTGTTCAGAAGTACACTACCTCCGTAACCGATGTAACTGACTATCCCAGGTGCTTGGAATGCCATTCGATCGGGAATTGTTGAAAGGCAGTATCGCGCTGTTAATACTGAAGCTCCTGTCCGAACGCGACATGTACGGATACGAAATCATCCAGGAGTCGCTGCGCCGCAGCCAGGATGCATTTGAATTCAAGGAGGGCACCCTGTACCCCGCGCTTCACCATCTGCACAAGCGCGGCTATCTCCACTCGGAATGGCGCACGGGAAAGAATGGGAAGCAGCGAAAGTATTACGGTTTGACCGCCGCTGGCCGAAGAGCGGCCCGCCGCAGTGAGCAAGAATGGTTTTCTTTCACCAAAGTGGTAAACGCCATTCTGGCGAAGGCCAACACTTGATGCATCTGGATCGCATCGCTTCTCGGATAATTTTGCTAGCTAAGCTTCCCGGCAACAACCGCCGCGCGGAAGTGGCGGAGGAACTACGATCGCATCTGGAGGATCTTGCGGAGGAGGTGCGATCCCAAGGCTATGACGAGGAGGCCTTGAACCGGATCGTCAGAATGCGGTTCGGCGACGCGGAGGAGATTGCCGGTGCATTCGCTTCTGTTTACGCAACGGAACGATTGGCGAAACTTATTCTTCAGTCGGCCCTGTTAGTTACTGCGTCCACCATGGCCGTGGTTGTGGTGATTGGCGCTGTGCAGTTGATCGCTGCGATTTGTACCGCGACTTCAATTGTCTCGATCCTGAGGGGCATCCATCAGGAAGTCTTCGGTTTCGGCGCGATTACGGCGGGCTATTGCAGCGTGTACGCCGGGGAGCGCATCTTTCCGACGTCTCTAACGAAGGCCCTTTTGCTAAGCGCCACTTCAGGTGTGTGCCTCGCCACGGTTTTCGGTTGGTTGGTCCCGCAGCACGCGGCACTGCCATCGGCTGCCTTTGCGTGTGCCGCAGCCGGTCGCCTGCTGCAACGCGTCGAGATACCTTTCGTGTGGTTCGCCGGAACGGCGCTGCCGCTGCTGATGGCATGGGCGCTGTTTGGTCCGCTGATTTCCGGGTGGCAGTTCCCATGGTTGGTGTGGGTAGGTTTAACAGTTTCTTGCAAGGCGTTGCGAGAAATCGTTCGGCTGTTCGAAAGATTTTTTGTCGAGGATTTTGCGTAGGCGAAAATAGTGGGCAAAGACGCCAGGCACCAACGTCGCGTGCGAGTCACGCTTCCGGTTGCCCGAGTGCGGTAGTGACAAGTTCCGTATCGAGGTACTCGGTGACTTCCTTCAGCTGGTTGTCAGCAAGGCGAAAAACAAAACAATAGTTATTGTTGTAAGGCGCTCCGCTCTTTGTCACGTTGCTTCCCCGCGCTTCCACAACGACATAGTCTCCTTCTGCAATTAAGCGATGCGCCGTGGTTCGAATTCTGTCGGTGATTCTGGCGCGCAGTGGACCGAACAATTCCACCAGGACGGACCGCTTTCCTTCATATGTCCTCGACCATTTCGTAGTCCCGGTAACGGTCCAGCGGAAATCGTCCGCCATGCTTGCAACGAAAGGCTCGGAGTTACCTTTCGACAGTTCCGGCGGGAGTTCGAGCGCCGATGAGCACCAGGCTGAGACTGGCACAGCGGCACTACGACACGCTGCGGCAACATCTTTTTCCCGGTGACGGGAACGAAGCCGTCGCTCTGCTCCTGTGCGGCCGCAGGGAGGGTGAGGATCACCGTGTTCTTACGGTTCGCGAAGTTGCTGTTGTTCCTTATGGTGAATGTTGCGTGCGAACGCCTTATCGTGTTGTCTGGTCGACGAACATCCTGGATCGACTAATGTCGAAAATCTGGAAGTCCGGCCTGAGTATCGTAAAAATTCACTCGCATCCGGGCGGCTTCGATCGATTTTCCCCGCTGGATGACGAATCGGATTCAGCGCTGGCGATTTCCTTCGATGGGCTGTTCACGGAAGGAAGGCGCCACGGCAGCGCGGTCATGCTTCCAGACGGTTTCATTTTCGGCCGTGAATTGATCGATGGAGCGATTGGGCCGGATTTCGGATCGGTTATGGTCGCAGGCGATGATATCCGTTTGTTCGGCCGTCGAAATCTTGAGGCCCTGGGAGAAGACGACCTACGAAACCGGCAGGCGTTCGGTGCCGGCACGGTCTTTCTCCTGCGATCTCTTCGCGTCGCCATCATCGGTTGTTCCGGCACGGGGAGCATTGTGGTGGAGCAGTTGGCCCGCCTCGGCGTCGGAGAGTTCGTGTTCGTTGACCCGGACATTGTCGAAGCAAAAAATCTCAATCGAATCCTAAACGCGACTGCAGAGGATGTGGAACGGAAAACTCCAAAAGTGATGGTGGCAAACAGAACGGTGAATTCCCTTGGGCGCGATCAGACCGTTCTGCCGCTGCAGGTGAACCTAGATTCCGTCGAAGCCGTTCATCGGGTGGCCGAATGTGACGTTATCTTCGGCTGTGTGGACACGGCAGACGGCCGCAACCTGGCAAATCGTATCGCTTCCTATTATGTGATTCCGTTCATCGACGTGGGTGTTAGACTGGTGGCGGATGGCCGAGGAAGCGTGGAGAGTATCGCCGGCGCGGTAAATTACTACAAGCCGGGCGGATCAACCTTGCTGGAGCGCGGCGCGATCAGCTCTGAGCAAATCCGCGCGGAAGAGACGCGGCGAACAAATCCTGAATTATACGGAGAGCTGCGCAGGCAAGGATATATTCAAGGCATAGATGAGGAGCGCCCTGCCGTTATCAGCGTTAATGCATTCTTCGGTGCTCTGGCAGTCAACGAATTTCTGGCGCGCGTCCACGTTTTTCGGAATGTCGGCAATAACGAGTTTTCGACGGTGCGCGGTGATCTCTGTGAATTCGCGCTCTACCGTGAACCGGAGGAAGAATCGAAAGGCCATCTGCTGAAAGAGGTGGGTATCGCTGATTGCGAACCGCCGATCGGGCGGCCCTCGCTTTCTCTGCGGCAATGAGAAATTTCTGGAATCACTGTGTTCGGTTTGTTCAAACCCCCTGGTTCTACCGGCGCAAGTTCAGAATCGTGCGTTCTGAGGAACTGCCGGACAAGTTGAAAAAGCACAAATTGTACGCGATAGGCGAGGGCGTGCCCTGGCTGGCCGCACTTCAATGCCCGTGTGGTTGTGGCGCGATAGTTCAGCTGTCGCTCCTCGAAAACGATAGGCCTCGATGGCGGCTGAGACAGGGGAAGGATGGAACCGCCACTCTTTCGCCCTCGATTTGGAGAAGCAAAGGGTGCAAATCGCACTTTTTTCTTAGGGAGGGGCTTATTGTCTGGTGCAACTCCGGACGCAATCCCGTGTAGAACTTAGCGGATCAGCTTGCGGCAGGCGGCTATGCGGTCCGTCAGTTTCTTGGCCAGACGGTCGATAAGCGGATGGTCGAGCCCTTCTTTTTTCGTGCGCTTCGTCACTTCTGGAATATTTTCGAGGATGGCCTCCGCGAGTTCGACGATGCGAGCGGTCACCGCGTCGGGAACGACGCCGACACCCTGGGCGAGTTTTTGCCACTGATATTTGCCGATATTCCGCAGGCGGTATTCATTTCCGATTTTCATTGAAGAGCGGGCCTTCTGAATGTCGATATCGCGGTAGGGCAGGATGCTCGCAATATCGTAAAGGGGAGCAAGGCGGACCTGCCCAGCCGAGGCAATCAGCAAGGCGTAATTCTTTGCATGGGCGTCTGTTCCGGCGATGAGCCAGTTGTAGTAGACGGCATCGAGAAAGGTACCCATGTCTTCAGGCGGTTTCGAGGAAAAGGTTTTTAATAAATCGACGATGTCCCGGACGCCGGGACCGCCGTCGCTCTGATACTTGCGGGTTGGCTGGATGCTTAGAGCCTGGCATGTATCCTCCTGATGGACGCGCTGCCAGACATTCCCGGCGTGGACCCGGTCGTAGCGTTCGATGACAATGGCGGTCTCATCCTTGAAGCGCATGACTTCCGAATTTACGACCGGAAGCCCGATGGCGCGTCCCAGCTCAAGGCAAAAATGCTCATTCTCCGCGTGCCCGTCGAAATGAGCCGTGGGCGGTTTGAGGATGCGCGTGGTCGGCGTGCGGCCGGAAGGAATTCCCCACCTGCCTTCATCAAGGAGCAGCGCTGTTTTTGGCTGCGCGCCGGCTAGGCTGAACTGGCCGGTGTCGCGCGGATTGCGCCACGCGGCGTGGTCCTCTCGCAAGGAACGAAGGCGCTGCGCGATGTCGCCCGGCGTCAGCCATTCGATTTCCGGAGGCTGTTTTCCCAGGATGGCATCGAGACGATCGGGCCGCACGAACTGCACCGCGCCCGCGCAATCCTCACCGACGCCCGCGATAAGGCCGAAGGCGTTGCGGGACGAGACCTGAAATTTCTTGCCCCATTGATCGAGGACCTTTTCGTTGTCCGGCAGCAATCCCCATAGAAACGGGTCGGTTTTTGAATTCCCGTGCTGACCGAGGGTGAGGGGCATCGAGAGGGAGAGGGGGTAGGCATCGGCGGCGTTTCGCCAGTTTTCATCGTAGACGAAAGAGACGCGCCCTTTCATGTCGCGGAAGAAACGGCCCATCTCGCGACGGTCAAGGATGGCGATCAGTTCCCTAATCTTCATTCGCGCCTCTTCCGGGCCGCGTCGACTATCGAATCCAGAATGGCGGGTTGCGCCAAACTCGTGCCTTTTGTCGGTTTGTCCACGGTGAGAACGATGCCGAGCGCATCCGCGGTGCGCAGCACGAGGCCGATCTCGAGCCGCGGTTTGCCCTGCTCGACATCGACAATCCATTGCCGGCTCACGCCGACTTTCTCGGCCAGAGTCTTCTGGTCAAGACGCAGGGCTTTTCTGCGCTCGCGGATAAGAGCCCCAAGGTCGATCGGTGTACGAATACGCATTTATCACCTCTGTTCCCAATGTCAGCGAACGATGACATTATACCAATGTCAGCGAACGGCGACAAGAGGGAAAGTCGGCGAATGGCGACATTTCGCAATGTCAGCGAACGGCGACATGGGCCTCAAACCACATCGGGCGCAGCCCTAGGAAGATTGCTGATTCGGAACTGATCCAGTAGTCATATTTTCTGTTGCTCGTACTCTTGGTTCCACTACTGACAGGCCGGAGCGCCTGCTCACCAGGCAGGCGCATCGGGAGTGTGGCCACCGAAAACTGTCTCAAAATAGGGGTTCACTCCAGATGACTGAAAAGCGAAGGAATGGATTTCAGAGCGCGCGGAAATGCTTTAGAATGAAGGTCACTCCTACTGTGGGCGTGTAGCTCAGCTGGGAGAGCACCTGCTTTGCAAGCAGGGGGTCACCGGTTCGATCCCGGTCACGTCCACCAAACCTTTACTTCTCTCCTTTCTGCAGCTTAGGTTTGGCTCGCGACCCATCGAGGTTCTTCAGCCCGCTGCACCTTACGAACTGGGTTCGCCAAACAGTGCTATCTCGCTTGCTCTATACCCCGTCTACGTTCGCGGAGAAGCCTATCTGGCCGCCCATCAGGGTACCGAAGCCGCCACCGAATTCCAGAAAATCCTCGACCATCGCGGAGTCGTAGGCAACGAACCCATTGGAGCACTCGCGCATCTCCAAATCGCTAGAGCCTATGCGTTGGAAGGCGACACCGCAAAAGCCAAGGCGGCATATCAGGATTTCTTCGCGCTTTGGAAAGATGCTGACCCCGACATTCCAGTGCTTATCGCTGCGAAGTCTGAATGCGCCAAACTACAGTAATCATCACAGGTCTTCCTATCGCCTTCATTGACGCTATTTGTGGGTCGTCCTAATATGACGCCCACGTCCCTACCATGATTGGCCAGACCATTTCTCACTACCGCATCCTCGGGAAACTCGGCGGGGGTGGGATGGGTGTGGTTTATAAGGCGGAGGATGTGAAGCTCGGCCGGTTTGTTGCCCTCAAGTTCCTCCCCGACGACGTAGCCAATGACCCGCAGGCACTCAGCCGCTTCGAGCGGGAAGCCAAGGCTGCGTCTGCCCTGGATCACCCGAATATCTGCACCATCCATGAGATTGATGACCAGCACGGCGAAGCGTTCATTGCCATGGAGTTTCTGAACGGGCTGACGCTGAAACATCGCATTGCTGGCCGACCGATGGAAACCGAGTTGATTCTGTCGCTCGCTATCGAGATTGCCGATGCATTAGACGCAGCACATACAGAAGGCATCGTTCACCGAGACATCAAGCCTGCGAACATTTTTGTCACCAAGCGCGGACACGCCAAAATTCTGGATTTTGGTCTAGCGAAGCTGCAATCAAAAGCAGGAGCGGATGCCGATGCGACGCTGACACAGGAGGCGATGCAATTGAGCGCGCCGGGCGCGGCCATGGGCACGCTAGCGTACATGTCACCTGAGCAGGCACGGGGGAAAGAACTGGATGGGCGCACGGATATTTTTTCTTTTGGTTTGGTGCTCTATGAAATGGTGACGGGAAAACAAGCGTTTTCCGGGAACACGTCGGCGGAGATTTTCGATGCCATTTTGAATCGCATGCCAGTCGCTCCCGTGCGGCTGAATCCAGAAATTCCAGCGGAACTCGAACACGTCATCAACAAGACGCTTGGAGAAGAGACCCGAACTGCGCTACCAGCACGCGGCTGATTTGCGGTCAGATTTGCAACGACTGAAGCGCGATACTGAATCAGGGCACACAGTCATCGCAACGACCGAAGCCGGGTTGAAGCCTGCCGCTAAATTAACTGGGCCGCGATGGATTGCGATTGCCGCCGTTGTGGTCGTGGCCGTCGCGCTGGGTGTGGGCGCGTGGCTTTACTTTGCACGCCGAGCGCAGGCCCTCACCGAGAAGGACACCATCGTGCTTTCTGACTTCACCAACAGCACGGGCGATGCAATCTTCGACGACACGCTGAAGACGGCGCTCAACGTTTCCCTGCGGCAATCACCTTTCCTGAATGTGCTCCCCGACAGCGAAGTAGCCAAGACCTTGCAACAGATGACCCGTCCGGCTGACACGAAACTCACGCCCGAGGTAGCCCGCGAGCTTTGCCAGCGTGCGGGCAGCAAAGCTTACGTTGCCGGAACGATTGGCAGTCTGGGCAGCGAATATGTGCTGGGGCTGAAGGCGGTGAATTGCCGCAGCGGAGACACGCTGGCCGAGGAGCAGGTGACGGCTGCGTCCAAGGAGAAGGTGCTCGACACGCTGGGCAAGGCGGCAACGAAGCTGCGCGGAGAACTGGGCGAATCGTTGGCTTCGGTGCAGAAGTTAGATGTCCCGCTCGCACAGGCCACCACGTCCTCTCTCGAAGCACTGCAAGCGTACAGCCTTGCACGAAAGGCGTTTAATGACAAAGGCCCCGCCGCAGCCCTGCCTTACGACCAGCGTGCCATCCAGCTGGACCCGAATTTTGCCATGGGCTACTAGGGGATAGGCGACGACTACTTCAGTCTCGCGGAGCTAGGGCGGGCCAGCGAGTACTACACAAAGGCATTCCAGTTGCGAGAACATGCCAGTGAACGGGAAAAGTTGGCGATTGCTGCCGTCTATTATTTGACTAACTGGAGAACTGGATAAAGCGGTTCAGACATATCAGGAACAGATTGAGAGTTACCCACGGTCTGTTATGGCGTACATCAATTTGGGCGTAGCGTTGGCCGAACAGGGTCAGTATGAAAAAGCCACGGAGACCACGAGGGCAGCCCTGCGCCTTGCACCAGATGACAATTACTACGACAACGTCGCCAACTCCGCACTTGCCTTGCAGCGGTTCGACGAAGCGCGGCAGAGCATCCACGAAGCTCAGGCGCGAAAACTAGAAGATTTCTCATCCCATAATGCTCTCTATGCTCTTGCATTTCTCGGGGCGGACTCCGCCGCGATGGCGGAACAGCAGCAGTGGTTTGCGGGCAAGCCTGATTACGAGAATTTCGGACTGGCGCTCGCATCCGACACCGAGGCGTATGCTGGCCATCTTGGCAAAGCGCGGGAATTGACCCAGCGGGGTGTGGACTCCGCCATCCGGGCGGACAGCAAAGAAACTGGGGCCATCTGGCAGGCGAATGCTGCTCTGGAACAAGCCGCTTACGGCAATACCATAGAAGCGCGACAGTCGGCGGCGGAGGCTTTGAAGCTGGCTCCCACGAGTCAGGGTGTCGAGAGCGAAGCCGCGCTTGCCTTTGGCATGGCGGGTGACATGGCACGTGCTGAATCGTTGGCTCAGGATTTAGAGAAACGCTTTTCCATTGACACGCAGATGCAGTCGCTTTGGCTGCCCGCGATTCAGGCACAAGTGGCGCTGGACAAGAAGAACCCGGCTGCCGCCCTGAATGCCCTACAAGCTGCCTCCCCCATCGAGTTGGGGCAAATTAATTTCGTCGCCAATATTTCCTGCCTCTATCACGTGTATCTGCGCGGAGAGGCATACTTGGCAGCCGGACAGGGCACCGCTGCCGCCGCCGAGTTTCAGAAGATTCTCGACCACAGCGGAATCGTTTGGAACTGCTGGACGGGAGCGCTGGCGCGGCTGGGAGTGGCTCGTGCGAACGCTCTGCAAGCGAAGACTTCGCGGGGCGCGGATGCCGATGCCGCTCGCGTTCGCGCACTCGCCGCCTACAAAGATTTCCTCGCGCTGTGGAAAGACGCCGACCCTGACATTCCCATTCTCATCGCTGCCAAGACGGAGTACGCGAAGCTGAAGTAATTTCGATGCTCAGGATTGTGACGGAGGTATGACGCAGCGAAAAACTCTTCCTTCAGTTATTTGAGGCCAACAAGGGCGAATTTCCATGAACCATCGCTCTGCCGCTTCAGCACACGCATGCCTTTGTCGTTGACACTGACCGGATTGTCCTTTGGAGAAGTCATGTACGTGGCTGCAAAATCGCCCACCTCAATCGCCCAGCCATCCGCGATTTGGACATCCTTGATTTCAGGCGCGTATTTCAACACCTTGAAATCGGGGTAGTCGGTACGGAATTTCGCATAGGCCTCTCCCATGGCTTTGATTCCCACGACAGGTGGGCCGGGGAACCCGAGGTTTATGCCATCGTCCGACCAAAGCTTAGTCAGGTAGCTCGGGTCTTGCGTCAGTGTGGCATCAACATCTGCTTTGTGGAGTTTTTCGATGGCCGCCAAGTCCGCCGCGTGCATGTCCTTTCGCTGAAGCGTGCCCATTGTGGTTCGGGCGAAGTAGCCGATGCCGAGTCCTGCGAGAAACGCGATAATCACAAATACAGAAGTGCGTCTCATAGGGCCTCCTCAGCGCCCTCACTTGTCACGACCAAAGAGCCGGTGCTCTTGGATTCATTACATTTGGTCGGAAATTTGTCACACTCTAGCTCTGATTCCTGTGTGTTCACAACCAGAATTGCGACCGGGATGGGCGAAGGGGACGTTATGAATTGGATTCGCGTGGCATTGACGGTGTTAGTCGGGGGCTTCGTGGCATCGCTGACCGATTGGCTGTTCCTGGGCGATTGGCTCTACAAGCGATATGACCAATATCCTGAAATCTGGCGGTTCCCGCATGGTCAGGGAGAAATGAAAGCTATCGCGTGGTCGGCTCCACTGCCCTTCGTGACCTGCGCGGTCTTCACACTCTTGTGCGCCCGCCTAAATCTCCCCTCGTACAGCGCAACTCTCAAATTGGCGCTCGCTATCTGGCTTGTCGGGCCTTTGCCGCTACTCATCGCCAATGCGCTGTTCATCAAACTGCACTCCGCAATTACTGCGTCTTATTCCCTTGGATGGCTGGTGAAACTGGAGGTAGCGGCAGTGGCTGTAGTGCTCTTCTTGCGCTAGCTGGCGAGATTCCGAGTCGTCGAAACTCCATTCCGTGCGTTAAGACACAGGACGTCTATCTCGGCGGTGTTGAAGTTCCGAACGTGGGCTGCGCTTCATCCCACGGTTTTCCATCCACCTCGGCCATGTGTGCGCTACAAACACGTTTGACCACGAATGGCCACTTAGCAACATACTTCGCCGCTCGCGGACAACGTTGCGCTTCACAATCCCTGTTGTCGGCAAGCGGCTCGAACTCGGGACCTCGTCTTTTTGTTTCCATCGCGGACCTACTTTAGGCGCGACGTATCCGTGCCGGAGTGTACCATCTATCGCGTCTCGACAAGTCTCGCAGCGCGGCAGTACCTTTGGAATCTAAGGACGCCGGAAGCGTCATGGCAAGATAATCAACCGCGTCAAGTTCACTTTGGCCCAATTCAAGGGAATCTTCGTGAAGAAGCAAAATGAGTTTGAGTATGCTTTCAAAGAATTCGTAACAGAATTCGGCGGAGAGATATTGCCGGAATCCCCCGTTAAAGGGAATGACATATGCAAAACATGCCAGAAGAAGAACGAAAGGAAAAAGAGATGGCTCTTGCCGCAGAGGTTGAGAGCCTATTGCCCGACTTCGTAAATTCCCGCCGTGACAAGGCTGCGGTGATAATTATTCATCAAGATGCTTTTGCTGCAGACTATCAAGATGACGAATATGTGCTTCTGGGAAAAGCGATAAAGTTTGCGGGACTCCACGGAAAGGAAGTCCATATTATCGGGAGAAACAGAGAAACGCTCAAACGAGCGAGTGAACCCGAATTGCTGCAATGAAAGAAGCTGCTAATTCCGACGGAAGTTTAACCGCAGTCAACTAGCGTCATAGGCTGGTCGTTGGCTTAAACCCTGTGACTTCAAAGTCACGCAACAGGTCAGAACGCATTCCTTCTTCCCAGGTCGCCTTTTCAGATGGAAATGTATAGTCCTTTTCGGTGGGCTTCTTCAACGGAGGCTTTGGTTCCTGAATCGTCATTGTGATTTGCCCTTACACATCTCTTCAAATTCTCGTTCACGCTGCTCAGCACGGCCTGGCGGACACCGGAAACGTTCCGCACCGGCATGACCCGCTCACTCGCTACTGTTTATCCAGATACTCGCCGGGAACGTCATCCTGCGGCACCTGATGCGTGCGAACTTCCCCTTCGTCAGCGTCCCCGGCGTCTTCCACGCCCTTCACCACATCGGCCTCGAACGCGTTTCCTTCCTCAAGCAACTCGTCCACACTCTCCGAATCCGCACCTTCGACGTTGGACAATCCCTGCAAATCTCCCGATTGCTCGCCCGCCCGCGTTCCCAGTCCTTCCGGTGCGAATGCCAACGTATCCACGCTTTGGCTTTTCCCCCGAACCTGCTTCTTGAGTGCGCCCGCCGTTTTCGCGCCGGCCGTCGCCTTGCCGCCGAGCTTCGATTTCACTTTCGCCCTCTTTGGAACTGCCTTCTTCTTCGCCGACTTCTTCTTGGGAGTTACCCTCGTCTTAGCCAGCTTCTTCTTAACTGCCTTCTTCATCGTCGCCACCCACTTGCTCGCAGTTATCTTCGATTTTGTCTGCTTCTTCTTTGGTTTTCTTTTTGGTAGCTATTTGGCACATCTGCTTACGTCATTTGGCATGCGGCTAGGATTTGTTCCTATTCCAGTATCTCTTGAGCCGGGTCTTCACCCACCCACCAAGCGCCAGGTAATCGCGCTGACCTAATATTCGCGCCTCTTCAGGCGTTTCGCCAATTTTCAGCAGGAGTTCAATTCTATGCTTACTCTCCAGGCTGTCGTACTTCTGTTGCGCCGTCGTAAGTTCCTCCCTTGCGTATCACAGTCCAAAAGGTTTCACCAATGAGCACAGAAATTCGCAGGTGCTAATCGTCCTCCAATTCCGAGGCAAACCGTGTGAGCCACACGGTCGCTTGTGGTTCCATTTCCGCAGTTCTCGGCAATCGGAGCGGATAACAGAACATCGAACATCTGCGGGTCACTGACGTCTCAGCAACGCATCCTCAAGACCGCGATTCCGGGTCCGGGCTAGGGCCTGCTCTCTTTTTCAGCGTGCCTCCGCGCAAATAGTTCGACCAATTCCTGCAACGAGTACACGCCGTCCGCCAATTCCAGCAGCTCCTGGCGGGTAGCCAACATGTTGCCGTCTATCTCAAACCATAGAGCACCGTAGCGGATGTATGGACGGACTGTATGGCCCTGTCCCTGGAGCATCTTAACGGCTGCACTCAGGTCTGCTTCCATGCCAAGAGGTTATCACGCCCTGCCGCAGGCGGCGTTTCGAAGTCAGCCGAACAGGATAACGCTCCGTCCCTAGCTCGACCACCTTGGCGTTCTCCACGAGGGCTTGCCGCCAGACCTCAATGAGTGCTTGGTCGAAGGAAGACTCCATCGCACACCTACGCTTGGTCTCAGCTATATCAGTAGGACGGATTGAATATCAAGGCAGGACGGCATTCAGCTTTTCCCGAACATCGTTCTGGCGTGGAGATTTAGCGAACTTCCATCGGGTCGCCAGTCTCGTGCTCTTCAATCTGGAAACACAAAAATTGGTGGATTGCGAGAAGAGCGGCTTTGTCGGACGAGGAAATAGTGACTTGTCCCCCGTTTGGTGTTTCTTCGAACGAGTAATGAATACTTCCCCGCAATCGCTTCATTTCCGGTACGCCCGGTAGAATCGTGTCGTGAACGAGCATGGGAATGTCGAAATCTCCGTTTTGAAATGCTTCCGCAATATGCACTAGATGCACCCTGATACCGTTCCGACCGTCAACGTCCGCAGGGTCTTTGACTTCAACTCGGATGGCACCACCGTTGGATTTCAAGAAAAAATGATGTGTTGTAGCAGTTTGGGAAAAGCCCATCCCCTTTTCGCCTCGCTCGTTCATCTGCGAGTGGGCATCGTGCATTGGACAGACGGCTTGCGAACCTTGGCTTGCATCCTTTTGCTCACTTGGAGATTGCTGAGCATCCGCACTCGCAGCGTATGCGACGATACAAACCGCTACCGCAAGTATCAGTTTCATTTTTTACTCTCCCGCCTTTGGTTACCGGGAGCCAGCACGCCAAGATTTGACCTTCGAGTGCGGTTCTTCGGGTGAGTTACAGCCAAGGCTTCCAGTAATCGAGCCTGTTTGCCGTGAGGCGTCTTAGCTAACAGGATGTCCCATTTGGCGAGCGTGGTTCGCAAATCGCGCCGCCAAGTCTGCAAGTCTCGGATTCGAGATTCGAGGGTAAGCAGCTTGTCCGCAGCCATGTCACGAACACGACGGCATGGCGCACCTCCATTCTCACGCTCGCGAAAGATGTCGGACAGCTCGCTCACCGAAAATCCGATAGAAAGCGCCGCTCGGATTAGCTGCATTCGAACCAACGCTTCTCGCGGAAACAGTCGGTAGCCACTTGCTGAGCGGGGTGCAACGGGCAACAGACCATGGCGCTCGTAATGGCGCACTGTATCTGCGCTCATGCCGAAAAGCCGTGCCAATTCTCCCGAATACAAGGGGCGATTTGGGGTACCTGAACTCACAGTAGAAGCCTAGCAGGCTGCTGAAAAATTGAGTTGGGGCGGCAATTTCTTTCTGCCGTTGCGTTATTTGTGAGTTGCGACTGGCCCTTTGTTCGGTTTTCGGTGCCGCCGAATGCCCGAAGTGGCGTTTTCAGCACCGTGCAAAGACACTACGGCCCGGACTTACTGCGCCCCAACCGCGACGGCCATCAGGTTTCGCATGCGCACCAAATTGTAGGCCGCGCACGCGAACGTAAACGTCCAGTCCACCTTCAAGGTTCCGCGATGACGCACCTTACGCAACAGAGCAATGGTCTTCAGCCAGCCGAAGCATTCTTCGATACGCTTCCTCTTCTTCTGGCTGATGTGGTAGCCCTCGTGTTGTGTCGTTCGTCCATCAACGGCGCTGCCGCCTCGCCGCGCCAGATTTTGCGCCACGTGTGGCGTCACGCGCATGTTCCGGCACTCGCGTACAAACTCCGCGGTATCGAAACCCTTGTCGCCACCCACTGTCACACGCTTTCTTCCTGGAACATCCTGCAACATGGTCATCGCCGCATCGCGTTCGGCCGTGCCTGTCGCTTCCCACACCAGGCTCGAAATGATCAATCCGTTGCGATTCTCCACCAGCAGATTCCCGCTGTAGCTCAACTTGGCCTCCTTGCCTGGGCCCTTGCGCGCCAACTGGGCTTCTGGATCACTGTTTGATTCGTGCGTCCGGTTCGAGCGCTTCTCCCCATGAAAATCCACCGTGGGATTTCCCGGATCCTCCGGCGGAGACGAATTCGTTTTGTCCCTCCGCTGAAAACTCTTCAAGCTGGCCCAGGCTTCCAGCAGCGTGCCGTCCACGCTGAAGTGCTCGTCCGACATCCACCCCTGCTCTCGCGCGTGTGCCACCACCCGCCCCAGAAATTCCTTCGCTACCTCGGCCTCCAGCAAGCGGTCCCGATTCTTGGTGAACACCGTCGCGTCCCACACCGGATCGTCCAAATTCAACCCTACAAACCAGCGGAACAATATGTTGTAGTCCATCTCTTCCATCAGCAGTCGCTCGCTGCGCACCGAATAGAACATCTGCAACAACTGCGCGCGCAAGAGTTGCTCGGGCGGAATCGACGGGCGACCCACTTTCGCGTACATCTTGCTGAACTGCGGCGAGAGCTGCTTCAGGATCTCGTCCACCATCGTGCGGATCGGTCGCAGCGGATGGTCCTTGCGTACCCGCTGCTCCGGAGAAATGTAGCTGAACACGTGATTTTGTTGCTGATCGGTTCCTCGCATGCGACATTGGACGCATCAAGAGCTGCTCCGTTGCAAAATTTCCGAGTTTTTCAGCAGCCTGCTAAGGGTTAGAACCAGTTCCAAGGTCAAGTAAATTTCCACTGTGTTTTGATGGTCTGTCAAGAGCTACCGGCTGAGTTCGCCAAAAGCAAGCCTTGCCACCGTTTTGGAGCTTTTGCCGAACATTCAGACGATTGAGAACTCATCAGTCCGCGCCGCCGCCCTCACCGTACAGCGTCACCTGCCCATCCACCACATTCGCCACGTAGCGTCCCTCGCTGAGGAACTGCATCACCTTCCTGCCAGCCCGTGCCATCTGCGCCCAACGGGATTTCGTTTGCGGGTTCTGCCCTAGCCCCCGAATTTCGTTCTTCCGCTAAATCGCTAACGTTAATCGGGTACTACGTGCCTGTGCCAACCCGGAGATTTTGGAAGAGGAATCCGCGCTAGGCCCCAAACTGTCGCAGATGATGGTCCATGTGAAGATAGGCGTGGCGCATGCGCTCGCTCCTCGACATCTGACCGAGCGTTGCGCGCGGAGCGAACTCGCCCTCCGAATTACAGAAGCGGTTTAGAAGAATGCGAAGTTTCTCCGTGTCGGATGCAAACTCGGCAGGTGGCGTACCACCTTGGTGCTGGTCCATCTCTGGCCGTGTCTTGATTCCGTGAGGCCAATGAAACGGGAGCCATAGCGCCGCCCATTTATAAATGGTGCGTTTAAAGAGCGTAGTGGACTGACTTACCTGTTTTTCCCCTAGTGCTGCCCGAAAGGAATCGCTCAGATGACAAATCATCTGATGGGCGGACATGCTTCCCCAACGGCGCTGACTCTCGGGACGCACCCCGGTCAGTCGGTCGAGCACTTTGTTGCGGTCTTCTATTTTGCAGAGAGTTTTCATTTCGGAAAAACCCGAAATGCACAATCAAAAAGCGCAGGGCGAACGAATTCTATATCACAGCCCGGTCAAAATCAGCGGCAGACCGACAGGCAAGGCCCAATCGAAATTTTCCGTAGTTGTTTAACTAAGGCAAGTAAGGCAGCCCGCCACGGCTCTCCACGAATTTGCGTAGGCCTTCCATCAAGGCAGGTCGGCTAAACAGTTCGCAAAAGATGTCTATCTCGCGCAGAAGCTCATCATTTGGAATCGGTTTGATGAATCGCTTGGCGGCGACGCGACCGTGAGCGTCGACCTTCCGGAGTTGTGCTGCCGTCGACCGCGCAATGCGTAGAGACTCCCCCTCACCCGCCACTTGGCTAATCAACCCAGCCGCAACTGCTTTCTCGGCGTTGATGCTGCGTCCCGTGAGCAGTAGGTCTCGCACGATAGCGTTCTTGCAGTCACGCTTTAGACGCGGAATACCACCACCGCCGGGAATCAGACCCAGACGCAACTCCGGGAAACAGAACCGTGCGGTCTTGTCAGCAATAATCAAATCACAAGTCAACGCCAATTCAAATGCACCGCCAAAACAGACTCCATGCACCGCTGCGATTGAGGCGAGCGGCGTTGTGTCAATCGCGTTGAGCACACGGTGCCCACGTTCGACGATTTGGCGCAGTTCCTCAAGCCCACGGCCCTGACCTGCCGCTCGCAAACGAGCGTACATCTCGTAGAGGTCCCCGCCAGCACCAAATCCGGATTTCAGTTGGCTATATACAATTAATGCAACGGCTTCGCTTTCCAAAGATTTCACTGTTTCGACGAATTGTTCAAGTTCGGCCCAACTAGCCATGCTTAATTCATTTGCTGGCGGACGATGCAGCGCTAGCTCTACGACCCCGTCTACAAGTGCCCACGAGAGTGCATTGCCATCGAACCGTTTCATCTTTGCCCTAAAAACCTAGCGTTCGACAAATCAGTAGCCAAGGTTATGCAAATAACCCACGCCCACTGCGGCAATCAAGCAGTAAATGCCGAAAAGATACCAGCGTCCGCCCTTAAGCCATCGACTCAGCCATTTCAGTGCAATCAAGCCAGCGAGAAACGCGAACACCGCCCCGAGCAAGCTAGGAAATACCGCTGCTGCAAAGGCCGCTGTTCCATTCGTGGGTCCGTCATGCACGACCCTCATTAATTCGCGCACGACCACTACCGGAGTCAGCGCCACAGCCAGCGCGAAACTGAACATTTCTGCGCTTGACTTGGCCATCCGTAAGAGCATCCCCACAGAGATTGTGGCACCAGACCGGGAGAATCCGCGAAATGGCAGAGAAAGTCCCTGCACGGCTCCGATAATCCCGGCTTCTCTAGCGCTCAGGTCGGTAGTTTCGGTCAAGCCCACAGCCGATTTTCTCTTCTCGACGAAGCCTGCAACGAGAATCAGGATTCCCACAAGAGCCAGAGCCGGAGCAACGAGTTCGAGATGGCTGAACAAGTCCTCAATTGGCGCGTGCGGAAAGCGGCGAAAAACGGTCTTCTCGATGGCCTTGATGATAGCTTCGCTAATCAGTCCAGTGAGGGCAGTCGCTAACACGACAAGTCCAGCAAACTTCTTAAAAGAAACTATGCTCTGGAAGTAGGCGTCGCGCCACTGCCTCCAAAAGTACACGATGACCGCAAACATCGTGCCCGTATGCAGCATGACCAGAAGCAAGGTCATTGGTGGCGAAGAGGGGTCAAGACCGAGCAGCTTCTCAATTACCACGACATGGGCCGAACTCGACACTGGAAGCAGTTCCGCTAATCCCTGCACGATGGCAAGGATGAGAATGTGCAAAAGAGACATTCCTGAATTCTAAGCCAGCTTCGTGCTAAGCAGAGAAGGTCTTCCTGATTGGGTCGTTCTGGAAGGCCCTTAGCGGCAGAATTTGTCCGCTGGCGAACCGGCGGCCGGTCAGCGGATGAAAGGGATGCGTAACGAGAAAAGTCTGTGCTTCGACTCCATCAATGCGTGTAATTCGCGGTGGTCTTCTAGAATCTCAGGTAAGAACCGCATGGAGCATTTGCCGAACATCCTTGCGGTCGAGAACTTCCACACAAGCAATTTCCCCGGCGACAACGTCGAGGATGAGCATCCCCTGCCCGGTTGTCAGAGCTACATTCCGATGACCGGGGCCGAAGCTGCCATCTGGCTTCGGTTGCGTGTAGAACGTGCCGCAGAAGTCATCCCCGCAACGGCAACGGTCGAAAATCATCAATCCCGACACCTGTGCAGCCAATTCGGCTTCGCCCTGCTCGGTTAGGAGTTGCCGAAGCTCGGCGGCGAACTCGGGGAGCACAGCGGCGAGAAGCAGTTGGGTTTCGGTCTGTTGTTTCATGGTCATCCACTGCTTTGTGTTAGGAAGTCGAACTATGAAGCAACATTGGACAGCACAAGGAAGGCTCGGAACTCGTAAACGCAACCGAGGCAACGGAACGGACGCTAGGACTCATTTCTTGGAGCATTTGGAGCATTTCGTGAGGGGATGTCTGACCCTAAGCGCAACCTGAACAATGACTTAGATTTTTTTTCACCTGCTTTGCAAGCAGGGGGTCACCGGTTCGATCCCGGTCACGTCCACCATTTTTATTGGGAAAATCGCAAGTCGGGCTTGCCTTGTTAAGTCCGAAGTTACCGCCGCGTTACCTTCAGGATTACGCTCGCACTGACGGTGGAGGCTGATTCACTGCTTCGATTCCCGACCATCCTGTCTAGGCTCTGCGCTTGCCAACAATTTTCTTGACCTTCGCGACAAACGAGTTTCGGTCCTCGATCTTCGTGCGCAGGCGGTCAAATAAGTAGTCGAAGATTTCGTGCACGTCATCGGCGATCTGGAGGCATTGCCGTTCCGTCTGTGTACGAACACCCACACTGAGCAGGTCGCAAAGCGCCTGCAACGGGTTCGCGCCATCGGGCTTCATCGCACTTGGCATTGACTGCGCGGCAATCTTAAACTTGTCCTCGTAAATCTTTTCATCCTTCGCAGCCCTGATCTTAGTTACATCTGCTTCTGACATCCCCATCGCTTCAGCTGAATCGGCAACGACGTCAACCAACTCATTCGTCTTGTCCTCAACAACACGACGGAAATAGGCAACAGCAGCCAGTCCGAAGCCTTCATTTCGACTCGTCAACGCGCGCTTATAGAAGATCGCTGAGCAGCCCAGTCGTTTCTCAATGCTAGGTGGAATACTTGCGGTTTGCGCCGGGCTTTGTCCAACTTTCATTACGTTGTCTTCTGTCCTCCAAAGAAGGTAGTGAATTGAACGACTTCGGCACAGATGGCAGGTGTAGTAGCACAACGACAGAGCGCTGATCGATACGACGTAAACCTTACGGTCTGTGCCCCAAGACGTTTCGCGCTTACAGGTCGCGCAGTCCAAGGATATTGTCGCCGGGGTATGGAATTCGCCTTTCAACATTCGGTAAAGCGGCCAAACGGAACTATCGAACGCGCGCAGAGCACCCCGCCACACTTCACGGTTTCCTGAAAACGCGCCTCCGATAGATCACTAGCGTGGATCTCATCGGGAATAATACCTTCGACGCGAACTTGCTTTTCGGATTCGCGCGCCGACCAAGCCGACGCAATAATTGATGCAGGCGAGAAGCGAAGTATAATCCCTGCCATGCCACGACACGACCTCAGCAAACTCTGGGAAGAACACACCGCAGACGAATTCGTCACGCGCGACACCGAAGCCACGCTGGCCACTATGACCGAGGACGCTTACGTCAACCACATCCCTGTCATGACGGGCGGTTACGGCAAGGCCGCCCTGCGCCACTTCTATGCGCACGAGTTCATACCCGTGATGCCGCCCGACACCTCGCTTACTCCCGTCTCCCGCACTGTCGGCGAAGATCAGCTCGTTGATGAAATGATCTTCTCCTTCACTCACACGCAGGAAATGCCCTGGATGCTGCCCGGAATTCCGCCCACCAATCGCCGCGTCGAAGTGCCTCTGGTCGCGATTGTTCGTTTCCGCGACGGCAAACTCGCCCACGAGCACATTTATTGGGACCAAGCATCCGTCTTGAAACAGCTCGGGCTTTTGAGCGACCCGTCGTTGCCCGTCGTTGGTGTGGAAAGCGCCCGCAAAGTCCTCAACCCAAAATTCGAACGGCAATAATAGATAACGCGTAGTCTGAAGAAGTGCTGCGTAGAGAGCCGCTTTTCCTTCGATATTCCGAGCTGGCCCGTGTGGTCCGTTGGGTCACGGCATGGTGCGAAGGATCTCGTCGGCTGCCGCCATCGCGAAATCTATTTCCTCATCCTGGTTGTAGAAGTGTGGCGACATCCTCACGCCGCTGCCCGGCCGCCAGTCAACCAGAATGTCGCGCTTGAGTAACTCGGCGCACACTGCCTTTGCCTTGGGCATATTCACGGCGACGGTGCCGCCGCGGCGCGCCGGATTGCGCGGCGCGTTGACGTGCCAGCCGCGTTGCTCTGCCAGCGAGACGATCCGCGCCGTGAGGCGCTGCGATTTTTCGCGCACCTGGAGCATGGCCAGTTCGCGGAGAATCTTCAGTCCGGGAAGAGCAGCGTACAGAGCCGGAATGTTCGGCGTTCCGTTAATGAACCGATAAGCCCCGTGCGTGTAGCGCGTCGCGCCGGTTTCAAAACCGAAGGGATTCTCGTGCGCAAGCCATCCCGTGAACTTCGGCGCTAGCGTGCGGGCCAAATCCGGGCGTACGTAGAGATAGGCGGCTCCGGGACCGCCGCAGAGCCACTTCATCAGTCCTCCGCAGGCAAAGTCCACGTTGAGCTCTCGCACGTCCACGGGAACGCCAGAGCCGAGCGATTGAAAGGTGTCGAGAATCACGTGCGCGCCCACCCTGTGCGCCTTCTCGCAGATCGCTTTGGCATCGTTGATATACGAGCTGCGGAAGATCACGTGCGACACCGGAACGAGCAGCGTGGTTTCGTCAATCGCATCGAGCAGCCGTTCGGTCGGAACCTCGATCCCATCATCCGTCTTTACCATGTGGACGCGCGCGCCGCGCTGCCGCTGCGCCTCCCAGAAATACATCACAGAAGGAAAGTTCAAATCCGTGTAAACCACCTTATTGCGCTGGTCGCTGAAGTCAAAGCAGGAAGCGACCACTGCCTGGCACTGGGTGACATTGCCGTGCATGGCCACTGAATTCATCGGCGCGTTCATCAGCTCAGCGATTTGGTTGCCGATCTCCAGCGGCAGCGTCCACCAGTATTCCTCCCACGCACGCACTCCGCGCACAGCCCAAACCTCGGCATAGTCGTGGAGTGCGTCAAAGACTCCACGCGGCATCGCACCCAGTGAATTGCTGATGAGATAAGTCGTCTTCTCCAGGATTGGAAACTCCTGGCGATAGCGCAAGAGAGGGTCAGTCATGCCGGCACCTAATTCCGTGAGCGTGCTTTTTTCGCCATGAGATAGAAGACGGTCAAGAGAAACAGATAGGGACCTGCACTGACAATGGTAATGCGAGCCTGCGGTGTCCACCACGCGCACAGCACGATCACCACAATCGCCGCGAACGCGACCTTGGATGCCGCTGCTCCACCGGGAGCGCGCATCGGCAGCGCCGCCACTTGCTCTGGCGACAGCCTTTTGCGCATGGCCACGTGCGAGGCGAGCGCGATGCACCACGCCAGCATTCCGCCGACCAGCGAAGCCCCGATGATATACAGGAAA
Source organism: uncultured Acidobacteriota bacterium (assembly GCA_963804625.1). GTDB lineage: Bacteria > Acidobacteriota > Terriglobia > Acidiferrales > UBA7541 > Palsa-295. Next base: position 239,180 of record CAWDRJ010000002.1, on the reverse strand, counting down.
GCATTTTGCGGGGCGACGTACTGCACGACCAGAGCGACCACGATTCCTGACGCCGACAACAGCACGGCGTTGCGCGGCGAGCCCTTTGCTGATAGCTGCGCGAGTCTTGCAGGCGCATATCCAGACTCAGCCAGCGAGTACAGCATGCGCGAAGTCACGTACAGGGCGGCGTTCGCACCGGAGAGCGCGGCCGTCAGCACCACGAAGTTCATCGCCAGTGAAATGGCCGGCACGTGCGCCACCTCGAACACCGTCACGAAGGGACTCTGCCCCACGCCAACCAGGTTCCACGGCACGACTCCTACCAGTACCGCGGACGCGCATAAATAAACGAAGGTGAGAACGCTCAACGATATGTAAGTTGCGCGCACGATGTCCGAAGTGGAACGTGCTTCGCCCGAAGAGATGGCCACCATCTCGGTTCCAAGAAAATTGAACAGAACAAACGGGAGCGCCAGCAATGGACCAGCGGCGCCATGCGGCAGGAAACCGCCGTCCGTGGTGTAGTGCGCTTGCGCCCTTCCGCCTAGCAGCAATCCGGCGCCGATCAGAATGAAGGCCGCAATCGCTACGACCTTGATCATCGCGAACCAGTATTCAAAACTGCCGACGGTGTGTACCGCCCCCCAATTAATGATTAGCAGGAGCGTCGCGAATCCCGCAATCCAGGCCGTGGCGGGAATATTCGGAAACCAGTAACGCATGTACGTGGCGGATGCCACGAGTTCACCGCTGATGGCGATTACCAGTGAAAACCAGTATCCATAACGCGAAATGAAGCCTGCCCAGCGGTTCAGGTACTTATCGGCGTAAACTCCAAACGAGCCGGCGGCTGGATGCAGGCTCGACATCTCGCCCAGCGCCGTCGTCACGGTGAAAGCAATCAGCGCGCCCAGGATGTAGGAGAGGATGACTCCCGGCCCGGCAATCTGGACCGCCGCGCCCGATCCCAGCAGAAGACCGGTGCCGATCGAGCCGCCGATCGCGACCATCGCCATTTGTCCTGCGCGGAGCTCGTGGCGGAGTTGGGGAGGTTTTTGCTCCATGAAGTTGACGAGAGAAGGGTAGCCCGCCACCGCGCTTCGGCCGCCGCTACTGTTTCCTTGGATTGATCTCCTTTTCGCTTCAAAAACAGGCGCCATTCTATACCGGTCTTGAAAGTTCGCAATGTTGCAGGTGACTTCCGTCACTGCACGAGCGTTTTCAGGGAAAATGCATCCGTCAGTTGCTGCACGTACTGGCGATCGGCTCGGTACTCACACTCCGTCGCCGCCGAGGCTGTTCTGGATCCACCGCCGAACCCTGCAGACTGTAATTCACAAAGATTCATCTTGTATTCCCGCCAGGCCGGGTCAGCGTTATTCAGCAGGTCCAACCTCGACGGTTCGAAATATCGGAGCATCTTTGGAGCAACAAGAAGGGTATCGCTCTGATGGATGCGTCGTGTTAAGCGCAGCCTGAACAACGACTCGGATCTAATCCCCCCACTCGCTTTGCAAGCAGGGGTCACCGGTTCGATCCCGGTCACGTCCACCAAACATCCGAGGCCAGCCGGAGAGGCCCTTCTAGTCCCACACTTACAATCTACATTGTATCTAGATAATATCTAGGAATGCTCCGCTTCGAGTGGGATGAGAGGGAAAAATAGGAGCAATCGGAGAAAGCATGAGTGTGGTTTGAAGAAGCTCAAGCGCCTTCCGCGATCCGAATTCGCGCCTCTTCGATCATCCAGAACACTCAGACGACGAGGATCGGTTTATCCTCATGGGAATGAGTTCTACGGGAAGACCTTTGGTCGTCGTTCACTGCTATAAGAAATCCGATTCAGTAATGCGGATAATTTCCGCGCGGAAGGCAACCAAGAAGGAGTATACGTTTTATGAAGAAGGAATATGATTTTTCCAAGATGAAAGAACTCAAGAATCCTTACACGGGCAAGAAGCAAGCCGTGGGGATGAGGTCCTCCCCGAAAACTGGTCCAAGCGAAGAGAGAGAAAATCCGGCAAAATGGGCAGCCTGAAGGGAAGATTGTCGGATGAAAAAGACCCGCTATACGGAAGAGCAGATTGCCTTCGCGTTGCGGCAAGCAGATACGGGGACACCAGTAGGCGAAGTAATCCGGAAGATGGGCATCTCCACGCAGACGTTTTATCGTTGGAAGAAGCAGTATGGGCAGATGGGCGTGGATGAGATCCGGCGATTGAAGCAGCTGGAAGAGGAGAACAGGAAACTCAAGCAACTGGTGGCGGATCTGAGTCTAGACAAGCTGATGTTGCAGGATGTGCTTTCAAAAAAACTCTAAGGCCTGGTCGGCGGCGAGAGTTGCTACGAGATCTGGAAGGGCGGTACGGAATAAGCGAACGGCGAAGTTGTCGCGTGCTCCTGTTTTTCCGATCTTCGCACCGCGATGAAGCGACCCGGGATGATCCGGCCGCCTTACGGATGCGCATTCGAGAGATTGCGGAGGCGCGGGTGCGCTACGGCGATTATCGGATTTACATTCTGCTGCGACGCGAAGGATGGAAGGTGAACCACAAGAGAGTCTACCGGCTGTACCAGAAGGAGGGGCTAAGCCTACGCAGGAAGAGGCCTCGAGGACATGCCAGTGCCGCCCAGCGAGTGGCACGAATCGAGGCGGGTGCTGCGAATGAGTGCTGGTCGATGGATTTTGTTTCCGACGCGTTGTATGACGGGCGGCGATTGCGGGCTCTGACGGTCGTAGATAACTACACGCGGGAATGTCTGGCGATCGAAGTGGATCAAGGGTTCGGCGGAGAAAAGGTGGCGGGAGTCTTGGGACGGATCACGATGGAACGACGGACACCGAAGGCGATTCGAGTAGACAACAGCCCAGAGTTTGTTTCGAAGGTGCTGGACCAATGGGCGTATCGAAACGGGGTGAAGCTCGATTTTAGCCGGCCCGGAAAACCAATCGACAACGCGTATGTAGAATCGTTCAACGGTAGCCTGCGAGATGAATGTCTGAATGTAAATTGGTTCTTGTCCCTGGAAGACGCTCGGGGCAAGATCGAGGCTTGGCGGCGGCACTACAATGAGAGTCGACCTCACTCCGCGCTGGAAGACGTGCCGCCTCGCGAATTCGCCAGCAAGGGCGGGGCTAGCCCCGCCCTTGCTGGTTCTGCAAGACCCGGTATTTTCACTCCTTCGCTGGACCTAAAATGGGGGGACCTTCAGGGATCAACTTAAGCCCGGAAGTCGTGGACTATTTCAAGGGGCTGGCGGATGAGACAGGACTTCCCTACCAGAAGTTCATTGACCTTTACCTCGTCGACTGCGCGAAAAAACGCAAGAAACTGAGAATGAAGTGGGTGGCGTAGACCCTATGCCGCAACTAGGACCTTAGCAGATTCATCTCGGCTCCAATCATCTACTTTTGGGTGATACACAAGAATGTGGTATCCTTACACATAAGAGGTGTAAAAGGGATGCGCACCAACATCGATATCGATGATCGCTTGATGCGACAGGCCATGAGGAGCAGTCGGTCACGGACAAAGCGGGCCGCAGTCGAGGAAGGATTGCGCCTTCTGATTCAAACTCGGGCGCAGGCCACCATTCGGCGGCTTCGAGGCAAGGTCCATTGGAATGGTGATCTCCACAAGTCTCGACTCGCGCGACTTGCACAGTAGAGATCTATGGTCATCGTTGATACCACGGTTTGGATCGACTATCTGCGCGGTCTGCGGAACAAAGAGACCGATTACTTTGATCGCGAGCTCGGTCGGCAACGCTTTGGACTGACGGACTTGATTCTCTGTGAGACCCTTCAAGGTGTCGGAGATGAGAATACATTCACACGAGTGCTGCGCGAACTTCGTAAGTTCGAGGTTTTCGAAACGGGTAGCCAGGAGCTGGCCATCGAAGCCGCCAGAAATTTCATGAACCTCCGCCGGCGGGGACGCACCGTCCGCAAGACGATCGACTGTTTGATTGCCACGTTTTGCCTCCGTCACGGGCATTGGCTGTTACACCGGGATCGCGACTACGATCATTTCGAAGATTTTCTGGGTCTAACGGTAATTCACCCCTGAAGTTGATCAGAGCAGCGCCGGTTCGACAGCTCTTCTCCGAAATCACCTGATGGACCTCTCTATCAATCGCGTCTTGCTCCACAAACGCCAATCGTTTCAGTTATCACTTTTGTAGGCGACTGTGCACGAACTGTGCACGAATCGAACGTCTTCATGCCATTGGGGATAGCGTTGAGCGAGAAGCAGGCTCCCCGATTTGTTGGAAATGTTAGTAGTTGGAGGTAATGGATAGAGCGGATGGAATCAAGTCCGATGCTTTGCAAGCAGGGGGTCACCGGTTCGATCCCGGTCACGTCCACCAACCCAACCAATACGAGGCCGCCTCGTTACGAGCACTACGACGCTCGGTGCCTAAAGGGATTTAAGACGGCCACGTCAAAATGCGCGAAATCACGTTCGTTTCGAGTAGCCACGGTCAGGCCGTAGACGCGAGCTGTGGCGGCTATCATGGCATCCTCCCCTAGGGTATCGGAACGGCGGTGCATTAGACGGGCATATTCGCGAAAACACGCTGCATCCATGGACAAAACTTTCGAAGTGCGTTCCAACTGCGCCGCCCAAGCCTCGATCTCGTTCGCCTTTACAGGGTCCTGTCGACGCGTGAGCTCCACACCCTTTTGAATTTCTCCGAACGTTACGGCCGAGAACAAGCCTTGGCCCAATGCAAGACCTTGCAGCCAAGCGACTGCCGCACGATCGGGCTTGGGCTTGCGCAATTCGGACACCACATTTGTGTCGATCAGGTAGCGAATCAATCGAACACCGCAGGCCTGCGCGATTTGACCGTGCCACGCTTCGGGAGTGGAATTTCGAATCGCGGACCGTCGCCAAGAAGTACATCCTTCCACGTCAAACGGTTTTCGTCTTTTAGCTTGTGCCATTCGTCAATGGAAACGACAACCGCGGTATCGATTCCCCGTCGGGTAACGACTTGTGGTCCCTTCTCGAGAGTGTCATCGATCAGTTCGCTGAAACGTGCCTTGGCGTCCTGTAATTGCCATTTGGTCATAAAGTACTCCTAGGATGTCATTATATGGCTAGTCAGATGGCTAGTCAATTCTAGTTTTTTCACTCGCCGAATATCCAGAACCCGCCCAACTGCTGTCGGGATTCTCGCGCAGGCATCCCTAGTAATTCGATAACGTAATAACAGAGCCTCGCCTCGGCGACTGTGCACCGACGGTGCAAGAATGCATCGTTTTCATGCCATTGGGGATAGCGTTGAGCGAAAAGCAGGTTCCCCGATTTAGTGGAAACGTTAGTAGTTGCTAGTAATGGATGGAGCGGATGGAATCGAGTCCGATGCTTTGCAAGCAGGGGGTCACCGGTTCGATCCCGGTCACGTCCACCAACTTCATTTTTGATCGCAAAGTACTCACAGAATTCATCTCTTTCCAATCTCTATCTTTCAGCACCGATTGTGCACGAAGTGTGCGGAATGGGGAGTGATTTGATCCAGTGTGCACAATCGTCAGAGCTCCGGAGCGCACTGAAAACAAGGATCGCTCTTGAAACTAGGATTGATGATGCGTCCCGTAGTGCACGCGACCTCCGCCCGGATCAGCGTCGCTCCGATCACTCACTTCCACTGCAGGCCCATGAGGTTGCCAGCGTTGCCCTTGCCCATCCTCACCCAAGGCTGGAAGACTTCATCTTCCGCCTTGCGCCGTGGCGGATGTGGAGCACCCACACTACTTGTCATCGCTCATCAACTTCATAAATGACCCGATAGACATGGGGCTTTTTGCCATAAAGCAGGTGCCGCAGTCTTCGCCTTGCCTTCCGAGCTTCCGGAGCGACCGGGCAGCGAAAAGGATACTTCGCGAGTGCATAGACCGCCTCCTCCAACCCGTTGTACCAGCCAGAGGCAGCGTCTGATTCCGCAGCGTTCTTTTCCATAAAAAGAATTTCAAGGTCGCGGGACGCACGAGTGGAAAACTCAACGAGGTATGTCATGTTTGCGGCGGATCTCGTCAAATACCCCTTTCGCGGGGCGAGTACGCCCGTGGGCCACGTCATCTAGCCCCTGGCGGATGCCGTCCTCTGCGTCGACACCGGCCGCAACATCAAGCAAGCGCTGATAGGCTTCGGCATCCTGTACGATAGCCGCAGCCTTCCCCTTCACAGTAAGAACCACCGGGCGCTTACTCTTCTTCAGCTGTTTCATGAAATCGCCAGAACGTCGGCGGAAAGTCGTCAGCGATTGGATGTCCTTAGTGATGTCAAGCATCGGCCTCCTCCCTTTTAAAGCACCTTATTAGGTGCTACCAGGATACTCTTTCCCTGTGAGGCGGAAAAGACCTCTTCTGGGTTCAGTTGCACGCCCCCGGCCTTTGAAATCACAAGGGCAACGAAGGCGTGTCAAGACAGGGGTTCACCTCAGCGGTGCACCCCACGCCTGGACTGAACCCTTAGCTTGAGACACTCGGATAAGGCACACTTGCAGGGAAAGGAACTGCAAGTGGCAAAGAGACGAGTGGGAAAATACCCGAAAGAATTCCGGCGGATGGCTGTCGAGCGATTAAAGGACTGCGACAACATTGTGGAATTGTCACAGGAACTTGGTGTGCATCGGCGGCTTCTCTACAAGTGGCGAGATCAATTTGATCCCTTCGACCCCAGTGAGGAGTCGCCACCCGGAAACTCTCGGGAGTCCGCGCTTCGCAAGGAAATCAACCAGCTGAAGCGCGTGCTGGTGGACAAGACGCTGGAGCTGGATTTTTTCAAAGGTGCCTTGCAAAAAGTAGAGGCGCGACGCCAGAAGAGCGGCATCCGTGGCGAGAGGGCATCTACGACGAAATCCAAGAAGTGATGCCTTTGCAAGGCAGCTTAAGCATCGAGCGAATGTGTCAGCTGGCCGGGGTCAGCCGAGCCGGTTTTTATCGTTCTCTGCAGGAGCGAGTACCAGTCGAGGAAGACATGGAGGTGCGGAGCGTGATTCAGCAGATCGCTGTCGAGCATCGACGCCGCTACGGGTATCGGCGGATCAGTGCCGAGTTGCGGCGGCGCGGGATGCTGGTGAATCACAAGCGTGTGTTGCGGATGATACGCGAAGACAACCTGCTGGCTGTGCAGCCGCGGGCGTTCGTGGTGACCACGGATTCCGATCATGAGTTCGAGGTCTATCTGAACCTCGCCAGTCGTATGAAACTGACGGGGATGAATCAGCTCTGGATAGCGGACATCACCTATATCCGTTTGAGGAAGGAATTTGTCTACCTGGCCGTCATTCTCGACGCGTTTTCGCGGAAAGTAGTGGGCTGGGCGTTGGACCGGACCCTGGCGAGTCGGTTGCCGATTGCGGCTCTGGAAGAGGCCATCGCCCAACGACAGCCACCACCAGGTCTGGTGCATCATTCCGACCGTGGCGTGCAGTACGCTTCCGGAGACTACGTGAAGATCTTGCGAAAGCAGCAGATAATCCCGAGCATGAGTCGGCCGGCGAACCCCTATGACAACGCCAGTTGCGAAAGCTTTATGAAAACGCTCAAACGGGAGGAGATTTATGCGAACGACTACCGCGACTTAGACCACTTGCTTGGTAACATCGAGGCATTCATCGAGGAGTACTACAATCGGTGCCGTTTACATTCGGCGCTGGGCTATCGGCCGCCGGAAGAGTTCGAGCGAGAGGCGAATACAGGAGTGAATTCTGCTGGAGCCACCATGAGTTTTTTCAAGCATGAGGAGGGAGCAAACAGGGGGATGCTGTAGGTCGACCGGGTTGGGAATCGTCGCTCTCAGGCGCTCCTGGCGCGAAGTTTTTCTGTGGAAAACCGGGGATAGGCAGAAAGAAAGAAAAAAGGAGCAAAAAAGAAAGAAATGGACGCCTTGTGGAAACTGACGCCGCTGATGGAAATCCGCTCAGAACGCGGATTCCCACAGGGCTTGGAAAGCACAAAACGCTTTCCACAGTTCCCACAAGGCCCGCGACGGCGGCTCCATCAAACATTAAAACAGCAAGTGTGCCAATTTGAAACTGTCTCAACAGAGGGGTGCACCCCACAGGTATGAGCCAAGAGAGCGGTGCAGTGGCGGAACACGGTGCAAAGAGTAGCGTTAGCCCATTGCAGGTACAACCCGCCAACATGGGCTAAGTTGGCGATTTTTCGTGCGAGCAATCTTTGCAAGCAGGGGGTCACCGGTTCGATCCCGGTCACGTCCACCAACCCTCTGTCCGCAAACGGAAAACGTTGCACCAACGGGCCGCAGCATCACGATAGACCGCCATTTCCAGACAGGAGAGATATCTAGAAGTCGAACGGATATTACATGTTCAGGGATGGCATAGTATTTCCCTCGGCCAGTGTCGTCCGCGAAATCAACGAAGTCGCTTCCAAGCCGGCGTTGACACCTGTCTTTCGCACGTCAAAATTTTCGCGAGTGCTCGGTGCCCCAGCGTTCCACGACCACTTTTTTGTCCGTATAAAACTCCACTGAATCGCGGCCCTGTCCATGAAGATCGCCGAAGAAGCTGTCCTTCCATCCGGTAAACGGGAAATAGGCCATGGGGGCTGCCACGCCAATATTGATGCCGATATTCCCCGCAGGAGCTTCGTAACGAAAACGGCGCGCCGCCGCGCCGCTCGAAGTAAATATGGAAGCTTGATTCCCAAAAGGGCTGCGCTCGAGGATGCTGAGCGCCTCATCCATGTCGCCAGCGTGCACCAGGCTTAGTACCGGACCGAAGATTTCGGTGTCGACAAGTGCGCTCGTAGACGGAAGCTCATCGAGTATCGTCGGGCGGATAAAATTGCCGGATTCTCGATTAACGATCGTCGCGCGGCGGCCATCGACGATCACTTTAGCTCCCTCCGTCGCGCCACGACCTATAAGATCTTCAATCCTTGTCTTGCTTTGCGAAGTGATGACCGGTCCCATCTGCACGTTCTGATCGAGACCGTCCCCAACTCTCAATTTGCACGCACTGTCGGTGATCGCATCGCGGAAGGTTTTTTGCGCATCAGCAATCACGATGGCCGTCGAGACTGCGAGGCATCTTTGGCCGGCGCATCCAAATGCGCTATCGCTGATAATCTGCGTCGCCGAATCCATATCCGCGTCCGGCAGGACGATTACCGGATTCTTCGCGCCGCCCTGGCACTGAGCGCGCTTGCCGTTTCCAGCAGCTCGTGCGTACACGTACTTCGCGATAGGCGTTGAACCGACAAAGCTTATGGCTCGAATTTTCGGGTGATCGAGCAGAGCGTCCACAACCACTTTGCCCCCATTCACCAGGTTCAAAACGCCCTTTGGAAATCCCGCGCGCTCCAGTAATTCAAAGGCAAAGCGCATCGTCAGCGGTACGCGTTCAGACGGTTTCAAGATGAAAGTGTTGCCGGTGGCGACGGCGTAAGGGAGAAACCAAAACGGGATCATGCCCGGAAAATTAAATGGCGTAATCGCGGCGACAACGCCGAGCGGCTGGCGGATCATCATTTCGTCTATTCCGCGCGCCACGTCTTCGAGATTGTAGCCTTGCATCAGGATAGGAATTCCGCAAGCGACTTCCACGTTTTCAATTGCACGGCGCATCTCCCCCCTGGATTCGCCGAGGGTCTTGCCGTTTTCCTTCGTAATGATCCGGCACAATTCATCGAGATTTTCTTCCAGCAGTAGCTTCAATTTGAAGAGCGGCTGGATTCGCTCTTCGGGGGGCGTGCGTCGCCACGAAGGGAAGGCCGCGGCAGCAGCTTCAACTGCCAATGCGACATCGTCTGCGGTGGAAAGTGAAACCTCCGCGAGTGGTTCCTGCGTGGCCGGGTTGATCACACTCTGCCAATTTTGAACAGAGCTCTTCTTCCACTCACCGCCAATGTAATTCGGGACTTTTTCTAAGAGCGGCATCCTGGCTCCAAATGAACCACCCCACCCAACTGCGCGAAAACATGCCAAGTGCGCGCGCGGGGCAAGCGTTCGACGTGTTCGTTCTCAGCTTCCCAAAGGCAATTTTAAACGGCGATCCGGATAGAACAGCGCCTTCAGCCAGAGAGGGATTACACGGACTGGGAAGGCAGCAGTGAATTTTCTAAACCGAGGGCGCGCTTGTCAAGGACAGAATGAAAGTGGACCGCTCGGACGAAGTAAAACTGGGGCCGGATAAGTCTGTCGGAAATGGGATTCGTAACGGATACCTGCTTCCAATCACTTCTCTTTGAATCACGGATTTTGTCCTGTCGGATAAACCTTGATCCAGTGATTCCGGATCCTCGCCTTGACCTGTTCTCCATTCAAGTCGGAGACGATCAGGTTGGAATCCTGCAACGGCATATGGCAGTCGATGCAGTTCTCGCGAATCTTCGCACCCAACTTCGCAAATTCGCCGCAGTCCTGATCCTTATGACACTGCAAACATTTCTCGGAATAGGACGCCGCGACATGTTCGGGCGCATGCACGTTATGGCACGTTGTACACGTCATCTGCGAACTGCGGTAGCAGCGGCTTCTTTGCGTGAGTGCCACTTGATTGCCGTGGACGTCAACGCGGGCCTCCGCGTCGGGATGCGGCAGAGTGACGTAATTCTCCAATCGCTGTCCCGGGAGGTACGAAAACGCCGGCGCAATCGTTTGCCCGATTCCGCCATGACACTGCGCACACACTTCAATTTGACGGTCCCGGGGCAGACTCGCCGGATTCACGATGGAATGAGCGCTCGAAGAAAAGGCGACAGGTTTCGATCGCTCGTACTCCACGTGCGCTCGGCCTGGCCCGTGGCATCGCTCGCAGGAGATACCCAGAACAAACCCAGTTTTCTTATAGTAGTTTTCGCCTTTCTCCAACGGAATCGACTCAAAGTAGGTGGCGTGACACTCCAGGCACCGAGGCAAAATCGGCCTGTCGAAGTTCGCGGCGCCCTCGCTGTATCCCGGGCTAGTGATCCATCCTTTCAAGTCCGTCCAGTAAGACACCGGCAATTGAAAAAGCTGATTGCCTTTCCAATACAAATAGGTTTGGCCCTTGTGTCCCGAACCGGTGACGATATCTATTCGCTCTGTTCGCGTCTTTTGGTCCGGCGGCTGCCAGAACACGGCGGTTTCGTAAAATCCGCTTTCCTTCGCGTCCATGCGGAAATGAAGATCCGGATCGCCGGTCTTCAAGATATTTTCGCCGCTCGTAAAACTGCCCAAGATGGAATGCTCGGTGGGAAGTTGCGAGGTCAGGTGGTGAGCGGTGCGCGCATAGGTATTGGCGATCTCCTGGTGGCAATCCTGACAAGCGGCGTCCCCCAAAAAGTCACCGCGAGTAGCCGGTTCTTTTCCGCCAACGGATATCTTGGCCTGCCCCAGGGGGATGGGCTCAGTGCGCTGCGGCGCCCTTGGTGTTCCGATTCCAGCAACGAGAGAAGCTGCACAAGCTAGGACTGCGATTATGCCGAAGAGCTTCAATGTCGCCATGGAAAATCTATCCCGCTCCATACGTTAGCCGATATCGCATTCGCCCTCAATGCGAATGCAAACAGGCTACTCGGCAACGCACGTCGTCTGGCAAGAAATAATCGCGCGGAGAAATTCAACGGCTCGGCCACTTGCTAGTCGCGATGAGAAGCCATCTTATTTACGCATCGGTGTTTTGTTCCAAAGAACGCGACTTGCCGATTCAAATTCGCAGTACATGGCGTTACGATAGTGTGCTTTTCGACACTTCTTGGGCTGGTTGGAGTTCTGGTGTAACACAGTGGCCAGGCACGCAGGAGTGGCAATTTGTCGGCGAACTCTTTTTCGTCCATCCGAAAAACATTGGAGCATTGGCAAAATGAAGGCATCGATGCTGTTCAAATTGGCGATCGTCACAGGCGTTTTCATAATTCTCGCGCACCGGGTGCCGGCGCAACTCAAGCAGAATCCTACCGCGGACCTCTTGGTGCAACTCATTCGTGTGAATACTAGTAATCCTCCCGGGAATAATCGAGAGCTTGCAGAATTGTTGGCGAAGAAGTTTCGCGAGCTCGGCGTCGAAGTTGAGATTGTTCCCACGCCCGACGCGGAGAAAGTTCATTTCATTGCGCGAGTGAAGGGCGATGGGTCAAAGAGGCCTGTCCTGCTGGCGGCGCACGCGGACGTGGTGGGCGTGGAGCGTGAGAAGTGGACGGTCGATCCTTTCGCAGGCGATGTGAAGGATGGCTATATTTACGGCCGAGGCGCCATCGATTACAAGGGCGGCATAGCCGTCTTCGCCGAGGCGATCATGGAGCTGGTAAAGAATCACGTAGCGCTGCACCGGGACGTGATTCTACTGTCCGAAGCGGATGAAGAAAGCGGCCCGTACGGCACGAGTTGGCTCGCCAAGTCGCATTGGAACCTGATGGACTGCGAATTCGCTTTGAATGAGGGTGGATGGATCATAAAAGGTGCGAACGGTGGAGTGCAGTACGTGAGCATCTCCACCGGGGACAAGGTGGCCATTCCTTTGATCGTTAAGGCGCAAGGAACGTCAACGCATTCCTCAATGCCGAGACCGGACAGCGCTATATTCACTTTGTCCAAGGCGATGGCGAAGCTCGCGGACTACGAGACTCCGGTGGAGCTGATTCCCAGCACAAGAGAGTTTTTCGAAACGCTCGCGAAGACAAGCGAACCGCCGCTGTCCAAATATTTCGACGACCTGGTAAACAGCAAGGACCCGACCGTGATTCAGGCAGCGGATCGAGAAATCAGCAAGAACGTATTGCTGCACGCGATTATGCGAAATACTTTCGCCCCGGTGTTCCTCAAAGCTGGGTTTCGGGGAAACGTGATTCCCGGAACCGCCGACGCGACACTTAATCTGAGGGTTATTCCGGGGACCGACCTGCAAAAGTTCATTGCTGAGATTCGCGGCGCAATCGACGATCCGACGGTGGATGTTTCGCTTCCTTCGGGAGACAACCCTGACGCCGCACGCGTGGAAGAACTCGTAAAAGAAGCTGAGAACTTGAAGTCGTCGAGCACGGAAACAGATCTGTACCGGGCGTTGGAAGCCAGCGCGCATTGGACCTGGCCGGGGACGCCAGTGACCCCCTATCTCTTTCAAGCGGGTACGGACGCGATTGCATGGCGGAGCCGAGGTGTTCCTGTTTACGGGATTTATCCGTATCCCATTACACCTGAAGATTTGACGCGCATGCATGGAAACGATGAACGAGTGCCGATCGAGTCGCTGGAACAGGGAACGGAGATGATTTACAAGACGCTGGTGCAGGTTGCGTCGGAATAGGAACCGCTCGAAAGGCGCGCGGACCGCAGCCAGTTTGTAGTTTCGAGAGTGTTTGCAATCTTGGTTGACACACGCCGTCGCGGCGAAATCGAGGCTGATCGGAAACTTTGAGCTGGGCCAAAATCGAGCTGCCTGCAGGACGGCAACGCACGATAAATCCCTGAAAATACGGGCACCAAAACGTTTCGGTGTATTGGCTTCGTTTCTTTCTCCGCGAGACCAACTCTGCTATGATTCGGAATATGGCGACTACTGCCTCCGCTCGAAGCGACCGAGGCTTAGTCGTCTTTGGCGAATTTTTTTTCGACCTCGTGTTTTACGACCTGCCGACGGTTCCTCGAATGGGGCGGGAAGTTAAGACCGCAAGCTTCGAGCGGTTTCCGGGCGGCGGCCTGGCGACAACGGCGCTAGTAGCGGCAAGATTAGGAACCCCCACCAAAGCGATTACCAGAGTCGGGCAGGATGCGCTCGGAAGCCCGGAATGGCAGAAGCTGACCGAAAGCGGGATCTCTACCGAAGGCTGTGAATTCGATCCGCATTTACCAACGGCGATGACAGTCTGCGCGGCCTGCGAAGGTGATCGCATGATGATTACTCACGACAGAATCAATACGAAATTGGAAAGACTCCTGGCACGACCGAGTGTGCAGAAGCAGTTGCGGAGAGGATGGCATTTGCATTTGGCGTGCGCGCTGCGTCCGCCACAGGTTTGGATGCTAGCGATTCGCAAATTGCGCCAGAAGGGCATGACGATTTCGGGGGATTTGGGATGGAACCCTGAAGTGCTGCAGTCGCCGCGATTGCCATCCCTGCTGAAGGAATTCGAATTTGCATTTCCCAATGAATCGGAAGCGAAGGCCGTGACCGGAGAGAAAACAATCGAGGCCGCTGCGCGAAAATTGGCTCGGTGGGTTCGGGTTCCCGTCGTGAAACTTGGTCCCAATGGTTCGCTAGCCGTTCGCGACGGGAAAATCGTGCGCGTGAAGTCGATACGCGTCCGTGCGGTGGATGCGACGGGATCAGGCGACGCGTTCGATGGTGGTTTTCTTCACGGTTATCTTGCCGGGTGGCCGCTTGAGGATTGTCTGCGAGCCGGAAATATTTGCGGAGCACTGGCCACGACGAGCGCCGGAGGATCTTCGGCAATTCCGACACCGAAGGTCCTGAGGAAGTTAATGAAGAGGATTCGCTGAAATGAAATGGAGAAGCGGCGAAGCCAAGTTGCAGCCCGCATCGGAGAACTTCAGCGGGAAATCGCCAGGGAGGACGTAAGACTGTCATGAAAATCACTCTGGTGGGAGCCGCAGGGGTGCGCAGCCCGCTCCTGGTCCACGGTCTCGCAGGCCTTAGCAGTAATGTGCGAGTGGACGAATTTGCGTTTTGGGATATCGATCCTGAGCGCGTGAAAATCGTGAAGAGGGTTGCGGAAGCGATGGGCAAACGAAGTGGACTGGGCGCGCGGCTCACCGCTTACGGCAATCCCGAGCGTGCGCTGGAAGGAGCGGACTACGTCATCACCAGCATTCGCGTGGGTGGGATCGATGCGCGAGTGAAAGACGAAACGATAGCGCTGGCACATGGGCTCGTCGGTCAGGAAACTGTGGGTGCAGGCGGCTTCGCATGCGCCATGCGCAATTTGGGTGCGATGCTGGAATATGCGCGGCTGATTGAACGCGTGGCTCCGCGCGCGACGGTCATCAATTTCACAAATCCGGTCGGAATTGTTTCGCAAGGACTTCTGAATCACTCCGGAGTCAACGTTATCGGCGTCTGCGACACTCCTTTGGAAGCTTTTGAGGCGATCGCCCATGCGCTTGACCGAACGCCGTTTGGACTCCGATTCGACTACCTCGGGCTGAACCACTTAGGTTGGGTGCGGTCGATTCGCGACGAGACGGGGGCAGAACTGCTTCCTAAAGTCTTGTCTTCGCCTGAAATCATTCAGAAATGCTATAGGCACGGACTTTTCCCGTCAGAATTCATTCAAGAACTGGGGTTACTGCCGACGGAGTATCTCTACTTTTATTATTTTCCGGAGACGGCCTACAAGAACACGAAACAAAGCGGCCAATCACGCGGGCAGGCCATCGCAGCGATGAACGCGCGGCTGTTTCAAACCTTGGCGCAGGCTCCGGAGTCGAAGCTAATCGAAATCTATGAAGATTACCTGCGCGAACGGAACGCATCTTACTTTAGCATCGAGGCAACGGCAGGCAAGAAGCGCAAAGAGAATCAGGAACTCTATTCGGAGTTTTCGGGTTACGAGCGGATAGCACTGCTCGTTCTACAGGCGTTGCATGCAGAAACGCCTTCCTCGATACCTCTTACTGTTCGCAACGGCGGAGCACTGACGGATCTCGAGGCCGATGACGCGGTGGAACTGCCATGCGAAGTTTCTTCTCGCGGGGTTCGTGTACCTCCGGTGGGACACGCGCCAGACGCTGTTCGTCCCTTGCTGCTGAAAGTAAAAGAGTACGAACGGCTCACGGTGCGCGCTTCCATAGACCACTCACGCGAGCTCGCGCTTGCGGCGCTCGAGAAAAATCCTCTGGTTGGCCGCCAGGACGTGGCCCAGGCAGTGTTGACCGAATACCTTCAGGCCTTCGGACAGCAGATGATTCAGTAAGCGGCGTAAGACGATTCATTTCGGATGACGGGTGTTTCCGAACTGCGGTGTCGTTAAGCGAGTTAACCCGCGGACGAAATTTTGGACGCGATATTTTTCAGATAGCTCAAACTCGCGCGCATGCTCTCCATTGGCGGAACAAGAGTCTTGCCGTAGATCACATCTTGTTCGACGATAGCCCACCCTGAATAGCTGTTTTCGGCCAGAAATCGAAAGAACCCGTCGAAATCGATGCATCCGCTGCCGATCCGAGAGAACACTCCGGCGCCGATGGCTTGTGCAAAGTCAAGCTTCTGCCGCCGAGCCTCGCCCAGAATGCCAGCGTCGATGTCTTTGATGTGGACGTACTGCAGCAGGGAACGATATTTTCGCGCCTCATCGACGGGATCTCCCCCACCGTATACACAGTGCCCGGTATCAAGGCACAAACCGACCGGCGTGGTGGCGAGTGCGTCGAATAGGCGTTCCACTTCCATGGGAGTCTCGACGAAAGTGGCAACGTGGGGATGGAAAACAACGCGGAGGCCGAAATCCGCAGCAGCTTGCTCAACCTTCTGGATTACCTCTCCCACCTGCTTCCACTGAGCGAGAGTTAGAGACTTACTTCCATCTACCGGAACGCGCCCTGCGATCTCTCTTCGTTGAGGTGTTTGGCAGTCGGCGAGAACGAGTAATCTGGCGCCCAACGCGGAGAGTAGTGCGCCGACCTTGCGGACATGTTCGATTACCTTTTCTACATGCGATGGTTCCGTGAGCGGCACTGGAACGAAAGAAGAAAGCATGGTCAATCCGAAGCGTTGCAATGTCTTATTCAAAACCTCGGGATCGGTCGGGAAATAGCCAAAGGGTCCCAACTCCGTTCCTGTGAATCCCGCGGATACGATTTCTTCGAGAATTCGTTCGTGGGGCTGCTCCCAGGCTGGTCCGGGATCATCCTGCACACCCCAACTGACGGGGGCCGATGCAAAGCGAATCTGTTCGGGAAATTTCTGCAATTTACAGACTCTTCGCGACGGCGCCCAAGTGGACGCGCGCGCCTTCCCTGGCGCTACGATAGCAAGCGTCGATCAATTCAACGACGTTGTATCCGTCATCAGCGGTGACGGGCGGGGGCGATTTGCCTTCCAGGGCGTCGACGAAAAGACGATCTTCTTCGACGTAGCCCCACTTCTCATGCATGGTCGCCAAGGAGAAATCGTAAGTAGTGGTGCTGGTCTCGAGTCCGTCCGTGAAAGCGATCCGCTCCATTTCGAACGTTTCATAGGTTGCGTGCATCCCGTAGACCTCGAAGCGTTCGAAAGGAAAGTGCCAACTGGCGTGCGCGAACGTCTTCATTGTTGCCTGCAAGCCCGACTGAAAAGCGAGCAAGATGGAAAAATCGTCGAGTTCGCCATGCTCGTGAGCACGGGCTGCTACCTGCACCCAGTCAACTTTGCCGAAGAAAAAGGTCATCAAATCGAACATGTGCACAGGCGTTTCATAGAGGAAGCCGCCAGTCAGACTGGAGTTCCACACCCAGCTCGGGTTTATCAGTTCTCCGCGGTTCATTTTGGCGTGGACGGAAAGCGGACGAAATTCGTTGCGATCGATCGCTCCTTTAAGAATTTTGTATACTGGCGCAAAGCGGCGATTGTGGCCGACTTGATAGACGAGTCCGGAGCGGACGGCCCGATCGCGCAGTCTTGTCGCGGACTCCAAGTTCAACGCGAAAGGCTTTTCGCAAAAAACGTGCTTGCCGGCATCGAGAACTTGCGTGGCGACGTCTTCATGAGTCGTATTCGGAGTGCAGACGAAGACCGCGTCACACCCAGTGAAGAGTTCCTCGAGCGATCGAGCGGGCTGGCAGCCAAACCGGGCAGCCATCGCTTGCGCGAGGGCCGTGTCTACGTCGAAAACACTCCGCAGTGTCACGCGGGAATCCTTCGAGAGGATTGCGGCATGTATGCTTCCAGCGCCCCCCGCTCCAACGATTCCAATCTTATGTGGCATTACCGACCTCGTCTTTCCTGGCCCGAACTCTTTAGCCAAAAAATCTTTCGTGCGACACTACCGCAAAGCCGACCAGTCACGCTCATGGTAACTTTCACCTGTAGGACCGTCGCACAACACAGCTCGCACTACGAACTTTGTTCGCACCCAGACGCGTGAACCAAAGGCACGCGGGGATCGCGCTCCAAGCGACTCTTGCGGAGGTGCACGTAGCGCGGATCGTCGCTGGCGGCCATGGAACGAGCGGAACCGGCAAGCACATTGAGGTAATAGACATCATACCCATGAGCCGCAACAACGGGATGGTAGCCATCCTTAATCAATACTAAATCGCCGTCGATGAGAGTCAGGGTGTTGTCACGGGTTCCCGCGGCGTCGTACAGCCGTTGCAACGCGTATCCCTCAGGTTTGTTGATCCGGTAGTAGTACGTTTCGTCGAGGTCCACTTCGAACGGGGGGTTGTGAGCGTCATGCTTGTGCGGAGGATAGCTCGACCAATTCCCGCTGGGTGTATAGACCTCGCAGAGCAAGAGCTTATCAGCAGGAAACTCGGGGCGAATTACGTCGACGATTTGACGAGTGCTATTTCCCCCGCCACGAATCTCCTCGCGGCAATCCGCGGGAGCTATCATGCGAGGACTAAGCGGAGCGGAAGAAGGGGTACGGCAATCCGCAAACTCGCAATTGGTGATCGCCGAAATCTCAAACAACGTCCGGCTGGGCAAATAGATCGCGTACGGATAGCCGCTGAAAACGTCCTGGCGTCCCCCAACTCCGCGGGGACCTTCGCCCCAGTCGACAGTCGCTTTTCCGCCGAGAATGACCAGGGCAGCTTCTTGGTCACGAGTGCTGCTCTGCCAATATTGTCCGGCGATGAGCCGCCGGACCGAGAAATTGATGGTTTCCCACTTTGCTCGCTCACGGGTGACAGATACAAGGATGCCGGACTTCCCCTGCGCGACGGGAGCCGAGTGAATCAAAACCTCCTCTTCGTAATGAGCTTGGGCCACTTCTACCTCCCCAGGGAAACGGCGAGATACTTCTGCCACGGGCGCGTCCCACCAGGATTCACCGCCGGGAACACGAGCACTGCGAACCCTTCGATCAAGAGATGCGCGAGCGGCGTGCGCCGCTCCCGCGCCGGACGTTAGAAGTACAGCTTCAGTGCGAATTGGATTTCACGAGGATCGCCCGGTCCGCCCGAATCGGTGCCCAAAATCGGTGCAAGAGTGTTGTTGACCTTTCCAAACGAAGCCGGCGAGCCAATATTCGCACTCGGGTTTGCGAAGTTGGGATGATTGAAGGCGTTGAAAAATTCAGTTCTAAATTGCAGCGAATATCTGTCCGTAAACCTGAACTGTTTGAACAGGCTCAAGTCCCATGTCTGAATTCCGGGGCCGTAAAACTGATAGGGAGCACAGGTCCCGAACTGTCCGGGACCAGGCTGAGAAAACGCTGCCGGATTGATTATAAAACCCGTGGTCGTGTACAACTTGGGATTCCTTGTCGCCCCGGCGTACGGATCTCCGATGCAGTTCGCATACACGGGATTATTGCTGTCCACCAAGCCGTCATTATTGGCGGTGACGTTAAACGGAGTTCCGGTCTGCAGTGTCACGATTCCGTTGAATTGCCATCCACCCAGCCAACGGCCGGCAAAATTGTCACCGGACATAAAGCGTTTCCCCTGACCCAACGGTAATTCCCAGAGGAAATTGCCGACGAAACGGCTGCGGACATCCAGAACCGAATTCCCCATTTCCGCGGCGTAGTTATACGAGTTTTGAGGTAACTGTTGTGCCGTCAAGTTGTCGCGGTAATTGGCGAGACCGTGGGCGAATGTATACCCCAGCGAGTAGGCGAGGCCGTTGGATATCCTCCGTCGCAAGGCAAACTCGACACTGTTGTAATTCGAATTTCCGTCGAACGTGGCTTCTTCCAGGTACGCATGCGAACCTGTCGTGGCACAGGGATTTCCAGCGCCGGCAAACGTATCGATATTTGTTACTGTGCTCAGATTGGCATAGGGATACTGCAAAATGGGGCAGCCGCCATCGAAACCGGTGACCTGAGGTTGGTTGGCATCGCGTACGCGCTCCTCCTTACGCCCCCAATTTCCAACGTAGGTCGCGGAAACCACCGTATCACCCACAAGCTGATATTCGAATCCGAAGCTCGTCTGTTCAACATATGGCGTGCGCTGGTTCGGATCCTGCGCACGTATTTGGAGCTGGTACAAGGGTGGAGCTGTCGCATCGATAATCGAGGAAGGGAACCCATCCTTTAGTTGAAAGACGGCGCTGGTTCCACCCGTAGATATTTGTGTATCAACAAACTGTGGCGGATTTAGTTGAAGCAGTGCCTCCGAGCCGATGCGATTTACATGCTGATAAAAAACTCCATATCCACCTCGCCACACCAGGCGAGGCAGCATCTGATAAGCAAAACCAAGCCGGGGAGCAAAATTGTTCAAGTCTGGATGAATCAGCGCGCGATTATACCAACCGGACGCGTTGCTCGCCGCAGTGATAAGTCCTCCGCCGTTCAGCGGTGTGAAGTTCGTGGTCTCGTTATTCCTATCGATCAGTGGAGCGAAAAGTTCGTATCGGAGGCCGTACGTCAGAGTGAGTTTCGAAGTTGCCTTCCAGGTGTCCATGGCATAGAAGGAGTGTCCTGGTGTGAAATAATGCACGACGTGGGGTGTGGTGAATATTGCTAAGTTCACGTCCCCGAGCAGCAAATCGGGCAGCGCCATCGCAAAACTGCCGGTGACGACTCCAGTTTCTATCGTAAGGCTCTGCGGAGCTTCTATATCGAGAAAATTGTCGCTCCGCCGGAGGTATTGGTAACCGAACTTGAAGCTGTGCGTGCCTTTCAGCCAGTTGAGGTTCTCAACCAGGTTCCACCCTTGTGAAATCTGGTACTGAGGCCGCCAAGCTGCTGAGCCTTCTGTCGTCAGGCCGCTGATGAAGAACGGAGGTATGCCGGCGGAACCCGGCCCATCCGGGATTCCCGACAGACCAATCGCCGATTCGGCCTCCGACGTGCCAACCGTCAAGCCATTGGGATCGCTATGGGCGTAGTCCCGGCTGAAGCCGAATCGCGCATCATTGACCAGTGAGCTTGAAATCGTGTGCGTCCAACCCAGCGCGAGCGACTGCTGGTGCCAGCGATACTGTGTCGCGAAGTTGCCATTGCCGATCAATGGATTGCTCGTCCACAGCGGGTCCTGCTTGTCCACGTGCCGGTAGCTGTAGCTTCCAAAAATCTGATCTTTTGGGCTGAGCGTGTAATCGATGCGCCCATCCAAGGAATACGAGTCATTGGGAATGGACGTAGCAAATACGTAGTTCGGCGCGCCAGTCCAGCTCCCGGGGATTCCTTCCACAGCCACTGCGGCTGGGATATTCGGAGTCGCCGTGCCGGCGACCAGGCCCATTAGCTTTTGCGCAACGGGATCGAAGCAACCTGGCTGGATAATGTTTCCGACGTAGCAACCGGACTGGCCGGGAACCTGTGGATTGGCCAATGCATACGGTAATTCCGTGAAATTTCCCTGCGTCATGAGCGGCGTCGGTACGGTGCTTTGCACGGTAGTGCCTTGCCGGCTGGTGAACCGTTCGAGATCGCCAAAGAAAAACAGCTTGTCCTTCTTGATCGGGCCTCCGAATGTGCCGCCGAATTGATTTTGAGAGAAGCCGCTGCGCGGCATGCCGGTCAAATTGTTAATCCAGGTGTTTGCATCCAGAACCTTATTCCGGAAAAACTCGTACAAATCTCCGTGGTAGCCATTCGTGCCTGATTTGAGGGTCGCGTTAACCACCGCTCCCGCGGAATTGCCAAATTCAGAGGAGTACGTGCGCGTCTGAATCTTGAACTCCTGCAAGGCATCGGGTGGTGGCTGCACAACTTGCACCGACAATTCCTGCAGGTTTTCGGAGAAGGAGTTATTATCGATGCCGTCCAGCAGAAAATTGTTCTGAAGCTCGCTGTTCCCGTTGGCGCTAAATCGGTCGGGCGCCGGGTTAGCCGGAGCATAAAACTTATCCACGCCGGGTTCCAAGAGCGCCAAATCAGAGTAACGACGGCCGTTGAGAGGGAGGTCGTTGATGCGCTGTTCATTCACGACACTTCCGAGGTCGGCTGACTGGGTCTCCAGGGCCGGCTCGCCACCGGTGACCACTATTTCGGTGCTCACCGAACCAACTTTCAATGCAAAATTAATGGAAAGGTGGTCTTGCACGTGCAGATGAATGTCATCGCGTAAAACGCTATCAAACCCGGTGGCGGTCGCCTTCACCGAGTATGTGCCCGGAATTAATGTCAGCACCTGATACTCTCCGTCCGCATCGACAGAGGTAGTCACGGCGACGCCCGTCGCCTTATTCGTGATCGTCACTGTCGCGCTAGGCACAACAGCTCCAGAGGAGTCTAGAATCCTGCCGGCGATCGCCCCGCGGTCGATTTGGCCAAACGCAGGCAAAGCAGAAGCCCCCAGCAACATGGCGAACAACACTGCCCAGCCGAGCAATCTGCGATTTTTCATCAGTTGATACATTGCAGCCTCCGCTTTTCAGATCAGAAGAGAGGTCTCAACAATTTCGACGCAGTTGGATTCAAACGGCCCAGCCATCCGCCACATGCTTGGAAGCAAGCATTCCGAGCCAGGTCGTCACGGAAAAGCTGGAAGAGACGATTGAGATATCGTCCGCTGAATGATGCCCCCTAGGAATCCACCCCAAGCGTACCGAAACGATTCGGTCCCTAATGGCTGGAGGTGTAACATCCGCAAAAATCGTTGTCAAGTCAATTTTTTTAGAAACTGGGCTCAGGGCCGAGGTTTGTCAATATTTGAACGCGTCTAACACCCGCGAATCCTTGTTCCCCGGAATGCCAGAACGTTTTGGCATTCTTATTGACAACGCTTCTTGCGGTCGTACAATGCCGTTGCTCCGAATGAAATTACGGAGGCTGGACGCCGCGGACCGCAGGAATGGTACGAACTCAAAGCGCCTCTTACTTCGCGGACCGCGTCGTCAAAAGCGTCTTAGCAGTATTTGCGACACGTCGCGTCCGGATCGATGAAAAGGGTCCAGTTGACGTTCGGCGTTGCCGTCACTCGAAACGATCTCGCGGACGCGCATTCAGTGGCAATGAGTGGCGACCGACGATTCCCGCACCCCACAATATTTGATTAGACATCTCGCAAGATGCAAAGGAGCGAGGATGGCACCGCGATGCAACAAGCTTTTTACTCTAATTCTCGTCGCATTAGGCTGCACAGTAGCTTTTCTTTTTCGATCAGGTCCGGTGATCGCTCAATCTCCCAACGCGGTCAGTTCGAAGGCTATTGTGTCCGCAGAGCCGCTGGCCTTTGACCGGGGAGCGGCGGCGCTCTGGCAAAGTCTTCTGAAACTTCACACGCGAGCAAGCCTCCTGATGGTGACCGCGCATCCTGACGACGAAGACGGCGGAATGTTGACGTACGAATCGCGCGGGCAGGGCGTACGGACTGTTCTAATGACGCTCAATCGCGGCGAAGGCGGCGCCAATGTGATGTCTTCGGACTACTTTGACGCGCTTGGACTGGTGCGCACGGAAGAGCTTCTGGCCGCCGATCGCTACTATGGAGTACAGCAATTTTTTTCGCGAATGTGCGACTACGGTTTTTCCAAGACAAAAGAAGAGGCGCTTGAGAAGTGGGGGCACGATCAAACCCTGTCCGACGTAGTCCGCGTCGTTCGCATGACTCGCCCGCTGGTCATTACTTCCGTCTTTGTCGGAGGGCGCACGGACGGCCATGGCAATCATCAGGTCGCAGGGCAGATGGCGCAGGAAGCCTTCGAAGCCGCAGGCGATCCAGCTATGTTTCCCGAGCAGATCAAGGAAGGATTGCGGCCCTGGAAGCCGCTCAAGGATTATGCGCTCGTGCCGTTTTCCCCCGTCACCGACAAGGGGATTTTGGACTATGCGGACGGCAAGTATTACCCCGCCGAATTTAACAACTATACGGACGGTAGCGTCATTCACGGCGCGCTTTCCGCTTCGGTCGAAATACCGGAGGGCGAGTACAGCCCTCTGCTGGGATTGACGTACCTCCAGGTCGCACGCGTGGGTCTCGGCCAACAAAAATCGCAGAGCGGCGGCACCGGCTTGCCGCCGGCGGAAGCAGAGATGACTCCTTATCACCGCTTCGCATCGCTCGTCTCCGTTCCGGAAAAAGAGTCGTCGTTCTACGATGGCATCGACGGTTCGCTCGTCGGCATCGCGAGCCTCGCGCAAGGCCGCGATTCGTCTTTTCTGAAAGCCGATTTATCGCAGATCGATTCTCTGATCGATAAGGCCATGAACGATTTCTCGGCCCCACACCCCGAAGCGATTGCTGCGACCCTCGCGGCGGGCTTGAAAGCGACGAACGAACTGCTCGAAAAAGTAGCCAGCAGCGACCTGACCGTCGATTCTAAGTACGACGTGACGCATGAATTAAGGGTGAAGCAAGCGCAATTCGAAAATGCGCTGGCAGAATCGCTCGGCATTTCCATTCTGGCGACGGTGGCTCCTGAGAGAGAACCGACCGGGCCTTTCGCGCGTTTCCTGAGAAATCCGCCGACCTTCCAGGCGTCAATTCCCGGCCAGGAATTCTGGGTGAAAATTCACGCAACGAACCCAACCAACCTGCCCGTGGAGTTGCAGAGCGCGGTCCTCGACGCCCCGGCGAACGAACAATGGTCCATCGATCCCGCCACGCAAACAGGCGGGACGCTCAGAGGCAATCAGTCCGTGGACCTGCGCTTCACAGTTCATGCGGCTTCCGATGCGAGTTTCACGCGTCCCTATTTCACGCGTCCAAATATCGAGCAGGCCTACTATGACATTCAGGTGCCAAAAGACCTCAACCTGCCTCTGGCTCCTTATCCCCTGTCAGCTAAAATACATTTCGTTTTCAACGGCGTACCATTCGATCAGGAGCAGGTCGTCCAATCCGTTCAGCGCGTCATCGGTCCGGGTACCGTGCTTGAGCCGCTGATCGTCGCGCCGGCTATTTCCATTTCCATCATGCCGCAAGCGGGAATTGTTCCCCTCGGTACCAAATCCTTCGAAGTGACTGTTAACCTTCACAGCAACGTCAAAGGTCCCGCGAAGGGCACTGTGAAACTCAACTTGCCGGAAGGCTGGACGGCGTTGCGGGAGGAATTCTCGACCGCAAAGGACGGCGACGATCAATCGCTCAACTTCCACGTCACTCCCGCAGGTCTAAAAGAAAAGGCGTACGACATCACCGCGGTCGCCAGCTACGATGGCCACGATTATAAAGAGGGATATCACACCATCGGCTATTCTGGTTTGCGTCCGTACAATCTCTATCGCGCTTCCACGTATCACACGACGGGTGTTGATGTGAAAGTCGCTCCGGGCTTGAAGATTGGATATATCGTGGGCGCCGGGGACGACGTGCCTCAATCTCTCGAGAATCTAGGCATCAAAGTCAATTTACTCACGCCGCAAGATCTCGCCAGCGCAAATCTTTCCAAATTCAACGCGATTATTCTGGGAGTGCGGGCTTACGCGGTGCGCGAGGATCTCATAGTTCACAATGATCGAATCCTCGATTATGTGAAGAACGGAGGCGTCGTCATCGTGCAATACAACACGCCCGAGTACGATCACAATTACGGTCCGTATCCCTACAAAATGGGTTCGAATCCCGAAGAAGTTACCGACGAAAATTCCCAGGTCGAAATCCTAGCGCCGTCAAATCCCGTTTTCACTTGGCCCAACAAGATCACCAGCAAGGATTTTGATAATTGGGTCGAAGAGCGCGGCTCCAAGTTCCTTGTGAGCTGGGATTCGCAGTACGTCCCGCTGCTCGAAACGCACGACCCTGGCCAGGCTCCTCAAAAAGGTGGCCTCGTTTACGTCCAATACGGCAAAGGGATTTACATATACAACGCCTACGCGTTCTACCGCCAGATGCCCGAAGGCGTTCCCGGCGCATATCGCATTTTCGCCAACATGGTGAGCCTGGGAAAAAATCCTGAGCTTATGAAATCTCGCATCGCAGACACCCGCAAGCCGGGGAACCCCACTCCCTGATTTCGTGAAGGGGACAGCCAACGCGCTCAACGTCGGACCATCCTTATGGATGGTCCGACGGCGCGTCCTTCTGCCCCTGCGCCTCCTGCTGCATCGTATAGAGGAACGTTTTCATAGTGGCCTGGCGCCGCGCGTTCTCATCCGCGAGGCGGGTTGACGCTGCTTCGTAAAGCTTAATTTCCTTCCGCTGCTTCTCCGGTTGCCCCTCGTGCTCGTAAATTTGGGCCAGTCGGTAATGCGCTTCCGCGGATCCCGGGTCCAGGCGTGCGCAGATTTCGGATTCGTGGAGCGCTTCCGGCCAGCGCTCCAGCCATCGGTACGCTTTGCCTAACTGGCAATGCGGCGAGGCGTCGTCTTTCGGGAGCAGCGCCGCTGACGCGCGCAGGTGCTCCAGAATCTCCGCAGCGTGGGTTTTGTCTCCCGAAACCAAGTCTCTGCGAAAGAGCACTGCGCCGCAGTAGTACTGAATACGTCCGTCTTTCGGCTGGCCGTCCGAATACTCGCATAGCTTGGCCATAGCCGCTGGATCGGGCGGCGCCCGATCCAGCTGAATGTCTCCCAAATATTGCAGAACCACCTGGGGTTCCGGCGCGAGTTCGGCCGCACGCAGCAGATATTTTGTAGCGTCTTCGTCAGTTCCCCCAAAATGCTCAACCATGCCCAATGCAAGTTGGATTCGCCAGGATTCCGGCTGCAACTCCTCACCTTGTTTGAGAACGACCTTCGCCGGCTCGAAGCTGCTGTGCCGGATCAATTCCACCGCCAGCGAGAGACGATATCTCTCGTCGTTCGGCGCCAGCTCCACGGCTGCCTGGTAGCCCTTCACCGCAGCGAGGTTATCCCCGCGGGCCTCTTGAATGTCGCCAATCAGGTCTTCGAGATCCGCGTTGTTGCCAAGAACTTTGCACTTTTGCGCGCTGGCCGCAGCGTCGTCAAGGCGGTTGGCGCGGAATTGCGCGAGAGCCAGATCGAACTCCAGGTCCGCGCGCTGCGGGTCGAGATTCGCAGCCTTGTTTAGATCTTCAATGGATTCGGAATATTTCTCGTGGGAGATCAGGAGCTGTGCTACGCGCTGATGAAGCTCCAACTCGTTCGACGATGTCAGCTGTATCCCGCGAAGCAGTTGCAGCGTCCGATGAAAATCGGAATGCATATCCAATTCGGCTTCCAGGGACACCAGGCCAGCTTGGACATTGTGCGTCTCGGAAAATAAAGGCTCGGCCAAACTTGCCGCGCGTTGCCAATTCTTCGATTGCAGTTCGGCCGTGGCCGTCGCCAGGACTAACCCATGGTCGGCCGGCTCCAGAGCGAGCGCTTTTTCCATTTCGGAAGCGGCGGTCTGGGCGTTTCCTAGTCCCAGTGCCACGGAGGCTTTAAGCCGGTGGAATGTGATGCGCTCGTCACGTTCAGTCGGTGGAGCTAGGCCGGCCAAAGCGCTTTGGGCTTCCGCGTACTTGTGGAGGTGCACGAGCACCACTGCCCACTCCATCCGAATCCGCGGGTCGTCGCGGTTAATCTTGGCGGCGTTCGCCAGCAAGGGTTCGGCTTTTTCCGGCTGGCCCTCTCGTTCGTAAATCTCGCCGAGTGCCGCCAGAGCGATTGCATCGTTGGGTTCAACTTGCAAAACGCCGTGCAACTCTTCCTCTGCTCGTTCGTTCTGCCCGATGCCGGCATACGCTTGTGCGAGCAAGGTACGCGCGGCGGAATCCTGCGGCTGGTTTTGAAGATAGTTCGAGAGAATTCGTATCGCTTCGTCCGCGTTTCCGTGCTCGAGAGAGGATTGCGCTTCAGCGAGTGTTTCTGACACTTGAGGCGGATTTGCTTGCGGTGAGCCTCGATTCTGCTGCGCGCCCGGAGTAAGCGTGAAGCTAAACAGCAACAATGCCCCCGCGCCCAGAGCGAATCGCGTGAAAATCCCGCACTTCGACACGGCTACCGCCGCTCCAACTCTGTCATTCGGCGTCGCCGTTCTCCTCGCCAGCAGCGCATCCTTTCTTCCAATCTGCGTCGCGTGCATTTACTCGCCTAATCACTCGGAGGCTAGCCTACGGTCTTGCGCGTTGTCCACACCTATTTCCCTTGCGAGCTCGCCGAAAATCCTCGTCCGCCAGGAAACGCGGCGAATTCGCCTCATGCCATAACGTTTCGGTACATCGCACTTCTTGACTTGCCCGTGCGTGGTCCCGCTGCTATAGTCCACGCTCGATACTCGATTCGCGTTTTTTCCGGGACGCCTGATTTGGCCCAGAACATTTCGCCCCAACTCCCCCCCGAGATCGCGGGCCCCTCCGAAAAACTTGTTCGCGGTATGGGCTTGGTGCAATCCGTCGCTGTCAACATGCTCGGAATGATTGGCGTCGGCCCCTTCATCACCATCGGTGTGATCCTTGCTGCCATGGGCGGGCCGCAGGCTGTGCTCGGCTGGTTTCTAGGCGCGTTATTTTCCGTGTGCGATGGAATGGTCTACGCCGAACTGGGAGCCGCGATGCCGGGAGTCGGCGGAGCGTATATTTATTTCCGCGAAGCCTTCAACCCGCGCGCCTGGGGGCATCTTTTCTCTTTCCTCTTCTTGTGGGAAACGATATTCGTCGCGCCGTTGGCGATCTCGGCCGCGTGCGTCGGTTTTGCCGAATACTCCCATTACTTCCTGCCTCGGTTAAACCATGCCGGGGTCGGCGCCCTCGCCGCCGCCGTTTGTGTGCTCATCACATTTCTACTGTATCGTCCCGTTAAGGAAGTTGGGCGTTACTCGGTGATTATGTTGGCCGTGGTGTTGGGCGCGATGTTTTGGGTAATCGTATCCGGATTGATTCACATCGACACGAAGATGGCGTTCGATTTTCCGCCCGGGGCTTTTCATTTCTCCAAATCCTTCTTTTACGGGTTGGCGGGCGCCACATTAATCGCGATGTATAACTACGGCGGCTATAACAACATCACCTATCTCGGCGGCGAAGTTAAGAATCCCGCTAAGAACATTCCCAGGGCCATTGTTTTCTCCGTCTTAATCGTTGCCGTGCTTTACCTTCTCATGAGCGTGGTGATCATCGGGACGATTCCCTGGCGTGATGCCGCAGTCTCTCACGCAGTGGTGTCGGAGTTCATCGGTAAGTTATACGGCTCGCGCGCCGCTTCCGTGATGACGTGCCTAATTCTTGTCGCCACACTCGCCGGAGTTTTCACCGGCAGCCTTGGTTATTCCCGCATCCTTTACGCCGCGGGCGCCGAAGGGAACTTTTTCAAGGTATTCGGTCGCGTCCATCCCACGGGACGCTTCCCAACCGTCTCACTTCTCGCCACCAACGCAATGGCCATTCCACTCTGTTGGTTTTCGCTCGGGCGGCTCCTTTCGGCTCTGATGATTATTCAAATCGTCTTCCAGTTCATCCCTCAGATCATCGCGATTTTCGCCATCCGCAAATATCGAAAGGAGATCAAACGTCCCTACGGCATGTGGTTTTATCCCGCCCCGGCGATTATTGCGCTGATCGGATGGATTTATGTCGCCTGTACTCCGGAACAACGCGAGAACATTGGCACTGCGGTCATTCTTTTGGTGTTGGGATTGGGTGCGTACTTTCTGCGCGCGCGGGTCGTCGAATCATGGCCCTTCGGGCAAAGCGGAGGGCGCTCGTCGCCCATTGCCTGACGTATTGCAGGAAAGATTAATCATACTTTCTTGGGAGGGCAGCAGGAGTCTCGCACGACCAGTTGTGTCTTCAGCAAGGCTGGCGTAGGAATGCTTACCCGTCCTTCGATGTGATCGATCAAGATTCTCGCCGCAATCATTCCGATCTCCCTCGCAGGCTGGCGCACCACGGTGAGCCTCGGCCGCAGCAGCGTGGCCCAATAGAAATCGTCGAACCCGAGCAGGCTGATTTCTTCGGGGCAGGCGAGGCCGATCTCTTGTATGGCCGCCAGCGCACCCAACGCCATCATATTGTTCGTGCAAAAAATCGCAGTCGGACGTTGCCCCCGCGTTAAAAGCTGCATCGCGTGGAAATGGCCGCTCTCCATGTCGTTGTGCCCGGCCTGAATTGCCGAGCGGTCCAGGCGGATTTTCGCGCTGCGAATCGCGGATACAAATCCCCGCAATCTATCCCGCGACGTTCCGCTGGAAGCATCGCCCGTAATAATCCCGATGTCGCGGTGTCCCAGGCTCAGTAAATAGGACGTCGCGCTTTCCGCGGCCTGCGTGTTGTCCACCCCCACTCTTCCGATATAGGTGTCACGTTCACGAGGGTGACGGTCCGCGTAAACCACCGGAAGATTTCCCAGGACTGCTCGCGCTTTTCCGCCTACTGCGTTCATGGCGGGAACCCGTACAACTCCGTCGACGCGGCGCCGGTGAAACGAATCGAGATAGTTTCGCTCTTCTTCCCAACTTTCTCGAGAATCACCTATCAGCACCGTGTAACTCGCCGAGGCCGAATAGTCTTTGACCCCGCGCACCAGCTCGATGTAAAAGTTGTTCGACAGATCGGGAACTACGATGGCAAGCGAGTGCGTTTTTTGAAGCCGCAGGCCACGCGCGAGGTCGTTCGGGCAATATTTCAGGGTCTTGATGGCTACTTCAATTCGGCTGCGCATGTCCGCGCTGACATAGTCGGAATTATTCAGTGCGGCGGAAATTGTAGAAACGGAAGCTCCCGCCGCTTTCGCAACTTCACGAATCGTAACGTGGCGCCTTACGCCCTTTGCTTTTGACTTCAACCTCGTTCACCTCGCCGCAGTGTTCAGTGAAGGACTTAGCATGTTTTGTAAATCAGGAGTTTACTAACAAAGCGTAACAAAGCCAAAACCAAAACGTTACGGGACGTCGCTCGCTTACAACGCGTCTGGAGTTTACCCAGGGTCGGCCGCTGAAATCTGGTTGTCCGCCCTGTCATTCAAGAGCTTGCCGAATTCTACGAGGATCTGAATCGCGCCGAGGAAAGCGTGGATCAAGACACCATGCCACGCGCATTCAAAGCCTGCCATGGAAAGAGCGTGTATCGCACTGATGAGGCTCAGAAATCTGAGGGAGCGCCAAAGATCCGGAGCTCGAAGCACAAAGTCACGGAGGCGTAGCCGTTGGATTCGCGTTTAAGCAGATTATTCTTTGCCTCTTGCTGTGTCTTATTACTTTTTTACGGTGTAACTTTAATTTGTTCCTCCCCAAGCTTGGATACGAGGGCGGCAGCAAATTAATCCAAGTGCCTGGAAGCTGGATTAATCGTCACCGTAACAATGATGCGTCACTCCTTGTTTCTATTTCGGCATTATGATTGCGCTTGGAGGATGGCGTGGTTGACAGCCAGTGTGGCGCCTTAGGGGGTTACCTGAATGTGGGAACACAACGGGAACAATAATCGCCTAACGCCAGGCAAAACCGACCTAGATGACATAGGTAACGGCTAGATGAAACAGCCACATCGTGTTTCTGCATTTACTTTGCAAGCAGGGGTCACCGGCTCGATCTCGGTCAGGCCCACCAAACTTTCGTCGAGCAACCTTTCGTCTGCGAATTTGACCAATTACTAGTTCGGCTTTTGCCCAAGTTCGGTCAACTTGGGGACAATTGATAACTCTTTATTGATAGCCTGCCTGTGTAATGCTCCGGTGACCTGCGTATAGACCTCGAGAGTGGTCGTTATGCGCGCGTGATTAAGTTGCGCTTGCGCCACACGCAGTCGTGTTCCCTGGTCTCGAGCAATGTTCCCCGTGTGTGCCCGAGCGTGTGCCAATTGATCGGCGCGCGCTGAGCGCTTGGAATTGCGCTATTCTGCGTGCGACATATTTTACACGGGAGTAAGATTCGGCTGGCATCAGCTCGACGCTGAAGGAGAGCTTTGCGCACACTTCAGACAAAGTGGCTCGCAGCGGTTATGTCGCCCGCAGTTGCATTGTCCGTTTGTTTTTTGTCCGCGAGGGCGGTGCCACTCCAGAACGCTAGGCAAATCGCCGCGCCAGAGCTTGTGCTGACGCTGGATCCGACCCAAACCGCCGTACAGTACACCGTGGACAGTACCTTACACAGCGTGCATGGAACGTTCGCTCTCACCCGCGGCGCGGTGCAGTTCGATCCAGAAACCGATAAGGCGAGCGGCGAGATCGTCGTTTCCACACCCAGCGGTGATAGCGGCGACCGCTCGCGCGATACGCGCATGCACAAGGAAATCCTCGAGAGCGCAAAATATCCCGAAGTGATTTTCCGCCCGACACAAATCGAGGGCCACGTCGAGCGTTCCGGAGCTTCGGACGTGAAGCTTCACGGCATTTTCTCGATTCACGGCTCCGATCATGAGCTCGTCGCCACAGTTCACGTGGAACTATCGCCGGACCGCTGGAAAGGAACCTGCACATTTGATGTGCCCTACGTCGCGTGGGGAATCAAAAATCCGAGTAGCTTCCTGCTGAAAGTAAAACCAGTCGTGAATGTAGAAATGGAAACAGCTGGCTCGGTCCAGACGGTCAAATAGCTCCTTTGTGGATCAGATGGTGCGGCAGTTTGGCGTAGCAAACGCGCAACCGCAATTCACGCAAGTGCCTTCGGGCCTGGAGGACGGCCGCAAATCGTAGCGGCTTCGCATTCGGAAAAATGGATCAGATTCCTCCCGCTCCCGCGCCGGACATGTTGAAATCCGAGAAGACTCCGCAAATGGCGCGCACCGCTGAACGTATCTCAGCCGGTCTGTTTTCCGACGCCGGTCATTTCCGGTGGGTGATTTGCGGCTTGCTGTTGTTCGGAACCACCAAGAACTACCTGGACCGGAACGTGCTTGGCGTGCTCAACGTCACGCTACAGCACCAACTCGGCTGGTCACAGCTCGATTACAGCAATCTGGTGGTGGCTTTTCAGGCTGCGTACGCGATCGGAATGCTCGTCGTCGGACGGCTGATTGACCGTCTGGGAACGAGAATGGGTTACGCACTCGCGATGGCGTTCTGGAGCCTCGCTTCGATGGGGACGGCTCTGGGGAGTTCGCTTACCAGTTTTACCGTCTCGCGATTAGCCCTGGGATTCGGCGAATCCGCGGTCTTTCCGGCAAGCATTAAAGCGGTTGCGGAATGGTTTCCGAAAAGAGAGCGCGCTCTCGCCACCGGAATTTTTAATGCTGGAACAAATGTGGGCGCGATTTTGGCGCCGCTCGTGGTGCCGTGGATTGATTTGCGCTGGGGCTGGCGCGCAGCTTTTGTAGGAGTGGGCGGAATCGGATTTATTTGGCTGGCGTTGTGGCTATGGATTTATCGCAAGCCCGAGGACGAGCCACGCGTTTCGAAAACGGAGCTGGAATATATCCGCAGCGACCCTCAGGAGCCGCCGCGAACGGTGAAATGGGCGCGGCTATTGCCGCTGCGGCAAACGTGGGCGTTTGTAGCCGGGAAATTTCTAACTGATCCGGTGTGGTGGTTCTACCTCTTCTGGGTTCCCGATTTTCTGCAAATCAAGCACGGATTATCGCTGAAGGGCATTGGGCTGCCGATTGTGGCGATTTACCTGATTTCCGACGTCGGCAGCGTGGCAGGCGGTTGGATTTCGTCGTTTCTTATCCGGCGCGGGAGAACGATTAACGCCGCGCGGAAAATCGCGATGCTCATCTGCGCGATTGGAGTCGTGCCGGTTGTTTTTGCATACCGCGTGGAAAGCACCTGGTCCGCGGTGCTCTTGATTGGCATTGCAGCTGCCTGTCACCAGGGATTTTCCTGCAATCTTTACACACTAACTTCGGACATGTTCCCGACGCAAGCGGTCGGTTCGGTGGTGGGCATCGGAGGGATGGCTGGTGCCATCGGTGGACTGCTGATCGCGACGGTGGTGGGACACGTCTTGCAGTGGACCGGAAGTTACATGGTTCCGTTTTTGATTGCCGGCTCGGCGTACTTGGTGGCGCTGGGAATCATTCAGATCTTGAGTCCAAAGCTGGAGCCGGCAAAAATCAGCTGACGGCAGGCAGCACCCGAGACGCGAACTTTTCAGCCAAGATATTTGTGAGGTTCGGCGATTGCTTTTGCCAGGTCATTTAGGAATTGTGCGCCGCGCGCGCCGTCTATCACGCGATGATCGCTGGAAAGCGTCAGCGTTATCATGCTGCGAACTGCAGGCTTGCCGTTTATCGCCACCACGCGGTCCGCAATGGCGCCGACCGCCAGAATGGCGGCTTGAGGCGGCGGAATAATCGCCGTGAACGAATCAATCTGGAACATCCCAAGATTGCTGATGGTAAACGTCGCTCCCATCAAATCCTGAGGCCGCGACTTTCCAGCTTTTGCGCGCGCTACAAGCTCCGCCCGTTGCGCTGCAACTTCCGCCACGCTCGCTGCTTGCGCGTCCGGAACCACTACGGCAATCACGCCGTCGTCCACCGCAGCCGCGATCCCCATGTTCACTTTTGCGTGGAGTCGAATTCCATCAGGCGTCCAGCTGGCATTTAGGCGCGGGTGCTGAGGCAACACACGAGCTACCAACGCGATCAGGAAATCCGTGTGAGTGATTTTCGCGGCGGAGTTTCCGGCCGCGCCAGCCGCCATTCGTTCGCGGGTACTGTTCAGCGCGCTCGCGTCCACGTCTCGACTCAGGAAAAAATGTGGCACTGTGGTCCAGCTTTGCGCGGTTCGTTCCGCCATCAACCGGCCGATGGCGGTCAGCGATTCGACTTTCTCGCCGCTGACAGCCGTGACGGACGCAGCGGAGCTTGCAACCGCTGATTTTGCCGCAGCCTCAACGTCCAGCGCGAGAATTTCGCCGCCCGGGCCTGTCCCGCGCACGTTGTCGACGTTCACGTGCAGTTCGCTAGCCAGCCGTCGCGCTTTCGGCGAAATCTTCGCCTTCGCGCCGGAAAGCGCGGCATCAGGTGACGCGCTCTTTGATCCGGGCACCGGTCCGGCGGCTGCCGCAGCGACCTCACCCGCAGCGAGAGCAGGTGTTGTTTCTTCAGCCGGAGCTGCCTCGCCTTTCTCGACGATCCAGGCAATCGTTTGTCCCACCGGAATCACATCGCCCTCTTTGGCCTTCACTCCCGCGAGAAATCCGTCTGCGAGCGCTTCCACTTCTACCACTGCTTTGTCGGTCTCAACTTCGAGCAGCGTGTCACCTTTACAGACAGCTTCGCCTTCTTTTTTGCGCCAGGAAACCAGCTTGCCCGTCTCCTGAGTCGGTTCGAGCGCCGGCATCACGACACTGATGGCCATAGTTCCCCGAAGGACAAAATGAATTATTAATCTGAAACGCCGACGCGCTCGATTTTCGCGCTGGCTTCGACCATTTCTTTCACGCGCGTGGTCGGCGCCGTTTCCGTCTCTCGCGTCGTCGCGAGCGGGCCGTTCACGGTGAAGTAGTGTGCGCCCGCAACCAACAATTCTTCGGCGGGAAAACGGGTGATCACCTCATGTCCGGTCTCGGTGACCACAATTTCCTCTTCAATCCGCGCCGCCGCCCAGCCGTCGGTTGAGGGCCAGAATGTTTCGAGCGCGAATACCATCCCCGGTTTGATTTCGTAAGGATGATCCAGAGAAACCAAGCGGCTGATCACTGGCTTTTCCCAAATCGCCAAGCCGATCCCATGCCCGTATTGCAATGCGAACGCTGCTTCTTCATCGGGGAAGCCAAATTCCTGAGCCTTCGGCCACAGCGCCGCTATTTCGCCAGTGGTGCGGCCCGGGCGCACCAGCGAAATCGCCGCATCCAGATACTCGCGGCAGCGCTTGTAAGCGTCAATCATCGCGTGCGAGGCGTAACCGATCGTGAAGCAGCGGTAGTAACAGGTGCGATAGCCCATGTACGAATGCAAAATATCGTAATACACGGGATCGCCAGGCCGCAGCACGCGGTCCGAGAACACGTGCGGATGCGGATTGCAACGTTCCCCGGAAATCGCATTCACCGCTTCCACATATTCCGAGCCTAGATCGTATAAAATTTTGCTCACCAGCCCGACCGCTTCGTTTTCGCGCATTCCCGGTTTCATCGCGCGGTAGAGTTCGTCGTAGGCTGCATCCACCATCATCGCCGAGGTATTAAGCAGCACAATTTCGTCCTGCGTCTTGATCACGCGCGCATCAGACATCAACTGCTGCCCATCCACGATCTTGATTCCTTCGCGCTGCAATGCGAAAAGAATCGGCGGCTCGACGATATCCACACCCAAAGGCTCGTGAAGCAAGCCGCGTTCTTCCAATTCGATCCGTATTTTTCGCGCAACATCCTCCGCGCGCCCCATCTCCGGAGACATCGCACCTCGCAGCAGCGGAATTCCCGCGCGCGAGCGTTCACCGAGCCACGGACAATGCAGTTGGTGATGCTTGGCCGCTGACCCGAAATCCCACAGGATTGGCTCGCTCTTCCGCGTGAGCAAAGTGAAGCGGCTCATTTTGTCCTGCGCCCAAGATCCGATGTGCGTGGAGGTGATGTAGCGCACGTTGTTCATGTCGAAGCAAAGAATCGCGCCCATCTCGGATTTCGCGAGAAGATCCTTCACTCGCTGCAGCCGCTCCGTGCGCAGCCTGTCAAAATTGATTCGCTGCTCCCAATCCACCGCCATCGTTCCATGTGTCGGTAGCGCCATGGCATCCTCCCTGAAACTAAGCAATCAGCTCCGGCCGCACAATTTCATCGCAGTTTCAAAAACGGCCTTCGTCGTCGGCACGGTCAAATCCTCGAGCGGTGGCGAGAAGGGAATCGGCACGTGCATCGCTCCCAGGCGCCGCACCGGGCCGTCGAGATAATGAAACGCGCCTTCGGCAATCGTCGCCGCCAGTTCCGCTGCAACGCCGTAGCGACCGTAACCTTCATCTATCACGATTGCGCGCGAGGTTTTCTTCACCGACTCGATCAAAGTTTTTTCATCGAGCGGCCAGGTCGTTCGCGGGTCAACCACTTCCGCACTGATCCCCGCTTCATCCAGCAGTCCCGCGGCTTCCAGCGCCACTTGCACCATGCTGCTAGTACCCACCAGAGTGATATCCGTTCCGACGCGCTTGATGTCTGCCACTCCGAGTGGGATTGTGTATTCCTCCGCCGGCACAGGACCCTTCAACTTGTAGCTCATCTTGTCTTCAAAAAAAATCACGGGATTATCGTCGCGAATCGCCGTCTTCAGCAGACCCTTCGCGTCATAAGGCGTCGAAGGCAGCACGACTTTCAATCCGGGAACATGACTGAACCACGCATGCAGCGATTGCGAATGTTGCGCCGCGGAACGCCGTGCTGCGCCAAGCGTAGTGCGCATCACCATCGGTACTTTCCACTTGCCGCCAGACATGTAATGCACTTTGGCCGCTTGATTAGCCATCTGGTCCATCGTCAGCGTGATGAAATCGCCGAACATGATGTCCACCACCGGACGCAGTCCCGTCATGGCGGCGCCCACACCGACGCCAGTGAAGCCTGCCTCCGAAATCGGCGTGTCCACCACTCGGGAAGTTCCAAATTCCTCCACGAGGCCCGAAAGAACCTTGAATGGCGTGCCGGCTTCCGCCACGTCCTCGCCCATGATGAAGACTCGCGCGTCGCGGCGCATTTCTTCCGCGAGCGCTTCGCGAATCGCTTCCGCAAACGTAATTTCGCGGGTTCCGGTCTCAGGCATAGACGTCCTGGTCAACCTCGTCCGCTCCCGGGTACGGCGCGGCGATCGCGAATTTCATCGCCATCTCCATTTCCACTTTCAATTCGCTGTCAATCGCGCTTAGTGCGCCGGCATCCGCGTGCTTCTCCGCTTTCAGCCACGCGGCAAAATTCTTGATCGGATCGCTTTCGGCAAGCCATTGCTGTTCTTCCTTCTTCGAACGGTAATATTCGCGATTGATATCGCCGACGTGATGCCCGCGATACCGATACGTGTTGCACAGTAAAAACGCCGGCCCTTCGCCGCGCCGCGCGCGCTCCGCCAGTCGGGATGCGGCCGCATATACCGCGCGCACATCCTGGCCGTCCACAGTTTCCGCGCGGACTCCGAAAGCCTCGCCACGCAGCGGGATGTCGCCCGCGGTGGTTTCCGAAAAATGCGTGTATTCCGTGTACATGTTATTTTCGCAGACGTAAATCACGGGCAGCTTCCACAATTGCGCGAGATTTTCGCATTCATACAAAACGCCCTGGCCCAAAGCGCCCTCGCCGAAAAAACAAACCGCGACTTGCCCGGTTTTCAGCGTTTTCGCCGAAAGCGCCGCGCCCGTGGCAATCCCCACACTCCCCGCAACGATCGCATTCGCGCCGAGATTGCCAGTAGTGGGATCGGCAATGTGCATCGAGCCGCCTTTCCCGCGGCAGTATCCCGCTTCCTTCCCCAACAGTTCCGCAAACATCAGTTCCGGCGACGCGCCTTTTGCCAGGCAGTGGCCGTGCCCGCGATGTGTGCTGGTAATGTAGTCGTCTTTGCGCAGCGCTTCGCACACGCCCACCGCGATCGCTTCTTCGCCGATGTAAAGGTGCGCCAGGCCCGGCATTAGCGCACGCGTATACAGTTCGTTCACGCTTTCCTCGAAAAGGCGGATCGCCATCATCTGGCGGTAGATATGCAGCCACTTTTCCACGCCAACCGCGGCGCCCGTTTTCGTCGGATCAGATACCGTCGTCATTTCCCCACTCCGGACATTCTTGCCAGCACGTCGAAAACCACCGCAAAATCCTTCTTCGCGAATCCCATGCCGCGAGCCGCGGTAAGAAATTCATTGGAGACCGCCGTGGTCGGCAGGGGGACGTCCAGCGAGCGGCCCATATCCAGCGCAAGCAGCATGTCCTTTTGCATCATGTTCACGTCGAACCAAGCTTCTTCCGGCATCGTCAGCACAAACGGGCCGCGATACTTGATCATTGGCGAAGCGATGGCGCTGTTCGTTAGCACATCCACCGCTACTTCGCGCGCGATACCGCTTTTTTCCGCGAGCAATACTCCTTCGCTGAACGCCATCATCTGCACCGCCAGGCTGAGATTCGTCGCGATTTTCATCGAAAGCGCCAAGCCGTTGTCTCCGACGTACGTTACCTTCGGCCCGATGTCGTCCAGGATCGGTTTCAGGCGATCGGACGTCTCGCGCCGTCCTCCCACCATCACCGACAGTTTTCCCTCTTGAAGAGTGATGACGCTGCCCGAAACCGGCGCGTCAATCATGTCAGCGCCTTTTTCGCGCGCTTTCGCGGCAATCGAGCGGCTGAAATGCGGGCTTACCGTGCTCATGTCCACTAAAAATTTCCCAGGCGTGACCGCGCTCAAAATCCCGTCCGGTCCTTCCATTACCGCTGCCAGGGCCTTTTCGTTCGTGACCATCGAAAAAGTCACGTCGGAAGCCGCGCACACCGCGCGCGGCGTCTCGCCCCACTTCATTCCTTTTTGGATTAGGCGTTCCGCTTTCGCGCGCGTGCGGTTGTAGCCGGTGACGGTGTGGCCCTTGCTCAGCAGGCGGCTCACCATCTCGCTGCCCATCACGCCCAAACCCACAAAACCTAGATTCGCCATTCGTCCCCCGCTCCGGTTATAAATCTGAATCCGACACCGTGCTGCGACCTCTGTGCGCTCGCGAATCCTCGCGAACCTGCTGCAAGTGGTCGCGCATCGCGGCGCGAGATGCCTCTGCGTCGCGCTTTTCGATGGCGGCCAAAATTCGCGCGTGATGATATTGGCCGCGCTCCGGCCCGCCTTCCTCAAAAAATATTTTGATTCGTTGCTCGCGCAGCAATCCCACGATTGAATCGAGCAGCGACAAAATCAACGGGTTCTCCGCGGCTTCGGCGAGCGCCAGATGGAAATCCAGGTCCGCTTCGATGTAGGCATCCGGGTCCTTCAGCGCGTTGTTCATCACCGAAAACGCCTCACGCATCAGCGCAATCTGCTGTGCCTGGATGCGCGTCGCGGCAATCGCTGCGATTTCTGGTTCCAGAATCTGCCGAACCTCAGCCAGATTTTCCGAACCGTCCGTCTGGTCAATGCGCAGCATCAAGTTGATGGACTGTCGCACGGCCTCCGATGTCCCGTTGGTGATAAACGTCCCCCGCCCCGAATACGCTTCCACCAGCCCTTTCTCGTGCAGCGCCTTCACCGCTTCTCGAACCGCCGTACGGCTCACGCCAAACTTCAGCGCTAATTCTCGCTCGGAAGGCAGCTGGTCGCCGGATTTCAGCGTACCCTTGAGAATGGAATCTTCGATCTGCTGCACGATCTGCTCGTACAGCCGTGAACTGCGAACGACTTTGTACATGAACCCCTGCCTTCCGACCTGAACGCTCCGGTAATCAGACCGGTATCCACAAACTGGTTTTGTTAGGCGCCTTCGATAGACACCGTCTTGATATTCATGAATTCGCGGATTCCGAAAATCGCGAGTTCGCGTCCGTGTCCCGAGCGTTTCACGCCGCCAAACGGCAACCGCGGATCCGAAGCCACCATGCGGTTGATGAACACCATTCCCGATTCCAAACCATTGATGAACTTTTCGCGCTCCACGCTGTCGTTGGTCCAGGCGCTGGCTCCCAGCCCAAATGGGCTGGCGTTTGCTATGCGGATCGCATCTTCCGCATTCTTCGCGCGAAACAGCGACGCCACCGGACCGAATAATTCGCCGCAAGCGGCCGGCGAACCTTCCGGGATGTTCGTGAGAACCGTCGGCAGATAATAATTTCCGGGTTGGTTCAAGCGCTTACCGCCGGTCAACAATCTCGCGCCGCCCTGAATTGTTTTCTGCACGTCGGCATCGAGTTCCTTCAGTCCGTCGGCGGTGGCCAGCGGGCCTACGTCTGTGCTCGCGTCAAAAGGATCCCCCACCTTGAGCGCTTCCATCTTTTTCACGAAAAGTTTCTCGAATTCATCGGCGATTTCCTCCGCAACGATAAACCG
Organism: uncultured Acidobacteriota bacterium; assembly: GCA_963804625.1. Classification (GTDB taxonomy): domain Bacteria; phylum Acidobacteriota; class Terriglobia; order Acidiferrales; family UBA7541; genus Palsa-295. The sequence continues at coordinate 198,419 of CAWDRJ010000002.1, read as the reverse complement.
TTTTGCTGCGATGCAGGATTGGCCATTGTTCAGCACGCGCGCCTTTACGCCAACCGTCACCGCCTGCTCCAGATTCGCGCTCTTCATCACGATAAAGGGATCGCTTCCTCCCAGTTCGAGCACCACTTTCTTAATGTCCGTCGCGGCGGCAATTCCCACCTGGACGCCCGCTCCTTCGCTGCCAGTCAACGTCGCAGCCTTTACGCGCGGGTCGGCCAGAATCTTAGCGACCTTGCTTGCGCCGATTAGCAGCGTCTGGAACACACCCTCTGGGAATCCTGCGCGCAAAAGCACGTCCTCAATCAATAGCGCCGACTGCGGCACGTTAGAAGCGTGTTTCAGCAACCCGACATTCCCTGCCATCACCGATGGCGCGATAAAACGAAACACCTGCCAGAACGGATAATTCCAGGGCATCACGGCCAGAATCGGGCCCACGGGCTGGTAACGCACGAAGCTCTTGCTTCCCGCCACGTCAGCCATTTCGTCGGCGAGAAATTTCTCAGCATTTTCCGCGTAGTATCGGCATACCCACGCGCATTTCGCCGCCTCATCCACGGCCGACCGATACGTCTTGCCCATCTCGGTCGTCATCACTCGCGCCAGCTTTTCCTTGTCGGCCTCCAAGATCTCCGCGGCTTTCGTCATCCTCACGGCGCGGTCGGCAAAGCTCGTCTTGCGAAATTCGCCGAAGGTACGTCACAGCGCGCTGCAGTTTTTCCTCGAGCTGCAAATCTGAAATCGACTCGAAAGTTTTAAGCACCTCTCCCGTTGCCGGGTTGATCGTTGCAATCGCCATTACTTGCTCCTCCGGGCCTGCTGAAAATAACAACTAAGAGATTCTATGGTAGGCGCGGAGAACCAGAAGAGATCGAGAAAAGCCCGTGGATAGGGACTTACAGCGACGAATTGGAGGCCGTCAGGCATTTGGTCTAGCCATCATACCATTGAATCGTAAATCATTCCAATAAGAAAAACCTTGACTTCACAAATCGTAAGGTGGTAGGGCTGTCATACCACAGCCGCGCTTTTTGCGACTTTCTTGCTATCCGAGGGGGGGTGTATGGGAATCGAATCGCTGTTGACAGGCTCGTACGCGCAGCGGATTCGCCGCAGGTTCGGTCGCGCTTTCGCATTTGCGCTAGGAATGCTGGTGCTGTCCCTCCCAGTTCAAGCGCAATCTTCATCGGGCCGGATATTGGGTGATGTGCGCGATCAAAGCGATGCCGCCATCGTCGGCGCCAACGTCGTAATCACGGACGTGCAGCGCGACGTCTCGCGCAGCTTGGTGACCGACGACGCTGGTGAATATCTCGCGCCCAACCTCGCTCCCGGAATTTACAAGATCACCGTAACGAAGTCTGGCTTTAAAGCGTTCCAGCGCACCAATGTCCAGCTCGAGGTCGCCAGCGACCTGCGCGTTGATGTGATATTGCAGCCCGGAGACACAACGCAGACGATCGTCGTGAACGAAGAGGTCCCACTTCTCAATACAACATCTGCCACCTTGGGCGGCACTTTAAGCAATCAAGAAATCAACGATCTCCCACTGAATGGCCGCAACTATGAAAATCTGTTGCAGCTGCGCCCCGGCGTTGTGCGTTATCCAGGAGGCGGATTCTCCACCACCAGCACCGACGGCCTGCGCGCCGAGGACAACGTGTACGTTGTGGACGGCCTGTTTAATAGCGAGCCTTTTTCCGGTCAGAGCATCATCAACGGCGCCGGCATCGCGGGTGATTCCGCGACGATTCTTCCGATTGACGCCATCCAGGAATTCAACCTGATTGAGAATCCTCCGGCCGAATACGGCTGGAAGCCCGGCGCAATTGTCAACGTCGGACTGAAATCCGGAACTAACGATTTGCACGGCAGCGCTTACGCGTTTGGGCGCAGCCAGTCCTTGGATGCGCGAAATTATTTCAATGACGTCGGTTCGCCTCAGACGCCGACTCAATTGGAACAATTCGGCGGCACCGTCGGCGGGCCGATCGTGAAAGACAAGGTTTTCTTTTTCGGCGGATACGAAGGCCAGCGCTATACGGTGGGTAATTCGTTCCAGGTGCAAAGTCCGCTTATGATCTCTTCACCCACCAACGCCGGTAATTGCACCTTCATTTCGTCGGGCGATTGCGCCAACAGCATCCCGGACGCAATAGCCGACCTTCAGGCTCACGGCATTCCCGTCAGCAATGTCAGCCTGAAGGTGTCAGGCTGCACCGTGGGCCCGCCCGTCTCGTGCAATGGGAAGGGCTTTCCCACAAACGACGGAGCGAATGGAACGACGATCACGACGGGTTTTCCAAACGTCGTAAGCGCGGACAACGCCGTCGGCAAAATCGACTACCACATCAACGACCACCACACTTTGAGCGGCATGTATTTCTTCGGCAACAATTCCGGAACGGTAGATGACGCAATTCAGTTGCAACCGCAGTGGCTCACTTTGATCCACACCCGAGCGCAGGTATTCGGCTTGAATTGGACGTGGGTTCCCAACTCCCGCTGGGTGAACGAAGCCAGGTTCGGCTATAACCGGCTCACTCAACCCACTTATTCCGCGGACCACAACGAGTCAGCCGCAAGCCTCGGTATCGACGACGGCGTGACTAACCCGCTTTACGGCGGTCTGCCTCGGCTCAAGATCAAGGGTTTCGGCGGCCTTTTCGAAACGCTTGGCGGATTTAAGTGGCCCAAATTTCAGGGGCCCGATCAACGGTACCAGTTCGTTGATCACGTCTCTTATATCGTTGGAAAGCATGCCTTGAAATTTGGCGCTGAAGTCCACCGCGACAGTTTCAGCGGCGGCGCCTTCGGCGACGGTAAGGGTTACATCATTTTCTCAGGAAATAATGCGTTCGCGGGTTCCACCGTTCTAGAGGATTTTCTCGCGGGTGACCCGGGCGGCAGCGTTCCGTTCCCGACCCATGCGCTCGTGGGGGACACGCCTATAAGGCACATCCACAATTTCTCAGAGGGAGTATTCGCCCAGGACGACTGGCGTATTACTAATAATTTGACGCTTAATCTTGGTCTCCGTTACGAGTACAACGGAGTCATCTCGGAAAATAACAACCTGCTCGGCAATTTCAGTCCGACCGAGGGGCTCGTGCAGGTCGGCCAGCAGATTGGCCAGCCCTATCACGGCAACCACACCAATTTCGCACCGCGCTTAGGTGTTGCGTGGGATCCGTTCGGCACTGGCAAGACTGTCATTCGCGCCGGCGGTGGCCTTATTTATGAGACGGTGAACTGGGAATCGTTCATGGCCTTCAACAATGTGTACGGTCTCGGCACCATACCCACGGGCGGCATACTAAATGGCGTGCAGGGCACCGGCACCATTACCGCGGGCGTGCAGAATATTCCTAATCCGCCGACACCTTGGGACACATGGGGCGTAAGCCAAACTCCACCCTTCCAAATCGCCAAGATCAATTGCCAGGCCGCGCTCGGCCAAACTTGCTCCATTCTTGGCGTGAACCCCAACATCACGACTCCCTACGTCACTAACTGGACCCTGAACGTGCAGCACGCGTTCACGAATGCGCTCTCGCTGGAAGTCGCTTACGTGGGCAACCATGGCACGAATCTGATGGGTATCCGCGATATCAACCAGCCGGCTGTGGGCTCGGGATGGTCGCCAGGCGCAACTAGTTCCGACCCCGTCGCCGAGCAGGCTGCCCGGCCCTTCACTGTAAATGGGCTTTTTCCCTATCTCGCCAACATCTACCAGATGGCGAACATCTACGAATCAAATTACAACGGCCTGCAGGCAACCCTGACCGGGCGCGAATATCATCACTTCACATTCGTGGCCGGTTACACTTACTCGCATTCTCTCGACGATGTCGGCGCCAACTGGGATTTCGGAGCGGGCTTGGGCCTTCCGCAAGACGCGACGCATCCCGGCCGTGAGTATGCCAGCAGCGACTTCGACATTCGCAATCGCTTCACGCTTTCTATGGTTTATTCCATCCCCGGCAAGAAATCCTTTGCGCAGCTCTTGGAAGGCTGGCAGCTCATTTCGATCGTTAGTCTCTACAGCCCGCAGCCGTGGGGTCCCATGGATACGGGTGACGATATCAGCGGCACTGGCGAGGGTGTGGACCGTTGGGATTTCGTCGGCAACCCGAACGATTTTAAGTCAGGCCCAACCTCAATTCCTTACTATGCGCCAGGCAGTCCTCAAACCTCGCCTGGGGGAATCTGCAGCAATGCAGCCAGCACGCCCGCGTTGCAAACCTCACTCGGTCTCTTTGGTTGCTACGCCGAGGGCAACTCGGCCATGATTCCTCCGGCGTTGGGAACGTTCGGCACGATGGGACGCAATGTGTTCCGCGACTCGGGCTTCCGCAATTGGGACTTTTCGGTAGCCAAGAATTGGACGTTCAAGGAACGATTTGGCGCGCAGTTCCGTGCTGAATTTTTTAACGTCCTCAACCATCCCAATTTCGCTAATCCCTACGGCGGACAGAACGGCTTCGGAATGAACGATCCTTCCGTTCTCGGCCCGGGTTTCGGCTGCGGTTGTGCGACTCCCGACGTCGCTGCCTCCAATCCAGTGCTCGGATCAGGAGGCAACCGCGCCGTGCAATTGGGTTTGAAGCTCAGCTTCTAGAACGATCCTGCGGCGGTAGGCGACCCGGAGCCAGCGCAGTTGCTGGCTCCGCTTCAACTTGTGCACCACCAGAGCACTCCAATCTGATCTCGCGCCGCGACGACCTTCGAGTACGGAAGTTTTCGCTCGAAGGCAAGAAAGCAAAGTTGTGAATCCAGAAAAGGGGCCCTGTCGCATGCCACGTTCGAAGAATTTCATCATTGCAACAATTTTCGCGGTAACCTTGTTATTTTCGTTGTGCTTTCTTGTACCCACCATGAACGCACAACAACTACGTTCCGAACGCACCATCGAAGAAATCAAGACCGAAGCAATCTCCCGCGCCGAAAACGGGCAGTATCCCTGCATCGGCCTCGACCCCAATGACCTCCGCGAAGCTTTCGCGCACATCAAGACGCGCGATCGCGACGAATGGGCCGCAGCCTTCATCGCTGTCGGTGACCGCTATATGGCCGAAGGCGAGTCGCTCGAAAAAACCGATCCCGCCAAGGCCGACGCGGACTACATCCGCGCGTGGCATATCTATTCTTTCGGCCGCTGGCCGGTCCCCTCGTCTCCCGGCAAACAGCGCGCCTACGAAAAAGCGCTCGTGGCGTTTCGCGCCCACACGAAGTTCTGGGATCCTCCGATGAAAATCGTGCACATCCCCTTCGAGGGCAAGGAAATCATCGGCTACCTGCGCTTCCCAAAAAACACGACCGGCCCCGTCCCGATCGTGATCGCCATCAACGGCCTCGATAGCCGCAAAGAAGATCTCGCCGATCGCTTCTCCGCCGTCTTGCCTTTCGGCATCGGTTATATCGCAGTGGACGGCCCCGGTACCGGACAAGCGCCGATTAAAGCCAGCCCTACCGCGGATCGCATGCTTTCGCGCGTGATTGATTACGTGGACAGCCTTCCCGAGGTCGATAAATCCAAAGTGGAATTTCACGGCGTCAGTTGGGGCGCCTATTGGGGCACCAAAATGGCGATCCTCGACAAAGACCGCCTGAAGGCCGTCAGCGTGCAATCGCCCCCGATTCACGACATGTTTCAGAAAGAATTTGTACTGAACAGCCTGCAAGGAAACCGCGAGTATTTGTTCGATCAATTGCCCGCGATGATGTCCATCTTCGACAACGTGAGTAACCTGGACGAGCTGCTGGAAATTTTTCCCAAGATGTCGCTTGTCACGCAGGGCCTGATCGGCAAACCCACCGCGCCCATGCTCGTGATGGCCGGAGTCCTTGATACGCAAGTGCCAATTTCCGACATCTACCGCCTGCTGAGCAACGGAGACGTTCCCAAAACCGCGTGGATCAATCCGCACGGCGGCCATCTGGGACGCCAAAAAGGGATCTGGCCCGATCCGGTGATGTTTAAGGAAGTGATCATCCCATGGATCGTTCACGCTCTCGCCGCAGAACCACCACAGCCCTAGCGCGGTGCGGCGTGGGCAAGCACTTCTGCGGCAGCGCGCGAAATTATTTCTTCTTGCCGAAGATGGAAGCGATCGATTTGGCTCTATTGGTGACGATCCCGCCCACATCAGCGGTGATGTACGGTTCGTCGGGCGTGCCGGTGACGCGCATCGGCACTCCCGATCCTTTTCCTGAATCGCCCGAGCCGCGCAACTTGCTCAGCAGTCCGACACCGAGTTTGCCTACGCCGTTTGCCGATGCAACTTTCACGATAAGATTGAAATCCAGCTGATTGTCGGCGGAGACCGTCCCGTTGCCAGTGAGCTCGCCCATCGCCGGAATCACAGCCTCAATCCTGTCGGCGACAACGCCGGCGTTCGTCACGCGCACGTAGACCCGCAGCTTCTGGAACTTCATGCTGTCTCCAGTTTTCACTCCGCTCAGCGCCGCAATGCCGTGGATTTTTGTACCGATGTCGAAGCCAACCAGACGCGTGTTGTCGAGCGCGATTGGTCCGGTGATGACGAGCGCTTTTACGGGTCCCTTAATCGCGAGGTCCAGCGAAAGCGTCCCGCCCTTCAAAACCGAACCGTTCGGCAAGCGCACGGCGGCGGCAGTCATCAACGGCTGTAGTTCGTCAATCGGCAGACTCTGCCCGGACAGCTTCAAATCCAGTAGTGGATCCATGGCGCCGGGCGTCACCGGTTGGTACGTGCCGCTCAAGTGAGCTGCGGCGTCGCCAATTTGCACGGCGACATCATTGATCTGGCCGGAAGTTTCTTTCGTGCGGTGCACAACGCTATAACTAATGTCCAAGGATTTCGGAGCGGCGGTAGCGCCATTGCGAAGTTTCAGATTTTCGATGTGCGCGGTGCCGCTGGCCGTCAGCGTCTGTCCGTCGGAAACCGCATGCGCGTCGACATCCGCGAGCAGTGCGACGCCGGCGCTGGCATCGAGAAATCCAGAGGCGACCGGATCCAGACCCTTCAGCGAGATTTGTGCTTCGGCGGGACTGGTCGCCGCATCGTTGCGATTAATTGGGCCAAGATGACCGGTGACGCCGATGGTTCCGTCGGCCGGCAAGCTCGCGCCTAGCTCGAACGGAAATCGCGCTGCGAACGAAAAATCGTGCGCGGTAAGATTCACGTGCTCGTATACCGTCGGCTGATTCAGCGCGCGCTGGCTGGTGATCGTCACTCGACCGTCTTCGACAACGATAAGCCCGATGGAGAGATCAGCGAGCCGTTGTGCGGCGCTTGTTGCGCGGCCCGGCGTCGCGGCTGGGGCAGGCCCATTCGATGGGCCACTGCTGGCGGCGCCGTGCCCCATGCTCGAAAAATTCCACGTGCCATTCGCGGCGCGAATCAAGTTGATCTGCGGCGAAGCGATCTGAAAACCACGCAAATTCACCTCGTGCGCAAAAATCAATGGTTTCAACGAGACGCCAATGCGCAGTTCCTTGGCCGTGACAAACGGTGCGGAGCTGAAAGCCGGGTCATCGGCTACGCTGAGGTCTTGCGCGATCAAGCTGCCAGTGAAAACCGACAATCGAAGTTCGCCAAACTTGACTTCACGGCCGACCGTCGCGCTCAGCTGTCTTTCGATGACGGGGCGAAACGTATCGGCCTTCACGAAAAGCGGAATCGCCGCGCCCACCAAGATGACGAAACCCACAATCGCCAATACAATTTTCGCCCAACGTTTCACGGGGATCCTTCAACGCGCCAGCCGAGCGCCGCGCCGGCATGCCTTGGAACCGAAAGTATATGACCGGCGCGAAACCATTTCCAGAGAGTGCTGTCGCCGCACCGCGGTACATTCTCTTCGCGTGTGGCGCAAAAACGGCAACATTAACATCAAGACATTCATCGAGCCCTTGGACAGGCTCGATACTCGCCCGCAGCGTCCGGCGAACTTGACACGACGCCCCGCCGGTGATACAAGGCATTCGCTTAATTTAATCGATTTAGTAAAGGCAAGACAAGCGGTCAACACCAACAAAAAGAATCCGCTCGCGCGGCCGACCGCTACGTGTTAAGTAATTTCTTCGCGATCCTTAGCATTCAGCGAGGTCAACTCGATGAAGCAGCGTTCTCTGCTCGCATGCCTCCTCGGCGCTCTTGTGCTGCTGCTATCGGTGTGCCGCACCCACGCGGCTCCCCAGCAGACCGCCTCGGTTGAAACCATAAAAGTTGACCTGCACGCCAAAGGTGAGCCATTCCCGCATTTCTGGGAACAGATGTTCGGCTCCGGCCGCGCCATCCTCGCTCTGCGCGAGAATTACCAGGCGGATTTGCGCACGGTAAAGAGCGTCACAGATTTCAGATATGTCCGCTTTCACGCCATCTTGAACGACGAGGTCGGCGTCTACGACGAAGACGCTGCCGGCAAGCCGGTCTACAATTTTTCCTACGTGGATCAAATCTACGATGCTTTGCTGAAAAATGGCGTCCGCCCGTTCGTCGAGCTCAGTTTCATGCCCAAAAAACTCGCGGCGGCAAACGACCTGCAGGCGTTTTGGTACCATCCCAACGTATCGCCACCGAAGGATTACAACCTCTGGAGCCAATTGATCGAGCAGTTCGCAAAACATCTCGTCGCTCGCTACGGAATCGAAGACGTCGCGCAATGGTATTTCGAAGTTTGGAACGAACCCAACCTCGATTTTTGGGCCGGCATTCCAAGGCAACAAACTTACTATCAATTATATGACACCACCGCGCGCGCCCTGAAGAACGTCAGCCCGCGTCTTCGCGTTGGGGGCCCGGCCACCGCCCAAGCCGCCTGGGCCGATTCTTTCATCCAGCACGTCGCCGAAAATCACGTTCCGGTGGATTTCGTTTCCAGCCACGTCTACGGCAACGACAAGTCTAAGGACGTCTTCGGCACCGACGAACAAATTCCTCGCTCGCAAATGGTGTGCCGCGCCGTCAAAAAGGTTCACGATCAAATCCAGGCTTCGGCCCTTCCTCGCTTGCCCCTCATCTGGACCGAATACAACGCCAGCTACATGAACGAAACCGACGTGACCGACTCCATTTATATGGGCCCCTGGATGGCGGATACCATCCGGCAATGCGACGGCCTCACGGACATGATGAGCTACTGGACATTTTCCGACGTCTTCGAGGAACAGGGCGTCGTCAAACGCCCATTTTATGGAGGCTACGGACTTATCGCCGAAGACGGCCTCCCCAAACCAGCGTTCAACGCTTTCAAAATGCTTCATCATCTGGGCGACGTGCGAATTCCCGAAAGTGCGGACGATATTTTAGTCACTCGCCGCAAGAATGGCGTGCTGGCGATCGCGATATGGAATTTATCGCCGCCGGAAGTCGCTGGAGAGCCCAAAGACGTCGATCTCCAATTCGATTCGCTCCCGGGGAATCACACCGCCGCGGTGTATCGCTTGGATGCCAGTCACGGCTCGCTCTCAAATGCCTACAGCGCCATGGGCAGTCCCGACTTCCCTACGGCCGAGCAAATAAAGTCGCTCAACGCTGCTGCCGAATTGCCCGCGCCTGAATCAATCATCATCCACAACGGCCGCCTCGCATTGCATCTCGCTCCCAAGGCGCTCGTGGTCTTCGAAATTCACTAGGCCGCAGCGCGTCTCCTTCCGAAGTGCTCCGGACGCGCTGTGGAACGGCGCTTAGCGCGGCACATTTGGTACGCCGTTCCCATTTTGGAGCGCTCCGTCCTCAGCGCGACAGTTCCTACTGACATCCGCCTCCAGCGAATCACCCCCCGCGCCTGCGCCGTGCCACGTTCAAGAAACGGTGTGCCATGCCGATTCAAATGGAGCAGATAGTTGCATCGCTCAATTTCTCTAGACATTGGAGCGCGCGGTGCTAGTCAGCTTGTGGGGCCGCGAACGCAGGTCCCCTACGACACGGCCTGGCGAAACACTCTGGAGTGCGCAACGATCGAAGTCTTCGAGATGATGGCCGGGGTCCGGCTGACTTCTGTCGCGACGCCCGGCGGAGAACCGGTCGGGGAGCAGACCGCCATGGTCGGCATGGCCGGTGCCCTCTGCGGCATGGCCACCATCCGGTGCTCCAGCGCCACGGCCGCTAAGCTTGCCGCCCGCATGCTCGGCGACGACGCCACCTCAAATCCCTCGATGGTTGCCGACGCTTTGGGCGAGCTTTGCAGCATGGTCGCCGGAAATTTCAAGGCCAAGGTTCAGTCGCTGGCCGACCACTGCGTACGATCGGTGCCCACGGTCATTTCGGGAGAAGACTACGAGATGCAGACACCCGAACCGAGTGTGGGATGCATCTTTGCGCTCGCGTACGATGGCGACCCGGTTTGGATTGCTCTGGTCGTCCACGTCTAACTGCGGTGACCGTCAGGCTCAATTCGCGCCGCGTGCAGTTCCAAACAGGGAACCAACGGGGCCGCCAGATCGGCGGTTGAAACATTCAGCAAATGAAGAAAAACACCGGCTCTACGCGTTTGCGGTCCGTGCCAGCTTGATGGACGGATGCAAAAGCGACCCTGCCGCTCGCGCTCGAAGCCTCGTCAACCGCGGCTCGCCTTCCATTTCCGTCACATCTTTGGCGCCGTAGAAGTTCTCTTTTTCGCAAACCTTGCAGCGCAGATTGAACACCGCCGGATTGATTTCACGGGCGGTTTCCGAGCCTTCGGCGTCGACTTCCGTCGCCATCTTCGCGATCCGCTTCGGTACCGGAATCGCTTCGCCGCAGGAGTAGCAACGTACCCCCGCGTAACGCCGCTCGGCAGTAGCTTCCGTCATCATTGCACCTCGGGATGAATTAACCTCAGGTTGAACCAGGAAAGCGTATTCTACAGCGGCGGCGAGTCCGGGGATAGCTCAATTTTGCCGTTTCGAAAATCGCGCCTGTGAATATCTGCCCGCGTCGGCGGCATTACGCCCATTAGTCAGCTAAGCTTACCTTTATCAATAAGTTAGCATAACTCAGGGAGGCGGTCGCCTCGTCATTTTCCAAGAGAAACTCACTAGAATTCCATAGGCTTCGAATCGTCACTCCTGATCTTTGCCGGGCAGGAAGCCACCGCGGCGAGGAAACGCCAGACCACTGCTTCGGCGTCACCGAATTTGCTTCGCATGCAGACGCGAGGGACTGTTCACCCGCTCTCCCTAGCCCCAAACCGATGCGGCCGCACGCCCCATCGATCCGCCGCAACCGAGTCACGAGAAGCTCTCTGCGCTTTGGATTCCCATCGAATCGCGCGCCAAAATATGCTAACAAAGGCCCTTAAATTTCGTCTGAAGGACCGCGAACCGCCTTCTGCCATCCCTAATTAGAGAATCCGTGCGAATGATGCCAATAAACCTGGGGGGGCAACCATGAACCGTCGTAAGCCGTCTCGAAACCTCCATCGGAAGCACGCGCCGCGAGCCCCTCTGCCCATCGTCGCACTGCTGGCGCTAGCTTGTTTTTTTCCTGCACGCGGCTCGGCCCAGACGGTGGACGAAGTGATCGCGAAGAACATTCAAGCGCACGGCGGCATGGAAAAACTGAAGTCCGTCGAGACCATCCGCACCACCGGTAAATTGACGGCCGGAGGGTTCCGCGCCGGCTTCCTGCAGGAGAATAAGCGCCCGGACAAAGTCCGCGAAGAGACGATCATCCAAGGGCTCGCGCAGGTGCAGGGCTACGACGGAAAGACCGGATGGCAAGTGAATCCTTTCCAGGGACGCCGCGACGCCGAACTACTTTCCGCCGATGATTTGAAGAGCCTCCAGGAAGACGCGGACATTGACGGCCCGCTGGTGGATTACAAACAGAAAGGCCACACGGCCGAGCTGATGGGGCACGATTCGGTGGAAGGCACGGACTGCTACAAGGTGAAACTAACTCTGAAAAATGGCGACGTGCGCATTTATTATCTCGACGCGGATTCCTTCCTAGAACTAAAGATTGAAACTCAATCCAATATCCGCGGTACCGTGCAGTACACCGAAATGTTTTACGGCGATTACGAGCAAGTGAACGGGATCTACTATCCATTCGAGTTCGAGCAGGGCCAAAAAGGCTCGCCCGATCGCGTCAAGTTCACCGTGGACAAGATCGAAATCAATATTCCTCTCGCGGATTCGCTCTTCACTATGCCTGCGGCCCCCGCCGCGAAACCTGCCGCCAAGGCTCCCGGGGGTGCGCAATGACCTCCCGTACAATCGCACGCGCTACCGGCCAATTCGAATCGCGTGTTGCGTTTTGCCAAATCGCTCGCAAGGATCTCTCGAAGAAGATGCCTAAATCCACGCCTCGATATTTCAGTCTATTACTGCTCGTCGCTTGCCTGGCAGTCCCACAGCCGTCCAGCGCCCAGGATACAAAATCCGCGCCGAAATTCGACTCCGATACGATCTCTGGCCTCGGTGCCCGCAACATCGGCTCTGCGGAGATGAGCGGCCGAGTCGCCGCCCTTTCCGCGGTGAAAGAAGACGGCCGCCTCACCGTCTATATCGGCGCGGCCAGCGGTGGCGTCTGGAAGTCGGTCAACGGCGGAACCACCTTCAAACCCGTCTTCGATAAAGAGACTTCGCAATCCATCGGCGCCATCGCCATAAATCCGCAAGCGCCGAAAACCATCTGGGTGGGCACCGGTGAATCCTGGACGCGCAACAGCGTCTCCGTCGGTGACGGAATCTATAAATCCACCGACGGCGGCGAAAACTGGACCAACATGGGTCTGAAAGACTCCGAGCGTATCTCGAAAATCTTGATTGATCCCCAGGACGGCAACACGGTCTACGCCTGCGTCCCCGGCAAGCTTTGGAGCGATAGCGAAGACCGCGGCGTTTACAAATCCACTGACGGCGGCAAAACCTGGACCAAAATCCTGAAGGGCGCAAATCTTTCGACCGGCTGCTCGATGATGTCCATGAGCTCCGCCGATCCGAAAGTGATTTTCGCCGGCTTGTGGGATTTCCGGCGCAAGGGGTGGACGTTCCGCTCCGGCGGCGACGGCCCCCGCGCGTCCAGCGGCAGCGGCCTGTTCATGACCACCGACGGCGGCGCCACTTGGACCGACCTCGATGAAAAAAGCGCCAAAGGCCTGCCGCCCAAACCTTGGGGCCGTATCGCCGTCACCATCGCGCCGTCCAAGCCAAACGTTGTGTATGCGCTCATCGAGTCCACGCGCAGCGCGCTGTTTCGCTCTGGCGACGGTGGCAAGACCTGGCAAGAGCGCGACCGCAGCCAGTGGATGGTTTGGCGTCCCTTTTATTTCGCGAACCTGATCGTGGACCCCAAAAACGAAAACAAAGTATACAAACCCGATCTCACGCTGATCGTGAGCGACGACGGCGGCAAAAGCTTCAGCTCCATCGGCGGCAGCGCACATGGTGACTTCCACGATGTGTGGGTGGACCCGGACAATACCAATCACCTGATCGCCGGCGACGATGGCGGCGTGTGGTATTCCTACGATAGTGGCAACACCTGGTGGAAGGCCGGCAACCTCCCGATTTCGCAGTTCTATCACGTCAGCCTGGACGACGCCGACCCGTTCCACGTCTTCGGAGGCTTGCAGGACAATAGCGATTGGATCGGCGATTCCGCATATCCCGGTGGAATCACCAATCACCGCTGGGAAAATTTGTACGGCGGCGATGGCTTCTTCGTGTTTTCCGACCCCGCCGACCCCAATTACGTCTACGCCGAAGCGCAGGGTGGCGATGTTTCGCGCGTGAATCGCGTGACCCTCTCTTCGCGCAGCATCAAGCCGCAGCCCAATTATGGAGAAGGCAAGCTGCGCTTCAATTGGAACACGCCCATGCACATGAGTCCCAATGAAAAGGGCACCATCTATATCGGCGCGCAATTCCTTTTCCGTTCCCGCGACCACGGACAGACCTGGGACCGTATTTCTCCCGACCTCACCACCAACGATCCGGAAAAGCAGAAGCAGGAAGAATCCGGCGGGGTCACGGCGGACAATTCCTACGCCGAGATGCACACCACCATCTATTCCATCAGCGAATTTCCGCGCGATGGTCAAACCATCTGGGTCGGCACAGACGATGGCAATGTGCAGCTCACGCGCGATGGCGGCAAAACCTGGACCAACGTGGTCGCTAATGTTCCCGACCTCCCGAAATTTTCCTGGGTGTCATGGGTGGAAGCGAGCCGCTTCGATCCAGCCACGGCTTATGTCACCTTCGACCGCCACACGTTTGGTGACATGGACCCGCACGCTTACAAAACGACGGATTATGGCAAGACCTGGACCTCAATCGTCTCGAAAGACAGCGGCGTGCGCGGCTTTGCTCACGTCATTAAAGAAGACACGGAGTCGCCAAGCCTGGTGTTTCTAGGAACCGAATTTGGCTTGTGGGTTTCGCCCGATGGCGGCAAGCAGTGGGCGCAGTACAAGGGCAACGAATTTCCAGACGTCCCCGTCCGCGACATCGCCATTCAACCACGCGAATCTTCTCTCGTCGTCGCCACGCACGGACGCGGCATCTGGATCGTTGACGACATCACACCGCTGCGCAAACTCACTCCCGAAGTCATGGCGCAAGACGCCGCCTTCGTCCCCGGCAAGCCCGTCCAGCAGCGTTTGAACGCCAATGGCGGTTGGCCCGACGGCAGCGCTGTATTCATCGGACCAAATCCTCCCGATGGCGCTTTGATCTACTACTTCCAGAAAAAGCGTCACATTTACGGCAAAATGAAAATCGAAATTTTCGACGCGCAAGGGAAACTCTTGGACACCGTTCCGGCCAATAGCCGCCGTGGACTGAGCCGCGTGGAATGGTCCATGCGCCTCAAAGCTCCGCACGTTCCGCCGGCAGCTACCGCGGCATTTGAGGCCGCGACGGGACCGCGCGTTTTGCCCGGCACCTACACGGTAAAAATGACACGCGGTACCGAAACCTACACCACGCCGCTCGTCGTCAATCTCGACGCTCGCGCCAAATTCAGCGTCGCGGACCGCAAGGAAAATTTCGACGCAATTATGCGCGTCTATAACCTCCTCGGCGATATGACCTTCGAGGTGGAACGAATCAACGGCGTGCACGATGAACTCGCCACACGCGCCGCGAAGCTTCCCGCAAACGATCCTCTGCGCAAGCAGCTCGAATCTCTCGTTGCCAAGTGCGAGGACTTGCGCAAGAAAATTGTCGCCACCACCGAAGGCGGCGCGATCACCGGAGAGGAGCGCATCCGGGAACACACCACCGAGCTGTATGGCGATCTAAACAACTATGAAGGTCGTCCAGCCGCATACCAATTAACTCGAATAGATTCCCTCACGCACGATCTCGACGATGTCTCCAAAGAATTCGACGCCTTCGTCGCCAAAGACCTCAGCGCCGCAAACACCTCGCTGAAAAAGAAAAAACTCGAGTCCATTCAGCCGCTTTCGCGCGAGCAGTGGGACAAAACCAGCAACGACTCCGATTCCGCCGGCGCGCCCAGCGGCATGCTCTGGCACGAACGCGACTAGATCGCGCGGCGTCTCACATCCAGTTTCAGGCTGCGAATCAAACGCGTAGCCCAGCCTCGACCGCGTAATCAATATAACTTTCCGCATAAACCGCCCCGGTCAAATGATTGTGCAAATCGCCGCCCTTCGGCATGCGATCCAGAAAATCCATCAAAGCGGCAGGATTCTCCCGCACGGACTCCAGATAAGCCGCCGCGCGCTCCGTCGCTGAACCAGACTGCGCCACAGCCGCGACGCCAGCCAGAAAGGTGGCGGACAACACGGTCAGTGTCATCGCTAGTGGTCGGAACACAGGCGCTCCGATGTAACGACCAGGAATATTACAGAAGGAGAGACCTACTTCGCGGCGCGACTACAAATCGATCCCCCGCTTGTCTTGAGAAGACCGTCGGGTTTTTAGGTTGCTGCAACGGCCGCAGTCCGCAGCAAGAGATCGGCAAAAACAAAGCCGTCTCGGTCCACGATTTCGCCCGCGGTGACGGGAATCTCCGCGCGGAACATCGGCCCCGCGAACGCGAACGTGTGAAACTCCCCGTTTTCACCGCAGGGATCAACTGCGCGAGGCAGAGCCGCGAGAAGCTCCCGGTCGAACCGCCGTCCCGCAAATGCCCGATCCAGATGACGCGGGTCCACACACGTCAAGTACGCGGACAAACCGCCCGCAAGCATATCTTCCGCGAGCTCGCGTGTATCGCGGCCCCACAGCGGGAATACCGGAGTCAACCCGCACTGCGCCAGCTGGCGTTCGCGATACGCTCGTACGTCCTCGAGAAAAAGATCGCCGAAAATCACGTGACGGATGCCTTCGGCTCTCGCACGCTCCATCGCCTCGCTCATCGCGCGTTCGTAGATTTCATTCGGACACGGCGAAGGGATTGGCACCTTCACCAGCGGCAAATCAGCCGCCACCGCCTGCATTTCAAGCAGGCTTTCGCGCACAGCGTGCATGGCGACCCGTTCATACGTCCGATTCACAGTGGTGAGCAACGCTACAACGTCAAACGCAAATTCCGCGCCGCCGGGCTCAACCGCATTCCGCCGCACAGTGTGCAGCGCCCAAGCGCTATCCTTGCCACTACTCCAAGCAAGCCACGCTTTGGGTCGAACCACAGCCTGCGCTTTTGTATTGTTGGCCATCGAGGTCCGTTCTCAGCAACCTACTCGTATCTTAGCGCCACCATCGGGTCCAATTGCATCGCCCGGCGCGCCGGCGCGTAACACGCCCACAATCCGATTCCGCCGAGCGCCAGCGTCGCCGTCACAAACGTCAGCGCATCGGTGGGGCTCACTCCGATCAGCAGCGTAGCCATCGAACGCGTCAACGCCCACGCGACCAGCATCCCGGAAAGCACACCCCCGATCACCAGCATCAATCCTTGCCCTAAAACCAGACGCAGAATGTCTCGCCGCCCCGCACCGAGCGCCATGCGGATTCCAATCTCGTGCGTTCGTTGGCTCGCGGCGAAGGAAACGACTCCGTAGACGCCGACCACCGCGAGCGTCAGCCCCAGAATCCCCATGGCGAGCGCCAGTGTCGCGCCTACCCGAAAGATCCAGGATCCTTGCGGCCCGGCGAGCGATTCTTTCATCGTCTGCACGACCATGATCGGCATGTTCGGATCCACGGACCGCACTGTGTTCTGCACCTCGGTTATCAGGCTTTCCGGAGGCACCGACGAGCGCAACTGCAAGGTCCGGTATGAGGTGAAATGCTGCGCCATCGGAAGATAAAAATACCTCTCGTGGCTCCAACCCATGAACAGGTACTTCCCATCCTTTGCCAACCCCACGATTTGGATGAACGGCCCGTTCGCGCTCTTCAGGCTGAAGCGTTTGCCAAGCGGATCCTCGTTGGGCCAAAACGCCTGCGCCATTGACTCATTCACGATCGCGACGAGCGGCGCCTTTTCATCGTCGTTCTGCTGGAATGCGCGCCCGCGCAGCAGCGGCACTTGCATCGTATCGAAATAGTGCTCGTCCACGCGGTTGTTCGCCACCACCGGCGGTTGCTGCCCGATAGGCAGAGCATGTCCTTGGATGTAAATCGGCGTCGCGTCGTTCACTGTCCCCATCGGAACGCAATACGCTACGCTTGCATTTTCCACTCCGGGAAGCGCCCGAACCTTCTCCTCCAAATCCCGATAGAAAGTATTGGTGCGGACCTCGTCGTACCCCACTTCTTTCGGGTCCAGCACAACATTCAGCACGTGGTCGGGATCAAATCCCATGTAAGTCTGCTGCACTCGCAGCAGGCTCCGCACAAATAAACCTGCCACGATCAAGAGCACCAGCGAACCGGCCACTTGAGCTACCACCAACGCGCTACGTACGCGATGGCGGCCCACTCCCGCCGCGTCGCTTCTTCCGGCGCCATGCAGCACGCTGTTTAGATCAGCACGTCCCGCGCGCCATGCCGGCCACAAGCCCACTCCGATCCCGGTAATCAGCGCAGCGCCCAGAGCGTAAGCAAACACGCGCCAGTCAAAACCAAAATTAAGCTGTACGGGAAGTTTTAGATCCGGCAGAAGCGCGGCGATTGCCCCGTTGGCCCACTCGCCGATCAGCAGTCCGCCCGCTCCACCGAACAACGCCAGCAGTAGGCTTTCGGTCAGCAGTTGCCGCATCAGACGCCCACGACCCGCTCCCAGCGCCGCACGAATCGCCATCTCGCGTTGCCGCATCGTCGCGCGCACCAGCAAAATATTCGCGACGTTCATGCACGCCAGCAGCAGTACCAGTGCGGCCAGCGCCAAAAAGATCCCGGCGACCAACGGAACGACGTTGCTCGAAAACGGCTCCGGCCGCGACAATCTCTCTGGAATCACCCGAATTGTCACGCCCTTGTCCGTCGCCGGATAAGCTTCCTCAAGGCGCTTCGCCACGACATTCACGGAACTCTGCGCCTGGCTCAGACTCACGTTCGGCGCCAATCGAGCCAGCACATTCAACGTCCGCGCGTTGCGGTTGTTCCAGAACTTCGCGGCGTCGGAGGGCAGCATCATGTTCAGCGGAACATAGCCGTCCATGTCCATCCCGAAGTCTGCGCCGTGAAATCCTTTCGCCGCCACTCCGATGATCGTCGCCTCTTGCCCGTCGATCAGCGCTTGCTTGCCCACGACGCTCGCATCCCCGCCGAATGTCTTCTGCCAGTAGGAATAGCCCAGCACAATATACGGATCCCGTCCCCCCGCTTCTCCTTCCGATGGAAGTAACAAGCGGCCCAGCGCCGGCTGCACACCGAGTGCTGAGAAATAATTTCCTGTGACGTCGCAGTACACAAATTGATGGGCTTTGCCGTCTACGCTCAACCCGCCAATGTCTATCTGCGAGGCGAGAATGTCGGAAAATACATTTGCCTGTTTCCGGAGGTCCACCAACTGCGGATAGGAAAGCGTGAAAATTCCGAGCGTGTCGCCTTGCATTCGGCCCGCGAGCATCATGATCTGTTCAGGGGATTTCGCCGGCAGAGGGCGCAGAAAAAATCCATTCACCATTCCGAAGATCGCGGTATTCGCGCCGATCCCCAGCGAGAGAGTAAGCACCACAAGCAACGTCAGCGAAGGCGATTTCGCCAGCATTCTGAGGGCGTATCGAACGTCTTGCCAAATCGTGCCCATGAGGGTGTCTCCTCGGCTCAGTCGGTGGTGATAGCTAAGCACACTCTGACCCACAAGCTATCACGGAGCATCTGCATGCCAATCAGTAACTTACGACGTGGGAAATACCCGCTCAGCACCACTGGTTGAGCGTTTCCGAGAACCGTCGTTGCGGAAACGGACACCCGTTCCGTGCTCTGATTCGCGCTGAATACAACCTACAACTGGGCCGCCGTTCGATTGTTTCTAAGGTTTGCTCGGCTCGCTCTTCCAGAAGTCTATGCCGGCGGCTTGTGTTGGCACGTCCACAGTGGCGACCGTTTTCATCGCGTCCAGATCAATCACTTCAACAGTACCTGGATCGTCGCCGACTCCTTCCACAGAAATAAACGCATAGCGATTGTCAGGAGTAACCACCGCGCCGTGGACAACTTTGCGCTTGGTAGGCAAGCGCGCGAGTTCTTTGCCGCTCTTCGGATCGAAGATCGAAACGGATTGTCCGCGCTTGTTTGTCGCGACCAAACGGCCATCCTTAGTCATCGCCAGGTTATAGACGCCGTTCCCTGCCGCGAATCGCCGCGAAAGTTTCCAGGTCGCGGCATCGATCACCGCGATGTCATTCGACTTGTTACAAGCCACATAGATCTCCGAACCGTCGTTCGAAGGTTGCGCCCACGTGGGCACGCACGTGAGCTCTTTCATGTTCATCTGCATGTGCGGCGGGCCGTCCATGCCCATCTCTTTTCCGGAGGTAAGCATAAACGTGCGCGCAACGTCGAATTTTTGCGTGTCAATTTCCGTGACCATGTCGTCCATCATGCACGCCGAATATTGTTTCGTTCCGTCCGGGCTCAGCCGCGACCCGTGCGGCATCGTGCAGGTGGTAATGCGCTTCACTTCGATCATCGGGTCGGTGGCCACCACGGAAACCGAAGAGGGAACCATATCCCCGTGAAAATTTGCATTGGCCACGTAGAGAAATTCACCGTCTTTGGAAATGTCCGCAGTCGCAGGAAACAAACCCAGCGGCGCGTACTTCACCACTTCCTCGGTCCCGGTCTTCATTTTCCACACCGAACCGTCCGGTCGGCCATGTCCAATCGAAACGTAGACAAACTGCTTGTCTGGAGAAATCGCGATGCCGTGCGGCCCGTTAATGTCCACCGGCATGATTCCGATGTGCGTTTCGTGCACTTCCTGTACGCCGTGCGGCCCGAAGCGTAGCAGCACCACCTTATCCGCCGATTCGCATACTACGTAAACGAGGTAGTCCTGCGTCGGAGTTGCGGGAGCCGCGGACCGCGGCCTTGGCTGAGAGATCGCACGCGCAGCGAGAGCGATGCAAAGAAGCACAGCAAGAGCGAAGCACAGAGTGTGAGGTCTGCGGGTCGCAGCAATGCTGTCTCTGCCGTGTTCCGTCATGAATGCACCTCGATTTCCACTCGCCGGACCGTGGCGATGGAATTTTTGCGGACACAAGTCTACAACCGAAACAATCCGCCGGCAGTGAAATCAGCCGGGCGCCCCTACATGGCCCGGCCGGCATATCGAAAACTCAATCGTTCGTCGAAGGCGCCGCGCGCCAAAAGCTCGGAGCGGCCTGCACGAATTCCAGTCCCGCGAGCATCTGCCCGCGCTCGGACCGAATCAATCGCGCCACGCGACAAAGCAGATCCTCTTCCGTTTGCATGTTGGTGAGAATCAATTCTTGCTGGCGCGCCACGCCCGCCGAAATCGGCACCAGTCCTCCACGCGCGCTCACATTAATAGTCTCCGTCGGCTCGAAAAAAGGTTCTTCGCCGACACGGCCATACACCAGTACGGGCATCGTGATCGGCAATCGCTGCGCGCGGCGCTGGTCGTGCCAGGAACCGGAAATGTGCTTGTGCCCGTCGCGGCCAGAGCGGCTGCCGCGCCGACCGAAGAATCCGGAGACAAAATCTCCCAAGCCCACACGCACCCCCAATTAAGATATGCGCTCTTGCGCTCTAGCTCGCAAGCGTTTTCGCCACGCGCTTGGCGAGTCCGCGCGAGAATGATAGATTCGCGCCGCCTGCGACCCGCTGGAAGCAAGATTCAGCGTGGCCCCCGGCGCCATGCGCCCGCACCACCCGTGCCGAACAACACTCATACCCGCGAAAACGAAACAGGGGCGCCGCCACCCGCGGCGCGTCCCGCTCTCGTCGCGCAACTCGGCCTCTTCGACGCGACCATGGTCGTGATGGGCGGCATCGTCGGCTCCGGAATTTTCATCAATCCGTACGTCGTCGCGGACCTGGTCCACACCCCCGCGCTGATTCTGGGCGCGTGGGTCGCGGGAGGAGTCATCGCCCTACTTGGCGCCTTCATCTACGCCGAACTCGCCGCGCGAATGCCGCAAGTCGGCGGCCAGTACGCCTACCTTCGCGAAGCTTTTCATCCACTGCTAGGCTTTCTCTACGGCTGGGTCAGCCTGCTGGTAATCAATGCGGGTGGCAACGCCGCCGTGGCCGTTACGTTCGCGGAATACGCTCGCGCGTTCTCGCACGGCGCGATTCCAGCAAAATTTGCTGCTGTCACCGTGGTGGTCATCCTCACCGTCATCAATTGCCTCGGCGTGCGCGCCGGGAGCGGCGTGCAAAGTCTCTTCATGGTGCTGCGAATTCTGGCGATCGCCATGATCGTAGCCTGTGGCGCGTGGCTGATTTTCTGGGACCCTGCGGCAGCGGCGCATCCCGCGTGGCAACCGCTCCTCGACCGTCCGGTTTCATTCGATCTCCTCAGCGTCCTCGGCGCCGCGTTGATTCCGGTGCTTTTCGCCTACGGCGGATTCCAGACTGCGAATTACATCGCCAGCGAAATTCGCGAGCCGCGCAAGAATTTGCCGCGCGCGCTGCTGCTGGGGGTAGCCGGCGTGATCGCGCTGTACATCGCCGCCAATTTCATCTACGTGGAAGCCCTCGCTCCCGCAGGTCTCGCCGCAACTTCCACGCCCGCGTCCGAAGTAATGCACCGCGCACTCGGCTCGCTGGGTGGTTTGCTCATCGCCATCACCATCGCAATCTCCACGCTCGGTTTTTTGAGCCAGGCCATGTTGGTGAACCCGCGTGTCGCCTTTGCCATGGCCCAAGACGGCGTGCTGCCCAGGATTTTCGCGCGCCTCGATCCCCGCAGCCGCGCGCCGATTGCCGCCATCGCGCTGCAAGGCGCCATCACCACCGCGGCCGTGCTGCTCGGCACCTTCGAACAAATTCTCAGCTACGTCGTGGTGATGGACTGGCTCTTCTTCGGCCTTTCGGCCAGCTGTCTTTTCGTCTTTCGCTGGCGCGACGTGCACAGCGCCGCCACAAACCAGCACGCCGCCGAGCCTGAAACCCGCGGCGGATATCGCGTTCCGGGCCATCCCTGGACTACGGGCGTCTTCGTCGCCGTCGCCGCGTTAGTGGTTCTGAACACAATTTACAAATATCCGCGCAATGCAGGCGCCGCCGTGTGTATCCTTTTCGCTGGGGTTCCCGTCTATTTCTTTTTCCGCTGGCGCATCAAGCGCCCGCCCGGCTCCGTTTCAAATTAGAAGGGCAATGAGTCCGCAACGGCGCGAAATTCGTTCTGGCTATATTGAATGGGCGAAGCTCCGCTCCAAAGCTCGTTACAGCCTCGCGTCCAGCGACGTGTCGCCGTTGCCGCTCTCCGATCTTCACCCGCGCATCGAAGATTTCGAGATATCCGGGGCAGACGGCTACGGCTATGCGCCTTTACTCGCAAAGCTTTCTGAGAAATCCGGCGTTCCGGTGGAAAGCATCGTGCAATCGCAGGGCACTTCCATGGCCAATCATCTGGCCATGGCCGCGCTGCTCGAGCCGGGTGACGAAATTCTGATCGAAGAGCCTTCCTACGAAGCCATCGTCTCCGCCGCCGAATATCTCGGGGCAAGAGTCCGGCGCTTCCCGCGAAAATTCGAAGCAGGTTTCCAACTCGACCCCCGCGAAGTCGAACGAAACATTTCTCCGCGCACGCGCCTCATCGTGATCACCAATCTGAACAATCCCACTGGAGTTCGCTCGCCCGACGCGAAACTGCGCATGGTGGGAGAAATCGCACGCAGCATGGGTGCGCATGTCTTGGTGGACGAAGTCTATCTAGAGGCAAGTTTCGATACGCCGTGGCAAAGCGCCTACCTGCTAGGCCCCAATTTTGTAGTCACCAGCAGCTTGACGAAAGCCTACGGCCTCTCGGGACTGCGATGCGGTTGGATTTTTGCCGCCAAACCGCTGGCCGAGCGCATGTGGCGCCTCAACGACCTCTTCGGCGTGATGCCTCCGTATCCCGCGGAATTGCTCAGCGTGTTGGCCTTCGAGCAGCTGCCGCAGATCGCCGCGCGCGCCAAAAAACTGCTCGATACCAATCGCGTCTTACTGAAGGAGTTCTTCAATTCTCGCAAAGACCTGCTGGCCATCTGGCCCGAAGCCGGCACGATTGCGTTCCCCCAACTGATCAGCGGCCATGTCGACGCTTTCTGCCAACTGCTGCGCGAGAAATACGACACCAGCGTCGTTCCCGGTCGGTTCTTCGGCGCGCCCGAGCATTTCCGCATCGGCGTAGGCGGCAAAACTGAAGACGTGCGCGAAGGCCTTTCGCGCCTCGGCGCCGCCCTCGATGAGCTCGCTGCTAAAAGCTAGTTTTCTGCCTGGCCGCTCTTTTTGCGCGCGGGTGCTTTCTTGCTCGAAAGAATAATGTCCACCAAAGCCTGCGCCGCCCCCGTCAACGGCCGGTCCTGCCTATACACAAGGTAGAGTTTCCGTTCGATGCGCATCTGCCGAATCGTCAGCTCGCGCAAATCGCCGCGCGCCAGTTCGCCTTCAACGCACATGCGCGGCACGATCGCCACGCCCTTCTTCATCTCCACGAAACGCTTGATGCTTTCGATCGTGGGCAGCTCCACGTCCATCCGCAGCGGCGTTTTATGCTTCGCAAACATCTGCACCACGCGCTGGCGGTACGGCGATTCCACGATGTGCGCCACAAATGTTTCCTCGCCTAGCGCTGTAACGTCCACGTCGCGGCGCTTCGCCAGCGGGTGCCCGGGCCATACTACCAGCACCAACGCATCGCGGTAGAACTCCGCCGTCGTTAACTCACGCTCCTCCGGCACATAGGAAATCACCCCAATATCAAGCTGGTGGTTCAGCAGCTCCCGCGGCACGTCGCGCGAAAACACTCGATGCACCCGAATCTGCACGCCCGGATGCAGCCGGCGGTAACGGTCCAGCGCCGGAAGCAATGCGTGGATAGAGCTTTCGTTCACCCCGAGTGAAACCTGGCCGCGCTCTAAACCGCGCAGTTCGCGCAAGCCCTTGCGGATCTCCTCGCGCATACCCAACATCCGCTCGGCATATTCCAGAAGCAGCACGCCCGCATCGGTGAGCGTCCGCGCGCCCGAACCGCGGACGAACAAGGGCTGCCCAACCCAATCCTCCAGCTTTCGCATAGCGATGCTCACCGCCGGCTGGGTACGAAACAGCTTCTCCGCCGCCCGCGAATAACTTCGCTCGTTGGCCACCATCTGAAACACCTGCAAAGCCGCCAAATCCACGGTCGTCACCTCCAGGCCCAAACCACCTGTATATAATTGTATAAGAGAGATTTATCGTACATGCAAGAATTATAAATTGGACTCCTTCCCCTCGCCGCGAAATACTGGTATTGCTCGAAGGAGCCTTCATGGAGCACGTCCACATATTCGACACCACGCTGCGCGACGGGGAGCAGTCCCCCGGATTCTCGATGAACCAGGAAGAAAAGCTCCAGTTGGCGCACCAGTTGGAGGACCTCGGCGTGGACGTCATCGAGGCGGGGTTTCCCATCGCTTCACCTGGAGACCTGAAGGCCGTTCGCGCAGTAGCCACTGAAATCAAAAACTGCCGCGTGGCGGCTCTGGCGCGAGCGCGTCAGGAAGACGTGGACGCAGCTCTGCGTGCCATCGAACCTGCCGCAAAACCTCGCCTGCACATTTTTCTGGCGAGTTCGGACCTGCACCTGAAGCACAAACTGCGCATTTCACGCAGCGAAGCCATCGGACAAATCGTAGCCATGGTCCGCTATGGCGTGAAGAACTGCGAACAAGTGGAATTCTCGGCGGAAGATGCCAGCCGCACCGACCTGGATTTCCTGCTCGAAGTAATCGAAGCCGCCGCCGCGAACGGCGCCACCATCATTAATATGCCGGATACGGTCGGCTACACCACGCCCGAGGAATACGCTGAGATGTTCCGTCGGGCGCGCAAGCATCTCGCGTCCTATCCCGAAATCGTCTACAGCGCGCACTGCCACAACGATCTCGGTCTGGCCGTCGCCAATTCGCTCGCAGCCATTGCCGCCGGTGCACGACAAGTCGAATGCACCATCAACGGCATCGGCGAGCGCGCCGGGAACGCTTCACTCGAGGAACTCGCCGTAGCGCTGCACGTGCGCAAGGGCCACTATTCGGTCGGCACCCGCATCTCACTGGAAAAGATCTATGCCACCAGCCGCATGCTCTGTTCCATCACCAGCATCAACGTGCCGCCGAATAAAGCGGTGGTGGGAGCGAATGCGTTCGCGCACGAGGCCGGCATCCACCAGGACGGCATTTTGAAGAATCCGCTGACCTACGAAATTATTCTGCCGGAAAAAGTGGGCGTGCCATCTCGCCGACTGGTCCTTGGTAAGCATTCCGGACGCAACGCGCTGCGCGCTCGCCTGGAAGAGCTTGGCTACACTACCACGGACACCGAACTCGCCGAATGCTACGCGATGGCTACGGCGCGCGCGGATGCGGCCAAACAAGTAACCGATCGCGATTTGCTTTCCATCATTCACAAGGTCCGCCGCGGCCAGGCGCACGCGCCTGCGGGACCGGCCGCGAGTGCGGCTGCAACTCGCTGACAAAGGGAATTGATAATTTAACGGGAGAAGAGCCATGGGTGGGGTCAGGAAGACGATCGCGGTGCTGCCGGGCGATGGAATCGGCCCGGAAGTCACGCGCGCCGCAGTGCAAGTTCTGGGAGACTGCGCGAAATCATTCGAACACAAATTTGAATTCCGCGAATTCGCTTTCGGCGGCGTGGCGATTGACCGCTATGGCACTCCGATGCCGGCGGAGACGCTGGCTGGATGCCGTGCGGCCGACGCGATTTTGCTCGGTGCGATTGGCGGGCCGCAATGGGACGCGCTGCCGCTCGAAAAGCGTCCGGAAGCGGGGCTGCTCGGTTTGCGCAAGGCGCTCGGCCTCTACATCAATTTGCGGCCAATTCATCTGCGTCCCGCGCTGCGCGGCATGTCTCCGCTGCGCCGTGAACGCATCAACGATTGCGATTTTGAAATCGTCCGAGAACTGGCCGGTGACATTTATTTCGGCGAACACGAAATAAAGGGGCAGGGCAGCGACGCCCATGCGCGCGATGTGGCCGAATATTCGGCGGCGGAAATCGAGAGGATTACCAAATATGCCTTCGAGCGCGCCACCACCCGCAGCCGCCGCGTCACCAGCGTGGATAAAGCCAACGTGTTGGCCACCTCCGCGCTCTGGCGCCAAACCGTCGAGCGCGTCTCGCGCAATTATCCGGACGTAACGCTCGAACATCTCTACGTGGACAACGCCGCGATGCAACTGTTGCTGCGTCCCATGCAATTTGACGTGATCCTCACCGGAAATCTTTTCGGCGACATTCTCAGCGACGAAGCCGCAGCATTAGCCGGCTCCATCGGCCTGATTCCTTCGATGAGTCGCGGCGCCGAAGGTCAGCCCGCACTTTACGAACCGATCCACGGCTCAGCGCCATCCCTCGCGGGCAAAGACGTGGCCTGCCCGCTCGGCGCAATATTCTCCGCGGTGCTACTGCTGCGTGAATCGTTTGGACTCGACCTGGAAGCGCAGTGGATTGAAAGCGCCATCGATCGCGTGCTCGATCACGGCTATCGCACGATTGACATTACGGAGACGGGCGCCCGCGTGCTGCGCAGCTCCGAATTCGTCGAACATATTCGCGCGGAATTGCACGATGCATTGGTGCATTCGGAGCGTTACGGCTGGGGCGTCTAATCGGAATAAGCTTCAGGTTTTTCTGAGGACCAGGCAACTCGCAATCATGTCGTGTAGCGCCTGCTTTTTCTCTGTGAATCCCGCCATGATGTAGCCGATAGCCAGCGGAATCAATCCGGTAATAAGCTTCGAAAAAAATCTTCCGCTGGCCCGCGCAAACGTGACCCGGCGTCCCTGCAAATCAGTCACGATCAACCCCAGCGCCATCTTTCCCAGCGTGCCCTGGTATTGCGAACTCTCCATCCAAGCGAAGTACAGCCAGTTGGCGACCAACGAGACCGCCGCGGCGAGAAGCATTATGGACACAAACTCCGCGGGAAATGTGGCGTCTTCGCCGTTCATCCCTTCAAGCATTGTCCGAAAATAGCCGACCCCCACAATCGCCACGACGATCAGGGCGAATACTCCGAATACAACGCCAATCACCACGCCATCAATGATGTATGCGAGAAACCGCAGCCAGAATCCCGCGTACGGCGAAGGTAGCGCCACGGGAGCTGCAGCGGGTGCGTATGGGCTAACTGAACCGGGGCTGCCATACACCGCGACAGTGTTTCCGCCCGCACCGCCCACAGCAACCGTCGGCGTCGCCCCCACGTGCGGCACGCCGCCCATCGGCTGCCCGCACGCTCCGCAAAACGCGGTTCCCTCCGCAACTTGCGCCCCGCATTTTGAGCAATACATATCTCTCCTGTTTGCGCCGAAAGCCGCCACAATTTCTTGCCTACAGCTTACGAATTACCAGAGTTCCAGCCAGAATATCGTGCAGCGCCTGCTTTTTCTCCGTAAACCCGGCCATGATGAACCCAATAAACAAAATGATCGCGGAAATGTACTTCCCGAAAAACCGGCCCGTCGCGCGGCCAAAGCTGATGCGGCGGCCCGCGAGATCCGTCACCTCCAGCCCCAACGCTTTCTTGCCGAGAGTGGCTTGCCAACCCGAACTCTCGAAGAGCGAAAAATACAGCCAGTTCAAAACCGTGACGATCACCCAGATCCGGAAAAACATTCCGATCATCGGGAAAAAATCTTCGGGCCTGGCCGGATGACGTCCCATGAAAATGCCGTGCATCCCGAAGCCCATGGAGGCGGCGAATGGCAGCAAGACGATCCAGCGCACGAACCCGAGCACGATGGCATCAATAATGATCGCGACAAAGCGCAGCCAAAAACCGGCGTATGCCACAGCGGATCGCGCGGCCGGCGCTTGCCAACTCGCCTGCGCCGGCGAAGCATAAGCCGGAGTTGCCGCAGGTGGCGGCGCAGGAGGGGCTGCACTCGCTGCGGTTCCCGCAGTAGGCTGCCCGCACGCACTACAAAAGGCTGCACCATCCGGAACGTTGGCTCCGCATTTTGAACAGTACATCGCGCCTCCTCGCGGCCGCGCCGGGACCGCGGAAACCAGTATGTTGCTGCGCATCGTAACCAAGCCCAAACCAGCGGGTCAACATGCAAATCGCTAGCTAGTTGCGGCGTCCATACTTCCGGCAGGGTGTTGCGCAGTTCTTGCGGCGTCGCTTACACTCGAAGCGTTCATTCGTCAAAATAACTGGAGAGGCTAAATGCAAATTCACCTGACGACCCCGACAAAGATTATCGGCGGCGCGCTTTTCGCGCTGGCCTTATTCGCGAGCGGATACGTGGCGGGGCAAAACCGCTTCGGCCAGCCGACGACGATCCTGCACGTGGTGGAATTGAAATGGAATCCCACGGCCACGGATGCCGATAAGCAAGCCGCCATCGAAGGCATCAAGGAAATGGCCACAAAAATTCCCGGCATCAAAAACATATGGATCAAAGGCGAGCGCATGCAGCCGCGCGACTTCAACGCCGCTTACGCCATCGAATTTCGCGATCGCGCCGCCGCCGACGCTTACGCCGAAAGCCCGGTCCACGCCGCCTGGGAAGTGAAATATGTCCCGCTGCGCGAGGCCAGCGTCTCGATACAAGTCACCAACCCCTAAAGACCGCCCATTCGCAAGAACCTCTATTGATTCACGCGCAGAAGTGCTAGGCTGCGCTCGGTGGAGCGCAGCCCATCGCGCTCGGCCCGTTTCTCATCTCGGTTTATTCCCAGGCCTAAAATTTGGCGGCAGGAGGCAAACACGGCCATGAAGAAACTCGTATTGGCAATTGTGGCGACTTATGTCGTGCTGATGCTGACGAACTATCTCATCCACAGCGTTTGGCTAGCGAGCGATTACGCGGCAATTCCGGATAGCCATCGCAGCATTTCCCGCATCATGCGCCACTTCTGGATCATGGCCATCGGCCAGGTCTTTTTTGCGGCGATGTTCGGCTACATTTACACGCGTGGACGCGAGCGCAAGCCCTGGCTCGTGCAGGGAATCCGCTACGGAATCATCATGACGTGTATGACCGTGATTCCCTACTCGCTCACCGAATACGTGGTGTACATCATTCCGTACCAGCTCGCGATCAAATGGATGGTTGCGGGGCTAATCCAATTAATTGTTCTTGGCGTGCTCGTCGCCGGCATTTGCACGGAGCAATCCGCTTGACGTTGTGATGATCTGACCGCCGGCTAATAATCAGTATCGCGACACTAACGCTGGGCGCCTGCAATCCTTCTTTTCTTCGCCTCCGCGAATGCACATACAGCAGCGAGTGTATTGACCCCAGCCAGCGTTGGCGCAGAATCAGCGAAGGAGGGTAGCGAATGATCAAAAAAGTAAAGGGTGGATACAAAGTGGTTTCGGAAAAGAAGGGCAAGAATCTCGGCGGCCCGTACAAGACGCGCGAAGAAGCAGAAAAGCGCTTGCGTCAGGTCGAGTTCTTCAAACACAACAAGTAAACAAGCCAGCGGCCAGCGGACGTGGGCCCAGATCGCTCCCGCGGCGGTTTGATTTCCACAGAACGCAGTGAAATCCACAGAAGAACGCCGGAAAAATAAATCATAAATACTTGACGAAATTTGGAAAGTTGCTATACTCTCCTGATGTCGGCACAAGCCTGCAAAGGCGGTTTGTGTGCTGACGGACCGGTTTCTGCCTTCTCATCCAGAGGTGAGTTTGGTTACAAACACCGGGTAGAAATAAATCGAGCTTCGAGCACGTCCGCCCTAGAGGCCGCGTAATATGGCCCGCAGGTTCGGCGGATCCGCCCGGCGCTCGTTGCCGGGTTTTTTATTTTCTGTACAGTATCCTCGCTGCGTCAGCTCCAAACTGGCACAGCGCTCCCCCGGGCGGGGAGACAATCCCATCGGAAACTGTTGATAGGATTGAAGTTCTTTGACAACTGAAGGAAGCTGGCACTATGTTATGCGAGTTTCAAGTCTCGCATGGCGTAGTAAACCGCAAATTTTTTGCTCGAGAGTAGCGCAATGTGGAAAGGCGAATTTACTCCACGCGCGGTGTCGGTCTGCTGCATGAGTGATCATCCACAGGCTGGCGATGGCGACGTGTTGGGTAAGTTTTATGGTTAAGCTACTAAGGGCGTACGGTGGATGCCTTGGCGCCAACAGACGAAGAAGGACGTGGCAAGCTGCGATAAGCCTCGGGGAGCCGCAAGCAGGCTTTGATCCGGGGATTTCCGAATAGGGAAACCTATCCTGGTAAAACCAGGTTACGGCCGACTGAATACATAGGTCGGTGCGAGTCAACCCAGGGAAGTGAACCATCTCAGTACCTGGAGGAAAATAAATCAAACGAGATTCCGAAAGTAGCGGCGAGCGAAATCGGAACAGCCCAAACCGGGGTATTTATACCCCGGGGTTGTAGGACCGCGTGAGTAGAGTTACCAATCCGGAGGCTAGGTGAACCTGCTGGAAAGCAGGGTCAAAGAGGGTGAAAACCCCGTAGCCGAAAGCTTACCGGACTCGAAGCGGTATCCTGAGTACCACGGGGCACGAGAAACCCAGTGGGAATCCGGGGAGACCACTCTCCAAGGCTAAATACTCGTTGGCGACCGATAGTGAACTAGTACCGTGAGGGAAAGGCGAAAAGCACCCCTGCGAGGGGAGTGAAATAGAACCTGAAACCGTATGCTTACAAGCAGTCAGAGGGCTATGCCGGGTCTTCGGATCCGGAAATGCCTGATGGCGTGCCTCTTGCTTAATGAGCCGGCTAGTTATTCTCACACGCAAGGTTAAGCGAAAGCGAGCCGTAGCGAAAGCGAGTCCGAATAGGGCGCTCAGTGTGTGGGAATAGACGCGAAGCGGGATGATCTACCCTTGGCCAGGTTGAAGGTCGCTTAACCGCGACTGGAGGACCGAACCGGTGTGAGTTGAAAATCGCTCGGATGAGCTGAGGGTAGGGGTGAAAGGCTAATCAAATTCCGTGATAGCTCGTTCTCCCCGAAATGCCTTTAGGGGCAGCCTCGTATGATTTGCCACGGTGGTAGAGCACTGAATGGACTAGGGTCCCATCCAGGATACCGAATCCAATCAAACTCCGAATGCCGTGTACAACAGTACGGGAGTGAGACTACGGGGGATAAGCTCCGTGGTCGAGAGGGAAAGAACCCAGATCGCCAATTAAGGTCCCCAACTGCAGACTAAGTGGGAAAGGACGTGTGAGCGCACAGACAGCCAGGAGGTTGGCTTAGAAGCAGCCATCCTTTAAAGAAAGCGTAACAGCTCACTGGTCAAGTGTTCACGCACCGACAATCCAACGGGGCTAAGTCTGCGACCGAAATTGCGAAATTGATGACTTCTTCGGATTTCATCATTTGGTAGGGGAGCATTCTGTTGTGTTCGACGGTAGATCGAGAGAACTACTTGACGCAACGGAAGAGACTCTGCCGGCATAAGTAGCGATAAACACGATGAGAACTCGTGTCGCCGAAAGTCTAAGGTTTCCTGAGGAAGGTTAATCCGCTCAGGGTTAGGCGGGTCCTAAGGTGAGGCCGAGAGGCGTAACTGATGGACAACAGGTCAACATTCCTGTCCCGCCATTTGAACGTTATACGATGGGGTGACGCAGAAGGATAGGGGAGTCGGGTGATGGATGTCCCGATGTCTCGGTGCAAGCTGGATCCCGCAGGAAAATCCACGGGGTCATTCAACAGTTAGACCGGGGCCGAGG
This sequence comes from uncultured Acidobacteriota bacterium, assembly GCA_963804625.1. Classification (GTDB taxonomy): domain Bacteria; phylum Acidobacteriota; class Terriglobia; order Acidiferrales; family UBA7541; genus Palsa-295. The sequence goes on along the minus strand of CAWDRJ010000002.1, from coordinate 166,251 downwards.
CCACACGGCCGCAAAGTCTCTGATTTCACGCTGCCAGGAAAAACCTCTAAGGAGTTCAGATGGTGCCCGTACCTCAAACCGACACAGGTAGACAAGGTGAATATCCACAGGCGCTCGAGAGAACGCTGGCTCAGGAACTAGGCACATTAGCCCCGTAACTTCGGGAGAAGGGGTGCCCCGCTAGGGTTTATAGCCCGAGGGGGCCGCAGTGAAATGCGTTCGGCGACTGTTTAACAAAAACACAGCTCTCTGCTAAGTCGAATACGACGTATAGGGGGTGACGCCTGCCCGGTGCCGGAAGGTTAAAGGGAGGGCTTAGTTGCCGCAAGGCAACGAAGGCCTGATCTGAAGCCCCGGTGAACGGCGGCCGTAACTATAACGGTCCTAAGGTAGCGAAATTCCTTGTCGGGTAAGTTCCGACCTGCACGAATGGCGTACCGATCGAACGACTGTCTTGGCCAACGGCTCGGCGAATTTGTGGTTCCGGTGAAGACGCCGGATGCCCGCATCTAGACGGAAAGACCCCGTGCACCTTAACTGCACTCTGGTCATGATTAACGGTACTGCCTGCGTAGGATAGGTGGGAGCCTGGGATCTCCTGGTTTCGGCTGGGAGGGAGGCAACGGTGAAATACCACCCTGATAGTTCTGTCGCTCTAACTTGCACCCCTAGACGGGGTGGAGGACACGGCCAGACGGGTAGTTTGACTGGGGCGGTCGCCTCCTAAATGGTAACGGAGGCGCTCAAAGCTCGGCTCAGGCGGATTGGAAACCCGCCGTGGAGTGCAAGAGCATAAGCCGGGTTGACTGCAAGACACACAGGTCGAGCAGGCACGAAAGTGGGATCTAGTGATCCGGTGGTCCTGCGTGGAAGGGCCATCGCTCAACGGATAAAAGGTACGCCGGGGATAACAGGCTGATCTAAGCCAAGAGTTCACATCGACGCTTAGGTTTGGCACCTCGATGTCGGCTCATCGCATCCTGGGGCTGTAGAAGGTCCCAAGGGTTAGGCTGTTCGCCTATTAAAGCGGTACGTGAGCTGGGTTCAGAACGTCGCGAGACAGTTCGGTCCCTATCTGGTGTGGGCGCAGGAAACTTGAGAGGAGCTGTCCCTAGTACGAGAGGACCGGGATGGACGGACCTCTTGTGATCGAGTTGTCACGCCCGTGGCATAGCTCGGTAGCGAAGTCCGGAAGAGATAATCGCTGAAAGCATCTAAGCGAGAAGCTCGCCTCGAGATAAGGTTTCCCAACCCTCCTGCGGGGGGGTAAGAAGGCCAGTCGAAGACTACGACTTTGATAGGCGGGAGGTGGAAGCGCAGTAATGCGTGTAGCTAACCCGTACTAATCGGCCGTTCGGCTTAACCATAAAACTTTCCTAAACCGTTGCCCCTACAACAGGCGCGGAGGAAAGTCGCACTTTTCGCGTTGTCTATTCTCAAGCGAAATTGCGGTTTACCAACTTCCTTCAGTTGCTCATCGAAACTTTGAGCATCGCTTCGCGGCCAGGCCTTCGCGCCCCGCTGCGAATTCCGATCTCGAGTTTCGATTACAAGTTTCCTGGTGGTCTTACCGCAAGGGTCACACCCGTTCCCATCCCGAACACGGAAGTTAAGCCTTGCCGGGCCGATGATACTGCGCTGGAAACGACGCGGGAACGTAGGTCACCGCCAGGATTAAAATCAAAAGGCCGCAACGCCCAAAGCGTTCGCGGCCTTTTTTTATTTGTGCTCGACGCTAGATTCTTGAGAAGTGGTGGCGATCCTTTCCCTGCGGTTTCTAGTGGAGCTTCCGTAGGCCACGCGCCAATGTCTCCTCTGTCTCGAAGTCGTCCACAGATTCGCGAATTCGTCTTACGCGGACCGCAGCAGCTTCCAAGATCTACGTATTGCCGTGAATCCGCGGCATCATGAGCGCCGCAAAGTGTTTGCGGCGATATCCCGCAACACTAATGGCGATGGCCCCACAAGCGCACAAATTTCTCGCGACGATTTACAAAATCTGGATGATGCGCCACGTGGACGTGCCGCCAGAAATCGCGGACGCGTTGACCAAACAGCTCCACACCAGCAAACACTCACCGACAAACGCGAAGCACAAGCCGCCAAAATCACCAAAACCCGCCAGGCCAAAATACATTCCGGTCATCGCTATCGTGAATGGACGCACCGCGCGCGTAACCCTCACGCCCGCCGGCGGGGGCCGTTATCGCATTCAGATCAATACCGCACTGCGTAAAGCCGCACGCGCCGATGTGGGCGGAGTCGTGAGCGTCGAGCTCCGGCTCGATCTCGCCTCGCGCGAGCTACCGGTCCCCGCCGACCTGCGCGCCGCGCTAAAAGAACATTCCAAAGCGCGCCAAGCCTTCGAAGAACTCCCGGCAGGCCACCGCCGCCATTTCATCGCCTGGTTCGACTCCGCGAAGGGGACCGAGACGCGCATCCGCCGCCTCGGCCGCGCCATCGATTTCCTGCTGGAACGCGCTCTCCTTCGCCCGCCAAACTCTCGACGCGCCCGCCGGAAATAAGCCCCGCTAGAATTTCCCAACCGAGCCGTGCCAAAAAAAAGACGAGCCCAGAAGTGCGTGCCCGAACTTCCCATCTGCGATATCGTAATCGTCCGGCAGCGCCATGTACGGCCAAAATATCCAACGCGTTGAACCAATCATTCTGTTGCTGCTGGTGTGCGTCGTCACTCTGGCGGTACTCGCCAAGCGCTTCAAGACGCCTTATCCGATCGTGCTGGTAATCGCCGGCCTGGTGCTCAGTTTGCTACCGCGCATGCCGCACATCGAGTTGAATCCCAACGTAGTATTCCTGCTTTTTCTTCCCCCGCTGCTTTTCGCCGCGGCCGCGCAAACTTCCTGGCGCGATTTTCGCTACAACCTCGTGAGCATTTCCATGCTCGCGCTGGGCCTTGTGAGCTTCACGGTTTACGGCGTGGCCATCGCCTCGCGCTGGATTCTGCCGCACTTCACCTGGCAGCTCGGTCTCGTTCTGGGCGCGGTCGTCTGCACCACGGACGCGATCGCCGCCACCGCCATCGGCCGCCGCCTCGGCCTCCCGCAAAGAATCACGGACATCATCGAAGGTGAAAGCCTGGTCAACGACGCCAGCGGCTTGCTGGCGTTACAAATCACCATCGCGATTGTGGTCACCGGCCACGCGCCCCCGTTCTCCGAACGCATGCTGCGCCTCGCTTATCTGATCGGCAGCAGCATTCTCATCGGATTGGCGCTGGCCGCGTTCGTTGCGTGGGTGATAAGCCGGATCGAAGACGCACCAATAGAAATCACGATCACGGTGATCGCTCCGTACGTCGTCTACCTCACCGCCGAAAGCCTGCATTCTTCCGGCGTACTGGCCACGGTTGCCTGCGGCATCTATCTCGGCCACCGCAGCTCGCTTTTTTTCTCCACGCGCGCTCGCCTCCAGGGCGCCGCCGTCTGGGAAACACTCAGCTTCGTGCTGAACGGAATCGTCTTCATCCTCATCGGCCTGCAATTGCCCAACGTCCTCGCCGAAATCCGCACCATCAGCTTCAGCCGTCTGCTGGTCACAGGCCTGTTGTTCAGCGCCGTCGTGATTTTGCTTCGGTTGGTCTGGGTTTATCCCGGCGGCTGGGCGTCCAATTGGATTCGCCGGCGTCTGTTTCACCAGCCAGAATCATTGCCCGATCCGCGCTACATCTTCGTAATTGGCTGGACCGGCATGCGCGGTGTCGTCGCCCTCGCCGCAGCAATTTCGCTCCCGAAGTTCCTGAACAATGGCACGCCGTTTCCCGAACGCAACGTCATCATCTTCCTCACGTTTTGCGTAATTTTTGTGACGCTTGTGCTCCAGGGCCTGACGTTGCCGTTCATCATTCGCCGCCTGGGTTTGTCCAGCGCGGTCACGCGCAACCCAGAAGAAGAGCAGGCGCGTTACGCGATGATTGATGCCGCGCTTGCCTATCTCGAACACGCACGCGACACGGACCCGCCGGAATTCAAGCCGGTCTACGACGAACTAATCCGGGTGCAGCAGCATCATTTAAATCTTCTGCCGGGCGATCACGCAGTTGACACTGGCTACCGCCCGCAGGATTACGAGCGTTACCGCGAACTTTCTGCGCAAATCCGGGCCTTGCAGCGCGCGACGCTCCTGAATCTGCGCAATAACAACAAAATCGGCGACCAGGTCTTGCGCCGGCTCGAACAGGAGCTGGATCTGTTTGATTTGAAGTTCGCGGATTCTCAATAGCGCGCAAGGAATCGAGAGGTGAACGCAGATGAAGATATTTCTGACCGTATTGATTTCGCTTGGGCTGGCGCAGGCAATCGTCGCGCAGACGCACCCCCCACGGCCCAGACCTGGCGAACCCGATCGGCTCGGCCTCACCTGCGCGCAAATCCTTCAAAAAAGCTCGCAAGAATGGATCACGTATTTCAACGAGAAATCCGCTGGCGTAGGCGCAGACAAAACCTCCATCACCCTCGGCGCCATCGCAACCTATGGAAAATGTTACGACGCTCGCACCACTCACGTCGCAGCGGTTCTAGGCAAGAGCCGCAAAGGCCCGCTCATGGGCGCGCGAGGAAATTTCGGCGATTTTCAGAAGGCGCTGGACGATTTCACCGCCAAGGCGCTCGCCGCGTCGGACAAAACGCCCGGGACGCCGGAAGCCGCCTACGCCGCGCTATACGAAAAACAATTCCGCTACGAGTTCTATCAAAGCTACACGCAGAAAAGCGAAACCAAGCGTCCGCTGACTCCCGACGAATCCGACGAATTCTCCCAAGCCAAAAATCGCTTCGGCGAACTGCTCGGCCTGCTGCCCGAAGGTCAGGCCCACATCGTCCACGCCGCGTTCAGCGAAATCTTCGTCACCGGCGCAGTCAACGACGTCACCAAACTCGAAGTCTATCGCTACGCGATCTTCCTTCTCGAATCGCCGAAAGATACACCTTTCTCGCCGCCGCCATTTTGACCGTCGCACCCGGGTCTGCTAGTCTCAATCGTCCATTTCCTGGGAGAACAAATGAAATTTTCGCCCCGCTTTGCAATCGCCGTGTGGGTGTGCATCTTCGCCGCCGGAACATTGCCGGCACAGGTCAACGACGCAACCAAGCAGCTCTCGCACGACATTTTTAAACAGCTGATCGAAATCAATACCACCGATTCCGTGGGCAGCACCACCGTCGCGGCCGACGCCATGGCCAAACGCCTTCTCGATGCCGGCTTTCCCGCCGACGACGTTCAGGTCCTCGGCCCCAATCCGCGCAAAGGCAATCTGGTCGCGCGCATTCATGGCACCGGCGCCCAAAAACCGATTCTCTTCATCTGCCATCTCGACGTGGTCGAAGCGCGCCGCGAAGATTGGTCCATGGATCCCTTCCAATTCATCGAACAAGACGGCTACTACTACGGCCGCGGCACGGGCGACATCAAAGACGGCGACGCATTTCTCGTCACCACCTTCATTCGCCTGAAGCAGGAAAATTACAAACCCGACCGCGACCTCATCCTCGCGCTCACCGCCGATGAAGAAGGCGGTACCTCCAACGGCGTGGACTGGCTGCTCAAAAATCACCGCGACATGATCGAAGCGGAATACGTCATCAATCCCGATGCCGGCGATTTCGAACTCGACAATGGCAAGCGCATCCTTGTCGGCATCCAGGCCAGCGAAAAGCTCTATCAGGACTACGATCTGCGAGTCACCAATCCCGGCGGCCACAGCTCGCTGCCGACCTCCGAAAATGCCATCTACGAGCTCGCCGCAGGCCTCACGCGCCTCCAGCACTACCAATTTCCGTTCGAATTGAATGAAGTCACGCGCACTTATTTCGCACGCGAAGCAGAAATCCTCGGTGGGCAAACCGGCGCGGACATGAAAGCCATCCTCCAGGATCCGCCCGATCCCGCCGCGCTCGCCCGCTTGTCCGAGATTCCGTATTACAACGCTCGTATGCGCACCACCTGCGTTGCCACTCGCCTCGAAGGCGGCCACGCCAATAACGCCTTGCCCGGCATGGCCCGCGCCAACGTGAATTGCCGCATCATGCCCGGCCATTCGCCGGACGAAATTCAAGCCGCGCTGGTACAAGTTATCGACAATCCAAAAATCGTGGTCACGCACGCCACGGGCTTGGCCTCCAGCGGCATTCCGAATCCGCCCTCGCCGCTGCGTCCGGACTTGATGAGCGCGCTGCAAAAAGTCTCCAACGAAATGTGGCCCGGCGTTCCGATCGTCCCGGTGATGGACGCCGGCGCAAGCGATGGCGCAATTTCTCGCGCCGCCGGGCTGCCTACTTACGGCCTCCCCGGCTTGTTCATGGACGTGGATGACGATCGCTCGCACGGCCGCGACGAACGCATTCGCGTCGCGTCGTTCTACGATGGCGTGGATTTCTACTACCGGCTGATCAAAACGCTTTCATCGCCACAATAATCGGTACCCGAAAAGAGGCACACGGCAATGGGTTTGCTGCGGCGCGGAATTCTGATGGCTTCGCAAAGTCCGTGGATGCGCGAACACGCGCCGCGTTTCGGATTCATGCGCCGCACCGTCACGCGCTTCATGCCCGGCGAAGACGTTCACGACGCGCTCGCCGCCGCGCACACGCTCGCCGCCAGCGGCATTCAATCCGTGCTAACTCATCTCGGCGAAAATATCACTGACCGCGACGAAGCCACTCACGTCACGCAGCATTATCTCGACGTCACCAATCGCATTCTCACCGCGAAACTTCCTACCGAAATCTCGGTGAAGCTCACGCAGCTCGGCCTCGACCTCGACGCCAAATTGTGCTACGAAAACCTCTCAGCGCTTGTCGCCAACACTCCGCCGGAAAAAGTTCTCTGGATAGACATGGAACAAAGCCCGTACGTGGACGCCACGCTCGAGCTCTACCGCCGCGCGCGCATGGCTCACGCAAACGTCGGCATCTGCCTGCAGGCATACCTGTACCGCACCGAGAAAGATTTGGACGCGCTAATCCCCATGGGTGCGGCCATTCGCCTGGTGAAGGGCGCTTACAACGAACCCGCGGAAATCGCCTACCCCGTGAAAAAGGACGTGGACGAAAATTACCTTCACCTCGCGCAGCGCCTGCTCAGTCCCGAAGCCCGCCGCGCGCGCGTTCGCGCCGCTATCGCCACTCACGATCGCGCGCTGATCGCGAAAATTACTGAATGGGCAGAATCCCAAGGCGTCCCGAAAGCCCCACTCGAATTCCAGATGCTCTATGGCATTCAGCGCGCCGAACAACTGCGTCTCGCACAAGCCGGCTATCGCTCCGCGGTTTTGATCGCCTACGGCTCCTTCTGGTACCCCTGGTTCATGCGCCGCCTCGCCGAACGCCCCGCCAATGTTTTATTCCTCGCCCGTAACTTTTTCTCGAATTAAACGCTAGAATAGTTCCCCCAGCCCGCCGCCAGGAAAATATCTCCATGCCACAAGTCCCTTTACACCTGGGAGTCATCGGTCAAATCGCCGTTCCCGTGACGAATCTCGAGCGCGCCGTCCCGTTCTACCGCGACACGTTGGGAATGAAATTCCTGTTCCAGGTGCCCAATCTCGCTTTCTTCGATTGCGCCGGCGTGCGCCTGATGCTGGACGTTCCCGAAGACAATTCTGGCGAGCGCGAAGGAGCCGTCCGAAGTTCCGTGATTTATTTCAAAGTGGAAGACATCCACCGCGCCTACAGCTCGCTCTTTGCGCACGGCGCCGACCTGGTCGAAAAACCTCACCTAATCGCCAAAATGCCAGACCACGACCTCTGGATGGCATTCTTCCGTGATCCAGACAAAAATCTCCTCGCACTTATGTGCGAAGTCCGCGAGTAGCGCCGGCGTCCCGCCGACTCTTCGAAGTTGAGTTCGATTCTTGATAAGTGGATATTCTGAAAAAACAGCGGGCTTTCGTTACGTGACCGCAGCGAGGTCGTCTAACGGGTCCGTTCGTCGCGTTCCACTTTACCGTCGCGCAACCGGATCACGCGATGCGCGTGCGCCGCAATCTCCGCTTCGTGGGTCACCAGGATGATCGTGTTTTTCTGCTCGTGCAGGCGAGCAAACAAAGCCATGATCTCTTCGCCCGTTTGCGAATCAAGATTTCCCGTCGGCTCATCCGCCAGCAAGATCGACGGATTATTTACCAAAGCCCGCGCGATCGCCACACGCTGCCGCTGTCCGCCGGAAAGTTCATTGGGCTTGTGCATCATGCGCTCCGCCAGGTCCACCTGACTCAGCGCTTTCTTCGCGCGCTCCAGCCGCTCCTCGGACGCCGTCCCATTGTAAATCATCGGCAGTTCAACGTTGTGCAAAGCAGTCGCGCGCGGCAATAGATTAAACGTCTGAAAAACGAACCCAATCTCTTTGTTCCGTATGTAAGCCAGCTCGTCATCGTCCAACTGGCTCACCAGCCGTCCCGCCAGCCAGTAGCTCCCCTTCGTGGGAGTGTCCAGGCATCCGATCAAATTCATCAGCGTAGATTTTCCGGAACCGGAAGGCCCCATGATGGCGACGTACTCGCCCTTGTGAATCTCGATATGCACGCCACGTAGCGCGTGCAGCTGCTCCGCTCCCATCTCGTACGTCTTCCACAGTTCCTGCGTCTGAATTACGATGCCCGTGTCAACGAGGTCCTGCCGGTAACCCTGCGGGGCGCTCACGTCTTCCACGGCCATTGGCACGTGCTCCTCGATCTCCTCGCCTAGGTTACCGAATCATCGCGTTTCGGCGCGGAATTATCTACTTTTACGCTGGCGCCCGGCCGCAAAGTGCGCAGCGATTTGTAACTGCCAATCACGATCTCATCGCCGTCTTTCAATCCGCTCGTGATTTCCAGGTCCGTCACGCCCGTGATTCCGGTCGTCACCGGAACGAAGTCCGCCTTCGTGCCATGCACTACGAAGACGCCCTGCACATCAATCTTTTGTTGCGGATCTCCCGTAGCCAGCGGCTTGGACGCCGCCAGTGTGACGTTGCCTCCATTCCCTTTCTCCGCCTCTTCAATATCCGCCTTGGTGCGCACCGCCAGCGCCTGAATCGGAATCGTCAGCACGCCCTTTTTGTGCGCGGTTTGAATTTTTGCGCTCGCCGAAAGTCCCGGCCGCAGCCCGTCCGGCGGACTATCCAACGTCACCACCACTTTGAAATCCCGCGCTTCTTGCGTATTGGCGGTAGTCTGCGTCGTAGCCGCGAGGCCCGACGATCGCAAGATTGCCTCGTCGCCCACCTGCGTCACCCGCCCCTTGAAAATTTTCCCGGGAAGCGCGTCTATCGAGACATCCGCCACGTCGCCGTCTTTCACGTTAGTGATGTCTGTCTCATCCACCTTCACTTCCGCGCCCACCACACTCATGTCCGAAATCGTCATCAACATGCTGCCCTCGGTGTTCTGAATGCCGGGCACCACGTTCTCTCCCACGCGCACCGCGATGTAACTCACAATTCCATCAATCGGCGCCACGTAAGTAGTTTTACGTAGCACATCCTTGGTATGCTTCAGCACCGCAGTCGCTTGATTCAGGTTGTACCGCGATTGCTCCCGCGCCGCGCGAGTCTGATCCACCTGTGCTTTGCTGGCGCTTAACGCCGCCACCGCGCCATCGTAACTTGCCTTCGTCGCATCGTAATCGGACTTGGCGATCAACTGCTCCTTATAAAGCTGCTGGCTGCGCTGCCAATCAAATCGCGCCTTTTCCAGGTCCGCCTGCCGCTGCGCCAGCGTTGCCACCGCCGAATCGTAATTCGCCGCAGACGCCCGCACGCCCGCTTCGGTAGCGTCAATCGCCGCCTCTTGCGCCGCCACGTCCGCGCCTGGTTGAATGTTCTCCAGCTTCAGCAGCACGTCGCCCTTTTTGACCTGATCGCCTTCTTTCACCACAATCTGCGTAATCTTACCGATGCCTTCGCCCTCGACGTTCGTATAATTCTTCGGCCGGATCTCGCCCGATGCGGTCACGATGGACGTGAGGTCTTCCTTCACGACCTTGCCCGTTTGGACCGTCACCACGCCCTTATTTACCTGGTAAATGCTGAACCAGGATATTCCCCCCAGCACGAGGACGACACCCACACCTATTCCAGATTTCTGCCATGTTTTCATTGCTTTAACCCTTAGACCTGCTCTTGCGGGGTGACAAAACTACCCCATCCTCGTTACTGAATACGTGCCCGCAGCTCTAAATGTTTCCCGGTTAGACGCTCGCGCGGACAGAATGGCAGGCGTCAATATGATAATTCGGAGGTCCGTGCCCTCGGCTGCTCGCGACTTTTGTTACGAACCGCTGGACCCAACCTGCCGAAGCAGCATCGCCGTTCCGCGTCGAAGGAGCCGTGGCGAATTCTATCTCACTCCAAGTTTATCAGATTCTCGCGAAGGTAGCGTACCGGCATTGGTCTCTGCGCCAAAATCGTCTGCAGTCCCTTCGCCAGGGAACGCACCGTCAGCGCGCGTCGCGCCTACTGCCAGCCTGTACCGCTTGGGCCCACATATTCGCAACTCCAAGGCAACCCGCCACTAAGTCGAGGGTTCCAATGGACCAAGTGGCCACGGGGGGAAAGTTTGGTTGACCTGTACCAGCGGACAGGTTAAAATTTTGGCCCTCGGGGAAAAGGCGTAAACGATGCGTTTTGGGGTCAAGGTGTTTCTTTTCGCCACGCTAGCTTGCGGCTTGGTGTGCGTGCCTGGTGCATTCGCGCAGGGCGAATCCCAACAAAATCCGCAACCAAACCAAAACGACAAACAAACTGCAAAGCAAGCTGCCAAGCAACGTTCCAAACGCGACAAAGATCTCTTCAACGAACTCGATTCCCAATACAAGAAATGGCTCAACGAAGACGTCGTTTACATCATCTCCCCCGAAGAGCGCAGCGCCTTCCTCCATTTGCAAACCAACGAAGAGCGCGAACAATTCATCGAAGCCTTCTGGCAGCGCCGCAATCCCGACCCCGACTCCGCTGAAAACACTTTTAAAGAAGAGCATTACCGCCGCATCGCCTACGCCAACGAACACTATTCTTCCGGCATCCCCGGCTGGAAGACTGATCGCGGCAGAATCTACATCATGTGGGGTCCTCCCGACGAAATTCAGTCCCACCCATCGGGCGGCAGTTACGATCGTCCGGCGGAAGAAGGTGGCGGCGAAACTTCTACCTATCCGTTCGAAGATTGGCGCTATCGCTATCTCGAAGGCATCGGTGAGAACGTTGAACTCGAATTCGTTGACCCCAGCATGAGCGGTGAGTATCACCTCACCATGGACCCCAGCGAAAAGGACGCCTTGACCTACGTCCCCGGCGCCGGCCTCACCGAAATGGAATCCATGGGCCTCGCCAGCAAGACCGATCGCTTTAACAACACCGACGGCACGCACATGGCCGCGCCTCTGGGCATGCTGCCCGAAACCATGCAGGAATTCTCGCGTCTCGATCTCTACGCGAAAATCCAGCAAGCTCCGCCCGTAAAATTCAAGGACCTCGAAGCCGTCGTCACCTCGCGCCTCGTCCGCGACCAGATTAAATTTCAATATCGCACCGATTTTCTGCGCATCACTTCGGACACTGTCCTCGTACCCATCACGATTCAAATCCCGACGCGTCAGCTGAGCTTCCAGGAAAAAAATGGCGTGGACTCCGCCTCCGTGAATCTCTTTGGCCGGGTCACCAGCCTCAGCGGCCGCATTGTGAATACATTTGAAGACACCGTTCGCCGCGACGTTCCCGCCGCGCTGCTGCAGCAATCTCTGGGAACCGCTTCGATCTACCAAAAGGCGATTCCGCTCACGCCTGGCCTCTATCGCCTGGACATCGTGCTGAAAGACATCAATAACGGCAACGTCGGCGTCGTGAATACTCGCCTGGCCGTTCCGCGATTCGAAGACGACAGCCTCTCCTCCAGCACTCTGATTCTCGCCGACGAAATCCTTCGCGTTTCCTCCAAGGACATCGGCCTCGGACAATTCGTCCTCGGCGACGTCAAAGTGCGTCCGCGCATAGACGCCATCTTCAACGCCAACGATCGCATGGGCGTTTTCCTGCAAGTCTACAATTTGAAAGTGGACGACAAAACGCACAAGCCCGACGCCACCGTGCAGTATCGCGTGACGAAAGACAAAGACACTAACCCCGTGCTCAAGTTTGACCTCGGCGATGACAAACTGCCCGAGCACGGTCAGGAACTCACGCTCGAGAACGTAATCACCCTGGGCTCTCTTTCGCCGGGAAAGTACAAGCTGGAAGTTGCCGTCACCGACAATTTGGCTAAGAAAACCATCACCCCGGTGTCCGAATTCACCGTTCGGGCTGCCGGCTCCTCGCCGCAACCGCAAGGGAGGTAAAACTCCGTGAATCGCTCGATGATTCGCGCTTTGGGCCTCGGGATCATGTTGGGCCTGGGCCTGTGTGCGATTCCGGCGAATTTGTCTGCTGCGCCGAACACGGGCAAAATCACGGGTCTGGTGGTTGATTCCGCCGGCACCCCTCAAATGGGCGCCACTGTAGTAGTCACCGCCGATCAGCTCGTCAGCAACCTCTCCATTCAACTCCTCACCAATGATCGCGGCAGATTTTCTACCGTCACATTGCCCGCCGGCCTGTATTCCGTCAAAGTGACCCTCGCGGGCTTTCTCCCCGTAATCGAACAAGATATTCAAGTCAGCAACCAGCACACGACGCTCCTGGAAATCGTGCTGGGCTCGGTCTTCACTTCTTTCGAGAAATTGCGCCGCCAGCCGGATCAGCAAGTGTCTTCCGACGAATGGAGTTGGGTGCTGCGAGCCTCCGCCGCCACTCGCCCCGTTCTGCGCTGGCAGGATGGCGATGTAACTCTCGGGGTGCGCTCCGACCATTACGATAATTCGCAGAATCAGCAGGACCGCACTCGCGTCGAATTCTCCTCCGGCGGGGACCATCCGGGCTCAATTTCCAACGTCGCCGATTCACCGGGCACTGCCTTCGCCTACGACTACGGTCTGGGCGATCTGGGCAGCCTCTTGATGGCCGGCCAGTTTAGTTATTCCGGCACTTCCGAAGCTGGCGGGTTCGTCACGCAGTGGCTCCCCTCCGGTGATTCAAACTCCGGAACCGTAACCACTCTTCTGCTGCGCGAATCGCGCCTCGGCGCTGCGGGCCCCAGCTTCCGCGGCCTGCGCATGTCGCACGATTCCTCGTTCCAGCTCGGCGACCACGTCAGCATCCGCTACGGCGGCGATTTCATCGCTGCCGGTCTGCAGGGAACTACCACCAGTTTCCGCCCGCGCGGCGAGGTGGCTGTGCGCATCAACCCGACCTGGCAAGCCTCCATGTTGGTCAGCACCAACACCTGGCAGGATTCCGCCGGCGCTCCCGGCGATTTGCAGTCAACTCTGAATCAACTCGACGCTTTTCCGACTCTGCTGCTCCACGGCGGTCACCCCGTCCTCGAAGACAACATGCACGAGGAAATCGCGGTCGAGCATGACCTCAACAAGAAAGCCAGCATCACTGCCGCTGTTTTCCACGATCGCTCCAGCCACACCGCCGTCTTCGGGCGAGGTAACATTTCGGGACCAGACTTTCTCCCAGACTATTTTTCTGACGTGTTTGCCTACGACGCGGGAGAAATGAGTTCCGTCGGGGCGCGGCTCGTCTACCAGCAGAAGCTTGCCGGCAATCTCGATATGACCATGATCTACGCCTATGGCGGAGTTCTGGCGCCGAATGAGAGTCCCGTCGAGGCCGCGCTGCGCAACGAATTGGCCACCCAGTATCGCGCTAGCGCTGCCGCCCGCTTCACGGCCAAGATCCCGCGCACGGGTACCAAAATCGTCTCCGGCTATAAATGGATCAGCGGGTCGGCGGTCTCCCAGCAGGATTCCTACGGCGAGTCCATCTACCACCTGGATCCGTACTTGAGCATCCAGATTCGCCAGAAGCTCCCCGGCTTCATCCCCGGACATGCCGAGATCCTGGCCGATTGCGGCAACTTGCTGGCTCAAGGGTATGTCACCCTCGCCACGACCGACGGCCAGGTCGTTCTGGTACCCACGTATCGCTTCTTCCGAGGCGGCTTAAGCTTCCAGTTTTAAGCGATTTGCCGCATACGGGAATCGGGACGCCATCTTCCACAAATAGGATTCACTCAGATTCGGCATTGGTCTGTGTTCATAACGTTAAGTAAATAAGCATCTTACGCAAATTGGAATCTGTGATTCGCTGGAACCTGACGTGCTAATATATCTTGCACGAAGGATATTGGTGTACTTGCATGAACGATAGCTTGCGAATGCGTCTAGGAGCGGTGATTTTGGCGCTCCTCACATTGGCAGCCGTCGTATTCGCGGTTCTCAACTACCAGCAGCGTTCCAACTTCGTTCTCCCCGATGACGGCGTCACCTGGATGGACTCTGCCCAGGGCGTCACCGCCTGGCACGTCGTCACCGATTCGCCCGGCGCCAAAGCCGGCATCAAACAGGGTGATATCGTCGAATCCGTCCGCGGCATGGCCATTCATCGCGCGACGGACGTCACTCGCGTCCTCTTCCACGTCGGCCCGTGGACCGAAATCCGCTACGAACTGCGTCGCGACGGCCGCACCTTCGAAACTCCGCTGGTCACAGCGCCGCAGGAAAACCCTTCGTCCATTGAAAATTATTTGCGCATCACCGCGCTTCTCTATCTGTTCATCGGCCTCTTCATTTTCGTCCGCCGCTGGAACGCGCCCCGCGCGATCCATTTCTACGTCTTCTGCCTGGTCTCGTTTGTCTTATACAGCTTTCATTACAGCGGCAAGCTGAACTCCTTCGATTGGATCATCTACTGGGCCAACGTCGTCGCGCTGCTCCTTCAGCCCGCCCTGCTCGTGCATTTCGCTCTCGTTTTTCCGGAGCGTCGTGGCCGCCTCTGGCCCAAGCTTTTGGCCGTATACGCTTTTCCGTTCGCGCTGTTCCTTCTTCATCTCTTCATTGCTACCGGTACGCTGGATTTCCTGCCCGCCATTGGAACGCGCTACTGGCTCGATAAAATTGAACAAGCCAATCTCGGAATTTATTTCGTCATCGCCGCCTTCATTTTTCTTTTCAGTTTCCGCCGCGCCCCCAGCGGGGTATTGCGCCAGCAATTGAAGTGGGTAACCGCCGGCGCGTTCGCCGGCAGTCTGCCGTTCGCGCTGTTCTATATTGTGCCGTACGTCTCCGGCATGGTGCCGCCGCCGTGGATGAAATTGTCGGTGTACTCGCTCGCGCTCATCCCGCTCTGCTTTGGCTACGCCATCATCCGCTACCGCCTGATGGATGTGGACATCATTTTCAAGCGAGGCCTCTCTTACACTTTCGCCACCGCCGCTGTCGTCGGCATCTATTTCGCCGTGATCGCCCTGATCGGCGAACTCTTTCATCGCCCAGGACTTTCCACTGGCCCCGCGGGCGGCATCATCGCCATCGTGGTCGCCGCGTTCCTGATCGAACCGCTGCGCGAATGGGTGCAGACGCGCCTCGACCGTTTTTTCTATCGCGATCGCCTCGATTATCGCCGTACCTTAATCGAATTCGGCCGTGCGTTGACCAACGAAGTCCGCCTTGAGCCTCTCGTCGGTTCCGTGCTCGACCGCGTCTCGCAAACCCTGCTCGTGGATCGCCTCGCTATTTTCCTCGAGGACCCCGCCGCTCCGGGCCGCTTTGTCCTCTCCCGTTCCATGGGTCTGCGCCCGGAAGGTCCTCTCGATCTTTCGTTTTTGGACCCAGCCCGCCCAGCCTTCGCCCGCGGCTGTCTGTTCTTTGAATCCGCGCGCGCAGCAACCGAGGAATCCGAACCCGTCCAGCGCACTCTCGAAGAACTCGACCTGAACTATTTCATCCCCTGCCGTTTCCGCGAACGCTCCGTCGCAATCCTCGGACTGGGTAAGACCGTGGACGGCGACTACCTCTCGAGCGACGACCTCGAACTGCTTTTCACCATCGCCGGATACGTCGCCATCGCCATCGAAAACGCTCGCCTCTATCACTCGCTCGAGCAGAAAGCCATGCAGATCGAGCGCCTGAAAGATTTCAGCGAGAATATCGTCGAATCTCTGAAGATCGGGGTCGTCACAGTCGATCTCGAAGATTGCATCGAGTCCTGGAACCCGCAGCTCGAAGACCTCCTGGCTATTTCGCGCTCCGAAGCGCTGCGCCGCAAACTTCATGACGTCCTACCGCAGGATTTGGTCGCCGAAATTTCCTCGCGCGCCGCGAGCGATCACGTTTCGGGCATCTACAAATTCCATCTGCATACGCGCGCGGGCAATCATCTCGTAGTCAACGCCTCCATCGCGCCGCTCGTCGGCAAAAGCGGTGCTCGCCTCGGCCGCTTGATCCTTCTCGACGACATCACCCAGCGCGTTCGCCTCGAAGAACAAATGGTCCAGACCGAGAAGCTCACCTCCCTCGGATTGCTCGCCGCCGGCGTCGCCCACGAAGTGAATACGCCGCTAGCCGTCATCTCGAATTACATCCAGATGCTCGCCAAACAAATTCCTTCCGACGATCCGCGCCAGAAAACTATCGAGCGCATCGTCAAGCAAACCTTCCGCGCCAGCGAAATCGTCAACAACCTTCTGAATTTCTCGCGCACCGGCGCCGCCGAATTTATCGAAGTGGACATCAACAATATCCTCGAGGAAACCCTGACGCTGGTCCAGCATCCTTTCAAGACCGCGCAGGTCAACGTCGTCAAAAATTATCGCGAGCAGTTGCCGCCCGTCCTGGGCTCCATCACGCGCCTGCAACAGGTCTTCCTGAATCTTTTCATGAACGCGCGCGACGCCATGCCGCAGGGTGGCATGCTTGAAGTCCGCACTGCCGCGCAAAATGGTTCCGTTGAAATTGAAGTCACAGACACAGGCTCGGGCATTCCACCCGAGCATCTCCATCGCATTTTCGATCCATTCTTCACAACCAAGGCCACCGGCAGGGGCACCGGGTTGGGTCTTTCGGTGAGCTACGGCATCATCAAGGAGCACGCCGGGAAAGTAGACGTGCGCTCAACACCGGGTAAGGGGACGTCGTTCCGCCTGGAATTTCCCGTAGCCAGGAAGCCAGTTCATGCCTAGAGGTTCTATTCTTGTTGTTGATGACGAAGTCGAAATCAGAGAAGGTCTCGAAGCACTCTTAACCTCCGAAAGCTTTGAAGTGACTCTGGCCGAAACCGGAGAGGCCGGCCTGCGCCAACTCGAAGATCATCCTTTCGATCTCATGCTGCTCGACGTCAGCCTTCCCGATCGCAATGGTCTCGAACTCCTCCGTGAAATTCGCCGCCGCGATCCGCAACTCTCCATCATTCTAATCACCGCCTTCGGCTCGATTGATATGGCTCGAGCGGCATTCAAAGGCGGCGCGCAGGACTACATCACCAAGCCCTGGTCCAATGACGAACTCATCGCGCAAATTTCTCTGGCCATCGAAGGCCGCCGTCTGCGCGATGAAAACGTCCAGCTCAAGCGCGCCCTGAAGCAACGCTACAATTTCCCCAACATCATCGGCAAAAGTGACAAAATGCAAGCAGTATTCGATCTGGTCACTCAGGTCGCGCCATCCCGCTCCACGGTTTTAATCTCCGGCGAAAGCGGCACCGGAAAAGAAGTCATCGCCAAAGCTATCCACTCCGCCTCCGCCCGCGCTGATAAAGCTTTCATCCCCGTCAACACCGGCTCCATCCCTGTGGACCTGCTCGAATCCCAACTCTTCGGCCACGTGAAAGGCGCTTTCACCAGCGCCATCGCCTCGAAAAAAGGCCTCTTCGAAGTCGCCGATCAAGGCACGATTTTCTTCGACGAAATCTCCACGGTCAGCCCCGAAACCCAGGCCAAACTCCTGCGCGTCATCCAGGAACGCGAATTCATGCGCCTCGGTGGCACCGACACCATAAAAGTAGACGTCCGCATCCTCGCCGCCTCCAACGAAGATCTCACCAAGCTCGTTCGCGAAGGCCGCTTCCGCGAAGATCTCTTCCACCGCTTGAACGTAATCTCGCTTCATCTTCCTCCGCTGCGCGAGCGCAAGGAAGACATCCCGCTTTTGATCAGCCGCTTTCTCGAACAATTTTGCCGCGACAACGGCAAGCCGCCGCGCGTCTTCACTCACGCCGCCATGAAGCTTTTGATGGATTACGATTGGCCAGGCAACGTCCGCGAACTCGAAAACGTAGTCGAACGCGCCGTGGTCCTCTCCACGCAAGAATCCATGGACGCCGACTTGCTCCCCGAACCGGTCCGCACACGCGAAATCGTGCGCGGCGTCCGCCTCCAGCTGGCGGAATTCTTGCCGCCGCTTCCTGGACAAATCGGCGGCTCCGGCGCCGCTCCCTCGCTCTTCGAAATCCTCGAAGAAGTCGAGCGCCGCATCATCGTGGACATGCTCGAGCGCACCAATTGGAATCAGACCGAAGCCTCCGAGCGTTTCCAGGTCCCACTCTCCACTCTCAACCAAAAAATCAAGCGCCTAGGCATCGAAACGCGCCGCCGCGCCCTCTCCCCCCGCGGCGGAAACGCCTACGGCGAAGATTCCGCCGAATTCGCCACCGGCAAATAACTCTTCACTCGTTCCGCGAGCGCTCGCCGGTTCGGAGTTGTAGCGGCGCACTTCAGTCCGCCATCGATCTGACGAGCCAATCGATCACTGCCTCGCCGCCCCGTTACGACCATGCGCTTTTCCATTTGTTCGGTATATTGACGCCGCGCGTGTAATATAAACGCCGCCTAACCACCCATCACTAGGCACCAACGCAATCGCAATCTCGCGCCCGCAAGAAAGGGAGATTCGCCACTGCCCCACGTCGTCTCATCCAGCGCGGAGATCGCGCCATCACCCGACCAGGAACTCCGCCGCCAACTCGGCCTGGGCTCCGCCGCCGCCGCTGTCGCAGGTGAAGCCATTGCCGTCGGAATCTTCCTTACTCCCGCCGACATGGCCAAATCTCTCGGCTCCCCGTTTTGGCTACTCGTCGTATGGCTCGCCGTCGGCGCCATGTCGCTCAGCGGCGCGCTCTGCTTCGGCGAACTCGCCGGACGCTTTCCCAGCGCCGGCGGCGCCTACGTGTACTTGCGTGAAAGCTTCGGCCCGCGCCTCGCCTTCCTCTACGGTTGGATGAGCCTGCTGGTCCTCGATCCCGGCCTCACCGCCGCATTCGCCACCGGCCTCGCCGCCTACGCCGGCTACATTTTTCACTGGTCGCCGCCAGCCGTAAAATTAGCCGCGATCGCTGCCATCTGGATCGTCTGCCTCCTGAATATTCTCAGCACGCGCATCAGCGCGGGATTTCTTCGTTGGATCACCTGGCTGAAATTCGCAGTCCTCATCACGCTCACCGTCTGGGCGCTCGCCTTCCGCCTCGGCTCTTGGAAAAATTTCGTGCCCTTCGTCGCGCCGCATGCCGGCGCGCTTCCGCTTCTCCCCGCGCTCGGCGCCGCCACCGTCGGCGCCTTCTTCTGCTTCAGCGGCTGGTGGGACGCCACGAAAATCTCCGGCGAAGTCCGCGACCCTGGCCGCAACCTGCCTCGCGCGCTAGCTTTCGGTGTCATCGCCGTCACCATCGCGTACGTCGCCATCAGCGCGATCTTCATCTATCTCGTGCCCATCGAAAAAGTCGGTTCCAGCGCCACCTTCGTCGCGCAAGCCGGCGAAGTCCTTTTCGGCCACGCCGGCGGAATCGCTTTTGCCGCTATCGTGGTCGTCTGCGTGGGAGGCAGCCTGGCGGCGTTCATGATTTCCGCTCCGCGCGTTTATTTCGCGATGGCCGCCGACGGCCTCTTCCTGAACTCCGTCGCGCATGTTCACCCGCGCTTCGGCACGCCCGCGCGCGCCGTGCTCGTGCAGGGAATCGTGGCCGCCGTTCTTGTCGCGCTAGGCTCGTTCGAACAAATCATCGCCTACTTCTTTTTTGTCACCGTACTTTTCCTCGGAATCACGGTCGCAGGCCTTTTCGTCATTCGCCGCCGCCCCGCGCAATCCGCGTCCACGATTCTCACTCCCGGCTATCCCGCGACACCCGTAGCCTTTCTTGTCCTCGTGGCGGTTATGCTAGTGCTCCTAGCCGTCCGCAGCCCGCGCGAAGCAATTCTGGGCTGCGCCGTAGTCGCGGCAGGATGGCCCGTGTACAGCTGGATCAAAAAACCCTCGCCTTGACAAACCGAATGAAGGCTCGCGAATCCTTGCAGGCCGCAGCTCCAGCCGTTTGTAGGTGACGTCGTTTCCGGTCGTGAAGTGTTGGCGTTGACGTGGCAAAATAAATGTGGCTTTTCAATCTGCGACAAAGTGAAGTGGGTGTCATCCCGAGCGCAGCGAGGGATCTGCTTTTCGCTTGAACGCTACGGAAGTTGGAACAGAATGCCCAAGAGGATTCACGCACAATGATGGACGACAAAGAGAAACAGTCAGGCGCGAATTCCGATCCCAGTTCGGAAAAGCATCGCACAAAAATTCACATCACCGCAGACGCCGACGCCACCGGCGACCTCGCCGCCGCTCACGATTTCTGGCGCGGCACCTCCGGACGCCAACAAGTCCCCGGCATCATCAAATGTTTCGGAGCGCGTCCCGATTTCCTTCGCCAGGTCGTCGAATTCTCCAATAAGATTCATTTCTCTGAAGGCCATCTCACCCGCCGCCACAAGGAAATGATCGCCAGTTACGTTTCCTTCCTGAATCGCTGCCCATATTGACTGGACAGCCATGCCTACTTCCTGCGTGTTCAGGGAGCCACCGATCAATGCGTAGCAGCAATCCTCGAAGGCAAGCTCGAGGAAGCCGGGCTAACGCCCGCCGAGCGCGCTCTAATGGTTTACGTCGAATTGATCACCAAAGACGCAGCCCGCTCCACCCACGCGGACGCCCAGAAATTACGTGATGCCGGATGGAAAGAAGATCAAATCGCGGAAGCCGTCTACATCACAGCGCTCTTCGCGTTTTTCAATCGCGTAGCAGACGCCTTCGGCGTCCCGTCTCAGGATTACCTAATAAAAGGAAGGATGACGCCCTGATCGCAGTGCCGGGGTGAGTAGCGCCGGCGTCCCGCCGGCTCTTGGAATTTGTCTCTGCTGCGGCGGCTTACGAAACCAGCGGCCTACCCGCGATCTCTTCCAGAATCCGAAACGGCGCGACTTCCGGCGCCACCAATGCCCGAGGCGGAATTAAAAATGTCTGCTCAATCGCATATTGTCCAGACATCGCTGCATGCGCCACGGCATCGGTAAAAACGACCCACGTTGCTAAAGGCGGAAACTCCAGCCGCATCTTCGGGCAATTCTCCTGGAACGCCACGTTTTCTTTCAGAAAATCGTGAAAGCGCAGCATGAACATATCGTACGGCGTCCGCCCCGCCACGCCGAATCCAAGCTTAGCGCCCAGATTTTGTACCGTGCGCCCCAGAAACGAATCGTCCTCCGCAATTTCCTGCAAGCCCGCGGCCTTCGCAAATTGTCGCGCCAGCGCACCGAAATCTTCAGTCGTATTCCACACGCGCGGCCGCGAGGTATTCAAATTCGTGAACACCCGCAAAATCCGCCCGCCGCGCGTCGGGCGGCTGGGAAAAGCATCTACATGTAGCAAGTCATTGCGCTTGTGCAACGGCAAATCCCGGTCTTCCTCCTCCATCGGCCGAAAACTCGCGAAATCCAAATTCCATTTTCCGTTGTAAGGAGCAAGAAATTTGCCGACGAACTCGATGATTCGCGCGCTGTAGTTCCGCATGATCGAATGCAACCGCTCCACCGTCGCCGCGTTCCCCGATACGCCGCGCAAAATATCCTCGCCGGGTCGATAGGAGACGTTCTTGTGCATGCGCAACTCGGTCCATTCCTGTTCGCGTAGAAATTTCTGATCCTCTAAAGGCAAATCGAAGGGAAGTTCGCGGAAAAAAAGAATCTGTCCGCGCTCCGCCATCTCGCAATACGCCCGCGCGCGTTCCTCATGCTGCTCCGCGCCGACCCAGCCGCCGGGCATTTTATAATCCTCGACAAAAATAAAAGGCTGATTCGCCATCGCTTATCGCTTTATCTCAACGCAGAGGACGCCGATGCATCCTCCTACGTAATGCCACGGAGCGACCTAACCATCGCAGTTTCTCCGTGCCCTCGGATTTCCTCTGTGTCCGGCGTTTACCCCGACGCAGTCGGGGTGTCAAATCTCTGAATGTTACGTGGAGACAGAATACAGCAGCCATCGGAAATGAAGCAGAGTTCGTACGCCCATTGCCCCGTGGACAGCAACTCAGGGCCCGCCGCTACTTTTTGGCGCTAGCCGCAACCTGGTAACCAGGCGGTAATAGCGTTGTGCTCAAATCCAAACCAGAAAGATCCACGCCCTCCAGATTCGTCTCTCGCAAGATCGTCGTCTGCAAGTGCGCGCCCGCAAAGTCCGCCCCGCGAATCTCCGCGCTCCGGAAATTTGCCGCCCCGAAATTCGCGCGCCGCAGAATCGCCTCCCGTAAATCCGTGCGAAAGAGCTCCGCCCCTCCCACCTGCGCTTCCGTCAAATCGGCTCCGCTGAGGTTAGCATCCGTCAAATCCGCTTTGCGCAAGTCGGCCTTCCGCAGTTTAGCCTTGCTCAAATCCGCCGACGAAAGCCGCACATTATAAAGCTTCGCGCCCTCCAGGTTCGCTCCCTGAAAATTGACGAGGTCCAGATTCATCCCTTCGAAATCCACCCGCGACAAATCCGCGCCCGCCAGATCCGCGCGCGCGCCGCTCTCATCGCCACGCACGAATCGCTGGTGCGACTCGATAATTCCCGCCACCGTTTTGCCCTTGTGCTTGACGCTCTTCGGGGATCTCAGACCCCCTCCTTTTAATGCGCTCAGAATTCCTATTGCCGATTTCCAATAGGTTCGGTTTAGTACTTCGGAATTTTACTAGAATCCGGCGCTTTGTGACACCAACGCGTCCGGTCCCGTCGCCGCGCGGCACCCCCACGTCTTGTTCGTTTTATGGTACCGTCGAATTATGCGGTGGTTTCCTCACCACTTTAATTTTTCATGTAAATGGCTAGGACCCGTCGCACTGTCAGCCCTCGGCCTCTTAATCTTGGCCCAACCTGCAGCCGCCCAGGACGTTTCCGAAACTCCCGGCGAAGAAATCGTCGTCAACCTCGCCACCGGACGCGTCATCATCGCCGTAGTCAAAGACGCCATCCTCATCGCGACGATCGAAAATCCCATCGAGCCGCAAACCCATCCTCCCATCCCCGTGGAATTGAACATCAGGCGCGCCGGCATCATGTTTGGCGCGGTGGATTGGTTCTCGCCCTCATCTCAACTGGAACTCGCTCGCCTCGATAGGGAATTGCCGCGCCTGCATGGGCACTTTGCCAATCAAGCTGCTGGTCCGCATCTCGAACAAGCGGGACCGAACGTCGAGGCCACCGACATCGAATCCGTCGGCCAAGGTTTATTCGAACGCCTCAACGTCGTCGCCGGCAATCTTCACGCCAAGCTCGATTGGCCCCCCGAAGAGCCCGTTGCCGAACTCATCGTCGCCGACTACATCCAAGGATACGGCCCGGAAGTCTGGCAGCTCACCTATCTACTACAGCAGGAAATGCAGCGCATCGATTTCTACGACACGCATGTTTCCCATCCCACCTATTTGCAGTTCTGGCCCCCTGAAAAAGGGCAACCGCACACACTCACAGAATTTCAGTATCCGCCCGATAAGACGCTTCCCACACTCCTCGACTTGCTTCGCCAGAAAGACCCGCGCATCGAAAAAATCTGCGACTCCGACGCAAAAATGCGCGACGTCGCCGATCAGTTTCTCGAGGGAGACAGCAACAAAATTCTCTCCGTGGACGCCACGCAATTCCTTCGCGCCGCACTCGCGGTAATGTCGCCGTCAAATGCCCGCCAAACCATGGCCTCCATCACGGTCGAAGATGGTTTTAACTGGATTCTGAAGCCGCCTGCGGAACCGAAACGGCCTACCACCGCAAAAAAGGCGCCGCAGCAGGAGCAGCAAGAAGAAGCGCCCTCGCTTCTGAAACCGTCGTCTCCCGACTAAACGTCGCTCCGAAAAAAATCAATGTCACTTTTTTTTCTCGGCCAGCGTCGCCTGCAAACGCGCGTTTTTCTCTTCCACCGATTTCACCAAATCATCTTTGTGTTCCACAAGCTTTCGTGCGATCGCCGGATCCGAAAGCCCCAAAATCTCCGCCGCAAAAATTGCCGCATTCACGGCCCCAGCCTTATCAATCGCCATCGTCGCAACGGGAATCCCGCCAGGCATCTGCACAGTCGCCAGCAAAGCATCCAATCCATTGAGCGAACTCGTCCCCATCGGCACACCGATCACCGGCAACGTCGTGTTCGCCGCGATCACCCCAGCCAAATGTGCAGCCGCGCCCGCCGCCGCGATCAGCACTTTCAACCCGCGCTCCAGCGCTGTCGTCGCGTACTCATGTGCGCGCGCCGGCGTCCGGTGTGCGGACACCACTTCCATCTGGTAACCAATCCCGAATTTCTCTAGCACTTTTGCCGCTTCGCTCATCACCGGTAAATCCGTGTCAGAACCCATCAGAATCCCCACGCGCACATCCGTACTCTTCTGTTTTGACGCCACCAGGAACTCTCCTATGTGAATTAGTCTGCTGCCGCCGGCGATGCGCTCACCGCAGAGGTCTTCTCGGCCATCGCCATCACTTCAATCTGATCTCCGCGGCGCACTCGCCCACCCACCGCCACCCTGCAGAGCCACCCGCGTTGCCCCCGCAATTCTTCCTGCAAACCCATCCGAATTTCATCCATTCGCGGACAGGGATGGCACGGAGCGGTAATCTCCAGCACGCACTCTCCCCCGATACGCAATATCTGTCCCGCGCTCAGCGTCTGAAAATCCACGCCCCGCATCGTGATGTTCTCCTTCACAAGCCCTGGCGCCAGACCTAGCTTCTCCAAAGTCTCGAGGTCCATCAACGACACCTGCCGCTTGGTGCCGGGCCTACCGTGAATGCAACCCCTAAATCCCTTGTCGGCCAAAGCCTCAACCTCGGAAATCTCCTCCATGGGAAAGCGGTGCACCAAGCACCTGAAAAGATGCGCCACTTCACCCATTCAAAGCCTCCGCCTTCGCGGCTGCCTTGCTCTTGCCCGCGGATGCCCCGATATCCCGCCGACAGTGAGCCCCAGGGATCCTGATCCTGCTAACTGCGTCGTACGCAGCCCGGCTGGCATCTCGCAACGATGCTCCGACAGCTCCAACGCCGAGAATTCGCCCACCACTCGTGTAGTAGTGACCATGTTCCATTTTGGTACCAGCGTGGAACACCACGGCTCCGCGAACCTTGCTCGCTTCCTCCAACCCTACGATCTCCGCCCCCAGAACCGGATGCGCCGGATACCCCTCCGACGCCACCACCACGCAAACACTCGCCCCCGGCAGCCACTTCGCCTGCGAACTATCCAGCTTCCCGTTCGCCGCTTCCGCGCACGCCCGGGCAAAATCAAAGTCCGCTCGCAACAAGATAGATTGCGTCTCCGGATCTCCAAGTCGGCAATTATATTCAAGCACCTTCGGCCCATTTTCCGTAAGCATCAATCCGAAAAATAAAAATCCGCGATACTCCCTATTTTCTTTTCGCAATCCCGCGAGCGTCGGCCGCACAATCGTCGCCAAAATTTCTTCCTCGAGCTCCGCGGTGAGCATGTCTTCGCTCGAATAAGTCCCCATTCCGCCC
Source organism: uncultured Acidobacteriota bacterium (assembly GCA_963804625.1). GTDB lineage: Bacteria > Acidobacteriota > Terriglobia > Acidiferrales > UBA7541 > Palsa-295. The sequence continues at coordinate 140,590 of CAWDRJ010000002.1, read as the reverse complement.
GTGTTCGGCCCCTCGTCGTTATCAAAAGCGCGTTTGTGATCCCGCGTCGGCGCCAGCGAAATGAAATTCTCCCCGTCCGTGAGCACGATGTACGAAAGCTCTTGGCCCGCAAGCCCTTCTTCCACCAACACGTGCGCGCCCGCATCGCCAAATTCTCGTTTGACGATAAGCCGCTCAATAAACGCCGCAGCTTCTCGCGCGGCGGACGCGACCAGCACGCCCTTGCCCGCACAAAGCCCGTCGGCCTTGATCACCAATGGCCAAGGCCCCAAATCGAGCGCCGCGCGAGCTTCCGCCGCCGTCTCGAAAACTCCGCGCACCGTCGCTGTCGGAATTCTGTGCCGCTCCATAAATCGCTTCGCAAAAATCTTGCTGCCTTCTAATTGCGCCGCCGCTCCGCCTGGACCCAAGATCGCCAGCCCGCGTCGCGCAAATTCATCCGCGATCCCATTGACCAGCGGCAATTCCGGCCCCACAATCGTCAAATCCACGCCGAGCCGTTCAGCCAGATCTGCCGCCGCAGCCACATTCCCTGCGCCCAAGGGCATGCATTCCGCGTCGCGCGCGATGCCGTCATTTCCGGGCGCGCACCAAATCTTTTCCACTCGCAAACTCTGCCGCAATTTCCACGCCATCGCGTGTTCGCGTCCGCCGCCGCCAATGATCAAAATTTTCATGTCGTCCGCAGGAACAAGAACGATACGGCTCCGCCTCCGGCGGTGTCAACCTTTAGCCGCGTCCCATCGCGCGTTCAACTTGCTACGCCGCGCGAATAGTGTTTTCATTTAGCGCGATGCACTGGGACTTCGCCCTCATCCTCTTGTTTCTCGGAATCGCGCTGCCGCTGCTTGGCCGCCGCCGCGTTCGGCAACTGATGCAATCGCCGAGCACCACGAAACTAGATCGCCTCTCCCTCTATGCCTCCACGCTCGCGTTTCAGTGGCTCGCTGCGGGAGTTATTCTCTGGCGCGCCGCTGCGCACGGCCTGCGCCCCGCGCAACTCGGCTTCTCGATCGGAAATCCGTCGCTCACCATGATTGTCACTGTCGCTCTAGCCGCGCTCGTACTTATAAATCAGTTGATCAGTCTTCGCCGCATCGTCGCGCGCCCCGCCGAAGCTCACGGATTGCTCCCACAGCTCGCGCTCAAGTTATTTCCGCAAGATGACGTGGAGCGCCTTGCGTTTTTCGCGTTAGTCGTCACGGTGGCGATCTGCGAAGAACTGATCTATCGCGGCTTCGTGCAACGAGTATTTCAAGACTGGTCAGGCGGAGCGCTCCTCGCAGGCGTTTTCGGCTCCGCAATTTACTTCGCGATCGCCCATCTGTACCAAGGCCGTCGAGGCCTGGCGTCCACATTCGTGGTTGGTTTGATCTTTGCTGGCACCCGCGTTTGGACCGGCAGCTTATTGCCTCCAATAGTCGCACATTTCGCGGCAGACATCACGGTTGGCATACTCGCCCCGAGCCGAATTCGACCCGCGATGATTAAGTCGTCGCTGCAAGGTCAAGCGAACTAAGAAGATACAATCCAAAACGTAATACTATATGCATAGTAAGACGACAGCGCAGCCGAGCGACGTCCAGATCGCCCAAATCCTCAAATCGTACTATTCCGCTGCTATCACCGCACACTTCTGCGATCAAGTACGCGTCTATATTGATCTTCTCTTGCGTTGGAATCGTCGGATCTCGCTCACCACGGTCACCGATCCGTCGCAGATATTGGGCTTTCACTTCGGCGAAAGCCTGTTCGCAATAGAGAAGGTTCCCATACGGTACGGTCGGCTCGCCGACGTTGGCTCTGGTGCTGGCTTCCCTGCCGTACCCATCCGTATGGCTCTGGAAGGCCTTCACGTCACCTTGATCGAATCCAATCTCAAGAAAGCCGCGTTTTTGTCTGAGGCAATCCGAGAGCTGAAATTAGCGAATGTGGTTGTGGATTCACGCCGTATGGAGGACGTCATCGATCGCGTGTCAGCATTCGATTTCGTCTCAGCTCGTGCCGTTGTGATCGACGATTCAGTTCTCGCCTGGGCCTCCAGTGCTCTCAATCGAGATGGCAAGGCTGTTCTGTGGCTCGGCCAAAAGGATTCTGCCAAAGTCTCCTTATCAAGCCGATTCCGTTGGCGGCCCGAAGCGACGATTCCGGGTACCGAGAGGCGTGTCGTTCTCGTTGGGACAAACACGCTCGCAAGCGAATCATGTTCCACGTGAAACGTTCCAGAACGCCTCCTGGTAACTCTACTTCCGCCACTCCGTATTTGTTCCACGTGAAACAGCTTGTATCTTCACAGAATTCTCTGCTAAATTCCCCTCGCATTCGGGGGTTTTTCTTGTGGCTCGCGTCATCGCAATCACAAATCAAAAAGGCGGCGTAGGAAAAACTACCACAGCAGTAAATCTCGGCGCCTCTCTCGCAGCTTCCGAACAGCGTACTCTCATCATAGACTGCGACCCACAGGGCAATACAACCAGCGCTCTAGGGTTCCCGAAGGATCCCTCGAGGCGCACCCTCTACCAGACCATAATTCTCGACGAACCCATCGAGCGAGTCACCCTAGAATCCCAGGTCGAAGGTCTCGATCTAATCCCGTCCGACAAGAATCTCGTTGGAGCGTCCATTGAGCTAGTTTCAGCCGAAAATCGCGAATACAAGCTCAAGACCGCCATCGCCCCCGTTCTCGCAAAGTACAACTACGTCCTAATAGATTGCCCTCCGTCCCTTGATCTCCTCACTGTCAATGCCCTGGCGGCCAGCGATTCGGTGCTGGTCCCAATCCAATGCGAGTACTTCGCGCTGGAGGGCGTCTCTGAGCTGCTGGACACCCTGATGCGCCTCCGCCGCACCATCAACCCCTCTCTCGCCGTTGAAGGCATTCTGCTAACGATGTATGACGACCGCACTACGCTCTCGAAGCAAGTCGCCGCCGACCTTCGGAGCTTTTTTGGCTCGCAGGTTTTTGAAACGGTCATCCCACGGAACGTACGGCTCGCCGAGGCGCCGAGCCACGGAATGCCGGTCATTTTCTACGACATACATAGTAAAGGCGCGGAAAGCTATATCCAACTCGCCAAGGAGGTTATCGCAAATGCCCAGAAACGCGTTGGGCAGGGGATTGAGCGCGCTAATTCGGGAGCCGGAGTCGAGCCAGCTCTCACCTCAGCCGCAGCAGCCGCCTCTGCAGGAGCCGGCACCACAAGCACCGCCGCAAACGCGGCAGATGGTCCCGTCAACGACGGTGGCAGTGGCAGCAACGGCGGCGGCGGTAGCGCCAGCTCTCAGTGAAGGCTTATTCCAGGTCGATATTGACCTGATTGATCCAAGCCCCTACCAGCCTCGCACCCGCTTCCGCGAGGAAGCGCTCGACGAGCTCGCCCGCTCGATTCGCGCGAGTGGAATCGTCCAGCCTCTCGTCGTCCGACGCATCCGAAATCGCTATCAACTGATTGCCGGCGAGCGCCGCTGGCGCGCCGCCCAGCGAGCGAGCCTCAGCCGTGTGCCGGTTGTAGTCCGCGACGTGCCCGAGGAAATGGCGCTCGAAATGACCCTCGTTGAGAACCTCCAGCGCGAGGATCTCAACCCCATCGAGCAAGCCCACGCCTTTCAGCGCTTGATTGACGAATTCCATCTCACCCAAGAGCAGGTGGCTGAGCGCACCGGCAAGGACCGCGCCACCATAGCGAACGCCGTCCGCTTGCTCAAGCTCGAAGACCCGATCCAAGATCTGCTCGAGGAAGGCCGGCTCACGGCGGGGCACGGTCGTGCGTTGCTGGCGGTTGCGGATTCCCAGGAACGCCTCACCCTCGCCCGACGTGTCGCCCGAGGCGGGATGACCGTACGACAAGTTGAACGTCTCGCCTCACGTGGCCCGAGACCTCATGTCGGCGCTCCGACTTTTTCGCCAGATCCCAACACCAAGGCCGCGCTCGAAGAGCTACAACGCGAGTACGGGACGCGCGTGCTGCTTCATTTGCGCCACGGTTCCAAACCGGGACAGTTAGTCTTTGAATACTACGACGATAGTGATTTGTCCCGCCTCTACGATCAGCTCATGCGAAAATAGTGCTAAAATAGCTGACCGCGCATGGGGGATTCGTAATGGCTCTGGGTTGGTTTGACCGCAAGCGACATGATTCCGGTGAATGGACCGGCTTTCTCGAGCAGGGCGTGAAACTCGAAGGCCGCCTTGAATCCACCGGAACCTTCCGCATTGATTCCGCGATGAAAGGCAATCTTGTTTCGCACGAAACGCTAATCCTCGGCGAACACTCGAAAGTCGAAGGTCAGATCGACGGCAATTATGTAATCATCGGCGGCCATTTCGACGGCATCATAAAAGCTTCCGGAAAAGTCGAAATTCAAACCAAAGCGATCGTCACCGGCGAAATTCACACGCCCTGCCTGGTTATGGAACCGGGCGCCATTTTCGACGGCCGTTGCCACATGCTCTCCGCAAACGCCACTCAAACAGCAAAGCCGATAACGATTCCCATTCGCTCGGCCGCCGCTCACGCCTAAACTCTCGGTTTCGCTCCACCGTGGAACCTGCGAAGCGCCTCTCCCGCGCCTCCGTTGCGCTACAATGATCAGATCCATTCCCCGCAGAAATGCCATTGGCGGCACAAATCCGGCTGACCACCACCACGAGAGCAGCAGGCTGCGCCGCAAAATTGAGCCCCAGCGTGCTCGATGCGGTCCTGAAGCGTCTCCCGCGGCAAATTGATCCCAATGTTATCGTCGGATTTGAAACCAACGACGATGCCGCCGTTTACCGTCTCACCGATGACCTCGCCATTGTCCAAACTGTGGATTTTTTCACGCCTATCGCAGATGACCCGGAACTCTTTGGCCAAATCGCGGCAGCCAACGCGCTCAGCGACGTCTACGCGATGGGCGGTCACCCAATTTCCGCCCTGGCAATCGTCGCTTTTCCCGCCGCCAACCCCTCGGATGTCCTCGAACAAATCCTCCGCGGGGGCCTCGCCAAGATGACTGAAGCAAATTGCACGATTGTCGGTGGACATTCCATTCGCGATGACGAACTTAAATTCGGCTACGCGGTAACTGGCACAATTCACCCGCACAAAATCTGGAAAAACGTCGGCGCGCAACCAGGCGATGCGCTGATCCTCACGAAGGCGATCGGTACGGGCGTAATTTCCACCGCTCTAAAACAAGGCCGCGCCGAAGAGTCCTGGCTCACTGCCGCCACCGCGTCCATGACGCGCTTAAATGGCGACGCCGCCGAGGCCCTCCACGAAATCGAAAATAGCGCGCCGCCGGAATCCAATCCAATCCACGGCGTCACAGACGTGACCGGCTTCGGGCTTCTCGGCCACGCGCGCGAAATGGCCATCGGCAGCGGCGTGTCGCTGAAAATTGATCACGCGCGCATTGAATATCTCGCGGGCGCCATCGCCGCAGCCCGCGCTGGCTTCCTCTCCGCAGGCATGAAAAATAATCGCGAATTCGCCGAAGGCTGCGTCGCCTTCGCGGGCCAGGTGCCGGATGAATTTCGCGCGCTGCTCTTCGATCCGCAAACTTCCGGCGGCCTCCTCGCCGCCATCGCTCCGGAATTCGCAAATCACGCCCTCGCCGCCCTCACCCGCCGCAATATCCCCGCTCGCATCATCGGAGAAGTTCGCACCGAGCATTCCCCGCTCCTCGCAGTCGCGTAGTTCTCAGGCAATCGTGTACAATTTCTGTTCTTCCAGCGCTTCATGGACACCATAACCCACGGCATCGTTGGCGGCCTCCTCGGTAAAGGCTACTTCTCGGAACGCAGCGGACGCGTTGCTACCTTCGCGGCTGTCGCCGGCGCCATGTTTCCGGATCTTGATGTCGTCGAGGAACTTTTCTCGCGCGATCCGCTCGCGATCGTCCGTTATCACCGCGGAATCACTCACTCCTTCCTGGCGCTGCCGTTTTTCGCGGCGATTCTCGCCTGGCTCACTCGCTCCGGCTTCAATCTTCTAAAAAAGAAATTCAAGAGCCTTAGCGATATCGAATCCCCTTCGGGAGGCATTCTTTTCGTAATTTATGCCGTCGCCATCGCCAGCCACATCATCCTGGATGCGATGACGTCGTTCGGCACGCGCATTTGGGATCCGCTTTCGCAGGATCGCGTCGCCTGGGATCTGCTCTTCATTATTGATTTTTGTTTCACGGCTATCGCGCTACTGCCGCAAGTTGTCGCTTGGATCTACGCCGATCGCGCGAAAGCTCGTGTCCGTGCCATTTCGATGTGGGCGCTTTTCACAGTCGCCGCCTTCGTCGTCTGGGAAATTGCCGAAGCCGTCGGATTTCCATTCCATCTCTGGATCGCCTTTTTCTGCAGCGGGCTCATCGCCGCGCTCTTCTTTCTCCCCGCGATTCGCAACGCAGGATTCCACGTTACCGCAGCGCATTGGTGTCAGGCAGGTACCGTCGTGATGCTCGCCTATCTTTTTGCGTGCAGCGTGGCGCATCATCAGGCTCTCCTTCGAGTGAAAAATTTCGCGTCCTCCAATCACGTCGTCATTGACCGCATCGCCGCCCTTCCGCTCCCGCCTTCGCTGCTCGATTGGGGCGGCGTGATTCGCTCCGGTGACGGCGTTTATCAGTCGCGCTTCGATCTTCGTGATTCCCAGGCGCCCTTGTTCTCGTTCACCGCAGATTCCCCGCCCAATATGTACGTCGCGCGCGCCATGCAGCGTCCCGAAGTCCAGCTCTACTGGAATTTCGCGCGCTTCCCGGTGATTCGCACGTATAGCCAAAATGGCCTGCACTACGTGGACTTCAACGAAAATCGCTTCATCAGCCGCAAGCATCAGGGACCCGCTCCCTTTTCTTATCGTATAGTATTCAATGACGCCGGCGACCCCATCGAAGAGGGCTGGCAGGCAAGTGGCTTGGATGTTCAGCGCATGATCAAAATCGCTCCGGTCCACGCGGGAAGCGTTCCATGAAAATTCTGATCTTCAGTGATATTCACGGCGATTTGCGCGCTCTTGAACGCGTCGTCGCGCAGCCTGCCGATATCTACATCGCGGCGGGCGACCTTTCGAATTTCGCGAAAGGCCTCGACCGCTGCGGTGAAATTCTGAAGCCGCTCAGCGAACGCCTGCTGGTCCTCCCCGGAAATCACGAGACGCACGACCAAACCAAAAAGTTTTGCGAAAAGTTCGGCTTTGTGGATTTTCATCGCCAGCTAAAAAAACTCGGCGGCACAAACTGGGCGGGCCTCGGCTACAGCAACGTCACTCCATTTAAAACACCCGGCGAATACACCGAGCCCGAAATCGCCGAAGCACTTTCGCATTTTGTCGGAATGGATCAACTCTACCTAGTCGTCCATTTCCCTCCGCGTGACACAAAACTCGACGAGTTCGCCCAAGGTCAGCACGCCGGAAGCCCCACGCTGCGCGCCTGGATCGAGCACGAAAAACCCGTGTACGTCTTCTGCGGACACATCCACGAAACCGCCGGAATGACCGACCGCCTGCGCTCAACGCAATGCGTCAACGTAGGAAAAGAAGGCTACACAATCGAAGTTTGAAGAGTTAATAATTCAGGCAGGAATTAAACGCGAAGCCAAACCGCACCAATCGCTACTCACCAATCGCCACTCACTTCTTGACCACCGGATACACCACCAACTGCCGCCGATCCCCCACTCCCTCGCTAACGGTCCGCACTCCCTGCGCCCCAGTCAATTCCAGGTGAATCAATCGTCGCTCCCGCGGCGACATCGGGTTAAATCGAAACGCCTGCCCCGTCTCGCGCACGCGCTGCGCCGCCACCCGCGCCGACAATTTCAGTTCGTCCAGCCGCGAAGTCCGGTAATCTCCGCAATCGAATCGCACCCGATCGTGCAATCGCGGATCGAGCCGCAGCCAGCGATGTCCGATATGTTCCAGCGCCAAAAGCAATTCCGCGTTGTGCTCCAACAAAAATTCCTGGTCCGCCCCGCTAAACGCGACCACAACATCCTTGTCGTCCGGCGCGCCATCCACCGTCGCCGGCTCAGAAATCGCATATTCCAGAGCCAATCCCATCTCCGGTATCGCCACGTCCAGATAACGCGTCAATTCCGCCGTCGCGCGCTCGCGATCCAGTCGCGCATCGCCGCGCCCGTGTTCTCGATGGAACGGTTTTTTCCCCGCCGCCGTCCGTTCGTCAGGCATCGATCACTTTCTCTTTCTTCTTGAACTTGCTCTTCGAAGGCAGCGGGGCCGTTTTATTCAAATAATATTGCTGGCCGATGCCCACCAAATTGCTCGTGAACATATACAAATTCAATCCGCTCGATAGCCGGAAGAAAATAAATCCCATCATCAGTGGCATCAACGTCGTCATTTTCTGCTGCGCCGGGTCCACCGTCGTCTGCGGCGTCATTTTCGTCATCAAATACATCATGACGGTCATGCCGATCGGCAAAATATAATAAGGGTCCATCGCCGAAAGGTCGTGAATCCACCCCATCCACGGCGCGTGCCGCAATTCGATCGCTCCGCCCAGCACCCGCCACAGCGCCCACCAGATCGGCATCTGAAACACCATCGGTAGGCAGCTGCCCATCGGATTGATGCCTTCCCGGCTGTACACCGCCATCACTTCTTCGTTCATCTTCTTCTTGCGCGGATCGCTCATCGAATATTTCTTGTAACGATCCTGAATCTGCCGTATTTCCGGCGCCACTTTCTGCATTTTCTGCATCGAGCGCCAGCTCTTCATCTTCAACGGAAACATCGCCAGGTTGATCACCAGCGTCATCAGGACGATGCACCAGCCCCAGTTCGGCACTTTCGTATGCAGCGTCTGCAAAATCCACAGCAGCGGCTTCGCGATGATTCCCGTCCATCCAAAATTCACCAGCTCGCCCAGCGAAGGCCGCAACTCCTCCAGCTGCCGCAATTCTTTTGGCCCAACATACAGACGCACGCGCAATGGCGCCGCCGCCGTCGTCCCCGCCGCCATTTCCGCTTCCGGCAAAGTAGTCTGTTTGCCGTCCGCTCCCGTCGTCGTGTGATTCTGCATCCAGTGCCACAACGAGACGTCCGTGCCGTCCGGCAAAAATGCCGCCGTAAAAAATTGATCCTCGATCCCGGTAAATTCCAGCGGCCCGTATTGCAACGCCGGCTGGCTCTGATTTCCCGAAACTCCCAATTTTTTGTACTGCAGCAAATTCAGCTTGCCGCCGGTCTTGTAAAACACGGTCACCAACTGCGCCGCGTTGTACACCGCCTTGTCGCCAAATCCTCCGCGCCACGCGACGGCCACCGGCTCCGGCTTTCCGTCCAGCGTCGCCGCCACTTCCACGGTCACTTCGTAATTCAAATCGAATTTCAGTTTTTTTGTGACGTCCAGGTGCCCGTCGCTCCAATGCATGTCCACTTCAATGGGCGCGAAGAGACCCGCATCAGATACGGACGGAGGAAAAGGAGCATTATTGGTCACTTTCAACTTTGCAGTGTGGGGCACCGCAGTAGAAAAAGGATGCGTCTCAATTTCGTAAAGTCCCGCGTTCGCCTTCGCTTCCAGCTGCGCATCAGCCATCACCAACGAAAACGGCCAGCCCAATTCCTTCGCCACGCTGTCGTTGACCAAATCCAGCGGACGCGGCGGCTTCTCGTCGTTCATATACTTCAAAAGTTCCCAAGTTTTCAGCACGCCGCCGCGATTCGATAGTTCCACGCGATACAAAGGGCTTTGCACCACCACTGTTTTCTCTTCGCTCGCCTCCACCACGGCAGCGTTCGCCGCACCCGCGGCCTCGGTCTCTGCTTCCTTGCCGCCCTTCGTTTTGGCGTGCGATCCCTTCTCGGCGCCGCCCGCCGGCGCGGAAGCTTGCTGCTCCGTTCCGGACGGGTTCACCGGCGCGGCTGTTTGCGCTTGATTGGAATGTGTTTCAGGTGGAGGAGCCGGCGGCTTGTAAAAATGTCCCCAAGCAAAAAGTATCAATAGCGACGCAATCACAAACAAAATTCCGCGGACCTGGTCGGACATTTCCTTCACTGCGCCCGCTCCTTGCCAGCACTCCGCAGCCAATCCGCATCGCGGTGTTCAGACCAGTAGAGCATTGCGCCGCTCACGCCAGGTTCCATCGTGCCGTCCAGCTCCGGCACCGGATCAAACCCGCCCTTGGTAAACGGCCGACATCGCCCCAGCCTTTTCATCGCCAACCACGCCCCGCGCCGCGCTCCGTGCACGGCAATCGCTTCCTGTGCGTAACGCGAACACGACGGATAAAACTTGCAAGCTCCGCCCAGAAATGGAGAAAGGAAAGTCTGATAGAGACGAACGAGCAACAGCAGCAACCACCTTCCTGCCGATTGCTGTCGTGTCGTGGAGGAATTCATCATCCGAAGATCACAAATACCTAATACGTTTCGCGCGCCAACGAAGTTTCCCGCGTCGCCCGCACCAGCGTTCAGCGCGACTGAAGCGACTCGCCGCCCCGCGGCATCACCTTCAACAACTCCTGCGCCAACGCCGAAAATTTCGCCGTGGCCGTCGAGCTGCGTGGATGAATCACAACATCCCATCCTGGGGCAATCTCCTGTCGGTGCAATCTCAATATTTCGCGGAGGCGTCGCCGGATTCGGTTGCGCCGGACCGCGTTCCCCAGCGCCTTTTTTATGCTCCAGCCGAATCGGCTGCTTGCGAGGCCATTGGGACGTAGAAATACCGTGAACTCGCGGCTCGTTCGCCGCCGCCCTTCTCGATACACCGCGTCATACTCGCTGCGGCGCACCAATCGAGCTTCGCGGGGAAATTCAAGCCGTGGCGGGTCAGACGCGCGTGAGGCTGTGGCGTCCCTTCTTGCGGCGTCCTGCAAGTACTTTCCGTCCACCCTGTGATTTCATGCGTTTGCGAAATCCGTGCTTCTTATGTCGGCGCCGCACATGCGGCTGAAAAGTCCTCTTCGGCAACGGCTGTCTCCGTGTCTACTTAGTTTATTCTCGGGCGAAGCGCGAGCCTAGTCTGGCTCCGCGCACAACTCTGCGTCTCGGCGCGAATCTCGCGCCCAATCGAAACGATTAGTCTAGACGACCAAGGCACCACGGTCAAGGAATCGCGTGGCACAGCCACTCTTGGCTGTGCTCTTCGGTTTTAGTCGCAGCCCAGCAGTACAATCTCGTCCGGAGGCACCCCATGCCCAAATCCAAATCCGCGCAACTCAAAATCGTAGGAATGGAGTTGTATTTCGACAATCTTACCCGCGCAAAAAAATTCTACCGCGACACGCTAGGACTCACTCTCGCCAACGAAACCCCCGGCCACCACGCCCAATTCTCCGCAGGCAACGCCTTCCTCTGCCTCGAACGGAAAGGCGCCGAAAAGTACCCCTCCGCCGATAAAGCAGTCCTCTTCTTCGAAGTCCCCAATCTAGCCGCCACCATCAAATCCGTAGGCCACAAACGCATCCTCCGCCACGAACCAAAATCCGGCCAAAACCGTCAAGCCTGGGCCGTCCTCCACGACCCCGAAGGCCACAACATCCTCCTCCTCCAATCCCAAAAAAGAAAGCGCCGAAGGCGCGGCACAAATTCGCCCGGCCCGGAAGGGCCGGGAAAGCTCACCAATAAATGACGAGCACCGCAGGTGCGACACAAGCCTCGTAACGACCCACTCGCCACTCTGTCAGGAATGTCCCCGGTCTAAGCTGTCAGATATGGACTCGGTCCGCCAACCCCTCACGCCGCCTGGTTCGCCCTATCCTTCAATAGCCCCAACCTCACCAAACTCTCCGCCGTCGCCACAACCGCATCCTCCCTTGATCGCGGCTTCCACCCCAAAACCCGCTGCGCCTTCTCGCTCGTGCCGTTCTTATACTTTCCCAATTCGGGAAGAATCAACTTGATCGCCGGATCGCGCATCGCCGCAAGCCGCACGAGCCAATTCGGCAACTCCCGGGTCGGCACCCGCTTCGCCGCATCGCCCATCCGTTCTCGCAGCGCTTTCGCGATCCCCAGCATAGTCATAAAATCGCCTGCAACCGCGAGGAATCGCTCACCCTTCGCCGCCGGATCAGTCATTGCACGCAAATGCAAATCCGCCACATCGCGCACATCCACCACCCCAAAGTACAACCGCGGGCAGCCCGGAATTGCGCCATCCATCAAACGCTGCACTAGCAGAATCGAGGCCGAATAATCGGCTCCCAGGACTGGCCCGAAAACTCCCACCGGATTAACAACCGAAAGCTCCAGCGCGCCACCTTTCTTGGCGATGAAATCCCAAGCCGCGCGCTCCGCGAAAATCTTCGACTTCGTGTAGGGGAGCACGTCATCGCCGTTCGGATCCGCCCAATCCGCCTCTGTAAACGCCGCTTTCCGTACCTCGAATCCGTAACCAATCGCCGCAAAGGAAGAAGTAACCACCACCCGCTGCACCCCTGCATCTCGAGCCGCGCGCAAAACCCGCAAGGTCCCCTCGCGCGCCGGCACAATCAATTCATCCTCATTCTTCGGCACGCTCGGCGGCAAGGGCGACGCCACATGCAACACGTATTCGCAACCCGCCACAGCTTCCGGCCAACCCTCGTCCTTCTCCAAATCAGCAGCTATAAAGGACAGCCGCTCGCCCGCCTCCGCGCCGCCAACGCGCAACAGCCCCCGCACGTCGCCCTCGCGCTTCAGGCTCCGCACCGTCGTCCGCACCTGATGCCCCGCCGCCAGCAGTTGCAAGATGCAATGGCTCCCGATAAATCCCGATCCGCCAGTAACCAGCACTTTTGCCATATCGCCTCCTTCACCCAAGCAAGTTAGCCGTTCAATCTATTCGATGCCGGCCGAAGACAAAGGTCTCGGCACACAGAGCCTAGCCCCCTTCGTTTCTGTTGGTTACGTCGTAGGTAGTTATACGCATAGTAAATGTCCTGCAAAAGTGATAAGGTAGATTGGGCCAATTTTCGGCCTTGGTTGAGGATGCAACATGGCGACTGCAACGCAGACGACTGTCCGAGCGAACCAACGAGCTGGCACAAGTCCCTGCGTAAGGTGCCATGCGTTCCGCACCCCTCGGGCGGCATGCCTCTCCGGTTTTAGCGGCTCGAAAGCCACCACGGCCCCGCCATCAGAGTCCACTGAGAGGACCCCACACCAACGCGAACCGTACGCCTTCGCGCGAAGCACCGCGTTTCCGCTACCGTCGATTTCGCGCGATCGAGCTGTGTCGCATCCAGATCTCACACATTCGCCGGACACTGCAGCTCGATGTAACATTGTTACATCAGCGCCGCTTGTCACCGGCCCCCGCAAAATCAATCGCCAACTTTCAGGCACTTCGTCCAGCGCGAACCTCAACTCACCAATCACGAATAACGCGCCGTCTAATCGACAATGGCAGATTTTAGAATTCACTGTAACTCACACCAAACAAACAACCGCACCACGTTCTAATCGACACTTTTTGCGATGTTTGAATCTCCAAATTCAGCACTCCCAAAAGTTCTGCCGAACCCGCACTGCGCTCGAAGGCCTGCTCTCAACTCTCGACCTGCAACCTTCTCCATTCGTTTCTAACCGCAACAACACCTCATTCAAAATTCCCGGCAACTCTCTGACAATAAATGCCGAACGAAATCCTAATCGCAACACCAATCGCGAATTGCGGGTCGCACCCCGTCACCCGCTAATCACCAATCGCGCCTTTCCTCCGCAACAACTTTCATGCAGGATTGGGGCGGAGAATCCCATGACACGACTCCTTTCTATTCTTCTGACGGCATGCGGCTTAGCAACTGCTCTCGCGGGGCTGCAGCCAGCTTGCGCGCAGACAGCCGCCAAGAACGCAACCTCTTCCCAGCGTTTGTCCACCCATTGGGAAGAACTGACTGCGGCGGATTTTCGCACCGCGATTGGTCAATCCGGCGGGACTTGCATTTTGCCCTTCGGCATTCTGGAAAAGCACGGGCCGCAGCTGCCGCTGGGGACCGATTTGATCAACGTGCGCTTTGCGTCGCTCGCGGCGGCGAGCCGATGAATACGCCGTGGTGTTCCCCGAATATTATTTCGGACAAATTTTCGAAGCGAAACACGAGCCGGGAACAATTGCGTACAGTGCCGACCTGCAGATGCGTTTGCTGCAGGAAACCACCGACGAAATGGCGCGCAACGGCTGCAAGAAAATCCTAATCGTCAACGGGCACGGCGGCAACGAGCACCTGCTGCCATTTTTCGCCCAGGCGCAGCTCGATAAGCCGCACGACTACGTCGTGTACATCCAGTGGGGCCACGAAATTCCTCCGGGCGGCCCGGCCAAGAAAACCACACTCGATATGCACGCGGGCGAATCGGAAACAGCGCGGGTGATGGTGTCGCGTCCGAACCTGGTGCACCTCGACCGCGCGGCCAGCGAATCCGGCGCGGACCAGAATCGCGTGCATCTCCCGGATGACGTCTATACCGGCATTTGGTGGTACGCGCGCTTTCCAAATCATTATGCCGGAGACGGTTCCGCGGCGACGCTCGCCTACGGCGAGGCGGACATGAAGGCCTGGGTCAACGCGATTATCGAAGCGTTGCGCGCAGTGAAGGCCGACGACGTAAGCCTGAAATTGCAAAAGGAATTTTACGAGAAGAGCGCGCATCCCCTGGATACGCCGCAATGATTCACGCCGCAATACAGGTGCGACCGCGGCACGAGCGTGCAAGCGTCGCGCTTCCTTCGGCGGAATTGCGCTGCAAGACCTTACGAAAGTTGCGCGGCGTAGGCCAGCAGCCGCGCGTCGTCGCCGCGCGCAGCGATCAGTTGCACGCCGGCGCCACCCGCAGCGGGCAAAGTGATGATCGGCACGCCAGCCAAACTGAGCGGGGAGGTGTAACGCAAGATCGTGCCACGCGTTTGGCTGTGGTCGGCGCGTACAATAAGTTGCGCGACGGGCGCGCACGGCGCGATCAGAAAATCGTGCTCGCGCAACAGCGTATCCACGCGCTCGCGAAACGCCGCATGCACCTGCCGCAGCCGCGCCATTTCGTCAGCGCGGAAGGACAAGCCCCAGGCCAGGCGCTCGGCGATCGATTTTTCGAAGTGCGAAAAATCCCCACCCGTGTTCGCTGCGTGGTACGCGCCGGCTTCGCTGGCCTGAATCCGCGCGAAGATGGAAATCGCGTCTTCCCAAAACGCGGTATCCACCGGAGTCATTCGCGCGCCGGAATCTTTCAGCTTTTCCCGCCACTGCGCAAAGCTGGCCAGCACCACCGGTTCGCAGTCGTGCATGAAGTCGTCAGCAACGCAGCCGATGCGGACATTCATATCCACCGCAGGCGGCACGCTGAGGCCGAACAGCGCTCCTCCGAGCAGCGGTGCGTCCCGCAGATCGCGGAACAGCCACCCGAGCGTGTCAAACGACGACGCCAAAGGCATCCCGCCCCGCCAAAGTCCGAGTTGATGCGCGAGGTCGATCGACGCGCGATAACCTGCGAGTCCGCAGAACGCCGCCGGCGCGCGAATCGATCCGCCAGTATCCGTCCCGATCGCGGCAATCGCAGAACCTTCCTGCACGCTCGCCGCCGAGCCGCTGGACGAACCTCCGGTAAGCAGCCGCGAGTTCGCGGGCTGCACGCAATCCGCGTACTCGGGATTCTCCCCCGTGATGCCGTACGCGAGTTGGTGCAGATGTGTCTTGCCGATGATGATGGCGCCGAGCGCGCGAAGCCGTGCTGCCACGGTGGAATCTTCGCGCGCGACGCCATTGAGCGCAGCGTAAAAACGCGAGCCGCCGCTGGTCGAGTACCCGGCGAGATCGAAGCAGTCTTTGAGCGCGACCGGCAGACCGTAGAGCGGCGGCCTGGCGCCGGATCCAAATTTGCGCGGCAGCGCATCGGCTTCGCGGACGACAGCGTCCGCGTCGAGCGAGAGGAATACGTTGCGGCTGGCGTTGCTGTTCGCGCGCGCGAGCGCCTCTTCGGCCGCGGCGCGCGGACTGATATCGCCACGTGCGAGCAGGTCGCGAAGAGCTTGGACCGGACCGGGCGCGGCGGAAGGCATCGGTTACATTCTAACTCTGGTCATCGTGATGACAGCTTTCATCGCGCGCGAGTTTTCTTAGTAGGTAGATACAAATGTAGTGAAAGGGCCCTCAAGTTCCCACGGTTGGATGAGACGATTCTGGCGCTGTTGTACTTGACGCCGGGTGTCTGTGGCGTGCGTTTCTAGCGTTGACTGCGCAGTATGGGCTTCTTATAGTGGCGCATTTTTAGCGGAGGCGGAGGCTGCCGTTGCTCGAGCGCGTGTTCCATCTTGCCGAGAACAAGACTACCGTGCGGCGCGAGCTGCTCGCGGGACTCACTACGTTTATGACTATGGCATACGTGGCCGTGGTGAATCCGCGGATTCTTTCCGAGGCGGGGATGCCGGTGGAAGGAGTTTTGTTCGCGACTTGCGTTTCTGCGGCGTTGGCGACGTTGGTGATGGGGCTTTGGGCGAATTATCCGATCGCGCTGGCGCCGGGAATGTCGCTGAATGCTTATTTTACTTATTCGATCGTACTGGGGCGTGGCGTGCCGTGGCAGACGGCTCTGGGCGTGGTGTTTTTGTCCGGCGTGCTGTTTCTGTTGCTGACGCTAACGAATGTGCGCGAACACATTGTGAATGGCATTCCGGATTGCTTGAAGCACGGGACCGCCGGAGGCATCGGACTTTTTATCGCGTTTGTGGGCCTGCGCAACGCGAAGATTATTGTGGCGAATCCCGCGACGTTTGTGGCCTTTGGAAAAACTTCCGATCCGCAAGTGCTGCTGGCCGCTGCAGGGCTACTGCTGATTGCGATTTTGATGGTGCGGCGCGTGGGCAGCGCGATTCTGCTGGGCATTGTGACGATTACGATTGCGGGAATTCCAGCGGGAGTGAGCCACTGGCCGGCGCACTTTTTTTCATGGCCGCATCCGGCGGGGACGCTTTTCAAGCTGGATCTGCGCTCGGCAGCGAAATTGGGATTGGGCGAGTTGGTCTTTGTGTTTTTCTTTGTGGACCTTTTTGACAACGTGGGAACTTTGGTGGGCGTGTGCGAGCAAGGCGGGTTCATGCGCGACGGGAAATTGCCGCGCGCGAGTCGAGCCTTGCTGGCGGATGCGTTTGGCACGATCGTTGGAGCGCTCACTGGGACGTCCACGGTGACGAGCTATATCGAGAGCGCGGCGGGAGTGGCGGCGGGGGCGCGCACAGGCTTGGGGAACTTAGTGATTGCAGGATTATTTTTCGTGGCGATGTTCTGCGCGCCTTTGGTGGCGGCGATTCCTTCCTATGCGACTGCGCCGGCGCTGATTCTGGTTGGAGCATTGATGTGCGGGTCGCTGGCGAAGATCCAGTGGGATGATTTCAGCGAGGCTTTCCCGGCGTTTCTCACTTTGGTGGCGACGCCGCTGACTTTCAGCATCGCGACAGGGTTGAGTTTGGGTTTGCTTTCGTTCACGTGCATCAAGGCGGGAACTGGGAAGTATCGCGACATTAGTCCGTTGATTTGGGTGTTGAGCGCGATTTTTCTACTGCGATTTGCGTTTTTGCGGGCGGAGTAGAAACCAACGTCAAACGACTTAACACAGAGGACACACAGAACGGCCCCGAGGGCACGGAGAAGTCGTAGCGACGGATTATTTTTTGTGAACGAGACTTCCCGGCTACAAAAACCCGGCTTTTGCTAACGCTCACGGACACGTTAAGCTGAGTTGTTCCCAGCCCGGAGGCTTGCACTTCGCAACATGACCCATTTGAGTTTAGCGCTAGCGCAGAATCATTGGATTCCCGCCGCGATTTTTCTGGCTACCTACATTTTGATTGCGGTGGAAAGCGGGCGGGGCAGCCACCTGGACCGCACGGCGGCGGCTTTTTGCGGCGCCGTGGCGATGGTGCTGGTGGGCGCCGTGCCGCTGGCCGAGGCATACCAGTCCATCAACTGGGACACATTGATCTTCTTGCTGGGAATCATGATTCTGGTGGCGCATTTTCAGATTTCGGGATTTTTCGACTGGATTGCGGTGCATGTGGCGTCCATTGCGCGGACGCGCTGGCAGTTGCTGGTGCTGGTGATATTCACTTCAGGCGTGCTGGCTGCATTTTTCGTGAACGATACGATTTGCCTGGTTTTCACGCCGATTGTGCTGGTGGTGACGGAGCGGCTGGAAGTGCCGCCGATTCCCTACCTGATCGCGGTGGCGACTTCCGCGAATATCGGTTCGGTGATGTCGGTCACGGGCAATCCTCAAAATGCTGTGATCGGAGTCTCGGCGCATTTTTCGTTTCTGGGATTTCTAGCGCATCTCGCGCCGGTATCCCTTGTGGGAATGCTTATTAATGTTGCGGTGCTCACGCTCTTTTTCCGCAGTCAGGTCCTCCACCAGCCGCTGAAACAGCAGGTGCAAGCTGTGGCCGTGATCGTGCACAGGCAGCTGCTCGTGAAATGCTGTTTCGCAGCCGCGCTGGTGATTGTGCTGTGGATTCTGGGTTATTCGTTTCCGCTGGTGGCAATTTCGGTGGGCGCGTTCATCCTGATCATTGGGCGAGTGAGATCACAGAACATTTACCAGCGGCTGGATTGGGAGTTGCTGCTATTTTTTGCGTCGCTCTTCGTGGTGATCAAGGGATTTGAAGCGTCTGGAGCAATCGAGCACGTGATCGGATTTTTTCAGTCGGGCTTGCAGGGCAGCATGGTTTCACAGTTGTTCGCTGTCAGCGGCGTGATGCTGGTGCTTTCGAACCTGGTGAGCAACTTGCCGGCAGTGATTTTGTTCCGGTCGGTGGTGCCTTCGTTTCCGAACACGCATTACATTTGGCTGGCCGTGGCCTGCACCAGCACGCTGGCGGGGAACGCGACGCCGTTTAGTTCGGTAGCGAATTTGATCGTGCTGCAGCAGGCGGGGAAGAAAGTGAAGATTACGTTCTGGGAATTCGCGCGCGTCGGATTGATCGTTACGTTGATCACGACGCTGGCGGCCATTGCGATTCTCGCGGTCGAGCACCGGATGTGGCCGAGTGTGTAACGAGGAAAGTGATGCGCTTGCGCCGAATCGGCATAGGGGGGACGCTCGCCCGTCCTCCCCTGCCACACCACCCGACATGCGGGTCCGCATCGGGCGGTTCAGAGGGTTATGCATCACCGTCGAATAGTCGAGGAAGACCGAGAGAGTCGAAGTAAGCGATGGGAAGCGCGAGAGCAAGGGCCGGGCTGTTCGCCAGATGCCAAGGGCCGTGGGGGCTACCCGCCGTTTGTGCGGCGAGGTCCCGACCGATCCCGAGATGACGTAACTGCCGGTACCGTTGCGGGCCGTGCTTCCATTTCTTCCAGATCATGGATCGCAACCGACGCCGTATCCATTGGTCCAGAGTTTGCAGCGGCGAAGGAGTCTGACAGAAACCGAAGTAGCTCTTCCAGCCCCTTAGGTAGGCCGTCAGTTCCTTCAGCATCTGCTCCAGACTGATCCCTCGTGTCCGTCGCGTCAGTTCCCGGATTTTCTGCTTGCAACGTAGCAAAGCCTTCGGCGAGATTCGTCGCTTGGGCTCCTTGTTGTTGCTGAAGCTGAAACCCAGGAACTTCCGCTCTGTTGGTCGAGCCACTGCACTCTTGGCCTCGTTTACCTTGAGCTTGAGCCGTCGCCTGAGGAAGCGTGTGACGTTCGTCATCACCCGCTGTCCCGCTCGTTGGCTGCGGACGTAAATATTGCAGTCATCCGCGTACCGCACGAAGCGATGTTTGCGCCGTTCTAGCTCTCGATCGAGTTCATCGAGCACGATGTTCGATAGAAGCGGAGAGAGCGGACCGCCTTGCGGCGTCCCTTCTTCCGCCGGACTCACCAGCCCGTTCTCCAGCACACCCACTTTCAAGAACGCTCCGATCAATCGGAGCACTCTCTTGTCGGTCACCCGCCGCGCGATCCCCGCCATCAGTTTGTCGTGATTGACCCGATCAAAGAATTTCTCAAGATCGAGGTCTACCACCCAGCGATGGCCCTCAGCAATGTACTGCTGTGCCTTGGCTACCGCTTGATGCCCCGAGCGTTTCGGCCGGAACCCGTGGCTGTGTTCGGAGAATGTTGGGTCCCATCTGCGTTGCAGAACCTGCATCACCGCTTGCTGGATGAAGCGATCCAGCACCGTCGGGATGCCAAGCTTTCGCACCCCGCCGTCCGGCTTCGGAATTTCTACTCGCCTTACCGGTTGTGGTTGGTAGGTCCCACGCAACAGCTGTTCCCGTATGGAGGGCCAGTGCTGCTTCAGGTAGCCCGAGAGCTCGCCGACTTTCATGTCGTCGATTCCCGAACTTCCTTTGTTCGCCTTCACTCGCTTGTAAGCCTGCCAGCAGTTGTCCCGCTTGCAGACTTCTTCCATCAACTGCTCGTGACGAGCTGGACGTTCGGTTTCGCATTTCGCCGTGAGCGATTCGGACCCTTCCTGAGTAGCTTTCGGAGCTTCACTCCTATCCCTCTCAGCAAAGGCCAGCACTAGCTGGTTCTTCTGCCGCTTGTCGCTCATCGAGTCCTGCGTCCTAGTGGTCGCTCCCTGCTGTTTGGGCCTTCATCGCTTGCGCGACTACTACGCCCGCTGCTGACTTCTGCCGCATGGTCAGAGTGAATCGCTCCACCCTCAGTCACGAATCCGTGACATACGGCAGATCTCCCGAGGTAAGTTTGATCGCCTTCCGCGCACAACCGCCGGATTTACCACCAGTGCCTTTGATGGATGTGGGCTTCGCGATCAATTGCTCGCTCGCCCGGCACCGTAGGCCTCAAATCCAGTTCTTGTCCATCGGCTCGCGTGTTTGCTCCGCGCTTCTTTCAGACCTCGCCTCGCGGCTCGGCCCTTGCGTTTCGCTAACCCTTCTCCTCCATCAGGATGGGTAGAGGACTTTCACCTCCAAGCTATCGAACATGCTCGGCACAATCGGCATAGGGGGAGTGGTCGCCCACTCTCCCCTGCCACACGACCGGACATGCGGGTCCGCATCCGGCGGTTCGGCGGGTTGAGCTAGCCATGAACAGTGAGCTCGGGAAGCCCGAGCGAGACGAAGTAAGCGTTGGGGAGAGCGATGTTCAGCGCTGGAGTCTTGGCAAGGTGCCACGGTCCATCAGAGCTACCCGCGGTTTGCGCGGCCTCCTGCGCAGCGATGCCGCGCTTGCGGAGCTCTCGATATCTTGTGGTGCCTCGTTTCCACTGTATCCAGACCATCGACCGAAGTCGACGTCGGAGCCATTGCTCCAGCTTGGCTAACACGTCCGGTGTTTCGCATCGTCCGAAGTAGCCAATCCATCCGCGGAGATATTCCGCTAAGTCATGGACCATTCGGACGAGGCTTATGCCCCGGGTCCGCCACGTAAGTTCCCGGACTCGCTCCTTGAACCGTGCCACCGCTTTCGGCGCCAAGCGCCTCTTCGGTTGCTTGTGATTCGTGAAGCTGAACCCCAGGAACTTCCGTTCCCATGGTCGAGCCACCGCACTCTTCTCACTGTTCACTCGCAGCTTGAGCTTCGTTGTGAGGAGTCGCGTCACGCTCCTCATCACTCGTTCACCGGCTCGCCGACTGCGGACGTAAATGTTGCAATCATCCGCATACCGGGTGAACCGATGTCCGCGTCGCTCCAGCTCCTGATCCAGTTCGTGGAGTACGATGTTCGACAGCACGGGCGAGAGAGGACCACCTTGCGGTGTTCCTTCTTCGGCCGGACTCACCAGCCCGTTCTCCATTACTCCGGTTCGCAAGAACGCACGAATCAGTCTCAGCAATCGCTTATCGCTGACCCTTTCGGCAATCTTTGCGAGCAATCGGTCGTGGTTGACCCGATCGAAAAATTTCTCGAGATCCAGGTCCACCACCCAGCGGTAGCCTTCCGCTTGATATTGCTGCGCCTGCTCCACCGCCTGATGTGCCGATCGCTTGGGCCGAAACCCATAGCTGTGTTCGGAGAACGTTCCGTCCCAACTCCTCTGCAGCGCCTGCATCACCGCTTGCTGGATGAATCGATCCAGCACCGTCGGAATGCCCAGCTTGCGCACCCCGCCGTCCGGCTTCGGGATTTCCACCCGTTTCACCGGTTGTGGCGTGTAGGTTCCGTTGAGGAGTTGTTCCCGGATGGCTGGCCAGTGCTCTTTGAGCTGTCCCGGCAACTGCTCGACCGTCATCCCGTCGATGCCCGGACTGCCTTTGTTGGCCTTCACTCGTCGTAGCGCCTGCTTGCAGTTTCCCCGCTCGCAGACTTCTTCCATCCACTGCTCGGTAGCCGGA
Organism: uncultured Acidobacteriota bacterium; assembly: GCA_963804625.1. Classification (GTDB taxonomy): domain Bacteria; phylum Acidobacteriota; class Terriglobia; order Acidiferrales; family UBA7541; genus Palsa-295. The sequence goes on along the minus strand of CAWDRJ010000002.1, from coordinate 118,389 downwards.
CTTTCTGCTTTGCGCTCCGCCAACTCCGATTCGGTCCCTCCCTCGAAGGCCATCGGGGCTGCACCCCTACTCTCCTCCGGGAAGGCCAGACGGTACTGGTTTTTCTGCCGCTTGTCGGTGCTTGAGTTGCGCCGCGTACTCATCGCTCCCTTTATCCCCTTGCGGGGTCCGTTCGGGCCTTCACTGCTTGCGCAGCTACTACGCCCTCTGCTGACTTCTGCCACCGGATCAGAAACGATCTCTCGCTCCTCAGTCCCGAATTCGGGACCGGTAGCAGATCTCCCGAGGTAATCTCGACCGCCTTCGACGCGCAACCGCTGGATTTACATTCAGTGCCCTTGATGGATTAGGGCTTCGCTGCCATTGGCCAGCTCGCCCGAACACTGCCTGCCTCACATCCAGTTCTTGTTCATCGGCTCGCGTCTTTGCTCCGCGCTTCTTTCAGGCCCCGCCTCGCGGCGGGTGTTATTTCGCCCTTGCGCTTCGCTATCACTTCACCTCCATCTGGTCGTGAAGAGGACTTGCACCTCCAAGCTGTCGATCATGCTCGGCACAATCGGGATAGGGGGAGCAGTCACCTGCTCGCCCCTCCCACACCACCGTACAGGCGGGTCCGCATACGGCGGTTCAGCAAGTTGAGCCCTGATGGGCCGGAGGTTCGAGTCGTCGTCCGCCACAAGGGCTTCGCCGCTCTGCAGGTTCCCGTTTCGGCTTCACCGTCTTCTGAACCTGTAAAGCTCAGCCGAAGCTGATTGGCTGGCGCAGTGCCACCCGTGAGTTCGACGTTCTACTACTCGCTCTTACTGTTTGGGCCTTCCTCACTTCCGTGAGTACTACGCCCGCTGCTGACTTCTGCTGCAGGATCAGGATGAATTACTCCACCCTCAGTCCCGAATCCGAGACGTGCAGCAGATCTCCCGCGATAAGCTCGACTGCTTTCTACGCGCAACCACCGGATTTACGCTTTGCGTCCTTGATAGATATGGGCTTCGCGATCATGGGCCCGCTCGCCCGACGCTCACGCCTCAGATCCGGTTCTTGTACATTGGCTCGCGTTTTTGCTCCGCGCTTCCTTCAGACCCCGCCTCGCAGCGACGCCCTTGCGCTTCGCTATCACTTCACCTCTATCACGTTGTGAAGAGGACTTGCACCTCCAAGCTGTCGATCATGCTCGGCACACCAACGAAAAGGGGCGGGACTGAGTCCCGCCCCTACAGAATCAGACCTCCGTTGATACTTGGAGGGGAGGCTACTTCTTCGCGTGAGCGAAATTCTCCTCTACCTGTGGCCAGTTGATTGTGTTCCACCAAGCGGCTAGATAATCCGGGCGGCGGTTCTGATACTTCAGGTAGTAGGCGTGTTCCCACACGTCCACACCGAAGAATGCCTTGCCGCCGTCGATGATGGGATTGTCCTGATTCGCGGTGGATTCGATGACCAGCTTTCCATTGCGGAACAGGAGCCAGGCCCAGCCGGAACCGAAGCGTTTGGTAGCGGCGTCATTGATCTTGGTCTTGAAGTCGGCAAAGCTGCCGAATGAAGCAGCGATCGCTTTTCCGAGTTCGCCGCCGGGCTCACCGCCCCCACCCTTCTTCATGATTTTCCAGAACATGGAATGGTTCATGTGCCCGCCGCCGTTATTGCGGACGGCGGTGCGGATGTCTTCGGGAACTTTGTTGATCTGCGCCAAAAGTTCCTCGACGGAAAGCTTCTGAAGATCGGCGTGGCCTTCGAGCGCCTTATTAAGATTAGTCACGTAGCCGCCGTGATGCTTGTCGTGATGGATTTCCATTGTTTTCGCGTCAATGTGAGGTTCGAGAGCGTCGAACGGATAAGGCAAAGGTGGCAATGTGAAAGTCATCTGCGGTGCGGCTCCTTGTCCAGAAGTTGCGGTCATTATAAGCCTCCTGATTTTCCTTTCCTGCCCCATAATTATACGCGCCTGCCGGGGAAGAGGCGCAAGGACCGCGAAAAATTTAGCGCCGGCGCATTGGATGAGTGGAGGGACGCGAGGATGCCAGCAACCGACCATGTGGAGAAGCACTTTACCGCGACGGCGGCGGTGCGCGACATCGTCATTGGAATGTCGGATGGGTTGACGGTGCCGTTTGCGCTGGCGGCGGGGCTCACCGGAGCGGTGGCTTCGACGGCCATTGTGGTGACCGCGGGGTTGGCGGAAATCGCGGCGGGTTCGATTGCGATGGGGCTCGGCGGCTATCTGGCAGCGAAGACGGATACGGAGCATTACGCGTCCGAACTCGACCGCGAATATCGCGAGACGGTGGAATTGCCAGAAATCGAAACCGAAGAAGTGGCGAAGGTTTTCCGCGACTACGGGCTTTCGGAGCCGCAGATGGCGCCGATTGTGAAGACGATCACCGCGGACCAGAAGAAGTGGGTGGATTTCATGATGCGATTTGAGCTGGGACTGGAGCAGCCGGACCCGGCTCGCGCGGGGCGTAGCGCTGGGACGATTGCGGCGTCGTATATTGCCGGAGGATTGATACCGCTCGCGCCGTACATTTTGATTCATCGCGATATACATACGGCGCTGATTTGTTCGGTGGTTGTGACGCTGCTCGCGCTTTTTATTTTTGGCGGGATCAAGGGACACTACACTGGCGTGAAGCCACTGCGCGGCGGGATGCAGACGGTGCTGGTGGGCGGACTCGCGGCGGCTGCGGCGTTTTTCATTGCGCGATTGATTAGTTGACGGCGCGGCGATTGCGTGGATTGTTGTTTAGGCGTCCGCTGCGTAGACATGGTTGCCGTAAATTAGCTCAATAGTAAAATCGGCTTATGAATTGCCCGTTCTGCTTTACCCCACTGGAAAAGAGCGACATTGTTATCGGCCAAAATTTCCCCTGCAAGCATTGCCACAAGTGGCTGAAAGCGCGCAACAGCGGACGCGTGCGATTTTTCCGGTGGGCGGGGGCCTTTGCGGGCGTGGGGGTGTTTGTGTTCTCCATGCTCCAAGGGCATCGGTCCCTCAGAATGTATGGAACCCTGGCGTTGATTCTACTTCCAATCTTCGAATTGTTTTTGCGGCAACAACACCCCGATAGTGAAATCGAACCAGCGGAGCCCGGTGGTTTGATTAGGTACTGATTCCGGGCCCGCAACGTTCACTTTCTGCGCGATGCAATCCCCTTACTGGTTGTCGGGTGTTGCGCCCAGATTGCCGAAGGGCCATAGACCGAAGGCTTTCAGTATTGCATCCTCGTGGTGATCAATTAGCATTTTCGCGGTTCTTTCTTGCGGCCATGGACTGGCCAGGCGCTCGGGGCGGTCGGCGATCCAGAATGCGGCGAGAGCCATGACTGTGGCGTTGCGATCGAGGATGTCCGGCTGTACTTTATCGAGCGTATCCACGGGAGAGTGATGGGTGTATTTGTAATCCGGTGAATCCTGATTGAGATTGATTGCCGGAAGGCCGGCTAGGGTGAATGGGCCGGTATCGGTGCCGAATTCAACTTCGTCGTCCACTTTTAGATCGCCGAAGGCTTGCAGAGTAGTCGCGAATTTCTGGACCGCGGGAATTAGATCGTCATGCCCGCCCATCTGGAAACCGGTGACGGGGCCCTGTCCGAAATCGAGGATCAGAGCCGCGACGTAGTTGGACATGTCGCTCTGATGAGCTTTCACATAGGCGAGAGAACCGAGGAGGCCCTGTTCTTCACCGGTGAAAAGGATGAAGCGGATGGTGCGACGGGGCTTGAATCCGGATTTGATGATGGCTTCGGCGGCACCGAGAGTGACCGTGGCTCCGCAACCGTTGTCCGTTGAGCCGGACGCGAGGTCCCAGGAATCGAGGTGGCCGCCGACGACGATGATTTGGTCTGGATTTTCCGTGCCCCGAATTTCGCCGACCACGTTCGCGCTATCCACGGGGCCATCGGTGACGCGATTCTGGACATTTATTTTTAGGCGCACGGATTTGCCGCGGTCAAGGTAGCGCTCGAGCTGTTCCTGATCTTCCGCGGCCATGCTGACGACGGGGATGTCGTAGTATGCGTCGAAGCCGAGCGCGCCGGTGTGCGTGAGGTGCATGCCGGCGGCTTTACGGCCGCCTTGGCCGCCGATGATGGCGATCGCGCCGGCTTCGTGCGCGGCTTTCAGGAAACCGCCAAACTTTGCGAACGCACCCATGCGGTCTTTTGGCGCCTCTCCCTTTTGGACGATCAGCAGAATCTTGCCGCGCCAGTTCGCGGAGTTGTTTTTCAGTTCGTCGTCCATTTGGTAGTTGTTGACCGGAACGACTTCGGCCTCGACGCCTCCTGCGGGCGTGGAACCGACCCAGCCCATGGAATCAACCATCAGCTTGCGGTGAATGGGAGCGACGAGTTCGGCATCCGCGGAAATGCGAGTCCAGCCGCGCGAGATTTTCCAAGGCTCGGTGTGCACATTTTCGAGGCCGATGGATTTCATTTTGTCCTCGCCCCAAGCAATTGCGCGCGCGGCTTCGGGCGAGCCAGTGACGCGGGCGCCGATGTCGTCACTGAGTTCTTCGAGATATTCGTAAGTGTGCGTCTCCATGGTGCCGGCGCCGGCAACAGCGGCGAGCGCTTTCAAGGTGCCATCGTCGGTCGCCGCGGGAGCTTGATTTACGCGGCCCGGTGCCGAGGTGGCAGGGAGCGCGAAGATAAAGAGAAACATCGCGACACACAAGAACGCGAAGGCTTTGCGAGTCATGCGGAAGACCCCTTTCGATTTATTGCGATTTGCAAAAATGCAAGCGAATAAGGATAGGACGGTATTGCGTTCTTCCCAAGTTTTTCTTTATGGTGGAAGCGGCAAGGGGGGCCAAGATGCGTGCGGCCCGGGGTTTGGGTTATTGCAGCGACTGGCGAAGAATTTTGACGTAAACCCCAACTGCATTTGTTGCATCTATATACAAGGAAGTACGAACGCGACTCCGCAAGAGCTGCGAAACACTAATTGCCCCGTCTTACGTCAAATACCATAATCGCCGTAGCGCCAACGTAGCGCGCCAAGCGATACAACGAACTGAAAGTGGATTAAGGAGAGATAGCCATGGAAAGCAGTAGCATCAAGATTCGCCGCTGGATTGCCACAGTGGTGGTGCTGGCGGCATTTGCGGGGGGCGCCCTCCTCTCGCAGGGATTCAGGAATTGGGCAGACCACACGGTGTTTGGTTCACCTCGCGAGCCCATCGCCATCGCGCAAAATGCGCTGCCCGTGAGTTTGGGAAATTTTGCAAACGGATTTTCCGCAGTGATCAAGCCGGCGCTACCCGCGGTAGTGAACATCCGCACGTCCAAATTGGTGAAGCCGCAGGCCAATCAGATGGCGCCATTTTTCAACGATCCGTTTTTCCGCCAGTTTTTCGGCAACCAGTTCGGCAACGGCACGCCGCACGCGGAGCGCGAGCAAGCGTTGGGTTCGGGAGTGATCATCACTTCGGACGGAACGATTCTGACAAACAATCACGTGATTGACGGAGCCACGGATATCAAGGTGCAGCTCAGCGACAAGCGTGAATTTCAGGCGAAGCTTGTCGGAGCGGACCCCAAGACGGACATCGCGGTGCTGAAGATCCAGGCAAAGGATTTGCCGACTCTTCCGCTGGGCGATTCAAGGCAACTCAACGTGGGAGACCTAATTTTCGCGATTGGCGACCCGTTTGGGATCGGCGAAACGGCCACGATGGGTATTGTGAGCGCCACGGGCCGTGGCCAATTGGGCATCGAGGACTACGAAAACTTCATTCAGACCGATGCGGCGATCAATCCGGGAAATTCCGGCGGGGCGATGATTGATATCCATGGCAACCTGGTGGGCATCAACACCGCGATTCTTTCGCATGGTTCCGGCGGCAATGAGGGAGTGGGCTTCGCGATTCCGATGAGCATGGTGAAGCCGGTGATGGACCAGATTCTGGAACACGGCAAGGTCGTGCGCGGCTATCTCGGCGTGTACATCCAGGACGTAACGCCGGATATTGCGAAGGCATTCAGCTTCACCGGGAACGGTGGCGCGCTGGTGGGAGATGTTTCGCCGAATACGCCCGGAGCACGAGCAGGATTGAGGAAGGGCGATATCATCGTGAAACTCGATGGGCAGACGGTTAGCGATTACACCGCCCTGCGGCTCAACATTTCGGAAATGGCTCCCGGCACGAACGTTAAGTTGGGTGTCTGGCGCGATGGCAAGATGCAGGACGTGAACGTTACGCTTGGCGAGTTGCCGGAAAAGGCCACCGCCGAGAACAATAGCGACCAAGGCGAAGGGGGCGGGTTACAGGGAGTGGAAGTGCAGGACCTGACGCCGGATATCGCCCAACAAATTAATGTCCCTCCCGGGACCCACGGAGTGGTGGTCACGTCGGTGGATCCGTCCAGCCCTGCGGCCTCATCGCTCTCAAACGGCGACGTGATACAGGAAATCAACCACAAGCCGATAAGCAATGTGAGCGAGTACCGGCAGGTGATGGCGGGTGTCGGCAAGCAGCCCGTATTGCTGCTGGTGAACCATGGCGGGCGCACTCTGTACACGGTGGTGGAACCGCAATAAGCAACCGGCAGTGGCAGTTCAGATCTTAAAAGAGGTCCGTGAACGGGGGCATGGCTGCACAGAGGCCATGTCCCCGTTTACGTCACATCCGAAGATTAAAATCCGCAACTCACCCAGCCCAGTCGGGTTAAAATTCGAGTATAGGAGCAGGCGCGGTGTTCGGCACTTGGGTCGCAAAAGACCGAAGGGCTAACCTCCTCTCAAGCCCCACGGCTTGGGTTATCGCTTTCAGCACGACTGGGGGTAGAATGGTACTCGAGTTCTATTCTCCCCAGCCCTTCGTTCTAGTACTAAATTACTGTCAGCCGTATTTTTGTCTAAACGCATCCTAATTTCGGTACAAGGAATTTGGTGACTGTCATGGCGCGGATTACAAATCGAGCTGTCTTCAACGCATCGCTTCTGCCGGAGGCGCAACCCCGCTGGGACCTCTTTAGCGCTGGATTCGGGTTGCAGGTGCTTGTCGTGACGGCCTTGGTGGTAATCCCGCTGCTGATGCCGCAAAAGCTGAATATTGTGCAGCGATATTGGACTACCCCGATTGAGGCGCCGCCGATCGTGGCGTGGAAGCCACAGCCGGTGCAGCCTGTGAAAGCGGCCCCTATAAAGCGTGAAGTGGTGAAAGTGGCGCCGAAGCCAACGCCAACCCCCGTAGTGGAATTGCCGAAGCCGAAGATTTATGCGCCAGTGGCGACGGCGCCTGTGGTGAGGACTGCACGGAAGAACGTTCCGGCGCCAGATATGGCCGAAGTGGCAAAAGCATTCCCCGATCCCACGCCGCCGATGTCCATGGGCAGTTCGGCAATTCCGACTTTGAAGAAGCCTCGGGAGGCAGTGCAGACGGGCGGATTTGGCGACCCGAACGGCTTGCCGGCCAATAATCGTACGGGCCATGCAGCGAACGTGAACGTACTCGGCGGGTATGACATGCCGACGGGACCTGGAAATGGGAACGGCACCGGCGGAGCGAAGGGCGCAAAGGGCGTAATTGCGAGCACGGGGTTTGGTAACGGCGTTGCAGTAGGCAGCACCGGCGGGGCGCCGCATGGCACCGTGCAGCAAGGCGGGTTCGGCGATGAGAGCGCGGCGGTAGCGGCACCGAAGGTGAGGCAGACCTCGGTACAGACGAACATGAAGAAACTGGACATCCTGGTAATTCCGACGCCGACTTATTCCGAAGAGGGACGCGCGAAAAAGATCGAAGGGGAAGTGCTGTTGCAAGTGGTGTTTACCGCCTCGGGCGATGTAAAAGTATTGCGGGTTGTACAAGGGCTAGGGCACGGTCTGGATGAAGCTGCCCAAAACGCGGCCCGGCAAATTCGCTTTAGACCAGCACAACAGGACGGCCAACCAGTGGATTCGACCGCCATCGTCCACATCGTATTCAGCTTGGCGGACTGAAAGGGGAATGGAGATGCGCACGTGCAAGAGTATTTGCTTTGCGTTTATTCTGGCCGCCGCATTGGCTGGGACGGTTTCCGCACAAACCACCCAGACGGCGGATCAGACGCAGCCTCAAGCTGGAACGTCTACTGCCGCGCCGGTGGTAACGGTTGATCAAGCGATCGATCGCCTTATCGCCCGCGAACACGATGAAGTAGCGACGATCCGGCGATTCAGTCCGCTTATCGAGACGTACATTCAGGATATGAAAGCCGACAAGGAAATGGGTGCGATCCCGGTGAAGGATCACTATTTCCTGGGTCAGGCTGACCTTTCGAAGGGAATCGTGGACAACACGATGCTCCATCCGCGAAAGGGCAAGTTCGATCAATTCAACCCCCTCTCGCACATGGGCGGCTTCTTCACTTCGTCGTATGTGCCCGAAGGCTTTCTGCAGATGATCTACATTGACACCAACGGATTCGACCGCCAGCACTACCAATTCGATTACGTGCGTCGCGAATTTCTGGGTGAAGTCCGTTGCGCCGTATTCGACGTAACGCCGCTTCCCAAATCGGGAAAGGGACGATTCAAGGGCCGCATCTGGGCTGAGGATCAGAATTTCACGATTGTGCGTTTCAATGGTGTTTACACGCCGATCGCCGGCATCAACGGATTCAATCTGCATTTCGACAGCTGGCGCTTGAACGTACAGCCGGGTTTGTGGCTGCCTGCCTACATTTACAGTCAAGAATCGGATCTGAAGGATTTTCTCGGCGGAGATATTCGGTTTAAGTCGCAGACGCGCCTGTGGGGCTACAACCTGAAGAACGTGGGGCACCAAGAAGAATTTACCGAGATGACCATCGAGGCTCAGAATTTCCAGGATGACACGGCGGTGAAGCAAACCGACAAGTCGCCCATCGAAGCTGAGCGCGAATGGCAACACGCAGCTGAAATAAACGTGCTAGACCGCTTGCAGCGCATCGGCTTGCTAGCGCCTCCGGGAACCGTGGATAAAGTGATGGAAACTGTGGTGAACAACCTGGAGGTTACCAACAACCTCGACGTCGAACCTGAAGTTCACTGCCGGGTACTCTTGACCGGCACGCTGGAAATGTTCTCGATTGGCCATACCATCGTGCTGAGCCGCGGCTTGCTGGACGTGCTACCGGACGAAGCGAGCTTGGCAACGATGCTGGCGCAGGAATTGGCCGACATTATCGTGACGAAGCCGTCCACCGATCAGTGGGGCTTTAACGACACGACGAACGTGTCGACTACCGAAGCTTTGTCTCATTTCTCGTTTAAGGACAGCCCGGCTCAGGTACAGATGGCCAACGAAAAGGCTTTGCAACTGCTGAAGAATTCGCCGTACAAAGACAAACTGGGAACGGCCGGCTTGTTCTTGAAGCAGCTCGATGCGGAGTCGAAGAACCTGCCCGCTCTGATCAACCCACACCTCGGGAATCGCGTGTACTTGAGCTCGGGGCTTTTGAGCTCGGCGCCAACCCTGGATCCCAACAAGATTGACCAGATCTCGGCGCTTCCGGTGGGCGCGCGCATCAAGCTCGACCCTTGGAACGATCATGTAGAGCTGGTGAAGGCCAAGCCCGTGCCGCTGCTTTCGGCGCGCGAGAAAATGCCTTTTGAAGTTACGCCGTTTATGCCGTTCCTGATGCGCTACGAGAAGCCTGGCTCGGGCGTCTCGGCAGACCCGGCGAAGGCAGATTTGGCCAAGAAGGATCCGCAACAGCCTCAGCAGCAACAGCAGCAATAACTTTAATTTCCCCCGAATCACCCGGCGGTTGGAGGCCATCCAACCGCCGGTTTTTTTTTGCGATGCCCCTGCTGTACTAGAGATCAGGATTGTTCGCGGATTCGCCCATTACGAGCTTCGCCTGGATGCAATGGATCAGAAAATCGCGCCGAAGGTGAAGCGCGCGGTGCCCCGGGTAGAGCAATCTCTTGAATTTGGCTAATTATTGAGCGGGAGGCGCAGACGGGCTTCCGAACCTCTTTCCGTTTTGCGATTTTCCAATGTGAGCGAGCCGCCGTGAGCTTCCGCGATTTGTCGGCTGAGTACCAAGCCGATCCCGGAGCCTCCCTGCTTGGTGGTGAAAAAGGGGACGAAAAGGTTTGCGGCGCTAGGAATTCCCGGGCCATCATCCTGCACCCACACTTCAATGCTGCCGTTCTCGCGTTCCCATCCGACGCGGACGCCACCGCCCGTTTCCAGCGCGGCATCCACTGCGTTATGCAGAAGATTAATTAGAAGCTGCTCGAGCTGATCGGGATCGGCTTGAATCTGTGTTTCCGGGCCGGCCTCGAGTTTCACCGGAAGGCGAGGCTCGAGACCGACAACGCGCCGAATCCACACTCCCACATCCACAGTACGAAAGGCCGGCGGCGGCAACTTGGCCAGGCGGGCGTAGGCGTTCATGAAACGCGCGAGGCCGTCGGTGCGCGCAGCGATCACGTTTAGGCCGCTGCGCATGTCTTCCTGCCAATCGTCGGCGCGATCCTTGCGTCCGAGGACGCTGCCCAGGTTTTCAGCGACGGATTTAATCGGCGCGAGAGAGTTGTTCAACTCGTGACCGAGCACACGGATCAGGCGCTGCCATGCCTGGCGTTCTTCATCGCGAAGTGCGCGGCTTAAATCGGTGATGACGAGAAGCTGATGCGGCAGGCCGCCTTCGCGAAAACTGCCGCGGTGGATTTCCCAGCGTCCAGATTTTCCGGGGAAGGCGATTTGCGCGATGCGCGGCGTCTCGCCTTCGAGACACTCCGAAAGAACTAAATCTCCAGCGGTGCGGCCGAGAAGCCGCTCTTCCGGCTGGCTAAGGATGCGTTCGCCGGCGCGATTGACCAGGCGCAGACGGCCGGCGCCATCGAAGGCGAAGACCGCGACGTCAATCTCTTCCATGACTTTGCGCAGCAGAGCGGTGGCCTCAAGAGCGCCGAGCCTTTGCCTGCGGAGCGTTTCGCCGAGCGCGTTTACCTCCCAGAGCACTTCGCCGAGTACGTCTTCACGATTAGCGCCGCGGGCGCGGATGGAAAAATCGCCCTCGCGCAAGGCAGCGAGAAGATTGGAAAGCGTGCGCAAAGGAAACATGACGCGGCTTTGCGCGGAAAACGCAAAACTGAGCCAGGCGATCACCATCACAACCGTGAGAGTCCACTGCAGCTTCGGAGAGAAGTTGCCGGTCCACAAAAGTATCAGCGCGACGGCCGTGCCGCCCAGCCCCGCGGCCAGGGCCAGAAGTAGAATCCGGCGCTCGTAGAGAAGAGGGCTCAAAGGCTATATTTTTGCAGGCGGCGATAGAGGGCGCTGCGGCTGAGGCCAAGAGCTTTGCTGGCATGGCTGACGTTGCCGCCGAACCGCGCGAGCGCTTTCTGAATCAAGACGCGCTCGACGTCCTCAATGCTCATTTCATCGAGGCGCAAAGAGGCTTCGCGCGCAGGACGCAGTCCCAGGTCACTGGCGCGCACGGCAGAACCCTCCGCCATCAGCACAGCGCGCTCGACGGAGTGGTCGAGCTCGCGAATATTTCCGGGCCAAGGATGGTCGAGCAGGATCTGCAGCGCCACAGGTTCGAACCCTTCGAGGTGTTTGCGGTAGCGCTGAGCCGACTGGCGCAGAAAATGATGAGCGAGCAGCGGAATATCTTCCTTGCGTTCACGCAATGATGGCAGGTGAATTTCGATTGTATTCAGGCGGAAGAGCAAATCCTCGCGAAAACGGCCGGCGGTTACTTCGCTTTGTACTTCGGCATTGGTGGCCGAAATGATGCGGACATCCACGCGGCGCGTAGTTGAGGACCCAACGCGTTCGAGCTCCCCGGTTTCCAGCGCGCGAAGCAGTTTGGCTTGCAGGTTCATGGGCACGTTGGCGATTTCGTCGAGGAAGAGCGTGCCGCCGTCCGCCAACTCGAAGCGGCCGACGCGGTCGGACTTGGCGTCGGTGAACGCCCCTTTCACGTGGCCGAACAATTCGCTTTCGAAAACGCCTTCGGGCAGGCCTCCGGCGTTTACGGTGACCAGCGGACGGCCCGAGCGTGGAGATAGCGCGTAGAGAGTTCTCGCGACGACTTCTTTGCCGGTACCGTGCTCGCCGGTGATCAAGACGTTGGCATCGGAAGGGCCGACGCGGGCTATCAAGTCCATCACCGGGCGCATTGCCGCTGATTCCGCGATCATTACCGGGCGACCATCGGCGCGTAGGAGGCGATTTTCAGCTTCGAGGCGCTGGCTCTTGCGCAGCGCTTGCGACAGTTCGATTTGCGTTTTCAGAATGGCGAGAAGCCGCGCGTTCTCCCAGGGCTTCTGCACGAAATCTTTTGCACCGCGACGCATCGCTTCGACAGCGAGTTCGAGGCTGCCCCACGCGGTCATGACGATGATGGTTAGCGTGCTGTCTTTGGCGCGAATATTGGAAAGGAGGTCGAGACCTTCCTGCCCGGATGTGGTGTCCCGGGCGTAGTTCAAGTCCATCAGCAGCGCGTCAAATTCGCGCGCTTCGAGCGCGGACATCACCGCGGCAGGCGAAGCGACCGTCTCCGTTTCAAATCCTTCGCCTTTGAGCAAGAGGCGGAGGGCTTCCCGGATGTCCGGCTGATCGTCGGCGACAAGAATGCGAGTGCGTGGTTGATTGGTTGGAGTCATGGCGCGAAAAGTATCTCCGTGAATTTTACTTCTGATCTCGTTCGGAAATGTATCGGACGCGTAATTCATTTTTTCCCCTCACTCGTAGCGTAATGCAACTAGCGGATCCACTTTGGTGGCGCGGCGCGCTGGAAAATAGCAAGCGGCCAGCGCGACAAGAGCCAGGCCGGCCGCAACGCCAACGAACGTTAGCGGATCGCGAGCCTTGATGCCGTAGAGCTGGCTTTCGAGATATTTCATGACCAAGAGCGATCCGAAAAGTCCCAGCGACAACCCCACGCCGGTGAGCTTCATCCCGTCGCCAACGATCATGCGCAAAACGTCGTGGGGCTCCGCGCCGAGCGCCATACGGATGCCGATCTCGTGCGAGCGTTGCGTGACGGCGTAGCCCATCACGCCGTAAATTCCGATGGCAGCCAATAGCGCGGAGACGACGGCGAAAAACGCGAGCAGCGTCATGTTCAGGCGGCGCTGTGCGAGGACCACGCTCAAATAATCGTCCATCGTTTTGACGTCAGTAACCGGCTGATTGGGATCCACGCTTTCTACAGCATGCCGAACTGCGGAAGTAAGTTGCGTCGGATCGCCCGCGGAACGAACGACCAGGTGCATGACCCGCGAAGGATTCTGCGTGTCGGGAAGATAAAGCTGGGCAATTTTCGGTTCGGACCAGGCCCAGTCGCGCGTGTCGCCCACAACTCCGACAATCGTTACCGGCCCCTGATGGGGGATGGCATCCCACGGACGGAGTTGGGCTGGAAAGATCAAACGAATCTGTTGGCCAACGGGATCTTCATTCGGCCAGTAACGATGCGCGAGCGCCTCGTTGATGAGCGCGACGGCTTGCGAATCCGGGCCATCGGAGGATGCGAAATCGCGGCCCTGTTCGATCGGGATCCTCATGGTGTGCAAGTAACGCCAATCCGCGGTGCGATACTGAGCCGTGAAGCGTTCGCCGGAAGGCGGCATCGCTCGGCCGGCGATATCGAAATCGCAGAAGCCGCTCCAGCCGGTGAGCGGCAGGTAATTTACGGCGCTTGCCGATTTCACTCCGGGAAGTACGGCGGTTCGATCCACGACCGCCTGGTAGAAATTCTGAAGGTTTGCCGGCTGCGGATAATGCGACTCCGGCAGGAAGATTTGCATGGTCAAGAGATTTTCCGGGTCGAAGCCCAGAGGCTCGGACATCATCAGAACAAAGCTACGGACGAGCAGCCCCGCGCCGACCAGCAACATGAGCGAGAAAGCGACCTCGGAAACCACGAGCACCGAACGCGCGATTTGACTGCGGCGACCGCTGGTGGACCCGCGGCTGCCTTCTTTCAGCGATTCGTACAAGCGCGAGCGCGAGACTTGAAGTGCGGGCGCGAGGCCAAAGAGAATTCCCGCGAGCACGGCGATCACGACCGTGAATGCGAGAACGGTTCCGTCAATTGCAATCCATTCCGGGTGAGGAACTTGTCCGCGGCCGCCCGAGGGAACGGCGGCGCGCAGAACGTGCAGGCCGCCATAGGCAAGCAAAACGCCAAAGGCGGCGCCGATCAGAGAGAGGAACGCGCTTTCGGTAAGCAGTTGGCGAAGAATTCGCCGGCGTCCAGCGCCCATCGAGGTTCGGATTGCAATCTCGCGTTCGCGGACAGCCGCGCGTGCGAGCATGAGGTTCGCTACGTTTGCGCAGGCGATGAGCAGAACAAATGCAACGGCGGCGAGGAGAAGAAGCAAGCCGGGCCGAAGAGTGCTGACCAATTCCGCATGAAAGCCGACAACGCGGACGCCATTTTTCTGGTCAATACCCGGATATTGCTTTTTCAGCCGTTCGAGAATGGTGACCATTTCGGCGTTGGCTTGGGGAAGCGTGACGCCATCGCGCAAGCGGGCGAAAACCACAAGCTCGTGATCTTCCCGATCGAGTTGCGCGCGATTGAACGCGAAGGGCTTCCACATTTCGAACTCCGGAGCGGTGCCGTAAAGAGAAAAATTGCGCGGCAGAATTCCGATCACCGTGAATGGCTTTTCGTCCACCAGAATGCTCTTGCCGATAATTGACGCGTCGGCGCCGTAATGCCGCTGCCACAATCCGTAACTTAAAATCACTACTTGTTCATGTCCGGGCTGTTCGTCCTCGGACGTAAAATCGCGGCCGAGAATGGGGCTTACGCGCAACATGCGAAAAAAATTACCCGACACTTGAAAGCCCCACACCTGCTCCGGCTCTCCATTGCCGGTAAGCGTGAAGTACACCGCACGCGAGGCAGAGAGTTCCTCAAACACGTGATTCATGTCGCGCCAATCCAAAAATTCGGCCGCCGAAGCCGTTCCGCGAGTGATATTGCGGTTCGCATCCGTTTCCCAGATGGTGACAACGCGGCCGGAATCAGGAAACGGCAGCGGTTTCAGCAGCACGCCGTTTACGAGGCTGAAAATGACCACGTTCGCACCAATCCCAATTGCCAGCGTCAAGATCGCAACGGCGGCGAAGCCCGGATTTCTCCGCAACATGCGCGCGCCATAGCGAAGGTCCTGCCAAAGTGTCCCCATAACAGTTCGCTCCCAAGAAGCGCCGAGTGACGGGCTATTTTACTGCTTCGTCACTGTGTGTCTACTCTTGAGAGGTGTTACATTCTGGCCGCCCGAGAACGAACAAAAAGCAAACTGGAGCGGTTGCCGTAATACGGTGCCTTGCAAGGCGCAATCACCGGCTGACGGCAGCCGCTCCGCCTGCCACGGTCTGTCCGTCGACGATCCAGCCGTCGGCGAGCTGAATGATGCGATTGCCGTAGGCCGCCCAGGCGTCGTTGTGAGTCACCTGGATGATGGTGGTGCCGTCGTCGTTCAGCTTTTTGAGCAGGTCCATGATCATTTTTCCCTGGCTGGAATGCAGGCTGCCGGTCGGCTCGTCCGCGAGAATCAATTTAGGTTTGCCGATCACGGCGCGGGCGACGGCTACGAGTTGCTGCTGGCCGCCGGAGAGCTGATTGGGGAACAGGGATTTTTTCCCGACGATCTGGAAACGGTCAAGGACGTCCGCAACCATACCTTCGCGCTCGGTTTTCTTGATGTCCCGGTAGGAAAGCGGCAGGTCCAGATTTTCCGCGACGGTAAGATTATCGAGCAGATGATATTGCTGGAAGACGAAGCCGATGTATTTCTTGTGCAGCTCGACGCGGCGGCGGTTGTCGAGCTTGTGCACGGCGTTATCGAGAAGATGATATTCGCCCTTCCAAGCTCCATCGAGCATGCCAATGATGCCCATGAGTGTAGATTTGCCGGCACCCGAAGGCCCCATCACGGTGATGAAATCACCCTCGCGGATTTCGAGGTTGATGCGCCGGAGCACCCAGGTTTTTCCAGCACCCGATTCGTAGAATTTCTCGACGTCAATCAGCTTGATCAAGGTTTGTCTCCCTATAGCGCACGATGTGCGCCTGGCTTTCTCAGCAGATCACTTAGCTTTTGCCGTAAGCGTCATTCGTATCTCAACGCGACCAGGGGGTCCACCCGCATCGCGCGGCGGGCTGGAACGTAGCAGGCCAACAGCGTCACCACCATTAGCAACGCGGTTACTGCGGCGTATGTTCCGAGGTCGAGCGGGCTCACCGCGAATAGCATGGACTTCATGAAACGCGTGACGAAGTACGACGCAACCAGCCCCACGAGGGCGCCGCAGCCGGCAAGGCGCGCGCCTTGCCACAAGATTTGCGCCAGCACGTGACGCGGCTGCGCTCCCAGCGCCATGCGAATGCCGATCTCGTTGGTTCGCTGCGCGACGGTGTAGGACATCACCCCGTAGATGCCGATGACGGCGAGCGTGAGCGCCAGGCCGCCAAAGAGCGCGAGCAAAATCATTTGAAAACGTGGTTGGGAAACCGAAGCGGCGAGGATGTCGTCGAAGCGCCGGACGTTGAAAAGCGGCAGATTATGATCCACGCTCTGCACCGCGTTCACTAGCGCTGCGCCGATTTGCGATGGATTGGCGGGGGTGCGAACGGCGATCGTGAAGAACGTCCAGGGATCCTGCGCGTAGGGGGCGTAAAACATCGGTTTGGGCGGCTCGCCCAATTTGTGCTGATGAATGTCTCCCACTATTCCGACAATCTGGAGCCATTGGGTCGTCCCTTCAATCTGAAAGCGCTTCCCGATCGGGTCTTCGCCGGGCCAATAAACGTGGGCCATCGCGCGATTGATGATCGCCACGCTGGGCATATCCGCGGTATCCGTCTGCTGGAAATCGCGGCCCTCGAAAAACGGAATGTTGAGAGTGTGGAAATAGCCGGGAGTGACGACGGTGTAGTCGGGGCTTTCCTGCTGCGCGGGAGAATCAGGCGGAAAAGTGCGACCTTCGACCGTCACACTGCGCGAACTGAAGCCGGGATTAAGCGGCAAGCGCGTGACGATCGCCGCGGACTGCACGCCGGGAAGCGCTCGGATATTTTCCAGAATTTGATCCACAAATTGTGTGCGCTTCGCGGGCTGTTCGTATCCGGTTTGAATCAGCGAAAGCTGCACCGCCATGACGCCGCTGGGATTGAATCCGGTGGGGACACTATTGAGACGGACAAAACTTCGCATTAACAGGCCGGCGCCGCACAAAAGAATCAGCGCCATCGCGATTTCCGTGAGGACGAGGGCTTTCTGCATGCGCTGGCGGCCAGCGGTCATGGTGCCACGTGCGCTGGCCGCTTTGAGCGTTTCGTTCAGGTCTCCATGGCCGCTCTGTAGCGCGGGCACCAATCCGAAAAACACTCCGGCGAGTATCGAGAGGACGAAGGCAAACATCAGCAGCGGCGCGTTCAATTGCAGGTGCACCATGTTGCGCAGGTCGGCCGGGACGAGAGCCACCAAGGGACGGAAGCACCAACTCGCGACGGCTATTCCTGCCACGCCACCGGCAGCCGAAAGCAGGACGCTTTCGGTGAGCAACTGCCTCGCAACACGCGCGGCGCTCGCGCCCAACGCTCGGCGGATCGCGAGTTCGCGACGACGTGCGCTACCGCGCGCTAAGAGCAGGTTGGCAATATTGGCGCAAGCGATCAAGAGCACCAGAGCGACGGCGCCGAGCAAAAGCAAAAGCGCGGGACGCACTTCTCCTACTTCGTATTCTTGCAGTGATTGGACCCGTGCCTTTGCGTTTTGATCCGCGTTCGGATTCTGTTTGGCGATCTGGGCCATAAGCGCCGACATCGGCCCCTCCGCTTGCGTGGGTGTGACACCGGGCTTGAGGCGCGCGTAAGTATCGAAATAATGCGTGTCGAAACGCGCTGAGGGATCGGCGTTCGGCTCCGTCGGATGTGATGGCACAGCGAAGCGCGGCGGCACCCACAGCTGCGCGTTGTCCGGAAAGTCGAATGCAGGCGGCATGACGCCAATGACGGTGCGGGGCTCGCCATTCAAAAGCACGGTGCGGCCTAAAATCTCGCTGTTGCCGCCAAACTGCGTGGTCCAAAGCGCGTTGCTCAAAACCACGACACTTTGGTCTTCACCAGGCGCGTCCTCCGGCGCGAAGCCGCGGCCGATCATGGGGTTAACGCCGACCAAGCGAAAGAAGCTCTTGGACACCACGGCTCCGAAAACGCGCTCGGGCCGTTCTCCTGTGGATAAGTTGAAATTCCCTCCGCGGATCGCGGTGACAGCGTCGAATACTTTCTGTTCGCGTCGCAGCGCGACAAATTCGGCGGGAGCAAAGGATCCGACTTCGCCATCTTCATTTGGCCCCAAAGTTACGAGCCGTTCGGATTGAGGAAACGGAAGCGGGCGTAAAAGGACGGCATAGACGACACTGAAAATGGCGACGTTCGCGCCGATACCGAGCGCGAGAGTGAGGATCGCGACGATGGTGAATCCGGGGTTCTTCAAGAGCGTCCGGACACCGAAGCGCACATCCTGGAACAGCGATTCCATTTGCTTTCCGTTCCTTCGTCAAGCCGTGCTGACTACGCCACGGCGATGGCGATGAGTGTTGCGTCATCGTGCCAGTGCCCGCGGCAGAATTCAGCGACTACGCTTAGAACTTTCTTCTGCAAATTTTCCGCGGATAAATCGCGGTTTTGCACGAGCACCTGAAGCAAACGCGCTTCGCCGAATTCTTCGCCTTCGGCATTCGGCGCTTCCGTGACTCCATCAGTGAAGAGCAGCACGCGATCACCGGGACCCAGGTCGCAAACGCCCATGTCAAATGCCTGCACCGGAAAAACGCCGAGAATGCCGCCGCCTTCGCGCAGGCGATCGTGAGTGCCATCTTTTCGCACGACGATCGGGGCGTTGTGACCGGCGTTGGTGTAACGAAGCTGGCGCGTGGCGGCGTCGAGTTGCGCGTAAAAAAAAGTGATAAAGCGATCGTTCGCGATGTTATGGCAAATGAGCGAATTCAGTTTGTCGCAAAGATTGTCGGGAGACATTGCCGGCGAGGCAAATCCCCGGAACGCAGCTTGCAGGTTGGACATCAGCAGCGCTGCGGGCAGGCCTTTGCCGGCCACGTCGGCGATGCAAACGCCCAGAGTCTCTCTGCCGAAGGGAAGCACGTCGTAATAGTCACCGCCGACGACCCGCGCCGGCTGCCAGGCGCCGGCGATTTCGTATCCCTGCATCTGGGGAATTTCCTTCGGTAAAAATCCCTGCTGAATGGAACGAGCCTCGGCGATCTCGCGATCTTGCGCGCGGGTGTTCGCGGCCGCTTGCTGCTTCGCTGCGCGACGGTCGCGGCCGATCTGAAGCTGCTTCTGCAAAATTTCGAGCAGCCGGGCATTTACCCACGGCTTCTCGACGAAGTCGCCGATGCCCTGTTGCATGGCTTCGACGGCGAGACCGACCGACGCCCAGCCGGTCATGACTACGATGGGAGGCGCGTTCTCTGCGGCTTTCAGTCGCGCGAGCAGATCGAGGCCCTCGCGGCCCGAGGTGGTGTCGCGCGCGTAGTTCAGGTCCATCAGGATCAAGTCGAATTCCTTTTGGGTTAGGGCATCGAGAAGTGCGGCGGGCGAGGTCACCGCTTCCGTCAGATAGCCGTGGCCCTTCAGGAGCAAGCGCAGGGCTTCCAGAACGTCCGGCTGATCATCGGCGATGAGCACCCGCGGTTGGGTTGCGGCGAGTTCGCTTGTGGATTCTAGAGCCATGGTCGGCATTGATCGAGCCCCCTTGTCACCGCGTAGGTCAGTCCGCCGTCCGGGGGCCTTCCGAATATGGGCAGGTGGGATTCCAGCAACTGATGAATCTAAAGATTTTGTTTACAGCAACTTAAGACAAGACGGAGTCGTTTCGACGAGCTAGCTTGACCAGTTGCGGGAAAGATTGTTGCGAAATCGAACAGTAACCGACGCGTTCGGTTTTTTCGCTCCACTCCGCACACCAATATGGGTGCACGCTGGTCTACTCGTACCGGAGCGCCACCATCGGATCCACACGCATCGCGCGACGAGCTGGAATAAAGCAGGCGGCGAGCGCGACGACGGCTAGGACTCCGGTGACGAACACGTAAGTGACCGGATCGTGAGCGCTGACCGTAAGAAAACTGCCCACCACGCGGCTGGCCGCGAGCGCACCCGCGATGCCTACGACCAGACCAACCACGACGATCAAAAACCCTTCTCGGAAAATCATTGCGAGAATGTCCAGCGGCTGCGCGCCCAGTGCCATGCGGACGCCTATTTCGTGCGTCTTCTGGCTGGCCACGTACGAGACAACTCCGTAGACGCCGACAATTGCGAGAACCAAGCCGAGGAAACCGAGGACGGCGGCCAGCACAGCGCCAATCCTGTAAAACAACATTCCATTGAGAGTGTTGAGCGCCTGATTCATGGTTTGCACGTCGAATAGCGGAAGCTGCGGCGCAAGGGACTCAATCACGCGCTCGACTTCCGGGATCATCGTTTCGGTGGCACCAGCGGTGCGAAGTTGGAGAATCTGGAGCGAATTTCCAGGCTGATGCTGAAGAAAAGGAACGTAGAACATCGTGTTGATCTGGCCGGTCACTCCCTGGAAGCGAGCGTCCCCGGCGACTCCGACCACTTCGATGGAATGTTTGTCGTCGGTGGCCATTTTGAAATGATGGCCGATAGGATCCGTGTTCGGCCAAAACTTCTTCGCCATTTCGTTGCTTACGATCGCTACATATTGGGCATTCTCGCCGTCGGCATCCGTGAAGGTTCGTCCGTGAAGCATAGAAATTCCCATGGTCCGAAAATAATCACCCGAAATCGTGTCGTACAAGGAGGACGGGGCCGGCTGACCCGGAGGCGGCTGATACCCGTCGATCAGGAGGCTGTCGCCGTTATTGTAATATCCCATCGGAGTGCTATTGGCGGCAGAAGCCGAGACGACGCCTGGAAGCGTCCCCACTCGAGCCAAAAGGCTCTTATAGAAATCGCGAGTCTGCGCCTGGTTGTAACCGATTTCGTTGGGATCCATCACCAAGTTCAGTACGTGGTTCGGATCGAATCCCAGATCGGTGCGCTGCGCTTTGCTGAGGCTGCGGGTAAAAAGTCCGGCGATCACCAGTAGCATTAATGAGCCAGCTACCTGCGCAACCACTAGAGTTGTGCGCAGCCGGTTCTTGCCGCCGACCACGCCGCGGCCGCCTTCGTGCAGAATCGAGCTGAGATTTCCACGCGAGGCGCGGACGGCCGGAACGATTCCGACCACGATGCCGGTCACCAACGCAGCAGCGGTGGCGTAAGCAAAAACGCGCCAGTCGAATCCGAAATCAAAATTGATTGGCAGATCGGTCTGAATATTGACGGAACCAAGCGCCGAGCTTCCCCAAAATCCAAGAAGCATTCCGGCCACACCGCCGAGCAAGGCCAGCACGACGCTTTCCGTGAGCAATTGGCGAATGAGGCGGATTCGTGCGGCGCCCAAGGCAGCGCGGATCGCCATTTCGCGTTCACGCACGGTGGCGCGCACGAGCAGAATATTCGCAACGTTCACGCAAGCAAGTAGCAACACCATTCCCGCAAGTCCGAGGAATAAGCCGCCCACGGTGAGCACGGTATTATTGGGATCAGGGTTCGGTCTCGCGCGCAGCTCCGGATAAACCTGCACAATCATATCTTTGTCTGAATCCGGATGATCTTGGGACAGCCGCTGCGAAACGACGGCCAGCGCGGCTTGCGCCTGCGCGAGCGTGGTGCCGGGCCGGAGCCGGGCCAGGACTGGCATTCCGCGAAGCTGACGGTTGGTCATGAAGTCGCTGGGTTGGCCTTCGATTGCGATCATTCCAAGCGGCAAATAGCCCTGTACCTTGAGGATCGGATACACGCCTTCAAAGCCCTTCGGCGCAACGCCGACTATCGTGACTGGGTGGCCGTCCACGGAAACCTTGCGACCGACGACCTGCGGATCGGCACCGAAGTGCGTTTGCCAGTAGGCATACGACAGAACCATCACAGGATCAGCGTTCAGAACGTCGCCCTCGGAAGGCAAGATGAAGCGTCCCAGCGCCGGCTTGATTCCCACGGCGGCGAAGTAATTTCCGCTCACGTAATTGGTCATGATGCGGTCGGCTTTGCCGTCCACACCCAACCCATCCATACCGAAAACGTAGCCGAATACGTCGGAAAAGACGCCGGACGTCTGTTTCTGAATGTCGCGATAGTCCGCTGTAGAGAATTGCGTCTGCTGGCGCTGGTGCTGCTGCTGAAACGCCAGCACTGTGATTTGCGAGGGGTTATTTACAGGCAATGGCCTCAGGAGGAACGCATCCACCATGCTGAATATGGCGGTGTTGACGCCGATCCCGAGCGCGAGCGTAATGATCGCGACGATCATAAATCCCGGATTTTTCGCCAGCGTGCGGACGCCGTAGCGGATGTCTTGCAGCAGAGTTTCCACGGTTAACTCCGTAATTCGTGATTAGTGAATCGCAATTCGTGACACCCAAGCCAGCACTGCGGGGCCGTCGTCACTGCTGAGCCGCTCGTACCGATCAATCGTCTTTAACCAATCACTTCCGGGAACTCGGGGTATTACTCGTAGCGCAGCGCCACGATCGGGTCCACGCGCATGGCGCGCCGCGCCGGGATGTAACAGGCAGCGAGCGCGACGAGGGTCAACAGAAATGCGACGCCAAGAAAAGTGAGCGGATCGGTGGCGCTGATGTTATAGAGCAGTTTCGCCATCAGACGGGTGAGCACCAACGCCCCGGCGAGCCCGATAGCCACTCCGACTAGTGCCATGCGCGCGCCTTCGCCGAGCACCCAACGCAGCACATCGCTCTGCCGCGCGCCCAGCGCGATGCGAATGCCAATTTCGTGCGTCCGCTGGGCGACGATGTAAGAAACGACGCCGTAAATGCCCACACTGGCAAGCAACAACGCCACGGCCGCGAACACGCCCAGCAGAATCATCGAAAAGCGCTGCGCCAGGACTGACTGGTTGTAAACGATATCGTCCATCGTCCGTGGGCTGAACATCACCTCTTCACTGTTCATCTGCTGGAGATCGCGGCGGATGCCAGGAGCGAGCGCGAGCGGTGCGCCCGCCGTGCGTACGACCACCGTCGTACTGCGGCTGGCGCGTGACATGTATTTATCCGGAATCTGCCGGAAGGGAATATAGAACTCGGCGTGCATCGCCTCTTTGTCGTCCAAGCCCCACTGCTTTACGTGGGGCACCACTCCGACAATCGTGGCGGGGGCGGGGCCTGCATAATCGTCCACAATCATTTTCCCGATGGGATCTTCACCAGGGAAGTATTTCGCGGCAAAATCTTCGTCTACGACGACAACGCGCGGCGCGCTTTCTGTGTCCGCGGCTGTAAAGAAACGGCCGCGCACGAGCGGGATTCCCATCACGCTCAGATAATCGGGCTCGACTTCCGACCAGATAGACCAGTCCTTGTCGTTGTCACTTTGCGGTTTGGGACGACCTGGAATCCAGAAGGGGTCTTCGGAATCGTCCCACATGGGCACTGAACCGCGCAGCAACGAGACAGACTGAACGCCGGGCAGCGCCGCGAGTCTGTCGTGCAATTGAAGCAGCGAAGCCTGGATGGACGGCGGAGTGGCGTTATCCATCGCAGGAGGCAGCGCGACATAAAATATAAGCACGTTGTGCGGATCGAATCCTGGATTAACGCTCCAGAGTCGCGACAGGCTGCGCAGCATCAACCCCGCGCCGATCAGCAGCACGACGGCCAGAGCCATTTCCGTGACCACAAAAATTCCCTGCGCGCGATGCCGCGAGCCGCTCGAGCCTCGGCCGCCTTCTTTCAAAGTGTTTTGCAGATCGGGTTGCGAAGCCTTTAATGCCGGCGCGAGCCCAAAGAGAATTCCCGAGAGCAGCGAAATCGCGAGGGTGAAGAAAAGCACGCGGCCATCGAGCCGCACGCCTTGCGCGCGGGGAAGCGTATCCGAAACCAGGCTGAGAACGCCCTGCAAGGTCCACGACGCCAGCAGTAATCCCAGCGCGCCACCAGCCAGCGCTAGAAGCGTGCTTTCGGTCAGGAGTTGGCGCAGCACACGTCGGGCGCTCGCGCCGAGCGCGGAACGAATGGCGAACTCGCGGGCGCGGCCCGTGGAACGGGCGAGGACCAGATTCGCGACGTTGACGCACGCAATCAACAACACGAAACCCACCGCAGCGAGCAGCACAAAAAGAAAAGGTTTGATTTCGCCGATCATGCTTTCCTTCAGCGACATCACCGTGATGCCCGAATCCTTGTCCTCTTTCGGATACGCTTCGGCGAGTTGGTTCGCGATGGAATCCATGTCTGCGCGAGCCTGCTCGATGGTTACGCCAGGTTTCAGCCTGCCGATGGCCTTCATTCCCAGGCCGGCAGAGCGATCGTGGAATACAGGGTCTGTCCACTGGCCAACGGGAACATATACGTCATTATTTTCGGACAGGTTCTGCAGCTGCAGCTGAAAGGTCGCCGGAAGAACGCCGATGATGGTGTAATCCGTGCCCTCTAGAAATATGCTCTTGCCGATTACGTCCGTCGCAGCGGCGAACTTGCGGTTCCACAAGCCGGCGCTGATCACGGCGACTGGCGCGCCGCCGATGTGGTCGTCGTTCGCGGTGAAGAAACGGCCCGCCGCCGGGTTGACGCCCAGCACCCGGAAGAAATCAGCCGACACCATTTCACCGCGCATATGTTCGGCTTCACCGGCGCCGGTGAGATTGAAATCGTCCTGTCGAAAAGCAGCGAGCGAGCTGAAAGTGTGGTTCTCGCGCTGCCAGTCGAGGAAATTGGGATAGGAAATCGAAGCGCGTACGAACTGCACCCTGCTTTCGTACAAGGCGACAAGTTGCTGCGGAGCGGGAAAAGGCAACGGCTCCAAAAGCACGGCGTTCGCCACCGAGAAAAGTGCGGTGTTCGCGCCAATGCCCAGCGCAAGAGTGAGGACGGCAACAATTGTGAAGCCGCGATTTCTCGCGAGCATTCGCACCGCGTATTTCAAATCCTGCATGAGCGTTGCCACGCCAACTCCTTAACGGCTAATACGTTTCTTGAGAGCGGCACAAGTTCCTGCCTATTTCATCTGGCCACTCCGAGGATCTCAACTCATTCGTAACGCAGCGCGACCATTGGGTCGACGCTCGCCGCTTTGCGTGACGGCAGCCAGCCTGCCAGCAGCGCAACGGCGACGAGCAGTGCGGCGGCGATGGCGTACACGAACGGGTCACTGGCTTTCACACCAAACAAAAGCGATTCGATGATTCTGCCAATTCCGTACGCGGCGATCAGCCCTACAACCAGTCCGGCGGCCAACATCCCGAGGATTTCGCGCACTACCATCCACGCCACGCTTTGTCGCGTCGCTCCCAGCGCCATGCGAATGCCGATCTCGCGTGTGCGCCGCGCGACGACGTACGCCATCACGCCGTAAAGTCCCACAGCCGCGAGAAGCGATGCGAGCAGGCCGAGCGCAAGCGAAAAGACAGTCACCAGGCGGTCGGTGAACATGATGTCATCCACCTGAGCTGTCAAAGTTCGTACGTCGTAAATCGGAAGATTGCCGTCCAGTCCTTCAACGAGGTTGCGCACGCTTACCGTGAGCGCCGCAGGATCCTGGTTCGTGCGCACGTAGAATGTTGCGTTTCCGGCTAGCTTGCTCTGCGAATAGGGCAAGAACGCAAATGGCGGGACGGTCTGGCGGACGTCGGTATTCTTACTGTCTTTCACGACACCGACGATTTCTATGTCAACCTTGGCTTCCTTGGCGTTGCCGAAACCGAAGTGCAGCCCGACGGGATTACGCCCCGCATAAAAGCGACGAGCCATGGCTTCGTTGATTATGGCGACCTTGGGCGACGTGCTGGTATCAGACTCTGAGAATTCGCGTCCTTTCAGCAGAGGAATTCCCATGGTCGCGAGGAAGTCCGGGCCCACCGCGTTGTGATCCACGTTCGTGTCTTCGTCTTCCTGGGCGTTGTATCCCTCGACGGTGATGTTCGATGATGAATTGTCATTGGCGAGCATCGGGATTTCGGACTCACTCACCGAACGCACACCCGGCAGCGGTTCGATGGCTTTTCGTATGCGCTCGGCGAGCGAGATCGTCTGCGGCGGCGTGTAGCGGTTGAGTTCCGGCGAGATCGAAAATTCGAGGACGTGGTCGGGACGAACGCCGAGATCTTGCGACTTCAGATTCAGCAAGCTGTGCGCGAAGAGTCCCGCGGCTGCCAGCAGCACCGCGGTGAGCGCAATTTGCGAAATAAGCAGGGACTTGCGTACCCGCACGTTGGCTTTTCCGCCTGAGACGTTCGTTCCTTGATCCTTCAGCACGGTCTGCAAGTCGGCGCGCGTGGCGCGAATTGCGGGTGCCAGGCCGAAGAGAGCGACCGTGAGCAGCGAAACCGCACATGCAAATAGCACGGCGCGAAAATCAAGGTGAGACGTAAGCCCCGCGGCCCCGACATCTTCCGGAATCGAGTTTACGATCGCGCCAAGCGTCCACGAAGCCAGGGCCAATCCCGCCACGCCACCGGCGACGGCGAGCAAGAAACTCTCGGTCATAAGCTGGCGCACTAGCCGCCAGCGGCCTGCGCCGAGTGCGAGACGCAACGCGATTTCGCGCTGACGCCCTTCGCCCCGCGCGATCAGCAAGCTGGCAAGATTCGCGCAGGCAATTAAAAGCACCAGTCCGACCATGGCCATCAGAACGAGCAGGGGCTGCTTGGCATCGTGCTGCAAGACTGGACGGCCGTGTTCGCCGGCATCAAGGACAAGCTTGCGATTTACGTATTCCGCTTGGTCTCTGGCCGATAGCTTGAGAGCAGGAAGTTCGCCTTCCATGAGCGCGCGATATAGAGGAGCGAGCCCGGCTTCGGCTTTGGTGGCGGACATTCCCGGCTTCAGCCGGCCCAACATTGTTACCCAGTGATCGTTGCGATCGGCAAGCCCATCCCAATTCGGCGTCATTTGCGCTTTCATTGTGATGGGGATGAAAAGATCGGGAACTTGGCCGACCTGCACGCCCGTAAAGCCGGATCGAGCAACGCCCACCACCGTGAGGGAATTGCCATTCACGCTGAGTTGTTTATTCAGAATGTTTGGATCGCTGCCGAAATGGCGCGACCAGTAGCCGTAGCTGAGCACTGTGACGGGATTCGCGCCGGGCGCGGTTTCGTCCTGCGCGCTTAGCACTCGCCCGAGCGAGGGCCGCACGCCCAGCACCTCGAAATAATTTCCGCTTACGAGTTCGCCTTCGGCGAGTTGGGATTGCCCTTGTCCGGCAACGCTCACTTGCACGTGATAACGGGCGAGCAGTCCGGTGAATACTTCGTTGCGGTCGCGCAAATCCTTGTACATCGGGTAGGAAAACGATTGCCCGCCTTCAATATCGTTCCAAGTGCGGCCATGAGCTTTTCCGGGCGAGTGCAGGACCACGAGTTCTTGCGGGCGTTCGACGGGAAGCAAGCGCAGCAGGACTTGATCGGTGAGCGAAAAAATCGCGGCATTTGCGCCGATGCCGAGCGCGAGAGTGAGAACCGCGACGATGGTAAAACCTGGATTCTTCGCCAGTGTGCGAAGCCCGAAGCGAACATCTTGCAGCAAGTTTCCCATCCGCAGGCTCCTATTTATTCGTAACGAAGTGCAACTATGGGATCCACGCGCATTGCGCGGCGCGCCGGGATGTAGCATGCGGCCAAGGCCACCGCGCTTAGGACGATTGCCACGGCAGCGAACGTAACCGGATCGGTGGCGCTGACTCGAAAAAGCATTTTGGACATGAGGTGCGTGAGCCCCAGCGCCACCGTGGCTCCGATGGCGACACCGATGAGCGCCATCTTCATTCCTTCGCTGAGCATCAAACGCAAAACGTCGCCGCGCTGGGCGCCGAGCGCCATGCGAATGCCGATTTCATGCGTGCGCTGGCCCACCACGTAGGAAATCACGCCATAAATGCCGATGCTCGATAGCAACAGCGCGAGAGCCGCAAAGACGCTGAGCAGGATCATCGAGAAACGCCGCGCCGCCAGCGACTCCGCCACGATGTCTTCCATCGGCTTAGTTTCGAAGATCACGTTTTCGCTATTCAATTTCTCGACCGCCGTGCGAATCGACGGCACCAGGGCGGCCGGTGATCCGGGAGTCCGCAGCACCACCTCCGTCTGAGGAGGACCGGTCCAAAACCGGTCAGGGATCTGTAGGAAGGGCATATACGCCTGGGCAACGATGGGATGTTTGGCGTCGCCATCAACGTCCAAGCCCCAATGCTTCACGTGGCCGACGACGCCGATGATCTGAGGTGCGGTGTTGAGGATGCCGATATGAATACGCTTGCCGATGGGATCTTCATTCGGGAAATATTCGCGCGCGAAGCTTTCGTCGATCACCACGACGTCAGGCGAATGCTCGTTATCGTCCGCAGTGAAAAATCGCCCGCGGCGCAAAGGAATTGCCATAGCTTTCAGGTAACCAGGACCGGGCAAGTAAAAAAGCGACTGGTTCATTTCGCTTTCATTGGCCGGCTTGGGCTGGCCGTCGAGCCAAAAAGGAAATTCGTTGTCGCCGTCCATAGGCAAAGACCCACCCGTGGACGAAACGGCCTCTACACCCGGGAGGTTCTGCAGTGTTTCGTTCAACTGGCGGATGGCGGTGCGGCTGGTGGCGGCATTGGCGCCAAGGGATGGCGACATGGAAACCGCGAAAGTCAAAACTCCGCGAGGATTGAACCCCGGATTAACGCTCCAAAGGTCAATCAGGCTACGAATCATCAGCCCGGCTCCGATCAAGAGAATCAGCGCCATGGCCATTTCGATCACGACGAATACGCCTTGCGCACGATGTTTTGCGCCGCTGGCACCCCGCCCGCTTTCTTTCAACGTTTCTTGCAAGTTCGGCCGGGCCGTTTTCAAAGCTGGCGCGAGGCCAAAAATCACGCCGGCGACAATGGAAGCAACTAACGTGAACACCAGTACGCGTCCATCAAGCCCCACGTCCTGAGCGCGCGGCAGAGTTTCCGGCAGAGTGCGCAACGCCGCTTGCGTGGCCCACGCCGCCAACCACAGGCCGAGCGCACCTCCCGCCAGACCGAGCAGAATGCTTTCCGTAAGCAACTGACGAATCACGCGAGACTGGCTCGCGCCCAGCGCGGAGCGAATCGCGAATTCGCGGGCGCGGGTGGTCGAGCGAGCGAGTTGCAAATTGGCAACGTTGACGCAAGCAATGAGAAGAACAAAACCGACAGCGCCCAGCAATACCAGGAGGAAAGGTTCCACGTCGCCGATGATGTCCTTCTTGAGCGGTACGAGGGCGATACCCGCGCCTTTATCGGCGTTGGGATACGTCTGGGCGAGATTATCGGCGATCTGATCCATGTCCGCCTGCGCCGCTGCAAGGGTTACGCCCGGCTTCAAGCGGCCAACCGCGCGCATCCCTTCGTGCACATCGCGATCGTAGAAGAGCGGATCCTTGTCCTGGCCGATTGGAACGAATACGTCTTTGATTCCAAAGTTGGTGGATTCCATGCGGAAACTCGAGGGCACCACGCCGACCACCGTGTAGCCGTCGCCGTTCATGATGATGGTTTTCCCGATGATGTCCGGCGCGGAACCGAACTTGCGTTGCCAGAGACCGGCGCTGATGAGAACGACGGGCGCACCGCTCAGGCGATCTTCTTGAGTGGTAAAAAGGCGGCCGCGAACCGGGCTCACTCCAAGAATTTCGAAAAAGCCCGCGGAAATCATGCCGACACGTACACGCTCCGCCTCTCCTCTGCCTGTGATATTGAAATCGTCACTACGATAGGCGGCGATCGACGCAAAAGCG
Source organism: uncultured Acidobacteriota bacterium (assembly GCA_963804625.1). Lineage (GTDB taxonomy): Bacteria > Acidobacteriota > Terriglobia > Acidiferrales > UBA7541 > Palsa-295. The sequence goes on along the minus strand of CAWDRJ010000002.1, from coordinate 88,598 downwards.
GAATTACTGCGCTGCCAATCCAGAAAGTTTGGATAGGAGATTGAAGAGCTCTCGAAGTTGGCCGTCTTTTCGGATAGCACCACGAGCCGATCAGGTTGCGCGTAGGGCAGCGGCCTGAGCAGCACACCGTTGACGACGGAAAAGAGCGCTGAATTTGCGCCGATGCCCAGGGCGAGCGTAAGAATCGCGATCGCGGTGAAGCCAGGGCTTTTGACCAGCATGCGCACCGCGTATTTGAGGTCTTGAATCAGGCTTTCCATTTTTCTGAACTCCTCCACGCACACCCGTCCTGCGGCGTCGAATTGCTATTTGCCAACGCGGGACGATTTAGGTTTTCAGAAGCCGTCTAGACGGTCGCCGTGCGCGTGCCCAGGGTTTCCTCGACGATGCGTCCGTCGAAGAGGTGAATGGTCCGGTCCGCGATGCTGGCGTAACGCGGATCGTGGGTAACCATGCAAATCGTGGCGCCCTCGCGGTGAAGTTGTTGCAGCAAGTCCACGACAGCTTCGCTGTTTTTCGAGTCCAAGTTTCCAGTCGGCTCGTCCGCCAGCAGGATGGACGGAGACCCGACCAGAGCGCGCGCCACAGCGACGCGCTGTTGCTGACCGCCGGAGAGCTGCGACGGGTAATGCTTCATTCGATGAGCCATGCCCACGCGTTCCAGAACTTCCTGGACGCGCTTCTTGCGCTCCGCCGCAGCCATGCTGCGGTAGGTGAGCGGTAGCTCGACGTTTTCGAAGACGGTCAGGTCTCCAATCAGATTGAACGCCTGGAAAATGAAACCGATCTCGCGGTTACGGATGCGCGTGCGATCCGAGAGAGAAAGGTTCGCGACCGCGTTCGTGTTGATCCAATAATTACCTTCGGTGGGCGAATCGAGCAGGCCCAGGATCGAAAGCAGCGTGGATTTCCCGCACCCGGAAGGCCCGGCGATGGAGAGAAACTCCCCGTTCTTGATCTCCAGATGGACGCCACTTAGCGCGTGAGTTTCGACTTCATCGGTGTAGAAGACTTTGGTTACGCCCTCAAGGCGAATCAGTCCTTGTTCCGTCGCGTTCATTCTTCTCTCCTTCGAATCTTTCCGCCGAATATAGATACGACTGCCACGCCCTGAAAAGTTCCCTTGGCTACTTTAATTCCACGCGGTCGTAATTGTCCCAGGCGGACATGTCCGAAAGGATTACTTTGTCACCGACCTGCAGCCCTTTCAGAATTTCCACTGTGTTCACTGATGAGCGGCCCAACGCTACCTGCACGCGGGTAGCGTCCTTGCCGTCGTCGGTCAATTTAAAGAGGCCCACAGTGCTATTGGCCTCGCCGTGAACGGGACGCTCCACGTACAGCACGTCCGCCAGACGCTCGATCTCCACGGTGCCTTCGACGCTCAAATCGGGCCGTGCGCCTGGCGGCAGCGGGCCATCAAGGCCGACATCCACTGTGACTGTGCCATTGACAACGGCAGGATCAATGCGCGTCACGTGCCCCGGAATGATGCCGTTATGTGTGTCCACAGAAGCTTGCTGGCCAATTACGACGTCCTTGGCCTGCGTCTCCGCTATTTTGAGTTGCGCTTTTAGGTGACTCGGCTGCGCCACGCGCGCCAGAACCGTGCCCATGGTAACTTTCTGGCCGACCTCGACATCCAGTTCCTGCAACATGCCGTCAATGCCCGGCCGGATGTGCAGTTCATCCATTTGCGTTTTCTTCAGCGCGTACATCGCGCGCTTTTCGTTCACGGTAGCTTCCTGCACTGCAAGCTGCGCTGCGATGGAATTTTGAAATGTTTCCACTTCTTTCTGGGCCAGATCGTTTTCCTTGGCAAGTTCCTCGGCTTGCACTTGCGCTGTCTTCACGTCCAGCTCAGGCGCCAGGCCGTTCGCGCCCAGTTGTTCCTTGGTCTGCTTCACCATTTCCGCGGTGCGATATTGCGAGGAAACGCTGGCGGCAAGCGTGCGCTTGTCCATCAGCTGGTTTTCGAGAAACGCTTTGGTCTGATCGTAAGCGGCTTGAGCGCCCTTCAGCTGATATTCGGCGTCGAGTTCTTCTTGCTGCAACTGCGGATTGACAAGATCGAATATGACGGTGTTCGCCTTCACCGGAGTGCCCGGAAGCAGATACCGTCGCTGCACCTGGCCATCGGTAGCGGCGGGAATCAGGCGGATGGTTTCCGGCACCAGAGTGCCCAGGCCGCGCACTTCGCGGAGCATTGGTCCGCGCTTTACCGTTCCGGTCCAGACCGTGCCGCTGTCAACGCTGGGCGCAGCAGGTTTAAGCCGCGACAGCGCATAGGTCACGAGCGGAATCAGGACCACGGCTGCGGCGATATACATGATGCGCCGCATCTTTTTCTTGCGTTTGACTTCTGGACGAACGATATCCACGGACGAACCTCAGCGATATATATCGCAAATCAGATTCCGGTGTGCCATGACCGATAAGTTGCTTATATTGTGCCGGTTGGAGCGACATTGCAGGCGCACAAAGGACTCATTTTGCCCGGTCATGGGAATCATCCGTCCCGGTATCGGACATTATTCTCACGCCGGAATTCGCGCAATTTTCGCTCAGGGCAGGGCGCAGCGGGGTACAAGCGCGTTGAGCCATCGGGCGCCAAGCCGGGTGTGCGCGCCTAGGAAGCCGATTCCGCACTGGCGCGGATTTCCTGCCAGCGCTTCGGGCGCTTCTTGGCGTCCAGAACCTTTTTGCGCAGGCGAATTGATTTCGGGGTGACCTCGACGAATTCGTCGTCCGCGATGAATTCGATGGCCTTTTCGAGGGTCATGTCGCGCGGAGGAATCAACCGGATTGCTTCATCGGCTGACGAAGAACGCATGTTGGTTTGCTTCTTTTCACGCGTGATGTTGACGTTCATGTCGTCTTCGCGCGAATTCTCTCCGACGACCATGCCTTCGTAAACTTCGATTGCAGGTCCCACGAACATCTCGCCGCGCTCCTGAATGCCCCAGATGGCGTAGGCGGTGGAAACGCCGGCGCGGTCGCAAACCAGAGCACCGGTAAGGCGCATGGCCATGTCACCCGCATATTCCGTCCAGCCTTCCAGCAAGGAATGAATCAGCGCCGTGCCACGCGTGTCGGTCATCAATTGGCTGCGCAATCCGATCAGCCCGCGCGAAGGGATGCTGAACTCCATGCGCACACGGCCGGAATTGTGATTAACCATTTTCTTCATCTCGCCGCGGCGCGTGCCGAGAAGTTCCATCACGATGCCGATGAAATTCTCGGGGCAATCCACGACGAGCAATTCGAGCGGCTCGAGGCGGCGCCCGTTTTCGGTGCGTACCACGATTTCGGGTTTGCCCACCATCACCTCGTAGCCTTCACGGCGCATGGTTTCGATCAGGATCGCGAGTTGCAATTCGCCGCGGCCCAGGACGCGAAACGCATCTGTGGTTCCCGTATCCTCCACGCGCAACGAAACGTTGGTGAGCAATTCCTTCTCGAGACGCGCGCGAATATCGCGGGAGGTGACGAATTGTCCCTCACGGCCGGCGAAGGGAGAGGTATTGATGGTGAAAACCATCGTCAGGGTGGGCTCGTCGATGGTGAGCGGCTCGAGCGGCGCGGGATTGGCGAGGTCCGTAATACTCTCGCCGATCTGTATGCCCTCAACGCCGGCGATGGCGACGATGTCTCCGGCGCGCACTTCTTCGGCCTCGTCGCGTTCCAGGCCGCGGAAGGTCAAGAGCTTGGTAATTTTTGTGGGCTGAATCGTGCCGTCCAGTTTCGCGATGCCCACTTCCGTGCCGCGCTTCAGCGTTCCTTGAAATACGCGCGCGATCGCGATGCGTCCGAGAAAATCGCTGTAATCGAGATTGGTTACCTGGATTTGCAGCGTTGCCGCGGGATCGCCAGATGGCGCCGGAATGGACTTCACAATCTGTTCGAACAACGGCTGCAGCGTGGTGGAGTCGTCGCCAACTTTCAGGTGAGCGACTCCGGTTTTCGCATTGGTGTAGATCACCGGGAAATCGAGCTGGTCCTCGGTGGCGTCCAGGTCAATGAAGAGGTCGTAGATTTCATCGAGCACGGCTGCGGGACGCGCATCCGGCCGGTCAATTTTGTTCAACACCATGATCGGAGGCAGTTTTGCGGCGAGCGCTTTCTGCAGCACGTAGCGAGTTTGCGGCAATGGACCTTCGCTGGCGTCCACTAGCACGAGTACGCCGTCCACCATGCGCAAGGCACGTTCGACTTCTCCGCCGAAGTCGCTGTGACCCGGCGTGTCCACGATATTGATCTTCGTCCCGCGATATTCGATTTCGGTGTTCTTCGCAAGGATCGTGATGCCGCGTTCGCGTTCGAGGTCGTTGGAATCCATCACACGCTCGACCAGTTCTTGATTGGCGCGGAAAATGCCGCTCTGGCGCAGCATCGCGTCCACCAGCGTCGTCTTGCCGTGGTCCACGTGTGCAATGATAGCGATATTGCGAATGTCTTTCGTCATTGGGTAGCTACCAAAAACAGGGTTAGAAACGCGGTCTTGCAGCCCTGATCGTTTCCCGAGTAGATCGCATCAGAAGGGGTGTCCAGGAGCAACAAACGCACATCTATATTAGCACGCGCAGCCCGAAGTCGCCATGACACGATGCGGACTGCGTTGCAGCGACGGCCATTCCCGGCTGTGATATTCTCCGGCGTGGCGGGAGAAGCCGATGAATGTGGCTGTGAACCCTAACATGGTGACTACGGCGTTTGATCTGCCGGGATATCGGGTGGTGCGGAATTTTGGGCTGGTGCGCGGAGTGACGGTTCGCTCGCGAAGCGTTCTGGGAAATCTGGGGGCGTCGCTGCAGACGATCGTCGGCGGCAATATCACGATCTTCGAAGAAATGTGCGAAAAAACGCGGGAAGAGGCGCTGGAACTGATGTTGCAGCACGCCAGCGAGCACGGCGCGAACGCCGTCATCGGCATGCGGTATGACGCGACGGAAGTGATGCAAGGCGTCACCGAAGTGCTGGCCTACGGCACCGCCGTGCAGGTGGAGCGCATCGCGCCGTAATTCGCGCCGGCTAACGCGAAACACCGCGCACGTTGCAGTGATTCGATGCTTAGCAATTTGAGGATAGCGCGAGCCGCTTTGCGGGCTTACAATGGCGCCTTGCTCGCAGGGAGGCACTTCATAATGAAGCGTTTGCTCACGCCACTGTTGGCCTTTGTGACAGCTGGGATAATTTCGGCAGCGCTGGCGGTGCGCGCCGACGCGCCGAAGACGCAAACCGTGGAATTCCCCAGCGGCAAAGAAACCATCAGCGGATTTCTCGCAGTGCCGGATAAACCGGGCCAGCATCCCGCCCTCGTCGTTATTCAGGAATGGTGGGGGCTGAACGATTGGGTAAAGGAACAGACAGAAAAGCTCGCGGCGCAGGGTTATGTGGCGTTAGCTGTGGATTTGTATCGCGGAAAGACCGCGACTGATCCCGCCGAAGCGCATGAATTGATGCGCGGGCTTCCGCAGGACCGCGCCATTCGCGATATGCAGGCGGCATACACATATTTGGGCACGCGCAAAGACGTCAAGCCCGACAAGATCGGCTCGATCGGATGGTGCATGGGCGGAGGACTTGCGCTGCAACTGGCGATTCATGAGCCGCATCTCGCCGCGTGCGTTGTGAATTACGGTTCGCTGCCGACCGATCCGAACGATATTCAACAGATTGGCGCACCCGTGCTGGGTAATTTTGGCGCGGACGACCGGGGCATTACGCCCGCGGACGTCGAAGCTTTCGAGAAAACCATGAAAGGCATGAATCGTTTCATTGACGTGAAAATATATCCAGGCGCTGGACATGCGTTCGAGAACCCCAATAATACGAACGGATATCGTCCGGAAGCCGCCGCGGACGCGTGGGCGCGGACGATTGCGTTTCTGCATAAGACGCTGTCCTAACGCAGACGGCCGGACGGCCTGCCGTAGCGCACGTTAAACCGCTGTTTCTCATTTCGATACACGCACCCGCGATTCCTGCTGCAACTTTCCTCCATTTGAAGGATTTTACAGGGTCGTCATACATCTCTCAGAGGGCGACAAGCTGAAAAATCGAAAAACCGGCGCGCGCGTCGCATTTCTTTTTTATCAGCGCGTGAACCGGTGAGATAGAGGAAAACGAATGGAGATAGGTTCGGGCGTTCGCATTGGCCCTTTTGAGGTTTTCGCACCCCTGCAACCCGCCGCTTCGATGATTCGCCAGTACGGCGAACATCACTTTCCCGGAAGATTGATCGTAGTAGAAGGCATCGACGGATCCGGTAAATCCACGCAGCTCAGTTTGCTTCACAAATGGCTGGAGTCGAAGGGTTACGGCGTGGTCTTCAGCGAATGGAACTCCTCGCCGCTGGTAAAAGACACCACCAAACACGGCAAAAAGAAAAAGATGCTGACTCCAGCGACCTTTTCGCTGATCCATTCCACCGATTTCGCCGACCGCACCGAGCGCAGCATTCTACCTTTGCTGAAAGCCGGAGCCGTAGTTTTGTGCGACCGCTACGTTTACACGGCGTTTGCGCGCGACGTCGCGCGAGGCATGGATGCCAGGTGGGTGCGCGAACTTTACGGATTTGCCGTTAAACCTGCAATCGCGTTTTATTTTCGCGTTCCGCTCGAAACCGCCATTCATCGCCTGCTGGACGCGCGGGACGGATTCAAATTCTATGAAGCGGGCATGGACTTGGACTTGAGCGACGATTCCGTGGAGAGCTTCCGGATGTTTCAGGGCCGCATCCTGGCCGAATACGAAAAGATGATTCCGGAGTTCGGCTTGACGGTCATTGATGCGACGCTACCGATCGAAGTGCAGCAAGCGCAAGTGCGTCATATTGTGAAAACTCACCTGGATCACGCGCAAGAATTGAGGGTACGACCATGAGAGCAACTTACGGAAAACCACTGCCCGGCATGCGGTTGGATGACTTGGGCGGCAAGCTGGTAGTGATCGAAGGTACGGACGGCGCAGGCCGGTCCACACAGATCAATCTGCTAAAGCCGTGGCTCGAAGAACTCGGGCATGCGGTGGTGGACACAGGGATGACCCGCTCGCCGCTCGCCGGCGACGGCATTCGCCGCGCCAAGGAAGGAAACAACCTCGGTCGCGTGACGCAAAGCTTGTTCTATGCCACGGACTTTGTAGATCGCCTGGAAAACGAGATTGTTCCGGCGCTCCGCGCCGGTTTTATCGTTCTCACCGACCGCTACATCTATTCGTTGATGGCGCGCGCAATCGTGCGTGGCATGAACCCTCACTGGATTCGCAGCATTTATAGCGTGGCGTTGAAACCAGACGCCATTTTTTATCTGCGCTTGGGAATCGACCAGCTTTTGCCGCGCGTGGTCTTCACCCGCGGCTTCGATTACTGGGAATCCGGGATGGATTTGTATCCCGGACACGATATGTACGACAGCTTTTGCAGTTATCAGGCTGCCCTGCTGACCGAATTCGACCGCATGAGTTCAGAATTTAATTTCGAAATGGTGGATGCGTCGCCCGATGCAAAAACCGTCTGCGAACATTTGAAGACGAACATTTTGCAGCTTTTAGAAAGAGATTCGCGTAAGTCGTTCGTCGAGCGTCTTTATACGGAGGCCGCGAAGGAACGGAGCTTCGTGCTCGACAAAATCCCCGGCGCGCCTGTGCGCAGCACCCTGCTGACGAATTCCTTCCCTGCTCCTACGCCGATCGTCGCTCCGGCATCGAATGGCAACGGGTACCAGGCGTTTAATCAGAAATAGCTGCGGGGGCTTCCTGAGGCGCCAAAATCTGCATTGTGATAACGACGGCTGGCACTGCAAGGATGATCGTTACCGAGACCCACATCAGAGCGGCGGCGGATTGCTGGTCTGCAAGCGGTGAAATCGCGAATAGGCGCGGCGCGGTAAGATAAGGCGAGTAGACGACGCGATCGCAGAAAACCAGAAATGCGGAGAGCGCGTCGCACGGCAGCGTGGCGCAGAAAAGGTACAGCGGGATGGACCACCGCGGCCAACGCGCGGCGCTCGGCCAGGGTTGAATTACCGGCCACCAGAACAAAAGCCCCGCACCTAGAAAAGAGGCGTGCTCGAGTTCATGCAGCCAGTTCGAGCGCAGCGCCAATTCGAATATCGCCGGGATGTGCCATCCGATCAACGCAAACGCCGCAGCGAGCCAGCAAAATGCAGGACTGGAGATTCGGTGTCCGAGGTGTTTCACGGGATTCCAGCGCAGGATTGGGCTCACGATGTTGCGCGCCAAGGTTTGCGGGAGTCCGTGAAGCATGGGCAGCTGTGGCGCGCCGAGCAGAATCAGCGGAGGCGCGAGGGACATCAGCAGGAGATGCTGCAGCATGTGAGCCGTGAGCAAGGCATCGTCGAACGCATTCAGTGGAGAACCAATCGCGATCCACACGGAAATGATTCCGCCGAGGAAAGCTGCCAGCCGCCACAATGAAATCAGGTCCGGAAACGCTGAGCGCAGGCGAAACCAGCCTCGCGCGTAAATCACAGCGGTGACACACAGAACCAGATCAACCCCGACAGGATTCGACCATGATTGCAGGATGGTTTGTGTGTCGGCGTTCATAACGGATCGTGGCAGGTCTACGGATTGCCTGAGGCAGGCGGTGCCGAATCCGCGCCGCTCGCGATGGCCCGCGCCGCATCGCGTGCCGGCGATTGTCCCGTGGGATGCAACGTCTCGAGAAATGCGACGAGAGCGGTCGTCTCTGCGGGACTGAGATTCTTGCCGTACGCGGGCATATTGCCCCCGCCCTGAATGACCTGACGGATCAGTTGATCGTGTGTTAAGCGCACGGCTACGGCGTCCAGTGCCGGTCCCCGCTTTCCGCCTTGATCATCGAGCGAGTGACAGTTGTGGCATTGCTTCAATTGGAAGACCAGCGCGCCTTGGCGTTCGAGCGCCGTGCGGTTGTGCAGAAACTCGGAAGGGATCGGAATTCCGCTCCACGCATCCATCACCGGGCTCCACGGCGTATGTTCGGCGAGGCGCGTGAACGTCCCAAGCGCGACCGCCACGAGCAAAATGATGAGTACGGCCATGGGCCTGCGCCGCCAGCTTTTTTCGCCTTCGCCGAAAACGAACGGCAAGAGCAGCAGCGCGAGAATCACTACGACGGGCCCGATGAGCAGCGCGGGAGTTTCCATCGAAGGCGGCAAGAATGAAAGCACCGCGTAGAGCCACAGAAAGAAAAAATCCGGGCGTGGAACGGTTTGAATGATCGTGGGGTCCGGAGGGCCCGAAGGGCCAAATGGACCGTAATAGAGCGCGCAGGCCGCGACGGAAAGCAATATCAAACCGCCAAAGAATAGATCTTTCCATACGGCGTCTGGGACGAAGGGTATGCCGTCTTTTTTCGTGAGCTCGTGGTACTCCTTAATATAGGTTGCCTTGCGGACGATCCGCCCGGGCATCGGCCACTCGTTGATGCCCAGCTTGATGACCATCAACAGGTGCACGGACACAAAGGCGATGAGCAGCCCCGGTATGACGAACACGTGCAGCGCGAAGAATCGCGATAGAGTTGCGCCGGCGATAATGGGTCCGCCCAGCATCAAGTTGACGATCGACGGTCCCATAATGGGGACGCGGCTGGCGATGGAAGCTCCAATTCCCAAGCCCCAGTAAGCGTCCTGATCGAATCGCAAGACCTGGCCGGTGAAAGCCATGCCCAGGGTCATGAGCAAGAGAAACACGCCGACGATCCAGGTTAATTCGCGCGGATATTTGTACGCTCCGAACAGGAAGACCTGGACCATATGAATCAGCACGATGGCCACCATGAAGTCCGAGCCCCAGCCGTGCAGAGCCCGAATGAACCATCCCAGCGCGACGCTGTGATTGAGAGTCTGCAGGCTATTCCAGGCTTCACCGGCCGAAGGCACGTAAATGAACGCCAGCATGATGCCGGTGACGATTTGCAGCATGAAGACGACGAAAGCTGCGCTGCCGAATACATAGAACCAGCTGGAAGTTTCGCGCGGAATGCGATGTTCGGCAGTCTCCTCGATCGTTGCGCCAATTTGCAGGCGCGCGTCCAGCCACTCGCCGATGATTTTGATCAGGCGCATGGTTGTATCTCTCGCACGATATTGGAGGCTTGGCCGGGCGTGGGCGTCTCGCCGGCTTTGATCAATAGCTTTCCGCCGTCAATCTTGTAGTGGTATTGGAACAGGCCGCGTTCGGGAGGACCGGACGCGCGCGCACCATCCTGGTAGTAGACGCCGCCATGGCACGGGCACATGAACAGGTTCGATTGCGGGAACCACCGCACCGGACATCCCAGATGCGCGCAGTTGATCGCAAACACTTGGAAATTCTGGCCGTCAACGTTGCGCACCCAGCAGGCGATATCGGCGGTAGCTCCGTCCGTGGGACTTACCACCGGATTTCGATAGGTGGCCAGGCGAGTCTGCCCGGAAGGAAATTGTTCGAGATTGCCGAGAGCGACCCACGCGTCATAGGCGCCCTTCTTTTCGCGCACAACGGGAGAGAGGAGGTAGCGCACGATCGGCACGGCTAGAACCACTCCGATCATTCCGTTGAAAAAAATGGCAATCTTCATCAATAGGGCGCGCCTGGTCAGGCCGTCTGGCACCGTCATCGAACTTCTCCCGTCAATTTTGCGGAGTTGGGATAAGGCTGGCCCGGAAATTTTGCCCGCTGCGATGCGAGCCACGCCACGACATCGGAAACATCCTGCGGCGACATCGGTTTGCCGGGAACATTGCCGCTCCAATTCGGAGCGCCCAGATCGGGGCGTCCTACGATTACAATCGTGCGTAACTCCTGATCGTTGAGCAGTGCGAGGAACGATCCGTCCACGATGGAGCTGGCCTTTTGCCCGCCGCGCCCTCCGGCACCATGACACGACGAACAAAATTCTGCATAAGCGACCGAACCACGCGACGCATCGCCGGACGTGGACGAAGAATAGGGAGGCGGAGTTGCGCCGCGCAAAGCATCCGGCTGCGCCCAGCGCTCGCGAATTCCGCCGACGATAACGTCTATCTGTTTATCCGTGAGCATGCCGCCGGCGCTTTCGGCGAACGCGGGCATGGAAGTGCCGGAAATTCCATTTGCAGTAGCGCGACGCACGATCGCATCGTCCGCAATCGCCAAGTACACGGGATCGGCAAGCGCGATGGCTGCTCCGCCCTTGCCATTTTCGCCATGGCATCCCGCGCAATTCTGACCGTACAGCACGCTGAAATCCGCGATCTCGCTGGGGACGATGGGCATGTCGCTCGCCGTTGGGCGTCCGGGTGCATTCGCACATCCAGACAATGCAAAGGCTGACATTCCGATAATTCCGAGAATGAGCGAATGGAACCTCATTTCGTTTCGTCCTCGTCTGGCCGTTCTTTCATCATGCCGGGAGCTTCAACACCGGCGCGCATCATAAACGGCACGAGCTGACGCGTGCGCACCTGCTCCTGTTGCACTACGACGAGGCCAGCGACAATGCCGAAACCAAATTGCGACGCGACGAACCACGGCCAACTAATCAGCTGGTTCAGCAGCGGGTTGAGTAGCCCCAGAATGCTGTGCAGGATTCCCGTCCACAGTATCGGCGCGATAATCCCACCCAGAAGAATCGGGCGGCGCGGAATCATCGGCAGCATCGCGCCGTACAGAAGTCCTACCAAAAGAGACGTAAGCAAATGGATCGCGGCCGCCAGTAAGAAACTAACCAGATGAAATGACGTCAGCGAAGTCGTCCCGAAGAGATGGGATTGACTGTAGACCGTTGCGGCCAACAGATTGATGGGATACCAGATGCTGCCGTGCCCGATAAGTCCGTAGAGGCAGGCAAGCACCGCCATCGCGACGCTGCCGGCAAGTCCACCCTTGATGCCGGCTGAGACGGGATACGTTTCAAGCGGAAGCAGAGCGCGCGGCAGATCCGGCGCGACCGCAAGTCTTTCCACTTTTTGCCTAGCAGTGGAAACCGGGGCAACTTCTACTTTGACTTCGATCGTCTCTTCCTTCTCTTGCGGCAGAACGTCCCGGAACCAGCCGACGCATCCAGACACGAATAGGATTGCACCCAGAATGCTCAGCGAAGGATTGGTGACGAGGCCAGCCAAAAGCAGCGTAACCCCGAACGCCAGAGTGACAGGCCACGCCGTAGGCGCGGGCAGATGCACCGTGGCGCGGGAGGCGTCGGGTGCTTGCGATCGTGATTCAGCGGGAACCATGTGATCCTGTTTTTCCTCAGCGGCCGATGATGTAAACGACGGTGAACACAACCACCCAGACCACATCCACGAAATGCCAATACAATGAAAAAACCTCGGCGCGCTCGCTGTGTTCCGGCTTCACTTTGCCCAAGAGAGTGAAAATCATGGCCAGGGCTATCAAGAGGAGGCCTACCGTGACGTGAAACGCGTGCAGGCCGACCAACGAGTAGTAAGTTGTTCCGAAAAGGTTGGTGCTTACCGTCAGACCCTTGTCGTAAATCAGGTGATGCCACTCGCGGCCGGTGCCCACCAGAAAAATCGTGCCGAGCGCCAAGGTTACAAACCACCACAACCCAAACGCGCCAACCTTGGCGTGGCCCAACGCCCGTACCGCCAGATGGATCGTCAGGCTGCTCGAGAGCAGGCAGATCGTGATGAAGGTTGGTAGCTCCAGCACATCCTTGGGCATCGGGCCGGAAACGCTTTTCCCGATATAAAAAATGTAGGCGACGACGAAAATTGTGAAGACCGCGGACTCCGCGGCAATCAGAGAGAACATCCCCACGCGCCCGCGCGACGGTAGGACCCATTCGGATTCCGCGCTACTACGTGTAATCGTCACGCTACTCAATGCAATTCTCCCGTCTATTCATATTTCCAATCCGGATCTTCGGGGTGCTTCAGGTCCCAAAGCGGCCGCCGGCTTCGGACAACCGGCGTCACTGCAAAGTCGTAGTCGGGCGGAGGCGAACTGGTGGACCACTCGAGCGTCCACGCGTCCCAGGGATCATTTCCGGCAGGTTCACCTTTCCACAGCGACCAGAGAAGATTGACGACGAACACGAGAATAGCTGCGGCTTGAATGAATGCGCCGATGGTGACGATCAAGTTCCAGATTTCCCATCCGCGGCCCGGCTCGTAGGTGTAAATCCGGCGCGGCATTCCCAAGAGGCCGGGGATATGCATGAAATCAAACGTGAGATGGAATCCGATTATAAATAGCCAGAAGTGCCATTTCCCGAGCGTCTCGTTGTACATCCTTCCACTCATTTTCGGATACCAGTAGTAGAACGCTCCGAAGAGTGCAAAAACGATTCCCCCAACGATGACGTAATGAAAATGCGCAACCACAAAATAGGAGCCGCTGAGCTGCCAGTTGAAGGGCGCCGTCCCCAACATGACTCCCGTCAAGCCCGCGATCAGGAATTGGAACAGGAAGCCAATGCAGAAGAGCATTGGAACCCGGAGTTGAATTTTGCCGCCCCACATCGTCCCCAGCCAATTGAATATCTTGATCCCCGTTGGAACAGCGATGGCCACGGTCGTGAAAACGAAGAGAGTGTTCCCGGTAGAGTTCATCCCCACCGTGAACATGTGATGAGCCCAGACGCTAAAGCTGATAAACCCGATGGCGATTGTCGCCGCCACCATGATGGGATACCCGAAGATCGGTTTGCGAGAGAACACTGGGACAATTTCGGATACGAAAGCGAAGGCCGGAACTACCAGGATGTAAACTTCCGGGTGGCCGAAAATCCAGAAGAAGTGCATCCAAAGAACTGCGGAACCCCCCGCCTGGGTATCAAAAAAGTGTCCGCCAAGATAGCGATCGATGCAGAGCATGATCTGTGCCGCAGTGAGAGGCGATATGCCAAAGATAACCATCCCGCCTACCACGAGATTTAGCCATGCCAGCAAGGGCATTTTTCCGAGAGTCATGCCGGGGCAGCGCATGCAGAGGATTGTTGCAATGAAGTTGACTCCTGTTCCGATGCTGCCGATACCCGTCGCCAGCACGGCCAGAGTCCAGAAATCGGTGCTGTGCCCGACTGAGAATGCGTGCGAAGTGAGTGGCGCATAGGCCCACCATCCAACGTCGGGAGCAGTCCCCGCGCCGTAAAGCCCATTGCCGCCGATGAAGCTGAAGTAAAGCAGCACCCCTCCAAATGCAGTCATCCAAAAACCGAAGGCGTTCAGCCGTGGAAAGGCCATGTCCCTGGTGCCAATCATCAAGGGAATCAGATAGGTGCCGAATCCAAAAAGGATGGGCATGACCATGAAGAAAATCATCGTGGTGCCATGCATCGTCATCATGCGGTTGAAAACTTGCGGAGAAACGAAATGATTGTGAGGAACGATCAGCTGTATGCGCATGATGAGGGCTTCGACACCGCCAACGACGAAAAAGAAAAGCGCATAGAGGATGTACAGAATCCCCAGCCTCTTGTGGTCGACGGTGACAATCCAGTCGTGGAGCCGCTCACCGAGCGGCCGTGCAGCCTGGTCAAGTGCGCCGAGTGCGATTGTGTCTGACGACATCGCTGTATCCTTGTCCCTATCGCAGCGTCAGGAGGTACGCCGTGAGCGCGTCCAGATCGTTTTCGTTTAACTGCATGGCGGGCATCAATGAACCGGGTTTGATCGAATCCGGATTCTGTATCCAGACGCGCAAATTCTCCAGGGTGTTCGGTGCGGCGCCGGCGGCAATAGTGTCGCGGCTCATGAGATGCGTGAGATCCGGACCAAAATGACCGTCCGCAATGGTTCCGGTGACAGCGTGACAGTTCACACAGGCGGTGGTCTCGAAGATATGGCGGCCTTCCGCGACTGTATCATCATTCACTGCCGGCTTCTTTTGTACCTGGACCCATTCGTTGAACTGTTCTGGTGAATCCACATAAACCCGCAAAAGCATCTTGGCGTGCTGGACGCCGCAATACTGAGCGCACTGGCCAAGATAAACACCTGTCTCCTGAGGATCGATCCAGGTGTGATTCGGGTGGTTAGGAATCAGGTCCGTCTTCCCGGCCAGGCGCGGCACCCAAAAACTGTGGTCGGTATCAGCGGAGAGCAACGTGAGAAACGTGGGCGTTGAATTCGCAGGATTGCTGACTGGCACATGCAGCTCGTTCGCGGTGACCACGCCGAGAGCGGGATAACGAAATTCCCACCAGAATTGATGGCCGATGGCGATTACTTCGATCGCTCCGGGAGGCTTCGGGGCATCCTGGATCGAACGGATCACGCGCGCGGTGGCGAGGAAGAGGACGAGCACAATAAGGATGGGAATCACCGTCCAGGCGAGTTCTACCTGGTTGCTGCCATAAACTTGTGGCGGCTCGCGGCCATCGTCGTCATCACGTTTGCGGAATTTCACGACTGTGTACGCCAGCAAACTGAAAACAACCGCAAAAATAAGTCCGGTGATCGCCAGAACCAACAGCGACAGATGAAAGATCGAATTTGCAGGCGTGGACTGCGGTTTGAAAATGTTTGGAATCTGCCCGGGGTCGGCTGGCGCGCCGAAGCAGAGCGTTGCGGCGAGTAACGCACCCGCGAGCAGCACGGCGATGCCCGCTATCTTGCTTATCAGACCGCGAGCTTCCCCGGCCCATTTTTGCGGCTTGATGGCGCGGGTGATCACGATCTTCCACATTTCTTGCTTCCTGTTTCCGAGCATTGGCCGAAAATGACCGATCGGTTCGTGCCCGATGCGCCGATTTGTAGCACGAAACGCTTACGCGATGAACAACTAAACGCAAAATTCCTGAGCCAACCAAGACTCATCCAAGACGCAATTCGTTTTCCAAATGCGATGGCAGCGGAATCGACGCAAAAACACGACTTAGGGCACATACGTCTGCGTTCGCTCACCGCTTGGTGTCAACATATTGACAGTTGCCCCTTGATCGACACCGGCCAACAGTCACGAACTGCGATGATTCCTCGGCCTAATTTTAGAGCGGTTTTTATTGCACTCTCCGCCCGCGCAATCGTGCTATATGTTTAGAGACGTCCCAGGTGACGCAGTCTATGACTCCAGGAGCAACACCATGCAACCACTGAGAGTCGTCATCGTCGGCGGCGGATTCGCAGCAGTAAAGTTTGCAAAAACTCTGCGCGACAAGCTGCCGGCGTCGGCATGCGAGATTCTGTTGTTCAATCGTGAAAATCACATGGTGTTTCATCCCCTCCTGGCGGACGTCGCGGGAGCCTCCATCAATGCCGACGCCGCGGCCCCCCCTCTTCGCCAAATGCTGCCCGAAGTCGAGTGCCGCACCGAGAGCGTGCAGAGGATTGACACCACCGCGTCCGAGATTGCATTTGACGATGCCAATGGCGCGCTGGCCCGCCTGCATTACGACCACGTCGTAATTGCCTGCGGCGCAGAAAGCAACCTGGGGATCATCCCGGGAATGACTGAACACGCTTTTCCCTTTAAGGTTGTGCGCGATGCTCTCGAGCTTCGCCAGCATATCGTCCGGCAGATGGAAAATGCGGAGGCTTCGAGCGATCCCGAGCGTCGGCGCTGGTATCTGAGCTTCATCATCGTAGGGGCGGGCTTCAGCGGAACGGAGGTCGGCGGAGAAATCAACGAACTCGTGCGCAGCAGCACGCGTTTTTATCGGAATTTCCACAAAGAAGACGTTACCGTCACGCTGGTCCACTCTCAGGATCAGATCCTGCCCGAGGTGGCTCCGAACCTAAGGCAATTCGCACAAAAGAGAATGGAGAAGGCCGGCATCACGATGCTGCTGAATACTCGCGCGGTGGCGGCAACGCATGAAGGAATCCAGCTCCAGGATGGACGAATGCTGGGAGGGGGCACCATCGTTTGCACGATCGGAACTACGACTTCTCCGATCGTGCAGCAACTTGACGTTCCTAAAGAGCGAGGACGAATTCGCACCGCGCCGGATATGAGAATTGAAGGACAGACAAACGCCTGGGCCATCGGCGATTGCGCGCTAATCGTCAACGCGTTTGATAGCAAGCCCTCGGCACCCACAGCTCAATTTGCCGAGCGTCAGGGCCGCCAAGCGGCGCTCAACCTCGTGCGGTTTGTGCGAGGTGAGCCCACCCAGCCGTTCCGCTTCAAGGCCCTGGGGCAGCTCTGTTCTATTGGAGGTTACGAAGCTGTTGCGGAGATGCTGGGCATGCGCATCTCGGGTTTCCCCGCTTGGTTTATATGGCGTTCTGTTTATCTGTTCAAACTGCCGACTTGGTCGCGCAGGATTAAGGTAGCATTTGATTGGGCATGGGATCTGCTCTTTCCACGCGATCTCAGCTTCCTCAATACCGACACGGCCCAGGAAGTGACCCACGCGTATTATCGGGAGGGCGATTTCATTCACCACCGCGGGGACTTGGCGCGGGTCTTCAGCATCGTCGAAGAAGGCGAAGTAGAGGTCCTGCAGCCCGCGGAAGAAAGTCCGGAAGCAAAAGTTATTGTCATCCTCGGTAAGGGAGACTTTTTCGGCGAGGAGGCCCTTTTGGCCAACCGCCCCCATACAACAAGTATTCGCGCCCGCACGGTTGTGCGCCTGGCACAAATTGGCAGCGCACGGTTCTCGGAGATGGCGAGCGCATTCCCGCCCCTTCGCGATCTTATTGCCAAGGCCGTGACTCGGCACTCGGGCGATTTTTGGCGTTATTTGCCACTGGCCAAGCCGCTTCTAGCGGATGAGACAATCGCGTCTCTCATGGACCCGCCTCCTGGAAAGCTGCTCAGTAAGGAAACCACGTTTGCGGACGCTGTCGCAGCTCTCAACGAAAGTGCGACCGGATATCTCCTGGTCCTGGACGAAAAGCAACAGTTGTGGGCGACTCTAGATCGCGAAGACCTGTATCGCATTATCGCTCGCATCGCGGTCAGTTCGAACGGTATGCGCCCGGAGGACACCAAGCGCAAGTTAGGGGACCTGTTGTACGGAGACCGGGTGTATGCGTCTCTTGAGGATTCGGCTCTGACGGCATCCGCCACTATGCTCGATCATGGCATCTCCTGGTTGCCGGTGGTGCAGGGCAAAAACGATCTTCGCCCGGTCGGATGCCTCCGAGGAGATCGGATCAGCAACCGCATCGTCGAAAAACTCGGGCACATGCAAACCGATCGCGCCCAAGCCGCGGGTTAGGTAACCGTAAATCGGTGGTTATCATGCGAAGAAAGCAAAATGACTCTTGTGTGAAGTGTTTGCAGACCTTCGCGTAAATACGAAAAAAATGGTGGGCCCGTGTGGGCTCGAACCGCAAAGCTGGCCGCCGAGTTCCACTTCTTGATCTCAACTCGCGGTGCCGCAAGCCTCAGCTAGCCTTCTAAACTTACCGCTGAATGCATCAAACGTGGTTCATGTGTTCGTGGGGATAGGCTTCTGGTGAAAAGAGGATTCGCGCTGTATGGAACCACGCTACGGCGGCCAGCCTCGCTGGAGCTACGAAACCGCTACTCAGCGGACACGATGGCCAGAAAGTCGGGACCGAGCATTACGCGGCGGGATGAAAGCGCCCAGAGCGTTCGCGAGGCATGGTAATAGATGCCGGACAATAAATCTTGATAAGCGTTTCGCTGCTTCATCGCCGGAACCGGTGTTATTTTGTCTACGCGGAACCCAGCTCGGTCCAGCAGGTACGTCAGAGATACGACGTTGTAATAAAAGAGGTGGCCACTTCCCAGCAACGAGCGGGATTTGGCCCTCACCAGCCGGGAAAGCCTCGGCGAGTTGCGCCACAGTTGGGCTTCGGCGAGCGGCAATTCGATCAGCAGGATTCCGCCGGGCCTCAATGTCTTTCGCAGCACCGCGAGTTCGCGCTGCGGCTCGCGAAAATACAGCAGCACGCCGAGCGCGGTGATCACGTCAAATGCAGAATCCGGCAACTTTACCGAGCCCAGTGGGCCTTGATAGATCGTATGGTCCGCTTCTTAGTTATTCACGGCGTAGTCGCGATTTCCGAACCGGCGTAAAAGTGACTTGTCGATTTGCTTTGCAGGATGTAAAGCCATGCTGCGGGGAGACATGGTAGGCCCGTGCGGGCTCGAACCGCAGACCTCCACCGTGTCAATTTGGCGGCCGCGTGATTACAGAGTATTACCGAACGCTACTAAGCTCACGCCGCTCACTGAATTAGCCTCGTTTCGCGCGACTGGTAACACTCCAGCACAATAGGTGAATTTCGGTGATCAATATCATCCCGTGTTGAACTCCGTGTTGAAATCTTCGATATTGAGGAATGCCGCGACACACCGAGGTAATTAATCACCCGGATTGCAGCCAAGATTCCGGACAGCCGGCCCCCAGTCCGCGAGGTGAGGTATGGCGTCCCTGAGGGTTCCGCCTCGCGTTCCGCGCCGTTGGCTTTCGCGATCCCCATCTCTGCTGAGGGTAAGAACTAAGAACGCGCGATTGCCCGGGGAAGGGTTGGAGTCCCGGATTCCGACCGGCCCAACAGGACCCCTCGGTTTGACCGAGAAAAATTTCGGGTGGCAATAATTTTTTTTCGCCTGCTGTTTTTTTTGGAAATTCTCTATCCCAATTGGGGCACGCTGACGGCACTAATACGAATAATCACGGGCTGCCGCCCGCGTGGCGAACGCCGCTTAGCGCTTGATAACCACGCGAGTGTCACTCCCAGCAAAGACACCCTCCGACCGCCCCACACCAGCGCCGTAGGCGCGGCACTCTGCCCGCCGAAACACCGCGCTCGCCGCTGTTTATTATCAACCATTTGCATCCAGTAGTGTCCCAGCGTTACGTGAACAAAATCAATTGGTTATCGGAAACGCGTTGAATTTCGTCAGTCATCGTTTGGGCAAGTAGTTGATCCAATGGGATTTTCTCGAACATGGTCAGGCTGAGGATCTGTAGGATTTCATACAGGCTGGCCGAGAGATGCAGTCGCTTCTTGACGATGGCGACCAGAACGTAGGCGGAAACGGCTATCCAGATTTGTGACCTGACCGCGTTTTCCGAAGTTCCGAAGAATGCTTTGATTCGCAGATGCTGCTTGATCCATTTGAAGAAGAGCTCCACTTGCCAGCGGCAGCGGTATAGTTCGGTGATCGTAAATGCTGGCAAGACAAAATTGTTGGTCAGAAAAATGAGGGTCTTGGCGGTTTCAGGATCCTTGAAGCGGATGCGCCGCAACGGTGCCTCGAAACCTTGATGCGAGTAGAAGCCAGTAAGGACGACACTCTGGTCGCAGATCAGCCCGGTCTCGCGATCGACCGGATGCGAGTAGCGCCGTTGGACTTTGAGGTTCGACTTGCCCCGGGTCACGAAGAAGCTGCCGGCCTCGTGGAAGCGATAGAGGCGCTCGAAGTCGAGGAAGCCACGATCCATGATGTAGAAAGCGCCCGGCTCGGGCAGCAGTTGGTCGAGGATGTTGACCTCGTGCACCTTACCATCACTAATGTGAATGAAAGTGGGGATGTTGCCGCGCAGATCGAGCAGCGTATGCAGCTTGATGGCTGCCTTGGCCGTGCGGAATACCGCCCACGGAAATACCGACAGACACAGATCGATAGTTGTGGTGTCGAGCGCGTAGACGGTTTCTTGCAGATCGACGCCGAAGGACTCCTGCGCATACAACGGCCGGGCGATGCCGATCAGGCTCTGGGCAAAATCGGCATAGATGCGCCAGTCGCGCACCGCGTTGGCATTGGCCAGCGTATTACGAGCCACCGCCGAACGGATCCCGAGATGATAGAGCTTGGAACTTTGCGCGCGCAGGCATACTTCAATGTCCCGAAGACTCTCCCGAAAGGTCAACTGAGCGAAGGCCATGCACAGGAATTGATCCAGACACGAGAAGGACTTCACTTTGAACGTGCCCCGATAGCGGGTGACGCAATGGCGAAAGGTGGTCAACGGAAGATGTTGCATCAGCTGCGCAAACACCAGCTTGCCTCGGTTCATCGATGCCCCCACGAAGTTATGCTTCGCAGGGTGGCAGAATCAGCATTCGCAGTTCAAATCGAGACCAAGAGAATCTGCCGGTTATGCGTTTCTCATCAATAATTTACGGAAGGCAAAGGCCGAAACGTTGGGACACTACTGATTTGCATCAACTTCTAATTCGGTGTCACTAGCTTCTGCGCGCGTCGTCCCTGTGCTATATATTATCTCTTAATAATTTACTTCGTAGGATCACCTTTACAAGGATACCCTTTGGCAGGTATCCTGTCTGTGGACATGCGGAGGAATATATGCCGATGATTCCGATAACGGTTATGGGTTATCGCTGTGAACGGTGTGGCGGCGAGTGGGTACCGAAAGATCCAGAGAGGGAACCTGTTGCTTGCCCAAAGTGCAAGAGTCCATATTGGAATCGTCCGCGCCGAATGGCTTCCATGCTTACGTATGAAAATTTTCGAGACAAGATCAGAGATGCACTGAAATCGTCCGGCCCTCTGACGTGGACTGAGATTAGGACGGTAGCAAAGCTACCGGAGAAATTTCCCAACAATAAGTGGGTGCATCGTCTTGAGCGGGATATTGGCTTAAACCGAAACAAAGACGCTAATGGAATCATCAAGTGGTCGCTTCGGTGAGCTACACTGTGCTTATGCCACAGACAAATCGGTTGCAACTTCCTAGCGCCCCAGTCAAGCAACAGATCGACGGTCGGGACATCTGGAACGAGCTCCGTTCGGCAGGAGAAGCCGATTTTTTCACCCTTGGCTACACTGGTAGGAAACTAAACGATATTGTTTCTACTCTAAAAGAGTACAAGGTTCGCACGCTCGTGGATATTCGTCGCAACCCTGTCAGCATGTACCGCCCTGAATTGAGCAAGAACAATCTGGCGATCCTACTCTCTGGACGTGGTATCGGCTACGCCCACCTACCGGAACTTGGTGTTCCTCGAGACATTCGTGCCAAAGCCGTCGAAACGGGGACGCGGGACGTGATTTGGGAATGGTACGACAAGATTGTGGAGTCTTTTATAAATGGGAACCTACATTTCTTCCTCAACGGATTTGAGCATCCTGTCGCCCTTATGTGCACGGAAATAGACCCACACGAATGCCACCGACATCGTCTGTCGTTGGCGCTCGAGGAAAGAGGCATGAGGGGATTTGAGATATGACCTGTGCATTCACAAGAGGAAACTAAAACAGCGCTGATCGTTGTCCGCACGTATCCAGTTCCCGCAAAGAGCGGTGTCGAAGTCTCCTGTACAGCCGCAATCACTGATAAAGGCGAATGGCTCCGCTTGTTCCCGGTACCGTGGCGATATCTTCCGGGGGATCAGCAATTCCGCAAATACGAGTGGGCGGAGTTAACCGTTATGAAGTCCACGAAAGACACTCGACGAGAAAGCTATAAGCTAAAGCAGAACGGCATCACGATCATTTCCTATTTGGAACCAGGAAACGAATGGCAGGCTCGCAAGGAAATCATTCTGCCACTCGAAGCGCATTGCCTCTGTTGCTTAATTAAACAGAGAAATGAAAGTGGTTTCCCCACACTAGGCATCATCAAACCTAAGAAGATTGAGCGTTTGATTATTACGGCTGACACGGCAGCATGGACACCTGTCCAACTAGCAGTTCTTCGTCAGGAGCACTTGTTTGCCGAGAGGCCAAAGACAGAACTGGAAAAGGTTCCATTCAGGTTTCAATATAAGTTCTGGTGCGACGAAGCCACGTGCAATAGCCACACGATGATTTGTGTTGATTGGGAAATGGGCGAATCGTGGCGACAATGGAGCGCAAAATACGGCGAGCAGTGGGAAGCTAAGTTTCGGCAACGATACGAACAGGAGATGATCGAGAAATATGATACCCATTTTTATGTGGGTACCGTTCATTTACATCCTCAAACATGGATTATTGTCGGTCTGTTTTACCCGCCCCGCTCCCAGCAGTCTGGGTTATTCCGGTCAAGTCTCAAGTTCACCGAGAAAAATTTTTCCGCCGGGGAATAAATTTTTCGCCTGCTGTTTCTGCTGAATCTTTCAGTCCCAAATGGGACTACAAGCTTTTTATTAACGGTATGAAGCCTTTACGATTCCTCTTCGGTCTCCTGGTTGACACAAAGGGACTATTGGTTTAGCCTCAAGTTCAGTTCCCACGAGTGGTTACTGACGTTAGAGGGGCCACATGATGTACTCCCTTGTGGCAGTAATCTTCCGAATTGCGCACTAGAATCACTCATCGCAACGATTTCACTTCAAGACAACCACTTCTGAGCCGGATGCAGCGGTCGATCATTGGACGGAGGTAGCCAACATGAATTCTATGATGAGCCAAGCGATACGATCTGGATTCTACCTAGTATTAGGCTACACATTGATCTCAGGGGTCGCGTCAGCGCAAAGTCCACAACCATACCCAAATGCGATTATCAGTCGCTCTATAATTTCTGAAACTCCGATGACTCCACCCGACAGGAATAAGCCCTTCAAGGATCCTGACTTTCACTCTCTGATGGTCCGTGTGACTGACGAGAAGACAGATTTGCAACACCCGGGTGGCTTCCTACGAACTGAGGAGTTTCATTCAAATGAATGGAGCGCGGATGGGCGAAAATTTTACGTAGAAGGAGAGCAACTCTCTGAGTTGGTATTCAGTTTTGATCCATCGTCCATGCTCATTGGTTCGCTTCCGGGCGTTGCTCAGGGGCAAGGTCTCGCGCTTCCACTTGCTCATTCACCCTCCTTTAGTCTTGTTGACCCTGACCTGATCTACGGAGTTGCCCCGGGCCATCCTTTTACGATTGACAGCTATCGATTTTCCACAGGTGTGGTCACACGTGTCATTGACACCAGCACGTGTGGGCTGCAACCACCACTAGCACAGAAAGCCGTGAGTGACCCCGGCCTGAGTTTATCGACGGGCGACGAGCGGCTTTTGCTCGTCGAGGGCGGACCTGAAGCTGGCGATCATATGTTTGTCGTCGTCTATGACAAGAAATTAGGATGCCGCTGGTATAACACTGAAACCGGACAGATCGGTGGCGAATGGGGACTAACCGGGCACGCGTCGACCACCGCTAGTTTCCTCAGTGGTCATTCGTCTCTGTCCAAAAACGGTAACTACGTCAGAATTCAGCAGCACGGAATTGGTTACTATGTCTGGGACCTCGCAACGCTAGAGGTGACAGAATGCTCTTTGTATTGTCTCGGATATGGCGCGGTCGGCTACGACAGTTATATCAACGCCTTGGGTTACGTCGACCAGATGAATATAGGTAAACGTTCTCTCGCTGATCTCAACGGTTTAGTGACTCCTCTTGTCCACCCCCTCCCACTGCCTCACTACTTTGGTCAAAACCGGCACTTCAGCTGGAACAACGCTGAGCCGGGCGATCTCGCTCCCATTTGCGCGAGTTCATACTACTATGACGATGACGACGACGGCTGGGGGGTTATAACGCAACCGTATCAGGGAGAGATCTTTTGCGTTGCGACTGGACCCGACTCAACGGTCTGGCGGTTCGCGCATAATCGCGCCACCTACGTAGACGACTTCTTGAATACACAGCCCTTGGGGACTATCTCACCAGACGGCCGATTTTTTATATTCACATCGGACTGGGATTCTCAGTTAGGCACCGAAACCGATGGCACCCCGCGTTCCGATGTGTGGATCGTGAAACTTGACTAGAATACTTGTGTCTGACGACGCAACTGCATTTAGAGTCGCTTGACTTAACGAAGCCTCTGGGTACAGTCTAGCGCCGCCAGCACAGTGCTATGCGAGACCTCTATCCAGCGTCGTGGAGAGACCTGTATCTTCAGACGGTGCTGGAATCTGACAAAGAGAAATTGACCGGGCTGGTCCAAGCCACAAAGCAGGCGATAGTCCTCCGCGCTCAGAAATTGTTGAACTCCACAGACCATCACAAAGAACGCAGCGACATGCCACATACGCGTCTTTGCTTTCCGTCAAAACCAACAAACTCGGCTGGCGACCGGTATCCGCTAGCGACTAGCGCCATAAGCAAACCAGTTCCATGACATGAAGGCCAACTAGCACGCGTATGCGGCGTGCTCGCAAATGTATGCACAAAGTCCTAATTGACGCGGTAACCGGAGAACTGGCTTCGCCTGATTCCCGGACGGAGCGAGGGGCAGAGTTCCGCGAAGGAGTGAGGAATCATCTCTGGGGGCGGGCCAAAACACTGCCAGAGACGAACGTCTCCGCGAAGGAAGAGCGGCACAGACCAACGAGGCACCTCTCCTCGACGCCAGCTCGTCCTCGATCTTCGCTAAGACGGCCCACTAACCCAATGCAGTACGTCCTGTCGCTGCTTTATAGGAATAGATGGCGTGGCCGATAGCGCTAGCGAACGCAGTCACCTGGGGGATGGTCATTCCCTCCGGAATTTTAATCAACCCGGCGTTTACGAGACTGTTCACGGCTTTCGTCAGATTGGTTTCCACTTCGGTCCAGTTGACTGCGCCGTTCGAGGTGGCCGTGACGACGTAGGAATCAATCATCCGCAACGCGGCGCCGGGAGTGAGCAATTGCAGAACGCCGTCATTCTCGTTCATGGCACCAGAGACATCGAGCGCAAACCATTCCGCTTCCTGAAATGTAGTTTTAGGGGACTGGGGAGAAGGCCAGCGTTGTTTGCAGCCATTACAATTTCGGTCAAGGCGTGTTGCTGAGCCGACAGATTGGCAGAGCCATTCGCGTTGGTGGGGGGCATGGCGTCCGCCACAGCGCTGGATATGCCAACTAGGACGAGATAAGTCTTAGGTGTTTGAAGGATTTCTGTGACCGCGACGCCATAGGACTCGAACTGAGCCAGCGTCATTCCGTAGCGAGGCTTGGTAAGGTCGGTGGCGACGGCGTTGGCCACGAAACATTCAACCGCAGCCTGCTGGCTAGACGTGCAATTGGTGGCGGCGCGTGCGGAAGGGGCCGAAACGGCGCAGCCGGCGAGACACATCAGTACGATTAAAGACTTGCTGAAAGTCATGTTAACCCTCCCTGTAGAGTCCTGCTGGATGCTGTTCTGCGTGAGGGGGGAACGCAGGCAGCCCACGGCCCCGTGAATTCAGAATCGGTCTTCTGCTTCCTGCAGATGGTGCCCAGGCCTGGGAATAGTGCACGCTCTCGCCGAACTTGTTCAACTGGCCGGTCGTCCAGGGTGGGCCGGTACAGCTAGACTACGGACGCGCTCTCCAGAAACTTGTTGATACGTTCTCCGGAATCAGCAAATCAGTTTGGGCAAGTCTCTGGCACCAGCGACGCGTCGAAGAGGGAGTCCGTGCGGGTTGGTTCATACCCGCGTGGCCACCGATTCCGCGAGGACGGTTGCCCCTAGCACCGCGCCGCAGACAGGCACCAGGTCTGGTAATACTATTACTCAAGTGCTGCAATCATTTGCAGTGTGTGCAGCGCCCCGTGTTGGCAAGTCATTTCGTTTCAGCATGGCGAGTTGGGCAGTGAACATGCGGGTGGAAAATCAGACCTAGGGTAGTGTATCTGCGTTCACCTTGGTACGCTGAGGAGGGGTGAAAATGCGAAAATCATTGTGGGTCAGCCTTATCGTGCTTTTCGTGGCCATCGGAGCGCCCAACGCCTATGCAAATTCAGAAACACCCACTTTTACGTGCACTGGTGCGCCGTTGCCGTGTTTGTCATCGCCTACTGCACCTGCCGTCACATTCCCGGGCCCCACACTGGATCTCACATGGGACACCTTATCGGTGGGTGAAATCACTTTTCTATACTCAATTGACTCCCCCTCGGATACATATACCTGGGTCCTAGCAGCTTATGCTAATCCACCATTCATGGGCGGTTACAACATTTCGATTTTTATCAACGACACCACCACGCTAACCCAATCGTACCTCACCGCAGCCTACTCCCCGACCTGCCCCGGGTGTCCGAACTATCCGAACTTCTTGGAGGAAGAAGGAAACCTTTCTTTCGCACCCACCGCTGCTGCCCCCGAGCCGAGTTCAGTCGCCCTCATGCTGCTGGGGGTCGGGCTGGTGTTTGTGATGAGGAAACGTATAGGTCAGCGCCTTCCACAGGCCAGTTGAACGCACCTATCACTGTGACATCGCGCACACCGCTGAGCATCCACCGCTTCCAACGACGAACGTATTACACAATGCGCCGCAGGATTCCCCCCTGTGGTGCATTTTGCTCTTAAAAGTCGGCGGGCCAAAATAAACGAAGGAAGCTCTTGTGCCCATGGCGTCTGCGTCTAGGCACCTTCAATCTCAGCAGACTAAGTCCCTCTAGCCCCAATTTCTCACAATAAATAGAAAAGGCTGTGACTTCATGGCATAACTCTTTTGTCTGGAAAGATTCTGCCAAGAAGGAGCACAGCCTTATGACTGCAGAGTGTAACCAGTTTGGCTTCGGATTTCATCCCCTAAAGCGACGCGAGATCCGCGCGCAGTTCGACGGTGGAGCGATCAGCAGTGACGGCGGGGGCCTGCTGCTGCGGGAGGTCGAGAAGCGCATGCGCATCCTCCGCCAGTTTGCCGCCTGCTTTACGGATTATCGGAATGCGGATTTGATTGAGCACCCTGTGGAGGAGTTGGTGGCACAGCGGGTCTACGGTCTGGCGCTGGGCTACGAAGATCTGAACGATCACGAGGAGTTGCGGAACGATCCTCTGCTGGCAGTGCTGGTCGAGAAGTCGGATCTGGGCAACCAGGCTCTGGCGGGAAAGAGCACCCTGAACCGGCTGGAACTGACCCCAGAGACGGCCAGTCGGAAGGAGCGCTACAAAAAGATCGTGCTGGATCACGGAGCGGTAGACCGCCTGCTGGTGCAGACCTTTCTGGAAGCCTACCGGGAGGCGCCGCAAGAAATCATCCTGGACCTGGATGCGACCGACGATCCGCTGCACGGGAAGCAGGAAGGGCGCTTCTTTCATGGCTACTACGGACACTATTGCTATTTGCCGTTGTACATCTTCTGCGGAGAGTTCCTGCTGTGTGCGCGGTTGCGATCGTCGAACATCGATGCTTCAGCGGGAAGTGTAGAGGAGCTGCGGCGCATCGTGGCACAGATTCGTTCCGCGTGGCCCCAGGTGCGCATCGTGGTGCGCGGAGATTCTGGATTTTGCCGCGAGGAGCTGATGGCTTGGTGTGAAGCCCATCGCGTGGACTACCTGCTGGGGCTGGCGAAAAATGAACGTCTGAAGGCGGAGATCGAAAAACAGCTGGGGGAAGCCAAAGCCCAGTATCAAGAGACGGGACGCGCGGCCCGCTTGTTTCATGAGTTTGTCTATCAGACGCGGGAGAGTTGGAGTCGTGCGCGGCGGGTCGTGGCCAAGGCCGAGCACCTGGAAAAAGGAGAGAATCCGCGGTTCGTGGTGACCTCTCTGGGGGGAGAAGAATGGCCGGCACAGGTGTTGTATGAACAGCAGTACTGCGCCCGAGGAGACATGGAGAATCGCATCAAGGAACAACTGATGCTGTTCAGTGACCGCACCAGCACACACTACCTACGCAGCAATCAACTGCGGCTGTACTTCTCTTCGCTCGCCTACGTGTTGCTGCAGATGCTGCGGCGACTGGGACTAGCAGGCACGGAGCTGGCCAAGGCCCAGTGCGCAACAATTCGGCTTAGGCTGCTAAAGATTGGCGCGCTGATCCGTATCACGGTACGCAAGGTGTGGGTTTCGTTGGCGGGAGGCTATCCCTATGTCACGCTGTTTCGGCAAGTCTACGAAAAGCTGTGCGCTGTGCCGGTAAAGCATTGAAAAAGAACGACCGCTAACAACTTTTCTCTCGCTCCTGTCACACGTAGTGCGAGGTGCGCGTCGGAACAGCCTGCTGAGACAAAAAACTCTCTCTTCAACGGAAAAACGGATCAGCTACACAACAGCACCCCGCGAAACCATCTCGCAGCTCCCAACCTGAACAAATTTCAATCCTCTTCTACCAAGCTGTGAGAGATGGCGGCTAAAGCGGGGCTTGGCTGAGGCGGACGCCAGCTCTATAAAGTTTTGGTTGGAAGCCACGGTCTGCCATCTTGGTTGGAGGAAAGTCTTTTCGGTTTTGCGCGGTATGGCGGCCCCGTGGCCTTCCCCAGGTGCCTCAGCCCTTTACCATGTGCCCTTTATGTTTCTCGAGGTCTATCCCTTGCCAGCATCGCTAAAGCAAGAGTTTGTGGAGTTGCTAGAGCTGTATGACCGAGAAAGGCCGCTTCCTTACCTTCCCGAAGGGTGGAGAAAACTCGGGGAGACCAACCGAAAGTTTGTTTTTGTGTGGGGCGACCGTCAGATCGCTTCGAGTGAAGGTGACGACAAGACGTAACAAGAGAATGATGCGATCCATAGCAGCCGAGTCGCGTGGGTCCCTGAATTCCTGATTAACACCGGAGAAGTAGAGTGCTACTTCACATCTCCTGCAACGCGAATATAGGTCCACCAAGTGGACTTTAGATTTCAAATCCGAGCATGTCTTTGAGACTCGTGGTATTCCTGGGTTTGATAAGATTGGTCAAGTAGAAAGCGATGCGCCCATCAGCCCGAACCATTTTTAAAGTGGTGTTGTCCGTACTGCTTGGCTTGCTCTCTGTTCCCTGGCTGGGCAACGGATGTTATCTGTTCATTTGCTGGTTCCGAATTCACGTGTCCAGCGTCTACTATGTCGACTATCCGTATGCGACCGCTGCTATAGTCTGTTTCGGAATTGGGCTATTCAGCCTGTGGGCCACGTTCCATGGAGTGTGGCGACGGAGCTTTTACGGCATTCTCTTTGCAGCGCCCATATTCCTAGTGTTGGTGGCGGCGGGCTACTTACCCGACGCTTCACGCTGCGTGGCGGTCGATACTCAATATCTCTCGGACGTGTGCTCGCGCCTCTACGTTCGGTACGAAAATAGCCGCAGTTTTCCCGCTACCGAGGCCGAGTTCAGAGAAGCGGTCGGACCGGCCCCCGCGAGTCGATACAAACAGCGGGGAAATCAGCTACCGTACGAAGTCGTGGTCGTGACCAATGCAAACGGCCCTCGGCTGACAGATGTATCACAGCGACCGGGAGTGATCTATTACTGCGTATCCAAAGACCTGCAAGGATTCTGGGTGGCGATGACGAGATTGCAATCTGATGTAGCGACAACTGCACACATAGTGTCGGCTCCAGGTTTGCCAAAAGAATTCTGGATGGCTCACGCACCGGGCCATGATTATCCAATCAGAAAGCCGTAATGGTTTCTTAACTCCTGGTAAACGTTAGTGCTTTATCGGACGCGCGTTTTGGCGAACAGGTGAAATTGTGCGAGGTGCTCTGCGCGCGTTCGATAATGCAGAGGATTTTTAGCTTGGCGGCGTGGCGAGAGTAGGCGTAAGCGGAGAGGATACGTAGTCGAGCCGCGCCGGTGAGCTAAAAATGTATTGGACTAAACCGCTGCAAGGTACGTGCGCTATGGGTTTTGATTGATGAGTGGGACGTGACGTAGAGAGGATGGGCGGTAGGTAGGTGCGGAGGCAAGCACTGTGCGTTGTAGTTCGGTATCTTCTGTGGGGCTTGGTGGGGCAAAATGCCGCACGCTTGGCTGTCCGGGGGGGTGTTCTGAACGGCAAGAAGCAACAACACTCCGTTGACTCGACAGTGTCGAGTTCGTGGAGAGAGCAATTTGGATTCGTACATAGTCGCTCATGAAGTGTCTGGGATGGCCGGTGAAGAGCGAACGGGAGGCAGCGCCTTGACCGCGATCATCTGGCCGCGATGGCAAACGGGACATTCCCGCAGAGAGCGGCCCGTGAGCCTCTCATATCGATCACGATAATCCTTTTGTGTCGCAGGCTCGGCAGAGTTTTCCTTTCCAGGAGTCATGCCCAGGAGTTGACGGCAACGCGCCAACTTCTCTTTGCGGTGTCGATTGCCGAGAAACCCGTAGTAGCGAATGCGGTGGAACCCACTCGGCAGAATGTGCAGCAGAAATCGCCGGATGAACTCGTCCGCCGAGAGGGGCATGGTTTTCTGCTGATTGTTATCGCGGTAGTCTCTCCAGTGAAATTTCACTTGGCCCTCTTCGATGTCGACGAGCCGATGATTGGAAATGGCCACGCGGTGGGTGTAGCGGCCGATATAGTCCAGCACTTGCTGTGGCCCGGCGAAAGGTGGCTTGGCGTAGACGACCCATTCCACGTTTCGCACTGGATCAAGATAACGGGTGAAAGCCTGGGGATCTTGGAGTGACCAGCCCGAGTTTTTGTACCACGGCGAGTGAGGGAGTTTACATCACTTGACCGGCCCGGCTTTTTTGTACCAATCCTAGGGTGAGTTTCCGGTTGTTTGCATCCCAATGAAATCGCGGCTAGCCGCGATTTCATTGGCGAATTCGTGGGGCGTCCTCTCCCCCAGAGCCCTGTGAGGCCGACTCTCGTTGTACTCCCGGCGCCAAGTTTCCACGATCTGCTGGGTCTCCGTCAACGACGTGAACCAATGGGCATCCAGGCATTCTGCTCGAAACGTTCCGTTGAACGATTCCACGAAGGCATTGTCGGTTGGTTTCCCGGGTCGCGAAAACGCCATGCGCACTCCGTTCTGATAGGCCCACAGATCCATCGCCTGACTGGAAAACTCGCTCCCATTGTCGCCGTACAGAAACTTCGGAACTCCGCGTTGGATTTTGATGCGGTTCAGCGCCAGCACCACATCTTCGCCCTTCAACCTCTGTTCTGATTCGATCGCCAAGCATTCCCGGGTGTAGATATCCACGACCGTCAGCGAACGGAACCTTCTTCCATCCGCTAGCTGATCCGCCACAAAGTCCATCGACCACACCTGATTCGGCCCGGTTGGATGAAAACGTTCACGCCGATGTTCCGCTACCCGGCGCCGTCTTTTCCGCCGCTGGTGCAGCGTCAATCCCTCTTCCCGATAGAGCCGTTCTACCAGGTATTTCCCCACTTTCCAGCCCTCCCGGTTCAGCAACACGCGGATCTTGCGGTATCCGTACCGCACTCGCCTCTGAGCGATTTCTCGGATGCGCATCCGCAGTGCCGTCCGTGGATCTTTATGAGCGCGATAGCGAAACGTTCCTCGATTTAACCGGGTGACCCTGCACGCACGCCTCTCGCTCACCCGGTAGCTGCCGTGCAGGTACTCGACCACCTGTCGGCGCCGCGAGGGCTCTAGTATTTTTTTGACAGAACATCCTGCAACATCGCCTTGTCCAGAGTCAGATCGGCTACGAGCTGTTTCAGCCGAGCGTTCTCTTCCTGGAGCTGTTTAAGTTGGCGAACCTGGTCGACCTCTAACCCGACATATTGCTTCTTCCATCGGTAGAAAGTCTGTTCGGAGATTCCCACCCGCCGGATCAATTCGGCCAAGGGAACTCCCGCTTCTGCCTGCTTCAAAACTGCCACGATCTGCTCAACGTTGAAACGTTTGTGCTTCACGGCAAATCTCCCTTCCCTGGGTCCTAGATTTTGCCGGAAACTAACCTTCAAAGTGGATCAAAAATGCCGGGGCCGCTCAATCGAGCGGTTCATGAATACTCGCCCCACCGTAATTCACGACCTATATAGCATGAGGTATTTCTATTCAAACGTTGCTGGTTCTTATTACGAAGCGAGGCGTTTTGATGACGCAACTCGATATTGCCAGCAGGGCCTGGATATTCCCTTGTCGAGCACCCAAGGGAACGGTTTTATCCTCACGATCTTGGCGGCTGCGCGCTGGCAATCGGGGGATCTGGATGGCGCCCTCAAGACTAGTCGCAGGGCGATTGAGCTCGAAAAAGGAGAGGCTGCAGACGGACACGCCTCGATGCGCATGAATCTGGCGAACGGATACGACCTGGAAGGAGAGATCCTGGGTGGCACCGATGCAGAACCAAGCCTCGGCCGCAGTCACGAGGCGCTCGCTGAATTACAAAAAGCGTCGGATATTGCAGAGGATCTCGCAAAAAGGGACGCGGACGATTACCTCGGTCGCGATCATGTTGCCAGCGTAGGCCTGGAAATTGGCAACATCCTGCGCCACCAAAGCCCACAGGATTCGCTGGCGGTTTACGATCATGCGCTGGCGCGAATACGGGAGGCGAGGAGCAATGTCAGCACACAACGGAAGGAAGCTGAGCTCTTAGCTGCCTCATCCTACCCCGTGCGCTGGGTGGGTCCCGAAAACGAAGCGCAGCAACGTATTGACCGAGCTTTCCAGTTGCTGAGCGATGCCCATCGATATCCGGCAGAAAAAGTCGAACCGATGAGCGATGTGTGTGACGCCCTGAGAGCGCAGGCCGATGCCTTTGCCGAAACTGGCCAAACGCTGAAAGCGATGGAAGCCTATCATCAGCTATTCGATAAGGTCATGGCGTGGGGACCCGATTTGCAAAACGATCTCCGCGATGCGACCTGTATTTCGCGCACATGGACGACTCTCGCCCGCCTCTCCCGGCGGGCCGGACGGACGAAGGCGCCCGGCTTGAAGCACAAAGAGCAGAACTTTGGGACCATTGGAGAGGCAAGCTCCCAAATGGTGAGTTTTTGCTTCACCAATCCGTAAGCCAGATTGCTCTTTATGCAGCTTTCCATGCTGCGCCAAAAGAGTAGAAAGAAAGCCCAGGCACTCACGCTCTCGACACCGGCTCGCAGCTTTAAATTATTCCCCCTCCTGTCGTGTTTTGCCTGCCATTTCCGATTACATAGATAGAAGCCGTGGAAGGTTGGAGTTCCCGGCGTTCTTCCGACCGCAGTTGGCGTTCTGCAGTTTTCTCGAAGACCGAGAAACGTCTTCCAAGCGGTCGTCACTCCATGCAGAAACCAGTAAAAGTGCGAGTGTTTTTTGCGGGCTCACGAATCGAGAGAGCCACACCCGGAAAGCCGTTTGTGAGCAATTCGCTACAGGAAACAAAAGGAGAGTCAAATATGAAAAACTTGTCGCATATGCCCATGCTGTTCGCTGCTCTTCTGGCACTTAGCCCTGTTACCTTGGCTCAGCAGCTACAGGGGCAGGGGGACCAGGACAAGCTTGTCGAAATCGTTCGCAACGCCACCCAGCAGTACCAGGATGTCACCAAAGCCACC
Organism: uncultured Acidobacteriota bacterium; assembly: GCA_963804625.1. Lineage (GTDB taxonomy): Bacteria > Acidobacteriota > Terriglobia > Acidiferrales > UBA7541 > Palsa-295. The sequence continues at coordinate 54,667 of CAWDRJ010000002.1, read as the reverse complement.
GCGGCTGGATACAGTCCTGTCCTCGGCTGCGTCAGCGGCTCCGACCATGGAGCCATGGGCATCCACTACGTCAATTCCAGTCTGCTGAACGGACCCATTGACGCCACGCAACCGCAAGCTCTGATCTATGAGCCGACCTCGAACGGTCAATACAAGCTAGTTGGCGTCGAGTTCATTATACTCGCGAGTGCCCTTCCTCCCAACGCCGCTCCGCAGCTGGAGGGTCACCTGATGCTGTACATCGACGGTCCTTCTGCGTCAAGGCCAAAGGCTCCCCCGAACCGTTACGGCCTACCGGCGTTCTTCGAACTCCACGTTTGGGCGTGGCGTGCCAACCCCCAGGGCCCCTTCGTGGACTGGAACGACCATGTGAGCTGCGCAGGAGATACAGAGTAGGCGTGGTACCGCGGCGCGATTGCAATTGCTCTTGCAATTGTCTCGCCCGCCCGCGCGCAGAACTTGTCCAGTAACCCGAAGTGGGCAGGGTGCACCGCGGAGTTGGCGGCGGGGGCGGCAGCGAAAGTCAGTAGATCGCAGGAGACGCTTGCCTACGCTGTGCGTTTCCCTGTCTCGGACGCCGAACAACATCACCGATGCATCGTGAGCGCGCCGCAGGAGTACATCGAAACGAGACAGGGAAGGCTTCCCCGCGAACAACACAAGGTAAGCGCCTCCCCCATTTGCTCACAACTCATCAAGCAAGAAGGAAGGAGAGGATAAGGGCACGTCCAAGTACGTCATCGAGCGCGACATTCCGGGTATTGGAAATGCGACGGCGGACGAAGTCCGGACCATATCGCAGAAATCGTGCAGCGTTCTCCAATAACGTCGGACCGGCGATCCAATCGCTGCATAGCTACGTATCGGCCGACAAGATTTACTGCGGCTATATCGCTACCAGCGAAGAGAAGGTTCGTGAACACGCGAGGCAGGGAGGCTTCCCGGCGAATCGTGTCTCGGAAATCGGGCTTATTATCGATCCCACCTCAGCGGAAGCTCGATTCCAGCAATTCGAGGTGCAGGCCGGTTAACGCCGGAGAAGCGCTGGACATTTGCATTATTCCGAGGCGTTGAAGCTCCTACCGCAAAGGGCGTCAGTATTGTGCCCGGGGTGTCGGCAAACCGGAGTGCGAACTGTAAAGCTGCTGAAAATGATTGTCTGGAGAGGAGGAACTCAATCAGACCATGCGTCCCATCGCACGTAGCCTACAAGGCAGAGCGGGGAGGCAACGAACTGTTCTGGAGCCCTTGGACAATGTACCCACGTTCGCAAGAGCGGCACCGGAACCGCGAGGCAACGGTGTATCTGCCAGCATTAGGCGGAGACGGGCCTAGGCTTGGTCGTAGGGTCAGAATATACAAATGCTCGTAAGCGTCGTCAGCCGAAGAGAGCCTAAAATGCTGCGGGGCTCTTCTTGCAGTGAGTGTCGAGGCTTCCGGTTCCTCGGCCATGGGTGAACAACACTGCCGGCGTATAGAGCAGACCTAACCGATCGCGTCATTTCAGTGGAACAGGGTAAGCCCGTAGCGCTCCTCGCAAGGGGAAGGACCAGCGCAAGATGAATCCGATGGCGATGCGGGTAACGGAAATGGGAGCAAGCGAAGGCTGCCCTGTAATCGGGCAGATACGAGGTTGCGTCGCCTCCGGGAGACAACATCACCTCGCCGGAAACGGAGCTGACTTCCTGTTGGTGCTCAACTCGAGAACTCTTGAGGAACCGATGCATGAAGCAAAGCAAAGGACGACGGGGCAACCCGTTGGTGCGGCTTCACACCCGACCGGTGGATTTTCCACCGCCGTGCGAATCGGCAGCAAGTCCGTATCGAGTAGGTCTGCTTCGTTTTGAATCAGGCCGCGTCCTCGTTTTTCAGGGGGGCGTTTTTGGGTGCTCGAGCCGGATGAATGGGAAACCTTCAAGTCCGGTTCTTAGAGGGCTGGGCGCCAGTAATGGCGCCCGGCCACTCGACAGGAATCCCGACGGGCAGCGGGCGATCAGTACCGAGAACTCGCGTAGTGTAGAGCTATCCAAGTTGTTGGGTTCCGTTTGTGGTATTACGGCTTGTTCAGACAACTGCAGTCTCCCTCCGCTGGTCAGTTGGAGAAAGCGAGGAAGTGAGAGTGGATCGGCTACCTCAACAAACCTCATTGCGCTCCGGTGGCCATGCATTCGGGAGTCATAGGGGTGGGTGCAGGTGTGGGTGCAACTAACGAAGAAAGAATGGCTCCCAATTTCTCGTAAGCGACACCAGATAGGGCAGTTAGATTTTCGATCATTTCGGCTGTTAACCGAAGGGTTGCGAACCGAAGGAATCACGCCACGAGAAAGACAAGCCGAGACTGTTCTTCCGGTAGAGTGCTTGCTCGACTCGAATCGAGAGCATTTTTCGGAGGGTTAGTCCAAACTTGCACAAAGTACATTTGCTTTTTGTAGCCCAATTGGTAGCCCAACAAGCAGAGGGTTCTGCACTGTAAAGAGACGCCGATTCAACGACTTAGGTGAGATGAAGGCGTGCTTGCAAAGCAGGTGCTCTCCCAGCTGAGCTACACGCCCTCCGGCTTAACAGGTTAAGACACTTTACGTCAATGCTTTAGACGCTTCAAGTTGGGACCACTTGGGACCATGATCGTTCGCATTTATCCCAATTTTGAAGCCATTTCCTTCCTGAATTCCCGCGTGAAGTGACTGTACGTGCTCGTCGTTTTGAGCGAGGAATGCCCAACCCAACGTTTGATCAAATCACCGGGAACATTACCCTGCTGAAGAACGGAAACTCTTCCGTGACGGAACGCATGGGTCGTTCCTTCAGGAATTCCGATCTCCTTGCATAGTGGTTTCAGAACAAAGCGATTCACATTCCCATTGACCAGTGGCGTTCCGTTGCGGCTCTCGAAGACTCGACCTGATGTACGATCGCCAAGATATTCCTTGACGATCGCCATGGTGCCGGCGTCTACGTCCACTTCCCGATGGCCGGCTTTACTCTTCGGGCTCACTTCCTGGTGAATGAAAGTGGACCGTCGGATGTAAACGATCGACTCCGAGAAGTCTAGATCCTCAACGTGAAGACCAGCCATTTCTCCAAATCGCATGCCGGTTGCAAATTGCAATGCGAATAGAGCTTTGTACTGGCCCTCGGCTGCATCGATCAATTGTTGCATCTCCTTGGGTGTGAAATAGCGTTGCTCCGTTTCAGGAATTTCCGGCAGACGAATCATCCAGTCACGTGTTGGTTTCCCGATGATAAGTTTCAGGACCTTCCACAAGTTGACGATCGTCTTCGGTTCCAACTTACCCTGAAGCTTCAGTCCCGAAATCCATTCCTGGACAGTGCCTTCGAGTATTGCATCCATCGGCATTTGTCCGAAGAACGGAATCAGGTGCTTCTTCAGGATGTAGTGGCTCGAGTTTTGAGATGACGGCTTGTGGTTGGGAAGAACATTTGCTTCCCACCACTCAGCGTGCTCGGAGAAAAGCTTGACTGGAGTGAGTGCTTTGTCGAGATAGGAATTCGCGTTCACTCCCAACTCGTGCAGCATCACTGCCAGCTTGCGCTTCGCCTCCGGTTTCGTCATCTCTTCACAATGGCCGATCGCTACCGACTTACGGGCTCGTTTCGTGCTGCCCGCGAGATCGATATAATACCGGCCGTGCCACCAATTGCCCTTCTTTACTACCGTACCGCTTTGACCACCGCGTCTGCTCATGGATCGCCTTTCTCCATGACCAGACTTCGCTAAATTGCAGAGATACGATCTCTGCAAACTCGATTGTACTACTGGCATGCGCGCACTCAGCGTGCCCGACAAATTCATTTGAACTCACCTGGTTTACTTCAGACGTGAAACAAAGGGGCGAACTGACCCTGGCGGTTGAAACAAGTGAGGCTAAGATGGGGGAACTTTCCCCGCGAGGTAAACCAAGTGGAACTAATAAGGGACGAACTCACTCTGAGGTACATCTTGTGGGTCGAACTACCCCGGATTTGAAGCTGTAGTTATAATAATGTCCATATAGAACCCTGTCAATAGAGACATCCCAAGGGTCATAGGGCTCACCGCGAGCTAGCGTCGCGCTACGGGCTTCCTGTGCCTACCTAGGCATATCCTAGAGGCATGCAAAGTACTTCATAGTGTAAAGTACACTACGATACGGAGATACACTGCAAACAAAGGACTTGCCGTCAATATGGGCTTATTCCGGACCTCTGGGAGCGTTTCTCGACCAAAATGGGCTCGAAATCGCCGCTGAGGAGGCTTTACCTTCTCAACCTTTATATCTACATCTATTATAGGCGCAGCGGTTGCAGGGCCAAAGCTACTTTGCGAGAAAAGAAGGAGGCCAGCTCATGACTGGCCTCCTCCCATTCGGTTTACCTCACTCTCGTATTGCCAGGCTCGAGGACAACGTAAGCTTGCGGAATCCAAGTCTCACGTATGAACCTGCAGAATGAGCTGGCAATTTCTATCCGGTTAAAGGCCATGGATTTCTCCCGGTCATGGAACCAGATAGGGGCCTTCCCTCTTTTCAGCTGATAAAGATACCTCCTGTTTGCCGCTGTCGTGTTGGGAGTGACGGTGAAGAACAGTTTTCCGATCGGAGCTTTCGTCGGAACGTGCTCCTCACGGCATCCGTAAGGATTCGCGACCTCCTTATCTAATTTGAGATTCAATGCCTGTGTGCTCAGCATCGTTACTTCCGACTCGGTCGTGAATTCAGACCCTTCTCACCGCGGACTACGGCGAGAAAGTGATCGCGATCGAATCGATCGTTATCAACGCGAAGCGCAGCTGCTTTGCAACATGAAGGTGTTTCCAAGCCTTCCAGGTTGGTGCGAGTCGGGTCTCCTTGTATGACGTATTTGTTGTTCATCTCTTCTTTTTGATACGCATCGCGCAGGGCCGAGGCGATGACGATGTAGTCTTTCCTGGTCATGCTTCGACCTCCGCCGGCATCGCTTCTAACGCCAGCTCTGCACGAACTACCCGCAAATAGTCATCAGTCGGATCAAAAATGCCTCCGAGAGATGCCAATACCTCCTTGTGTTTGCATTCCCATCCATGTTCAGGGCACGGCCGATAACAGATCACGGAATAGCAGGAGTGACTCCGCTTCTTCCATGCTTTCTGGTCTCGGGCAGGCCAGGTCTCAACAAAAGAGTCATCGGCATCCAGATCATCTTCCAATCTGAATTCAATTCCCTCTTGATGAGCCCATTGCTCCGCTCGGGCTAGTTTCAGAGCACACATCGCTCTGCCTGGCGGAGTACAGTAACCAGCGTTCTCCAGGAAGAAACGCCAGGTGAAGACACGCACTTTCATGCGGCCTCCTTCTTGGGGTAATCCGAGATGAACGGTTTGCTGGGAACCAGGCGAGAGATCAACTTCATGTGAACTCCACGCGAGGATCCCTCCAGGCAGTAGTCGATCGCTTCCTGGAGATAGGCGAACCGTGCAACCAAGACGTAGTCATCGGCCCAGAAGCCAGAGGCACAACCCAGAGCTCTGCAGTGTGGTGCGTTACAGCACATATCTCCGTGCAGTGCGTAGCAGCTGACGGCCAGCTTGTCGGCTCTGATCCTCACGAGGCCCTCCGGATCAGGTAGTCATGAGCATCTGCCGTGTTGTTGGCTACAACCTCCAACACTTTGCAGGTGGCTTCAGGACCGTAGGGACGACCTTCTTGTCGATCGTGGTCTTCAACTTCAAGGCCTGGTTCTTGATGAACGGTCTCACCTGATCGTGTTCGAAATACAGAGCCACACCAGGCACACCAATAGACATGCGCATTTTCGCTTCTCCGTGTGCGCCGGCTAAACCGGCGAGGTGTAGTGAATGAAAAAGTCACACGAGAGTGGTCTAGCGACCCACATCGGCCCCGAGTCCTGCGGAGCCGCTCGTAAGGGCGGCGTCGAAGCGTTGACAGGGGAACGTGCGGGCCGGGTATTCAGCCGCGTAAGAGAGTCACTCCGGGACGCCGACGCTGTAAGGAGAAGCGGAAGGCCCCATCGGGTGCACCGATATCGCGAGGTGTGCCAGAGTCCCGCGCGGTCAGAGACCCCGTGCACGTACGTAGACACCTCGCTTGGGAACCGGGAGATCCCAGGTTTGCCCAGGGCCGCAGTGGCCTTGGGACGCATCGGGAAGTCTAAGGACGCACGCCGATGACGAACGGACCTGGGAAGTCGGACAGCCCTGCAGTACCTGCGAAGTCCTCGAACAAGGCCGGGCCACCGGCGGCGGAGGGGATGGAGGGAAGAGGTCTGGCCAAAGGGAACCTGTCTCAGCAAAACGCGTCCCGGATGCAGAGCCGGATAGACGCGCTCAGTGCGCTGGAGCGGGTACGTCAAGCAGCAGAGAAGGATAAGAAGTTGCGGTTCACGGCGCTCCTGCACCACATCTATAACCTGGACACACTGCGGATGGCCTACTTCTCCCTGAAGAAGGAAGCTGCTCCGGGCGTGGACGGGGAGACGTGGCGGCACTATGGCGAGGAACTGGAAAGGAATCTCCAGGACCTTTCCGAAAGGCTGAAGCGTGGAGCGTACCGAGCGAAGCCGGTGCGTAGAGTGTATATCCCGAAGGCCGACGGGCGGCAGAGACCGCTCGGAGTGACGGCGCTGGAAGACAAAATCGCCCAGCGTGCTGCGGTCGAGGTGCTGAACGCCATCTACGAAACGGACTTTCTCGGCTTCTCGTATGGGTTCCGGCCGGGACGCAGCCAGCACCAAGCGCTGGACGCGCTCTATACGGGACTTTTGACGAAGAAAGTGAACTGGGTGCTCGATCTGGATATTCGCAACTTTTTCGATGGGCTTACCCACGAATGGCTTGTGAAGTTCGTCGAGCACCGGATCGCAGATCGGCGCGTCGTGCGACTGATCCAGAAATGGCTCAACGCCGGCGTGCTGGAGGATGGGCAGCGAACACGCATGGAGGAAGGGACGCCCCAGGGCGGAAGTGCCTCGCCGCTTTTGGCGAACGTCTACCTTCATTACGTGTTCGACCTGTGGGTCCAAGCATGGCGACGGAAGCAAGCGCACGGCGATGTGATCGTGGTGCGTTTTGCTGACGACATCGTGCTGGGATTTCAGGGGAAAGCGGATGCCGAACAGTTTCGGGCGGAACTCACCGAACGAATGAGGAAGTTCCACCTGGAACTGCATCCCGAGAAAACGCGGTTGCTGGAGTTTGGTCCATACGCGATCGACAACCGGCAGCAACGTGGAGAAGGGAAACCGGAGACGTTCAACTTTCTCGGCTTTACGCATATCTGCGTCAAGAAGAGAAGCAACGGACGATTTACGGTGTTGCGGCAGACGATCCGCAAGAGGTTGCAGGCGAAGCTGAACGAGGTGAAAGCCGAACTTCAGCGACGGATGCACGAACCCATCCCCGAACAGAGCAAATGGCTGCAAGCGGTGGTGCGTGGACACATCCGATACTAGGGAGTGCCCATGAATCAACCGGCTGATTTCGCTACTCTGATTTGGCCCCTTTCGATCGTTTGATTTGGCCCCACCCTACTGAAACTCATATACCGTGTATCTCCTTCGGGCTCAGTCGGCCCCTGGGAGGGCCGGTGGACAGGAGAACCAAGGTGGAGCTATTCGAGCAGATACGACGCGAGTACGAGCATGGTGGGGGAACGATCCGAGGAATCGCCAAGAAGCTAGGGATTCACCGGCGCATCGTGCGTGAGGCAGTGCTCCGTGCTGTCCCAGCGGAGCGAAAGATACCTGTGCGCGAGAGACCGAAACTGGAACCAGCGAAGGCTTTTGTGGAAGCGATTCTGGAAGCGGACCGCAAGGCGCCACGAAAGCAACGGCACACCGCACATCGAATCTGGTGCCGGATTCGCGCAGAGATGCCTGGAGTGCAGATCGGCGAGTCCACGATGCGTGGCTACGTGCGCGAGCGAAAGATAGAACTGAGACTGGTCAGTCAGGAAGTGTTCGTTCCGCAGTCTTACAGCTGGGGTCAAGAAGCACAGGTGGACTGGTATGAAGCGTATGCGGACATCGGCGAAGAAAGGCAGAAGGCCTACCTGTTTTGCATGCGGAGCATGGCCAGTGGCGGAGCTTTCCATTGCGCCTTCCCGCATGCCAGCCAGCAGGCCTTTCTGGAAGCTCACGAGCGAGCGTTTGCTTATTTTGGCGGAGTGTTCAAAACCCTTCGCTATGACAACCTGCGCTCTGCGGTGAAAAAGATTCTGCGAGGGCACCAGCGAGAGGAGACCACGCGCTTCATCGCCTTCCGATCGCATTGGGGCTTCGAATCGGAGTTCTGTACACCGGCCGAGGGTCACGAAAAAGGTGGCGTGGAAGGAGAAGGCGGATACTTTCGCCGGAACCATATGGTGCCGGTACCGAACGTGGCCAGTTGGGAAGAACTCAATGCGTTGTTGCTGAGATCTTCCAAGGAAGATGAGCAACGGATCATTGGTGAGCGGATGCAGACGGTCGCTGCGGGGATGAGTCTGGAGCAGGAGCATTTGAAGGAGCTGAAGGAAGGTTTTGATCTGGCCGCGGTTCACTTCCCCCATGTGAACACCAGTGGCTGCGCGAAGGTGCTGACCAACTTCTATTCGGTTCCACTGCCGGTCGGTCTGGAAGTGCAGGCTAAGGTGCACTCTGCCTACGTGGAGATCTGGCATCAGGGAGAGTGTGTGGCACGGCACGAACGCTGCTTCCAGCGGCAGCAGAAAGTACTCAACTTGGAGCATTACCTGGACGCGTTGACGAAGAAGCCCGGAGCTTTTGCGGGCTCCACAGCGCTCGAGCAGTGGCGGGCACAAGGACGCTGGCCGGCCAGCTTCGATCGCTTCTGGGAGGCACTGAAGCAACGAAGAGGCCAGCAGGATGGGACCAGAGCCATGATCGAAGTGCTGCTGCTGGGCCGCCAGCATGGATATCCGCGACTGAAGGAAGCGCTGGAAAAAGCTCTGGATCTGAGTTGTTTCGATGCCGAGGCCGTAGGCTTGCTGCTCACCAGCGACGCAGCCGGGAAGCGTGAAGTCAGTGAAGCGGTCGAGATTGGCGCGTTGCGAGCGTATGATCGACCGCAACCCACGACGAAGAACTACGACCAGTTGCTCGCGAACTGCCCATCGAACGGGGTGATTCAATGAACGCCCCTGTGCAACAGGCCGCCATCCGGCAGTATGCCAAGCAACTCCAGCTGAGAACGATCGGCGGGCAGTTCGCAGAAGTGGCCGAGCAGGCGATCCGCCAGAAGCAAAGTCATCTCAGTTATCTGGAAGCGCTACTCGGAGCAGAAGTGGAAGAGCGAGACCGCAATGCGGTCGCACGGCGGATTAAGGAGGCGCACTTTCCCAAGGTGAAGACGCTGGAAGAGTTCGCCTTCACCGCTGCGCCGCACATCCCCGCATCGCTGGTACGGAACCTGGCTGAGGGCGGCTACTTGAGTCGGAGCGAACCCATCATTTTTTCTGGGCGAAACAGGAACGGGCAAGACGCACTTGGCGACGGGACTGGCGGTGGAGGCCTGCCGTCAGAGAAAGCCGGTGCGTTTCAGTACGGCGGCGCAACTGGTCAACGAACTCAGCGAAGCTAAGAATAAGAGCGAACTGAATCGCGTGACCAATCGATGGACGCGGTACGAACTGATCGTGATTGACGAGATGGCTTATGTAGCGATGCCCGAAGCAGCCGCCGAGTTGTTGTTCCAGATCATCGCCGGAAGAGCGGAAAGAGCGGCGGTGATCGTCACGACGAATCTACCGTTCTCCGAGTGGACCACCATGTTTCCGAACGCACGATTATGTAAGGCCATGCTGGACCGGCTGACCGACCAGGCCCACATCATCGAGACGGGCACGGAGTCGTACCGTTTCCGCCGTACGCTGGAAAAGAAAAAAGGTGGCAAGGGATGAAGGAAGGGACAAAAACCGGGAATGTTGTGGGTCGAGCGAGTGGGCGACGGTTGTTCCTAGGCCATCCTGGCGCGCTATTTTTCTGTGGAAAACTGGGGACCGGCACAAAGAAAGAAAAAAGGAGCAAAAAAGAAAGAAGACGGAGGCCTGTGGAAACTGACGCCGCTGATGGAAATCCGCTCACAACGCGAATTCCCACAGCGGCTGGGAAAGCACAAAGCGCTTTCCACAGTTCCCACAAGGCCCGACGGCGGTTCTACAGACCTGATTCACCAGCAGGGTGGGGCCAAATCAAACGATCAAAAGGGGCCAAATCAAGTTGACGGAAGCACCGGCGCTGGCGATTTTTCGGTTCCGCGTTGGTTGGCTCTGGCATCGCGCGTTGTCCAGGCGCAGCCAGAACGGCCACGTCCTCTGGGATCGTATGCGGCGTCTCATCACGCGCTGGCTGCCTCTGCCTACTGTCTGTCATCCCTATCCTCTGCGGCGCATGGGCGTTGTTACCTAAGGCAAGAGCCGGATGCGGGAAAACCGCTCGTCCGGATCCGTGGAGGGGGTCATGCGCAATCGTGATCCCTACTCCGACTATTTGTGTTGGGATTGCGCTACTGCGGTAGGACTGGGCTGTTTCTCCGGATCTTTTCGGAGATGACTGCCAGGACTTGCCTTCCCGATACGTAACCAAACACCATCAGGAAGTTGATTACCGTTCCATTTAGAGTGAACATCACGCCATGCGGTCCTAATCCGTGAAGCACGAAGTTGACGCCTTCCGTGATCACGAGTGTCAGACCCTTGTTTTCTTCAATCCAATCGAGGACTTCTTGCGTGGATGCGTATTCCTTCAAGTAAGGAATCTCATCCAGCTTGTGGATTGCCGCCCAGATCAGCGTCCAGAATGCGGCGCCGGCGAGCAACAAACCCACGAACGTGGGTGTTAACAACATAGACTTCTCCTTTTGTGTTGGATTTGTACTGCACTCCTTTCGTAGGGTCTAAACGCAGAAAGACCCACCGGGGCTCGAAATGTCCTAGGCAAATCGAGTCGGTGGGTCTAACTAGGGGACTATCCGATTAGAAGTTTTAGCCTCGCGCGTTGCCTCCTGCTTCTGCTGAAGGTCGGGACTCCTGTGCTGTCATCCTTTCGAAGCAGCCATCACTCTAGTCTGCTTATTGAAAAGGCCCCGTGCGGATGCACCGGTCCACGCTAACATTTCCGCCAAGGCGTTTTTGATCGAGCCCGCGACGACTCGGGAATTGACGTTCTCTGTTTGCACGGTTAGGCGTCAATCGAGATATTCCAGCTTGCACGCCTCCAAGGCATACCTTGACTATCGACACTAAGTGATGTAGATAGTCATAGTATGGGAAAACCAAGCGATCTGGTTCAAGGAACGCTGGACCTTTTGATTCTCAAAACCATCTCGCTCGAGCCTAAACACGGGTGGGCAATTGCCAAGCGCATTCAACAGATCTCGGGGGACGTCCTGCAAGTCCAGCAAGGCTCTCTCTACCCAGCTCTGCATCGGCTAGAACAGCGAGGCTGGATCAAGGCCAGATGGTCGGAGACAGAGACGGGAAGACAAGCGAAGTTCTATTCGTTGACTGCTTCCGGACACGCGCAGTTCCAGAAGGAAGCCGCGAATTGGAGACGCCTTTCCGGGGCAATCAACTTGGTCGTGCGGGAAACCTAGGAAGGTGACGTCATGAGTTGGCCTGTCCGATTGTGGCTCCGGTTACAAACTCTCTTCTCTCGCCGCCGCTTGTCCCAGCGATTGGATGATGAGCTACAATTTCATATCGAGCAGCAAGTTGCCGAAAACATTGCTGCCGGCATGAGTCCGGAAGACGCCCGGCACGCCGCTCTGCGAATATTCGGCAATTCCACGCAGCTCAAAGAAAAAACCGAAGAGACGTGGGGGTGGATACGCCTCGAACAAATCGCTCGAGATCTGCGACGCAGCGCTCGAGCGCTCGCTCGCAAGCCGGGATTTGCCCTGATCGCGATCCTGATCATCGCGATTGGCATCGGCGCGAATGTTTCGCTCTTCACTGTCGTACGCTCGGTCCTCTTGAAACCGCTGCCCTTTAATGATCCGGCCCGCCTCATACGCTTATATGAATATTTCCCTGATCCCAAGCTTTCGTACAACAGGGTCGCTGGCGGGGTTTTCACCGAGTGGAGAGAGGACAGCCATAGCTTTTCCGATATAGCCGTTGTCCTCCCGTGGGTGCAGTACAACCTGTCCGAAGCGGGCGGACAGCTTCCAGAAAGAGTGCGAGCGTCCGAAGTTTCGTGGAATTTGTTTCCGACCCTTGGAGTAGAACCGGCTGTCGGCCGAGGGTTTACACGCACAGACGATCAGCCATCGGCGAATGCGACGGTTGTCTTGAGTTGGGGATTGTGGAAGAGACGTTTTGGAGGCGATCCTTCGATCCTGAATCAAACAATCCGTCTCGATGCGAAACCCTTCACGGTCATTGGTGTGATGCCCGCTTGGTTCGCTTACCCGGAGAATACTGTCCAATTGTGGACGCCCATTTACCACGAGCAATTTGAACAGAATCCTCACAGGTGGCAACAACTGGACGCTCATTTTTTCGTGGTGATCGGCCGAATGAAGCCCCGCGTCACCGAAGCGCAAGCAACAGCCGAGCTTTCGGTAATTAGCCATCGCCTGCGTGAGCAACACTTGGACACTCCGTTCATAAGCGCCGCCGCGTCCAGCCGGCCTTTGTCAGACGATATCGTTGGAGACATCACAACGCCGCTTTACGTTCTCCTTGCCGCGACGGGTTGCCTGTTTCTGATTGCCTGCTTGAACGTAGCCAGCCTTCTGGTGGCGCGCGGGACGGCACGGCGAAGAGAGTTTGCCATCCGCGCGGCGCTCGGTGGTAGCCGCTGGCGGCTGCTTGGCGAGCATCTAACCGAGAGCTTTCTGTTGTCGGCCGGCGGCGGTGTCGTCGGTTTTTTAATGGCGCACGCTGTAATTCAGTGGTTCACTGCGACGCGTCATGACCTAGCACGTGTCGAAGCGATACGCATCGACCCCGTAGTTATGGTCTTTGCCGTCACGCTAATTTTCCTTTGCGCGCTGTTCTCGGGGCTTATCTCCTCGTTCTCAATCAAGGGTGATCAAGTTCTTGGTTCACTCCAAGAATCATCGCGCTCGCAGAGCGCAAGTCATGGGCGAGTCCGCCTACGCAAATGGTTGCTGACGTTGGAAGTGGGCTTCACGGTCGTCCTGCTCATCGGCGCCGGTTTGTTGTTGAAGAGCTACTCCCGCTTGCGCTCGTCCAATCTAGGCTGTACCACGCAGAACGTCCTGACGATGCGTTTCAGTGTTCCGGATGCAGAGTATAGCCAGCCCGCGCAGCGTATGAATTTTTGGGAAGGGCTGCTGCAGCGAGTCCAATCCTTGCCAGGCGTTCAAGCCGCCGCCCTCGGAGATACTGTTCCGGGCCAGGGCTACGGTTGGGATAACTATTTCGCGATCGTGGAGCATCCCCCGTTACCGGCGGGCCAGGGTCTGGATGCTATCGTGCGATTTGCGGATCGGGGCTATTTCGCGACTCTTGAGATTCCCCTAAGGCTCGGCCAAACTTTCGATGGAAACCAACAGCCGGGTCGCGCCATGAAAGCAATTGTTAACGAGGCCTTCGTGCGGCGGTTTTTTGCTAACGAGAATCCGATTGGCAAACATCTGATTACGCTTGGCGGGAAGCCTTATGAAATCATCGGCGTTGTGGGCGATACGCGTTACACGATCGCCGACCCTCCCGAGCCCATCATGTATTTCGCACTGCACTACGCGGATCTAAGCGGTGCGACGCTTGTCGTTCGTTCCAGCCGCGATGTCACCTCGTTGGCCTTGCCCATCCAGCGAATCGTTCAACAGCTTGACCCGAACTTACCTGTGTCCGATGTGCTGACCATTGATCAGATCGTTGGGAAATCCACACTTGATGCCAGTTTTGACGCAACGCTACTGCTTGCTTTCGCGGTCTTATCGCTTGTGCTGGCTGCCGTGGGTCTGTTCGGAGTCCTTTCCTTTATCGTCGCCCAGCGGACGACCGAAATTGGCATCCGCATTGCCCTTGGAGCTCAGCGCCGCGAGGTGCTGCGGCTTACGTTGATGGACGGTTTGCGGCCTGCCGCCGTGGGATTGGTCCTCGGCTTAGCAGGAGGCGTGGCCGCCGCGAAAATGATTAGCAGCTTGCTTTATGGTGTGCAGCCGGTCGACGCAGGTGTCTTTGGCACAGTCGCAGTGATTCTGACGACAGTAGCCGCCGCCGCATGTCTGTTCCCTGCCTGGCGCGCTTCGCGGCTTGACCCGATGCAAGCGCTTCGCAATGAGTGAGCAATTAGGTGACTATGCTTTGTCGAGACCGAAGGACGTGGTGGAGCCTGTTGTCTCCTGCCTCAGCTGGAAGCGGAGAGAGCGATCTTCCATTAAGATGACGAGCGAACTGACGAAGGGGGTGCCAGTCGACGGTGTTCTATCGCGGGCAGAAGGAATTCTTCAAGAACGGAGGCACGGCTTTCCGGCAGATAGCACGGACCAACCATTGAAACGGATTACTTTCGGTTGGGGGTCGTGAGCTACTTGTCCGAGGCTACAGCCTGTTAGACTTCTGCGGGGGTGATCGCCGTGGTTCCTGCGCTTCTTGTTGGACATGTTTTTGGCCTGGTGTTTTGGGTGAGCGGCTTGCTGGTAACGTCCATGGCGCTTACGCGCCACACGCAGGAGTCCTCGGTGGAAGCACGGCACGCGCTGGCCCGCCTGGAACGCATCTACCTGCGGGGCCTCGCCGATCCCGGAGCAGTGCTGACGATACTGGCAGGCGTCGGCCTAATCATGACGAACTCTTCCTATTATCTTCATGCGCCGTGGCTGCATATCAAACTCACCTTGGTGTTGTTTCTGATCGGCCTGCACGGAATCGTGGCGATAAGAACCAAAGCATTCGCCACCGGACGAATCGCGCTGCAACGGAGCGAAGCACGAATACTGGTGGCAGCCACGCTGTTCCTGTTTCTGTGCATCCTTATGGCAACCTTGCTGGGTGAAGTTTATCTGACCCGATGACGATCACGTACTGGGATGGCATGCTCGCAAACGCAACCACCTTCAGGTCTGACTCCGCGACCAATGAACGTCTTTTTCTTCCTGCCCGAATCACGCGCTAACCGGAAGTTGAGACCGATGGACGATAGACGTGGTGGAGCTACAATGATCTTGCCGGGCAAGAACGCGAAACGGAAGCGAGCATGCCGAGGGATAACCTGATGGACTAGCTGTACGATTGATCCACTTTGCATCTTGGCTGAAAGACGGGAGGCCGCATGGAAACGCTGATTCAAGACTTGCGCTACGGCGTGCGGATGCTGGCAAAGGCTCCGGGCTTTGCCGCCGTCGCCCTTCTCACGCTCGCCCTCGGTATCGGCGCCAACACCGCCATCTTCAGCGTAGTTGAAGGAGTTTTATTGACCCCCCTGCCTTTTAGCCAGCCGAACCGCCTGGTGATAGTGTGGCAGAAGAATCTGACGCTTAAGAAGGACATTAGTGCCTCGTATCCTGACTTCCAGGATTGGCAGCGCAGCGCTCGCTCTTTCCAGGAAATGGCAGCTGTCAACTGGCAGGATTATGATCTGACAAATCCCGGTAAACCCGAGCACGTTACAGGCATGCAAGTCTCCTCGGGCTTTTTAAGTACCCTCGGCGTAGAACCAATCCTCGGCCGCGAGTTCTCGCCGCAGGAGGATCTACATAGTGGACCGCCGGTGGTACTCATCAGTCATCATCTCTGGGAAACTCGCTTCGCTGGAAGCCCCAACGCACTCGGTAAGTCTGTAACTTTGGAAGGCACCGATTACACGATTGTCGGAGTGCTCCCATCGCGGTTTCGTTTCGACACCGACGACACAGCTGTTATTACACCTCTCGGACAGGGCAATCCTCTCATCTTCAACGACCGAACAATCCATCCGGTCGTGTGCGTTGCCCGTCTAAAATCAGGCGTCACCATGGCTCAGTCTAAGTCGGAGATGAGCGTGGTCCAGAATCATTTGAACCAGCTTTATCCTGCCGCGGATCGAGGCTTGGGAATCGACGTCACTCCCCTCAAGCAGGAATTCGTGGGTGACGTAAGCGCAACGCTGCTGTTGCTACTGGGCTTCGTGGGACTGGTGCTGTTGATTGCCTGCGCCAACGTCGCCAGTCTCTTCCTTGCGCGATCGGCGGGCCGCGCACGCGAATTTGCCATTCGTTCGGCGCTCGGAGCAAACCGCAGTCGCATCGTGTGTCAATTGCTGACCGAAAGTGTGATCCTCTCGCTGATAGGCGGCATACTCGGTTTGGTGGTTGCAAAATGGACGCTCAGCGTTGTACTCGCGGTTGCGGCGGGAAGTTTGCCGCGCAGTGAAAATATCAGCGTGAACGTTTTCGTCCTCTTATTCACCTTCGGAATTTCGATCGCCGTTGGGATTTTGTTCGGCCTGGCGCCCGCAGTGCGAAGCTCGAAAACCGATCTGCAAACTTCGCTGAAAGAAGGTGGCCGCGGTTCTACTTCCAGCCATTATCGCGCGCAAGGCACCCTGGTGATCGTTCAGATCGCCCTTACGCTGGTAATACTGGTAGGTGAAGGCTTGCTGTTCCGCACCATCGACAACCTGTGGCACGTTAATCCCGGGTTTGACGCCCAACACGTAATCACTTTCAAGGTGGGCCTTTCAGCCTCGGCGGCTAAAACTCCCGCTGGCGTGCGCAGCGCCTATCAGCAGCTTGTTGAGCGTATTCGCGGGCTTCCTGGCATTCAGGCGGTGGACCTTACTGTGATGGTCCCCCTGAATCAGGAAGAAAACATCGGCCCTTTCTTTGTTGGCACGCAAGAACCGGCATCCATGGCGGAAGCTCCTCGTGCGCTTTTCTATTGGACCGGCCCGGATTACCTCCGAACAATGCAAATACCCCTGCTTCGAGGCCGCTACTTCACTGCGGAGGACACCACCAAATCAGACCGCGTCGTGGTAATTGACAGCGTCTTGGCGAGCGCGTATTTTCCGGGCCGGGACCCACTAGGGCAGGTGATGACCATCCCGCATTGGGGATCTGTTCGAGTTGTCGGCGTCGTCGGCCACGTCAGACAGTGGGCCTTGAACGAACACGACAGCTACACCGACAACCAGATCTACGCTTCCCTTTACCAGCTTCAGGACAATTGGGCCCCGCTTTTATACAGCGACCTGACCGTCATGGTTCGCACTCGGCTCGATCTCGCGACGGTGATGCCCGCGATCAAATCCGTGCTGTACGCCTCCATGGGGGATCAGCCGGTGTATCGCGTTCAGACAATGCAAAAGATCGCATCGGACTCGATGTCCTCGCAGCGCTTCCCCATGATTTTGCTCGGGGCATTCGCTGGCCTAGCGTTGGTGCTAGCGTCCGTCGGAATCTATGGTGTGATTTCCTACTCGGTGGCGCAGCGCGAGCACGAGGTTGGGATTCGCATGGCGCTCGGTGCCGAGAGGTGGGATGTTTTTCGGATGGTAATTGGACAAGGTCTTCGGCTGGCTCTTACTGGGGTCGCGATTGGAGGAGCGGCCGCGTTAGTTCTGGCGCGAGTGCTCTCGAGCTTTTCGCAATTGCTGTACGGCGTCAAAGCGAACGATCCGGCTACATTCGTGCTTGTGTCGTTTATTTTGACTGGGGTGGCCGTTTGGGCGTGCTACATACCGGCGCGGCGCGCAACGAAAGTCGATCCCATGATTGCCCTGCGGTACGAATAGTCCGACTCCGAATTGCGCTCTCTCATTGCGCCGAATTTCCCCGAACCGACCCCGAAGTCCGCTTCTAGGACACCTTGGCTGAAAGGCTGGAGGCCGCATGGAAACGCTGGTTCAGGACCTGCGCTACGCCCTGCGCATGCTGCGCAAGAATCCCGGCTTCACCACCGTCGCTGTACTTACCCTCGCACTCGGTATCGGCTTGAATACGGCAATTTTTAGCGTGGTTGACGCCGTCCTGTTGAAGCCGCTACGTGCTCCTGAACCCAACCGTGTGGTCATTTTCACCGATACCAACAGGAATGGTTCCGGCTTCCTCGCCGCGGATATTGAATTCAATCTATGGCGCAAAGAGACGAGCGTTCTCCAGGACGTATCGGGTTATCAGTCTGCTTCATATTATTTGACCGGTGTTGACCAACCGCAGAAAGTGGAGGCGATGCTGGTTACGGACGATTATTTTCGTCTGTTTGGCTTGCCCATCGCTCAAGGCCGCGGCTTTACTGCGCAAGACGAGCTTGGTACCGGACGCTTGTTCGAGAACGGTAATGTGGTTGTGCTTAGCCACGGATTCTGGAGAAGTGCTTTCGGCGGAGATCCTCATGTAATGGGTAAGGTGATCTCTTTGAGCGGCAATCCCTATGAGATTGTCGGCATCATGGCCGCGCATGTTCAAACCGAAACCGCAGAACAGCCGGACATTTGGCTGCCATTCCCCATGTCTCCCTCCAGCAATAATCAGGTTCACTACTTTCAAGCTGCCGGGCGGCTCAAAGATGGCGTCACGCTGGAGATGGCAAACTCGCGGCTCAAGCTCATGACAGAGGAGTTTCGCCGTGTCTACCCAAATACAGTCTCAGCAAAGAGGGGTGACACATATAGTGTCCAAAAGATGCGAGATGGCATTGTCAGGGACGTGCGTTTCTCCCTTCTAGCGCTCGTAGCTGCTGTTAGTTTGTACTGCTCATCGCCTGTGTGAACGCTGCCAATCTGCTTCTGGCCCGCGCCGCATCCAGGACGCGTGAGATCGCGATTCGCACGACGTTAGGAGCAACCCGCGGGAGAATCATTCGGCAGCTGCTTACAGAAAGCATCCTGCTCTCAGCCGCCGCCGCGTTGCTTGGCGCGGGAATGGGACTAGCTGGCGTTCGTGCTGTGCTCCGTTTCGTTCCCTCAAGTATTCCTCGCATTAGTGCGACCGGCCCGAATGTCGCGATGGATTGGCGGGTTCTGTTGTTCACGCTTCTCGTCACGCTGATCACCGCACTGCTGTTTGGCTTAGTCCCTGGACTTTCAATCTCCCTGACTGATCCCAATTGGGGTTTGAACCAGAGCGGTGGCCGAACCGGCACGGGCTCGATACAAGGCAACGCGCGTTCCCTTTTAGTGATCACCGAAATGAGCCTCACTCTCGTCTTGCTGATCGTAGCGGCTCTATTTATTCGGACCTTGCTGGCTTTGCGCTCCGTGAACCCGGGTTTCGATGCGCACAATGTGCTGACGGCGCGATCGCCGCTAGACCCAAAGCTTTCAAAGTCACCGGGGGTAGATCAAATAGCTCAGAAAGCTTTGCAGCGTCTGGACAATCTGGCCGGAGTCGAAGCGGCCGGTTTCACGACGCTCTTGCCGCTCGACGGCGGTTTCAATAGCCTCCCCGTTAACGTTGTTGGCCAGGAGCTGGACCGAGCTTCTCAGGAATTTGGGCGCGAGATATTCATCTCGCCCAGCTATTTCGGGGTACTTAAGATTCCGCTGCTTCGTGGACGTATTTTTGCGGAAGCCGACGACCTCACTGCCCCGCCGGTGGCAATCATCAATCAAACGATGGCCCGCCAGCTGTGGCCTAACGGCGATGCGATAGGAGCCCAAATCATCGTTGGGAAAGGATTAGGGCCAAGACTTGAAGAACCTGCGCGCCAAATTGTTGGAATCGTAGGCGACGTTCGCGACAACAGTCTCGGCCTATTGCCCCAGCCCACCATCTTTATACCAGCCGCCCAGCGTGCGGGTGATCGTTGGGCGGGCGTTTCGGTGGCGTGGGTGGTCCTCACTCGGACGGAATCGCCATCACTCAACGCAGCGATTGGGGACGCCCTGCGCCAGCCTACCGGCCTGCCGATTCCTCCGCTCCACTCCATGGAGCAAGTAATCGAGCAATCCACGGGACGCCAGAGCTTCAACATGCTGCTGATGTCGATCTTCGCGGGCTCTGCGCTGTTGCTTGCGGCAATCGGCATTTATGGCGTGATGGCTTATCTGGTGGTTCAGCGAACGCAGGAGATTGGCGTACGCATGGCGCTGGGCGCGCAGCGAAGCGACGTACTAAAAATCGTGCTTGGCAGCGGTGCCAAACTAGCCCTTACCGGGATTGGAATCGGCATCGCTGCTGGCTTTGCGCTGACGCGTTTCTTGTCCGGCATGTTATTCGGCATCCGCCCAGCCGATCCCATGACTTTCGCGCTGGTCCCGCTCGGTTTGCTCGCAGTCGCACTGCTCGCATGCTACATCCCCGCGCGCCGCGCCATGAAAGTCGATCCCATGGTCGCATTGAGATACGAGTAGTTCTTCACGAAAGTTACCGGTAATCGATGAAGTCAGAATTCCCGCTCGAAGGGCGGAATATTCGCTAACGGAGAGCGCCTCTCTCCATTTCAGACTGCCTCACGCGTTGGGTCCCGCCTCAGCTGGAAATGGAGACAGCGTTCTTCCGTTGAGATAACGGAAGGAATGCCGATCTCGGATCCGTGTGAGGAACTGAGGCGCCAACCGACGGTGTTTCTATCGCCAGAGAAGGACTTTCTTGGAGAACGAGGCGCGGCGTTCTAGCAGAAAGGACAGGCCAACCATTGAAACGGATTACTTCCAGTTGGCCGACTACACGCCCAATTGGCGCCGATTGAGCGGGAGAAACCGTCCAAAACTACTCATAACGCAACGCTACCATGGGGTCGACACGGATGGCGCGACGGGCGGGGATGTAACTCGCGGCAAGCGCTACACCGACAAGAATGATCGTCACGGCGACGAACGTCAGCGGATTGGTTGCAGTGATGCCGAAGAGCATGGTTGATAAGAAACGCGTTAGGCCAAGCGCGACAATGATTCCACTTGCGACGCCGATGAGGGCCAGTTTGATACCCTGGCCGACAACCATCCTGAGGACGTCGCCCCTCTGTGCTCCGAGTGCCATGCGAATCCCGATTTCATGTGTGCGTCGGGTTGCGGAATAGGAAACCAGCCCGTAAAGGCCAACCGCCGCAAGTGCGAGAGCCAAAGCCGCGAACAGCCCGAGAAGCCAAGTAAGGAATCGGGACTGGGCGAACCCCTGGGCGAGATACGCGTTGAATGTCTGAACACCGTAGAACGGTAGGTCTGCATCCATGCCCTCCATTGCATTTTTCACCGCGCCGACCATGCTGAGAGGATCGCCCTTGGTGGAAATCACGAAGTTCATGCTGCCCAACGGGCTCTGCGCCAACGGGACATAAACTTCGGGGCCCGGCACGGTCGCGAGGCCATATTGCCTCACGTCTCCAACCACACCCACAATTTCGCGCATGGGGGCCGTCTTGTAGCCATTGCCGATTCCGGGCTCGATTCGCTTGCCAACGGGATCCTGATGCGGGAAGAATTGCCTGGCAAGAGTCTGGTTGATGATGACCACCGGAGTGGTTTTGAGGTCGTCAGTTGCTCTGAAGTCGCGTCCCGCAATTACAGGTATCCCTACGGTGCGGAAGTAGTTTGGCTCGACCCAGCTATAGCCTGTCCTCGGCAAACTGCCCTTAGTAACGGGACGGCCCTCTATTGCAAGACTTGTGCCGACATCATCGCCATCGAGGGGCAAGGGTAGCACGGCGCTGGCTGAGCGGACGCCGGGCAGATGACTGAGGTGTTCGATTGCCTGCTGGAAGAATTGAGTTTGGCGAACGCCCGAGTATCGGATGTAGGGCAAGTCCATCTTGAATGTCAATACGTCGTTGGAGCTGAATCCCGGATCCACATGCTCGAGGTGCAAGAAGCTATTGATAAGCAAACCCGCAACAATCAGCAATACCGCCGCTGTCGCGACGTCGGCTACGACAAGCAAGCTACGTCCTCGGCTGCGATGAAGACTTTCGGAAAGTCCGCGGCTGCCCTCTTTCAGATATTCCACAAAATCGAGCCCTGTTGCCTGCGCGGCCGGGGCGAGGCCAAACAGTATTCCGGTGAGAATTGCCACGAGCGCTGTAAAGAGGAGAACCGCGTTATCAATGCGGATGCTGGGAAGACGAGGAATATCCACCGGAAGCAGGCTAATCAACCCGGAAATTCCCCAGAGTCCTACCGCCGCACCAAGGGAACCTCCGATCAACGCAAGAAGAATACTTTCCGTGAGTAACTGCCGGATCATTCGTCCCCGAGTCGCTCCTAGCGCACCACGAACAGCCATTTCCTTTTTCCGCGACGCTCCGCGCGCCAGCATAAGATTCGCAACATTCGCGCAAGCAATCAGCAGCACGCAGCCAACGGCTGCGAGCAAAATCAGCAAGGCCGGGCGGGCAGGGCCTGCAACCTGATCGATTTCCGGAAGAACTATCACGCCACGCGGACCGAAGTCGGGATACTGCTTGTTCAGGCGATCGACAATAGTGCTCATGTCCGTCTGCGCCTGGGCGACAGACACGTGCGGCTTGAGCCGCGCAATAACGTCCAGAAAGCGCGCGCCGCGCTGTTCGGCCATGGAAGGCGTCCCCGGCGCAGTCACGAAATTGATCGCCATCGTCATCCAGAAATCGACAGGCTCTCCCTGGATGGGAAATTGGAATCCGGCGGGCATTACGCCCACCACCGTGAAATCTCGGTTGTCAACTTGGACGGTCCGGCCGATGACTTTAGGATCGCCGCCGAAATGTTCCCGCCACAAGTGATGGCTCAAGATGATCGCGAAGGTCCCATTCGCCGTGGGAAGCTTGTTTTCATCGGGCAGGAACGCGCGACCGAGAACTGGCGTAACGCCAAGCAGGGAGATCAGGTTGGTCGAAACAACCGCACCATGAATGTGAATTGCTTCGCCTTGGCCGCTGAGCGTAAAGTCGTCCGTGTCATAGGCGGCCATTTGCGAAAAGACGTGATTCTGTGCCCTCCAGTCGGCGAAATCAGGATACGCGGCATTGTCCGAAACGTTCCCTCGCAACCGAGTAGAAACCACGCTCACCAGCTGACCCGGGTTGTGGAATGGCAACGGCTGTAGCAGAACAGCGTTCACTACGCTGAAGATGGCAGTGTTGGCGCCGATGCCGAGGGCGAGAGTGAGAATGGTGACGGCGGTGAAGCCCGGGGATTTGCGCAGCATGCGAAATGCGTAGCGAATGTCCTG
This sequence comes from uncultured Acidobacteriota bacterium, assembly GCA_963804625.1. GTDB lineage: Bacteria > Acidobacteriota > Terriglobia > Acidiferrales > UBA7541 > Palsa-295. The sequence goes on along the minus strand of CAWDRJ010000002.1, from coordinate 31,632 downwards.
TACGAGCGTTTCAAGGACCGGCAATCCGCGATGATCGCGAACCGATTCCTTGATCTGGTCCGCACCACCTAGCGAGAGCTTGGCGGCCCGACAAGCCGCCTGTCGCGACATGCCACGCTCGATGTTTTGCTCAACGAGCAAGGCAAGGTGAGTTTGCAATTCCTCGTCGAGCACCCGCTCCTTCTGGCGCGTTCCAAGAAATGCTCGGACACGAAACACAAACTGATGCAGCCAGTTCATAGCTTCAGGCCTCTTCCGCGCCGGCGAGCACTCGCGTGATGATCGAGGCCATGCGCTCCCAGCTTTGGGCTTCGACATTGAGATGTTTCTGTCCTGCCTTGGTGAGCGAGTAGAAGCGGGCACGGCGATTGTTGTCCGAGACACCCCATTTCGAGCGAATCCATCCGCGTTGCTCCAGCCGCACCAGTGCGGGATAGAGCGTGCCTTGATTGAGCAACAGAGCATCCTCGGACACCTGCTGGATGCGGCGAGCGATGCCGAACCCGTGGAGTGGTCCCAACGTGTCGAGAGTTTTCAGAACCAGCAGGTCGAGTGTGCCTTGGAGGACCTCTGCCTTGGGTGCAGTTATCATTGTGGCGGTTCCTGTTGATGTTCAACAGGACGATACGCAACCTCGTGTTGATTGTCAACAGGGATAAAGGACAGCGGCTCCGAGGCGCATGGATCAACGCTGATTCCGAGCGGGCGACTGCGCATCCGGAAGTTGAGATCGATGGACGTGGTGGAGCTACAATTCTCTTGCCGGGCGAAACGGAAGCGAGCTTGCGGTAAGATCGGTCCACTTTGCACATGGCTGAAAGCTAGGAGGCCGCGTGGAAACGCTGGTTCAAGACTTGCGCTACGGCATGAGGATGCTGGCAAAGGCTCCAGGGTTTACGGCCATCGCGGTGCTAACCCTTGCGCTCGGGATCGGGGCGAACACGGCCATTTTCGGTTTGCTCAACGCGGTGCTGATCCGCTCCTTGCCATACGGAAACGCGGGTAGGCTCGTGTATGTGTGGACGCCGAGCCACGACCTGCCGCAGATTCCCGTCGAAGTCATAGGCCCCAGTAATGGAGACTTTTTCGACATCCAGCGGCAAGCGCATTCGTTCTCGGCGATTACTCTCTTCGATCAACGGTCGTTCAACCTCGCGACGGACGGCGCCGCGCAGCGTGTGGGCGGCGCGCTCATTCAGTCCAACTTTTTCTCCACCTTTGGGATTAGCCCGCTCTTTGGCCGCGCAATTCAGGCCGAGTGACCAGCCCGAGTTTTTGTACCACGGCGAGTGAGGGAGTTTACATCACTGACCGGCCCGGCTTTTTTGTACCAATCCTAGGGTGAGTTTCCGGTTGTTTGCATCCCAATGAAATCGCGGCTAGCCGCGATTTCATTGGCGAATTCGTGGGGCGTCCTCTCCCCCAGAGCCCTGTGAGGCCGACTCTCGTTGTACTCCCGGCGCCAAGTTTCCACGATCTGCTGGGTCTCCGTCAACGACGTGAACCAATGGGCATCCAGGCATTCTGCTCGAAACGTTCCGTTGAACGATTCCACGAAGGCATTGTCGGTTGGTTTCCCGGGTCGCGAAAACGCCATGCGCACTCCGTTCTGATAGGCCCACAGATCCATCGCCTGACTGGAAAACTCGCTCCCATTGTCGCCGTACAGAAACTTCGGAACTCCGCGTTGGATTTTGATGCGGTTCAGCGCCAGCACCACATCTTCGCCCTTCAACCTCTGTTCTGATTCGATCGCCAAGCATTCCCGGGTGTAGATATCCACGACCGTCAGCGAACGGAACCTTCTTCCATCCGCTAGCTGATCCGCCACAAAGTCCATCGACCACACCTGATTCGGCCCGGTTGGATGAAAACGTTCACGCCGATGTTCCGCTACCCGGCGCCGTCTTTTCCGCCGCTGGTGCAGCGTCAATCCCTCTTCCCGATAGAGCCGTTCTACCAGGTATTTCCCCACTTTCCAGCCCTCCCGGTTCAGCAACACGCGGATCTTGCGGTATCCGTACCGCACTCGCCTCTGAGCGATTTCTCGGATGCGCATCCGCAGTGCCGTCCGTGGATCTTTATGAGCGCGATAGCGAAACGTTCCTCGATTTAACCGGGTGACCCTGCACGCACGCCTCTCGCTCACCCGGTAGCTGCCGTGCAGGTACTCGACCACCTGTCGGCGCCGCGAGGGCTCTAGTATTTTTTTGACAGAACATCCTGCAACATCGCCTTGTCCAGAGTCAGATCGGCTACGAGCTGCTTCAGCCGAGCGTTCTCTTCCTGGAGCTGTTTAAGTTGGCGAACCTGGTCGACCTCTAACCCGACATATTGCTTCTTCCATCGGTAGAAAGTCTGTTCGGAGATTCCCACCCGCCGGATCAATTCGGCCAAGGGAACTCCCGCTTCTGCCTGCTTCAAAACTGCCACGATCTGCTCAACGTTGAAACGTTTGTGCTTCACGGCAAATCTCCCTTCCCTGGGTCCTAGATTTTGCCGGAAACTAACCTTCAAAGTGGATCAAAAATGCCGGGGCCGCTCAGATCGTGAATAGTATACCGTATGGAGTTGCTTCTATTGCTCGCTAGTTAAGGGTAAACCCGTGCAGCTGCACAATCGAATCCTATGCGTTTTACTTGGTGGGGTCTTTGCGTTTGCGCCGTTTGTTTCCAATAGCCAAAGCCAGAGTACAAGGCGGCCCTGGACGAACGCCAAGCTATCGCCCGATGAGCGCGCCGACCTGCTGCTCGAGCAGATGGCGCTCGATGAAAAAATCCAATTGTTGCACGGTTCTTTTGGCGCGCCGCTGGGGAAGCTGGTGCCCGCAGCTCCTCCGCGCGCCTTAGGTGGCGATGGCTTCGTGCCGGGCATCCCGCGACTGGGCATTCCGGATTTGAATCTGATCGGCGCGGGACTGGGCGTGACGGACCTCGGGCACCGAGCGAACGGGCAATCAACCGCGTTGCCGTCTTCGCTCGCGGAAACGTCCAGCTGGGACCTGGAGATCGGGTATGCAGCGGGGAAAGTAGTCGGGGAGGAGACGCGCGACGAGGGCTTCAACGTGTCGTTGGGCGGCGGTATTGACGTGACGCGCGAACCGCGCAACGGGCGGAATTTTGAATATCACGGGGAAGACCCGTTGCTCGCGGGAAAAATCACAGGCCAGGAGTTGCGCGCAATTCAGGATCAGGGGGTGGTGGCGGACATCAAGCATTACGCAATCAACGACCAGGAATCCGGGCGCTTCACGGTGAGTTCCAACCTCGACAAGCGCTCGATGCGCGAGATCGATTTGCTGGCGTTCGAGATTGCCATAAAAGATTCGGGGGTGGGCACGGTGATGTGCGCTTACAATCGCGTGAATGACGTTTATTCCTGCGAGAACGACTACCTGCTGAACGAAGTTCTGAAAAAGGATTGGGGATTCAAGGGCTGGGTGATGTCCGACTGGGGCGCGACACACAGCACGGTGAAGGCCGCGAATGCCGGACTGGACCAGGAATTTTTTCTGAGCCAGTATTTTTCCGCGCCCCTGAAGGAAGCGGTGGAGAAGGGCGAAGTCCCGATGGCGCGGCTGGACGACATGGTGCACCGCGTTTTGCGCACTTTGTTCGCCGTGGGAGTGATGGACCATCCGCCGGTGGTCACGCCGATCAATGTGAAGGAGGACGCGGACGTCGCGCAGCGCATCGCAGAACAGGGCACGGTGCTGCTGAAGAATGATGACGGCCAGTTGCCGCTCGATGCATCCAGGATTCGCTCGATCGCGGTGATCGGTTCCCATGCCGATATCGCCGTGCTTTCGGGGGGTGGATCGGCGCAGGTGAATCCCGTGGGCGGCAATGCAGTACCGGCAAGGCCGGTGGCGGCCGACGATACCGACGCTTTTCTGGCGATTCAGGTGTGGGACCCATCCTCACCGCTGCGAGCGATTCGCGCGAAGAGTCCTCGGAGCAAGGTCGAATTTGCGTCGGGCCTGGATGCAGGCGCGGCTGCGAAGCTTGCGGGCAATGCGGAGGTGGCACTTGTTTTCGCGCACCAACACACGCACGAGAACGCCGACCTTAAGAGCCTTGCGCTGCCCGACGGGCAGGACGAATTGATCCGGCGGGTAGCCGCGGCGAACCCGCGCACGATCGTAGTGCTGGAGAATGGTGATCCGGTGCTGATGCCTTGGCTCGCCAGCGTGAAAGCCGTGCTGGAGACCTGGTATCCGGGCGCGCGCGGCGGCGAGGCCATCGCGAATATTCTATTTGGCGATGTGAATCCGTCGGGCAAATTGGTGCTGTCGTTCCCGAAGAGCGAGGCCGACCTGCCGCGGCCCGTTCTGCAAGGGCCACCTGCGCCTCCGGCTGGACAGCCGACGGGCATGAACATTTTTACACGGGATAGGTTTTTTGACGTGAATTACAGCGAGGGGCTGAAAGTGGGCTACCGCTGGTATGACGCGGAAAATAAGGAGCCGCTATTTCCGTTTGGCTTCGGACTTTCCTACAGCAGTTTCGCGTACACGAAACTTCGCGTCGATTCCGCGCCGCAAGTGAGCGTGGCGTTCCGCTTGAAAAATACCAACGACCGCGCCGGCGCCGAAGTGGCGCAAGTGTATCTGGGGTTGCCGGCGAGTGCGGGTGAGCCGCCCAAGCGGCTGGTGGGATGGAAGAAGGTGAAACTCGGACCCGGTGAAACTCAGGAAGTCACCGTAAGCATTGCGGCGAGGTCCCTGGCGATTTTTGATGAAGCGCGGAATGGGTGGGAGATTGTGCCGGGCGAATACCGGGTGTTCGTCGGAGGATCTTCGCGGGACACTCCACTCACACAGAATTTCCGGATCGAACCGGCGCAGGCTGCCGTGTTGCTCGACCAGAACTGAAGCCGTAATCACTTCGGTGGCGCAGAGTTTTGCTTTGGCTCGCCGCGAGGAAGCGTCCCGAATCGCAGCTCGTGCGTGAAATCACCTGAACAGGGAATCGCGTGAAAATTACACGATTGAAAACCGCGGTAGTGCAAGGAAACTTCGATTGGACGTTCGTACGCATTGAGACGGACGCAGGTGTTCGGGGATTGGGGGAATGTTTCTTCGCGCCCGGACTGACCGCGATGCTGCGTTCGCTGGAGCCGGTGATTTTGGGCGAAGATCCGCGGGACATCCACCGCCTGTTTCGCAAATTGCAGCGGGCGGTGTCCGGCGCGGGATCGGTGGCGGGAATTATCTACAACGCGATCAGCGGAATTGATGCGGCACTGTGGGACGTGCTGGGGCAATTGCTGGGCGTGCCGATTTACCGGCTGCTGGGCGGCAAGTTTCGCGACAAGGTGCGCATTTATGCGGATTGCCACGGCGGAGAAGCTCTGGAAAGTTTGGATGAAGTGCTGCGATCCCGTTCCGCGTGGTGGGCGCCCCGCCACGGCGTTCATGTTGCCAAAGACTATTTCGCGGAAAGCGATACGTGCGAGCCGGCGACTCCCCAGGGTTATCGCCAGCAGGCGTTGGCGAAGCGCGCGATGGGTTTCACGGCGCTGAAATTTGACCTGGACGTGCCGGGCGCAGAGGGAGGCGACGCCTACAACCGCAGTCTGACGAATCGTGCGATCGATCACATGGTGAAGCTGGTTGCGGCGGTGCATGAAGCGGTGGGCGCGGAGACGGATATCGCGGTGGACTGTCACTGGCGGTACAACGTGTCGGACATGGTGACGCTGGGGCGCGAGCTCGAGCCTTTTCGTTTGCTCTGGCTGGAAGACCCCGTGCCTCCGAACAACGTGGCCGCGCTGAAAGCGGTAAGCTCGAAAATCCGCGTGCCGATAGCCACCGGTGAGAACCTTTTTCTATTCGAGGGCTTTCAAGAAATCATCCAGGAGCACGCGCTGGACATTGTGACGCCCGACCTGCAGAAAGTGGGCGGCCTGACCATCGCGCAGCGCATCGCTGATTTTGCGGATCTGCACACCGTGCCGGTGGCGCCGCACAATATCAGCAGTCCGGTGGGGACGTTAACTTCGGTCCATTTCTGCGCAGCGATACCTAATTTTCTGGCCCTGGAGTTCCATGCGGCGGACGTTCCTTTCTGGAATGAGCTGGTGGAAGGGCTGCCGTCGCCGATGATTCAGAACGGATTCGTTTCCGTGCCGGAGAAGCCGGGCTTGGGCGTTATTTTGAATGAAGAGGTTGCGCGACGCTTCGCGCGGAAAGACGAACCCTTTTTTGCGTGATGGCAAATGACGCCGGAGCATCGGGCATGAAACGATCGGCAAACCGCGGCCGGAGCTTCATCCGAGAAGTGTGGGGCCGCGAAGGTCAGGACTGCGCATGACTTCCCTGTGGAAAAACGACGACGACTTTTTCGCATTGGTCCGCCGCGAGCTTTTTACCTGCGTGGTGGGAGACGTGATGGACAAGCTGCAACTGCTCCACCAGTTCCTGCCACCGCAGATTCAGCCTCTGCATCCAGAGATGGTGACCATTGGCCGCGCAATGCCGGTGCTTTCGACGGACGTATTTGCGGAAACCGTTTCCGGATCGGCGAACGCGCTGATGGCCAAGCCATTCGGCCTGATGCTCGAAGCTCTCGATGACCTGCGCCCGCATGAGATTTACCTGAATACCGGTTCGTCGCCGCGCAACGCGTTGTGGGGCGAGCTGATGAGCACACGCGCGAGCAAACTGGGCGCCGCGGGCGCGGTCGTGAACGGGTACGTGCGCGACACGAAAAGCATTCTGAAAATGAATTTTCCGACTTTTGGTTTCGGTTCGTATGGACAGGATTCGGCGCCGCGTTTCAAGGTGGTGGATTTTCGCGTGCCGGTCGAAATTGGAGGTGTGCGGGTGCGTCCGGGAGATCTTTTGTTCGGAGACATCGACGGAGTTTGCGTGGTGCCTTCCGAGGCCGCGGAAGAAGTGTTCGCCAAGTCGCTGGAGAAGGCGCGCGGTGAGAAGCTGGTGAAGAAGGCGATTGAGGATGGAAGCAGCGCTGTGGATGCATTTCAGAAGTTCGGAATCATGTAGGAGCGTGGATTGGCTCGGGGTGAAAACACGGAAGCGCGCAGCCGCTCTCAAATCGTTCGCGAGTTTCTGAGCGGCCAAGGCTTGCAGGTCTGGCTGGCGTGGAGGCCGGACGAGATATTGATGACGACGGGGCATCTCCCGTACTGGGGCGCTTCGGCGTTGTTGTACTTCAAAGACCAGCAACCGATCCTGTTTGTACCGGAGATCGAGCCCCGCGATTACGTTCCAGCAGATTTGGAGGTGCGCGAATATCCTTGGGGCCGGTTGGGGTGCGCGGACCCGTTCGGCCTGCTGGTGGAAGCGATTCGCGCAACGCTTGAGCAAAAAGGGGTGAAGGCCGAGCGAGCCGGGGCGTTTTTCGGTGCGGCGAGGACGGCGCTGCCCATGCAAACGGCGGAGCACAACCCTTTTCCTGAAGATTTTTCGAGCCGAATCGCGCGGCTTGTGGCCAAACCTGATGCGCAGACGCAATCCGCATTCTTGGCGCTCTATCTTTTGAAGACCGCTGAAGAAGCGCAGCACATTCGCCGGGCCAATCGAGTGGCAGGAATCGGCCTGCAAGCTTTCTTCGACGGGCTTTCGGTTGGCGCGACCGAGACGGGGCTGGCTTCGCTGGTGGAGACTGCGATTCATGCGCAGATCGGGCAGAACGGCATTTTCCATTCGCGCGCGTGGGCGACGGTGCAAGCGGGCCCGCACAGCGCGGAAGCGGGGCGTTTCAATCGGTCTTCCGCGCGGCGATTGATGGAGGGAGACCTCGTGTTAATTGAATTGGCGACGTGCGTGAATGGATATTGGAGCGATCTAACGCGCACGGCTGCCGTAGGGACTTTGAGCGCGGAACTGGAGCGCGTGTTGTCGTTCACGCGAAGAGCGCAGGGGTCGGCGAAGGATGCGGTGAGGCCCGGTGCGACGGCCGGCGAAATTGATGCGGTCGCGCGCGACGCTATTGCGCAGCAAGGACTCGCGGCTCACTTCACGCACGGGACAGGCCATCACGTGGGATTTCGTTATCACGATCCGGGATTCGCGCTGGCTCCGGGCGCGCCGGAAAAACTGCAAGCCGGGATGATCGTGACCATTGAGCCTGGGGTTTACGTCTCCGAATACGGCGGAGGCGTGCGAATCGAAGACGACTTGCTGGTAACGGAAAGCGGGCACGAAGTGCTGTCGCAGGATTCGCAAGGCCCGGAAGGTGTGACGCAGAGGGTGGCACCAAGATGATTGGTATCGACCTGAGAGGCAGAACCATCGTAATGACCGGGGCGCTCGGAGCCATCGCCGAACACATGGTGCGGAAATTGAGCGAGGCGGGCGCGACGCTCGCGCTTACCGACATCAAGGACGAGGAAGCAGCTCATCGCACGCTGGACGAGTGGAGGATTGCGCGGGCGTCGTATTCGTATTTTGCGGCGGATATCACGGATGCGGGCTCCGTCGAACGGCTCATAGAAAGGACCTTCGAGCGCTGGCCCACTCTGGATACCGTGCTCGGCCACGCGGGCGGATGCGGACTCCATCCTTTTGCAAGCACATCCGCGGCGGAGTACGAGCGTATCTTTCGCTTCAACTATTTCGCGCAGACGTATCTGGCGCGCGCCACCCTGGCGCAATGGACGAAGCGCGGGATCCCGGGCCATTTGATTTTTACGTCTTCTTATGTCGCGCGGATGCCGCACACGAAGATTCCCGCGTACGCTTCGGCCAAAGCGGCGCTGGAGAATTTCGCGCGCTGTCTGGCGCTCGAATACACGGCCACGGGCATCCGCGTGAATGTCGTTTCGCCGGGAAATGTGGCGGCGGGAAGTTCGCTGAAGGTTTTCGAAGAGGACCCAGCCTACCGGGAGTTCGTGCTGCGGGTTTCGCTGGGCCGGCGCAACAGCCCGGAATCGATCGCCGATGCCTTCGTTTTTCTGTGCTCGCCGCTAGCCAGCGAGATCAACGGGCAAGTGCTCAGCGCGGACTACGGCGGGGGGATCGGGAACCGCCTATGAAGGTGGGACTGGGACTTTACCGGCACATGCTGACGCGCGAATATTACGATTTCGCGCGGCAGGCGGGTTGCACCGATGTGGTCATCCATCTGGTCGATTACTTCCGGCAAGGCTCCTCGAATCCCGCGAATAACCAGCCTACTGGCGCCAAGTACGAACCGTGGGGAGTGGCGGGCGATCCCGAAAGACTGTGGACGGTGGACGAAATCAAAAATATTCGTAAGGAAATAGAGGATGCCGGCCTGACGCTCGCGGCCATCGAGAACCTGGACCCGGCACACTGGCACGACATTCTCTTGGATGGGCCGAAACGGGCGCAGCAAATTGAAAAGGTTAAAACGATCGTTCGCCGAATCGGCGAGGCGGGCGTGCCGGTGTTGGGCTACAACTTCAGCTTGGGCGGCGTATGCGGGCGCGTGGCCACGGCGGCGGGCCGGGGAGGAGCACTGACGCTAGGGATGGACGGTCCCGCCGAAGAGGTGCCGATTCCGAACGGGATGATCTGGAATATGATCTACGACCCCGATGCGGCGCCCGGGACAGTGGCTTCCATTTCTCACGAGGAACTTTGGAAGCGCTTGCAGAGATTTCTGGAAGACATAATTCCCGTCGCCGAGGAATCCGGCGTGCGGCTCGCCGCGCATCCGGACGATCCTCCGATGCGCACGATGCGGCAGCAGCCGCGTCTGGTGTATCAGCCCCGCATGTATCAAAAGCTCATTGACCTGGTCCCCAGTTCGAGCAACATGCTCGAACTGTGCGTGGGCACGCTGGCCGAAATGACGGAAGATAATATTTACGACGCGATTGATTCGTACAGCCGGCAGGGCAAAATCGCCTACATCCACCTTCGCAATGTGGCGGGGAAAGTGCCTCATTACCGCGAAACATTTATTGATGAAGGCGACGTGGACATGCTGCGTATTCTCGCGATCCTGCAGCGGAATCATTTCGACGGCGTGATGATTCCCGACCACGCACCGCAAATGACCTGTGCGGGGCCCTGGCACGCGGGCATGGCGCACACGCTGGGTTTCATGCTGGCGGCGAAAGCGATGCTGGAATCGGCCACCCGCGACAGTGCCCACAACGGACTTGCCGTTTTCGGGGGTAGATGACTCCGGATTCCGCAGTGAAGCCGAGCAATTCGCGCGCGTCCCTGGCCATCGCCTCGGCGGCGTCGACGCTGGGCGGGTTGCTCTTCGGTTACGACAATATCGTCATCAGCGGCGCCATCGGGTATCTGCGGAATCTGTTTCATCTGGACGCTGCTGGAGTTGGCTGGGCTGCCGGATGCGCTTTGATCGGCGGCGTGGTGGGTTGCGCCGGCGCGGGAACCGTTGCAGATTTTCTGGGCAGAAAAAAAGGACTGGCGCTATGTGCGGTTTGCTTCACGCTCTCTTCTTGCGGAATGCTTTTTGCTGACAGCCTAAGCCAATTTGTCGGTTGGCGGCTGCTGGGCGGCTTGGGAATAGGCGCGGCTTCGGTGATTGCGCCGAATTACATCGCCGAGACAGCGCCCACGCGGGTGCGCGGGCGCTGTGTCACGCTCTACCAGATGGGAATCGTGGTGGGAATCCTGGCGGCGGTATTCGTCAACATGTTGATCCAGCGGATGGGGGACGATGCGTGGAATACTTCGACCGGATGGAGGTGGATGTTCTTCGCGGGCATCGTGCCGGCGCTGCTTTTCGGGCTGATGATTATTCCGACGGTCGAAAGTCCGCGCTGGCTGATGAAGGAGGGCCGTCACGAGCAGGCGTTGCGCGCGCTTACAGAAATCAACGGTCCAGAGGTGGCGCGGATGGAGGCTCGTCAGATCGAGGGCACGCTCTCTCTGGAAGAAGGGCACCTCTCGGAACTATTCACAACTTTCCGCCGCCCGCTGCTTTTGGGAATTATGCTGGCCGCGCTGCAGCAGATCAGCGGCGTCACGCCAGTGTTTTCGTTCCTGCCGGAGATTTTTCGTTCGGCGGGAACCGCCACCGGGAATGCCTTCCGGCAATCCGTGATGGTAAGCGTGATCAATCTGCTGTTCACCTTCGTGGCGTTTTGGCTGATCGATCGCGCAGGCAGGAAAACGCTGATCCTCGGAGGGACCACTTTGCAATTCGTTTCCTTCGCGGTGGTGGGTTGGCTGTATTACGTACACGGCAGCGGCGTGGCGATTCTGATCTTCGTGATGAGTTTCGTCGCCGGGCATGCGGTGGGCAACGGCGTGGCGTGCTGGGTGATTATTTCGGAAATTTATCCGACCAAGGTTCGCGGGCGAGCGATGTCCATCGCCACCACCGCGTTATGGCTGGTCAGTTATCTCGGCAATCAATTATTTCCGGTGATGCAGAAGAATCTCGGCTCGGACGGGACATTCTGGTGCTTCAGCGCCGGTGCGCTGCTCACGATCATCCTGGTAGGGTGGCTGGTTCCCGAGACAAAAGGCCGCAGCTTGGAAGAAATCACCGAGCTTTGGGCGCCGCCTGTGGCGCTTTCCAGTTCGATGCATTCGTCGTGAGGCTGTGGGGATCGCGTCTTCCCGATCCTCACAGGCTGTTTGTGGCCGGCCAAGCGATGTCCGCTCAGCTTGCAGAAGACGGCGGTGCTAATGCGAGCAGCTGAGTCATCGTCAATGCCGAGTCCGGACACAAAGTCTCTGTCGGCATCAATTCGCGCCAGGCCGGTTGCGCGGCGATGAACTAGGAACCCATGAACATCAAACCGAAAGAAAATTGCCGCTGGGATTTGCTCAGTCTAGGAGAAGTGATGTTGCGCTTCGATCCGGGCGATCGGCGCATCTGGACTACGCGACAGTTTGAAGTGAGCGAAGGCGGCGGCGAATATAACGTCGCGCGCGGGTTGAAACGATGTTTCGGTCTGGAAACCGCAGTCGTTACCGCGCTCGCCGATAATCCGGTCGGCCGTCTGGTGGAAGATTTGATGAATCAGGGCGGCGTGGATCATTCGCTCACCAAGTGGGTGCCCTACGACGGCGTGGGCCGTTCGGTGCGCAATGGATTCAATTTCACCGAGCGCGGATTTGGCATCCGCGCCGCGCTGGGCTGTTCAGATCGCGGCCACACCGCGGTTTCGCAATTAAAGCCGGGCGATATTGATTGGCAGCACATTTTCGGCAAATTGGGAGTGCGCTGGCTGCACACCGGAGGAATTTTCTGTGCGCTTTCCACCTCGACGCCTGAAGTCGGCATGGAAGCGATGCGCGCGGCGCGCGAAAACGGCGTCGTCGTTTCTTACGATCTGAATTATCGCGATTCGCTCTGGAAATCGTACGGAGGCAAGAAAGAAGCCCAGCAGGTGAACCGGCAAATCGCCAAGTATGTGGACGTGATGCTGGGTAACGAAGAAGACTTTTCCGCTGCGTTGGGCTACGACGTCCCCGGAGTGGACGAGCAGTTCTCCAATATTTCCACCGAGAACTTCAAAGCGATGATCGAAGTGGTGCTGAAGGACTATCCGTTCTCGGTGGTCGCCACGACACTGCGCAGAGCCGCCAGCGCAACGCATAACGACTGGGGCGCCATCTGCTACAGCGCCGGCAAATTTCACGAAGCGACGCAGCGAACCGGCCTCGAAATCTTCGATCGCGTCGGCGGCGGCGATTCCTTCGCGTCGGGACTGATCTATGGATTTCTCGCTGGCAAAGGGCCGCAATGGGCGGTGGAATGTGGAGCGGCGCACGGTGCGCTGGCCATGACGACTCCGGGCGACACGACGATGGCCACGCTGAAGGAAGTGGAGCAAGTGATGAAAGGAGCAGGTGCCAGAATCGTTCGCTGATCTGGCGCAGGCGAGACCGATGAATCTCAGGCGAACCGATGAATAAGGATACGGCGCTGCGACGCGCACTCGCTACGGGAATCATCCCCGTAATTCGCGCAGGGTCACCGGAGGACGCGTTATTTGCCGCAGAAGCGGTACTCGCGGGCGGCATCAACGTCATAGAAATCACCATGACGGTGCCGGGCGCAACCACAGTGATGGCGCGTCTGACGAAAGAAATGCCGACCATTCTAGTCGGCGCTGGCACGGTGCTGAATGTGGATGCAGCGCAACGTTGCCTGGACGCTGGCGCGCAATTTCTGGTGAGCCCCGGCCTGCATCTGAAGACTGTGGAGTACGCTCAGAAGAAAAACGTCCTGATGATCGCAGGAGCGCTTACGCCGACGGAAGTGATGGTCGCTTGGGAAAACGGCGCGGACCTGATAAAGATATTTCCGTGCTCGCAAATGGGGGGTGCCAGTTACATCCGCGCGCTGAAGGGACCATTCTCGGAAATCCCACTAGTGCCCACCGGCGGCGTAAATCTGGAGAACTGCGCGGCTTTCATAGCCGCAGGCGCGAGCGCCCTTGGGGTAGGTGGCGAGCTGATCGTGAAAGAAGCGATCCACCACAGAAACGCGGCCGTCATCTCGGAATTAGCCGGCCAAATGCTCGAAGCAGTGCAATCGGCCCGCGCGAAGAACTGAAGAGGCGACGAAGTAGTGAACCGAGTAGCCGTATCGCAGAACCACCACTCTGAGGGCCGGCTTGCTGAGGCTCGTCTTAACGATTAATACAATACGGGGATGTCATCACAATGAGCCTTGAATTGGGGAGTGATTGATGACATGCCCTTTCACGCGACGACAGTGAGACTCGAATTCAAATTTCCGGGCGTTTGGGGCTTCAAAACGGGAGTGTGATGTACACATTTGGCTGATCTTGGGGTTCACGTCCCAGAATTTTCGGTTAACCCAAGTTTCCCGACATGTGTGCTACTTCTGGTCGTCGCCCTTCCGAATGGACGACGGGAACAGCCTGCCTAGTGAGCAGGTGCTTCCGAAACAGCTAAATTCTCCGATGTGCCGTTCCCCCAATACTCGGAAGTCCTTGAAATTCAAAACGCCTTGTCACGGCAATGTCTCCCACCTGCAACTTCCCACAAGCGGACTTCTGGGGAGTCAGCGAGATTTCACCTTTTCGCGTTAATGATATGGGCCATTTCCATTTCCAGACGCGAGCAAAGGATTTACTCGATTGTTTTGCGCGAGAGCGCGCGGTACTCCAAAGCTGATGATGGCAAGGGGTCGCCCGTCCACGCCATCGGCGACGATTTCTGTTTGGCAATTTTTAGCGTTCCAGCGTGAAACGAACGGAGTGAAAGACTCACCATTATCTGTACGGGCACCGGCACCTGTCGGGCACTGATGACCACTCTGCTCCACGAACCGTTCAGGCTCGGGCAGGCCGAAAGGATATTCCTGGTCGATGACTGTGGCATTTTCGAGATCCAAGATTAAAACGCAAGGAGACATCCAATGCCCAAGAAACCCATCATTCACAGAGGGCCCTTCCCCAAAGCGGTTCCGGATGTCACGCCTCCACAAATCTGACAGTTCGTAACTGTCAGTTGGGCTTGGACCGATCAGGCAAGTGGGGAGATATCTTGGACATTCGTAAACTCCGATCCCACTAATAGCCACACTGTAGTTCTCTACCGCGGTGCCACCGGAGTGCCCGAGTATATCTTTGGCGGCGCGTTTTGGCCCATTTATCTCGGGCCGGACGACACTGTCTCTCAAATGCTGGATGGGACACAGCCGATACCGACGTTGACCGGTACCGGGGGGCAGCCGATGGGCATTCTTGATTACGGCGTGGGTGCATCCCCCAGGTACTTGGTCCACTTCATTTTCAATCTTGGACCAGGACAGACCTGGAGCACCCCGGAGGGCGGCTTTGTCGGTATCACTCCTACCGCAGGCGCCTGCTATGAACTGGTAAGCAATGTTTCCGGCACTTACTGTGTCGGATACGATCCACAAAGGGTTGCCGATTGGGACAGCCAGACCGGCACGACGAACCGCGGCTATTCTCCCAATCCGACCACTTTCGTCACATATGCGTTCACGCCCGAATCGGCTACGCCAGAGAACACTCTCGGATTCAATGACTCGATCGGGAGCGGTTCGTGTGCGACTCAGAGTTTCTATTTTGTACTGGAGAAGAATAATTTCGGCCGCGACGAAGTGCAGGACAACCTGAGTTATCCCCTCGCGTTCTATCTGTTCCTCGAAGGGTTTACGCCGAATGCGTTGGGCACCTCGACGTTTCCTTCTTTCCCCAGCGGGACTTTCAACGCGAGCAAAATTCCCGGCCTTGGCTATTCCGCCACTCCCTCGATAACCTACGATATTGGGAACTCCGGTGCGAACGCTTTCGTGCCGCAACGCATTCGCTTTGGCTATGAAATAGACTTCACCAGCGCATCTCTCGCCTCTCCTACTGCCTTCCCCGCTCCCGGGGGCGCTCCCAACGCGTACACCCTCGGCGCTGCAATCAGCATTCAAGGACAACCCGCAATACAGAGCCCGAACGCCGAGTTCTACCTGTTGGGTGGCGCCGATCCCTACTTCACCAACATCAATTCGGGCACGGGTGTTGTTGACCCGCAATACTACCTGAGCCAGGATTTGCGCGTCTTTACCGGCACTCCCGCAATCAACGATGTCCCGGTCGGCGGGTCTGGAGCGCCCAAACTTACCGACAGTTTCGCCGGCGCCTACGCCTACATCCAGCAGTTGATCACCTGGCTCAATCAGCAGATCGGGTATCTGAATCCCGCGTATACGCCGCCCGACACCAATGTCTCCGACCCTCTCGATGGCTTGTTGCCGGACCAGAACGGCGCACTCAATGGCGATTCCTCCGTTACTCCCAAGACCGGAACGAGCAACAACTACAATTTTGCCATTGCCCGCGTGCGCTTGAGGGGCTCCTCGGGCCCATCCGCTGCTGCCTCCAATGTCAAAGTCTTCTTCCGGCTCATGACCACGCAGACCTTCGACACCGATTTCATCAACTCCACCGGCGCGGTAACGAACGCGGACCCCAACGTCACCTATCCGAGTTCGGGGGGCAGCAACAACCCGCAGAGTCCGCTCCCGGGAACCGCCGGCAACGGCGCCATCAACGGCTGTTCGCTGCCATTTTTCGCTACAGCCAACTACAACGCCAGTCCCACCGATTACGGCTCAGGGGGCGTCAACAACCAAACCATCGAAATTCCCACAGGGCAGGATTACGCCTGGGCGTTCTACGGGTGTTTCCTCAATGTCGATGACGCAACCAACGAATTTGGCAGCCCCACCCCTCTGCCCGTCCAGCATTGGTTGGCCGGCAGCGCCCACAACTGCCTGGTAGCGCAGATCGCCTATGATGATGCTCCGATCATCAACGCCAACGGTGTGATCGAGAATCCGCAGATCTCCGACAAGCTGGCGCAACGAAATCTTCAAGTGACGACATCGGGGAATCCAGGATTCCCTGCCACGCACCGCGTTCCGCAAACCATCGACGTCCGTCCCAGCCCGCCCCCCCAATCCACGGACATGACCAGTATCCTGAGCTATCCGGACGAAATGATGATTGATTGGGGCAAGACTCCGGTCGGCAGCGTCGCCAGCATTTATTGGCCAGGAGTCAGCTCGGCGGCGATATTGGATTTGGCGGCGGAGTTGTATCCCGCGCAAACTCTCATAGCCGCGGATGCCAACACGATCCAATGCACCGTCGGCAGCCCGGTCACCTATATTCCGATTCCCACTGGTAGCGGCGGCAGTTTCGCAGGCTTGGTGACCGTGGATCTTCCTGCCACGGTCCGATACGGCAATGAATTCGACATCGTCGTCCGCCGTATCACTACCAAGCAAATCAGCACGAAGCCTCAGCCCACCAATCCTCCTCCGAAGGTGGCGAGGCCCGTGGCTCGCGCGGTCAGCAAGGACCTACTAATCTGGCGCTATGTCACCGGGTCTTTTCTGGTGAGGATTTCCGTACAGCACGAAAGCAAGATTCTTCCCGGCGATGAGAATCTCCTCGCCATCCTGAAATGGCGGTTGGGTTTGATCGGTCCTGGCAATCGCTGGTATCCGGTGCTGTTGCGCTGGATCAGCTATCTCTCCGGGCGGATCAACGGTATGGGAGGCAACGCCTCCACGATTCCCGCTTCATCGACAGGTTACCAGCAGCCCACAACGGGCCAAGGGACTCGCGGCGAAGAGCACTGCTATACCGGAAAAGTCCTCGGCCTGTTCTATGATCGCTTCGGCGATTTCGAGGGTTTCAATCTTCGCACCGAGCACGGCAGAGAACACTCCTTCCGGGCACACGAGCGAGACATGGAAGAGCTTATCTACCTGGCCTGGGTTCAGCGGTTCGTGATCACCGTATGCGTCCCCGCGAGTGACGGGCAAGAAGTGGTTTCCGTCGCCCTGCGTCGCGCGCCGCGTCCGCTGCGGGGCTGATCATCAGCCAGAATCGGATTGATCCTCGGCCTCTGCCAGTGACGTCACTGGCCAAAAACGGGGTTCGAGACCATCAGCGTCCAGTTGAACAACCATACTGCCCGCGGCTCGGGAGGCCGCCAGTATGGCAAATCGAAAGGTATCGAAACGCCCAAAGGCTAAAGCAATACTTCGGCTGCCCGACTTGGAGCAGTCGAAGAATGCGGTCCTTCACTCGCTCGCAGCAGCGAGCTCCCAGGAATCATATGGTCATGCCATCAACGAATTCATTACGTGGTACTGCTCTGAACCGCGTTTGGCGTTCAACCGAACTGTCGTTCTTCGCTACCGGTTTTTTCTCGAACAGAAGAACCTCGCTCCCTCCACCATCAACGTGCGCTTAGCCGCCGTCAGGCGGCTCGCCTATGAAGCTTCCGATACCGGCCTTCTGAGCCCTGAACTGGCAGCCGGTATCCGGCGCGTTAAGGGAGCAAAACGTCTGGGTGTGCGGATCGGCAATTGGTTGACCGTCGATCAGTCCAGGACTTTGCTCGGCAAATCGCCGTCAGAGAACCTCCGTGGCAAGCGTGATCGGGCAATTCTGGCGCTGCTCATCGGGTGCGGCCTGCGGCGGGCCGAACTGGTTGGACTTGGAACGGAGGATTTCCAGATCCGTGAGGAGCACTGGGTAATCGCCGACTTAGTTGGCAGAGGAAAACACATCCGTACCGTTCCCGTTCCAGTGTGGGTGAAAGGCGCTGTCGATGAGTGGACCACGGCCGCTGGCATCAATGATGGGGCGATCTTCCGCAGAGTAAGTCGGCTGGGTAAGATTTGGGGCGATAGAATAACGGCCAAGGCGATCTGGCACGTGGTGAAAGCGGCCGCGAAACGTGCGGCATCAAGACCCTTTCTCCGCATGACTTGCGTCGGACCTGTGCGCGGTTATGCCATTTGGCCGGTGGAGAACTTGAACAGATTCAGTTTCTGCTGGGACACGCATCGGTTGAGACAACTGAGCGCTACCTGGGCTGCAAGCAGAAACTCAGCGAAGCGGTGAACGACAACCTCGGACTGGAAGACCCATGACGGTGGGTCACGCCCCAGAAGCGTATTTATCTGGTCGATGCCGGTAACTTTTCCCTGCTTCGTGGATACCTATAACGAGAGCTTACCTACGTGGCAAGAATCGACGTGTTTTGCCCTTGGACCGACCCACGTGCCTCTTTTGAAGGAGAAATTATGGCAACGACCGCTGTAACAAGAATTGAACCTCCAACACCAAAGCTTGTCGCCCCGCGCTGGCATACGGCGCTACTCATAGGATTATTTCTTGGGCTCGCGGTAAGCGGAGCGTTCTTTCAACGGCATGCTCGCTCGCAGCCCGAAATGCTCCACCAGCACCCGGAAGTCGTGCCTCTGTACATTTCGCTGATAGCCATGGAGTGGGGTCTGGTCATTTACGTTTGGAGGGGCGGCCTTCGGAGGACCGGGACGAAACTCAGCGAACTCATTGGCGGGAAGTGGGCCAACGCGAAAGATGTGCTGGTGGATTGCGGCCTTGCGATCGGCCTGTGGGCGGTTTGGATGCTCTTCCAAACAGCGTGGAATCGCTGGCTCGGGCCTGAGCATGCGGCGTCCATTCAGACATATCTCCCGCAGCGGGCACTGGAAATTGTCCTTTGGATTGGCGTTTCCATCAGTGCTGGTTTTTGCGAGGAGCTGGTTTTCCGCGGTTATTTCCAGCGGCAGTTTGAAACGTTCACCCGCAGCCGGTGGATTGCGTTGTTCCTGCAAGCCGTGCTTTTCGGGATTGCACACGGTTACCAGGGCGTCGAAGCTTGCGCAAAAATTGCATGTTTTGGCGTTCTGTACGGCTTGCTGGCGCTTTGGCGCAAGAGCCTGCGGCCAGGGATGATCGCCCACGCGGGGTCGGATGTTCTGAGTGGGATCTTCGGAATCTAGTCAGTGCTAGAGCGCGGTTTCATTGGTATAACGGTCTGCCCAAGTGAGCAGTGATAGTGAGACAGCCGCGTGACAGACTTCAGCTCGCTCTATAAAAAGTACGCGCCGGACGTATATCGGTTCGCGCTGTATCTGTCGAGCGAGCGAGGCGAGGCTGACGACATCACGTCCGAGACGTTTGTGCGCGCCTGGACCTCACCTGAACCGATCGTGATGGCCACGGTGAAAGGTTACCTCTTCACGATTGCGCGGAACCTGTTTCTCCAGGGTCTGCGGAAGAAATCTCGTCACGTCGCGCTCGGTGACGAATTGCGCGATCCCCAACCCGGGCCGTACCGGCAGGCTGAGCAGAAACAAAAATTAGATTCCGTAATGGCCGAACTTCAAACACTTCCCGAGGCGAGCCGGTCAGCGCTGTTAATGCGCGCGGTTGACGGAATGGCGTATGAAGAGATCGCTCAGGTGCTGGGCATTTCTCTTGCCGCGGTGAAAGTAAAGATTCATCGCGCACGTCTCGCGCTGGCGGGATTACGAGATGCATAGCAAGGATCGAGCATGACTGCGATGGATGGAGGCGGAAAAATGAATGTGACGCGAGAAGTGATTCTTGACCTTCTGCCGATTTACCTTGCAGGTGAGGCCAGTCCCGCCACGCGCGCGTTAGTGGAAGAATATATGGAGCAGGACAAAGAGTTAGCGCAGCGCATTCGAGTGCAATGGGCGGAAAACCTCGAAAAAATCACGCCAGCGGCGCTTCCTCCGGATTTGGAACTGCGTTCCTTGCGCCGGACGCGCGCGATAATCGGCTGGCAGAAGTGGCTCTTCGGTTTTGGAATCTGCTTCACCGCGATAGCGCTAACCAGCCAATTTTCCTTCGAGAACGGGCACATCAGGGATTTTCATTTCCTGATTCGTGATTTCCCCGCTCAGTTTGGAGCGTCCGCATTACTGGCCATCGCGTGCTGGAGCGGCTACTACGCGATTCGCCGTCGCCTCCGCACTCCCAGGCCGCCTAGTGCATAAGTATGGTCTTTGCTCGATGAGATTGACTCCAAGTGCCCGGTAAGTCACCTCTGCGGGCTAGAAACGGCGTTGTGGGCAATAGCTCCTGCCTTGTCGCGTAGTGGCGACCGACGCTGTTTGAATGAAAACCGACCCTACTTACGAAAATGGATAACCAGTAGCGCACTCGCGATATATCCCCCGCGACTTCGATGCCACCACAAACTTCCTCGAAGCGGACTTCTGGCCCGGAATAACTTCTGGCTAGCCCATCATTCAAAGGAAAACCAAAAAGGTTCTTTGCTATCAAGGAGTCACTGCAACTAACAGCCGACTTTGCATCCGAGTGTCAAGGACGTTAACTGCCAAAAACAACTGCGGTTACGATGGAAACTCTAGAACGTCAGGAATACAGCTCGGCGTAGATAACGAGCTTTCTCATTCGATACATCAAGACTGACTTCCAAGTCGATCCCCTGCGTTCCGACGCCCGCTTTGCCGAATTGGTGCGGAAGGTGGGGCTGCCGCAGGGCGCGGCGCACCCTTGCGGTTCGGTCTTCTAGGGAAGATTCAAGTGCCTCAGCACGCGGTTCCGGTTCCGCAGCGCGATCGCGGCTTCTCTCGCGTTTTTCTTCACGTCGACCCCGTATTTCACCTTCAGTCGCGCTTCCACCATGAAAAGAGATGCGTCCACGCCGTCCTTTATGTTCTTGAATTCATCGATCCATGCCTGCCTGTCCGGATATTCCGCGGTTTCCAGCACGCGCGAGAGCGCGATCGCGAGAAACCCGAACTGGTTTTTCGGAATGGGGTAATCCTTCGCGGCGCGGTCCTTGTATCGGCCCGTCCGTTTCGCGATGCGCAGTTCTTCCACCGACAGCGCCAGATAATCCTCCGACATCTTGCGATCGCCGTCGCAGGACAGCGGAAAGTTCGGCGTGGCCGGCGAATTCAGCGTCGTCGGAGCGTCCGTGCGCGCCGTCTCGAGCGATAAGAGATTCTGCAAATCGTTCGCAGCCTTGTCGCGGTTCGTCAGGTTCCCCATCCCGTACATCCGCTCGACCGTGGCCAGAATCGACGTGTGATCGTATACGGTATGGTCGATCACTCCCTTTGGCGTGTGCGCGGAGATCACGATGGCCGGCACGCGCACCCCCAGCCGGTCGAACTTGAAGCCGAACTCCGAATACCCCGTAGTCTCTGTGTCTCCGGGCGGTACCGCCGGGCCGGGCTCCACGTGATCGTAGAATCCGCCGTGCTCGTCGAATGTTATGATCAAAACGCTCCGGTCCCAAACCGGCGAATTGCGGACCGCTTCATAAACGCTCTTCACCAGCGCTTCGCCGCGCGTCACATCGTCCAACGGATGCATCGAGTCGCCGCATTCGTAGGTTTTTCCCGGTCCTTTGTAGTCGAATGTGTTTTGTGAGTATCTCGGCTCGATGAAGGTGAAGTTGTCGCTGAAATTTGGGTTGGCCACGTCCGGCGCGAAATTGCCGAATAATTTCACCTTTCCGCGAAGGCGGTTCTGGTTCATGCCCTGCAGCAGCGTGCAGAATGGAAAATCATCCCCCGAATACACCGTCCACGGAATGCAGTTCGAATCGAGCAGATCGAAGAAGTTCCCGTGCTGGAACTCGAATCCGTTGATCGTCGCTTCCAGAAGGCCGTCGATGCTCGACGGGCTGTTATCCAGGCCGCCGGAGGTCGCCGCCATCACGAACAGACGGTTCGGCCACGTCGGTCCGGGCATTGAGGAAAACCACTGGTCGCAGATCGCAAATTCCTGTGCCAGCTGGTTCAGCACCGGAAGTTGCGCGGGCGCAAAGCACTTCATGATCCGGTCCGGGGTCTTCGCCTGGTTTTCCGAGTAGCTGGCGATGAAGCCGGAATTATTGATGGGCGGGTAGCCGTGCGTGTTGGGATCCGGGTACACAGCGCCCTCTCCGCACAATTGCACCACCGTGTCGGGCAATTCGTGCCCTGGGTCCACGTCTAACGTTGTGCCGTCCGCGTGCAGGGGATTCACTAGGTTGTAGTCCGCCGGCGTGCTGACATTCACGCTCAGGTTCGTTACGGGATCGATGTTCGAAAGTCCCATGTTGAAGCCGTCGTTGAACGTCGTCGGATTCCCTTTCGGGTCCACGCCCGTAATCCCGCTGAATCCGAACATGTGATCGAACGCCCGGTTCTCCAGCATCAGCACGAACACGTGATCGTATCGCGCGATTCCCGGGTCGTTTGCCCCGAACAGGCTTCCAAGCGCCTTGCCAATCGCCAGCAGCGAGCACCAGAACCACTCCCACGCCCGGCAAATCGTGTCCAGCACATACCACACGGCCGGACAAACGATGTTCACCCAGACCCACGTAAACGCGAGACACACGTAGGCGATCACGATCGCCACCGCGACGCATACCCAGTCCGCCACCCAATACCACGCCCGGCAGAAAAATCCCGCGATGCAGTCCCATGGCGTGTACCAGTGGCACTTCGACCACGACGTGCAGTGGTTCGAGCCCTTGTCGGCCCAATCCGTGCAGTTCACGATCGTGTTCGCGGCCCAGTCCGTGCACTTCTGTACCTCGTACCCGGCGTCCTTGCAGTACACGGTTACAGTGTCAACAACGGTGTCGCAGACGGACACGGTTATCCTCCTTGTACGCGATATCGGTTCCGAAGGTCCCGGTACAGCAGCAATAGCCGGATTCGCGCCACGCCGATCCCCGCCAGTTTGCCCAAAATCGCCGCGCCCAACATCAGCACGATGGCGTGGACAATCGCCATGAACCACCGGCCGTTGACCGCAGAGTGAAACACGGCGCTGCGAATGACCAGAATTACAATCGAGGCGGAGAAAAACGCGGCTCCCATCGAACACCCGCACTCGTTGCGGTAGGCTCGGGCCTTTTCGGCGTACGGACGAAGTTCCTCCCTCTCGGAGGGATGTGTGCGCCAAAGCTGATCGAGGGCGTTCATACACGGTCTTGCCTAAGTCTGATGCCGAAAGATGTAATGCTTGCTTTAGGACCGAAACTGATAGCCGAGATTGCCGATATTGTACCAACGGTCCGCAATTCTGCAATCTCGAACCACTCCTACGTTCCGCCGGTCGCGAGACAATCGTCCAGTGCACAGCGCAACTCACCGCTGCTGCTGCCTAAAACGACACCCGGGGCGATATGCGGAGGTTGAGTTTTCTAAGCGATTCATTCAGTTTCTGGATGGCTTGATTGAGGCAATCACTGGTGGCGTCTAACGAACCTGCAGCTTTCCTGTTTGGGATGGAACATGGTTATGGCAACCATGCTGACAGAGAGCACAAACTTTCAAAGGTGTTACGGAAAAAATGGGTCACAGGAAAAGAGCATATCGACTATCGGTGACGCCACGTCTTTTGGCATGCCTTCACTGGGAGCTAAGTGCAATCTCAGACCAGGTCCGGCGTTCACCTCACAAATAGCTCCTCCAACCTTCCGGTAGGATTTTGAAATATCACTCGTAATGAAATCCACCCCCCCCACATCCAAGCCGATGACATTAACCGCAACCTCCGCAAGCGTCTTATTGTCTGTGTGCACAGAATCCGTGACGTCAATCGATGTCCCACCAGCAGAGGTATTTGCGTAAGCGCGGAGAAACACAACCTCGTTCCTGTGCGGTACCGACTCGAAGGTGTAGCCGCGCATTTTCAGCAAGCGTTCGGCTTCCTCGTCAAGCATAATCCTGGTCAGGACGTTTTCGTGGCCGATTCCCCGACGAGGATCGCGATTCACATTTTCAATTAGGGTTGCGATCATATCGAAACCGTTACCGATAATGTGCCCAGGAATCCTTCGCGCAGCCGCAACAAATACACCATTCACGACCAAGATCCTATGGTCATTTCCAGGAATATAACTTCCCACGAGAACGTGCGCACAATGCTTTGCTGCCCTCACAAATGCAACCATGACCTCATTCGCAGTCGACAAGCTGACTGACACGCCGCGTCCGTGATTCCCTGTCACTGGTTTCACTACTACCGGATAGCCAATGCGTTCGGCTGCTGCTGCTGCCTCTTCACCCGAATGCACAACTTCCTGAACCGGCACGGGCAAGCCGTGAGCTGATAGAATTTCTATCGTCCTCCTCTTATTCCAAGCTATGCGAATGGCACGCCCGCTGGTTTCCGATGTTATCGTTCCCTTAAGAAAGCCCCGTACCGAGCCTTGCGATAACTGAAGGCAATTGCGGGAACCAAGTCTCGTCCACGCAATACTTCTGCTTTCTGCCGCCAACGCAATTGCCGCAGCTCCAAGAGTGAGGCAGTTCCGCTGCGCAAATTCCACGATGTATTCCGGATCTATCTCCATAACCTCTCTTGAGACAACCCATTCGCACGGTTGTAAATCCTCAAATCGAAGCTTAAATCGCGCCTCGGACCCTCCGTCGCCCTGATGAAGGGAATCGTCGGCGTGCATTTCTCATCAGAACTCCTTGCGCCCCAAGATCGTTCAATACCTTTCAATTTCCGAACGACCCACAGGAAATGTCGACACCGTGAGATGGTGGCTCCCATGCCGATAGGCCAAATGAGGGATCACAGCGATCGTACCAGCCGAGGCAAACATATTTAGTGCTGCACCGAGTACGGGAAGATCACCCCAGCGAAGACGAATCGAGTCGCGTTCAAAGGCGACGGCCGCAAGGAATCGCTGCACCTCCGGCTGTCGCCAAAATCCAGTCCGTGTGACATATAAGTTTGTGTAGGGGAACACGTGATTGTAGGGTTCTGCGCCGTGTGACTGCCGCGCAACGCTGCTGGCGTATCGATTCACAAACGGCGCGAGCGTTTGGTTGGTCAACGCGTGCGACTCCCCTACGAACGCAGCCGCTGCAAAATCCAGCCCATGTTTCAGCAGCCATTGGATTGGGTCCGCAGCCACACAGCGCAGGGTGCAATCCTCATCGATTCGCATCACGTAATCGAATTGCCGTGTGTATTGCCAAATGTAGTAGATGTGGAATCGACACATCAGCCGGTATCCGACACTCCAAGACTCCATCAGTTCACTGGGCTCGATTCCTTGGGGCAACTGGAACGCACCGGAAACATCAATGAACCGGACGTCGTGATTCGACTCCTGCGCGAGAACAAAACTTTGGTGCGCCAGGGGAATGTTTCCTTGATGCCAGAGAATCAGCGGGTATTGATGGATCCTCTGGTAATTAATAGCGTGGTATATCGCCCGGTTTCTTCTAATTAGCCTCTTGTAGCCGCTGACGTCGGGGTAACCTCGGGTAAGGCACACGATAGCGTTTTGAGCAGAAATGTTTTCATTGGGCAGCTGGTTTAACATCCCTCTAGTTCGACCCCTCTTTGGTGTGCCCTTATATTCAAGACTGCCAATTACGCGGGGCCTGAAGCGCGGCGATGCAAGCCGTTATCGCATGTTGATCGCGGTCACAGCGAAGACTGAAATTCTCCAGGCTGGCGGTAATTCCTCCATCGACCAATGTCGGCTCCGCGAACAGGCCATGTGTCTCGGGTGCTATCTGAAGGCTCAGGACGAACGCCATTCCCAGCGCCCCCGCGGCGCCGTAGCGTGCGGATCGAGTGAAATCACCCACGCGCTCGGCGAGGGCGCTGGCGCGCATCACGGCCTCTGCGTAGCATGCGGTCGCGGCGCCGGGAGCGCCCCCAGCCACGAACGCTCCCTCCTCTTGTGCGTGGATCGGGTTCGACAACTGAAATTGCAGCAACCAATCCACTATTTCGAACACGAACGATGCGTACTCGATGGCGATGGCTTCGCGCCGTCCGTCGTTGAGCAGAAACTCCGCCGCCAGGCGCCACGCGTCGGCTTGCCACAACGCGAATGCGGTTGACGGTTTCCTTCGAAACCAGTGGCGATACCAACCGAAGGCCCGAGCGAGGATCCCCTCGAACTCGGCACGGCCCCTCGAAGCTTCACCCGCAAGCACGAGCAGCGCCTCGCCCGGGTAGAAGTCCTGCTTAGCCCCGTCCTCCTCGGCTGAGCGGCTGCCAGCCAGACACCGAAATGAGCCATCTTGTCGCTGAGCGCGTACAATTGCGCCCACGAAGTCCTCCGCCCGCACGTCGTTGCACATCCCTCCGAGGTGCTGAATGGCAAGACTGGCCAGCGCAATAAGCCCTAAGTTGTCCGAGCCGTGGGCCGCAGCCACGATGAAGGCGACGGCCTTAGTTGCACTAACTTCGAAGGTACGCGCTGCATCGACGTCGACCGCCGACCTCGCCGCGAGGGCCATGGCGTAGGCGCTTCCGGCTTGCCGAAGCAGGTTCCCCGGGTCGGATCTGATTTGTTGTGTGACGGGGTGGTACCAGTATAGGTAATGGCCGTCCGAATACTGCCCGCGGCACAAGCGCCAGGCGGCTCGCTTCCATGAGATCTCGAGTGCGGGTCGCGTTAGCGCCGCGCGCAACACGCGCCCCATTCCCCGCCGCAACCGGCAGGGCGTATCGGCGGTATGCTTGTTATCCATCCTCCGTGGCACGAACCTAGCCATAAGACAGTCACTATATACTCGCTTCCCGTGCGTTACGCGAGGGCCGTGGAGCAAACAGGGCCACCTTCGTGTCGATGGAACATCCCGGTTACCTCTGGCCCGGCGCGTCCGCCGCGGGCAGGTACAATGTTCCGCTTTCCCAGTCCTCCGCATATCTCGCCGGGAGCTCTGACAGAGGGAATCGTCGGATGCGCGGCTCCATGAGGGGGTGCGTTGGACTTGTGACCGCCACAACTTCATGCTTCGGTGGGTAATACTTAAGGAGGTGTTCCTGCAGTGCCAAGAACTTGTCGGCTTTCTGGCGGGAATAAGAGAACGTCGTCACGTTGATCACTTCCACTTGCATCAGGATAAGAGGAACGTCCGGCTGAAGGACGCGACCCTCCAGAACGCAGGCAGACGCCTCGTACACTTGAAGACCGGCCGTGCCGGGGTCTAGGCTCAGTTCCACCATTAGGGTGTCGAGCACGCTTACTCCCGGTGCGACATACACTCGCAATCCGAGAGCTGGGGCGGCAGTCCGCAAGAGCTGTGTGGGATAAACGTAGAAGCAAGGGTGACCATACGTCGCGAACGCGACCGGCCCAAAGTCGAGGGCCGCAGTGAGTACGCGCGCTGCCATCTCATGGTAGGTCTCCAGCCTTTCCCGCCCCTCCACGTAGAGAGGCATCAGACTCTCTACAGGAATGCCTAGTTCCGCGATTTTCTGGGCTGCCCCGAAGCCGTGGTCCGCCAGAAAAACGCGGTTACTCGCGCCCAAGCAGCCAATCACTTCGTTGGTAAGATGCCGAATTGGCTGAATGCCCATCCCAACGATGTAAATGTCGTAACCCTTGAAAGGAGTCGCTGTCGTTGATTGCATATCAGAGCTCCTTGATCAGTGCGCGAACGTTGTTCAAACGGTCTTGTCCGCTGGTCGTGCGTGCTGCCTTCGCCAGACTCACGGCTTTCTCGCTCAACGAAGAGCTTATAGATTTCAGCTTGCCGCCAAGGTGCTGGAGAGTGAGATGATTCGGAAGCGGCGGGAAGACCGGTGGTGGCGGAGCGATGGGTCCATAGTAAATGGGTGGCAGGTCCTGCGGCGGAGGCTCCACCAGTTGAGGCGGCAGCATGGCGGGGCCGACCGGAAGCGGCGGTATAAGTGGCGGCTCCAGTAGAGGCGGCCAGAGACTCGGGAGAGGCCACGGTTGGAGCGGCGGCCCCTGCGGAGGCTGCGGTTGGGGCGGCGGCTCCTGCGGAGGCTGTGGTTGTGGTGGATGATCGTCATCGTCATCATCGTCATCGTCACCTCCACCGCCACCACCGTTTTCGCCACCGCCGTTTTCTCCGTCGTCGTCATCCTCTGTGCTGAGGAGCGCCGTGACTCCGGCCTTCGCCGTCGGTGCCTCTGGTGTCTGAAGTGCTCGCGAAGGAGCGGGAGTCCCGCCCAGCAGGAGCGGCCAGAGCGGGGAGCGCTGCTCGACCCTCGCGACCTCGTCAGGCGTGAGGTGGTAAGCGGCGTAGATAGACTTCGGGTCGGCGAGGAAGCGAAGCAGGAACGTGTAGTCGCTCGACAGGCGAAAAAGCAGCATTCGCAAGGGGCTCATAAAGATAACTCCGCGGCTTGGTAGGGCCAGATGACCGGTGGGTAGATGAACCTGGTGAAAGACAGCGAAATGCTGGTCGTCAGCGATTGCACATGATGCCAGTATCCGAGCGGAATGAACAAGAGGTCGCCGGGCGAGAGCTCCGCCTCGAGCACTGGGGGTAACGTCGCGTTGGGCTCGGTGCTCTGGGCAGCAGGGTCCCAGTCGCTATAGCAGTGGCGATCGTTGCGCACACGCCCAAGCTCGAAGGGAGAAACGAGCCGCACCCTCTTACGACCGAAGACCTGCGCGAATAGGATTGGGCATGCGTCGTGGTGCAGCGGAGTAATAGTGCCGGCAGGCCCGAACCAGAGGCTCACCTGCTTGTTCGCATGCGTGTCCACGAAGCCGTCAAGACTGCCGATGTCTTCGAGCAAAGCGGCCAACTCCGTGTTGGACAGCGCCTTGTTCTTGGCTACCAGATAAAAGTCGTTGCTCGGTCCCAAGGCGCAGCGGCGCACCAGTTCCCCTAGGGTACAGCGTGTCATGTGGCTTTCGATGTGATCCTCGTATCGCAATTCACTGTTTCGCCCGTCGCTGACCTCGACGGTAACGTCTCCGAACCGGCTCGCAAAGTAGTCTGGGGACCACAGCTTGGATGCTGGCCAGTGTGACGTGAGCCCCCGGAGTATCACAGCGCGGTTCGGAGAATAATATTCGTCGTAGAAATTGGCCGGATCAGGGCGCTCAAGCACGCGTAACGGAGTAATTCGCTGCCGTTGCAGTTCGGCGAGCGCATTGAAAAGGGAAAGCGCCTTGAGCGGGAGGCGCATCGCTGCCACGGCGCCAGCGAAGATAGGGCTGCGCCTTATCCGTTTGATCTCCTGAGCACATGTCTCGGGAGCGAAACCCGCTCGGTACAGAGCGTCAGCGATCGCGGAATCTGACTCGCCGTCGATGAGAGTCTTCGCCACCCAGGCTCTCCACTGGGGATGTAAGCGACGAACCGCAAGCGTCTGCATACCGAGTTGCCTCCCCGACGCGCTCAAACCTTATACTTCCTGGCGGAAAGTTCTGTCAACCGATCGATTCCGCTTGCCCTCTCTCAATCTTGGGTGTCGCGGGAAGCGTATGGCAGATGGTCGCGGCGCGACGACCCGGTTCCACGGCCTGGCATGGTCGACCCATGAAACGTGGAGAGGGCAAGGCGATACCGAGCTGCGACAACTGTCCTTGCACCGCTAGGTGAAGGCTCTGTCCGCTTCACGCTTGCATTGCGGCCATCACAATGGTTCCCGAGTCATCCTCGATCCGCACGTCTCGAAACGCCTCCGGCCAGTCCCGCAGCCAAGAGCAGGCCCGGGGGTCAACGGGGAATCGAATTCGGTTCCAGGTATATGGCCCCCTGTGGGTCGCCATGAACTCACAGCGTTCGAAGGCGACGTGAGCATGGTGCGGCCAATCGTTGTAGCAGTACAGAAAGCGCGGATCTCCGCGGAAGCCGCGCGCGCGCTGGATCTCGGAGGTGAAGCTGCTGAACAATGTGCCCGCGAACGTGTCCGCTAGCGACGCAATCTGCTGAACGAGCACAGAAAACCCGTGGTCGTCGTTGAAAGGTAGTTCATCAAACCGGGCGCGCCATTCGTCCGATTCCAGAATTTCGCGCTCGAGGAAAAACGCGCGGGGGAACGTCCGGAGGAGCGGCTCGAAGAAGGTTTGCTCATCGGCGTCGGTGCACAGAGCGAGAGGCGTGTCCCGGTCGAAGACCTCCTCAAGGTTGCGTGCGATCTCCTCACCGCTCACCCGGCTGGAGCGAGGCGTGTACGACCTGGTGACGAAGTCTCCACGCCTGATGTGCACTGCGTTATAACGCCCCATCGCACCGGCGAAGGAACGGGCTAGGTCGCGATACGGAGCGAGCGGTCGTACTCGGCCCATGACTGCGGCGAGATCGCGGGCCATACGATCGTTGAGGTAGAAGAAGTATGCATACGTGGTAAGCGTCGCCGTATCGATTACGAGGTCGCGCGCGGCGCGCGCTTCGTCGTCGAACGTGACGACGCGGGGGCGCCCATTTCGAAAGCACTGGAAGCGCCTGTTTTCGTGAAGGGCCTCCAGCTTGGAAAGACGAAACACCGACTCGTAGAGCGGTCCCCAATCGCACACGACACCGGCGGGCCGGCACGTCTCCCGCAGATGGGCGAGGTCGACGGCCACCGGCACGTCGACGAGGTCGAAGGGCGACGTGATGCACCGCGCAGTCTCGGGCGCGATGCGCGCGCGAGTCGAACGCCACGGGCTACCGAACCCGTAGGGAACTAGCTCGCGGCGATCGAGGAACGCGAGCGCGATCCCAATGTCCATCGACATCTTGTAGTTGCCTAGGCCAGCATGGTAACCGCGAAACGCAAGTCGGCGCTCCTTTGGTAAGGTTTCTTGCATTATTCACTCAGGGGCATTCCCATAAAATTTCCTGTGTGTGCAGCGATTGAGTGGCGCTGTGTCTATTTATTTGGTTATCTCGTAGAATCGTCAAAATCGCGTTAAGACCGATGATTTTTGGGGGTCCTACGCTCGCATGAAATAAGCGTGCAAGCATTGCCTTGACGTTGCGACAGAGCCTATCGGCAATGGTCGATCGTTGCCCGCGCCTGTTGAAGTCCTCAACTAGCAGATCGACCGTCAGGTGGTGAATCAAAGCGATCCCTGCACAAAGTCAACGAAATAATAGTACACACGCAGGCACCCCGTCGCGACAAAATGGTGCCCGAAGGACAGGTGAATTGGAACTGATTCCTTTAGCCCAGGCATGCGGTCTCTGGTCCGCCGGAATTTTCGGTGTGCCTCGCGTGCGACTTGGCCTGTGTGCTCAAGCTCGAGCCCGGGTTTTACAAAGATGTGTTCGGCACAAATTCGGGACAAATTGAGACGTGGGAATTAAGTGGCTTTTCGGGCGTAAGCGACACCAACGAAGCCATTTAGTCCGAGAGGTCACGCTGCTTGCAAAGCAGGTGCTCTCCCAGCTGAGCTACACGCCCTCCGGCTTGACAGGTTAAAATACTCTACATCAATGCCTTAGAGGCATCAAGTTGGGACAACTTGGAACCATGATCGATCGCATTTATCTCAATTTCGAAGCCATCTCCTTCCTGCAGTCCCGCATGAAGTGACTGTACTTGCTCGTCGTCTTGAGCGAAGAATGCCTGACCCAACGCTTGATTAAATCACCCGGAAAATTATTCTGCTGGAGATGGGAGACTCCGCGGCGGAGCGTATCAGTCGTTCCGATA
>CAWDRJ010000001.1:0-649178 GCA_963804625.1 uncultured Acidobacteriota bacterium | reverse complement strand
AGCGATGCTCGCCTTGCGCCGCAATCTTACGGTTTGCCTCCTGGTGCTGTGCGCCGCAATGCCCGCGGTTGCGCGCACTTTGGTGTTCCCGCATTTCGATGCGCAGATTCAGGCGCGCGCCGACGGCACGATTGACGTCACCGAGACGATTGAAGCCGAATTCACCGGCTCCTGGCACGGCATCTATCGCACCATTCCCGTCGAGTACACCAACCCGCAGGGGTTGAACTACACGCTTTTTATCGAAGATGTGACCGCGGCGGACGACTCCGGGCAAAGACTGAAGCTCGAACAAAACCGCGAGGGGCGTTATCTGAAATTCAAGATTTACGTGCCCGCGGCGGAAGATGCCACGCGCACGATTGTCTTGCATTATCGCGTGCTGGACGCCATCCGCTTTTTCGCGGATCACGACGAGCTTTATTGGAACGTCACCGGCGACGAATGGGAAAACCAGATAAACCTGGTTAGTTCGCGCATTGAATTGCCCGACGGCGTCACCGGACTGCACGCGATCGCTTATACGGGAATCATAGGTTCGCGCGCACAGGACGCGCAGGTCGCCGTGAATGACAATGTGGTGGATATTCGCAGCTTGCGGCGGCTGGGATATCACGAGGGCCTGACGGCGGTGGTCGGATTCGATAAAGGCTTCGTGCATCCGCCGACTGCCGGCGATCAGTTTATGCGCTTCCTGCGCAGCAACCTGCCGATCTTCATTCCCGTGCTGGCGTTTTTTGTGATGCTCTGGCTGTGGTGGACGCGCGGCCGCGACCCGGCGCGCGAAGCGATTTCCGTGCAGTACGAGCCGCCAGATAAATTGACTCCGGGTGAATGCGGCACGCTGGTGGATAACGAAGCCGCCATGCGCGACATCACCGCCACGCTGGTGGACCTGGCCGTGAAAGGCTACCTGACCATCGAGCAGAAGGACGAAAGCCATATGCTCGGCCTGACGCACAGCAAGGAATATATTTTTCACTTGAAGAAGCCGCCGGGCGAATGGCAGTCGGCGCGTTCGCACGAACAGGAAATGCTATCCGCGCTTTTTGACGCTGGGACGACCACGGACGTGAAGCTTTCCGATTTGCAAAATCATTTCTACAAGAAGCTGCCGTTCATTCGCGACCGCATCTTCAACGCGCTGATGAGCGACGGCTATTACCTGCATCGTCCGGATACGGTGAAGCAAGGCTACATGGGCGGCGGATTGCTGATCGGTTTCTTGCTGGTGGCTGCCACCGGATTTCTTTCGCGGCACACGGGCATCGCGCCGGGCACGTGGATCGTCGCGGGCATCGCCACCGGCGCGGTGATTGCGATTTTCGGGTGGTTCATGTCCGCGCGAACGATCACCGGCGAACGCGCTCTCGAGAAAGTGCTGGGCTTCGAGGAATTTCTTGGGCGCGTGGAAAAAGACCAGATCGAACGCCTGCAGAAAACACCTGAGCTATTCGAGAAATATCTGCCGTACGCGATGGCTCTGCGCGTGGAGAAAAAATGGGTGCAGGCGTTTTCCGGAATTGCGATGCAGCCTCCGCAGTGGTACCAGGGCTCTTACGTCAACGGATTCACGCCATATTTTCTGGTGAGTGACCTCAACGCGATGTCCGTGCATGCGGGCAGCGTGATGGCTTCAGCGCCGCGCAGCTCCGGCGGCTCTGGATTTGGCGGAGGAGGCGGTTCTGGCGGCGGCTTCGGTGGAGGCGGTGGCGGCGGATTCTAAATTCATTTCGCCGAAGCTTGCGGACTGCGCTGCGGCGCACGAGACGGCGATCTCCACAGGCGAACCCAGCCGTGTTCGCGGATGCTCTCTTCTTGCATCTGGCGCGTCTAGGCACCCAGTACGCTCGAACGACTAAAGTACCCGATCATCTGACCCGGATTATCGCGGCTGACCACCGGAAGCCTTCCAGGCGCGATCACGTCACCGGTTTGGGTCCCTGCTATCAGATGCTTTCCGTTCCTGGGTTTCTTCTTCCATCAACCACCGCCGCAATTGCAGAATGTCATTGGCGCGAACGATGCCCAGAGGTTTCGGACTTACGTGCGATTCCACGACCACCACATTTTCCACATTTTTCAACAGCATTTCGCGGTTCACTCGGTCAACCAACTCCCCAGGGTAAGCGCGGACGTAGTCCTGCCGTGCCAGCTCTCGCATGGTGAAATGGTGATCCTGGGTGTCCACTTTGAGCAGATCGTGAGGCTCGACGATGCCCAAAAGCGATCCGTCTTTTTCCACCACAGGAAGCAATTCCATATTCTCGGGCGCGAATTTCTGCAAAATCGTCCGCAATTCCACGTCCCCCTGGATCACGGAGAACTGCTTGCGCATCACGTCGTCAATCCGCGCGCGCATCAGCACCGGCACGGAGTAATCCTGCAGCACAATCAAGCCGCGTTTTACGAGCTTGCCGGTCATGATGGAATCGCGGCTGAAGAGGCGCACGAAGCCATCAGCAACCATGACGCAGACGATCAGCGGAAGAAGCGAATTGGGATTGTGGCTGAGCTCGAAGAGAAACACGATGCTGGTAAACGGCGCGCGCGCAATGCCTCCGAACACCGCCGCCATTGCCACCAGCGCATAAAACGCCGGATTGCTGACCAGATGCGGAAAGAAATGCTGGCAGGCTATCGCGTAGGCTCCCCCGATGCCTCCCCCCACGATCAGCGAAGGCGCAAACACGCCGCCGGTGGTACCCGATCCCAGGGAAATCACCAGTGCCCAGAATTTTGCCACCGACACTCCTACCATGTCCGCGGGCGCCAGTTGGTTATTCAGCATGTCGCGGATGGTGTCGTACCCGGTGCCCAAGACCTGCGGATAAAAGTACCCGATAATTCCTAGAATCGTGGCGCCAATTGCCGGCGACCAAATCAGAGCGTGCTTGAACGGCAAGTGATCGAAGAAATCTTCGATCCAGAAAAGCGCTCGAATCATGGCGATGCCGATGAGGCCCATCAGAATGCCCATCACCCCGAAGAGCCACAGTTCGTTCATGCCTGTTATTTTGTATGCCGCCGTAGGAAACAGAGGCGCCCACCCCACAAAATGGATGCGAACTCCGGTG
This sequence comes from uncultured Acidobacteriota bacterium, assembly GCA_963804625.1. GTDB lineage: Bacteria > Acidobacteriota > Terriglobia > Acidiferrales > UBA7541 > Palsa-295. Next base: position 646,101 of record CAWDRJ010000001.1, on the reverse strand, counting down.
GCCACGGCCGCCGCGAGAGAGACTGGAATGAAAGAGCGAGCTCGAAACTCAAAAAGCAGCAATTCCACCGCCACCAGAATTCCCGCCAGTGGCGCCGTAAACGTTGCGGCCATCCCGGCCGCCGCTCCCGCAGCCAGCAAAACCCGCCGGTAATACGGAGTCAAGCCGACCATTTCCCCGAAAAGCGATCCGCACGCCGCACCCGTCTGAATGATCGGGCCCTCGGCTCCGAACGGGCCGCCCGTTCCGATGGCAAGCGCGGTTGCCAGTGGTTTCAAAAACGCCACGCGCAACCGCATGCGGCTGTGGCTGAACAGAACAGCTTCCATCGCCTCGGGGATGCCGTGGCCCTTGAGCGTCGGCTCCCAGTAATGAACCATCGCGCCCACGATCAATCCGCCGATCGGCGGAATCAGGATGACCCAAAGTCCAAGATGATTGTGCGCGGGGCTGGTGATCGCAAAAGAGAACTTGCCGTAGAAGCACAAGTTGGTGAACAAATAAATGAGTTCGAGCAGCCCTTCCGCTACAAGACCCCCGATCAGGCCCATCAGTAAAGCGTATCCCGAGATCTTGATAACTTCGGGCTCCAGCGCTACACCGAAGTTGCTTTTCCGGGGCAGTTTTGACGTCGGTCCAGTTTCGACTTCTGGGAGTGGGGAATCAGCCAAGACACACCTCCTACTGCATCAATCACCAGGACCACGCAGAGTGGCGCTTTCGTTCGCTGGCAGGAGAAAAACACTGTTTCGTCGTCCGCGCGGTGGCGTTGCATTTTGCCAGTTGGCGCGTTCAGAGTCAGACGGTTTCATCCTCGGACTCCATCTCTTCTTCGCCGCGCATTTTCAGCGCTTCCAAAATGTCTGTCTTCGTGACGATGCCTTCCAATTTCTTGCCCGCCGAAGTCACCAGCAGCATGGGCTGGGCCCGCTCGCTCAACAACAAGCGCAAGGCTTCCATCGCGTCACAATCCGGCGAAACTCGCAGGACTCTGCGATTGGCGATCTCCGACACGGTGGTCTTTTTCCACTTTTCCGACGCGATTTGCGTGAGCGACCATGATGGAATCGTGCCGAGAATCTGGTGATCTTCCATGACCGGAAAAATCGTATGCCGGTAGTGCGGCGAGATCACGTCGGCAAACTCTCGCAGGCTGAGGCTCGCCTGCACGGACACCACTTGCCGCTGCATGATTTCACTCACCTTCATGTCCCGAAGTTCGTGCACCCTGACGCCCTCATGCAAATGCTGGTCCCCTGAAACGGAAGCATCGCCGGAAACCGCATATGCGACGGCTGATCCAATCAGCGCGGGAATGATAAAGGCATGGCCGCCTGTGGCCTCTGCGACGAAAACGACCGCGGCCAACGGCGTCTTGTAGCCGGCAGCAATAAACGAGGCCATACCTACAGCCGCATAGAGTTCCAGTGAGGAACTGTGGACTACTAACTGCGCAAAAGCGGTTCCCAGAGCGCCGCCCGTAAGAAATAGCGGCACGAACATGGCGCTCACCCCGCCCGAGGCCAGCGAGAATATCGTCGCGCCCAGCTTGAGCACGCCGAAAGCAATCAATTCCGGCGCGGAGTGTTGCGAACTTAGGATTGCTTCGACCGCCTCGTAATTTGGACCAAGCGGCACAAGCGATCCTTTGAAATACATCACAAACAGCAGCCCGCACATTCCTGTCAGGAACCCACCCACGGCGAGCTTCATCCAGTGCGGCAGCGCCCACTTCACCACAAAATCGCGCGCGCGTCGGAAAGTAGTCGCGAACGTCATGGCAATGAGGCCAACTATCACTCCCAACAGGGCGCACCAAATCAGATCCTTGCCGGTAAAGGACGTAGGGCTGGCAAAATCAAAAATAGGCGTGGCTCCAAGAAAAAAAGCAAGCGTGACGTACGAAACCACGGAGGCGATCAACGAAGGAAGTAGAGCCTCATGCGCGAGGTCATCCTTGTAGGGCATTTCGAGCGCGAAAACCAAACCCGTCAGCGGTGCGCGAAACACCGCCGCCATCCCCGCCGCCGCGCCGCTGATGAGCATGATGCGCCGGTCGCGCGGCTCCAGGTGGAAACGACTCATATGGGCCCACAGCCACGAGCCAATTGCGCCGCCGCCATAAATGCTGGGTCCTTCCAAAGCCGCGCTGCCTCCGAATCCCACGGTCGTCACCGCCGCGAGCAGCTTCGGAAAAAATGGCCGCATATCAATGTCACCCTGATGATTGTGGTACGAACGAATAATCTCTTCCGTCGAATGTTCGTCAGGATCGGGCGTCAAGTACTGCATGATCAGCCCGGTCACCACAAAACCTAGCGTCACCCCCGGCACCATGGCCCAGTGGTGATGTAGGTAGTAGCCCAGCATCGCAGGCCACAGGAGCCGCAATATAACGACTGCAATACCCGTGATCGCTAAGCCGGTCATAATCCCGATGACCGGCGCGATTAGCAGCCACTTGTGCAGGTCGCGCGAATAGATCGCGCCCAGATCCTCATGTACCAGTGGCAGGTACTTGCGCAGCAGCGGATATCTTGCAGCCCATCTCGTTTTTTTTCTACTCCCGGCTCGTCTCTCGTCCATTCGGTTCGCGTCGCCCCCCTTTATAATGTCAGCATCCTCAATAAACCTGCAGATGTAAACGCGCCCAAGATTTCGGATCAGGCGCAGTTTTTCTTGAGTGCGAGTAATCGAGACTGAATCTCGGGCCTACCCCATATGCCTCCCTGCACTCGTTCGACCTCTTGCCTGTGCAGCTCGGCCACGTTCGAGAGGATTGTTTCTCCGCGTCGCGTTAGGGAAACAATGACAAACCTGCAGTCACAGATGCCTCGTTCTTTATGAACGAGTCCGCGGCCCACAGCGCGTGTTCCCTTACTTTTCACTTTCTGCCGAGCTCGCGCTTGCGCGTCGTTTGGCGCTTCCGCCGCGAATTCGCTGGCGACGCGGGGCGGCGCGTTCGAGCGGTTCGAGCAGAGGGCACGTCGCGTACGGCGACTCTGGTCAGCGCATGCAAGAGCTTGGAACGTGCTGACTTTAGTTCTGCGCGATGCGTCAAAGCCAGTTGCTTCAGCAGCATTTCTCCGCGCCGGGTGAGGACCAGCAGCACGCTGCGCCGGTCATCGGCGCCGCGCGCGCGCCGCAGCAGGCCTTTGGCCTCCAGGCGATTCACGAGTTCCACCGCGCTGTGATGCTGAACCAGCAAGCGCTCGGCGAGCACTCCCACGGTCGCCACGCGATGAGGCGGCAGGCCCTTGATGGCCAGCAGGGCCTGATGCTGCTGCGGTTCCAGGCCGGCGGCGCGTGCGAGGCGTTCGCTGGTGTGCAGGAAGCGCCGGATTTCGAAGCGAAAGTCAGCGATCGCGTGATAGTCAATACCCGATCCGGTCTGTTTCGCCATTGGTCTCTCCACCGTGCCAACATTATATCGTATTACGATATTTTGCGAAAATAGATGCCGGAACGGGCCGGGGATGCCGCGAAAGAAACAATACCTGAAAAACGGGTTTCTAGAGCTGCTTGCGGAAAGATTTTTGTGTCTTGAGGTGCCGGTAACCGTGCCGCTCGTAAAACGCATGCGCGCGATCACGGAGCACGTTTGAGCGCAGGCCGATCGTGCCGCAGCCGCGTTCGCGCGCCCACTCCTCGGAGCGGGCAAGCAGGCGTTCGCCGATTCGTTGCGAGCGGTAGCGCTCGTCCACCACCAAGCCGCTGATTTCAGCACGCGCGGCGGCTTCCACAGTGCGGTAAACGAAGACCGCGATCCAGCCGCCGATTTCGCCACCTTCGAGTTCAGCGACGAAGACCGCGTGGTCTCGGGAGCCTTTGGTTCCGTCCAGGCGACGAGCGATTTCCTCCGGAGTCGAGGGATAGGACAATTGTCCCGCTAGATCGGCGATGCGTGCGTAGTCGGACTCTCGCGGCGCGCGAATTTTGCCGGAAAAGGCGCTGGAAGGCGCGTTCATTTGTTTGGCTCTGCTTTCATCGCACGGCCTTTTCGAGCACGGCGATTTGCCCGGCATGATAGAGATCGTGCTGAACTGCTCCGTGCAGCATTACGTATTTGGAATGATCCTTGCCGGGAGCGATTTCGTTCAGCTGCTCCTCTCGCAGATTTTGCACCACGGCGCGCAAACGAGCGTGGCATTCACGCAAATGCTCGAGGGAACGCTTCCACGCGACGTCGGTGGCCTCCCACACTGGAGGCCAATCCTGCTCGACGCTCACGTCCACTTTCTCGCCGGATGCGCGGTGGGCGACGATCGAATTCCAGGACGCGATGTGATTCACCAGCTCCCAGATGGAATGCGCGCTGGGGATGGGATGCTTCGACGCTTGTTCGGCGGTAACACCCTCAAGCAGCGATTCGAGTGACGGGCCATGCCAGGCGTCGCCGCCAAATGCGCGGTCCATTTGATCAACGATGCGTTCAATCTCGCTCATGAAAGTCTCCCGGAAAAGCGTAAGTGAGTGCGGCTCGGCGCGCAAGTTTGGGATTGACAGGCAATGCCGCGTGATTTGACGTTCGCGGGTCAAAAAAGTTTGTCGGAATCGAGCAGGATTGTCACCGGGCCGTCATTCACCAGCTCGACAGACATGTGCGTTTGAAAAACGCCGGTCTCGACGCGCACTCCGAGCGTTTGGAGTGCGCGGACGAATGCTTCGTAGAGCGCTTTGCCCTGCTCGGGCGGCGCGGCCTGAATGAAACTGGGGCGACGCTGGCCGCGCGCGTCGCCATAGAGCGTGAATTGCGAGACGGCGAGAACTGCGCCGCCGCTGTCGAGCAGCGAGCGGTTCATTTTGCCTTGCTCGTCATTGAAAATTCGCAAGTTCGCGACTTTTTCGGCCGTGCTGGCCGCTGTCGCGGCTGTGTCTTCGCGCCCGACGGCCAATAGCACCAGCAATCCGGCGCCGATCTCGCCTTTCACGCTGCCATCCACGATCACGCGCGCGCTGGTGACGCGTTGCATCACGGCTCTCATATTTCCCTTTCTCGCTGGATATTCACAAACAAGCTCGATTCTATGCAGACGCCCACGCTAAAACAAAAGATTCAACACTGAGGACGCTCGGGCACAGCACCAAAGCACACGAAGAAAATCAGTCCACGGAGTGTGCTTGCCGGTTACTTGCGAGCGATGAAATGTGTTAGAAACGAGAGCGCTGCTGGTGAGGGGCGAAAATTGAAACTCGCACTGATCGGGACGCATGGAGTGGGCAAGACGACGCTGGCGTTTGAAATTTGCTCGCTGCTGAAGAAAGCACATTTCAACGTGGAACTGGTGACGGAAGTCGCGCGCCAATCGCCATTCCCGGTGAATGCCGCGACGACCATCGAAGGCCAGCTTTGGATTTTGCACGCCCAGATCGTTGCGGAACTCGCTGCAGCGCGGCACGCGCCTCATGTGGTCACCGATCGCGCGGTGCTCGATAATTATTGCTACCTGGTGAATAAATTTGGACGGCAGCCGCAGCTGGAATCGTGGCTCGCGTGGTGGATGGATTCGTATACGATTCTCGTCGGCGTGCCGCCGGTCGCCGCCGCCATCCCCGCGGACGGTTTTCGCTCCGAGGATCGCGCGTTTCAGCGGCGGATTCACGAATTGCTTGTCGAATTGCTGGCTGCGGCGCCATTCCAGAATTTGCGCACGCCGGTAATGTGGCTCGATCCTAACGAACGTCAGAACTGGGCCGAACGCATCTTCCAGGCTGCGATCCCGCTGATGGACAGCGCTGCCACGGCCGCATCTTCGTCTTTGGGCGCGAGTCCGGCTCACTGAGGTTCGTCGAACCATGGCCAGTTCCTCCGTTGCGCCTCCCACTTCGAAACGCTGGCTCACTCGCGGCGTCCTGGGCATCGGCCTCGCGAGCCTCTTCTCCGATTGGGGTCACGAAGCCGCGACTTCGATTCTGCCCGCGTTTCTCGCGAGCCTCGGCGCGCCCGCTTTTGCGCTCGGCGTGATCGAAGGCGTTTCGGACGGCCTTTCGAGTTTTGCGAAATTAGCCGGTGGATGGATTGCGGACCGTCCGAAGCTGCGCAAGCCGACTGGGATCGTCGGCTACGCCGCGACGGGGCTTTCGACATTCGCGTATGCGTTCGCGCAAACGTGGCCGGCGATTTTGGTGATGCGCGCCCTCGGATGGGTCGGACGCGGCAGCCGCGGGCCTTCGCGCGACACGTTGCTCGCCGATTCTGTCGCGCCGGAGCAGGAAGGCCGCGCGTTTGGATTCGAGCGTGCGATGGACACAGTTGGCGCGGTGCTCGGCCCTTTGTGCGCGACGGCGCTGCTCGCCTGGCTGGGACCGCGTAGCGTGTTGCGCTGGACTGTGGTTCCTGGACTTGCGGCAGCGGTTGCGTTCGCGCTACTCGTTCCGCCTGGGCGGCAGGATGACGCTCATCACGCTCCCAGCTTCGTTTCCAGTTTTGCGCAACTGCCAAAAACGTATTGGCACTATCTCGCGGGAGTTTTCGCGCACGGCATCGGCGATTTCGCGCCGACATTGCTGATACTGCGAGCGGGGCAGATTCTGACGCCACGGTTCGGTTTTGCGCGCGCTTCCACGATCGCAGTCGCGCTCTATACCTTTTACAATTTCGTGGATGCGGCGGCATCTTACCCCGCGGGAGCACTTGCGGACCGCATGAACAAGCGCGCGATTCTCGCCGTGGGATATCTTTTCGCCGTTGCGGCGTTCGCGGGATTCATTTTCGAGCCGCCGACAATTCCCATGCTCGCGCTTTTATTCGGCTTGGCGGGAATTCACGGCGCGGTGCAGCAATCGGTGGAAAAATCGCTCGCGGCGGAGTTGCTGCCGAAAGCAAATCGCGGTTCCGGCTTCGGCGTGCTGGCCACGGTGAATGGCGTTGGCGATTTGATTTCGAGCGTAGTGGTGGGTGTGCTGTGGTCGAGCGTCAGCCCAAACGCAGGGTTTCTTTACGCGGGATTTTTCACTTTGCTCGGCGCGATCTTGATTTATTTTTATACCGGGCAGAGCCGCGCAGCGGGCGCCTGACGCGCGCCGCGGATTTACCGGCACGCGCACGTCGGGGAGGAGGCTGGCAGCGCGGGCAAAAATGGCTGCTGCGTCCCGCGACGATGATGCGGCGAATGATCGCGCCGCAGCGAAAACATTTTTTGCCGTCGTGTTGGTAGGCGCGGTGCCTTTGTTGAAATTCGCCGCGCCCTCCATCGAGATCCACGTAATCGGAAATCGAGGAGCCGCGCAGCCGGATCGCTTCGCGCAAAATGCTTTGCACGGCGCGATGCAGCCGCCGCGATTCCTCTTGCGTCAACTTTGCGCCGCGCTTTCGCGGGTGAATCTTGGCACGCCACAAGCTTTCATCTGCATAAATGTTGCCGATACCGCGCAAGACGCGTTGATCGAGGAGCAATGCCTTGATATGCGCGCTGCGCGCTTGAATGCGTACGCGAAATTCCTCTTCCGTCACTTCCAGCGGTTCGAGACCGAGATCTCCCAGGACGCGTTCGTGGTCTCCATTCGCGAGTAGCGCCATGCGCCCGAAGCGGCGAACGTCGTTGTAACGCAGCTCGCGGCCGTCATCGAGCGCGAAAAATACGTGAGTGTGAAGCGGCACAGGAGTTTCCGGCGAGCAAACGCTGATCTTGCCGGTCATGCCGAGATGGATCAGCAGCGAGCTTTCCTCCGCGGGCGACTTCCGCGGCTCAAGGTCGAGCAAAAGAAATTTTCCCAGGCGCCGAATGCGCGCTATGGTGCTGCCGGGCAAATCCCGTTCCAGCAGAGCAGGGTCATCAATGAAATCCGTCTTGCCCAAGCGCACGCTCAAGATGCGTCGGCCGGGCAATACATCCCGCAAACCGCGCGCGACAGTTTCGACTTCTGGCAGTTCTGGCATACCTCTATTCTACTGCGCGGGAGGAAGTAGCGCGAACACGCGCACCGGTCCGCCGGAACCGCCTTCGAGCTTGATCGGAGCGGCGATCACGAACGCGCCGGCTTCGGGGAGCTGGTCGAGGTTTGCGAGATTTTCAAGATTGTAGAGTCCGGCGGGCAGGTCGGTGTGGTGAACTTCAAAATCCTTCGACGGGCCGTAATCAATGCTCAGCGTGTCAATTCCCAGTCCGACGGCGCCGCGTTCGATCAGGAGCTTTGCTGCCTCGACGGAGTATCCAGGAAAGTGCATCACGCCCTGCGCGTCCATGTTGCGGTAACTTTTCTGGTCCGGCCAGCGCGACGACCAACCCGTGCGCAACAACACGAGAGCCCCGGTGGGAATTCGCCCGTGCAGTGCCTCCCATTTTTCCACGCGCATTACCCGAAGGCGATAGTCCGCATCCTTGCTGACTTCGTCGCTCACATCAATCACGACCGCGGGGCCGAAAAAATGATCAACTGGAATCTGATCGAGATATTCCTTGCCCGGTGGAAAATGCGCGGGCGCATCCAGATGCGTTCCGTAGTGTTCGAGCGTCCAGAAGCTGCGCGCGAAATAGCCGTCTTTCTCCGGGGTGGCGACTGTTTTAGCTTCGAACGTGCGGTCGTCGCCCGGCCACGCGGGCAGCTTGCCATTAATCGCGTAGGTCATGTCCACCACGCGAGTGCTGCCGTCTGAGACTCCCCGCAGCCACGCCTCTTGTGATGCGGGGTGTTTCTTCTGCGCGGCCGCCGAGGGCACTCCGCCCAAACGCGCAATCGCAACAATCACAAAAATACCGGCGAGCGCCGCGACCCAATAAATCAACGAACCTCTGCGCATCGAAAATCCTCCTCAGGCGATTGTCATCTTAGCTGATTTCGTATCATTCGGCGCGTGCGAGCCTGACCTCAACTCCGCCCTTCAGGGGCGCGCGATTAAGGGAGAGGAATGCCGGGGGAAGCGACGATACCCGCCATGCGCAGAACTTCCGAATACTCTTCGTCGGTGAGCGGACAGATGGTCATGCGCGTATTCTTGAGGAACTTGATCTTGCGCAACAATTTATTTTCGCGCAGCTCGGTGAGCGTTACCTGGCGCGGCAGACGCTCGATGGCCCGCAGGTCCATCACCATTTTTTTCGTGTCGTTCTCGTGCGGATCGGGATACGGGTCGCGGCTCACTTCCGCAAGCGCGTAGATTGCATGCTCCGGCTTGCCGTGATAGGCCAGTGCGCGGTCGCCTTTGTGGATTTGTTTCAGCTGGCGCAGCGCGTCCGGGCGATGTCCGGCATGGCGCCACATTTCCTTGCCTTTCACGAAGAGAGTGTCCCAGTGATAGACGCGAGGGTCTACGGCAAGCAGCCAACGTCTTGGTTTGAGGGGCGGTTGCGTCATCCGTCAAAAAGTGTCGGGCGAACTATACACGGAAGCCGCGAAAAATGGCGAACTTTGTGTGTGAATTTTTGCGGAAACGCAGAATCCGTTGTGCGACTTGGTGGATGTTAGCGTTAAAGCCTTTGTTACCCTACATCTACGAAGATATCTTCGCCGCGAACTTCGACCGCGTAGCAGTGAACTCCGACTGCGGGGTTCGTGGTCAACTTGCCGTTTGTCACATCGTATTTCCAACCGTGCCAAGGACATACGACGACCTGGCCTTCCATTTCGCCTTCGCCGAGCGGGCCGCCACGATGCAAACATACATTATTGATTGCAAAGAGTTTACCTTCGACGTTGGCTACCGCGATGTTCTTGCCATCCAATTGAAATTCGCGGATTGTGCCGGGCGGGACTTCGTCTTTCTTCGCTGTCCGCAAAAAAGCCATCGAATCGTGTTCTCCGTGCCGAAGGCACTCGCGCGCGGGAAGAAGTGCGCTAGTTCCGGCAGTCCTGATGCCTATCTCGGTTCAGGCGACTGCGCCACCATCACTCCACGCTTGAATTCGTCCACCATGCCGGGCTGCAAACGCACGGCGGTGGGGCGCTTCGCCAGCGACATCTGGTCGATTTTGTCTTGTAACTTCAACAGCGCGTAAAAAAGCCCTTCGGGTCGCGGCGGACAGCCAATCACGTAAACATCCACCGGGACGATGCGATCAACGCCTTGCAACACGGAATAAACGTTGAATGGCCCACCAACGCTCGAGCAGGCGCCCATCGAGATGCACCATTTCGGGTCCGGCATCTGGTCCCACACGCGCTTCAGAACTGGGGACATTTTAAGGGTGACAGTGCCCGCGACGATCATCAGGTCGGCTTGGCGCGGCGAGGGGCGAAACACTTCGGCGCCAAAGCGCGCGATATCAAAGCGGGACGTGGTGGAAGCAATCATTTCGATGGCGCAGCAGGCGAGTCCGAAAGTCAGCGGCCAGATAGCGCTTTTGCGCGCCCAATTAAAAACGTAGTCAACTGTGGAGAGAACGTAGCTGCGTTCAAAGCGGTTGTCCAGGACGCCCATCTGTCTCCCATTACCCCGCAAACGGACGGAGTATATGCGCGTGGGTGGTGCTAGTCAAACACGACAAGGCACCACAGATGAACACAGATAAAGGCAAATAATTGGAAAAATCGATTCGACTTTTTCCAATTGAGGAGGCTTCAGAGGATGAATTATCCCAACGCCCACAGCGTCCTCGACCGATTAGCCTTTTCAATCACTTCGTTCTTGTCTGTGCTAATCAGTGTCCATCGGTGGTGATTTTTCTTTCTTTGTACCGTAGACGAGCAACGCGCCGATCGCGCGAAAATTGGCTAGCTCTTTGGCGTCGCGGAACCAACGTCCGTTGTAGACGTCCGGATTGGGAGTGGGATCGGGAATCAGCCGGTGCGCGACGTCCGCAAAACCAGCGTCGCGAAACAGCTTTTCCCATTCGGCGGCGGAGAGCAGATGCGTGGGAACCGCCAGCTTTTCGCCCCATTGATGGCTGTACGGATTGTCGCGGTAATAATTGATCAGAATCCACACCGAGCCACCTTCGGCCAGCACGCGATTGATTTCGCGGAGGCCTTTCGCGGGGTCGGGCCAGTAATATGACGATTCCACCGAAATCACGCGTGAGAAGAAATTCGCTTCCCAGGGAATTTCGTCCACGCCGCCCACTACGAACACCAGGTTTTCGCTTGCAACGCTGGCCTCGCGCGCATGGCGAATCATCTCGTCAGAAATATCCATGCCCACCACGCGGCCTTGCGGAACGCGCTGCGCCAGAATCCGTGAAAGCCATCCGGCTCCGCAGCCAACATCCAGGATATTGTCGGTAGGATCGATCTGCATGAGCCCGATTGCAGGCTTGGTGATGGGCCAGTGCTCGTGCTCCATGGACTCGCCCTTACCGGACTCGGCCCAACGGTTAAATTCTTCGCGCAGTTGGTTCACTTGACTTCGGCTCCAGTCACAGGTCTAGAACCTGGCACCAAATTGTACTTGAAGAACGTCACCGCAGTTAAGCTGCTGGACGGTGTCGAGCGGCGGCTTGGAGGGCTTGCGCCATAGGTGAGGCGAGCAGGGCCAGTGCGCGGAAGGCTTTGTATTCGATTGTGAATATTGCGATTGACTTTCAATGCGAAGTATAATATAAGGGGATTGTCGGAGTTGAGAGTCTGGCTTTCAAGAGGTGCGCAGCAGGTGCTGGACTCGTTGCCGGAGGGTCTGGATAAGGCTCAGATTCGAGGGGCCTTACGGCAGCTGGAGGAGGCAGACGACTCGCTGCGAAGCTGGCCCGTGGACGACTCATCCGGTGGGCGATACACGCTCGCCGGAGCGGAAGACAGATGGAAGCTCACTTATCATGTGGTCGAGATGGAAGAACCTGTGACTTCGGTGGTGACGATTACGAAGAGGCGGACGAGCCGGTGGGCCCTGAGATTCTTTCCGGACAAGGATTGAACTGATATGAGCGAGATGCGAAAGCTGCCGTTGAATGCAGAGCCGCAACATGAACCGCGCCGGGAGTACCTCGATCCCGCGCAACAGATCGAGCGGCTGCAAATCGAAGGCCGGGACTATGTGGTGATGCGGGACGACGTCTACCGACAGATGCTCCACGAAATCGAATCGTTGGATTCGGCTCTGGAGTTGCAGCGCGCTCAGACGGACGCCAATCGCAGCCTGACGAAGAGTCTGCTGCAGGGTAACTACACCCCCGAACAGATTCGCCGTATCGTGGACGCGCGCATGCCGGCGGAACGATTCGCGCTGATGAGGGAGTTCCGCAATCTGAATCAGTCCGAGCTGGCCGCCGAAGCCGGCGTGAGCCAGACGACCATCAGCAATATCGAAAATGGGCGTGTGCAGTTTCGCGCCATCAATTCGGCGCGGCGGATGTTTTCCGCGTTGGGCGCATCGGATGCGGATATCTTCGAGCTGCTGGCCGAGCGGGAAGAAAAAAAAGAAGAAAACGGTTAAGCGGCAATTAACGGCGCACTGCCCCACGCGCGGCGTTCAGGGGATGCTTGACCAGCCGAATGCCGCCAGGCAAATCAATCCCACGAAGAAACCTGCCAGGCCTGCGATGTTTCCCACCATCAATTCACGCTCGCAGTCCACTCCGTCCTTTGTGAATAGCGCCAGGAAGTACAAATAGAAAAGGCACCCTGCAATCGAAACCAGAAAGCCGAGCCAGGCAACGCCGAGAATTCCGGGGTGATGGACGTGCGGGGCTGCGCCTTTGGATTCCGAGCCGAGTCCGACGATGTCATGCAGAAAGGTGACGGAGAGGACCAGAGAGCCGGTGGAAAGATTCAGAACGGTCTGAACGTATTCCTTGAAGATTTCAAACTGCTTTTCCAGACTGAGGTGCCGCGAATCGTTTCGTTGCAACTCTTCGTGCACAGAGCGCCCCCGCTTGCGACCGGAAGCCTACAGGCGCCGGCCACATGCCCAGCAGTAATGCGCGCCGACGGGTTCGAGCGCGCCGCAGCGGCAGAAGTAACGCGAATTGCCTGCCGGAACCAGCACGGTGGAGACGCGCGGTTCCGAAGCGCAAGCCCAAAGCAGCGCGATGAACCAGCCGATTCCAGTCCAGCCAAACAGCAAATTTACCAGGAAGATTCCGGTCGCGTCGCGCTTGCTGTGTCCGATGATCGTCGGCAAAAAGTAGAGCAGGACCGCCACAAAGAAAAACGTCATTTTCGCACCTCGTCAGTTTTCAGCCGGACATGGCGCGTCGCCCCGGCTCTGTGCCTACACTGAGATACGATTCAGAGGCTCTTCCGGTTCCCTGGACCTTCCACTTTCGCTAACAATTGAGTAAATTTCTGCTCGCGCTCTTTCTGGTCGAGGCCCTGGTAGGCTTCGGCGATTTGCGTCGTGTTCATGGAGCAGAATTTCGGACCGCACATCGAGCAGAACTTGGCTTCCTTATAGAAATCGTCGGGAAGCGTCTCGTCGTGCATTTTGCGCGCAGTTTCCGGGTCGAGCGAAAGCTCGAACTGCTTGTTCCAGTCGAAAAGAAAACGCGCATAGCTCAACGCATCATCGCGATCGCGCGCTCCCGGACGATGCCGCGCCACATCCGCCGCGTGTGCCGCAATTTTGTAAGCAATCACGCCCTGGCGAACGTCATCCGCATTGGGCAGGCCGAGATGCTCTTTCGGTGTGACGTAACACAGCATCGAAGCGCCGTGCCAGCCAATCATTGCCGCGCCGATCGCGCTGGTGATGTGGTCGTAGCCCGGAGCGATATCGGTGACGAGCGGCCCCAGCGTATAAAACGGCGCCTCGTAACACATTTCGTTTTCTTTTTTCACCTGCAACTCGATCTGGTCCATCGGGATGTGCCCCGGACCTTCGATCATCACCTGCACATCGCATTCCCAGGCCTTTTTGGTGAGTTCGCCGAGGACTTTCAACTCCGCGAATTGCGCTTCGTCGCTGGCGTCGGCCAGGCAGCCCGGACGCAAACCATCGCCCAGCGAAAAGCTGACGTCGTGCTTCTGGAAAATCTTGCAAATCGCGTCGAAGTCCTCGTACAGGAAATTCTGTTTTTTGTGGAAGCTCATCCACTGCGCCAGCAGCGCGCCACCGCGGCTGACGATCCCCGTGATGCGGTTGCGCACCAGCGGCAGAAATTCGCGCAGCACGCCGGCGTGAATCGTCATGTAGTCCACGCCTTGTTCAGCCTGCTCTTCAATCACTTCCAACATCAGTTCGATGGATAAATCCTCGGCGCGGCGTACGCGCGAAAGTGCTTCATAAATCGGTACGGTGCCGATGGGCACTGGCGACGCATTGATGATGGCTTTCCGGATCATGGGGATGTCGCCGCCGGTCGAAAGGTCCATCACCGTGTCCGAGCCGTAATGCACGGAGCGGTGCAGCTTTTCGAGCTCTTCGTCCACGTTGGACGTGGTGGCGGAGTTGCCGATGTTCGCGTTGATTTTGCAGAAAAAGGCGACGCCGATGCCCATCGGCTCGAGATTGCGATGATTGATGTTGGCGGGGATGATGGCGCGGCCCCGCGCCACTTCGTCGCGCACGACCTCCGGCGTGAGTTTTTCGCGTTTTGCGACATACTCCATTTCTTCGGTTACCACGCCCAAGCGCGCGTAGTGCATCTGCGAGAAGTTACGCACACTGCCGTTCATTGCCGCAGCGCGCTTTTCGATCCATGCATCCCTCATCGCCATAAAGCCCCCGTGTACACCAATCCTGAAACGGCACAGCCGCCGAATGCAGCATTATTACACTGCGTTGGATGCGCGGCAACCGGTGCAGAGACGCATGCAAAAACGTGCAGATCAGGGCGCGGCTATGGAAGCCGCGGCACCGGTGAGCAGCGCTTCGAGTTTCGCGGAATCAGTCACGGGTGGGTAGCAGGTGGTTTCGACACAGACCAGCGCTTGGGGCATTGCTGCGTCGAGATGCGGCAGAGTTTCACGCAGCGCCGGTGCGAGCGAAGCGTTTGCCAGATTTTCCGGAGTGACGCGCAAGACCGCCTTGCCGAAGCGATAGATTTCGTTCGCGGCTTTTTCGAGTTCCTTGGCTTTCGGATCGCCCGTGGCGCCCATCACCACAACCTGCAGCAGATGGCGGGCATGCAATAGCGCGGCGAGGCCGTACGTCGCGGCGAACAATCCATACTGCGGAACCAAGCCGACGAAAGCTTCGAGCGTCTTTTCCGCCCAATCGCGATAGAGCTTTTCGCCGGTGAACGCGTGGAGCCGGTCAAGAACGATCACCGCGACGGAATTCGCTCCGGGCGTCGGGGAATCCTGCAACGGCTTGCGCCGCACGTCCATGCCGCCCATCGGGGCGGCATCTTTCGCGCGGTCGAAAAATCCGCCGCCGTCGGGATCGCCGTAACGCTCGACAGCGAGGCGCACCGCGCGCTCGGCAATATCGAAATAGCGGCGATTGAGCGTCGCTTCATAGGCATCGAGCAGCGCGGCCGCCGCGAAAATCTGGTCGTCGAGCGAACCTTCGAGGCGCGGGCCGCCCACGCGATGGCGAAAACCTTTCGTTTCATCCCAAGCTTCCGGAAGAATACGCTCCAGCGTCTTCAACGCGAAGGCGCGGCAATCATCGCGCCCCAACACGCGTGCAGCTTCCAGATACGCCGAGACGAACATCGCATTCCAGCCGACGTAGCTCGTCGTGTCGATCGCAGGCGTGGGATGCCGTTTGAGCCGCGCTGCGAGCAACTTTCCCTTTGCACGAGCAATCAAGAGATGTGCGCTCGTTTCGTCCGTGCCGAGTTGCGCCGCAAGGTCCGCAAAAGTGGAAGCGACCCACAAAACGTTCTTCGCCGGATTGTGATGCATCTCGCCATGCGGCTTCACATCGTAATAAATTTCGATCGCGCGCGATTCCTCGGGCGCCAGCACGGCGCGAACCTCGTCCACGGTCCAGGTGAAGTAATCACCGTCGTCGTCCAGCGTCTGATCGGCATCCTGGCTGCCATAGAATCCGCCGCGCTCGCGATCGGATAAAACTTCGCCGACCCACTCGATGATTCCCTCGGCAGTCTCGCGGAATACCGGATCACCCGTCACCTGATAGCCATGCAGATAGTTCTTGAGCAGCTCCGAATTGTCATACGTCATTTTTTCGAAGTGCGGCACCAGCCAGCGCTCGTCCACCGAATAGCGGTGAAAGCCGCCGGCGAGCTGATCGTACACGCCGCCCCGCGCCATCCCCTCGAGCGTGCGCCGCACCACGTGCAGCAACCTCTCATCGCGCGAGGATTGATAGCGTTCCAGAAGCAAATCTACGGCGCTGGCGTGAGGAAACTTCGGCGCGGTGCCGAACCCGCCGTGAGCCTCATCGAAGAGATGCAGCGCGGACTCGATCACGGAGTCCACTACTCCCGCATCGAATTCGCCGCGCGCGGTTTGAAACGTCTCCGCTTTGGCCACGGCTGCTTCCAGTGCCGCAGCCGAGCTGTCCACTTCGCCGCGGCGCGTCTTGAACGCATCGGCGATGCCCAGCAGGATGCGCTTGAATCCAGGACGCCCCATGGCGTCTTCCGGCGGAAAATATGTGCCGCCGAAAAATGGTTTGCCGTCGGGCGTTAGGAATGCAGTGAGCGGCCAGCCGCCCTGCCCGGAAATCGCGCTGATCGCGGATTGATAGCGCGCGTCCACGTCGGGACGCTCGTCGCGATCCACCTTCACCGGAACGTAAAATTGATTGATCATGGCCGCGATTTCGGGATTTTCGTAGCTCTCGCGGTCAATCACGTGGCACCAGTGGCACCACACCGCGCCGATATCAAGCAGGATGGGCTTGCCTTCCGTGCGCGCGTGCGCAAACGCTTCCTCGCCCCATTCGCGCCAATCCACCGGCTGATGCGCGGCAGAGCGCAAATAAGGGCTCGCGGAATCTTTCAAGCGATTTGAATGCGTCGTGTCCACAGTAATCCCTTGCATTTGGGCTTCGCAACCAAGCTAGCATACAAGTCAGCCACGTGGGGAAACTCCGTTCGCATCGCGGAGCGCGGAGGACTGCTGCGTTGCGGCGACACTGCGAAACCTCATCCGCCTCGTAGCATGCCGCTGCCGGTTGCGTAATCTTTCCAGTTGCATTCTGGGTTACCGAGGATTAGATTCTCGCCAATCTGAAATAGTAAAAATGCCTAGACCGCCGACGCGGAGGAGTCTATGCACAGAGTGTCAAGAACTGCGAGTCTCCTGCTTTGTGTGGCGATGTTCGTCGTCCCGGCGTATGCCGCCGGCCAGTTCGCGTCGAATGCAGCGGCGCTGTCCGCTCCGTCGACGCAATCGGCCCATGCCTCGCTGAAAGTCTCATTGCGGCAGCAGGACGATACCGCGTTCAGTGGCCTTGCGACGATCCGGCTCACTTCAGCCGCAGGCGCGGAAGTCGCCGGGCGCAAGGCGGAGTCCGACGACCAGATCATCTTCGCCGATCTGGCACCCGGTCAGTATGTGTTGCAGGCCATCGCTCCCGGCTTCACTAGCGTGACCGAAACAATCGAAATCAAAGCGCGACGGGAACTGGAAACGATTTATCTGGTGCTAAAGCCGGAAGACTTCGGCACAGTGCGCGCGGATGCTTGCTCGGCGCCGAGCATCGCGGATAGCGATGGCGGTAATTTCCACTGGCTGCCGCCCGACGTGGATGCCGCGGTTCCCACCAGGCTCGACGACAAACCATGTCCGCTCCCCGCAGTCTTGCAAGGCGTCGAACAACGCATGAAGCAGCTCGTTGGCAGCCTGCAGAAATTCCGCGCGACGGAATACATCGAACACTTCAAAGTGGATGGCGCCGGCAAACGCGGTTCACGGCAGACGCGCACGTTCGACTACGTCGTTTCCGTTTCGCAGGCGCCGAACGGCGTGTTCGAGCTGGATGAATTCCGCAACGGCAGCGTGGACCGCAGCCAATTCCCCGCCGGGACCTCCACGGAAGGCTTGCCGGCGATGGCTTTGCTGTTCCATCCGACAATGGTTTCTGACTTCGATTTCAAGTGCGAAGGTTTGGGATTTTGGGATCGGCGGCCGGCCTGGCGGGTTCGCTTCGAACAGCGCACGGATCGTCCCAATCGAATGCGGGATTACGTCGTGAAAAACGTTCACTACCCAGTTGCCATCGAGGGCCGCGCGTATATTGACGCGGCGACTCTGCAGGTCGTGCGGCTGGAAACTCAATTGGCCGAGCCGGTGGAAAAAATTGGGCTCACCGTGGAGCGTTTTGCGATCAATTACGCTCCGGTGCAATTCCATACCGATGCCGAGGAGCTGTGGCTGCCGCAATCGGCGGAATTGTACGTCGAACAAAAAGGCCACCGGTATTATCGCGAGCATTCGTTCAAGAATTTCCAGATTTTCGCAGTGGACACGAACCAAGAAGTGCGCGCGCCGCGCGAGTCCTATTCATTTACCAACACCTCGGATCAGGATATTTTTGGCATTCTCACGGTTACTCCAGCAAGCGGCACGAAATTCCGGCCTGTGTCCATCAAGTTTGAGATTCCCGCGGGGAAGAGCGTCTTCAAAATCGTAGGCAGCGGAAAAGATGTGGATTTACCGGCGGAGTCCGTGGCTTCCGCCACTTTCGTTCACAACGGCCGTTCCGGGTCCGTCCACGCCGATGCGTTTCTGATGGAAGAAAGCACGCTGGATCTGATCGGCGATAGCCCGGTTTCGCCCACGCCATAGCGCCAAGCCACTCCTTTCGCGTTTACTTGTTTACATTTAACGATAAACAGTATAGAGTGTCTTGGTGATTCGATCCTTCCGCTCGCGAGAGACCGAGAAGCTTCACAGCCGGGAATCCGTCAAGCGGTTTAGGAACTTGGAGCGTGTGGCGCTGCGGAAGCTTCGGCAGCTGGATGCAGCCAACCGCTGGAACGACCTAGCCTCGCCGCCAGGCAGCCGTCTGGAGGCGTTGCGCGGAGACCGGAAGGGTCAGCATAGCATCCGCATCAACGACCAGTGGCGCATCTGTTTCATCTGGCGCGACGGCGATGCCTGGGAAGTAGAAATCACCGATTATCACTAGGAGCGCGCAATGGTTAGGAAACTACAGCCCGTACATCCCGGCGAAATTCTTAGCGAGGATTTCATGAAGCCTTATGGGCTGAGCATGAATAAACTGGCACTGGATTTGCGCGTGTCGGTTACGCGCATCGCCGACATAGTCGCGGAACGCCGCGGGATCACAGCGGGCACTGCGCTGCGCCTGGCTCGTTATTTCAAGACCACGGCGCGGTTCTGGCTGAATCTTCAGACCAAATATGATTTGGACGTGGCCGAAGACGAGCAGCTTGCGAAAATCGAGCGCGACGTCCAGCCCATTGAGATGACGGCGAGGTAGGACGAGCTGCTGCGGCGGCTACTGGACGGGATTGTTGTAGCCGGCGTCGCGCGGATCGATCGGTTTGCGTCCGGCGAAGCCTTCATCCTGGCCGTGGTAGAAACGGATGCGGTCCTCGCCCAGCTTCCAGCAGAGATACACTTCCTGATCGTCAATGCGCGCGGGGAAATCGAGCAGGCCGACGTCCAGATCCTTCACCACGCAGCCGGTTTCTTGAATCTGATCGAGCGCGGACTGGATGGATTCTTCCAGATGGTTGCGCTCGAGCCGCACCTTCGCGGCTTTTTCGTAGGATACCGCCAGGCCGCCGGAACGCTGGATGCGTTCCGCCAGCGCGCCGAGTTGCCCATCCACGTCGTTCATCTTGCGGCGTGATTCCATAGCTTCGATCAGCAGCGGCTCAAGCTGGGTGCGCAAGCGCTCTGCTTCCGTCAGCGAGAAATATTTGGATTCTTCGTCGGCCATCTTTACGCATTCTCCCCGGGCCGGCACAATTCAACCGCCAATATAAACCATGGTGCGCGAGGGCGGAACAAAATCCGGCTCGTTGATGCGATGGCTCTTTTCCTTGGTCTGGACGATGGCCACAATGGCGTCGCCAATTTCGCGGTCGCTCGAGCCGCCGCGCAACAAGCCTTTCAAGTCGTGGTCTTCCTTGCTGAAAAGGCACGTACGCAATTTCCCGTCGGCGGTGAGCCGGATGCGGGAACAATGCCCGCAGAAGGGCTGCGTCACCGGCGCGATCAATCCAATTTCGCCGGCGCCATCCACGAAGCGGTACTTCCGCGCGGTTTCGCTGCGTTCGTGCACCACCGGAATCAGCGGCCAGCGCGCCGAGATGCGGCGATGGACTTCCGCGGCGGGCACCACCATATCGCGGGTCCACGCACGGTCCGCATCCAGCGGCATGAATTCGATGAAGCGCATCACGATTTCTTTTTCGCGCGCGAATTCAGCGAAGGCTTCCACTTCGTTGTCGTTCAACCCGCGCACCAGCACCGCGTTCACTTTCACGGGACGCAACCGCGAAGCTTGCGCGGCCTCGATTCCCGCGATCACGTCGTCGAAAGTCTTGGTGCGCGTCACTTGCTCGAACTTTTCGCGGTCCAGCGAATCGAGGCTGATGTTGATGCGGTCCAGGCCCGCCGCTACCAACTTGTCGCAGCGTTCCGCGAGGAGAAAGCCGTTGGTGGTCATCGAAAGATCCTGCACGCCGATCGCTTTCAGCCGCGCGATGAAATCCTCGACGCCGGGGCGCACTAGCGGCTCGCCGCCCGTGACGCGCACTTTGCGGATGCCCATACCTATCAGGATGCGCACCAGCCGCTCGTATTCATCCCACTCGAGCAGCGCGTGCTCGGCCATGTGATTTTCGGGATTCGCGGAGCGGCAGTACACGCAGCGGAAGTTGCAGCGGTCCGTTACCGAGACCCGCAAATCCGTGATGGGCCGTCCGAATTTGTCTATGAGTGCCATGGCCAATTAGATGCTATCAAAAAATGAAAAGCCCATCTCCAGGTTCGGAAACGGGCGAAGACTCCAGCAACCAACTTATGGCGCGCTTTGTCGCGCGCGCTGGACTTACTCCTTTCCAAGCCTGGGAGGAACGGGCGTTTCCACCTGATCCCTTATCTCGTGCTAAAAATCGAGCATCGCCCCCGCATCCTTGGGTTTTCTCTCCGTTAGGCCGAGGGGGTCGGAGAAATCAATTTGATTCTACGCTCTGTCCCTACTTAAGCAAATAGCCCGAAGCCGTGAGCAGTCCAGGAGCGAGCCGCAGGCCTGGATGCTGCTGCTCAAGTACACAATCGGAAAACGGCGGCCTGGAACCGGCAATGGAGCCCATTGATTATGATAAAGTTGCCAGCCGATGCGCATCTTCGTACTGGGAGTGGGCGGCGCCGGCTCCTTACTCGCTCATTTGCTTCAGCGCCAGGGACACACGGTCTGGTGCGGCGACCGCGACCCCGACCGCGCGCGAAAGTTTCTCGGAAAGAAAAGCAAAATCGAAGTGAAAGAAGCGAACGCGCGCAATCTCTGGTCCATCGTGCGTGCGGCCCGCGGCTGCACCTTGATCGTCAACGCTTCTCCCGCCGTTTTCAACGAGATTATTCTGCGCGCTGCATTGCGGCTGCGCGTCCATTACCTGGATTTGAATTCGCATCTCAATCGCAATCCTTTCCGGCCCGAACAATTCCGTTTCCACAAACGATTCCTGGCCAAAAATCGCGCGGCCCTGATTTGCACCGGCGCGGCGCCGGGCCTCACCAATTTGCTCGCGAAACGCGCTTCCGAGCTGCTCGATACGGTTGAGTCAATTCAGATTCGCCTGTATGAAAGCACGGAGAGCAAGGATCCCGTTTCGACATGGTCGCCGGAAGTGATGTATGACGAAGCGATTTCCAGCCCGCGCGTCTATCGTCACGGGCGCTTCGTTCTGGCAAAGCGTTTTGCCGACCGTGAGAAATTTCGCTTTCCGCCACCGATTGGCGAGACCACCGTGTACCTCGCGGCGCAGGACGAAGTCTGCATGCTCCCTTACGTTGTGCCGACGCAAAACATGGACGCCAAAATTGGCGGGAACGACTTCGACCGCCTGTACCGCTGGTACCGCCAGGGCCGCCTGAATCGCTCGCAAGGGATCGTGCGCAAAAGATTCCCGAAGACGCCCACACCGAAAGGTGTTGCGGGCTTGATTCGCCGTGGCGTTCTGGAAAACGCGCGCTTTGCCGCGGCTGTGTTAGTCCAAGGAATGAAGGACGACCAGCCGTTGCTGGTGCGTTACGACGCGAGCTTTCCTACGCTGCGTCAGATTCGCCAGCGCGGATTGATTTCTACCCCAATCGCGTATGCCACGGCGCACCTCGCGTCCATTTTCATCAAACATTTTCCGCGCGACATGGCCGGCGTCATTGGGCCCTCGGAACTGCCGCCCGATACTCGCCGCGCGATTCTCGCCGAAGCTCGCGCGCGCGATTTTCGCACCGCGCTGAAAGTGACCCGCCTGAAAAAAATCGAAGAAGACGAATACTAGGCCTCCCCGTTTAGGCGTTGCTGCAAAGCGCCCGCGCCGGTTCGACTCGCCAGATTCTCGCGCTGCCGAAATCCCGCGAAAGTGATATCCTCTGCAAACCCAGTCTGAACCGCACGCACCATCGCGCGCCGCCATTTCGCCGCGCCGAGATCAATTCCAATCCGCAGCACTCGCGAGGACACCATGCGTTGGACACCCGGCGGCACCAGCGGCGACATCGAAGACGATCGAAACTCGAGCGGCGGCGGCGGTGGTTTCCCAGGCGGAATTCATATTGGCATTGGAGGCCTGCTCGTCCTCCTGGTGCTTAGCTTCATTTTCAAACGCGATTTGATCACGCCATTTTTAAACTCGGGCGCCGGCACGGCCTCTGCTCCGATTTCGCGTCCGGCCGATACCGCGCGCGATGCCGCCGAACAGCCGGAAGTTCAGTTCGTTTCGTTCGTCCTCGATGATGTGCAGCACACCTGGACGCAGATTCTTCCGCAGTATCGCCACGCGAAGTTGGTGCTGTTCCGCGACGACGTGAATTCCGCATGCGGCCTGGCGCAGACGGCCACCGGGCCATTTTATTGTCCGGGCGACGAGAAGGTGTATCTGGATCTCTCATTTTTCAATGAGCTGAAAGAACGCTTCGGCGCTTCGGGCGAATTCGCGCAGGCCTACGTGATCGCGCACGAACTGGGTCATCACGTGCAGAAAATTCTCGGAACAGAGAGCAAGGTTCGCGCCGCACAAGAGCAAAATCCGGAGATGGCTAATCAACTTTCCGTCAAACTGGAACTGCAGGCGGATTGCTACGCAGGCGTCTGGGGACATTCCACCGAGCAGCGCAACATTTTGGAGACGGGTGACGTGGAATCAGGTTTGAACGCCGCAGCCGCCGTGGGCGACGATCACATCCAAAAAATGACACGAGGCGAAGTGATGCCGGAAAAATTCACGCACGGCACGTCAGCCCAGCGCGTGCAATGGTTCAAGCAAGGCCTGACCACCGGCCGCGTGGACGCCTGCAATACGTTCGCCGCAAACCAATAGAAGTGGGCAGTCACGCTGGCAGCTGCAAAACGAACGGCCGAGCGCTAGGGAATCGTGATCTGTTTGAGCAGGCCGAAATCGGTGAGGCCGTTGGCGATGAACTGCACCGCGAGCGCCACGAGCAGCAATCCCATCAGCCGCATCAGAATGCGAATCCCTGTTTCACCCAGGTACTTCCGCACGCCATCGGCACCCGCCAGCACCAAGTACGAGACAAACGCAGTCAGTAGAATCGTCGCGTAAATAATTATGTGCTGCCAGATCGAATGGGATTCACCCACCAGCACCATCACCGTCGAAATCGCACCCGGTCCGGCCAGCATCGGCATTCCCAACGGAATAATGCTGGCGTCGGATTTTTCCGCGCCTTCTTGCTGCTCTTCGGCCGTCGCTTTCGTGCCGGACTGCTTGGCCTGCAGCATATCCAGCCCGATCCCCATCAGAATAATTCCGCCGGCGATTTTGAACGCGGGAAGCGTGATGCCGAACATCTTGAAAATCAGACTGCCGGCCAGGGCGAACGAGCACAGCACGATCGCGCAAGTCAGCGCCGAGCGCCGTGCCACGCCGCGCCGTTCCTCCTTCGGCGAATTCGCGGTGACGGCCAGAAACATCGGAATCACCGCGAAAGGATCCACCAGAAAAAACACCGAGGTAATCGCCAACAGCGCGAATTCGAGGACGGTGGTGATGGAAGTAGGCATGCAACCCGGCGCGGAAATACCGCGACCGAGTCACAGTAACATTTTTGTGCTTCGGTGGACTTCGGAAAAATGCGCAGCCCGGCCGCCCGCCTCGGGTTGTCCATCATTATTCATTCGTAGCGCAACGCCACGATGGGATCCACGCGCATCGCGCGCCGCGCCGGAATAAAGCAAGCCGCCAGCGCCACCAAGATCAACAATACCGCCACCGCGCCATACGTCACGGGATCCGTCGCATGCACTCCATATAGAAGTCCGCTCATCAGCCGCGTCAGCATCAGTCCGCCCGCGATGCCGATCGCCACCCCCGCCAGCGCCAGTTTCACGCCCTGCCCAACGACAAGCATCAGCACTTCCTGCCGCCGCGCACCCAACGCCATGCGAATACCGATTTCTCGCGTGCGCTGCGCGACGGAATAGGACACGACGCCGTAAATCCCCACCGAACCAAGCAAGAGCGCCAGCGCTGCAAAAACGCCAAAAAGCGCGGAAGTAGAACGCGGTTCGGCCATCGCCTCCGATACCCAGCTTTTCATCGTGCTTACCTGGCTGACTGGCACCTCGTTGTTCAACCCCGCGACGACGTCCTTCAATTCGCCGGCGATCTGTACCTGGTCGCCCGAAGTTCCAATCACCAGCGTCATGTCCGACGGCGGTGCGGCCGCGCCGCTGCCGCGAATTGCATGCGGGCCATAGGGCGTGTAAATCACTCCGTCAATCCAACTCGCGGAATCGCGCTTGATATCGAATTCACGCACATCGCCCACCACGCCAACCACCGTCCGCCATTCCTTTTCCCAGTTGGGCTTGATGTGTTCGCCCACCGCGTCCTGCCCCGGCCAAAAACGCTCCGCAGTAGCCTTGCTCACGATCACAGCGGCTTGTGCGTCTGCCCCAGTGTCCGATTCGGTGAACGCGCGTCCGCGCAGAACTGGAATTTTCATAATGCGCAAATAATCGGGCGTGATTATTTTTTCCCACAGCATCGGGACGTGCGCGCCGGCAGGCGTCGGATGCGCTTCCACCGCGCCCGGAAATATTTCCGCGCCGCCGCCCAATGGCAATCCATTCACCGCCGCCACATCCTGCACTCCCGGCAGCGCGCGCGTGCGATCCAACAATTCGTCGTAAAAAGCCAGGCAACGCCCCGGCACCTCGCAGAACGATTCGTTTGGAGTAATCCGCGCCGTAACTATATGCTCGGAATGAAAGCCTGGGCTCGTGCCGGACAGAATCCACAGGCTCTTGACCAATAATCCCGCCGCAACCACCAGAATCATCGCGATCGCCACCTCGCCGACAACGAGCAGCCTGCTCGCGCGATGATTGCCCCGCGTCGCGCTGCGTTGTCCGCCAGCCTTTAGCGTCTCCGTCATGTCCACTCGCGAAGCGCCGAGCGCGGGAACCAATCCGAAAATGATGCCGGTGAGAATTGCGAGGACTGCGGTAAATATCAATACGTGGCCATTCAATCCGACATCTGCGAGCCGGGGTGTTTCCGGCGGCAGAGTCGTTTTCATGATGGAAAGTCCGTAGACTGCGAAGCCCAGACCCAGCGCAGCGCCGAGTAGAGAGAGCAGCACACTTTCCGTGATTAATTGACGCAAAATTCGCCAGCGGCCTGCACCCAATGCCACGCGCACTGCGACTTCTTTTTCCCGCGTGGTGGCGCGCGCCAGCAGCAGATTAGCGACATTCGCGCACGCGATCAGCAGCAAGAGTCCCGACCGCGCCGAGCAGAATCAGCAATTTTCCGCGGGCGTCACCGACGATAGCTTCTTCCAGGGACGCGACGGACGCGTTTATTGACCAATTGTCCGGCATCCTCCAGGCAAACGCCGCCAGCACGCGCGGCCGCATCGCTTTCAATTCCGCGCGAGCCTGCTCCAAAGTGGCGCCGGGGCGCAGCCGGCCGATCACCGCCATGTAGCTATCGCCCCAATAATCGCCGATGTTTCTTGGATCCAGATGCAGTGGAACCCACAATTCCGTCTTCGGCGACACAAACTGAAAATCCGCCGGCATCACGCCAACGATCTGGCGGTCCACTCCTTCGAGCGTGATCCACCGCCCGATAATATTGGGATCCGATTGAAACCGCCGTTCCCACAATGCCCTGCTCAAGATGACTTCGTTATCCTTGCCAGGCTGATCCTCGCCCTTCTGAAAGGTCCTGCCCATAGCGGCTTGCTGCCCCAGAACGGAAAAGAAATCCGCTGAAACCGAGTTTCCGATCAGCCGCACGGGATCGCCTGAACCAGTCAGGTTGAATTCTTTGTTGTCTGAAAATCCCACCAGGTCCATCGTGCGGCTTTGTTCGCGCATGAACACCAGGGGGCCTTTGGGAAAGTACTGCGTGAGTCCCACGAGGCGATCGGAATGCGGATACGGCAGCGGCTGCAGCAGCACTCCATTCACCAGGCTGAAAATAGCGGTATTCGCGCCGATTCCCAGAGCCAGCGTCAGGACCGCGACCAGCGTGAATCCTGGATTCTTTCGCAGAGTGCGCGCGCCATAGCGCAAGTCTTGCAACAGAATCTCGAGCCACGTCCAGCCCCATTGATCGTGCGTCACATCCTGAATCATTCCTTTGTTCCCCAACTCCCGGCGCGCCGATTCGCTGGCCTGCGCAGGCGATTCGCCACGCGCCTCGCGATCGCTCGCGGCCATTCTCAAATGGCCGGCGATTTCTTCAGCGAGGGCTTCCTTGCACTGCTCGCGATCGCTCCATGGAAATTTCATGCCTCGCTCTCCCCGGCGGCAGGCTCCAGAACTCCCGCGATCGCCTGCGACATCTGCGCCCAGCGTGACCGCTCCGCCGCTAATTTCTTTTTCCCGGCCGCGCTCAAGCGGTAGACTCGCACGCGCTGGTTGTTCTCCGAGAGCTTCCACTCCGCCGCAATTAACTTTTGGCGTTCCAGCCGATGCAGCGCCGGATAGAGCGATCCGGTATCCACCTGCAGGACTTCGCCCGAATTTGCGCGGATCGCCAGGGCAATCCCGTAACCGTGCTGGGCTCCCCAGCGCAAGGTCTGCAAAATCAAAAGGTCCAGCGTCCCTTGCAGCAGCTCGACGCGATTCTGATAGCGCAGTTTCATATTCCCCTCGGGCGTAGTCTGTCTACAGCCTAGATGTAGGCATTCTACTCCCTCGCACGCTGCACGTTCCGTGCCGTTTTGCCCTTTGCCAGAAATCACTGGGACTACAAGGCCTTAGCCGCACGGCTCCCGGCGGCGGCGCCTGAAGCGCTGTTCGATTTCGGCACGTGCGCGTCGCCAAACCGAACGAACAGTACCCGTCCCGCCAGCACGAAACCACGTGGCGCGTCGCTGTTTGAACGGCGCTTGACTATGACCGATCAATTGGAGCAACGTATCTTGCAATACTGATGGTCGCAGGATTTTGGCGGACCTATGAGTTCCTCTGCATACCCCGCACCAGGGCCTTTCCCAGTGAAGAAGGCCCTCTTCATTGACGCTGACCCCGAAGTCCGGGCTTTGATTCACGACATACTCAATCCAAAGGTGTGGAGCGTCCAGCATGCTCCGGACAATAAAGCGGCCCTCGCGCTCGCTAAAGCCTCGCCGTTTGACCTGATTCTCACCAGCGACAAAACCTCCGGCAAGGACGATATCGAACTTCTGCGCAAAATTCGTCTCGTGCGGCCTCACACCCGCCTGATAATTTTGACGGATGAAAGCGCGCCTTCCTACGTGATTGACTCCATGCGCGAGCGCGCCTTCAGTTACTTTTCCCGCCCGTTCTCGCTCACTGCCCTCGCAGACATGGTGCAAAACGCGATCGAAGGGCCCTGCTGGGATGATGGAATCGAGGTCGTATCAGCGACACCGGAATGGATACGTCTGCTGGCGCGCTGCGACTTAAAGACTGCCGACCGGTTAATCCAATTTCTCCACGAAATCGCCGATTTGCCGGAAGTGGAGGGCAACGCCGTGGCGACGGCCTTTCGTGAAATCCTGATGAATGCGATGGAATATGGCGGCCAGTTCCAACCGGACCAGTGGGTGGAAATTTCTTATGTTCGCGCGCGCCATATGGTGATGTGCCGCGTGAAGGACCCGGGAGAGGGCTTTTCGCTTGATGAGATCGAACACGCCGCTATCGCTAACCCCGATGACGATCCCATTCGTCATGTCACTCTGCGCGATGCCAAAGGACTGCGCCCGGGCGGTTACGGCGTACTGCTCGCCCAAAAGTTAGTGGACGAGCTGATCTACAGCGAGAAGGGCAACGAAGTTCTGCTGGTGAAGTACCTCCCGACGCCTGAGCGCTGACATTTCAGCTGACCTAGCAGTGAGCCAGTTTCCGGCTACGCGATTCACCAGGAGTTACGCGGGCGCTCGGGTGCACAGGTTGCAATTATGCTGACATAAAACCGGAAGTTGCTGAGCGCCTAAACGTGGCGAATAGACTGCATCGGATCCACGCGCATCCACGGACGTGCACCTGAATACGCAATAAAGATGCTCATCGCGAACATCGCGAATCCCGCTGCGAGGAAGACCGACCATTCGATGGGCTGTATCTGATACAGCAGCGATCTTGCCAGCACGCTTGCCCCAATCCCACCGGCGACACCGAGAAAGATACCGGTGATGGTTATGGCGCTGGTCTGGCGCAGGACCAATTTCCACAAATCCCGCTGCGACGCGCCCAGCGCCACGCGAATTCCCATCTCCCGCGTTCGTTCACTGACCGAATAGAAGACAGCGCCATAAAGCCCCACGGCAGCCAGCACAAATGCCAGCAGTCCAAATGCGCTGATGCAAATCACCGCCAGGTGTGGGACGTACAAAGCGAATTCATGCCATCGTTCCATTGTGAAGCTCATTACACCTAGTTCCGGCGCGGCTTTGCGCACCGTGTCCAGAATCGTTCCCATCACCTGTGACGGATTACCCTGCGTGCGTACCAGCACATATATCACCGAGCGATAATTTTGGGTCAGGCTGTAGTACAGGAAAGGCTGCGGGGCTTCGTCAATGTCCGAATACTTGATGTTCCCCACGACGCCAACCACGGTGGCCTGACGGTTGCCATTTTCAATATGGACTGTTTTGCCAACCGGATTTTGCTTCGGCCAGTATTTTGCGGCCATCGTTTGGTCGACAATGACGACTTCCGGAGATTTCGCCATGTCGGAAGCGGCGAACGTCCGCCCTGCGAGAATTGGGATTCCCAACGTAGAGAAATAGCTGCTGTCCACAACACCGACTCCAATCGTGACGCCGTGTTCGTTATCATCCGGGACACCCGTAATGTGCACCTGGTCAGTACTAATCCCGCCGGAAAGCGGAAAGGTGTCCCCAAGGCTGAGGGACTCGATACCGGGTACCTGACCTACAGCTTCTCGAAGCCGCTCAAACAGCGCACGGCCCTGCTGTTCCGAGTAACCGTTGGCTTGCAGGTCGTCAATGGCGTACAGCGCGATGTTACGGGCGGAATATCCAGGCTTTAACTGCTGCAAATTGTGTAGGCTCTTCAGGCAAAGACCGACTCCGATCAGAACAACGGTGCAAGCGGTGATCTGCAGCACAACTAGAAGATTGCGCATGCGGCCCTTGCGCGTTCCACCGATGGCGATTTCTCCATTCAGCGCAGCTGCGAGATTAGGAATGGAAGCATGCAGGGCAGGCAAGAAGCCGGTAGACAGCCCCACCAAGAAAACGAGTGCCACCATCACCGAAACAACCGCGAGGTCAGGCCGCAAATCCAAAGTAATAGGGACGACGCCGAGTCCGGGAACAAATGGCTGGAAGTCAATCAAGCGTCTGAGGCCATAAGCAGCAAATACAAAGCCGACCACTCCGCCCGTCATTGAAATCACCAAGCTGTCGACAACAAGCTGGCGAATCAAACTCATGCGAGTGGCTCCGAGCGCGGCACGCATGAGGATTTCTTGCCGTCGGGCGCCGGCCAGCGCGAGAAGCAGGTTGGCCACGTTGGCGCAGGCGGCAAAGAGCACGAGTGCAACAACGGCCAGCAGCAGCCCGCCCAATAACTTCGCGCTGGACATTGTGTCCGGCGGAAGCATGCTCGTTTCGGTCAGCGCGGCAAGCCGGTCCTTGTTGGTTTCCGGATAAGCTGCGGCAAGCTGCCGCGACAATCCCTGCATCTCCGCCAGAGCTTGCTGGCGCGTAACGCCGGGTTTCATACGCCCGATCAGACTGAAAGAGTGGCTGGTGCGATCCGCGAGCCAGTCATAACTCTGGTGAGAGATCGCGGTCGTTGCGGAAAGCGGATGCCAAAGGTCCGGAACATCGCTCAGAATCGTTCCCACAAAACGCCGCGGCGCTACTCCGACGATAGTGAACCGAACGCCATTCATCGCGAGGGTTTTGCCAATGATGTTCGGGTCGGACCCGAGCCATTGCCAGTAGCTGTAACTCAGCACGGCGGAGGTCGTCACTTTATCGTCGTCGCCGGCGGCAAACCAACGCCCAAGGAAAGGTTGCACCCCGAGAACGGAGAAGTAGTTGTCGGAGACGGCGTTAATCAGGCCGCGCTTTTCATGTTGCTCGAAGATGATCGTCTGCAGGCCGATGCTGAACGGAATCGCGCAGAGTCCGGAGAACACGCTATTGTTGTCGCGATAATACCGATAATCCGGATAGGAAACTTCGTTGAACGGTTCATCCGGCGTGACTGTGTAAACCGTGACCAGCCGCTTGGGCTCAACAACCGCAGGGGGCCGCAGCAACAGCGCATGGAACGCGCTGAGCCCCACGGACGCAGCGGCCAGCCCAATCGCCAGAGAAAAAACAGCGATGCAGGCCAGCTGCGCGTGTTTTCGTAAGATCCGGAGTGAAAACCGAACGCTCGGAAGTTTCATCAGCTCGCCCCCGATACACAAGATCGTGGAGTCCCGGCTCTTGTCTCAGCGCCAATCAGAAAATACACCTGACCATTTCGTTCTGCAACGCGGAGAGAAGCTTCGGCAGCGCCCTCTTTCCGGCGTGGAGCGCGTCCCGCAGATCGGCAATTTCAACGCCACGATCCAGAGGGAATTTCATGTCAACGTTTCCGGCTGCTGCTTGGGAACCAACGCCGAATCAGACCCCCCTCAATCTAGACGGCCAATACTTGATTAACGCCGTATCTCTAACGACGCCGGCCTTTGCAAGAGCTTTTTCTGTTGCGTATTACTGAATTAGAGCACACTTCTTGGTCGGCGCACGAACCGCGTCTGTTTCGGTCTGTTCTGTTCATCTGTGTCACCCTAGCCTGCCCAGTCCGTTTGCGTTCATCAACGCAGTGTTGCCCACCAAACATCTCTTCGATCACCGTCGACCATGATGAAGTATTCGAACTCCCTCCTTCGCAACGGAGGCGGGTAGCCTCATCAACCGGCCGGTGACTTTTTGCACCATAGGGCGTTTCTGGCATCCCCGCACAGGCCGCACTGCTTTTCTGCTGCTTCTGTCCGCGACGACAGAACTCGTGGTACTCAATCTGATCCCGCAACATGATCCACAGCCGGATCCCCAGCTTGCGAGCCACCGCCACGCTCGCCTTCCCCAAACCTTTCTGGACCAATTTGCGGCGGTAAAAACGCTGCAACTCCGGATCCCGGCGTACGGCATGCGCTCCCGCCTCACCCCAGAGAAAGCGCAACAGCGGATTACCTTGTTTACTCAACCCACCCAGCCGCTGGCGCCCTCCACTGGAATATTCCCGCGGAATCATCCCCGCATAACTCGCCAGGGCCTTGCTGTCTGCGAATCGGGCGGGATCGCCCAGAAACACCTCGGTCGCCAGCGCCGTGACCGGTCCCACTCCGGGATGGGTCATCAACAATCGTGCTCCGGCTCGTCCGCCAGCCTGTTCCTCGACTCGTTGGTTTAGTTTCTCGATCTCCGCTTCGAACTTCGCGTACAGCACCTGCAACTCGCTCCGCCGATAGGCGGTGTGCGGCGCCAGCGGCAACGATGCGATCGTGTTTTGTCCGTCCTGGCTCCACAGAGAGGGACCTCGTCGTAGACCATTGGCCAAAGCAATTGACTGCAGCGCATTTTGGATGCGCGTCCGCAGGCGCACCCACTGATGGCGGTGCCGCAACAAAGACCGCAGATCTTGTAGCTCCTGCGAAGGCATCCAGATCGTCGGAAAGCGGTTTTCCACCAGCAGCTTCAGAAGCAAGTCCGCATCACGCCGATCGTGTTTCTGCTTCCGGGGCTCGGCCGCTCGAATCGTCGCCGGATGACCCACCCGGCATTCGATTCCCAGCTCCTCTAGGAGGTTCACAAACCACTGCATCGATCCCGTGGCTTCGATCCCCACACACACCGGGCGTGGCAGCGTGGAATAAAACTCCCGCACGTTGTTCTCTTCGTGCGTCAGAGTCAGATTCACGACCTCTCCCGTTGTGGTGTCCAACATCGCCAGGGTTTGCTGGCGAGCGTGCAAATCGCATCCTATAATTCTCATCTCGGCCTCCTTCGGTCCGAGCACTGTTAGGGCGAACACCGAACAGTTTACTCGGGCCGTTGCGAGGCCGACGTCGTTATGGCATCAATCGAAAACTGGCTCCTCCCGCTGGCCTCGCTCTATTGCCTGAATGTGACGCTGCTGCTACACTGTCGCGGCAAGAGCTATATTGCTGCTCCTGCCATACTTCCCTTAAAAGGTTCACCCATGTCTGGACACTCGAAATGGGCCACGATCAAGCATAAGAAGGCGGCTACCGACGCCAAGCGTGGCAAGATTTTCACTAAGATCATCCGTGAGTTGACGATAGCGGCGCGCACCGGCGGCGCCGACCCGGTTACCAACCCGCGCCTGCGCACCGCCATTCTTTCGGCGAAGAGCGAAAACATGCCCAACGACAACATCGAGCGCGCCATCCAGCGCGGCACCGGTACGCTCGAGGGGGAAACGCTCGATGAAGTGACCTTCGAGGGCTATGGGCCCGGGCGGCGTGGGCGTGCTGGTGCAAGTCGTCACCAACAACCGCAACCGCATCGTCAGCGAAATTCGCCACATGTTCTCGAAGAATGGCGGCAACATGGCCGAAACCGGAGCGGTCGGCTGGATGTTTCACCGCAAGGGCGACATCGTGGTGCCCAAGGAAGCGGCCGACGAAGAAAAGATGATGGGCATCGTGCTCGATGCCGGCGCGGAAGATTTGCGTGACGACGGCTCGGCGTGGGAAGTGACCACACCTCCCGAAGCATTCGAAAAAGTGCGCGAGGCGCTACTCGCCGCGGGCGTCACTCCGGCCACCGCCGAAGTGGGCTGGGTGCCGCAGAATTACGTGAAATTGAGCGGCCAGCAGGCGCAGCAGATGGTGCGCATGGTCGAAACCCTCGAGGATCACGACGACGTACAGCACGTCTACGCCAATTTCGACATCGACGAAAAAGAAATTCAAGCCGCCGTCGCAAGCTAGCTTTTTCTTGGAGTGCGGCGGTTTGCTCCCGCACTCCAAGATTCTCCTCGCATCAATCGCGCGGTGTTTTTCTCTGCGCCCTCTGCGGTGAATAGGTTTCTCACTGTGCATCGCTAGCCCGAAAAAATACTACCTTCCGCTCGAACCCGCACGTACACTTGTGCCGGTCGATGGCGCGTAGCTCCAATTCGAGCGCAACCTGCAGCCGTCTGTGCGTGCTGGGCGTGGACCCCGCGGCGGCAGGCGCTACGGGCTACGGCGTAGTCGAATTTCTCGGCTCGGCCCCGCGCCTGTTGCGTTTCGGCGCGTTGAAGTTCCCCGCGCGCGCGACATTCGGGTCGCGCTTGCGCGAAATCCACGATTTGATTTCGCAGCTGGTGGATGAGTTTGCGCCAGACGCAATCGCCGTCGAATCCGTCTTCACCGCGCTGAATATGGGCACCGCGCTGCGCCTCGCGGAAGTTCGCGGCGTGATTCTCCTCGCCGCAGCGCAAGCTTCGATTCCCGCGCACAGCTATTCGCCGCGCGAAGTGAAATCCAGTGTCGCCGGCTACGGCGCGGCGTCCAAACAGCAGATGCAGCAAATGGTCAGCTCCGCTCTGGGATTGACGGAGTATCCCGAGCCACCCGACGCAGCCGATGCTCTGGCAGTCGCGCTGTGCCACGCGCACCTTTCCCGCGCGCAAGAACGCATGGCGGCAGCGATGAACATCCGACCCGCGACGGCAGCGAGCGCCGCTATATCTAACACGGCTCGCGAAGCGGCTGCCACGCGCACGAAAAACTCATTGCGAAACCAAACGCGCGCTGCGCGCATCTTTGGACTGTAATGCTTCGCGTATCACAACTTCGCAACGCCCGCGTCCGTGCCGTCCCCGGCCTCCGGTTGTCCGTGCTCGCGCTGATCCTAGCGACACAACCCACAACGCAGGCCGCAACGCCCGCGAAGTCAGTGCCGCCATCCGCCGCTTCTTACACCGCCGTGCCCGCCGGCGGCGCCCAAATCATCTACCGCAAGATCTTCAAGACCAGTTATCCCGAGTTCGTCGAGATCAAGATCAACGAGAACGGCTCCGGCACCTACGACATCCGGCAGCTCGACGAAGACGCCAATCCGCAGCCTTTTGAAATCGGTGCGCCGCTCGCCGAACGGATTTTTTCGCTGGCGGCCAAGCTGCACAATTTTCAGGGCGTGGATCTGGACGTACATCGCCGCCTGGCGAATCTCGGCGAAAAGACTTTTGAGTACGAGAACGGCGCGGAGAAGCACGAAACGAAATTCAACTACACGCTCGACGAACCGGCCTCGCAACTGGTGAACATTTTCGAGGGCCTCGCGCGGCAAACCTCGGACATTTCCGATTTGGCCCGCACCATGCGCTACGACCGCCTGGGCGTCAACGACGTGCTGCTGCAAATCGAAAGCGACCTCAACAACAAGCAGATCCCCGAGCCAGAGCGCTTGCTCCCTATCCTCGACCAACTCGCCGGCGACGATAAACTCCTGGAAATCGCCCGCCAGCGCGCACGCACCCTCGCCGGCCACATTCGGTCCGGCCACTAAAAAGCGCCCAGCCTGCGCGGTTCGCGGCGATAATGCGTTCTATTACTACCCCGTCCTGCGTCTCTTCTTCGGCCGCCTGTCCCGAAGTGCAACTTGACACATCGTATAACTACGTCTATTCTCCCCCGCGTCCTCAAGTCCCAAAAACGACGTCTCAGGTGAAGAGAACCATGCGCACCCAACCCGCACGATTCTTCCGAATACTCCTGTTTTTTGCTTTTGTTTCGCTGTTACCATTGCGCTTGTACGCCCAAACTGCGCCTGCGCCCACGCGCATCACCCAGGCTGTGGATGAAGCACAACTCACGGTCCTGAAGGGCAACACGTATCCTTTGGCACGCGCTGAGTACGATCGCGGCGCCGCTCCCGCGAGCCTGCCGATGAACCGTATGTTGCTGGTTTTGCGGCGCAGCTCTGAACAGGAGGCCGCGCTCGAGCAGTTGCTCGATCAGCAGCAGGACCCGGCTTCGCCCAATTATCACCAGTGGCTGACGCCGCAGCAATTCGGCCAGCAGTTCGGTCCCGCGGACCAGGACGTGCAAACGATCACGTCGTGGCTGCAATCGCACGGCTTCCAAATCACCCGCATTTCAAACGGCCGCGCGGTAATCGAATTCTCCGGCACTGTCGGCCAGGTTCAGGAAGCTCTCCACACCGCGATTCACCAATATGCCGTTCCCGGCGCCAACGGCCTCGAAAACCACTGGGCCAATTCCAGCGATCCGCAAATCCCCACGGCGCTCACACCCGTGGTGGTCGGCGTGGACACCCTGCACAATTTCCCCAGAAAAGCGATGCACGTTGTCGCAGGTGTCTTCAAGAAGGACAAGTCCACCGGGCAGATCACGGCAGTCAATCCGGAGTTTACCTTCACCTGTGGTACGAATAGTCAGAACCAGCCACTCAGTTGTTACGGGCTAGGCCCTTATGATTTCGCGACAATCTATAACGTGCTGCCGCTTTGGAATGGCAGCCCCGCGCCCGTAATCGACGGCACCGGCCAGACCATCGGAATCATCGGCGAGACGGATGTCGATATGAAGGATCTCGCGGCATTCCGGAATCTCTTCGGCCTGTCTCCCAATCCGCCGGTCGTGGTCCTGGATGGTCCGGACCCGGGCGTCGTACCCGGCGATGAAACAGAATCGGATCTCGACCTGCAGTGGTCTGCGGGGGTGGCTAAGGGTGCCACGATCAAGTTCATCATTTCGGCCACTACGAATACGACGCTCGGCGTGGATCTCTCCGCGCAATATGCCGTGGATAACAACCTCGCTGCCGTACTGAGCGAAAGCTACGGCATCTGCGAAGCGGCGCTGGGTACCGCCGGCAACCAGTTCTACAATGCCGTATGGCAGCAAGCTGCCGCCGAAGGAATTACCACTTTCGTTTCCGCCGGGGACAACGGCTCCGCCGGCTGCGACAACCACGGTGCTCCGGCTCCCGCGCCCGCGGAGTTCGGCCTGCAAGTCAGCGGTTTTGCGTCCACACCGTACAACGTCGCTGTCGGCGGTACGGATTTCAACGACCTTTCGAATCCGACTACTTATTGGAACACTACCAATACTTCCTCCACTACGCAGCTCTCCGCCAAAAGCTACATTCCTGAAGTTCCATGGAATGACAGCTGTACGAGCCCGGCAATGGAATTCTTCGGGTTCAGCAGCAACGCATTGTCTAACTGCAACAATACGGAAGTGCTGGGCGTGAATGTGTTCACGCTGGGCGGATCGGGCGGAAAAAGCAGTTGCACCACGGGGGATGGTCAGGACATCACCAGCTGCGCAGGTGGCTATGCCAAACCATCTTGGCAGACTGGCACAGGCGTCCCCAACGACGGGAAGCGGGACATTCCGGACGTCTCATTGTTTGCCGCAACCGGGTTCTTTACCGGCAGCTTTTACATCGTGTGCGCGGCCGACCAGACGGGCGGCACCTACTGCGACCAGAATCCGCAGAGTCTTGAATTCCTTGCCGTCGGTGGAACGTCTGCATCTTCGCCGGCCTTCGCGGGAATCATGGCCTTGGTCGATCAGAAAGCTGGTGCACGCCAGGGCAATGCTAACTATGTTCTTTACCAGCTGGCGGCCAAGTCGGGAAATAGCTGCACTTCTTCGGGCACGCCGGCGAGCACTTGCGTTTTTTACGACGTGACGACTGGGACGAACGCCATGCCTTGCGACGACACGGTTCCCAAACCGGTT
This sequence comes from uncultured Acidobacteriota bacterium, assembly GCA_963804625.1. GTDB lineage: Bacteria > Acidobacteriota > Terriglobia > Acidiferrales > UBA7541 > Palsa-295. Next base: position 608,974 of record CAWDRJ010000001.1, on the reverse strand, counting down.
GACTGTGGTTCTTCTGGGGCTGAAGGCATCGGCATTCTGTCCGGTTACAACTCCACGAACGGCTATGATCTTACAACCGGGCTCGGTTCAGTGAACGCCGCGAACCTCGTCAACAAATGGAGCACGATCACTTCTGCGCTAAAGCCCACGGCCACAACTTTGTCGCTTAGTCCTACCTCTTCAATTCCCCATGGTTCGGCAGTGACCGTGCAGATCAACGTCACGCCTACTCCGCCGGCCACTGGCACCGCTACCGGAAATGTTGCCTTGATGGCGACCTCAACCATTGACCCGGGTGTTACAGATTTTGCGCTGACGAATGGCTCGGTCAGCTCGACGACGGATGTGCTTCCCGGCGGCAGTTACCAGGTCACGGCTCATTACCCCGGCGATGGCACCTTCAGCGCCAGCGATTCCGCGCCTGTCGCGGTCAGCGTCACTCCCGAAGGAAGCAAGACCGCGGTTTCGTTCATTACGCAGAATGCTCAAGGCAATGCCCTGCCGTTCAGCTCTGGCCCGTACGGCTCTCCGGTATATCTACGCGCTGACGTTAGCAGTGACTCGGGAAACGGCACTCCTACGGGAACCGTCACGTTCCTGGACGGGGGCAATTCGATAACCGGCATCCCAGCCCTCACGCTGAACAGTCAAGCCAATGCGCTTCCAACGACTCCAACGTACACATTCACGGCCGGCACTCATTCCATCACGGCGGGCTACAGTGGCGATCCCAGCTTCAACCCTAGCACCTCTCCCGCCGGAACCTTTACCATTACCCAGGTGCCCACGTCTGTGATCTGGACGGGCGTTCCCGTAACTTCCGTGCTCGGGGCAGGGGTGACCATGTCAGTTGCTTTACAGGGTACGAGTTGCGGCAATCCACCCACTGGCACGATTACATTCTTTGACGGTTCCACGCAGCTCGGAACCCCCAGACGGTTCAAGGCTCTATCCAATCCGTGACGTGCGTAATCGAGGCGTCGGCAAGCATAAACACGAACGCTCTCCCGTTGGGGCAGAGCACCGTCACTGTCAAATACAGCGGGGACACGAATTACGCAGCGTCAGTTTCGCCACCGGAAACGGCGGATGCTCGGATCCCGACAACGTCGGCGATCAGTGCGTCCACTGGAACGATTCAACAGGGCGCGTCAGTTACTTTCTCTGCGGCGGTGACACAAAATCAGGCGGGTGGGCCGGCCCCAACCGGAACCGTGCAATTCTCTTCGAACGCAGGAGGCGCTATCGGCAGTCCGGTGACTATTGGGAACGGACAAGCGCAAGTCACAACAAGTTCACTGCCCTCCGGCGTACAGCAAATTACTGCGGCGTACAGCGGCGACACTAACTTCGCACCATCTCAGGGTTCGGTGACGGAAACCGTAAATCCAGGCCCCGACTTCAGCGGCTCCTTCTCTCCATCCAACGTGATCGTCAGCGCGCCCGGATCGACCGGAACCACCACTCTCACCGTGACTGGGAGTAATGGCTACAACGGTACGATTAACTTCTCATCGACATCGTGCGAGCAAACGTCGTTGCCGTCCGAGACCGCGTGCAGCTTCAGCCCTGCATCTGTCACCGGCAGCGGCAGCACTACGCTCACCGTGTCAACGACCGCCCCCAGCTTGCTCGTTCCAGCAAGCCGCCACATCGACGTCCCGGGCTGGCCTAGAACTGGCGCGCTGCGGTTGATCCTTTTCGCCCTCGCGCTTTTCGCTCTGGGAATTCAAGTGCGCCGGCGCCGATGGAGTGTCGCCGGAACGGCGCTGGTGGTCATGTTATTAGTCGTAAACGCAGCCTGCGGCGGAGGGGGTGGCGGCAGCACCGGGCCCACGAACCCAGGCACACCGAAGGTCCAGGGTCAGGCGATCACGGTCACCGTGACCAGCGGGACGATCTCGCACAATTTCTCATTCATACTTACCGTCAACTGACTCCGCAGCGACGTGAAACGCAGATGGTGCTTGTGCGGACGATCGCCTAAAAAGCGCCTCACAGGACTCTCGCCGACGGTGTCTAACGGAATTCCTCTAAGCTGACAGCGCGCTCAACGAAGAATCAACCCCGGATATCCTACGACTTCTTCGCGCTCTCCAGTTACATCGCCCGAAGTTGCGTACCGAACTAACTCCACATCCTTCGCGCCCAGATCGCGCATAGCCACCAGCATGGCCGTCGTCGCCGCGTAACCGCACATCGTGATTCTCTCGTTACGCACGGTGTCGTACAGTCCTCGCGGATCAAGCGCCAAAATCTGCGCAATCGCTCGCTCGTCTTTCGCGCGCGTAACCGCATCGTTCTCATAGTGATTCATATCCGTGCTCGCAATCACCAGCACGCGTTTGGCCGCATGAGCCGTCACGACCTTTGCTACCGCGTGCCCCAACTCCTCGATCACCGGATAACGGTCCGCCGCCAGCACCACCGGCACAAATTGAAAATCCGGCGCGAGCTGCTGCAAGAACGGAATCTGCACTTCGAGCGAGTGTTCCCGTTCGTGCGCCACCGCGTCTTCCCGCAAACGCGGGCACGCGCGCATCAATTCCGCGGCCAACTCGGTATCAATTTGCGCTTCACCCAACGGCGTCCGCCAGCTTCCTTCCGATAGAATCGCCATCGCTTCGCCCCGCGGAAAATGTCGCGGCCCCAGCAGAATGCAGCGCGCAGGAATTTCGAGCGAGGCATATACAGCGCCGGCGACGTGCCCGGAGTACATCCACCCCGCATGCGGCACCACGCAGCCGCGCGCCACGATTTTCGCGGCGCCTTCAGGCGCATACTCCTTGACCAAGCGTGACAATTCCTTCGCGTCCGATGGATAAAAGCGGCCGGAAACGGCGGGAGGGCGAATCATTTCATTGTGGTGCGTTGCCGGTGGAGCGCCGGCCTCGCCAAATCAAATTGCGGGAGAAGGTCTGCCTTTGATGTCCAATGCTTCCGCAGTGCCGGGAATCCAGCGGATCTTCACGTGGTCGCCGGTCTGATAGCCGCCCGCGTCCAGCACCCTGCTGATCTTGTTCTTGGCTCTCTCCGAGTAGGTGAAAGTGTGAATCTTCATCTCGTTGTCCGCTTCGCGAACAATGATCGTCTGCTGATCCGCGTGAATCACTTCCGCCTTCAGCCAGCGCGCTTTCATCGGGGTTTGCTTCACGACCACGGCTGGCGCCGAGGAATCGCCGGTAATCTGCGCGCGAACAGGCGCGGGCGCCAGAGCGGCCGCGCCGGCACACAGGATCATAGCCGCAAAAATTTTATAGTTCTTCATCGAAGGAAATCTTCAGGGACTTCAAGAATTTGATGTCTTGCGCGGTGATTTCCACGCGCGGTTCGATGGTTTCTTCGTCCATGATCTCGTCGTCCACGCGAATGTGCAGGGATTCCAGGAAACGGCGGTCTTGGGTGGTCATTTTGGCGTCTTGCGCGGAGCGTCGCGCCAGGCCGATGGTGGCGTCCAGCTTCAGCACGATGTCGAAGCCGGCCGAACGCACTCCCGAAATCGCTTCGGCGATCCGGTCCGAATCAGACACGGTATCGTTGATGGCGTGTCCCAGCTCTCGCAGTAATTGCTTCATGCGATCGTCGAGTCGCAAGGGCATCACCTCCCATGAAAACCCTTTCTATACCAATCTTAAGTCGCTCGCCAGCCCGAAACAAGACCCTGGTGCGCACTGGGAACCCCTCCAGTCAACTGCCATATTCGTTTGGGCGTGACGCCGCCGGCCGCCATTCCCGGCGGCACCCGGGCGCAATATGTACTAGAATTATGGCGTGGCGGCTGGCTTCTATTCGACGCTATGGAACTCCGCAAAAATCACGCTCCGCGTCGTGTGGCGCGCCGCACGCCAGCTTTTTCATGAAGCCACCGGCGCGGTCTTCGCGCTCTTCGCCTCTACTTTGCGAGCATCGCATGGCGCCTCTGGCACAGTCGTCCCGCGGCCTGGCTGCTCGGTTTCACAATCGTCTATGCCATCACCATGCTGATTTTTGCGTTCACATCTTTTCGTCGATCTCGCCGTGTACGCTGATGAGGACATCGAAATCGGAAAATCGAAAATGGAAAACCACACCCCTCGCGTTTCGCCTCCTCATGACTAACAGCCCGCACAAATCTTCAGCCCAGCGTGATCGCAAGGCCGCGTCGCCTTCCGGACTGCCGATGGAAGCCGTTATCACTTCTGACGACCTGCAGGACTGGGACTTCGAACGCGACCTCGGCTATCCCGGCGAATTCCCTTTCACGCGCGGCGTCTATCCCACGATGTATCGCGGACGTCTCTGGACCATGCGGCAATATGCCGGCTTCGGCAGCGCCGTCGAATCGAACCAGCGCTATCGCTATTTGCTCGCGCAGGGGTCAAAGGACTTTCCGTCGCGTTCGATCTGCCCACGCAAATCGGCATGGATTCCGATCATCCGCTCGCGCAGGGCGAAGTCGGCAAAGTCGGCGTCGCGATTGATTCGCTCGAAGACATGCAAACGCTCTTCGACGGCATTCCGCTCGAAAGCGTCTCTACTTCGATGACCATCAACGCGACCGCCGCGATTCTGCTGGCGCTGTACGTCGCCGTGGCGAAGCAGCAGGGCGCGAATCTGAAACGCCTTGCCGGCACCGTGCAGAACGACATCCTGAAAGAATACATCGCGCGCGGAACCTATATCTATCCGCTGCGGCCCGCGATGCGCATCGTCACCGATATTTTTGCCTGGTGCCGCACACGAAATTCCCAATTGGAATGCGATTTCGATTTCCGGCTATCACATTCGCGAGGCGGGCTCGACCGATGTGCAGGAAGTCGCGTTCACGCTGGCGAATGGCATCGCTTACGTGGAAGCCGCCGTCGCCGCCGGGCTCGCCGTGGATGAATTCGCGCCGCAGCTTTCGTTTTTCTTCAATTCGCACAACGAGTTGCTCATGCAAATCGCGAAATTCCGCGCGGCGCGCCGCCTGTGGGCGCACACGATGCGCGATCGTTTCCACGCGCGCGATCCGCGCTCGCTGATGCTGCGTTTCCACGCGCAGACCGCCGGCTCTTCGCTCACCGCGCAGCAGCCGGAAAACAATCTGGTGCGCGTGGCGTTGCAGTCCCTCGCGGCGGTGCTGGGCGGCTGCCAGTCGCTGCACGCCAACGCGCTCGATGAAGCCCTCGCGCTGCCCACCGAACAATCCGCGCTGCTCGCGCTGCGCACGCAGCAGATCATCGCGCAGGAAACCGGCGTGGTGAATACGATTGATCCGGTTGCAGGCTCCTACGCCATCGAAAAACTGACCAACGAAATCGAAGCTGGCGCGCGGGATTACATTGCGAAGATTGACGCGATGGGCGGAATGCTGCGCGCCATCGAGACCGGCTACGTGCAGCAGGAAATTCAAAAATCCGCATACGAATATCAGCAAGCCGTGGATTCCGGCGAGCAAGTCGATCGTCGGCGTGAATCGCTTTCAAGCTGAAGAAGAAAGGACGATTCCCACGCTGCGCATTGATCCGGAAATCGAACGCACGCAAGTGGCGCGGCTGCATGCGCTGCGCGCGCGCCGCGACGCTGCGCGAGCCAGCGCCGCGCTCGCCGAAATCGAGCGCCGCGCGCACGGCGCCGAAAATCTCATGCCCGCAATCCTCGCCGCCGTCGAATCTTACGCCACGGTCGGCGAAATTTCCGACGCGCTCCGGCGCGCTTTCGGTGAATACCAGGAATCCGTCGTCATCTGACGCTCGCACCTGCTTTCGTCGAATGCTGTCAGTGCAATAAATCCCAGCCCGGTTCCATAATTCTTATGAAGGAAAGGAGATCGCGACTTCATGTCTCGTCTAACTTTATTCATTGTAATTCTTGGATGTCTGGGCCTCAGTTTTTGCGCGTAGCAGCACTCGCAATTCCCGTGGGACTACGCGAATGCTTCGTCCACCGCGAACGATTACGGAGAAGTCGCCGTGGCGCAGGACAATAAAGACATCGTCTCGCTTTCCAGCGGCGAAGCCGGGCCGCAATATCATTTCCGCGTCACCCGGGCTTACTGCGACCGCACCAGCGGCAGCCCGCAATCCGCTTCCGACCAGGCGAATTATCTTTTGCGTTCCGGATGCTGTCACGATTGACGATAGCCACCCGCCTTCGACGACTCCGAACAAGAGTTATCTGATTGCTCCGTACGATTACGGCATGGCGGTGGAGTATCCCGGCGTGCTGGAAACGTCCGCGAAAGATTTTTCGGTGCACAACGAGCACAAGATGTGTACGACCACCACGAATTATTTGGATCCCACTTCGTGCAATGCTTCGGCGCATTTGTGGGTTGGGGACGTGGACGACTACGGCGGGTTGTATGTCGCTGCGTATGACACTATGGCCGGGGATCAGACTTCGATTGATCCGACGCAGAGTTTTGTGCTGCTGGCGTCGGACACGTTTGGGCATATGAGCCACGGCGACATGCTCTTTGCTTTGCGCGAGGAGCAGGATAATTTCCGGTTTCAGTTTGGATTTTCCGGGCCGACGGGCGCTGACGATCCGGCGACATACAAGAATTACACACGGGCGAGAATTGACAGCACGGGCAAAGGATTTTTCGATGGCGGGACGCAGACGGGCGGCGCGGATTTTGCGGAGTCCGTGAGCACTGCTGCGCGAAAGACGAATTACGAACCCGGGGACGTGCTGGTGATAGACACGCGGGCGGACCGGCGCTTCGCGCTTTCGAGTTCGCCGTATTCGACTTTGGTGGCTGGGGTGTATTCGACCAAGCCGGGAGTTACTGGGACCGAGCACACGTCTGAAAGTCCCAAGCTCGCTGCTGAAATTCCCATGGCTGTGGTGGGCATCGTTCCTTGCAACGTGAGTGCGGAGAATGGGGCGATTGCGCGGGGGGATTTGTTGGTGACGTCGTCCACGCGGGGATATGCGATGCGGGGGAGTGATGCGGCGCGGCTTACCGGGGCGGTGATCGGCAAGGCATTGCAGCCGTTGGCCTCGGGTAAGGGCAAGATCGAGGTTTTGGTTACGTTGCGGTAGGCGCGGATGCGCTTTTCGTTGTGGCTTTTCAATCCGCATGGATATTGCCTCGACACCGATGGCGCACTGAAGTGCGCCGCTACAAAACCTTCTTGGCGATCGGCTTGGGTAATTTGCTGCGCGCCCGGATTTGGTGCGGGTGCCGTAGAATAGGCGCGGATGAGCGCTTCGGTTGAGCTTGATAATTTGCGCGTGGTTTTGGTGTCTACGCGCAATCCTTTGAATATTGGGGCGGCGGCGCGCGCGATGAGCAATTTTGGGTTTGCGCATTTGCGCGTGGTGACGCCGTACGAGCCGGCGTATCGCGAGGCGCGTTCGGCGGTGGGGGCTGCGCCGGTGCTGGCGAAGGCCGAGGAATTCGAGAGCGTGGCGGAAGCGGTTGCCGATTGCAGGCTGGTCGTCGGCACCACGGCCGTGGGCCATCGCGAATTGCACCATCCGCTGCGGCGGCTCGAGGATGGCGCGAAGATTATTCGCAAGATGCTGGCTCGCGGAGCGGCTGGTGGGCGGGAAGCTTCGCGCAAGAAGGGGGCGCGGAAGCGCTGGCGTCGAATCGCGTGGCGCTGCTTTTTGGCTCCGAGAAATTTGGATTGACCAATGAAGATTTGAGCCATTGCCACTGGCTGCTGCACGTTCCTACCTCGGCGCAGAATATTTCGATGAATTTGGGGCAGGCCGTGGCGGTGTGTCTGTACGAATTGATTCGCGGCGTGGGCGGAAAGGCTAAGGGCGCGCCGCAATTTGCGGCGAGGTTTGCGGGGCGATTTGAGAAGGCGTCGGAGAAGCTGCAGCCGGCGACGGCGGGCGAGCTTGAGCGATTTACGGCGGTGTTGACGAAGGCGCTCAGCGCGAGCGGGTTCCTCGACCTGCGTAAAGTGGCTGATGCGGATGAGAGGGTGCGTCGGCTGGTGCGGCGGCTGAATTTGCCTTCGCGCGATGCGGATATGTGGACGGGGATCATGCGGCAGATTGTGTGGAAGTTGGGGAGGAAGGCGTGATTGGTGATTCGTGAGTGGTGATTGGTGAAAAGTGGATTCGTGTTCCGGTTAGAAAATACTTTCTCGTTTGCTTTCAGGGAGTTAGCAACTTTCTGAATGAAGGTCTGTTCCGGATAGAAATGAGGTGGCGGACTAGCGGCCTTTCGCTAGATATGCAGTGGGCGCGATTCGTGACGTTCACAACTTGAAAAAAGTGCCGATTAGAATGGGGTGCGGTTGTTTGTTTTCTGGCAGTTACGGCGAATTCTAATATCTGCCATTGTCGATTAGAAATGCGTGCGGTGGGATCGTTCTGAGCAGTTGTTTCGGCGTGACGGTCACGGGTTGCGACAGTGGTGATGGCACGCTGGCGCGAGCTTCTGGTTCGTTCTGCCGTCGGTGCCCCAGTTGGCGATGCCCCGGTCTCCATGCCGCGTCCTCAATGAGGCTGAAAAGTGCCCCGACTCACGTTACCATATTTACCTTGTAATTACTGGTTCAAAATGGGGAAAATCGAAGAGAAGGATTCAAAAGCTCCCACCCTTCCCAAACTTCGGGAAGGATGAGCACCCGAAATTCACCTGATTCGGAGTGGGAGGCCGAAGGTCCGGCGCGGACCTATTGAGTTTCACATAATATAGTGACATTCTCAGGATTCTGTGCTATTGTTCGTGCATGGGAAACCCTAGAGGAGTACGACGCGACTTTGCCGGATTAGAGCAGCGGCGCTTGCGGGCGGCACGCTTACTGGAAAAGGGCGTCAGTCAGTCGGAAGTCTCTCGACAAGTCGGTGTGCACCGCCAGTCGGTCAGTCGCTGGGCACAGCAGCTGGAAAAAGAGGGCCGCGCGGGTCTGGAGCAAGCCGGTCGAGCCGGACGGAAGCCACGATTGAGCGCTGCAGATCTGGAGCGCATCGAGCGCGCTCTGAAGCGCGGACCGGAAGCGTTCGGCTATGACACCGGACTGTGGACTTCTGCGCGGGTAGCAGATTTGATCGCACAGGAATGTGGGATCGACTATCACCCCGGACACGTGTGGCGCCTTTTGCGGCAGCTCGGCTGGAGTTGCCAACGCCCCGCAGGACGAGCTCTGGAACGCGACGAGCGCGCCATTGCCGAGTGGAAGCGCAAGCGTTGGCCGGAGATTAAAAAAAAGCCCAAAAACAAGGGCGTGTAATCGTATTCGTGGACGAAAGCGGACTGAGCCAGAGACCGCATCGTTGCCGAACCTGGGCCCCGCGAGGTGAGACTCCCGCACTGCAGTATCATTTCAATTGGAAGACTTTGTCCGCCATGGCCGGTGTGACTTGGTGGAACTTTTACTTCCGACTCTTCCCGGGCTCGATCCGCAGTCCTCAGGTGGTTCAGTTCCTCGAGCATCTCCTACGTCATCTCGATTGCAAGCTGTTGGTGGTTTGGGACGGCTCGCAAACCCATCGCAGCCGTTTAGTCTGGGACTTCGTCCGCGAACAGAAAGGACGGCTCTGGCTGGAATTCCTTCCGGCCTATGCTCCGGAGTTAAACCCGGTCGAGTATCTGTGGAGCCACTGGAAACAACATGAGCTGCCCAACTTCTGTCCGCAGACCTTCTGGCAGCTGAGTCAGCATGCCCGCATGGCACTTCGTCGCATGCGCCGACGAACCACGCTGGTAACCGGCTTCTGGGCTCAAGCGGAACTGTTCTAACGTCACTATATTATGCGGAGCTCAATAATACAGTTCCGTGCTGCTGAGTAGCGTGTTGCCTGGCCCGCGACAATTAGCGCCGTTCCATTGCTGAGGAGCACCGCTGTGTGTGCGGCGCGGGCGGTATGTAGGGCTTAGGTTGCGGTGAAAGTTCCGGTCGGGGGACTGTAGAGTTCCGCGCTGGCCGTCACGCCGGGAGTCGAGATTCCACCGGCCACCAGAACGATTCCGTTGGCCAGCAACGTCGCGGTGTGTTGATAACGTGCGACGTTTAAACTTCCGGTCGCCGTGAACGTTGGCTGGTCGGGTTGTAAACGTCGGCTTCAGTTCCGCAAGCGCTGGTGCCATCGTCACCCCCGGCAATCAGCACCGTGCCGTTCGCGAGCATGGTCGCTGTGTGGTAAAGGCGCGGGCTACGCAGACTGCCGGTGAGAGAAAACGATCCGCTAACAGGGTTATAGATCTCTCCGCTGCCAATCAGTGAATTGCCCCCACTTTGCCCGCCAGCGATCAGTACGGTACCGTCAGGCAGCCGCGTAGCAGAATCAAAACGACGCCCTACATTTAGGTACCCGGTGAAGGTGAATTCGCCACTGCTGGGATCATAGATCTCGGCGCTGGCCAGAATGGAATTAACAGAGCTTGCCCCTCCGGCAATCAGCGCCCTTCCATCCTGGAGCAACGTCGCACTGTGGTTATAGCGCGCATTGTTCAAACTGCCCGTCGCGGTAAATGTCCCAGATGCCGGGTTATATAGTTCCGCACTAGCTAGAGCAGGACCGGAGGTAATGCCCCCCACGATTAACACCATGCCATCATTCAGGAGCGTAGCCGTGTGGAAAAAACGCTCAGAAATGGGAGTGCCGGTGGCAGTGAACGTTCCGGTCCCGGGATTATACAGTTCCGCTGGAGACGGAGCCCCGAGCGAGCCATCACCATCTACGACCAGCACCAATCCATTGTTGAGAACAGTCGCCGTGAAATCCTCACGGGCGACGCTCATGCTGCCGGTGGTGATGAAACCCGTTGGTCGCACGTTGAGCGTGGTCGTGCCGCTGACGGTTCCTGCGGTAGCGGTGATCGTGATCGGAGTCGCCGCGGTTGGCGACGCTACGGCTACGGCTGCGCCGGGATTCGTGGCGTCGTTGCTGATTTGTGCGGTGGTCGCGGCTGAACTCGTCCAATTGACAGCGTGAAGTTGCTGGGTTCCTGCGGCGAAGGTTCCGGTGGCGATGAAGCGCTGGTAGGTGCTACTAGAGATTGTGGGAACCGGTGGGGTGGTGGGCGGCGCGGGAATGACGGTGATGGCGGAGAGTCCGGCGGGAGTGAGGGAGGCTGGCTCGTAGAGTTCGGCGGTGGCTAGCGCGCCGGTAGTGCCGTAGCCGCCTGCGACCAGGGTATTGCCGTTCGGAAGCAAGGTCACGGTTTGGTCCGCACGTACCGTGGTCATCGGCCCGGTGAGAGCAAACGTGCCGGCCACTGGGTCGTAGATCTCCGCAGTGGATAGAGATACGTTGCCGGAAGCGGTGACAACGACGCCGCCTGTAAGCAACACAGTGCCGTTATTCAAGAGCGTCGAGATGGGATCGCTGCGAGCCGCGTTCAGGCTGGCGGCCAACGAAAATGTTCCGGCGACGGGATCATAGAGCTCGGCGCTGGACACGGCGGCAAAGTTGGAACCGTTGGGGACTGCGCCACCCGCGATCAAGACTTTTCCGTTGTTCAACAGCGTGGCCGATTGGTAGCAGCGCGCGACGTTCAGGTTACCTGTAAAGCTGAACGAGCCCGTGGCGGGATTGTACAGCTCCGCACTCGATAGAGTTGCGCTGCCATCGATACCGCCTACGACGAGGACCATGCCGTTGTCGAGGAGTGTGCCGCTGGTTAGGCGGCGCGCAGTATTGAGGCTGCCCGTTGGTGAGAAGGTGCCGGTGACAGGATCATAAAGTTCGGCGGCGGATTCTGCCTGCAAGGGATCGGTGGCGCCGGCGCCGCCAGCGACTAACACTTTGCCGCTTTGCAGCAGCGTCGCGACGAAAAGGCGGCGCGCTGTGGTCATGTTTCCAGTGTTGGTGAAGGTGCCCGTGGTGGGATTGTAGATTTCGGCGCTGGTCAAGAAGCCGGTGGAGTTGTAGCCGCCGGCAATCAGAACTGTGCCGTTATTCAGGAGCGTGGCGGAGTGGAGATAACGCGCGGTATTGAGGCTGCCGGTGGCGGTGAACGATCCGGTTGCAGGATTGTAGAGTTCGGCGTCCGCTAAGTAAGTTCCAGATGCGATGCCTCCGGCGATTAGCACCATGCCGTTGTTGAGCAGGGTTGCGGTGGCGTCCGAGCGCGCAGCGTTCAGGCTGCCCGTCGGGAGGAAGCCGGGAGTAACTGTGAGCGTGACGGGGGTGCTGGTAACGCCGTTTGCGGAGGCGGTGATTTGGGTGGTGCCGGGCAAGAGGCCGAGGGCGAGGCCGCCTGGAGGCGTGATGCTCGCTATGTTGGGAGCGCTGCTCGTCCAGGTGAAGACGACATTGGTGATGACGTTGGAGTTCGGGTCGTTCGCGGTCGCGGTGAATTGCAGGGTGCCATTGACCGGGATGGATAATTGCGTGGTTGTAATCGTGATAGTGGTGACTTTGGGGGAGCTGGAGCCGCCGCAACTGGTGAGGATGACGCAGAGGAGCGCTAGGGCCGATGACAGTGGCGTGGCTTTGCGAGTCAGCATGGAGGAGGGCTCCCCATGCGGAATTGTCAATGCCAGGTGGCCGGAAATTCAGGCGAGGCAGAATACCATAGTTTGCAGAGCGAGCTAGTAAACGTTTAAGTAGGTATCTGCATGGTTATCGCGCGTGGGTTGGAGGCTTGTGTCGCGCCTACGGCGCTCGCATTTTTGTGTTCGGCGTTCCCGGCGCTTCCGCACCGGGCTAATTTTGTGCCGCGCCTTCCTTCGAGCCCGCCACAGGCAGGCTCTCAGGACAAGCCGGCGCTGGTTCACGGTGATTCTGGTAATTCGGCGGCGTAATCACACTCAGCCGAGCACCCATTTAGGATTGAAATCCATACCATGTTTTTTCAGCAGGGCGATGAACTCGGCGTCGAAGCGCATTTTTCTGTGATGGGCTTTTTGATTTTGAATGTAGCGAACGACCGTGGGAACTAGCGAAGCGCTCACGCTGAAGGCGGCGTAGTTTTCCTGCCATGCGAATTTGTGGCCCTGATCGTGCGCCCATCGCGAGGCATTGGATTTGATTGTTAGCAGGCTGCTGAAAAATTGAGTTGGGGCGGCAATTTCTTTCTGCCGTTGCGTTATTTGTGAGTTGCGACTGGCCCTTTGTTCGGTTTTCGGTGCCGCCGAATGCCCGAAGTGGCGTTTTCAGCACCGTGCAAAGACACTACGGCCCGGACTTACTGCGCCCCAACCGCGACGGCCATCAGGTTTCGCATGCGCACCAAATTGTAGGCCGCGCACGCGAACGTAAACGTCCAGTCCACCTTCAAGGTTCCGCGATGACGCACCTTACGCAACAGAGCAATGGTCTTCAGCCAGCCGAAGCATTCTTCGATACGCTTCCTCTTCTTCTGGCTGATGTGGTAGCCCTCGTGTTGTGTCGTTCGTCCATCAACGGCGCTGCCGCCTCGCCGCGCCAGATTTTGCGCCACGTGTGGCGTCACGCGCATGTTCCGGCACTCGCGTACAAACTCCGCGGTATCGAAACCCTTGTCGCCACCCACTGTCACACGCTTTCTTCCTGGAACATCCTGCAACATGGTCATCGCCGCATCGCGTTCGGCCGTGCCTGTCGCTTCCCACACCAGGCTCGAAATGATCAATCCGTTGCGATTCTCCACCAGCAGATTCCCGCTGTAGCTCAACTTGGCCTCCTTGCCTGGGCCCTTGCGCGCCAACTGGGCTTCTGGATCACTGTTTGATTCGTGCGTCCGGTTCGAGCGCTTCTCCCCATGAAAATCCACCGTGGGATTTCCCGGATCCTCCGGCGGAGACGAATTCGTTTTGTCCCTCCGCTGAAAACTCTTCAAGCTGGCCCAGGCTTCCAGCAGCGTGCCGTCCACGCTGAAGTGCTCGTCCGACATCCACCCCTGCTCTCGCGCGTGTGCCACCACCCGCCCCAGAAATTCCTTCGCTACCTCGGCCTCCAGCAAGCGGTCCCGATTCTTGGTGAACACCGTCGCGTCCCACACCGGATCGTCCAAATTCAACCCTACAAACCAGCGGAACAATATGTTGTAGTCCATCTCTTCCATCAGCAGTCGCTCGCTGCGCACCGAATAGAACATCTGCAACAACTGCGCGCGCAAGAGTTGCTCGGGCGGAATCGACGGGCGACCCACTTTCGCGTACATCTTGCTGAACTGCGGCGAGAGCTGCTTCAGGATCTCGTCCACCATCGTGCGGATCGGTCGCAGCGGATGGTCCTTGCGTACCCGCTGCTCCGGAGAAATGTAGCTGAACACGTGATTTTGTTGCTGATCGGTTCCTCGCATGCGACATTGGACGCATCAAGAGCTGCTCCGTTGCAAAATTTCCGAGTTTTTCAGCAGCCTGCTAGGACCGTGTTCGATAGCGGTACGGGTGGCGGGAGTTGGATGAGGAGATGAACGTGGTCGTCGGTGCCACCGATCGCATGAACGAGAATTTTATGGTTTGTGCATATGCCGGCGATGTAAGACCAGAATTCGGGCTGAAATTCTTGCGGAATGGATTTGTGGCGGTCTTTGGTGCTGAAGACTACGTGGATGGTGTTTTGGACGTACGTGTGAGGCATCTTTTGCACCTCGGCACGCCCTGGGGTTCTATATACCACCTGCGCGGGGTTGCTTGCCAGAATCGGGCCAGTCGGCTGCGCGTAGGCTTGAGGCTTGTGTCGCACCTACGGCGCTCGCATTTTTGTGTGCGGCAGTCCCGGCGCTTCCGCGCCGGGCTAACTTATGCCGCGCCTCCGGCGCTGGTTCGTGACAAGAGCGGCCGGTTATCTCTATCGGGGCGCGCGTTTTCCTTGCCACTCGTCGCTTTTCACTTGTCGCTGACTTCATGTATTCTGCTTCGCCTATGCTGGATTTGAATTATGTGCGGGAACATTTGGATGTGATTGAGAAGACGGGGCGGGACCGCGGGAAGCCTTTGGATCTGGAGCCGTTTCGGGCTTTGGATTTGGAGCGGCGGGCGCTTATTACTTCTGCTGAGCGGTTGAAGGCGGAGCGGAATAAGGCTAGCGAGGGGATCGCGCGGATGAAGAAGGCCGGCGAAGATGCGTCGGCGATTTTGGCGGTGATGAAGGAAGTGTCGGACAAGATCAAGCAGGACGATTTGCGGATCAACGAGCTGGACGAGCAGCTGAAGAATTTTCTGCTGACGATTCCGAATATTCCGCATGCTAGCGTGCCGGTGGGCAGCTCGGCGGCGGACAATGTGGAAGTGCGGCGGTGGGGTTCGCCGCCGGCGTTCGATTTCAAGGCGCGTCCGCACTGGGAGATTGGCGAGGGGGCGGGGATTCTGGATTTTGACGCGGCGGTGAAAATCGCGGGGGCGCGGTTTGCGGTTTATAAGGGTCTGGGCGCGCGATTGGAACGGGCGCTGGCGAACTTCTTTTTGGATATGCACACCCGCGAGCATGGGTACACGGAAATTCTGCCGCCGTTTTTGGTGAATACCGCTTCTTTGACTGGCGTGGGGCAATTGCCGAAGTTTGCGGCGGACATGTTTCATCTGGAAGGCACGGATTTGTGGCTGACGCCGACTTCGGAAGTGGAATTGACGAGTTTGCATCGCGACGAGACTTTGAATGGCGACGATTTGCCGTTGAAGGTTTGTGCCTGGACGGCTTGTTTCCGGTCGGAGGCGGGGGCGGCGGGGCGGGACACGCGCGGTTTGAAGCGGCAGCATCAATTTCAGAAAGTGGAGATGTTCAAGTTTACGCGGCCGGAGCAGAGTTATGAGGAGTTGGAATTACTGGTGGCGAATGCTGAGGCGGTTTTGCAGCGGTTGGGATTGCATTATCGAGTGATGCAACTTTGTACGGCGGATATGGGGTTTGCTTCGGCTAAGACTTATGACATTGAGGTGTGGCTGCCTTCGGCTGGGGAGTTCATGGAGATTTCGTCTTGTTCTAATACGGAGGCGTTTCAGGCGCGGCGGTCGGGGATTCGTTTTAAGACGGCGGGCGGGAAGAAATCGGAGTTTGTGCACACTTTGAATGGGTCGGGGTTGGCGGTGGGTCGGACTTGGATCGCTTTGGTGGAGAATTATCAGTTGGCGGATGGGTCGGTGGTGATTCCTGAGGCTTTGCGATCGTATATGGGCGTGGAGAAGATTCCCGCCGTGCAAAAACCGTAAGGCAATTCTGCCGCAGAGACGCAGAGTCCGCAGAGAACTGCAACACCAACTGCTTTAACACAGAGGACACAGAGAAAGGCAACTGCTGAGGACACGGAGATGTGTCGGCACTGCACATCACTGCGCGGTGATTAGATCGGAGCGCGCCGGTGGGCTTGGCGTTACGTTACTGGACCGATCAGGACCATGGGGCCTGTGGGTTGGGGCATGCCGCCGGCTGGTTCTAGCGACACGGCGAATTCTTTGGCGGTTACGCCTGTGGGGAGTTTCATCATCATGTGGCCGGGGTTGTCTGGCCAGCCTGTGAACCATCCTGCGCTGATGGGGGCGCCTTTCATCGGAACGAGCCAGATCTGATAGACCTTGTTGGCGGGGGCGGGCGGGAGCGTGCCGTCGTACATCATCATGCCTTCGCGGGAATTGTAGACGACGCGGGCGGCGCCTTGCGGCTCGCCTTTTTGCGCGGCTAGCGGGACGACGATGGTGTCGTGAGCGGCGAGCAGGTCGCCCATATGGCGGGATTCTTCGAGTTGTTTTTGCTGCGTGGCGACGGTCGAGCGGAGATCGGCGAGCTGGCGATCGAGTTGCGCGTTGTGCAGCCAGAGCAGGATGGTGGCGAGCGCGAGAGTTCCGGAGAGCGGGAGCAGCACGGCCCACCAGCGGGCGAAGATTCCGCCGGCGGGTTCCGGTTCGCTGTGCACAAGACTGCCGCCGGGGCCTTCGGCGGTGGGGTGGAGGCGGCGCATCAGGATTTCCTTTACGCCGGGCGAAGGCTCGACGCGCGGAGCGGCGAAGGCTAGCAGGGCCATGCGGCCTTGCGCTTCGGCGACTTTTTGCGCGCAGTCCGGGCAAGAAGCCACGTGCGCTTCGATCAATACTTTTTCGTCGGCGTCGAGAGCGCCGAGCGCGTAAAGATCGAAATCTTCCGGCCGAGTTGGATGTGTGCCGCTCATATTTGCAAATTCCGTTTCAGTGTTTCCACCGCGGTGCGCAAGCGCGTCTTTACGGTGCCGAGCGGGTCGCCGGTGCGGGAGGCGATTTCGCTGTGCGTCAGGCCTTCGTAATAGGCGAGCTCGAGCGTGGCGCGCTGTTCCTTCGGCAAATTTTCTATGGCGCTTTTTACCTTGCCGAGCAATTGCTGCTGGGCGACCGCGCCTTCGAGATTCGCCGGGAACGATCACCGTGTTGTCCATCAATTCTTCGCCGGACGCGGGATTGTGCCGCCGCAGTCGGGAGATGGCGCGATTGCGCGCGATCACCAGCAGCCAGCCGGGGAGCGAGCCGCGTGCGGGATCGAAATGCGCGGCGTTGCGCCACAATTGGTAGAAGATGTCCTGCAGAATCTCTTCGGCTGCCTGGGTGTCGCGCAGAATGCGATTTAGGACAGACGAGAGCATTCCGGCGTAACGGTCGTATAGCGCGGCGAGCGCTGACTCATCACGCTGGACGATTCTGGCGACGAGCATCGCGTCCGAGACCTTCAACTGCGCTTGCTGCTCCCCAGTCTGAGTAATTGCGTCTCCTATCAGTACGCGCGCGGGAGGTTTCCAGATTGCGGCGCGGTGTACGCATGGAAATCCCGCTGGCTGCGAGGTGCGGGAAAGTAGCGAGGGGGAGCGTAGCTCGCGCGGGAGGGCGTGGTCAATGCGGAATTTGGCGTGGCGCCTGAGCGTGGTTGGAGGCGGAGCGAGGGGGAACAAGGGATTGACCAACGGATGTAACATTACTATTATAAATGAGTTAGCTGCTCTTACAGGATGACCCGAGGACATAATTCACGGTTGTATGGGCACGAACATTTCATGTTTTAACCGTGGTTTCCATTGACATCCAGCGCGGCTCGAATAAACTTCGATTCGCGTAGGAGCTACAGGCCCTGTAGTTATCACTCACCTTGTCAGGCACGTCAGGAAGGAAGACTTGATGGCTACCGTTGTGAAGCCGGCGAACATGCAGCCTATTCCGCGGATCGCGCCGCGCGAGGACCTGAATCCTTACCGCATCTCACAGATCCAGTTTGATATCGCGGCGGAATATTTGAAGCTCGATCAGGGATTGCGGCAGATTTTGCGCACGCCCAAGCGGGTGCTGGAAGTTTCCATCCCCACGAAGATGGATAACGGGCAGATCAAGGTGTTCAGCGGGTTTCGTGTGCAGCATAACGTGGCGCGCGGGCCGGCGAAGGGCGGGATTCGCTATCACCCGGCCGTTACGCTGGATGAAGTGAAAGCTTTGGCGATGTGGATGACGTGGAAAACCGCGACGGTGAATATTCCCTATGGCGGCGCGAAGGGCGGAGTGATTTGCGATCCGAAGCGGATGAGCAAACCCGAACTCGAGCGTATGACGCGGCGGTTCACGGTGGAAATTTTGCCGATCATCGGACCCGAGCAGGATATTCCGGCGCCGGACGTTTATACCGATGCGCAGACGATGGCCTGGATCATGGATACGTATTCGATGACCAAGGGACATTCGTCGCTGGGCGTGGTGACGGGCAAGCCGATTTCGATCGGGGGATCCGAGGGACGCAACGAAGCGACGGCGCGCGGTTGCGTGATCGCGGTGGAAGAGGCGTGCAAGGTAAAGAAAATGTCGGTGCGCGGGGCGAGTGTCGCGATTCAAGGGTTTGGCAATGCGGGCTCGATCGCGGCGAAACTTTTTGCGGAGAAAAAGGCGCGCGTGGTGGCCATCAGCGATTCGCGCGGCGGCGTTTTTAATTCGCGGGGGATCGATCCCTTAAAAGCGATGCGTTACAAGGAGCGTTCCGGGACCGTGGTGGGGATGCCGGGGACTTCGCGGATTTCGAATGACGATTTGCTGACTATGAAATGCGACGTGCTGGTTCCGGCGGGCCTGGAAAACGCGATTACGTTGAACAATGCGGACCAGATCAAGGCGAAAATCATCGCGGAAGCCGCGAATGGGCCGACGACTCCTCATGCGGATGAAGTGCTGGCGCGCAAAGGCGTGATGGTGATTCCTGATGTGCTAGCGAACGCCGGCGGCGTGACGGTCAGCTATTTCGAGTGGGTGCAGGATCTGCAGAGCTTCTTCTGGTCGGAAGCGGAAGTGAACGCCAAGCTGGATTTGGTGATGCGCCGCGCGTTTCATGAAGTGCATGAGACGGCAAGGAAGCATCGGACGCATTTGCGCACTGGAGCGTACGCGCTGGCGGTAGGGCGCGTGGCGGATGCGACGCTGGTGCGCGGGCTTTTCCCGTGAGCAATCCTCGCAATTAAGTTTTCTCTCATACTCATCGTACTCGCCATTCACGCCTGAATATTTTTCTTGCGCATCGTGTAAGAACGCGCGTACATTTTCCTTAGCCGGTGCGCCAATGCGAAAAATGGCAGCGCCGGCGTAATTGTCTGCACCCCTTGCGCGGAGGGCTCCTCGAATTGAGTAACCATGTGAATACCTCAGGCCATGCTCCACCAATTCTCCTGACGATTGCGGGATTCGATCCTTCTTGCGGCGCGGGCGTTGCCGCCGATCTGAAAACTTTTGCGGCGCACAATTGCTACGGCGTGGCGGCGGTGACGGCGTTGACGGTGCAATCCACGCAGGGAGTGGTTTCGGTGCACGCGACGCCTTCGGCGACCTTGCGCGCGCAGCTGGATACGCTGGCGGAAGATATGGTGCTCGCGGGCGTGAAGATCGGAATGCTGGCGAATCGCGCAAATGCTTCCGTGGTTACGGAATTTCTGGATAAACACAAATTCGCGCACGTGGTGCTGGATCCGGTGTTTCCGTCCCACGGCGGGCAACGCGGAATTGCTGGATACTTCCGGGCTGAAATTCGTGCGCGACGAATTGTTGAAACGCGTGAGTGTGATTACACCGAACGTGCCGGAAGCAGAATTTTTGACCGGCATGGAAGTAAAAGATGTCGCGGGGATGAAAGCGGCGGGACTGAAGCTGGTCGAAATGGGCGCGCAGGCCGTGGTGGTTACCGGGGGGCATTTGGAAAAGCCGACGGACGTGCTGTGCATCGGCACGGAAGTGGAAACCTTCGGTGGCGACCACGTGAAAAGCCCGAACACGCATGGGTCGGGCTGCACGTTTTCATCGGCGATTGTGGCGCAGCTCGCGAGCGGCCAGCAGTTGCGCGAAGCTGTGATTCTGGCGAAGGCTTACGTTACGAAGGCCATAGAGAAATCCTACGCGATCGGCAAAGGCGCCGGTCCGCTGAATCAACTTTTCAGATTTCATCAGGAGCAACCGCTACGAGGAGTCCACGAAGTACCACAACACGGGATGCATCCTGCTGCAGAGCCTGCCGCGCACTAATTCACATCACTTCCGCCACAGAGACACAGAGAAATTCTGGGATGGGAAATTCGCTAGCGCGTCGTTCCCTGCTTGTCGCTCGTTTCAATAGAGCTTGGGGGCCGTTGGCTTTTCTTCGGTTGCGCGTTCTAGTGGAACGGCAGGCGGCTCTTCAATTGTTTTTCGAGGTCTTGCAGCTGGTCGTCGGTGATCTGGACTACGCCGTCGAGCGTGACGATCAGGCGGCCGCTGCCTGCATCTTTGAATTGGGCGTCCTGGATGGTTACGTCGCCTTGGATGGCTGGAGGAAGAATGGCGTTGAGGTCGAGGCCCTTTTGCAGTGCGGCTAGGATGGCGTCTTGAATTTTATCGCGCAGAATTTCGCCGATGTTTTCCGCGCGGAGAAGTTCGCCCAGCGTTCCATCGGCCTGGATCGGGCCCAGTTCGGGGATGAGCCGCAGCTCGGTGTGATCTTCTCCGACGGAAGGCGTGAGCTTGACCTGAATCACGGCGTTGCCGCCGATTAGCTTCTGGACTTGCTGCTTGCCAAATAATTTCACGCAGACCCAGCGTTCGTAATGAAGTTGCACGACCACCAGGCTGGCGGGTTCGATGGGCGTGATTGTGGCGCCCTGGATTTGGATGCGGTCGGAGCAGCGATTGTCTTTGTCGAGCGCGGCTGCGAGTAACGGCGTTAAGTTTTGTTGCAGTTCCGCAAGGTCGGCGGTGAGTCCCAGGTTCACGACGTTGAGGCCGTGAACTTTTGGTGCCATGGTGACCTGGCCCGAGGCTACTATGGTGATTTGCTGGTCTTTGATTTTCAGCGGGATTTTGACGGGAGGAATTTTGAAGGTTTCGTTTTTAGCGGCGGCGAATGCCGGTGACGCGACGGCCGCGAGAAACACCAGAATCGCGGCTGTCCGCCGCGTCGCGAAAACCAGTATCCCGAAACGCCCGTTGTAGCTTTGCACGATGATCATTTCACCCGTACTCGTTGATGAGCGTGTGCTGGAGTAGGTTGCCCAATTTTCGGCGGGTGGGTGCGCACGCCGCAACGAACGCCAGCGCGGTCCATTGTGATCCGCGGAATCAGACGCTACGAAATTATGGAACTCCGCGCGGCGCTGAGTGCAATACAAAACGGGTCTTTTTGAGCATCAAGATGCCGAGCGGCTCGGCGCGAGTCGGAGTAGGGATCACGATTGCGCATGACCCCCTCCACGGATCCGGACGAGCGGTTTTCCCGCATCCGGCTCTTGCCTTAGGTAACAACGCCCATGCGCCGCAGAGGATAGGGATGACAGACAGTAGGCAGAGGCAGCCAGCGCGTGATGAGACGCCGCATACGATCCCAGAGGACGTGGCCGTTCTGGCTGCGCCTGGACAACGCGCGATGCCAGAGCCAACCAACGCGGAACCGAAAAATCGCCAGCGCCGGTTGATTCATGGGCACTCCCTAGTATCGGATGTGTCCACGCACCACCGCTTGCAGCCATTTGCCCTGTTCGGGGATGGGTTCGTGCATCCGTCGCTGAAGTTCGGCTTTCACCTCGTTCAGCTTCGCCTGCAACCTCTTGCGGATCGTCTGCCGCAACACCGTAAATCGTCCGTTGCTTCTCTTCTTGACGCAGATATGCGTAAAGCCGAGAAAGTTGAACGTCTCCGGTTTCCCTTCTCCACGTTGCTGCCGGTTGTCGATCGCGTATGGACCAAACTCCAGCAACCGCGTTTTCTCGGGATGCAGTTCCAGGTGGAACTTCCTCATTCGTTCGGTGAGTTCCGCCCGAAACTGTTCGGCATCCGCTTTCCCCTGAAATCCCAGCACGATGTCGTCAGCAAAACGCACCACGATCACATCGCCGTGCGCTTGCTTCCGTCGCCATGCTTGGACCCACAGGTCGAACACGTAATGAAGGTAGACGTTCGCCAAGAGCGGCGAGGCACTGCCACCTTGGGGCGTCCCTTCCTCCACTCGTATCCGTTTCCCATCCTCCAGCACGCCGGCGTGGAGCCATTTCTGGATCAGTCGCACGACGCGCCGATCTGCAACCCGATGCTCGACGAATTTCACAAGCCATTCGTGGGACAGCCCATCGAAGAAGGCTTGGATATCCAGATCGAGCACCCAGTTCACTTTCCTCGTCAGCAGTCCCGTATAAAGAGCGTCCAGCGCTTGATGCTGGCTGCGCCCTGGCCGGAACCCGTACGAGAATCCAAGAAAATCCGTTTCGTAGATGGCGTTCAGCACCTCGACCGCCGCACGCTGGACGATCTTATCTTCCAGCGCCGTAACTCCGAGCGGTCTTTGCCGCCCGTCGGCCTTCGGTATATACACTCTACGCACCGGCTTCGCTCGGTACGCTCCTCGCTTCAGCCTTTCGGAAAGGTCCTGGAGGTTCTTCTCCAGTTCCTCGCCGTAGTGCCGCCACGTCTCTCCGTCCACGCCCGGCGCGGCTTCCTTCTTAAGGCTGAAGTAGGCCATGCGCAGCGTGTCCAGGTTGTAGATGTGGTGCAGGAGCGCCGTGAACCGCAACTTCTTATCCTTTGCTGCTGCTTGACGTACCCGCCCCAGCGCACTGAGCGCGTCGGTCCGGCTCTGTATCCGGGACGCGTTTTGCTGCGGCAGGTTCCCTTTGGCCAGCCCTCTTCCCTCCATCCCCTCCGCCACCGGTTGCCCGGCTTTGTTCGGAGACTTCGCAGGTACTACAGGGCTGTCCGACTTCCCAAGTCCGTTCGTCATCGGTGTACGTCCTTGGACTTCCCGATGCGTCCCAGGGCAACTGCGGCCCTGGGCGAACTTGGGATCTCCCGGTTCCCGAGCGAGGTGTCTACGTACGTGCACGGGGTCTCTGACCGCGCGGGACTCTGGCACACCTCGCGATATCGGCGTACCCGATGGAGCCTTCCGCTTTCTCCTACAGCGTCGGCGTCCCGGAGTGACTCTCTTACGCGGCTGAATACCCGGCCCGCACGTTCCCCTGTCAACGCTTCGACGCTGTTCTTGCGAACAGCTCCGCAGGACTCGGGGCCGATGTGGGTCGCTACATCACATTCGTGTGACTTTTGCATTCACTACACCTCGCCGATTTAACCGGCGCACAGGAGATTGCGAAATGAAAAGCATGCGATGGGGACTGGTGGCGCTCTCTGCGATAGCGCTGCTGCTGGCGATGATCGCGCCGCGGGCTGCGGCGCAGGAAGCGAATTTCGTCGGCACGTGGGACATGACCATGAGTGGAGGCGGCGGCAGAGGCGGCCAAGGAGGTCAAGGTGGTGGCGGTGGACAAGAAGGCGGACAAGCGCGCGGCGGCGGCGAGCACGGCGGCTGGGCGCAGTCGCTGGTGATTGCGAAAGACGGCGAAACATTCAAGGTGACGCACAAAACGCCGCGTGGCGACAACACTTCCGACGCCACGGTTTCAGGCAACACGATTTCATGGACCGAGCAGCGCGCCGGGCGCGACGGTGAAACCATGAAGATCGATTACAAGGCGACGATTGACGGCGACACGTTGAAAGGCACGATCAGCGGCGGAAGGTTCAATCGAGAATTTACGGCGAAGCGGTCCACCTAGTGCAAGCAATGCTGCGTTCCCCGCACGATTGATATAGTGGCGAGCCGGGGCGCAGCCCTCCTGCGGCGGATCTTCGACCAGCGGTGCCCCTACGAACCCTGGCACGAGCTCAGAGTGTCCGGCCGCGCGACAGCATTGTCCCACATCCGCGCAATTGAGCGAGCGCGGGCGCTGCTCGCTGCCGAACAAATCCCTTATTCCAGTGCAGCTTACGAGCGGAAGCGTGCGGCAGGCGACGTGCCGGTTAGGTTCGCTCGGATTTTTATCCCAGCTCTAAAAACGTACGGCTTGGAGCGCGTGACTTGGGATATTCTCTCGGTCTGAGCGGCTCCCCGAAACCCGGGATTCGCGCCCGTCGCGGGCGGAACCGGAAAGACTCCCTTTGATCCCACATCGTTAGGAGGCAGGACGACGATGCTGACACTGGACTTATTAATGCGTGATCTGAAGGTTGCGGTGCGCTCGCTTGCGCGTACCAAGGGCCTTGCCATTACCGTGGTGCTCACTTTAGCGCTGGGCATCGGCGCGAACGCCGCGATTTTCAGCGTCGTGCGCGGAGTGCTGCTGCGGCCGCTGGTGAACCGCGACGAAGACCGGTTGCTCTACATCCGCCAGAGCGCGCCGGGCTATCGCGAGGAGAACAGCTCGTTCTCCGTGCCGGAAATCACCGACCTCGGCCGCGACCTGCACACGATCACGGAACTTGGCACGTTTTCGCAGATCGACTTCACCGTGCTGGGCCTGGGCGAGCCGCGTGAAGTTCGGAGTGGCGTGGTGGACGGCAACTATTTCGACGTGATGGGCCTGAAGCCCGTGCTCGGCCGGCTGCTCGGGCCGAGCGATGACGGCCCGAAGGCACAGGGCGCCGTCGTGCTCACGTACACTTTCTGGCGCAACGCGCTGCATTCCGATCCCAACGTGCTGGGCAAGACATTGCAGCTCGGCAGTTTCGAAGGCAGCCGTTCGGGGACGATCGTCGGAGTCGTGGAACCGTCGGTTCCCTACCCGGTCGAGACTGAATTTTTCGCCAACGTCGTGACCAGCCCGCACCACCTTTCCGCCACGATGGTGCAGGGGCGCACCCACCGCATGACCGAAGTGTTCGCGCGGCTCGCGCCGAATGCCACGCTCGAACAGGCCCGCGCCGAAGTCCGCCAGGTGTACGGCGCGATGACTGCCGCGCATCCCGAGACCTACAAGGCCGACGCGCACTACCGCGTTGACGTCTCGCTCATGCACGACCAGATCAACGAGAAAGCCAAAACGATTCTGTGGGTGTTGTTTGCCGCGGCGGGCTTGCTCTTCGTGATCGCCTGCTCGAACGTCGCGAACCTGATTCTCGCGCGCACGGTGCGCCGCGAGTCGGAACTGGCCGTGCGCTCCGCGCTGGGCGCGACGCCGTTCGCGTTGCGGCGTTCCCTGCTGGCGGAAAGCCTGGTTCTGTGCGGCAGCGGAGCGTTGGCGGGCCTGCTGATTGCCTGGCCGATGGTGGAAGTTCTTTCGCGCTATGCGTCGCGCTTCTCGGTACGCGCGCAGGGCTTGACGCTCGATTCGAGCATGGTGTGGATTGGCGTCGCGCTGGCCCTCATTGCTTCTCTCTTCCTGGCGTTTGTGCCGCGCTTGCCGGCGCAGGACGTCTCCAAAGGCACGGCGCTCACCAGCAGCGGCCTGCGCGTCACCAGCGGCAGCACGCGCCGGCTGCGGCTATTTGCCGTCACGCAGATCACCGCTTCGTTCCTGCTTCTTGCGGGCGCGGGCGCGTTGATGAAGACGTTGCTCACGCTCGAGCAGACGCAAGCGCCTTACGACACGAAGAACGTGCTGGCGATCAATCTTCCGGTAATGAGCTACGGCCGGACGCCCCTGCAGGTCGCGCAGTTCTATCGCGACGCGCGCACGCAAGTCGCCGCGCTTCCCGGCGTCGAGCACGCCGCCGCCAGCTTCAGCGTGCCGTGGCGCGACACGCAACCCCTCAGTATCGCGCTGCAGTTCGCCATGGAAGGCCAGACGCCGCAGAACGGCGCCGATTATCCGCGCGCGCAGTTCCGCAGCGTCTCGCCCGGGTATTTTGAAACGCTGGGCATTCCGCTCCTCGCCGGCCGCGACTTCCGCGACTCCGATCGCGACGATAGCGAACTCGTCGTGATTGTGAGCGAGAGCCTGGCGAAGCGGCTCTTGAACGGCGAAGACGCCGTGAACCGCCACATTTCGTGGAACGATCCGGTGATCAAATTCATCGGCATCAGCGACAAACCGCGCCGGATCGTCGGCGTCGTGGCGGACTTCGACGACACCCATATCATTCCGCAGCCTGAAATGATGGTTTACCAGCCCAACGATCAGGAAGGTTGGAGCGGCCGGATGCTGGTGAAGACCGCCGGCGATCCGCACGCGATGATCGCAACGATCACCAAGACCATCCACGGCGTCTCCGCCGACCAGCCCATCGAAAAGCTCGCGACGTTGGGCGACATCCGCGCGGAAGCGCTGACGCCAGACAAGCTCAACGCGATCGTTTTCGGCGGATTCGCGGCGGTGGCGCTGTTAATTTCCGTGGTTGGCGTGGCGGGCGTGCTGGTGTTCTCCGTGAGCGGGCGTACGCGCGAATTCGGAATACGGCTGGCATTGGGCGCGCAGCCGCGGCATTTGCTGACTGGCGTGATTGCTCAGGGCGCGATGATGGCGGGTGCGGGCATTGTCGCCGGCGCTTTATGCGGTTACGGCCTCGCGCGGCTTGCCACCAGTTACTTTGCCGATATGCGCATGCCGGGCGCGGTGACGGTGGCGGCGTCGGCGGGCGTGCTGCTTGCGGCTGCGGTGGTGGCATCGTTGCTGCCTGCCGCGCGCGCTGCGAGCATTGATGTGATCGAGGCTTTGCGATCGGAATGACGGATCATCGGTCTTCCTAATTTAAATCCATCCTAATCAATTGGGCTAGCCAAGCCGGAACAGCGGGCACGGCGTGCCGTGCCCCTACGGCGTCGAGGACGTGTGAACGCCCGGGCAGGCTGCGGCGCAGCAAGCAGCGCCCCTACGGACCCTTTGTTACGTCACGCTAGCGTTTTTTGTGCGAGCTAGGACGCGGCAGCGCTTTGTTCGCGGCGATAGATTATGCGGCCGTTTACTATGGTGGCCATGGGTGCGCCTTGGAAGGCGCGGCCGTCGAACGGAGTGTTGCGGGATTTGCTGGGGGATTCGGCGGTGCGATACGTCCACGGATGATGCGTGGAGAAGATGGTGATGTCGGCTGGCTCGTTCGCGGCGATTTTTCTTTCGATGCCTAGAACGTGCGCGGGACCGGTCGTGAAAAGTTCGACCAGGCGCATCAGCGAAATCTTCCCGGGATGCACCAGTTCGCCGAGCGTGAGCGCTAGCGCGGTTTCGAATCCGATGATGCCGAAGGGCGCGCGATCGAATTCTACATCTTTGCTTGCTGGATGATGCGGGGCGTGGTCGGTGGCGATGGCGTCTACGTTGCCGTCAGCGATGCCGACAATCAGCGCGGAGACATCCGCGCGGGAAGCGAGCGGCGGATTCATTTTGTAATTGGTGTCGTAGCGGACGTCTTCATCGCACAGCGTGAAATGGTGCGGGGTGACTTCGCAGGTGACGCGCAGCCCCATTCTTTTCGCTAGGCGCACGTGTTCGAGCGCGCCCGTAGTGGACATGTGCGCGATGTGCAGGCGCGAACGAGTGAGCGCGGCGAGTTCCACGTCGCGGCCGGCGCAAATGGATTCGGACTCCGCGGGAATGCCCTTCAGTCCGAGGCGCATGGAGCGCGGGCCTTCGCGCATCACGCCGCCGGCGAAGAGCGACGGGTCTTCGCAGTGGTCAATCACCGGTAAACCGAGCGTATTGCAATAATCCATTACCTGGCGCATCAGGCGCGCGGTGGCGACGGGCTTGCCGTCGTCGCTGACGGCGACGATTCCGGCGTCCTTCATGGCGGCAATTTCCGCGAGGGCTTCGCCTTTGCTGCCGATCGAGGCGGCGCCGATGGACCAGACGCGGACGCCGCCTGCGGCTGCGGCGCGTTCGACGATTCCGCGCGTGATTGAGGCGTTGTCATTCACTGGCTGCGTATTCGGCATGCAGCAGACTGCAGTGAAGCCGCCGCGAGCGGCGGAGCGCGTGCCGGTTTCGATGGTCTCGGACATTTCCTGGCCTGGTTCGCGCAGGTGGCAATGCAGGTCGATGAAGCCCGGAGCGACGATCACGCCAGTGGCATCGAAAACTTCAGCATCGGGGGCGGCGAGATTTGCGCCGGTTTTTGCGATGCGCGCGCCGTCGAGGAGGACGTCTTGCGTGGCGTCGGTTTTGCTTGCGGGATCAAGCACGCGGCCATTTTTGATTAGCAACATTCGATCATTCCTTGGCGTGCGGTTTATCCGCAGGCGGCTCGACGGGCGCACCGCCGACGAGATGGTAGAGCAGGGCCATGCGGATAGCGAGGCCGTTGGTTACTTGTTCGAGGACGCAGGATTGCGGGCCATCGGCTACGGCGTCGTCGATTTCCAGGCCGCGAATCATGGGGCCGGGATGCAGGACCAGCGCGTCCGGGCGCGCTAGCTTTAGGCGCTGCGGCGTGAGTTGGTAACGCAGGATGTATTCTTCGGGCGCTAGCGCGGGCTCGTGCAGGCGTTCGGTTTGCACACGCAGCGCGATGATAGCGTCGGCGCCTTCGAGCGCTTCTTCGATGCGCGGAACGCGGCGGATATTGGCCGCGAGAGTCTCGAGTTCGCGCGGGACCCACATCGCGGGGCCGCAGAGCGTGATGCGGACGCCAAATTTGCTGAGCAAGTGGATATTGGAGCGCGCGACGCGGCTGTGGAGGATGTCGCCCAGGATGGTGAGGTTCCAGCCTTCGAGCTTGCCTTTGCGGTCGCGAATGGTGAGCGCATCGAGCAGCGCTTGCGTGGGATGCTCGTGCGTGCCGTCTCCGGCATTGACGATGGGAATGCCGAGGCGGCGGGCGATGAATTCGGGCGCGCCGGAAGAGCTGTGGCGGATGACGATGCCGTCCGGGCGCATCGCTTCGAGCGTGCGGACGGTATCGAGCAGCGATTCGCCTTTTTTCAGGCTGGAAGATTCGGCCTGAAGATTCATGGTGTCCGCGCCGAGACGGGCGGCGGCGGTGGTGAAGCTGATGCGCGTGCGCGTGGAGCTTTCGAAGAAGGCGATCGCGACGGTCTTGCCGCGCAGAGTGGCTAATTTTTTCAGCGGGTGGCGCTGGAATTCTTGAAAAGGCTTGGCTTGGTCCAGAATAAATGTAATTTGTTCGCTGGTGAGGTCTTCAATTCCGAGCAGGTGTTCCAGGCGCTGCAGCACTTTTTCCCTTTGCTAAGAGCGTTTCTGCGGGCGAATCTCTTTGCGTAGCAATCGTAAATTCGCGGCTTCAGGGGCTAAAGCCCCAGAGCCATTAGCGCGTTCGCGGCGGGACTTAAGTCCTGCCCTTCCCTAGAAGTGTCGCTGCAATACAGACGCTAAAGCTGACCCCGCGCGCTACGGGACGCGGTCTACGAGCACGACGCGTTCGTCGCCGTCCACTTCTTTCAGATGCACTTCCACAATTTCGGTGTCGCTGGTTTGCACGTGGCTGCCGACGAATTGAGCTTCGATGGGCATTTCGCGGTGGCCACGATCAATCAGGACGCAGAGTCGAATGCGCTTGGGGCGGCCTAGATCGAACAGGCCGTTCATGGCGGCGCGAATGGTGCGGCCGGTGTAGAGGACATCGTCCACGATCACCAGGTCGCGATTGTCTACCGGGAAATTGATTTCGTTCGAGTGGACTACCGGCTGCGGGCCTATGGTGGAGAGATCGTCGCGGTAGAGCGTGATGTCAATCGTGCCGACCGGAATATCCACACCGGAAGAGGTTCGAATTGTCTTCGCCAGGCGCTCGGAGAGCGGAACACCGCGGCGGCGGACCCCGATGAGCGCGAGGTCTTTGGTGCCACCGCTTTTTTCGACGATTTCATGCGCCAAACGCTGGAGGGTGCGACCGATTTCGTCCGCGGAGAGGAGCTGTCTTTTTTCTACGACGCGCATTTTGGCGCCTCATCCTAACACAGAGAGCCGCGACTCCGCAGCGCGGAATCCTATGGGAATTCGGATGGGCCAATCACGCGCGCGAAGGCGCTCTGAGTTTTCACATTGAGGGATTGGCGGCATTGGGTCACTTTCCGACTATCGCTTATCAAGCATGCCGATTACTTTGAGTAGTCCGCGGAACGCGTGTGTGCGACGCGGGGCACCAAACTTGACGCGCAATGGCCGGGGGCGTAAGTTTTTTACGTAACGAGAATGGAAATGGGAGGCTGCGGCCAAATGCAGCTTCGTTATATCGCACCCGCGGTCTGGCGACACATCAAGAATGAGCCAGTCGTGCACCGAGTGGTGGCGCGGAGCAAAAAACGAGGTACCGGCCCAAAGGACTGGTTCTCTGGAATCGACGACGAAACATGGTTCTGGCTGAACACTACAGGTCGAAGGAGACGGGAGTCAGTTGCACGCATCGTACCCAAACTGCCGAAAGCTTCCGGGCAGGAGAATTACACAGGCAGTTCGGGCGAATGGACACTCCGAGAGGGATTTAATGCGTACCGAGTCTTCAAGAAATGTTACGAGACGCACGTGGGGCCGATCGGGTCTTGTCGTGCCGTTCTGGACTTCGGCTGCGGCTGGGGCAGAATTATTCGGTTCTTCCTGAAGGACGTCGAAGGCAGAAAGGCTCTCTGGTGTTGATCATAGCGCCGACGCTGTCCGATTCTGTCGAGAGACGAACCAATGGTGCAAGGTAAACTTAATTGAGCCATATCCCCCCACTTCACTCCCAGCAAACTCTTTTGGCCTGATCTATTTGTTTTCGGTGTTTTCGCACCTACCCGAGGAAATGCACTTGGCATTGCTTAGGGAATTTCACCGGCTTCTTGAGCCCGGTGGCATGCTGATCGCCACAACTCGATCGCGCGATTTTATCCACTTTTGCAAGGCCCTGCGGGACGACCCACGGCTTGATGAGAAGCCAAATTGGCTAAAGCAATCGGCAAGGATTTTCGTGGACGTCGATGCGGCGACCTCGGCGTATGACAACGGGCAATTCTGCTACGAAAGCCTGGGAGTAGAAGGTCGATGGTCATTCTGGGGGGAGGCTTGCATCCCGCGCGGCTACGTCCAAAAACGTTGGCAGGAGATTTTCGATATGTGCGATTACATCGATGACCCCGAGGTTTGCCCGCAAAACCTGATTGTTGCTCGCAAGCGCACGTAAGTCTGTTCAGGACAAAATGTTGGCGTTGGTTGTGACGACACAGTGCCGATGCATACATCCGACGGATGCCCGAGCCGACTGAGGGAGTAGCTTGCGGCTCCTGCTTGC
This sequence comes from uncultured Acidobacteriota bacterium, assembly GCA_963804625.1. Classification (GTDB taxonomy): domain Bacteria; phylum Acidobacteriota; class Terriglobia; order Acidiferrales; family UBA7541; genus Palsa-295. The sequence goes on along the minus strand of CAWDRJ010000001.1, from coordinate 577,733 downwards.
TCGCGGCGTATGGTAAGCTTCGGGTGTGAGTTCGCCGGCGGCGTCCAGTGCTTCCTCGCGGCCCGCTTCAGTTGACCTTCGCGTCGGCGTCGGTAGTGTTTCCCTCAAGAACCCCATTATTGCGGCTAGCGGTACGTTTGCGTATGGGATCGAGTTCGCGCAGCTGGTGGATTTGAACCGGCTGGGTGGGATCGTCGTGAAGGGGCTTTCCGCGCAGCCGATGGAGGGGGCGCCGGCACCGCGGATCTGCGAGACGGCCAGCGGGATGGTGAACGCCGTCGGGCTGCAGAATATCGGGGTGCGGGCATTTGTCGCCGAAAAACTGCCGCTGCTGCGCCAGTACAAAACGGCCATCATCGCCAATGTCTTTGGGCGCACGGTCGTCGAATACGGCCAGGTGATAGACGTCCTGGAGGGTGCCGAGGGGCTGGCCGCCTACGAATTGAACATATCCTGCCCAAACGTCGAGAGAGGCGGGATCGAATATAGTACCGACCCCGGCCTTACGGCGGCTGTGATGGCGGCTGCGCGGGCTGCCGCGCGGCGTCCTCTGTGGGTGAAGCTATCCCCGAACGTTAACATGATTGGAGTTACGGCGAAGGTGTGCGAGGCCGAGGGAGCGGACGCCCTGGTGGTGGCAAACACCTACCCAGCGCTGTGTATAGACGCACACACCCGCGAGTCCCGTCTCGGTAGTACGACGGGAGGGTTGTCGGGCGCAGCCATAAAGCCTATAACCATGAGGCTGGTTTATGAGGCTTGCCGGGCGGTGAAAATCCCGGTGGTCGGACTAGGAGGGATTGAAAAACCAGCAGATGTCGCTGAATACCTTCTCGCGGGGGCCTCAGCGGTGGAGGTTGGCACAGCACATTTCGTGGACCCGAGAGCTTCGGAGCGGCTTGTGACGGGTCTTAAGAAGTGGTGCCGGGACGAAAATACATTTGAAATCAGCAAGTTACGAGGAGCTCTACAGCGTTAAACTGATTGCCAGCTGTACCTCGGAACAGGTAAAATCTAGCTGATTCAAATAAGGGTTAGGTGAACATGAGAGGCAAGATTTATGTGGTGCTGCAGACGGTGTTTTTAGGAATGGGTTTGCTCGTCCTGACTCCGTCCGTGAATCCCACGGTCGCAGGAAATCCGGGCAACCCTCCTCCAGCTGATGCCGCCTCGCTGCAAACCACCTTCAAGACCAACAATAAGACCGCCACGAAAGGCCAGCCCAAGCCTTTGGCGATATGGGAGTGCACGACGAGCTGGTACGGGGAAGATTTTGACGGCCGCTCGACCGCCAACGGCGAGACTTACGACATGTATGCAGATACCGCCGCGCACCCGACCCTGCCTTTGGGCTCGATCGTCCGGGTGGTGAACACACGCAACCACCGCAGCCAAGTGGTCCGGATCAACGACCGCGGACCGTACGTGGAAGGACGCGAATTAGATGTTTCCTACGAAGTGGCACGTAAGCTAGGATTCGACCAGCACGGGCTCGCCAAAGTCCGGCTCGAACTCCTAAAGGTGCCCGAACGCCCCGCGACAACCCATCCCGGAAACTGATCGTCGCCCTGGATATAGACCACCTCAGTCCAGCCGTTGCACTGGCGCGGAAACTGAAAGGGGTGGTGGGCACGTTCAAGGTCGGGAGCCAGCTGTTCACCTCCAAGGGTCCGCGAGCCGTTGAGAAGCTCGCGGGCCTGGGATTTGCCATCTTCCTGGACCTGAAATTCCACGACATTCCGAATACTGTTGGTCATGCTGTGGCTGCGGCCAGCAAGCTGCCGGGTGTGCGCTTGATGACTTTGCACGCGGCGAACGGGTTTGCTGGGTTAAAGGCTGCGCGGGAGGCTGTGGGTAGCCGGAAGAATCGGCCACTGCTCTTGGGCGTGACGGTGTTGACCAGTTTCGATCTGGCGACTCTGCAGCAGATTGGGATGGAAGGCTCGCTGGAATCGCGGGTGCTGGCGCTGGCCCAACTGGCGAAGGACGCTGGGCTCGATGGCGTGGTGACTTCAGCGTACGAGGCGCCGGCGGTGCGGCGGACGTTTGGCCCGGAATTCAAGATCCTGGTGCCGGGGGTACGTCCTGCCGCCGCCGCTTTGAATGACCAATCGCGCGTGGCGACGCCTGCGGATGCGGTTCGCGCGGGGGCGGACTACCTGGTGGTGGGCCGGCCGATCACAGCGGCGAAAGGTCCCCGCGAGGCGGCTCGTGCGATCGTCAAAGAAATTGCGGGTGCCGCTGCGCCCGGCCCTTGACGCCTGTTGTTTGCCCCTGGATCTGACGTATCGATCTCCGTTTTCGCCCCTTGCTATTGACAAAGCGCTTGGCAAAGTACAAGTTCTCTTCCGACAATTTTTCCCACCGAGGGAGTTTCCAATGCAGAATGGGTCGAAGTGCGTAGCCGGTTGGATGCTTGTGTGCGCGCTGGCTGCGGCGCCGGTGATTTGCGCGCAGGAAGTAGGCGCGCCGCCGACTCCGCCAAAGCCCGCGAACGTGGAAGTGACGCCGGCCGGCGTTCACGCGAAGGTGGGAGACAAGATCAAGTTCACGGCGGTGGCGAAGGACGCCTCCGGCAAAGTGCTGGACGTGAAACCGATGCTGTGGGTGGCGCTGCCGCCGGACACCGCGGGCGCGGATGGCGACGGTACGGTGCTTTTTCGCGCGGCGGGAAAGGTGACCGTCGCAGCGGTGGTGGCGGGCAAAACCGGATTCACGACTGTGGAAGTGGCGACGCCTCCACCGGCGAAAGTAGAGGTGGCGCCGCTCGCGCAAGCGCTGGCCGTTGGGGGATCGACCGTGCTCACTGCAAAGGCGAGCTCAGCGAACGGGGACCCGCGCACGGACGTCGCGATTCGGTGGAGTTCGAAATCGCCTGCGATCGCGAAGGTGGACGATTCGGGGTTGGTGACGGCGGTGGCTCCGGGCACGGCAACGCTGGTTGCGAGTGGCGGTCCGGTGAGCGGCGAAGTTTCCGTGCGCGTGGTGGCGGATACGGTGCAGAGGATTGCGCTCGAGCCCGCTGCGACGACGGCGAAGACTGGCGACGTGGTGCATTTCACGGCGAAGCCCGAAAGCAAAGCCGGCGGCGTGAAAGATTTGCTGACGAACTGGAGCGTGAGCGGGCCGCGCGCGACGATTTATCCGGATGGCGCGTTCGTGGCGGAGTTGCCTGGGACGTACGAGGTCACTGCAGCCATTGGACATCACAGCGCTGTGGCTTCGATCGAAGTGGCGCCGCGCAATGCGCAACGCGAGCTGGAAGTGGTGTCGCACATTCCGACGAAGGACGCCGACGGCAAAGTGATCCAAACGATGGAAGAGTGGGTGGTGGGGAATCATCTCTACGTCGCGACATTTGGCGACAAGATTTACGCCTACGACGTTTCCGATCCCGCGCATCCGAAGGCGCTCGACAGTTTGAAAGCGGACGCGAGGCTTTTCAACGACGTGAGCACCACGCCGGATGAAAAAGTAGGCGTGTTCACACGCGAAGGCGCTTCGAACCGCAAGAATGGAATCGTGCTTTTTGATGCTTCGGATCCCGCGCACCTGAAGGTGCTTTCGGAATACACGGAGACGGTGACGGGCGGCGTGCACAGCGCGTTCATCAATACGCATTACGTTTACATCACGGACGATGCTACCGGCTCGTTGCGCGTGATTGATTTTCAGGATCCCGTGCACCCGAAAGAAGTGGCGCGCTGGCAAACGGAAAAATCCGAAGAGCAAACCATCGCTTCGCCGCTGGGTGAAGGGATGATCACTACAGGGAGGTATCTGCACGATTTGTACGTGAAGGATGGGCTGGCGTATTTGGCCTATTGGCGCGACGGGCTGGTGATTTTGGACGTCGGCAATGGGATGAAGGGTGGCAGCCCCGAGCATCCGCAACTGGTGGCCCAGTACAAATTCAATCATTACGAGCTGTACGGGAACGGCTGGCTGGCGGGGACGCACACGACGTTTCGTTACAAGAATTACGTTTACGTGGGCGACGAAGTTTTCCCGGGTTATTTCGATATCGCCAGCAAAGAACGGATTCCCGTGCGCGGAATTTTGCACGTGATGGACGTGAGCGACATCGAGCATCCGCGCGAAGTGGCCAATTACGAAGTGCCGGAAGGTGGGATGCACAACGTCTGGGCGGACAACGATATTTTGTATCTGGGCGATTATGCGGGCGGTGGACGCGTGCTGGATATTTCCGGCGAGTTGCGAGGGAATTTGTATCAGCAGGGCCGTGAGATCGCGAGTTTCTGGACCGGAGATCCGGCGGGTTATCGCGCGAATTTGCCGTTTACCTGGGGCGCGCAGCCTGCGAATGGCTTGATTTTCTTTAACGACATCAATAGCGGGATATGGATCGTGAAGCTGGGGAAGCCGAAATTTCAGGGATCAACCACCGCGCCGCCGTTGCGCGAGCAAGGGGCAAACGCTAGCCCGTTTTAGCAATCGTCTGCGCACAACTTACCTCTCTGTAAGTTTGAGTGCGCGCATACGCGCACAGTGGGCCGGTCTGAGACCCGCCCCTACCTGCTGCCCTCCGCCGGACTACTTTGCGACGACGGGGCCTGGCGCGTAGCCGGGGACGCCCAATTGCCAGAGTAGGAAGGCTACTTCGTCGGCGCGTTCGGAATCTCTTTGCGATTTGGTTGAGCCTAGGCCGTGACCGGCGTCGTAATCCACGCGCAGCAAAATGGGTTTGCCGCTGCTGGTGCTGGCTTGCAGGCGCGCGGTCATCTTGGCGGCTTGCCAGGGAGCGACGCGCGGATCGTTCACGCCGGTGGTCAAAAGCACCGCGGGGTACGGCGTATCCGGTTTGACGTGCTGGTAGGCGTCCATGGCGAAGAGCGCTTTGAAGCCGTCGGCATCTTTGACCGTGCCGAATTCAGGAATGTTGGCGGGGCCGCTGGCCATCGTTTCGGAACGCAACGAATCGGAATCGCCGACGCGAATCAGGGCGGCGCCGAACAATTCCGGGCGATGAGTGATGGCTCCGCCGATGGTGATTCCTCCGGCGCTGGTGCCTTCACCGGAGAGATGCGAAGGGGAAGTGTATTTGTGTTCGACCAGGTATTCCCCGCAGGCGATAAAATCTTCGAAGGTGTGCGGCTTGGTGAGCAGCTGCCCTGCCTGGTGCCAATCTTCGCCGTACTCGCCGCCTCCACGCACGTGGGCGACGGCGTAAATTCCGCCGCGCTCGAGAAACGCCAGCCAAGTGGGCGAAAACGAAGGATCGTAGGTGATGCCGTACGCGCCGTAACCGGAAAGCCACACGGGATGCGAACCATCGAGCGCGATGCCGCGTTGGTGAATGACGGAGAGCGGAATCATGGTGCCGTCAGCGCTTTTGACTTTCACTTCCTCGGATTCGATCTGCGAGAAGTCAACCGGGGATGGAGGCACGAGCGCGGTGTCGGTGAGTTTGTCGGTCTTGGGATCGAGCGAATACCAGAGCGGGGACTTGGTCCAGGAAGTGAGTTCAAGCCAGGCGCCGGATTCGGTGGGATTCGTGACGAGTGATTGAATCGCGCCGTCGAACGGGAGCTTCACGGATTGAATGCTGCCGCCACTGTAAGGCAAGCGGCGCAGGCGTCCGATGCCGCCATCCAGGTCCTGCACGTAGAGCGCGTCTTCTGCGGCCGCTACCCCCGTAATCACGACTTCACTGGCGGGCACGGCGACTTCCGCGTGCGCGATGTCCGGAGCGCTGAGGCTGGTGCGCAAGACTTTGAAACGCGATGCGCTGTGGTGTGAAAGCAGAAAGATGTGATCGGCGTGGACATCGAAACCGGTGACGTCGTCGGATTGGTTCGCGACTTTTTCCCAGACGGTGGCTGCGCTGAGTCGGTCTACAAGCGGCAGGGCATAAATGTCGAATTCCCGTTTGACGCCGTGGATCACGAGTCCAATCAAAAATTTCGGCGCGCCCGGCGAATAAGCCACGGTCGCGAAATCGTTCTCGTCCACTTTTACGCCGGGATTTGCTTCGTAGCCAAAGACGAGAGGTTCGCTATCCGGATCACCGCCGAGAGTGTGGCGATACACCTTCAGTTTTTGATACTTCGCGGTGGGCGGCGCGTCGGGAGCGAGCTTTTGCGCGCGCGTGTAAAAGAACGATTTGCCTTCCGGCATCCAACTGGGCGAAGCAAACTCGGCGCGATCAATGCTATCGCTCAACACTTTTCCCGTAGCGCTCTCCACCACGTGCAGGACGCTATTTTCCGAGCCGCCGGGTGAAACGCCGTACGCGACGTACGTTCCGTTGATGGATGGCTGGAAATAATCAATCGAGTAGTGGACGCCTTCCGCGGTGGTCATCTTTTCGGGATCGATCAAAAGTCGCTCGGGCGCGCTGAGGCTGTCGCGCGTGAAGAGCTTGCGATTGTCAGAGCCAGGCGCCGTCTTGTAATAGAAATAGCGGCCGCCCCAGACCTGCACCCCCGAGACTACGTCGCTGGCGTTATCGAGCGCGGTGATGCGCGCGAGTAATTCATCGCGGTGCGGAATGCGCGCGAGCACTTCTCGCGTGTAATCATTTTGCGCTTTCATCCAGGCGACGACTTCCGGGTCGGAGGTGTTCTCCAACCAGCGATAGGGATCCACCACTTTGACGCCAAAATATTCTTCGGTGACGTCACGCACCGGAGTTTTCGGCGGCGCCGACTGCGAGGCGGCCAGGAGCGGGAGCAACAGCAGAGCGGGGAGTACGAACGAGAGCAGTCGTTGCATCAGTGTGTCCTTCGCTGGCAGCGGATGAATAGCAGGTCAAGACCATATCCGGAGGCGCGGGTAAGCTCAAGCTGTTTGTTCATCGCGAGCCGATTCGCCTTTTCTCCGGATTCCGATGCGGATTCGCGAAGTGTGTGCCTTGCCAAATAGCCGAAATCGCTGAGCTTCGCGCGCCACCTGCAATTTGACGGTTTGTTCGCTTCTTCGATAGCATGGGTGCGCCCCCCGTCGGCGTTTCATGGAAAAAATCAAACACATCATAGTCGGGACTGCCGGGCACATCGACCACGGGAAATCCGCGCTAGTGGAGGCGCTCACCGGCACGAATCCCGACCGGCTGGAAGAGGAAAAGCGGCGCGGGATCACGATTGACCTGGGGTTTGCGTTCCTGCAATTGCCGGGCGCGCGGCTGGGGCTCGTGGACGTGCCGGGGCACGAGCGATTCGTGCGCAACATGCTGGCGGGCGTGGGCGGGATTGATCTGGTGATGCTGGTGGTGGCGGCGGATGAATCCATCAAGCCGCAGACGCGCGAGCATTTCGATATTTGCCGGCTGCTGGGAATTCCGCGCGGAATAATCGCGATCACGAAATCCGATCTGGTTGATGCCGACGTGCTGGGATTGGTGCGCCTGGAGATTGAGGAGGTCGTGCGCGGGTCTTTTCTGGAAGCGGCGCCCATGGTGGCTGTGAGCGCGCGCACGGGCGCGGGTCTGGAGGATTTGCGACGGCAACTGGCGCGCTCAGCAGAAGCGGTGCCAGTGAAGGATGCCACGCGGCATTTCCGGCTGCCGATTGACCGGGCGTTTGCGATGAAGGGATTCGGCACCGTGGTTACCGGGACGCTGATTTCCGGCGCGGTGAATGCTGAAGATGAAGTGGAGTTGCTGCCTTCACACAAAGCGCTGCGCGTTCGCGGGTTGCATTCCGGCGGCGAACGCATCGAGCGCGCCGTGGCGGGGCAGCGCACGGCTGTGAACCTGGCAGGAATCGAGCGCGAAGAAATCGAGCGCGGCATGGTTCTTGCGCCTGCTGGAATTTTTGCTGCTACCGATAGGCTGGACGCGCGAGTGATGCTGCTGCGTTCGGCTAAGCCTCTGAAAAATCGCGCGCGGGTGCATTTTCATCAGGGAACCGCTGAGGCAGTTGCAGAGGTGGTCTTGCTGGACGGCGCGGGCGAAATTAACCCGGGTGAATCAGCGTTTGCGCAATTGCGGCTGGATCGGCGCGTGATGGTGCTTCCGGGCGACCGGTTTATCCTGCGGCAATTTTCACCGGTCGTGACTGTCGGGGGCGGCACGGTGCTGGATGCGCGCGCCGCGCGGCATAAGCATAAGGACGCCGGCGTCTTGCCGTTTCTCGAAACCTGGGAGCGCGGCAACCCACAGAAAATCCTTGGCGGGCTGCTGGAGGTTACGCCGCACGGCATGACGTTTGCTGAAATCGTGGCGCGCGCGGGATGGACGGACGCCGAAGCGCGCGTGGCGGCGCACAAACTCGTGGTGGAAAAGCGCGCGCGAATTTTGGCGACGGAGCCGGCGCTGATTGTAGCGACCCAGGTCGTGGCTGATTGCGCGGTAGCTGCACGCAAAGCCGTGGAGGCGTTTCATCGTGCGAATCCGCTGCTGCCGGGAATTCCCAAGCAGGAATTGCGCGCACGCGCTGGGGACACTCGCGTGGAAATTTTTGAAGCGGCGCTGGACGATCTGGTGAATGCGCGAGCGCTGGCCGTTTCCGGCGACCTGGTGCGGCAGGCTGGCCGTGAAATCGAGCTTTCGGCGGAAGAAGCGAAGGCGAAGGAATTGATCGAGCGCGAATTCGCGCGCGCCGGGCTCGCGGTGCCGGCGTTCGCCAGCGTGCTGGCAAATCTACCGGTGGACGCGCCGCGTGCGCAGAAAATTTTGCAGATCCTGCTGCGCGAAAAAGTGCTGGTGAAGATCGCGCAGGACCTGGTGTTTCATCGCACGGCGCTGGCGCGGCTGCGGGAGTTGCTCGCGAAGTACCGCAAAGAGCGCGGCGAACGCTTGCCAATCACTGCATTCAAGGAACTTACAGGCGTCACGCGGAAGTATGCGATTCCCTTGCTGGAGCACCTGGACCGCGAGCAGGTGACGCGCCGGGTGGGGGATGAGCGTGTTATACTCGGTTGATTGGCAGGCGCGCAGGCGGCGCGCTGCCCTGTAAAGTTCAGAAGCGTTTCGAAGGTAGGTGACTTATGGGTGAGTTCAGCCCAATCCACTGGTTAATCGTGCTGGCGATCATCGTGCTGCTTTTCGGGGGAAAGAAAATTCCCGAAGTGATGCGCGGGCTTGGCGAAGGCATCCGCAGCTTTAAGGATGGAATGAACGGCCCGCATTCCAGCACACCTGCGGCAAATCCGCCGGCGAATCCGCCGGCCGCAACTCCGGCAACGCCGGCGTCCACGGCAACCGAAGAGAAGAAGTAACGGTAAGTTTGGTTTTTCTGCGGGATTCGATTTAGAGGAATTGTGATGGCAGGACTGTGACGGCGGCCTGGGTGGCCGCCGTTTTCTTTTGGGGATTGGTTGTTCGTCACGTTGTATCGGATTCTTTCCAGCCCAGTTCGTGCAGCGTGGCCCATAACCGCGAGAGCGGCATCCCTAGCACATTGAAATAGCAGCCGTTGATGCGCGCGGCGAATCTTCCTGCGATGCCCTGGATTCCGTAGGCGCCGGCTTTGTCGAAGGGTTCGCCGGTGGCGATGTAGTTTGCGATTTCCTCTTCCGAGAGCTTGACGATTTCCACTCGCGTTTTTTCCACGTGCAGGGATTCCTGCGCGGTGGCGATATTAATCACGGCGAGAGCGGTGAGGACCTCGTGGGTTCTGCCGTTTAGCAGGCGCAACATGCGGCGAGCGTCGGCGGCGTCTGCGGGCTTCTCGAGAATGTGGCCGTCTATGAGCACGGTGGTGTCTGCTGCGATGATGATGGCGGGCTCGCCTGCTTGACGCGCTTGCGCGGCTGCCGCTTGCGCTTTCGCTTCGGCGACACGCTCGACGTAGGCCTCGGCGGATTGGTGGGGTAGGCGAGTTTCGTCCACGGGGGCCGGGCGGATTTCGAACGTGAATCCGGCATTGCGCAAAACTTCGGCGCGGCGCGGGGAACTGGAGGCGAGGATTAGTTTCATTTGTAGTTGGCTCGAAGTATTCGCGACAGAAAAACCTAACACAGAATGGTTCCTGGCGCAGTCAGAGCGCTGCATATCTCGCCCCAAAAACACAAAATGGCACTCCGCGGGCGAATTTAGCCCGAGGAATCTGACTTTTTGCGAAGGACTAAAAGAAAAGCAGATCCCTCGCTGCGCTCGGGATGACACCCGCATGACTTTCGAGCGAGCGTTGCGCTGCGACCTGTACGAAAGGACAGGTTGGAGTTGTCCGGCGGACACGTGGCGGATTGTATGCATGCGCGCGGGTCCGTCGTGGCGGCTGCGCGGAAGATAGTCTAGGCTTCTAGAGTCGGCTTGTGCGGCGTGCGCGCGTCGTTATTGATGCGATTCGCTCGCATGCGCTCGCGATTAGCAGCTGCGCAGGGCCGAAACCGAATACTGGGTCAACGAGAAACGCAAATGGGATTCCTGTTCTACGCCAATTTCGTGAGAATCGTGCTGGAGGGCGGCTTCACGCATATTCTGATGGAGCGCGCGCGGGAGTGGATGAAGGTGGCGGGCCGGGTGCCGACGCGCGACTAATCAAGCCGAATCCGCGCGATTTCGATTTCCCAGAATACAACCGAGCCGACGAGACGCTTGGCAGCGGGCGCGCCGGTGCGACGGGAGTTTGATGAAGTATCGAGGACCAAACCGATGGCTTTAACCAGAGAAGCGCGCGGGCGTGGCGTGGATGTGCGTGTGCCGGAAATGCTGGGAACGCTGGCGACGCGCCCTCCGCTGATCGAGGATTTTCAGTTCGTCAAATTTCGCCTGGAAGGCGAAGTGGCACACTTGCGCCTGGATCGTCCGCAGCAGAATCTGCTGAACGAACGCATGCTGATGGAAGTGGCGGCGGGCATCAATTCGGTGAGCGAGAAACGCCAGATCAAACTGATTTTGCTAGATTCCGAGGGCAAGACTTTTTCCGGCGGCATCGAGTTGGGCGAATATACGCAGCGGCGCGTTTTCCAATTGCTGGACGCTTTTCACAATGCGTTCGCCGCGATGCTGGATACTTCGAAGCCGGTGCTGGTGGTGGTGAATGGTCCGGCGTTTGGCGGCGGCGCGGAACTGGCGGCGCTGGGCGATTTGGTGATTGCGACGCCGAACGCAAAATTTGCGCAGCCCGAAATCCAGTTGGGTGCGTTCCCTCCTCTTGCGGCGGCTGTGCTGCCTTACATTCTGGGACCAAAACTGGCGCTCGAATTGGTGCTGACGGGCGAAGCGATGTCCGCGGAGCGTGCGCGGGAAGTGGGACTGGTGAACTGGCTGGTGCCCGAAGATAAATTGGTGGAAAAAGTGGACGACGTGGTAGCGCGCGTCACGGCGCAGTCTGGCCCGGTGTTGACCATGGCGAAGAAAGCGATTCTCGGCAGCCTGGGATTGCCTTTGCGCGAGGGCGTGCGCAATTCGATGAAAGTTTTTTTGAACGAGCTTGCCGATTTGGAAGATTCGCAGGAAGGTTTGCGCGCGTTGGTGGAAAAGCGCGCTCCGAAGTGGAAGAACCGCTAGCATTGTCACCGCAAGTCAACGGCGCGGAGTCTGTGCAAAGCGCCGCTGCATGCCGATCGCGTGCGATTTCCAATTTCTATTTTCTCTTTTCCATTTTCCAATTCATTGACAGCAAAACTTGGGGCGCTTACACTCGGCGAGGACAACTTAGCTGGCTCGGGTAGCTTTGTTGGCGCACGAGACGCGCTGACAGAGCGAAAATTGCAAGCGGCATGGGCTGCTTTCAATTTTTGGGGAAGGCCGTGAAAATCGGCCACGGTCCCGCCACTGTAATCGGCTGTCGCTGAAAGGCGCGCTTTGGAATGAAGTTGCGCCGGGCGATCGGTTGAAAGTCAGGGAACCTACCGGAACTGGTCGAAGCTGACACTCTTCGCGAGAAAGAGTGTGGCGAGACGCCTCGCTTTATTCGCGAGGCTTTTTTATTGTGCGGGAGACTATTTTGGCGGGCGAGCGTACAACACGGTTGATTTTGGCTGCGGCGCTGATCGCTGCCTGCAGCGCATTCACAGGCGGCGTGCCGCGCGCGGCTTCCGGAGCGACATTATTGCGCCAGCAGAATTCGTCCGCGGCTGCAAATCCAGCGGCCCCGGCGACGCCGTCCGCGCACGTGGCAGCCGCTGAAAACAAGGCCCCCGTCCGCATAATCACGGATGAAACCGGCCGGCACATGGCGGTGCCCGTGGACGTCGAGCGAGTCGTTAGCCTCGCGCCGAGCTTGACCGAAACGATCTACGCGCTGGGCTTGGAAAGCAAACTCGCCGCCGATACGACGTATTGCGACATTCCGCCGGCCGCCAAAGACAAGCCGCACGTCGGCGGTCCACAGAGCCCGAGCCTGGAGGCGATTGTCGCGATGCACCCGGACCTGGTGCTGGCGTCCACTTCCATCAATCAGCCGCTAACGGCGGACGCGCTTTTGAAGTTGGGAATTCCGGTCTACACAACCAGCGACGAACACACCGTGCGCGCAATGCTGGATTCCACCGGGCAAATCGCGGACCTGCTGGGCGTAAAGGAGCAAGGCGCGAAGATGGTGACCGATATGCAGCAGCGGCTCGACGCGCTGCACGCGCGCTTGCAGGACCGCCCGATGGTCCACGTACTTTTTGTGGTGTGGGAGGAGCCGCTGATTTCGATCGGACAGAATACCTTTATTGCCGATGCGCTGCGCTGGGCCGGCGCGGAGTCCGTGATTACATCCGATCAGAATTGGCCGCAGGCGAGCATGGAAGAAGTCGTTCGCTTGCAGCCGGATTTTATTGTTCTGACGCCGGACCATATGAAGGCGGAGGGGTCAGCGCAGGTGAACAATCTGAGTACGCGTCCCGCGTGGCGCGATTTGCAGGCAGTGAAATTGGGGCACGTGGTGGTGGCCAGTGACGAAATCGATCGGCCTTCGCCGGGATTGATCCCGGCGATCGAGCAGCTGGCGCGTGATTTTCATCCGGAAGTTTTCGATGCGAAACAGCCGGAAAATGGAAAAGTGAAAATAGAATATGGGCCGTACTTTGCAGCCACGGCTAATTTGACCAAGGAGCGTAGCGCATGCGCCCGCTGACGCCCAAACGCATCGTGGGAATTTGCGCGGGGCTGGGCGTGCTGCTGTTCATCGAAGTGGTGATTTCGCTGCGCATGGGCGATTACCCCCTCGGCGTGCGCGATATCGTGGCCACGCTCTATCACGGCGCGCTGGGACAATGGGATGCGATTCCGTCGGAGTTCAAGCTGGTGGTCTTCGGATTGCGGCTGCCGCGCATCGCGCTGGGAATTTTGGTGGGCGCGGCGCTTTCCACGGCCGGCGCAGGATTCCAAGCGTTGCTGCGGAATCCATTGGCCGATCCGTACGTGCTGGGTGTTTCGAGCGGCGCGGCGCTCGGAGCGATGCTGAGCCTGATTATCGCTCCACATACGGTAGGCGCAATTCAGTTCGCTGCATTCGTGGGCGCGGCGGCGACGATTGCGGCTGTTTATTTTCTGGGTCGGCGCGGCGGGCAACTCGATAGCGCGACTCTGCTGCTGGCGGGAATCGTAGCGGCGTCGTTTCTTTCGGCGATTATTATTTTTCTGCTGACCATGGTGACCGGCACGGAACTGCGCAGCATGACGTTCTGGCTGATGGGTGATTTGACGGCTCCGCCTCCGACTACGAACGTGCTGGGCTGGTTCGGATTTTTGTTTTTGATATTTGTGGTGGCGGCGGGCGCGATGTACACGACGTCTTCGGATTTGAATTTGATTCTCACCGGCGAGCAGGAAGCGCGGCACCTGGGTGTGAACGTGAACCGCGTGAAGATAGTCGTGTACATCGCCGCTTCGGTGCTGACGGGACTGGCAGTTTCGGTGAGCGGCGCCATTGGTTATATCGGTTTGCTGGTGCCGCACGTGATGCGCTTGCTTTTCGGTACCGACTATCGCTTGCTGCTTCCGACTTCCGCGATCGGTGGGGCGATCGTGATCGTGCTGGCCGATACGCTGGCACGCACTGTGGTGGCTCCGACGCAATTGCCCGTGGGCGCGATGACGGCGCTCGCCGGAGCGCCGGTTTTCATCTACCTGATGCGCAAGAGGATGCGATGAGTCCGGTGGGAAATGAAGCGTCGCTCGCGCCCGATCCGTTGCCTTTTGCGGAGCCCGCGCACGTGCGCCTGAAAGTCGAACAGGCCAGCTACGCGTATTCAGCGACGGATCGCTCCGCGCCGAAATTCACTCTGGGTCCGGTGAGTTTTGAGGCGCAGCAACGTGAGCTGGTCGCAATTCTCGGCCCGAACGCCAGCGGAAAATCAACGCTGCTGAAATTGCTGGCGGGATTGTTGAAGCCGCTTTCAGGCCGCGTGGAAGTGGACGGCAAGGAAGTGAGCGAACTGGAGCCGCGGGCGCGCGCGCAGCAGGTGGCGCTGGTGTCGCAGGAAAGCGAGCTGCTTTTTTCTCTGCGGGTGTGGGAATACGTGCTGCAAGGGCGCTATCCGTACGGCAAAAGATTGCGCTTCGAGTCCGATGAAGATTGCCTGATGGCGGGAAATGCGCTTTCGCAGGTGGGCGCGGATTCGTTGCGCGACCGTTGGATGGACCAGCTTTCCGGCGGCGAAAAGCAGCGCGTGATTCTGGCGCGCGCGCTGGCGCAACGGCCGGGATTATTGCTGCTCGATGAGCCGACGCAGCATCTGGACATCGGCGGGAAAGTGGAATTGCTGCGGCGTTTGCGGCGGCTGGCGGATGAAAACCGCTATACGGTGGTGGTGGTGACGCACGAATTGAATTTGGCCGCGGAATTTTCCGATCGCATCGCGCTGATGCACAAGGGCAAGTGCTTGCGCATGGGTGCGCCCGCGGAAGTGTATCAACGCGAAGTGTTGGAAGAAGTGTTCGAGACGCCGCTGGAAGTGGAGATTCGCTTGAGCGGCCGGCCACGCGTGATTTTGAGCGGTAACCATTAGTTCTTTATTGCATAACGGCATTCGCGGAATTGTCGCGGCGCCGTCCACAATCACAGGAGACTCCGCGCACGGGAAGACGGTGAAAAACCGTCGCCGCCGCGCGACTGTAAGGCGGAGAATTTTTCGGCGCGCACCACTGTCCGAAGCGGAGAATCGCAGTAAGGCAACGCTCTAGCTAGATGCCACGCCGGCGATTCGCAGTGCAGGATGGGAAGGCCGCGCTGATGCCCAGGTTTCATCGCAAAATTTCGCGATGAAATCGCGGCAAGCCGCCAAGCCAGGAGACCGGCGGAGTCTCAATCCGGATTTGCACGCGCTTTAGGCGGCGCGCGCATTCATCCGGACCACCTTCAACTCCCGCGCGAGAGGGAGAGGGGGAAAAATGAGACTGCGCACGATTCTTCTGCCTTTAGCTTCACTCTTCCTGTTTTTTGCCGTTGCCACCCGGGCCCAAACTTCCAATACTTCAGCGGCAAGCTCCGGCGCGCCACGCGATCAAAATGCGGCAGCGATTGCCGGAACTGTTTTTGATCCCGACGGCCACGTGGTGGCGGGCGCGCGAGTCACTCTGCTCCACGCCATGGCGCAACTGGAACAACGCGAAACAAACTCAGAAGGCAAATACGAATTTGACGGCTTGTTGGCCGGAGCCTATCAAGTCGTGGCTACGGCAGCGGGTTTTGACCAGCTCCCTATCGAAGTAGTTCTGCAACCCGACGAAAAGCATACCCTGGACCTCCATCTAAAATTGAGCGCGCTACTCGATCGCGTGGTGGTCTCCGCTGCGCCGGGCGGCGAACTTACGTCACAGATCGCCTCTTCCGTCAGCGTCGTCACCGCAGAGGAAATTGATGACCGGGCCGCGCAAATAGCTGTGGACGTGCTGCGCGGCCTGCCTGGCACTGAGATCAATCAGTCAGGAGGACGCGGAACGATTACGAGCGCCTTCATTCGGGGAGGAAATTCGAATTACAACCTGGTCATGATTGACGGAATTGAACTGAACGATTTCGGGGGCGGGTTCGATCTGTCGCCGCTGCCTGCCGAAGGCGTGCAACAAGTGGAAGTGATTCGCGGCCCAGAGAGCGCGCTGTACGGGTCGAATGCTGTCTCGGGCGTGATCAACATCGAAACGATTCGAGGTAACGGTCCGCCGCATTTTTCTTTTTTGGGCGAAGCCGGCAGCTTGTACACCTGGCGGGTGGCGACCACCGGGGCGGGATTGAACAAGGGGTTCAGTTGGGCCTACAGCTTGTCGCGTTTGCAAACGAGAGGACAAATTCAGAACGATGGTTACCGTGATCAGACTTCCACAGTGAGCCTGGGCTATTCGCGGTCGCAGCGCCGCAAATTCAACGTGAATATCTTCGGCGACGCAGGCGTGGTGGGGCTGCCCGGCCCCTGGGGCTCGGACCCGGATGATCTATTTCCCGGACGCGACCCCTTCACTCACCAGAATCAGAATCTTTTCGGCTACCAAGCGCAAGAAATCGAACAGTTCTCTTCGCGCTTTCAGCAGGTCACCACGGTAAGCGTCTCTACGGACCGCATCACGATCTTTTCGCCGTCGGAAGGCAATTCCTTCACTAATAATCTGCGCGTGGTGGCCAATACCCGGAGCGAGATCGCGGTTTCTTCCAGAGACACGCTCGTGGCGGGATTCGAATACGACCGCGACCAGTTCAAGAATTCCTTTGTCGAAGGGTCCGGCGACTTGCCGTTTCTGCTGGGGCGCAATAGCTACGCGTTCTTCGCGGAAAACCGCTGGAATCCCTCCGATCGCTGGTTCATCAACGTGGGAGTGCGCGTGGACGACATTCAAACCGATTCCGTTCCGCTCAACAACGACACAGGTCAGCCCGGTATTCCGGAGAATACCTTCGTCAAGGTCACGCCGCGGATTTCCGCCGCGTATCTGGCGCGACAAGGAGAGGGCGACGGCTTTTTCGGCGGAACTCGCCTGCACGCCAGTTTTGGAACCGGCTTCCGCGCGCCCGATGGATTCGAACTTGCGTTTACGAATAATCCGGCTCTGAAGCCTGAGGAAAGCATCAGCTACGACGGGGGCATCGAGCAACGGATGGCGCATGACCGGGCTATTCTCGACGTGACCTACTTCTATAACAAGTTCAAGGATCAAATCGTGACCACCGGCGACCTGCCCACCAATTTCGATTCGGAGAACATTGGAAAGTCGCGGGCCGATGGACTGGAGACGACGATTCGCATTCACCCGTTTCAATCGTTGGAGTTTTCAGGCTCGTATACCTGGATGAATACCGCGATCCTGGCGCTGGACGGCTTTACGGAGCCCATAGATCCCTTCGCCGTCGGAGAACCGCTGCTTCGCCGTCCGCGCAACGCCGCTGGATTCAACGCGACTTGGACGCACAAGCGATTGATGCTCAACATGAACGGAACGATTCGCGGCGCAGTGCTGGACGTAGAGCCGAACGATGGGACGTTCGCTTGCGAACTGATGCTTCCCTGCCTTTTCCGAAATCACGGGTATGAGCTGATGAACGTGGGCTTCGCCTACCATCTTCCCAAGGGCATCGAGATCTACGGGCGCCTCAATAACTTTCTGAACCAGAGATACGAGGAGGCCTTTGGCTTTCCGTCGCTGCGGCTGAACTTCATGGCCGGATTCAAGGTCGATCTGCCTTCGGGCGGTCGACACGCGGAATAAAACTGCGCTCCCGCGCGTGGGTTTCTTCGAACCTCGACAGAGCTGCGAGCGAGGGCTTGGCGCGAATGATATAATCCTTGGTCCCGATGGGTTCAATGGCACAAGGCGCATCGCGCGTGACCGTCACGCCAGAAATTATGGCGAAGTACGAGGCCGTGATTGGGCTTGAGGTGCACGCGCAGCTGAAGACGCTGACCAAGGCGTTCTGCGGCTGCTCGACTCGTTTCGGCGGTGAGCCGAATAGCAACACTTGCCCCGTATGCCTGGGATTGCCGGGAGCGTTGCCGGTGCTGAATCGCAAGGCGCGGGAACTGGCTATCCGCGCGGCGCTGGCCTTGCATTGCGATGTGCAAGAGCGCTCGATTTTTGCGCGCAAGAATTATTTTTATCCCGACCTGCCGAAGGGCTATCAAATTTCGCAGTACGAACTTCCACTGGCAATCAAGGGCTCGCTGGGGGTCGAAGCCTCGGGCGCGACGAAGCGCATCGGCATCACGCGCGTCCATATGGAAGAGGATGCGGCCAAAAACCTGCACGAGGGCTTCGCGGATTCCGACCGCTGGAGCTACATTGATTACAACCGCTGTGGCATGCCGCTGATCGAAATAGTTTCCGAGCCTGATATAAGAACGCCCGCCGAAGCGTATACATATTTGACGACCTTGAAGCAGGTGCTGGAGTACACGGAAGTGAGCGATTGCAATATGGAAGAAGGCTCTTTGCGCTGCGACGCCAACGTGAGCGTGCGTTTGCGCGGCGCTCCGAAATTCGGGACGAAAGTGGAAGCCAAGAACCTGAATTCGTTCCGCTACCTGGCGCACGCGCTGGAATACGAAATCGAACGGCAGATCGGCGTGAGCGAGGCGGGCGGTACGATCGTGCAGGAAACGCGTTTGTGGAACGTCCAAGGCGGGCGCACCGAGCCGATGCGCTCGAAGGAATTCGCGCACGATTACCGCTATTTTCCGGATCCTGACTTGCTGCCGCTGATTTCGTCGGCGGCGCTCGTGGCGGAAATCCGCAGCAGCATGCCGGAATTGCCGGACGCGAAACACGCGCGGTTCGTGAGCGAGTACGGTATCGCTGCATACGATGCGGGAGTGCTGACAGCGACGCGCGCCCTGGCCAATTATTTCGAGGGGGTGGTGCGTGCCGGGGCGCCCGCAAAAGCCGCGGCGAGTTGGATTTCAGTGGAATTGCTGCGGCGGTTGAAGGACGCCGGAAAAGAGATTGAGGATTGTCCCGTCTCTCCGAGCGCGCTGGCGGAGCTACTCGCGATCGTCGAACGCGGCGAAATCACCGCGGCCAGCGGCAAAAAAGTGTTTGCCACGATGTTCGATACCGGCAAAAAAGCTGCGGAGATTATTGCGGCGGAAGGCATGGCGCAGATTTCGGATTCCGGCGCGATTGAAGCGATTGCGCGGGCGATGGTTGCGAAAAGCCCGGACAACGTGGCAAAGTACCGCTCCGGCAGCGAAGGCGTGTTTAAGTTTTTCGTCGGGCAGGTGATGAAGGAAACGCGCGGCCAGGCCAATCCACAAATCGTCAACGAAATCCTGAAGCGCGTGCTCGCGGAGTCTTAGCCCGGTCCTCATGGAGATAATTTTGTTAAAAGAAGGCGACAAGGCACCGAACTTCCGCGCCACTGACGACAGCGGCGCAACCGTTTCGCTGAAGGATTTTCAGGGCAAGAACCTGATTCTTTATTTTTATCCGAAGGCGAATACACCGGGTTGAACGAACGAAGCGTCCGAGTTTCGTGACGCCCTCAAGCAGTTCGAAGATTTGAAGACGGCCATCGTTGGCGCGAGCGGCGATTCCGTGGAAGCACAGGCGAAATTCAAGGTGAAGCATAAGCTCACTTTCCCTTTGCTGGCGGACACTGAATTTGAAGTGGTGGAAGCGTACGGCGCGCGGCGCATGAAAAGTTTTCTTGGGAAATCGTTCCTGGGAATCGTGCGCATGACGTACTGGATCGGTCCGGACGGCAAGATTCGCAAGATTTGGGATAAAGTGACGCCGAAAGGGCACGCCGCCGAAGTGCTGGCGGCAATCGAAGGCAAAGAGTAAACCAGCGTTGGCGCCTGTGCGGCGTTTCTGTGTGCAGCGGCTAGACCAGAACCTGGAAGTTTTTTCCGTCCTGCTCGATCAAAGCGTTGTCAATCAGGCGCGTCGCGCCGACTTTCGCTGCGATTAATACGTAGCATGCGCCGCGCAGGCTCAGCACCGGCTCGAACGTTTCGGCGTCCACTATTTCCGCGTAGTCGAGAGCCACTCGCGGTTCGCCATCCAGCACGTGGCGCAAGGCAGTGAGCAATCGCGTCGTGTCACGCTCGCCTTTTGCAACTTCATCACGCACCGCGCCAAGCGACCGCGAAAGCGTTACAGCCGCGCGGCGATCGTCTCCCTGCAGATACACATTCCGCGAAGAAAGCGCGAGGCCATCGCTTTCGCGCAGAATCGGCCGCACGATTATTTCTGCATCCAGATTCAAGTCCGCGGACATCTGCCGGATGATGCGCACCTGCTGCGCGTCCTTGCGCCCGAAATAGGCGCGGCGCGGTTGCACGATTTCGAAAAGCTTCAGTACGACGGTGGCCACACCGCTGAAGTGTCCCGGGCGCGAGCGGCCTTCCAGCCGATCGCTCCAACCCTGAACCGTGACCGACGTGCGAAAACCCGGCGGATACATTTCCTGCGCCGTGGGCGCGAATAAATAATCCACGCCGAGATTTTCGAGCGCGGCGCGATCGCCTTCGATGCGACGCGGATATTTGGTGAAATCCTCGGTTGGGCCGAATTGCGTGGGATTGACAAAGATCGAGACGACCACCGGCGAGCACTCCGGCTTCGCGGCGCGAATCAGCGAGAAATGGCCTTCGTGGAGCGCGCCCATCGTCGGGACGAGGCCGAGGCTGCGCTCGGACGCGCGGGCGTCGTGCGCGATCCGCTTCATCCATTCAATTGTGTGGATTGTTTCCATCAAGGTCGCGCGAGGAGGATGCAACGTCGCGCGGACGTCATGCCTTGGCCTGGGCAGCGCGCTCGCGGTAGAAATAGATTAAGTCGGTGCCGATTGGTTTCGCGCCTAATTGGCGAAGCATTGTCGCGACTTGGCCGCGATGGTACGTGCCGTGATTTACGAGGTGCTGCAACATCTGCCAGAGTGGTGCCGCCTGCGGCACGCCGGCCGTCGTCTTGTGCCGCACGACGCGCTGCACTTCTTCAGTCGTGAGCGAAGCGATGTAATCAAGCAGGTCGCGCTCAATTTCCAGCCAACGAGCGCGGATGGATTCCACATTGGAATACTCGCCGTTCGCGGCGAAAGAAGTGGGCGAGCGGCCGTGCCAGCGCTCCAGCCAGAGCCATTCGACCTGCATGATATGCAGCAGCGTGTCGCGGACGGAACCGAAACTGGAGCCGAGGTCGCGGGTGAATTGCTCGGAGCTTAGCGCGGCGCAGGCGTCCAAAGTGCGGTGATCGGCCCAGGCATTGTAATCATACAGCAGGCGAAAATCTTCCACGTTCATCGGCGTACTCCCATTTTTTGATTCTGGCGCTGAGCAGCGCGAATCAGGTTCGCTGGCGCGCCAGCGGTTGCTCGCGCGATTGCGCGGGCGCGTGAAACGATTCGGCGTCGGATGGAAAATCGCCGCGGCGCACGTCGTCGCAATAGCTCGATACCGCGCGCGAGATTTCTCCGGTCAGATCGGCGTACTGCCGCGCGAATTTCGGTTTGTGGCCTTGCGTCAAGCCCACCAAATCGTGGAACACCAGAACCTGGCCATCGCAATCGGGGCCGGCGCCGATGCCGATGGTGGGGATGTGCAACTTTTCAGTGATACGCGCGGCGATTTCTCGCGGCACCGATTCCAGCACCACTGCGAACGCTCCGGCGGCCTCGACGGCACGCGCGTCGCGTTCGAGCTGCCGCGCGGCATCGGCCGTCTTGCCCTGCACATGGAATCCGCCAAGCGTGTGAATGGATTGCGGCGTCAAACCTACGTGGCCCATCACCGGAATCTCCGATTCCACCAGCCGCGCGATCAATTCGATGCGCCGCTCACCGCCTTCGACTTTCACAGCTTCCGCGCCGCCCTCTTTCACCAAGCGCACCGCATTGCGCACGGATTCTTCGAGCGAAACGTGAAAGCTGCCGTAAGGCATATCGGCAACCAGCAGCGCTCGCTGTGTGCCGCGCCGCGCCGCGCGCGTGTGGTGCAGAACTTCATCCACGGTAACGGGCAAAGTGCTGTCGTAGCCGAGCACCACCATGCCCAGCGAATCGCCGACGAGCAAAATGTCCACGCCGGCTGCATCGAGCAAGCGAGCAGTGGGATAGTCGTAGGCCGTCAGGCACGTAATTTTTGGCTTGGTTTCGAAATGGCCGGCGAGGGAATGCGTCTTGCGGGAAAGAATGTCAGGCACGGTCACTTTGCCGTTGCCCGCACGCGGTGCAACACTCATTGTAGCCTCCGGTGCCGCTCCCAGAAATCGGGATACAGCCCATCACATTCTTCGATGCTACCAGAAGACCCAGCGCATCTGCAAAACATTCCGCGAAATGCGGCGACAGGCCAGTATTGCTTCAAATCGCAATACGAAAAGAAGGCTGCGCCGCCCTCCGCAGAAAGCGACGCAGCCAAACGACACTTCAATTCGGTGATGGGATCAACGGCTTAGTGATCGTGGTCGTGAGCATCCCAGTCGTGCTCGGTGTGCCAAGTATGCGTATCTTCGTCCCACCACTTGTGGTCTTTGTCCCAGCAGCGCTGACGCTGTTCCGCGAGTTCATGGCGCCAGTGATCGGCTTCCTTGCTGTCCGGGCCGTTGTGTTTGATAGCCTCGTGCAGGTTGTGATCAATTTTGGCGGTGTCGTGTTGGCAGTCGTCTGCGCGCACTCGCGGCGCGGTGAACGCAAACAGTCCCGCCAGCACCGCAAAACCAACGATCGCCTTTCCTACTGTAAGAATGGTCGAACGATCTCGCATCGGCGCTATTTCCTCCTGTGAATTCGAGTTGCTAGGTTTAAAGCAAATGAAATTGCGATTCCGATTTCGTCCACGACACACTGGAAAACGCTAGGCTAGCCAACACCGTACACTCCCGCGGAAATCGTCCCAATCGGGTATTCGCTTGAGAGGATAGGGTCCAACGCTGTAGGGAAAACTACGATCTTGGTGCCTGCTAGTCCGATGCCTGCCCGACAGGTGCGGGCATTTGCGGTTCCACCCCGCGCCAGCCGACGGGCCGCCCTTGCACGGCTTCTTTCAGCGCGCGGAAAAGCACGACGTACATCATCTGGCGGTAATAAAAGCGCTGGAGAATCAGCGGCGCGAGCAAAGTCCAATCCTCGTGGCGTTCGAGAATAAACGCGACCACGCAAGTGAAGAGGTCAATCATCATGAAGATGGCGAAGAAAATCAGCGAGCGCTCGACGTCCTGCAGCGTCCACAATTGCGGCAAGCGCGCGATGCGTAGTTGCGCGAGTCCCCAGAGTGCGATCGAAAGCAAGAAGAGCAGATCAATCAGCGGCGAGACCAGCGGCAATACAATTTGAAACAAGAAAATATTCGGGATGGCCACCCAGCCGAGCGTGCCGTAGCGCGGCTTGCCGACTGCATCGCGGTGTTTCCACACGGCTTGCAAAGTGCCGAACGTCCAGCGGAATCGCTGACGGATCAGTGTTTCCACGGTTTCGGGGACTTCCGTGCGGCCGATGGCGTCCTCGTCATACAAAATCTTCCATCCGTTACGGCGGATGGTTAGTGTCAAGTCGGTATCTTCCGCCACGGTGTCGCCGGAAAATCCATGATTTGCCCGGAGCAAATCCGTGCGCCAGGCGCCCACCGCGCCGGGAACCACCGGAATGCAATTCAGCAGATCAAAAGCACGCTTTTCCAGGTTTTGGCTGGTGATGTATTCGAGCGCCTGCCAACGAGTGAGCCAGCGATTGCGGTTCATCACTTTCACGTTGCCGGCCACTGCGCCCACTTTGGGATCCGCAAAATGCCGAACCAGCCGCGGAATCGCTTCGGCGTCCACAATCGTATCGCCGTCAATCGAAATAATAATTTCGCCGGTGGCTTCTGCCAGACCGTGATTCAGCGCGGCGGGCTTGCCGTGATTGGATTGATTGATCAGCCGCACGCGCGAGTCGTTGCTGAAATTGGCGCGCACCAGCTCCGCGGTGCGGTCCGTGGAACCGTCATTCACTACCAGCACTTCGAGCTTCGGATAATCGCAAGAAAGCGCCGCGCTCACTGTCTCCACAATTGCAGATTGCTCGTTGTAGGCGGGAATCAACACGGTGACCCGGGGCTTGTATTCCGGATGATCCGCCGGAGCTGGCCGCAATTTTTCCACGAGAGCCAGCAAGCCAATGATCAGCGCGCGCCCGCTGACCAGCAAGATTCCAGCGACGAAGATGAACGCAATTCCCGCACGGAACCAGCGGAAAACTTCAAAGATGAAAGCATCGGCGCGCACCAGCAGCCATTCTTCCTGCGAAAGCGGCTGCATCACCTGGGCGCGCGTCTGGTGCAGCAGGTCCGAAACCGAAACGAACTGGTAGCCCTTGGCGCGCAGCCCATCAATAATTTGCGGCAACGCTGCAACGGTGTTGGCGCGATCGCCGCCGCCGTCGTGCATCAAAATAATGTTGCCCTTGTTCTGCGTGGCATCGTGCAACACGCGCTCGACAATCGTCGGCGTCGGCGGCGGCGCGCCGCCATTGATTTCGCCCCAATCGTGGGGGTCCACGCGCGCGCCGACGATGATGTACCCCATGGATTGCGGCAACGGCAGCATCTGAATTTCGCTGGCGGTTTCGGGTTGATGATCAATGCCGTAGGGCGGGCGGAAAAGCAGCGTCTTCACGCCCAAATTGCTTTCGAGCAGAAGCTCCGTGAGGTTCAATTCGATCTGCAGCTGCGATTTCGAAATGGTCTCAAAGTCCGGATGCGTGAAGGTGTGATTCCCGACTGCGTTGCCCTGTGCATATTCCTGTTTCACGATGTCGGAATACTGATTGGCGGATTCACCGATCACGAAAAACGTGGCGGTGGCATTCTTTTCCTTCAGCGTTTGCAGAATTTTTGGCGTCCAATCGGGATCGGGGCCGTCGTCGAAAGTGAGCGCTACTTTATGCGGGTCCGCGCCCATTTCCTCGATGCGCCAGGAGAGCGGGTAGCTCTGATACGACTCATCGTCGAAAACGTCGCTGGTGGAGTCGTAGTCGAACGTGCGCCTGCCGCTTTGCGGCGTCGCGGTAATGCGCCAGATGTCGCCGTCGCCTTCCAGAATGATGTCGTAGCCGGGCGGAACTTCTTCGATTTTCGCGCGCGTGGCGTCGTCGGCGTGCGTCGCGTCCCAAATGAACCAGATCGAAGGATCTTCCATGCCCAAGCGCCAAAGCGCGGTGCCGCGCACGCCCGCGCGTTCGGCCGCGCGCAATTGGTTGTAGGCGGTGACGCTGTCCAACATCCACACGCGGTGGAGCTGGTTATGTTCGTCCTCGTAGGAATAATGCGGATTCAGCGTGTCGGGATCGAAGGTGACGTCCGATTCGGATTCCACCGCTGTGATAATTCCCTGCTGAAACGTCAGCGCTTGCGCAACGGGATGCGGATTGGTCTTGGTTTTCACCGGCCAGTCGTAGCCATAATTCGCGATGCCCATCACGATCTTGCTCGGCGGAACAATCTTCACGATATTTGCGATATTGCGTTCAAAGAAATCCTGCGGTGCGATGGGGCCGGCGTCCGAGGTCGGGTAATGCAGGTCGTAGTTCATCAGGATCACGGCGTCGGCCTGCGCGCCCAAATATTTGTAATCGTAGGTCCAATCGGCGGCCGGAACCGCGACCATGAGCTTCAGGTTCGCGGTATGCATCGCGACCGCCAAGTCGTGAATGAACCGCGAGAAATCCGGCTGGCTGGTCTGCGGCATCCCCTCGAAATCAACCACGACGCCGGACTGATGCTGCGAGGTGGCAAAATTCGCCAGTGATTTCGACAGGCGCTCGCGCGCGACGGAGCTCGCCAGCATTTCCGCCATCTGCGTGGTGACCCATTCCTTGCCGTCGTAGTTATTCACCATGGACATAACCGGCAGCTCGATGCCGTTGGTCTGCATCCAGGAACCCAGCTTCGGATCCTGATCAATGTCCAGGCGACCATCCGGCGAAGACGCGTGCAGCGCTTCGGGAATCAGCAAGTCAATATCGTGATAATGCAGTTTCAACGAAGCGAAGCTGGTGGGGTCGTCGCCAACGTAAAACGCGGCGCGCAGCGGGTCGTAATTCTGCGGGATTTTTCCGAGTGCGGCGATCTTGCGCTTGCGCCCGCGCGGCGGAATCTTGGACTTCACTCTTGTTGGGACGGCGTGCAGTCCCCAGTGCGTGGCGGCCTGCAAAATATCCGGCAGTTCCGGCTTGCGGAAGACGTTCACCAGAAAAATCACGAGCACCAGTGTGAAAAATCCGCCGGTAATTTCCAGCACGCGGCGCGTACGACGCCAGCGGCGGCGCTCCTGATCATAGAAAATAGGCTTGCGTTCAGGCATTCAGGCAATCCAAGCTAGCCGTCCGATGAGGCGGTGTCAATGACTCCAGGTCTTAAGATGCGCGTAAACGTCGTCGCCGCTGTATTGGCTGGGCTGGCGCTGCGTGTATATCTCGTCCTGAAATTTCCAGTGACGGACACCGGCGATGCTCCATTCTACATGGAGTTGGCCTGGAATTGGCTGAAGAACGGCGTGTACGGATTTCCCGTGTACGGGCGGCTCACGCCTGTGGACATGCGCGTTCCGGGATATCCGGCATTTCTGGCGGCCGTGTTTGCGTTCGCGGGGCAGTCTGCGCGAGCAGCGATGCTGGCCCAGGTGGTGGCGGATCTCGCGACGTGTTTCATTATTGCACTGATTGCGGCGCGGCTGGCGCCGGCGACTGCGCGACGGCGCGTGGCGATTGCAGGACTGTGGCTTGCGGCGCTTTGCCCGTTCACGGCGAATTACACCGCGGTGGTGCTCACCGAAACGCTGGTGATTTTTCTGACGGCGCTGGCGACGCTCGTGTTGCTGCAAACGGATGCGGGTGGCGCGCAGGAAGTTCGCGCGAAAAGCCGCGGCGTTGCGGCGTTCTTAACCAATCCGTGGCTGCTGGCAGGACTTGTGGTGGGCTTCGGCACCCTGGTACGGCCGGAAACGCCATTGCTGCTTTTTGCCGCGGGGCTCGTGCTGGTGGCGAAATGGTGGCGTCCGGCGGATTGGATGAAACTGGTCCGCGCGGGATTGTGGATGGGGCTCGGACTGTTGCTGCCGCTGGTGCCGTGGGCTGCGCGCAATTGGCACACTTTGCACGACGTGCAATTCCTGGCGCCACGCTACAGCGAATTGCCGGGTGAATACACGCCGTTGGGTTTCTCTGACTGGACGAATACGTGGATGTGGCGCTTTCGCGATGTGTACCTGACGCAATGGAAAGTGAACGAGGAAGAAATCGAAATTGATCAGTTGCCGGCTTACGCGTTCGATTCGCAAGATGAAAAAGAGCGCATCGCTGATTTGCTCGATGAATACAACGAGGCGCTCACGATTGATCCCACACTCGATCAGGGATTTCGTGAGATTGCGCTGGAACGTACCGCGCGCCATCCGCTGCGCACGTATGTGAACGTTCCGTTGCTGCGCACGCTCACGCTGTGGTTCACGCCGCGTGTGGAGCTGCTTCCTTCCTCGGGGCATCTCTGGCCCATCCGCGAAGAATGGCAGGACGATCGCCCGGATTTTCTGGTGACGCTGGGGCTTACGGTAGTAAACGGAATTTTCATCGTGCTGGCGCTGATTGGTGCATGCTTCGCGCGTCGGCGACCGGGCTGGGCGTTGCTCGTCGTGTACTGCGTGGTCCGCACGCTATTTTTCGCGAGATTTGTTGAAACGCCAGAACCGCGCTACGTTCTGGAATGTTTTCCCGCATTGATCGCGCTGGCCGCACAAGTTTTTGCGTTGCGTCGAGAATCCAATGTAGCGGCGGTCTTCAGACCGCCATCGCCCCGCGCTCTCCCAACGATGGCGCACTGAAGTGCGCCGCTACAACGGCAAGGCTCGCTGCGCTAGCTTTCTTCCACTGGCTCCGGGTGAATTGTCAGGCGGAAAATTTGCGGGAAACGCTCCTTGACGCGGTCTTGCAACGCGGCGGTGATGTCGTGGACTTCTGTGACGGGTAGATTGCCGTCCATGGCGCAGTGGCAGGACACCAGAATTTTATGATCCACGCTGCGCACGTGGACTTCGTGGCAATTCGTCAGCTCGTGATATTCCGACTGCAATGAATTCAAGAAATTCTGTACGGTTCGCGCGAGTTCCTTCATTTCCTCGGCGCCGCCGATCCTCACGCCGAGCGGTTCGATGTGAATGTTCACCAGTGCGCGCGGATCGGTCTCCTTCAGGATGTCCTGCTCGAGCTCGGTAGCGCGGCGGTGGGCTTCGCGCAGGCTCGCATTTTCGTCCACTTCCAGGTGCAGCTCGATGAAAAGCCGGTGATCGAACTGGTGCGCCGACAGCTCGTGGACGGACATGCCGCGGCGCTGCGCGATGGCGCGAATCGTCTCAAAGAGGTTTTCATCGCTCTTGGCGCGCGGCTCCATGTGCACCACCACGTCCGCCGGAACGATCTGCGCGATCTTTTTTTCCACCGCTTCGCTCGCTGCGTGCGCCTGCTCGAGGCTCGCTGTGCGCGGGACGCTGAGCGTCACATCCACGAAATAGCGCTGGCCCGCGCGGCGCACGCGCACGCGTTCGGACTGCAGGACGCCTTCCGTCTTGCCCACGGCGGTTTCGATGCGTTCGCGCAATCCGTGCGGGGCAACATCCAGAAGCGCGTCCGCCGTGCGTTTTCCGAGCCGCGAACCAATCCAGATAATCACTCCGGCCACGCCGAGGGCTGCTACAGCGTCCAGCCGGCCCAGCCACGCGATTCCGAAGCGCATACCGAGCCATGCGCCGCTGATGCCCAGGATGACGACGAACGTGCTCCACACGTCGGTGGAAAAATGCAGCGCGTCGGCTTCCAAAGCGTCGCTGGGATATTTTGCCAGCACGCGGCTCAATGCTTTCGAGCGCACCACATCAATTCCCATGCACAACGCCAGCACCAGAATCGCGATCAGGCTGGGCCGTATGTGAATCGTGTGAAACACCAGGCGCTGAAAAGCTTCCCAGATGATGTACACCGCGGTGAGCAGCAGCAGCGCCGTTTCCACGAACGCCGAAAAGTTCTCCACCTTCCCGTGGCCGTACAAATGGTCCGCATCGGCAGGCTTATCCGCCACGCGCACGGAAAGGTAAGTAATCACCGCGGCGACCAGGTCCAACGTGGAGTGCAGCGCCTCGGACAAAATGCCCAAGCTGCCGGTGCGCCACACCAGAAAAACCTTCAGCGATACCAGCAGCACGGCGGAGCCCACTGAAGCCAGCGCCGCCCAGCGTTTTTCGCGTGTTGCACGTTCCAAAGGCTCAAAAGCCATCGCGCGATTATACGCTCAGCGCGTATTGCGTCACTTTCCGATCATCCGAATCGCCTCGGCGCTGTCGGGCGCGGAACAGATTCGATGCCAGTAAAGCCTCGAAACGCCTCCCCGAGCGAGCCTTCCTATTTGCAGCGGAGTTGATAAGATAAACGACGAATCCTTCTCCACTGTCATGTTGGCCGTCAGCGACAATCTCGCGCAGTGTGTCTCCGCTCTGCGCGGGCATAAGCTGCGCGCCTCGCTCACCGCCCTGGGGCTGACGATGGGCGTCGCAACGCTGATTACCGTGATGACCGTGGTGCAGGGCGCCAACCTCTACGTGGAACAAAAAATCGCCAACATGGGGACCAACGTTTTCCAGATCGCGCGTACGCCATTTGCGGTGACGGATTTCACCATCATCATCAAAGCTCTGAAGTACCGGAAGATCGAAATAGACGACATGGACGCGGTCGCCGTGGGTTGCAGCGCCTGCGGAGAAGTGGGCGGCAGCGCCAGCGCGACGGTGCGAGCGCAATCCGGCAACAAAGAACAGCAGGACGTGAGTCTCTACGGCCAAACGGCCAACATCGCGGATATTGACTCACGAACCGTCGAATTTGGCCGCTATTTCACTCCATCGGAAGCCGAGCACAAAACCAACGTCTGCGTGATCGGCGATACCATTGTGCAACAGCTTTTTCTAGGCATGGACCCCATCGGCAAATCCGTGCGCATCGGCAGCGACGATTTCCTGGTGATCGGAGTGATGGAAAAAATCGGCAGCGTCCTCGGTCAGGACCAAGACAATTTCGTGATCGATCCCGTTGCTGGATTTCCTGCGCCTGCAAGGGTTGAACTCCAGCATTACGATCAACGTCAAGACCAGCAGACCGAACTTTGAGATTGCGCAAGACCAGGCGCATCTGATTCTGCGTTCGCGGCGACATCTGCTGGCGAATGCCGAGGATGATTTCTTCATCGGAACCAAAGAGAGCTACATGGCGCTGTGGCGCAGCATCAGCTCCGCGTTTTTCGGCGTATTCATCATGGTAAGCGCGATTTCCGTGGTCATCGGCGGCATCGTGATCATGAATGTGATGCTGGTGAGCGTGACGCTGCGCCGGCGGGAAATTGGAGTGCGGCGCGCCGTGGGCGCGACGAAGCAAGACATCTTGCGCCAGTTCATCATGGAAAGCGTGGTGCAATGCCTTTTCGGAGGCTTCGCCGGCGTGACGCTTGGATTTCTGGTCGCGCTGGCTCTGCGCAGCTTCACGCCTTTCCCTGCTTCGGTACAGACCTGGGTTGCCGTGATGGGCGTGCTGCTGAGTTCCGCGGTGGGATTATTCTTCGGGATTTATCCGGCCATGCGCGCATCGCAACTGGACCCGGTAGTCGCATTGAGGTCTGAGTGATGGCGCTGATGACGCTGGCCCAGACGCGCGAAAATTTCCTTGCTGCCATGGAAACGCTGCGCTCCTCGAAGGTGCGCTCGGCGTTGACGGTACTCGGCATCGTCATCGGCGTCTCCTCGGTGATTTCCATGGCCGCAATCATTCAAGGCCTGAACAAATTCGTGCAGGACAAAGTGGAAGCGCTCGGCTCGCGCACTTACTTCCTCACGCGATTCCCTCCGGCGATGGACCCCGCGCGCATGCCCGAGCGCATCCGCTCGCGGCGATATATCGAATACAACTATGCCGATTACATTCGCCAGGCCGCACCGGACGTGGAGATCGTCACCACTATCGGAACGCGCGGATTTTTCTTTGGCGACAGCAACATGATCACCAGCGGCGATCATAGCGTTGAGAAAGTGATCGTGCGCGGCGCCGAGCCGCAATACACCGAAGCGATTCCGCTTTTTTCGGTGGCGCGCGGCCGCTTCATCAGCAACACCGACGAAGAGCACGCGCGGCCCGTGGTGGTATTGGGCGCGGCCATCAGCGAATCACTCTTCCCCACCACGGACCCGATCGGCAAAACGGTGCGCATCAATGGCGGCCTGTACGAAGTGATTGGCGTTTTCGAACACGATCAGGGCCTCTTCCTCGGCCCAGGCGTGGACATCTTTGCCATCATTCCGCTGAGCAACTTCAAAAAAGAATACCCGGGATCGAAAGAGTTAGTGATGGCATTCACCATCCCGAAGGGCGTGAACATTGATGTGGCGCAAGGGGAAGTGATCCAAGCCATGCGGCGCTTGCGCAAGGTTCCTGCGGATAAGGACAACGATTTCGAGCTAAGCTCGCCGGACTTTCTGAGCAATCTGTGGAATCAGCTCACCGGCGCGCTGGTGATTCTTACGACGGTGATCAGTTCGATCGGCTTGCTGGTGGGCGGCATCGGCGTGATGAACATCATGCTCATCTCGGTGACCGAGCGCACGCAGGAAATTGGCGTGCGCAAAGCGATTGGCGCGCGGCGCGCGGATATTCGTTTGCAATTTCTGCTGGAAGCTGTGGTGCTCACGCTCGTCGGCGGCACCATCGGCATTTTGATTGGCGCCGGAGTGTCCACGCTCGTGCGCACTCTTGCTCCTTCGATTCCCGCCACGCTCTCTTACTTGTGGGTGACGATCGGATTTGTGATCTCCGTGGGCGTGGGATTATTTTTCGGCTACTATCCGGCCAGCCTCGCCGCGAATCTCGATCCCATTGATTGCCTTCGCTATGAGTGAGTGCAATCCCGTGCCGCGGACGGGAACAATTTCCGCGCTGTTGCCGTATATACCGTCGTAGCTTCCACCTGAATCGAAATCATTCGAGGAGCCCCGGCGCATGGCCAACGGAAACTTCATCGAGCACTTGATCAGCGATGTGAAGTACGCTGTGCGCATTCTGTGGCGTAGTCCCGCGTTTGCGGCGACGGCGATTGTCGCACTCGCACTGGGCATCGGCGCGAACACCGCGATTTTTTCGGTGGTCAATGCCGTCTTGTTGCAACCGCTTTCCTATTCGCAGCCGGACCGCCTGGTCGCGCTCGTGCGCCATTTCCCCGAGGGGAACGGTGATTCGGTTTCGATTCCGAAATTCACCACCTGGCGCGAGCAAACGCAAGTGTTTCAAGCCGTCGCCGCGTACGATTTTGCGGGCCCGGGAATCAACCTGACCGGGGGCGACCGCCCCGAACAGGTGCAAGGAATTCACGCGTCCGCCTCCTATTTCGAAGTGTTCGGCGCGCCCGTCATGCTGGGCCGCGTGTATACGGAGGAGGAAGATCGTCCCGGCGGGCCACACGTTTTGGTGATCAGCAACGGGCTTTGGCGCAGTCGATTCGCGGGCGACCCGGCGATCATCGGCAAGACGATCGAGCTAACCGGCGAGCCGTACCAGATCATCGGCGTGCTCGGATCGACATTCAAGACCGATCCTCCGACGGAGATATGGTTGCCGCTGCAGCCGGACCCCAACAGCACGAATCAGGGCCATTATTTGCTGTGCGCCGCGCGACTGCGCCCGGGCATCACGCTCGCGCAAGCGCAGGCCGCGATGAAACTTTCCGCCGTGGAGTTTCGCAGAAAATATCCGGGCGGGCTGATGGATCCGAAGGAAAGCGCCACGGCCGTTCCGCTGCGCGATATGGTGGTTGCGGGCGCGCGCACCGCGCTGCTGATTCTGCTCGGCGCGGTCGGCTTCGTGCTGCTGATCGCTTGCGCGAATGTCGCCAACCTGCTGCTCGCGCGCGCCACGCTACGCGAACGCGAGATTGCGATACGCTCGGCGCTGGGAGCGGAACGCCCCCGCATCGTTTTTCAATTGCTGACGGAGAGTGTGCTGCTGTCGCTCGTCGGAGGCGTTCTCGGTCTGCTATTGGGCTACGCCGGGGTGCGCGCACTACTAGCGCTGAACCCCGTGGATATCCCGCGCATCGGTGAACACGGCTCGGCGGTCGTTCTGGATTGGCGCGTGCTGGCCTTCACTCTGTTCGTCGCGCTGTTCACGGGCATTTTGTTTGGCCTCGTGCCGGCGTTCAGCAGTTCGCGCACGGACTTGACCGTCACACTCAAGGAGGGCAGCTCGCGCACGGGCAGCGGTTTCCGGCAGAACAAGGCGCGCGCGATTCTGGTGGTTACGGAAATCGCGCTGGCCCTGATTCTGCTGGTCGGCGCCGCGCTGCTAATCCGCACTTTCGCGATGATGCGCACCGAAAAACCCGGCTTCGACGCGCACAACGTTCTGACGATGGAGATGTCCCTCTCGGCGGAACGATTCGAGAAAACCGCTGCAGTCGCTCAGGTGGTGCGCGAAGTGGAAGGTCGCGTGGACGCGCTTCCAGGGGTCGAAGCCGTGGCCAGCACTTGCTGCTTGCCGACAACTGGCGGCATTGACCTACCGATCACGATCGAAGGGCATCCGCCGACCGACGGGCCGTACAACGGCGATGTATCGTGGCGCAACGTCTCCTCGCAATATTTCCAGGTGTTTCGGATTCCGCTTTTGCGCGGACGTACGTTCACCGAGAACGATGACGCAGGATCGGATCGCGTGGTGGTGATCAACGAAGCGATGGCTAAGCAATATTGGCCGAAGGGCGACGCCCTCGGCGCGCGGATTACGATCGGCCACGGCGTCGGCCCGGAATTCGAGGAGCCGCCGCGTGAAATTGTGGGTATTGTCGGCAGCACGCGCGACGCCGGACTCGATAACGATCCGCAGCCCATGATGTACGTGCCCGAGCCGCAGGTTCTGGACGGCATCACCGCACTCGGAAGCAAGATACTCCCCGTCAACTGGATCATTCGCACCAAGGTCGCGCCTTTTTCGATGAGCACGGAGCTGCAGCAGGAGATGCGCGTCGCGTCGGGCGGAATTCCCGTGGCCCACGTCCGCACGATGGAACAGGTGGTGGGCGAATCCACCGCGCGAGGCGATTTCAATACGATGCTGCTAACTATTTTCGCGGGAGTCGCGCTATTTCTCGCGGCCATTGGCATCTACGGCTTGATGGCGTATTCGGTGCAGCAGCGCACGCAGGAAATCGGCATTCGCATGGCGCTGGGAGCAAGCCCCGATAACGTGCGCAGGATGGTCGTGTCGCAAGGAATGCGCCTCGCGGCGATCGGCGTCGTGATCGGCGTAGCCGGCGCGCTCGGTTTGACGCGCTTCATGGCCGGCTTGATCTACGGCGTGAAGACGTGGGACCCGACGGTGTTCGTCACAGTAGCGCTGCTGCTCAGTGCGGTCGCCTGGTTTGCGACGTACATTCCCGCGCGGCGGGCTTCGCGCGTGGATCCGATGGTGTCGCTGCGTTACGAGTAGACCGCGAGTGCCTAGGACGCTGTATAGTTCAAACATGTAGTTGCGAAAGTGACGCGCTGTTTCGGTGAGGCAAACGTTGGCGATTGTCGTGGTTCTCGGCGTCTGCCTCATGATCGCAGCGCCGTTGCTGCGCAGGTTTCAACTCAGGTCGCCGGCGCTCGTTGCCGGCGCGTGTACAGTGGTCGCGGTCGCCATCGTTGGATTAGCGCACCAGGATCCAAGAATCGGCGAGGCGGCGATCGAGGCGAACCGTCGGCAGTACCTCTACGTCCTGGCTTGCGAATTCCCGGTGCTGATTCTCGCGCTGATTTCTCTACGAACTTCCAAATGGGCGTTTTGGCTGGGATGGACGATCAATATAATTTTCGCGTTATACCTCGCGGTAATCGTCGTATGGCTGGAATTTTTCTGGCATTGGTGACTTCGGGCAAGGCAGCGGCGGCGGGAAAAAGGAGAGAGGCGCCCGGCGACCTCACAAGCGCCTCCTCTACGACTTCAACGTAAACCGTACCTCACTGGATCACCTCCTTCTCGGCGAGGACGCCGATGTCGACAAGAACGTCGAGTAAGCCGAGTATAGCGCGGATGATGGTCTCTTTGCATCGGTGCGGCTCCGAGCGGCTTTTCAGTCAACATAGCCATCGCGCGCCGCTGCGCCGACCGGGTTATTTTGAATCGAGAGAAAAAGCCAGCAGGACGTTTCCGGCCATGGCGTTGTCGTAGCCGGTATTCACGTAGACCATGCCGCTGACGATCAGCGGACCCGCGCCATTCAGCGAACCGCCGTGCGCTTTCACTCCGTTCGTGGTGTGAAAATCCTGCGCCGTATCGAAGTCCCACAGCACGGTTCCGTCGCGAGTGTCGTATGCGCGCAAGTGCCCGTCGAGCGAGCCTGCAAAGAGGACGCCCGGAATCAAAGTGGGTGGCGCCATTTGCGCCGCGCTGCAGCCGTCGTGTCCCGCGCAGGCAGGTTTCGGCGGCGGGACGTGCCAGACCTGCTTCCCGGTGCGCAGATTGAGCGCAAACAGCCCGCCTCCTGCCAGCGGGTTTGCAAAATCAAAATCGGAAAGCGGGAAATAAGCGGCGTGTCCGTCCACCGCGCCGCCCCATTCCACTCCGCCCAAAGGACCGCCGCGGCCGATGCGCGCCTTCCACACCAGCGCGCCATGATGATCGGGGTCGAGCGCGTACACCATCCCCGATTTTTGCGAGAGCAGCAGAACGTCCCGGCCTTCGCCAATCGGCTTCAGCACCGGAGGCGAGCCAAAATCGAAATCATCGCCGGGCTGCGCGGGACAATTGTCCTTCTTCTCCGCCACGCAGCCGCTATTCCACATGTCCTTGGCCGTGAACTGCCGCGACCACAATTTCTTGCCGGTGCGTATGTCGAAAGCGATCACGGAATCGGAAGTCTGCGTCGGCGGATCGGAATAATTGTTTCCCGTCGCTACATAAATCGCGTGGCGCTTCAAATCCGACGTGGGAGATGACCACACCGCGGCGCCCGATGGTCCCCAATACTGCACACCCTGCGCGCTCTTGCGGGTAGGCTTGGGCGCGTCCGCGATCGTATACGCGCGCCAAATCTGGTTGCCGGTAGCCGCATCCAGCGCCACCACGCTCCCGCGGAACGTGCAGCAGGGATAAAGCGGGTCCGCGGATGCGCCTTCTTCGCCCGACGAGATGGGAACGTAGAGGCGGTCACCGACCAAAAGCGGCGAGCCGGTAATGCGCGCGGCAGGATGCGCGCCCGGTTGTACTTTCCAAACCAGCGAGGCATCCGCCACTTTCACGGCGTACACAAATCCGTTGGTGTCGCCAAAAAATGCCGTGGTCCCGTGGTTGCCCACGGAGATCGCGGTCTTCACCGTCGCCGACGCCTTGAAGCTCCACCACCGGCAGCCCGTCGCCGCATCCAGCGCGTACACCGTGCCGTCTTCGCTGCCCACAAAAAGCTTCCCCGCGAACGAAGTAGGCTGGCCGAACGTGGCGCCCGCTCCCGGAAACCCAAACGCCCATTTGAATTTCAAATTCTTGACTTTTTCGCGATCCAGGCCCGCGGCGCTCGCCGGCTGAAAGCGGCTGTTCTCCGGACCGCCTCCCCACCCCGCCCATCCCGGAGGATTCGGCGGCGGATCGAGGTCCGCGGGACAAAGTCCGGTCATCACCGCAACCGGATCGTCCGGCGCGCCGAGGTAATTCGCGATAGCGGTTTTCTTGGCCTGGGAGAGAAACTTCGCTTCCCACCGCATCCGGCCGGTCTCGAGCGACGCCAGAATCGCAGAGCGCGACATTAATCGCAGCGCTTGGGGCGTCGGCGCGCGCATGTCGTTGTCCGGATCCTCCTGGTGGCATTCCGCGCACTTCTTGGCGAAGAGCGCGGCACCGTCTTCGGGGACGGCGGCTTGCCGGTGGGCGCAGCCCTGCAGGATAAAAGCGAGTCCTATCAATACTAGACTGAGCGGGACCGCCCTGAAGCGCACACCGGAAGTACGCGCGCGCGGAAAACGGTTCCTTGGATTCCGGTTGTACCGAATCCAGACAGCGCCATCGGGAGCGTTCGGGGGTTTCTGAAATCTCTCGGGCAAGTGTTAGTTCGACCTCAGCCCCATCCGCGCTACGCGACCGTCGGATGGCACACGTATGATGTTATCAGCGAGCCGGTGGATGCTTCCCGCGAGGACCGGAGAACAAAAATACAGCAAATCTTTTAAAACTCCACTGGGAAACCTGGCAGAGGAGTTTCCGGACAGGGCTCGTAACTGCGGAGACTTCTTGCGGCGCCGGCTACTCCCTTGCGGATATCCGTGTCCGCTGCTTTTGACACCTGTCGCTGCGTGTGTTCGAATTGCCGCGGAGAAATTAAATGCGGCGATACCGCCTCGTCCTTTTACTCGCAGCGCTTGTTTTGATCCTTCTGGTGATCATTCCCCTCGTTTCCAGCGGAATCAGCCTGCTCGTTGATTGGCAGTGGTTCAATCACACCGGGTTTCGCGAGATATACGTGACCCTGCTGAGAGCCCAAGCGGGATTGACCGCTGGCTGCGGGGTAGCGTTCCTACTACTGGTGGGCCTGAACCTCTGGGCCGCGCGCGCTGTGTCGCTTCGCTCGAATTACCGCGTCCTCGCGCGCACCACTGATTTCCCCATTCGCGAGAACGTCCCGTCCAGCCTTCGCGCCATGCTCTGGCTCGTTGTTCCGCTCGTCGCCTGGTTCGTGGGCCAATGGGCGGGCGAAAATTGGAACAGTTACCTTTTGGCGACGCACGCGGTGAGCATGTCGCAGACCGATCCGCTCTTCGGCATCAGCTTGAGCTTCTACTTGTTCCGGCTGCCCTTTCTTTTCTTCCTTTTCGATTTAGCGTTGGTCATCCTGGTCGTCTGCCTGATTACGGCGGCGCTGCACTATTGGATGGATGGCGGCATATGGATTACGCCGCGAGGTCTGGGCATTGGCCGCAATGCCCGCGCGCATCTGATGACCATCGCAGGGCTCGCCTTTCTGCTGCTGGCCTGGCGCGCGCGGCTGGGAATGTACGATCTGGTGTACTCGCCCAACGGCATCGTGTACGGCGCCGGATACACGGACGTTCACGTAACCTGGCCGGTGCTGTGGATTCAGCTGGCCCTCTGTGTGATCGCCGCCGTGGCATTTT
The DNA here is from genome assembly GCA_963804625.1 of uncultured Acidobacteriota bacterium. Taxonomy (GTDB): domain Bacteria; phylum Acidobacteriota; class Terriglobia; order Acidiferrales; family UBA7541; genus Palsa-295. Next base: position 539,770 of record CAWDRJ010000001.1, on the reverse strand, counting down.
TTGCCGGCGCCCGCTCGGGAGACGTTCGCCCGGCGTTCTATGCGGTTGGCGCGCTGTTCGCCGTGGTCGTCCTGGGCGGCTCGCTGTTTTCCGCCCTCTACCAGCGCTATGCCGTGGTGCCCAGCGAACTCGAAAAGGAGCAGCCCTATATCGCGCGCGGCATCGAATTTACCCGCCAGGGCTTCGGCCTCGACAAATTTGACGAACGCAATTTCCCCGATATTCAGGACCTCACCGCCGCCTCCATCGAACAGAACGCGGCCACTATGCAAAACATCCGTTTGTGGGATCACCAGCCACAGCTCACTACCTTTCAGCAGCTCCAGGAAATCCGCACCTATTACGATTTTGCGCAGGTCTATAACGACCGTTACATCGTCCATTCCCAACTCCGCGAGGTCTCCCTCTCAGCTCGCGAACTTTCCGCCGATAATCTGCCCGATCCGAACTGGGTGAACCAGCACTTGATCTATACCCACGGATACGGTCTCTGCCTCGGTCCGGTGAACGAGTCCACGCCGGACGGCCTGCCCGTCCTTTTCATCAAGGACATTCCGCCAGTCTCGTCCATCAAGCTGCAGGTCACCCGCCCGGAGATTTATTACGGCCAAATGTCCAATGACTATTGCTTCGTGGGGACCGGCAGCCGGGAGTTCGATTACCCTTCGGGAGAGGACAACGTTTACCAATCGTATCAAGGCTCCGGCGGGATTCCCGTCGGTGGCTTCTGGAAGCGCCTGCTTTTCGCACTGCGTTTCGGCAATATCAATATTTTCCTTTCCGGTTACATCCAGCCCGCCAGCCGCATCATGATCTATCGCCGGGTTCTGGACCGCGTGCACGAGCTCGCGCCGTTTCTCTCCTTCGACAGCCAACCCTACATGGTTGTCGCGGACGATGGCTCCTTACAATGGATCGTGGACGCGTACACCAGTTCCAGCCAGTATCCGTACTCCGAGCCGACGCAGACAGGGCTCAATTACATCCGTAACTCGGTCAAAATCACCGTCAGCGCGTACGACGGCCAGGTGAAATTCTATATCAGCGATCCGTCCGATCCGGTGATCCAGACTTACCAGCGCATCTTCCCGGGCGTTTTTCATCCGCTCTCGGATTTGCCCGCCGGCCTTCGCGCGCACATCCGCTATCCGCAGGATCTCTTCGCCATTCAGGCGGCCAAGTACGCCGTCTATCACATGACCGATCCCAGCGTCTTTTACAGCAAGGAAGACCTGTGGCGCGTAGCCACCACGACTTCCAACGGCACTTCCGCGCCCATGAATCCGTATTACGCCATCATGAAATTGCCCGAGGTGGGGAACACCGAGGAATTCATTCTCATGGTTCCTTTCACGCCCGCGCGCAAGAACAACATGATTGCCTGGATGGCGGCCCGTTGCGATGGCCCCGATTACGGCAAAGTCCTGGTTTTCACTTTTCCCAAGGAGAAACTGATTTACGGCCCGGAGCAGATTCAATCGCGCGTCAATCAGAACACTTCCATCTCTCAGCAGCTCACTTTGTGGGATCAAGGCGGATCGCGCGTGATTCGCGGCACTCTGCTGGTGATTCCGGTGCACAACGCGGTGCTGTATGTCGAGCCGCTCTACCTGGCCTCCGAGGGAACCTCGTCGCTGCCTGAATTGAAGCGCGTGATCGTGGCCTATTCCGACCAAGTGGTGATGCAAGCGTCTTTGGAAGACGCCTTGAACGCCATATTCAGCGGTACGGCCAACGTTCCCGCCGAAGCGGCCGGAGCCACCACATCCTCGGCTCCGGCAGCGTCCACTAAAACTTTGCCCCCTGCGCTGGAGACGCTCATCCAGCAGGCCAACCAGCATTACGAACGTGCACAGGAGGACCTGCGCAAAGGAGATTGGAACGGCTACGGCCAGGAGATCGGGGAACTAGGAAAAATTCTGAAACAGATGCCGGCGAAGGGGCAGGCGAAGGATCAGTAGAGGCCGCGGTCTGCGGACGTCCTGAGGCGGGCGCACAATGCGCCGCGTGGGCGCGATGAATTATTTCAGTGGTGGAGCTTCAACTAACGGGAGACGGCGAGGTTCGCCGTGGAAACCGCGGACTTCGATTTCATCGAGCACCAGCGATGGACTCACCACCGTGCTGGGAATGCCGCCCTGTGCCGAGCCGAACGCGCCCAGTGCCGTACCGGCAAATCCTCCCTGCGGATTCTGCATGTAGGGGAACACGGTTTCATCGTCGCCGATCGCCGTGATATTGCGCAGCGCACGCAGTTGCAAACCTTCGATGTGGCCGCCGCGCACCATTTCTTCGTGGCCGTCCGCGACGTACACGCGGTAGACGACCAGCGGAATGCGTTCGCCGCTCGCGACGCCTCCGGCGATGCTCCCGATGAAGTCGCTGAAATCTTCCTGGCGAATCGAAGAAAGCGCGGGATTGTCCATGCGCTTCACTTCCAGGCACCATTCGTGGCCGTCATCGCGGCAGGCGTCTATGAATTTCTTCTTGAGGTCTGCGGCATTCAATCCGCCGGTCGCCTGGAAAAATAAATTGCTGCTGAGCGGCTGCGGATCGGAAAGAGTGGCCGAGCGCGCGTGCCCATTGGACGATGAAAAGTCCGGTCCCGGCCGCCGCGACATCAGCAAATGCCGCAGAATGCCGTCTTCCACCACGCCCACACGCTGCGCCTTCACGCCTTCATCGTCAATATCGTAACCTCCCAGCAACGGCTGGCCGTTGAATTCCGCCAGCGTGGGATCATCCACCAGCGAGACGTTGGTCGGCAGCACGCGCGTACTTACGCGCCCCGTCCATTCGCTGCGCCCGCCCATGCGCTCCATGATTTCATCGAACGCCGCCATCGTGGAAAGCGGCGGACGCGCGCCGGACAAGCGAAGACGCCAGCGTTTGTGCCAGCACCGAGCCGGCCGCCGGCGCGTCAAACAACACCGGCCCGGTGAAATCCGGGACCAGCGGGCTTTGCCGCAAAGTCATCAACTCGGTCGCCGTTGACGCGAGCGCCTTGCTCACCGCGGCGGGATCCGGCAGATCCGCGGGCTTCGCGACGTACACGGAATAAAAGTCGTGCAGCGGCATGCCGTCTCCGGCTTGCGTATCCATCGCCGCCTCGATTGCGGCCAGATGGCGCGAGCTGCGGATGGTAGTGCCTTCGCTATTCATCAAATAATACGTGACGTAAATCAGGTAGTAGTTCACGCGGGTGGCATTCAGCTCCGGATAATTCCGCAACACTTCGGAAGCCTTGCGCGATTCATCTTCCCAATTGCGCGAAGTCCAATCCGGTTCGACGCGCGGGTCAATCTTCACTAGCGGCGGCTCCTGCGAAAAATCGTCAATCTCCGGCGGCTTCGAAAGGCTGCGCAAAAACGATTGCTTCAGCGACATCTGCGTTACGGCTTGCTTGTAGGCTTGGTCGGTGGCCAGCCACAAATCCTGGCGCAATGAATTGTAATCGCGGTCAATCCCCACTTCGCCGGTGGAACCGAGAAATCCTTGGAAACCGTCTTCGCTGATGAAATTCGAGCTGTCCAGATGATAATTTCCCACGCGCACGTCCACGCTCATGAAGCGGTTGCGCGTCGTGGAGCTGGCCACCAGCGCGCCGAACGTGGAAGTCACGGTGCGCACGTCCAGATCGAGCAAGCGATACTCGAGGTAAAAGGGCTTGTCCACGCCCGGCAGCTGCAAACGCGTGCGCGCTCGATCCATTTCGTCATGCATGGCATGCAACGTCTGATCGCTTTCGGCTTCGGATACCGGAGCTTGCTCGAGCGCCAGCGCGCGCACAGCAGCAGGCGCGTTCACCGCAGGCTTCGTGGGGTTCGGCGTATTCGCCGCGGCGGCGGAATACGGAGCAGTCATTATCAAGGCAATCGCCAGCGCCAGCGCGGAGAACAATCCCATGGTCGTGAATTTCCTCACTGGTGTTGCCCCTTTTCTTCGGGATCGTGCGCCGGCGGCGGCAGAATCGGCGGCTTGTCCGTGGAAGTTTCCTTCTTCTGCACTTCCATCTCGGAAATCAGAATTGCGGGAGCCACGGCGGAAACCGGCACCGAGCCGGATTCCGCGCCGCAATAACCGTTGAAAATATCGGGCGTGTCGCCCGTAGCCACGATCTTGGTCAACGACACCAGCGGCGTGCCTACAATATCCACTCCGCGCACCAACTGGTCCGGGCGGCCATCGGGAAAGACTTTATAGACGACCAGCGGCAGCACTTGAAATGCCTGAGGCTGCGCGCGCCCGGTAAACGTAAATCCTCCGGCGATATCGTCAATCAGCAGTCCGAAGGGTTTGTTCTGTTCCTTCACCAATTCGATCAGCTTTTGCCGCAGCTGCCCATCGGTCACCGTCTTCGAGCTGGAAACGATCAAATTTCCCTGCCGCGCCACCGGCACGTACCCGAGCTGGCGGCGGCCGTGTCCATTCGAATGCGGAATATTCACCAACGGCGAACGCGACATCAGAAAAGTCTTCAGCACTCCGTGATCCACCAAGTGGACGTCCTCGGCTTTCACGCCTTCATCGTCAAACGGGTAATAGCCCAGCAACATCTGGCCGCCGAGAGAGGCTTCGGTGGGATCGTCCTTGATCGAAATAAAATCGGGTAAAATCTGTTCGCCGATTTTGCTGGTGAACGTCTGGCCCTCGTTTATGTCCTTCTGGCGGAAACCTTCCGCTCGATGCCCGAAGACTTCGTGGAAGAATACGGCGGCGGCGCGCCCGGTCAAAAGCGCCGGGCCAGCATAGGGATCCACCAGCGGCGCCTGATCCAGCGCTTCGGTTTCGGTGATCATCGTCTTGATGCGCGCGAACACCTCTTTGTCGCTCGGGGCGTCCTTCGGCTCCAGCCAGTCGAAGTTCGCGTAACGATTGATGTCCATGCCGTCCGGCGCTTTGCTTTGCACGTACAATTCGAGCCGGTAGTGGACCTGGCCGAAGCCCAGCTTGGTGCCTTCGGTGTTCACCTGGTATTGGTTCATGCCCAGCGCCGTGAAAGTGGCGATGGAATTCAGCACCGCGGGAGATTTGCTGAACGCGGCGGTGTACTTTCGCACGCGTTCTTCCCAGGGCGTGCGGTCCACTTTGATTTCCACGCGCGGTGCGACGGAAACTCGCGGCGCCTCCGCCGAAAAGTCCGGTGCGGAACCTTCGGCGGTTTGCACCTGCACTTGCTGGCTGGTCTTTACCTTGATTAGCGCTTGCGTAGCCGCGCGATATTGCCGGTCGGTCTCCTGCCAAATTTCGCGGCGCAGCACCGGAATGTCGTCGTCGAGCGCCACGGTAGTACCAGGGCTGGTCCAACTGGGCTGGCGGTCGGCGAGCTTGTGCGTATCGTCAAGTTCGTAGCTGCCGACGCGCGTCTGCACCTCCAACCAGCGCGCCTGCGTATCGGTACTCGTGAGCAGCGCGTCGTTCGAGCCGGAAACTTCCACGTAGTCGCGGTCCGCCACGGTGTAGCTGATGAAATAAGAGGAGGGGTCGGCCTTGGACATCGCCGCCATGGACCGGTCGAGCTCGTCCTGCATGGCAGTGAGCACCGCCGGAGTGGGCGCCTGGGCCGTTCCCGCGGCTGCCAGCGAAGCGCAGGCCGCAAGCAAAATCGTAGCGCCGGTAATGAAGACTCTTGCTCTATGTGTGGGTTTCATCGTTGCGCAGAATTGACTAGTTTAAGATAGGATGCCTTTGATTCCAAATTGAAAAGCTCGCTGCGGTTAACGAATGGACGTTGCGTCGCGCCACGATATGCGGGCATCCTAAAAACGGCATTGCCACAATCATCCCCGGTGAAGCAGTATCCGGCAAAAGGAGTCTAAGATGCGTGCGATGGTTGTAAAGAGGTACGGCCCTCCGGAAGTTTTTGAACCGCGGGAAGTGCCGGACCCGCACGCCAAGCCCGGAGAAGTGCTGATCCGCGTGAAAGCCATAGGCGTGAATTTTGCCGACCTCATGCAACGCATGGGAATTTATCCCGGGACGCCGAAGCCGCCGTTTGTGCCGGGATTCGAAGTCTCCGGCGTCGTCGAGAAAGCTGCCGAAGGCGGGAAGGCCAGCGAAGGCGAGCCCGTGCGTCCGGGTGACGCGGTCGCGGCGCTCTCGCTGTTCAATGCTTACGCGCAGTGGGTCTCGGTGCCTGCCGGAAGAGTTTTTCGTTTGCCCGCCGGCATGCCCTTCGAGGATGGCGCGGCCATCCCGGTAAATTACCTGACCGCCTACCACGCCATGTTTGCCATGGGCAACATGCAGTCCGGCGACCGCATTTTGATTCACGGCGCGGCGGGCGGAGTGGGCATCGCCGCGGTTCAACTGGCATTGGCACGCGGCCTGGAAATTTTCGGCACGGCTGGACCCGCGAAACAGGATTATCTGCGGAAAATCGGCGTGGACCACGCGATCGACTACGAGAAAAGCAATTTTCTGGATGTCGTCCGCAAATTCGCTCCCGACGGTATCGAGATGGTTATGGATCCGATCGGCGGAAAATCCTACTCCGACAGCTATAAGTGCCTGGGCCCCACCGGCCGCCTGGTGGTTTACGGCTTTTCCGCCGCCGCCGGGCCGGAGGGAAAGAAAAGCACGCTCCGCAGCGTCACTGCCCTGGCGCAGACCCCGCGTTTTCATCCGCTGAAACTGATGAGCCAGAATATCTCCGTGATCGGCGTGAGCCTGGGGAAGCTGGCGGCGCGCGGCGCGATGCTGCGGGGCGAACTCGACGAGATCTTCAAATTGTACGCTGCGGGCAAAGTGAAACCCGTGATCGGCAAAACGTTTCCGTTCGCCGATGCCGCCTCCGCCCACAAATACATTCACGCGCGGAAAAACATCGGCAAAGTGATACTCACCGTCAAGTAGGCCGGCACGCATTATTTCGCGGCAGGCAGTTCCGGCTTGGCAAAAAGAGCGTCATCTACCTTGGGATTTAATTCCACGTTCTGCACCACGGAATCAAACAGCTTGTTTCCGTCACGGTACGTATCCGTCGCGTAGGCGAACTTGCGGCCTTGTACGTCGCGATAATCGCTCCAATGCTGCTCGTTCGAGCTGGGTCCGTGTTCTCCAACGGACTGATAGCGCGCCGCAGCCAGCAAATGCGTATCCGGATCGAAATACAATTTGATGAAGCCAAAGGGAGCGTTCACCGCCACGCCCTGCGTCTTTTTGCCCTGGATTTCTTCCTCTCCAATCGCCTGCCCTGTGATTTTTCCCGCGAGCACTTGCTGGTAAAGTCCCCAGCCGCCGCCAAACATCGCGATCCCGCGCTTGAATTCGCCGATCACGTTGGTGGTGTCGCGCCCTCCACTGGGAAATTTCAGCCAGGACGATTTCCCGTCGCAAACCTGCTGAATGGTCATGCCGCCCAGATTCACTTCGCCGTACGACCGGTCCGGATATGCCACCTGCCACTTCACGTCCAGTGGCCGGTCGCCGGCAGGCCCGTGAATCTTTCCATTCTCGGTAATTCCCAAGGTCGCGACGGATTGCAACGCCGCGCCTCCCGCCGCCTGCGCCGCGGCTAGCAGGATTTGTTTACCCTGCTCGAGCGATTCGGGAGTCGCTGGCGCAACGGTCTCCTGCTTCGGTGCGCGCATATCGGGAGCCAGCACGTTCACTTGGTCGTAGGGAATCTCACTGAATACGGCATTGGGAAACGCCGTTTTGAGCGCATCGCGAAACGCGCTGATGTTTCCCGCGAGCACCAGGTCCAGATCATTCGTCGTAAAATATTTCCGTGCCATCGCTTGCACGTCTTTCAGCGAAGTCGCGCGGATTTTCACCGGATACGTCTGGTTGTAATCCTCGGGCAAGCCAAATGCGGCGACCGTCAGCACGCGGTCGGTCACCTGCTCCGCGGTTTCCGAAGCGATCGGATAGACTCCTGCCAGATAATCGCGCGCGAAATCCAGTTCCTTCTGCGTGATTTCGCCCTGGGACATGCCCGTCAGAATGTCCATCACGAGTTTTGTCGCTTCCACCGTCGCTTCCGTGCGCGTGTAAGTGCTCACCACCATCGAACCCGTGTAACGATGCGGATTCAGCGAGGACGAAGCCCCGTACGTCAATCCCTTCTTGATGCGCACTTCGGTGTTGAGCCGGCTGTTGTAGCTGCCGCCCAAAATGTGATTGGTCACATCCAGCGGCAGGAAATCCGGATCGTTTCGCGCGATGCCGATTTTGCCGATGCGAATCTGCGTCTGCACCGCGTCCGGCTTATCAATCAGCCAGATATGCTGCGCCGTGGTCGCACTCGGCGCCGCGGGCTCGCTGAGCGGCACATCCACTTTCGGCCAGCCGCCAAAATATTTCTGCGCCACCGCGAACGCTTCTTCCGGCGTGATATCTCCGGCAAAACCCAGCAGCGATTGATTCGGCGCGTAATTCGCATCGTGAAACTTTACGAAATCTTCGGGCTGAAATTTCTGCACGGTGGCGGGCGTGCCTTCCGGCGGCAGGCCGTAGGGCGAAGCTCCGTATACTGCACGCGCAAACACCAGCGTCGCGAGGTACTCCGGATCTGAATATTGAACCTGCAACGATGAGAGCAACTGCTGACGCTGGCGGTCAAGTTCTTCGGCACGAAACGTGGGATGCAGCACCACGTCGGACAGCAAATCCATTCCCGTCGCGAGGTCTTTCTTCACGATGTCCAGGGTCACGGTGGTCGCGTCGCGGCCCGCCATCGCGTTCAGCGAGCCACCGATGAAATCAATCCCTTCGGCGATATCCTTCGCCGAGCGCTTTTCCGTTCCTTGCGTCAGCAAATTCGCCGCCATCTGCGCCACGCCCGGCGCTCCGGCGGGGTCCTTGATGCTGCCGGCGGAAAGAATCACCAAACGCGCGGCAATCGCCGGTTCGCTGTGATCGGTCACCACAAAAACCTGCAAGCCGTTCGGCAGCGTCATCGTCGCCGCTTTCGGAAAATGGAAAGGACGCGGCGCGCCTGGCCCCGGCATCTGCGGCGCCAGCTTTACTCCCGGCGGCACAACGCCCGAGGCTTTCTGCGGCTCCTGCGTGCTCTGCGGCTCGGTCTGGCTGCGCGAAGCGTTGGGCGCCTGCTCCTGCGCGAATGCCGCCGGAGCAAACGCCGCGGCGCTTACCGCCGCTAGCGCCAAAATAGTCGCCGCAAAGAACGAAATGCCTCGATGCATTACGCGCTTCATCATCACTCCTCGATAAGTTTTCCGCGTGAACGGCCGCGCGAACGGATATCGCGCTACTGCGCAGGCGCGGACGGCGTGACGATCAACACCGTCGCGTGCTCCAACGCGAAATAATCCTCCGCCACGCGCTGGATGTCCGCCGGCGTAATCGTCAAATAATGGCCAAGCTCGGTATTTGCGAGCGCCGGATCTTTCCCGATGACGGCTGCGGATGCCAGCGCCTCGGCCTTCTCTTGATCCGTATCGCGCCCCAGCACGAATCCGGCTATTTCCTGATTTTTCGCTTTCTCCAGCTCCTTCGCTTCCACCGGCGCGGTCTTCAGTCCGTCCAGCACGTCCACCAGCGCCTTCTCGCCTTCGTCCGCCGTGTGTCCCTGATTCATGATCGCGTAAGCCCAGAATAAATTCGGATCCTCGGAGAACGCGCCAAATCCCGCCGCCTGCACCGCGATCTGTTCCTTGTAAACCAGCGTCTGATACAAGCGGCTGCTTTCGCCGCCCGCCAGAATGTTCGACGCCAAATCCAGGGGATATGCATCCGGCGCATAACGCGCGGGGATTTTGTAGCCGATCACCACCGCCGGCAGCGGCGTGTTCGAATACGATTTCTTCACCACGCGCTCGGCCGTCTGCGGCGGCTCGGGATTATCGAGCCGCGGAATCGGCTTGGACGACGCGGGAATGCCGTCGAAATATTTCTTGGTCCACGCCAGCGCCTGCGCGGATTCGAAATCGCCGACGATCACCAGTGTCGCGTTGTTCGGTTTGTAAAAGGTATTAAAAAAGTCGCGGACGTCCTGAATCGTGGCTTTGTCCAGATCTTCCATGCTGCCGATCGGCGTGTGATGGTAGCCATGCACGGTGAACGCTGCCGCGCGCAAATCTTCCTGCAAGTATCCGTACGGTTGATTTTCCACGCGCACGCGGCGCTCTTCCTTCACCACTTCGCGCTCGGATTTGAAATTCGCCTCGCTGACGTTCAGGCTGCCCATGCGGTCCGCTTCCAGCCACAACACGCGCTCGAGATAATTGCTGGGAAACGTTTCGAAGAATTGCGTCACGTCGTCGCCCGTCTCGGCGTTGTCAAATCCGCCGACGGATTCGATGATCCGCGAATGTTCCTCGGCGGCCACGTGCGCCGAGCCTTTGAACATCAAATGCTCAAAAAGGTGCGCGAATCCTGTGTGCCCGGGCGGCTCGTCCTTCGAGCCCACGTGATACCAGACCTGCAGGTTGATGATGGGCACTTCGTGGTCTTCCAGCAGAATCACTTCGAGGCCATTGGCCAGCTTGTGCGTTGTGTAATTCAGCTTCGGCGGACGAACTTCCTCCACTTTTTCCTGCGCGCCAAGTGGTCCGCTAAACAGCGCCATGCATATCGCGACCGCGAAAATAATGGCCGCCATCGCAGGCACTCGCACCCGCGTGCCGGCTTCGCTGGCCGCACTCGCACTGCCGGCCGCGCTAGAACGATGCCATGTCCTCATTCTGGATTGCTCCCATCGAGGGAATTCACTACGTGAAACTGGGCCGGCTGGAAGTGAAGGATCAATATCAACAACCAGTATCAATGACGCCGCTTGCGAGTGTCAAACTCCGTCGCCCCGCGTCGCGCCCACAACCGTGCGCCGGAAGGCCGCTTGCCACTTGGTTTTTCGGGCACCGGACGTTAGACGCGCACCGTGTCAAAAGGATTACATCACGATTTCAATCAGTTGATTGCGCCCGTCATGACAGATAAGCTCAATCACAGTAAGCAATTTCGCGGTTCAACGAGGAACTGATGCGAAGTTTGGGAGGCATGGTCGGCCTGCTGATTTTTGCCCTCATTGGTGTGCTGATGTACAAATTCTATCTCTCGAAGAGCGACGCGACCGGCGCCGGCACGCCCACGCAACAGATTGACTCGATCGGTGTGAGAACGGATCTTCTGGGCATCGCCAAAGCGGAGAGCACGTATCAGGTCGAGCACAACAGCTACGCCTCGCTCGACGATCTGGTTTCCAGCGGCGCCTTGAGCATGAAGAAAACCAGTCGCGACGGCTGGGTCTACGATGTGCAGCCATCCGACTACACGTTCCTTGTGATTGCGCACTGCCCCACAACCACGCAACCCGGCTGCAGCAGCCTCGAAATAGACCAAACCATGGAAATCCGAGCGACCCCGTAAATCTCTTGTCCCCTGCGCCTCGGTCACGGCGCAAATAGCCTCGCGATTCTTTTCCTGCGGAACATCTTCGCAACCATGTACGTACCTTACATCGAAGCTGAAATGGCCCGCGCCAAGTGGCGCACCGATGTGCTGAAACCGGATGTTGAAATCGAGAGGAGAAATTACATGGACCCAATCGGATTTGCTGCGGTAGTGCTGTCGTTTTCCGTCCCGCTGGCCGCGATTTATGCCTGGTATCGCGTTCGCAAGCTGCGCACTGAAGAACGCCTGGCGGCGATCGCTAAGGGAGTGTCCGTGCCGATGGCCGACGAACTGCCCCCGCACGCGCGCTCGCGGAAAGCGGGAATTTTGCTCACGGCGGGAGGCCTCGGTTATCTCATTGCGTTCCTGATGCTCGCGCGGTATGAATCCGACGCGGCGCAAGCGGCCGTCTTCGGCGTGATCCCGGTCTGCGTCGGCATCGGCTATTTCATTGACGCCGTGCTAGTGCGCCGCGAGATGCATCCTTCGGCGTAGCAATCGGCGGGCGTGCCGCGGAACTCAACGGTTGTCATCCCGAGCGCAGCGAGGGATCTGCTTTTCTTAACGCCCGCGCAAAATTCAGATCCCCGCTCGGCTTGATTCGTGCGCAATCCACGAATCTCGGGCACGCGAATCGCTTTCTGCGAGCGTCACGGCGTGCGCTTCTGGTCCGCGACCGTCACGCCCGCTTCGGCATAATCAGTCGGCGGTAAATCCACAAACGTCACCTGAATATTTTCGCGCTGGGCGCGGCCGTCTTCGATCAACGCCATCGTAATGCGCTCCGCCAGTGTGCGCTTCTGCTCGGGCGTTCGTCCAGCCACCCACGTCACTTGCACGTAAGGCATCCGAATCCTCCTCGAAATTCGCAATCATTCTACCGGGATACGGAGGACTTTGCAGTTGTAGCGGCGGACTTCAGTCCGCCATCGCTCGGAATGCAACATCGATGGCGCACTAAAGTGCGCCGCTACAGAGACGCTTGCACGTGTGTATCTTGCTGTGGCAGAGGCTGTGCGGCTGCACGTCCTTGCCCTGGGCAGCAGGCGTAAAGCTCAACGAGCCGAAGCTATGCGGTGCGCACTTGCACGGTTCCAGACGGCAGCTTCGTCCCGCAATTCGGGCAATTGGCCCAACCCAATTCCACCGCGCGCCCGCAATTAGGGCACGTGGGCTGCAGCGCAGTGCCGCAGCGCGGGCAAAACGTAAATCCGGGCTTCGCTGATTCCCCGCACCCGGGGCACTTGTTCATCAGCGGATCACGCAAGATGAAATACAGAATCACGCCGATCATATCCGGAATGAAGATCGCCAGCAGCGTCCACATCACGTGACGCATGCCGCGCCGCTTGGCGTCGCCGTACACGTAGCCGATCATCAGAATCCAGACCACCACAATAATTCCCGGGCACACCATCATAAAAATCTTGCCCACTTGCGGCAGATCGGCCATATCCTTCTTGCTGCCAAACGTCACCAGCAGAAAGAACAGCGTGTTCACCGCGATGTACCCGAATATCGCAACGATCCGCGCCGTGCGCGGAATCACTTTCAATTCATCTCTGAACCGGCTCATGCCAGTCTCCTTTCGCGGCGCTGCAACGACAAAATCACCGCTGCGGCGCCTCCTGCGATCCACGCACCCGCCGTAAATATTGCAAACACGATCCAGGTATGGCTGAATCGCGGATCGAGCATCGCCAGCAATCCGCCGCTCACGAACCGCACCACCGGCCAGCTCAGCAGCGTCATCAGCCACGCGAAGCCAACCAGTCCAATCATCACCGTGCGATTCCACCTGTGCTCGAATTCCTCGCTCAGCCGAATTTGCGCTTGCGCTCGCGCGCGCTCCACAATCAACGCCCGCGGCTGCGGCGTTGGCAATCGCCGCAGGCCGCCGGCCAGCAATTTCCAATCTTCCAGCTCGGCGCTGCACGCTTCACAGGTTCGCAAATGATCCAGCACTTGCTTTTCCTCGCGCGGCTCCAGCACGCCCGCCGCAAGCAGCGTCAGCAGCTCCTGGATTTTTTCGTGATCGTTCATTGCCAGCTTTCTCCCGGGTATTGTGATTCCAGCGTCACCTTTAAGCGTTCGAGAGCGCGTCGCAAACGCGTCTTCACTGTCGAGAGCGGCGCATCCAGCACTTCCGCAATTTCCTCCAGCTTCATTTCTTCCTCGAAGCGCAAAGTTAGAACTTCGCGCTGCGCGAGCGGTAGCGTTTCCAGCGCCGTGCCCAGCCGCCCCGCGCGTTCGCGCGCCAAAATTCCCTCGATGGCCGGCCGCTCGTGCGACGGCAACCGCGCCGCCGCGGTTTCGTCCGTCGAGTCGCCCGCGGGCTGGTCCAGGCTTTCCGGCCGGATCCGCCGCAAATGATCAATCGCCAAGTTGCGCGCCAAAGTGAAAAGCCACGCCTCGAAATTCCTCTGCGGGTCGAACTGCCGGATCTTCTCCGCCACACGCAGCCACGTTTGCTGGAACAAATCTTCCGCCTCGGCCGGCTCGCGCACCAGCCGCAGCAAGTAGCGGTATAGCCGATTCTGGTAACGCGTCAGCAGCGTCGAAAGCGCGTCCAAGTCCCCGCCGCGAAGTCGCGCTACGTCGCTGTCCACCGCCACGCGTCCCTCCCAATAAGCCGTTGAATCGCCCAGTCCCGCCGCGCCACGCATGTTCAAAAACCTGAAGCCGAAACTTACAGTGCCGCCTATCATATCCATACTACGGACCGACCCCCGAAAAAGACTCACCGAGCAGGTCCAATAAACGCAGTCAGTTAGCGGTGCTCTCCCGGTATTTCTCTGCGTCCTCTGAATCTCTGCGGTGAATCCTATGCCGGCGAAATCGGCGCGCCGCCCGATGTGCTAGAATGGCCCCATAGTGCTGAAGGTCCTACAGAACCTGCTCGACCTGCAAAGCGTCGACACGCGCCTGCAGGATGTCCGCTCGCGTCTGGCAACCTTCCCCAAGAAAATCGCCGAAGTGGACGCCCACGTCGCCGCCGCCAAAGCCGAACTGGAAAAAAGCAAAGCCGCGCAGCTAGCCACCGTAAAAGACCGCAAGAAATACGAGTTGGACGTCGAACAATGGAAAGACCGCGTCCGCAAATACAAAGACCAAACCTCGCAAGTAAAAACCAACGAAGCCTACAAGGCTCTGCAGCACGAAGTCCAAATGGCCGAGGACGAAATCGCCAAAGCCGAAGACCGCCTGCTCGAACAAATGGTCTCCGGCGAGGAATACGACCGCAAAATCAGAGCCTCCGAGAAATTGCTGAAAGAAGTGGAAGACGTCGCCCGCGCCGAACGCGCCAAAATAGACGCCGAAAAAAAAATCGCGGAAAAGAAACTGGCGGAAGGCGAAGCCGAACACGCCCGCGCCGCATCGCAGATTCCCGAAGACATGATGGATCACTACGATCGCATCATGAAGAAGCACAACAACGTCGCCCTCGCCGAGGTTCGCGACGAAAAATGCAGCGCCTGCGGCATGCGCGTTCGTCCGCACGTGTTTCAAGCCATGCGGCGCCCATCCAGCGAAGAAATGTTTCACTGCGAAACCTGCACGCGCATTCTCTATTACGTCGAGCCAGCCGCTTCTGCATCCGCCGCGGCGGCCGCGCCTGCCGCTGCAACGCCGTCCTCCAATCAGGCAACCTCAGCCAGTGAAAACTAAATCCGCGGTTCCCGGCAGCGCGCGCTTATTCTCCGATTCTCATCCGGCCGCTCCACCTGCGGGGGTCCACATCGCTAATATTGACGGCGCATCGCGCGGCAATCCAGGACCTGCTTCTTACGCCGTCGTGCTGCGCGATCCCCAGGGAAAAATCGTCCTCGAGCTCGCCAAAAATATCGGCCGCGAGACCAACAACGTCGCCGAATATTTTGCGCTGCTCGCCGCGCTCGATTACGCCACCACGCACAACATCGCAGCGCTGCGCATCCGCAGCGATTCCGAATTGCTGGTGCGCCAGATGCAGGGCCGCTACAAAGTGAAAAGCGCGGACCTGAAGCCGCTGCACGAACGCGCCGCGAAGCTCGCGCGCCAATTGCAATATTTCGCCATCGAGCACGTCCGCCGCGAACTCAATCGGGATGCCGACGCGCTCGCGAACGTCGCGCTCGATTCCGCGGGCGTGCCCAAATTCGAAGACCGCAAAACGCGCATCGAGCCCGAGCAGCGGCTTGCACCTGCCGCGGCGCCCGCCGGGGTCGCGGCCACCGCCGATCCGCGCCAGTGTCCGTCGCATTCCATCCGCGCGCGATTCGTGCGTGGCACGTTCGTACCAGCTGAACCTGTAAACTTGCCCGAAGGCAGCGAAGTCACCCTAGACGTCCGTATCCCTCACAAACAATAGCACTTACAGAAGGAGCCGTCCCTCTCACCCGCGATTCGATTTGCGGGGATTCTGGTACTAATGCTCCATTGTCCCAAAATGCACCGCCCCGTAGCCTCTATATCGGCAGGGGCGATCCGTGACATCATTGCTCGACAAACTCCCCACGATTCTGGTGCTTTTCGTACTGGTAGGGATATTCCTATCTCTGCGCAAGCACGCGCCCTCCGCCCGCACCCGCCTCTGGGTTTACGCGTGGGCGCTGATCTTCCTGCACTTCTTCATTCAGGCCTTCGAAACGCATACGGGCGTGCTCGAGCAAATTTTCGAATCCATCGAACTTGGCGCGCTGGAACTTTCCGGCATGGTCTTCGTGATTTCCATGACGCACGCCGTCGAAGACCGCAAGACGCGCCGGACCATGCTGCTGGTGCTCTCGATCCCCACGGCCTTCCACGCGGTCGCCGCCACATTCGACTGGCACATTTACGCGCTGATGGCTGCCGCGCTCGGTGCGATTTTCGTCGGCTGCGCGTTTTTTGCATTGCGCACGCATCCGCGCCCCAAGGCTGACACGATTGCCGTGTCCGCAGTCCTCGCGATTGTCACCGTGTGGGCGATCCACGATCAACTGCGCGGCAGCGCGGATCTTGGCGCGAACGCGGTCTTGACGCTGAGCTTCGCCTTTTGCGGCATTCTTTTCTGGAAGCGCTTCCCGCGCCGCTCCACTGGCGTGCTCGCCGTGGCCGGCGGCTTCCTCGCGTGGGGAGCGGTCTTCCCCACCGGCGCGCTGCTCGCGCAGATTGCGCCGAAGCTGCAAGTGAATCCCGAGCTCTGGAACGTGCCGAAATTCTTCGTGGCCTTCGGCATGATTCTCACCTTAATTGAAGACAAATCGCGCGACATCGAAAAATCCCGCGAACGCGAGCGCGCCGCGAACAAATTGCTCGTGCAACTCTCGCAGATCACTTCGCGCCTGCTCGCCGGCAGCGATCCTGCGTCTCTCGCCGGCGAAGTCACCGCCGCCGTCACCGGCGCTAGCAGCTTCGAGCGCGCCGCGCTATTCCTGGCCGGAGAAGATCGTACGCTGCGCCTTGGCGGGCTCACCGGTTTTTCGCCGAAGCAAAGAGCGCGCTTCGAAGAACGTACCGAGGGCTGGACCATCGAAAAATTGCGGGAACTGACCAGACAGGGCGAGCAGCTCGGGAATAAATCTTTCCGCGTGACGCTCGCCGCCGAATTTGGCGCACGCGACCCCGAGCCGGAAAACATCGTGCTGATCCCGCTGGTCTCCGGCCGCGGCGCGCAACTCGGCTGCCTTTGCCTCAGCGGCTCATCGCTGCCCCCGCATTCGAGTGACGAATTCGACGTCTCCGAAATCGTGAAGCTCGAAGTTCTGGCCTCCGATCTCGCCGTCACCATAGAAAATTCGCGCCTGCATCATCAACTCGTGCGCTCTGAAAAATTGGCCGCGCTCGGACAGCTCGTCGCCGGCGTCGCGCACGAATTGAATAACCCTCTCACCGGCATCATGGGCTACGCCGATTTGCTTGCCGAAGAAGTAGAAGGCGAAAAGGCCGCGAAGCGCGTGCAGAAACTGGGCTCCGAAGCCCGCCGCATGAAGCGCATCGTGGACGGCCTGCTGCGCTTCGCGCGCCAGAATAACCCCGCCGCGCGCGCCGCCGATTTCGAAGCCGCGCTGCACGACGTGATCCAATTGCGCGAATTCCACATCCGCAAGCTCGGCATCAATATGGATGTCCACGTCGAACCGGAGCTGCCGCGCCTCTCGATCGGCGAAGACGAACTCAAGCAAGTGCTGCTGAATATTCTGAATAATGCGATTGACGCAGTGGAAGAAAGCGCGCAACGCTCCATCTTCATCGCCGCCACGCGCCACGGCGACCGCATTTTCGTCCGCTTCGAAGATTCCGGCCCAGGCTTCAGCGAAGTCAATCGCGCCTTCGACCCATTCTTCACCACCAAGCCGGTAGGCAAAGGCACAGGCCTCGGCCTAAGCATCTGCTACGGAATCATGCAAGAAGCCGGCGGCGAAATCGTAGTAGGCAACAAACGCCCTTACGGCGCCAGCGTCGCCCTCGAATTCCCCGCCACAATCGCAGAACCCGCCGTAATCCTCACCGCGTAAACCGCACTCGTAAGCGCTGATCGAAGCGCGGCCGTTCGCCCGAACGCAGTGGCGCCGCTTGCTGCGCCCGCTTTTGATTTGGATTTACGATTGCGATTCGGAATGCAGGCGTGTCACTGCAAGGGCGCTGCGGCTTTCTGTTTCAGCGGAGCAACCGGCTTCAACGCATACGACCGATACAACGTATCACGCTGCGCAGGCATGTACCCGGCATCGGAGATAATCCGGCGAAGCTCTTCTTCATTCGTGCGGTTGCGGACGCCCGCGGCGTACACCACATTCTCTTCAATCAAAATGCTGCCCACATCATCCGCGCCAAACTGCAGCCCCACCTGGCATATTTTGATCCCCGGCGTCAACCAGCTCGACTGAATGTGATCAATATTATCGAGATACAGCCGGCTGATCGCCAGCGTCTTCAAATAATCGAACGCGGTCGCTTCGGGAATTTTCTTCCCCAGCGGCGTATTTTCCGGCGCAAAAATCCACGGAATAAACGCGGTGAACCCGCCGGTATCTTCCTGGATCCGGCGAATCGTCTCCAGATGGTTCACGCGATGGCGGTATTCCTCGCCGCAGCCAAACATCATCGTGGCCGTGGTGCGCATGCCTAGCCCGTGCGCCACGCGGTGCATATCCACCCATTCATCCGACCTGCATTTCAGCCGCGAAATCTTCGCGCGAATTTCGTCGTCCAGAATTTCCGCGCCGCCTCCCGGAATCGAATCCAGGCCGGCATCGCGCAGCCGCGCAATCGTATCGCGCACCGACAACCCGGAAACTTCCGCAATGCAGCCGATCTCCGGCGCCGAAAAACAGTGCAAATGCACCTGCGGATATTTCTGCTTCAGCGAGCGCAACATGTTTTCGTAAAACTCGATCCGCAAATCCGGATGCAAGCCGCCCTGCATTAGCACACCGGTGCCGCCCAGCTCCAGCATCTCCTCGATTTTTTCGTAGATAGATTCCAGCGGCAGGATGTAACCGTCTTTCGCGCCCAGCGGCCGGTAGAAAGCGCAGAACGAACAATACTCCGTGCAGAAATTCGTGTAATTGATGTTGCGATCGATCTGGTAGGTGGCGACGCGCGGGTCGGTCTTCGCGCGCCGCACTTCGTTCGCGGCCATGCCGATGCCGATCAAATCATCGGAATTGAAAAGTTCAAGCGCTTCCTGTTGGGTGATCCCCATCGCTGGCTTCTTCTCCGCCGCTGCTCACGTCAAGTATACAGGATCGCCGGGCCGAACGATGCCTTCGCGCAGCACCGCGCCATAAACGCCCGTGCAGCGGTTGTGCTGGTGCGTCACCTTCTCCAGCACGATGGGCGATGGCAAGGCGGTGTCTGGATCCAGCGTGATCATCACGCAGCGCACGTCTTTCTTGACGAACTGAACCGTCACCTTCTCTCCGATCCGCACCGCGCGGCCCACTAGTTGATCCTCAAAAAACGGTTCGTCGCGATCCCAGCGTACATAAAAATTCGCGCGAAAGCGCCGTGGGTCGAGCGCCAGCCCCGTTTCTTCTGAGAGGGCGCGGATCGTGGCGATGCCGATCGCCGAAATTGGCGCCCCGTCCGTCATCGAGCGCTCCGAAAATCGGAAACGTAAGGGACGCCCATACCGCTGCGCGAGAAATTGCGTGAAATTCGCAGCGCCCGCGATGAATTTCGTACCGTCGGGAGCGGTCACTTCCGTGGCATAGCGATCCACGACGGGATTTTCCTCTTCCAGCGTCGGCGGCGCCACAAAGCGCGGCTGAAAAAGTAGCCAGTCTCGCGCTTGCCGCGCCGTCATCCACGGAAAATTCGATTTGTTGTTTTCGTCCACGAACGCGTGCACGCGGTCGCCGATCAGTCCGGCAAACGTGACGCGCGCGGCGGCAACTTCTTCGCCAGCCATGCTTTTTACGGGATAGCGGCGCAGCGAGGCGAGAGTTCCGATGCGTTCCGTTTCCAAACGCTCAGGCCCCGTGGCGAGCGGTAGAGGATGCAGTGGCGGATGCAGTCGGCGCTTCGTGAGTCGCTGCAAATTCCAAGGGACGCACGCGAGGAATCAATCCGGCAGCAGCAGCTTTTTCGTAGTAAAGATTCAGCCCTTCTAGGTATTCCGGCTCCAAACCAAAATGTATGTTGTCGAGCAGATAGTGTTTCAGCGCCCGCGGCGGCATATCCAACTTGATCGAAGCAGCTTCCGCGATATCGCGCACGCGCTCCAGGCCATATTCCTTCGACGCTTGAAAATCCGCCACCACTTCCGGCGTCATCAATTCGCGCCGCCCCGCCCAAATCGCCAGCACGCACGGCTTCTCCGTCATCTCGCGCCACTGGAAGGCCACATCGTAAACAAAAATCGTTTCGAATCCCGGCACCGGCATGTCTTCCGGATCGCCTTTGCAGCAATCTCCGCCGCTCGCCACTTTCACCGAGAGCGCTTCCATCTTCAGCGCGATGCGCAGCGCCGGATCACCGATCACCAGAGCGGCGTCCGCGTCCTTCAGCATTTCGGTCGCGTCCGGCGCGGCCTGCACATATTCCGGTCGAATTCCCCAATGCCCTTCCGCCAGAATCTGCACCAACGCCTGCGAAGCGCGCGAACTCAAATCGAGCGCGATGCGTTTCGCCAGATGTATCGGCTTCTTCGCCACCACCAAGATGCTGCGCACTTCGCCTTTCGCCGCCACCCCCATTCCCGGCAAGGCCACCACATTTTCAATTCGCTGATATTCGATCGAAGGAATGATCGCGACGTCCACGTCGCCCGCACGCAAAGCATCCGCGCACTTCGACGGCACCGTGAACGACAAATCGTACTTCCCCGCCAGCGGCCCGTCCGTAAATCCCCACACCAAGGGCGCCGTATTCAAGTATTCCACGATCGAAATGCGTAATTTGCTCATCAAGCGGCTCACCACGCCTCCTCGCCAAATATAACACACGGACAAAGCCGTTCCGGCACGCCCAAACCACGCATAACCAGTTGTAACGGAACCGCGGGTTTTCTCTGCGAACTCTGCGTCTCTGCGGTAGTTTCTGTCTTCTGTGCGATCACTCAAAACGCGCCACGAACCGCTTTTCCATTTTCTCTTTTCACTTTTCTATCTTCCATCGCCGTCAAACTGCACAATCTCATCCTCCGTCGGAATCTCCATCTCATGCTTCACGGCCGGAGCATTCGACGCTCCGGGCTTCCAAGTGTCGCCCTTCCCCAACACCTCGAACGACGCAAACGCGTACGGCAACCCTTCCGACCCCAACTCCGAATTCGCATCACAAATATGAAAATGCAAATGCGGCTCGGAGGAATTTCCCGTGTTCCCCAAAAGCCCCAGCACCTCCCCGCGCCGCACCTTGTCTCCCACTTTCACCCGCACCGAGCCCGGCTGCATATGCGCATAAAACGCATACAGCCCGTCGCCGATTTCCATGATCACGTGATTTCCGCCAATCGTTTCGAGCGACAGCGGCACAGCCAGCGATTTTGCCCCCGGGGTATTTTGCGGCAGCCCGTCCTTCGTCTGCGTCACCACGCCATCCGCCACCGCATGAATTTCCGCTCCGTAGGCCTGATAATTTTTGTTGTCGCTGGGATCGCCGGTGTAAGTCTTCCCGTCCGCATTCAGCTGCACCCAATCAATCGCGAAGCGCTGCGAAATATAAGCGCGCCCATTGATCGGAATCAGCGCGCGGCGGTGCTGCGAAGTGTTCGACGGCCCGTTCGCCGCCACCCAATCCGAACCGGTCAGCGGGGACGAAATCACCACTACCGGATTCTTATTTACGCTCGTCGGCAGCGTCACCACCGAATACGCTTCCGGATAATCGCCGATCTTCACGCTGATGCGATGCGTGATCGCAGCCGGCACATCCTCCAGTTTGTCAAACGTCACCCACATGAAAACCGCCCCAGATTCTCCCGGCACAAGCTTCGCCATTTTTCCCGCGCCTGGAAGTCCCGGATGCGAAAACATGCCGTCCAATTCGCCGCCTGAAAAACTCGCGAGCGTTTTTTGCGGCGCGTCGCCCGGCAACACATCAATGCGCGTGAACGCGTAATCCCACCGGTCCATGTTCGCAATATGCAATTCATAAACCAGATGCCACTTGCCGTCCGCCTTGAAAGCCACCGGCGAAATCGGCACCACCATATCGAAGAGCGGCGCAATCGGTTTCGGCGTGTGCTGCACCGCACCGGGCGTCTGCGCGGCAGCAGCGGCCTCCGGGGTCGCCGAGGCGGCGCTGGCGTCCGCGCTGCGCTTCAAATCGAGCGGCTGCGCCGGCACCCCCGTCTGCGTCCAGGTGCCCGAATTATTGCTGCCGTCCTTGCTCAGTTTTCTTTCGTACACCCCGCCAACACGCGGCACCTCGAAGCCCACCGCGTTCCCCTTCACCGTCACGCTGCTCAAAGCCAGCACCGCATGCTGATCCACGCTATTCAAAGTCCCGCCCAAAGCTTCATCACCGCCTTGCGTGATCGTGACAATCAAATGCAACCGCCCGCCCAGCACTCCAGCCCAGGTCCCCGCAATCCCATTTTCCGCGCCAACGTTCTGCGCTGGCTGCACAGCCGCCCACGACGCGCCACCCATCACCGTGCTCGCAGCCAACAGCAGCGCCGCAACGACCCAACCATAAGCCCTCTTCGTCCGCATCCCGCTCATCACAATCCTCTCCTCATCATCACCAATCGATTCGCAAAGTGACTCGGTTTCTCCGTGACATCTGGGTTTCAATCGCTCGTCGTTGATTTTTCCGCACCCCGCGCACGTCGCCCGTTCAGGAAGCGGGCAGCGGCGCGCGCATGAACTCGTCGCTCCGTCGCAGGCAATCAATCCTCCAGCGATACTGCTTGGGATTGATCATGCGGGCGATCGTGCCTTTCGGCCCAACCGCCCAGGCATCGAAATAGCCCACTTCAGCAAGCGCATTGAGATCGAGAGAGTCCGTGCGCTTCCAGTGCGCGCCGCCATCCTCGCTAATATCCTCGCCGCTTGGGCCAACCGCAGTGATCGTCTCGTAATCAACCCATTTCACTGCGGAGCGATAACCGCCGGGTTGCTGATCCGCCAATTTCCATGTCTTGCCGTCATCCAATGAATAAGCGGCCGTCCCATCCCGACGATTGGGATCTTTGTAGTCTCCGCCAACCACGACAATCGTGTTTCCCGATATTGCCATTGAGAAAATTCCAGACGAAGCCCTGCCGTGGGCGATCGGCGTCTCTGCGACGGACCAGGTTTTTCCCAAATCAGGCGAATGGAACACTCGAGCTGCCGGCCCGCCGGTGGCGAAATATATGCCGTCCCAAACCAGCAAACTCGTTCCGCTCGCGGCGAATGCGCCTTCATTGGGCAAAGCTGCCGGCATGTTGTCGCGAGGTAATTCCTTCCAGTGCTCGCCGTCCGAGGTTGCCAGAATCAGAAACTTACCGTCCACTGGATCGCTCAACGCAAAACAATTCGTGGAGCCCACGCACACCAGCGCATCCAAAAAGAATGCCGCACGCTTATCCGTGTACTGCAGATTCCATCTCACTCCGCCGTCCGTAGTCTTGTAGATTCGCGATAGCTCGGCTTCGCCGCTGGACATCACGTAAGCCGTCGTCGCATCGAACGCCCGTATGCTGCGAAAATCGAGCGTCTCACCGCCCGCCACATGCAATTGCTTCCACGTTTTCCCCCGGTCCAGGGACCGCAGAATTACGCCATTCGATCCTGAGGCCCACACGGCGATATCGTTCGTGCCGTGGAGATACACGCCACTAACACCGCGCAAATTTGTGTCGAGTCCGCTGGTCTGCACCGTCCACGAAATGCCAGAGCTGTCTCCGGCGCCCACAAAGATGGCCACCGCGAGCAGTACAAGGAACATCCTGAGGAGCTGCGCAAATGCGCGTCGCACAGCGCGCATTCTAGCAGCAGTTCAGCGGTACGGAAGAAACATCAAGCGCAATAGGTTAAAGGAAGCGCGGGGCTTCAGCCCCGCCGTCAAATGCCGCAACGAAAAGGGGCGTCAGCCCCTGAAGCCGCGCGGTTGAAATAACGTCGCGCCGCTCAATCCGCGGGCAACACTGGCAGCACCACCGTGCTCACCGTCGCCGGATCGTCGCGCAACTTGATATACAAAAGCGTGCCATTCGGCCGCGGCACGCTCAACGTGTTGTCCACAAATCCCACCGGCACCGGCACGGTATGTGTGAACTGCGCGCTCGACGCCACCGAATCAATCAAGAATAGATTCGTCCCGCTCAAGACGCACTGTTTATCCGGACTATCCGGGCAGCGAATTTCCTTCAACGAAGGCAAACGCACCAGGTTCACCAGCAGCTGCCAATCTCCCTTGGCGCCATCCGCATCCACAGGACGAAATTGCAATGGCCCAAACGCCGAAGGCCCAAAACTTTTCAGCGGATCGAGCACCGCCAGCACGCTCTGCGAATCCTGCAGGATCAAGTTGCCGTCCGCCACGCTCAGCAGCACGTCAAACGATCCATCCGTCGTCGCCACCTCGATTTTTTCCGTTCGCGGAAATTTATCCGGCACCTCGCTCTTCACGAAAAACGATAAGCGCCCGTCGAGCGGCAATTCGTCTTGGCTTCCCCGCCGTATCGCGGAAGGAGTGGGCCCGGCCTGCACGCTCTTGCTCACCAAAGTCACCTTCGGTCGCGGCGCTTCCACTGTGGTCTGCAAATCGAGCACGCGCCCATCCTTCAACGCCACGTGCGCTTCCACTTTTTCATCCGGCTGCAGAGTCATCGCCGCAGCACTCGCCGGAACCGCGAGGCCCAATTCATCCTTCTCTTTCACGCGCGATAATTTCGCCGGCACGAAATGAACGCCGTTCATCTCAAAGCTGGCCACTTCATCCAATCGCGTTCCGTCCAGCACGCCCTGCTTGTCTCCCGCGTTGATCGTGAAATGATCCAGATGCGCCGCCTCCGAATAAGAAAGCAGCGGCAGCACGTCCGGCGCGCTAAGCCCGAATTGTTTGATCGCGACGGAAACTGGCCCCGCGGTTTGATCCTTCAGCGGCACTTTCACTTCCAACTCGTCCGGCTTCGACAATTTCCAGGTCGCCTTCAAATCCTTGCCGGCGTGATCCTGCACCGTCAATTTATCCACGCACGCGGCACATGCCGAAGTCAGATGCAAGACATCCTCGCGCCCAACAATCAACGCTTCCTGCTCCGTCGCCGGCACCGTCCATTTCTCCGTGTGCGCCGAACGCAACAAAAATCTTGGCCCGTCGAACGCCTCGAACCCCCAATGCCCGCGCAGCGTTCCGGTAACCTCCGGCCCCAGCTTTCCCGCCTCGAGCGCGTGCGTATCAATCAAAAATCCGCCGCGCGCCGCTTCTGCCTTCGCCGGCAAATCCAGATGACCGCCGGCCTTGTCTTCCACATGCAGCACAAAGTCATGCGCGATGTTCGTCGAAAAAACCAGCGGTGCACCTTCCGTCGCCAGCACCAGCGGCGTTTTCTCCAGGCACAAAATCTGCTTCGCATCCACGGGACGCAAAGGCGGCAATTGCGCCGCCTCCACCGCCGGCAGCCCCACCACGATCACCGATTTCGGATTGCGAAACGAAGGCGGATTATTCAGTTTCAGATTTAGCTGGTCATTCTTTGGCAGCGCCAACGCCGGAATATATTGATACTCGGCCGTGTGAATGTTGTTCAGGATTCGCGCCATATCCACCACCGCGCCCACGTATGCGCTGTAATATCCTCCGCCCGCCAGCGGCACCGTGCTCGCCGTCCCAATCAAATCCGAAGAAGGCCCCGAAGTCAGCGCCGTCACCATGGTCTGGCTGTGCGCATCGTCCAATATCAGTTGATCGGTGTCGCGCGTCAGGCACGGAGCCTGCTGCTCGGTGGGTTTATCGAAACATTGCGAGTCGAGCTTGATGCTCAGCGAGCGCGCCAGCAGCAACGAACGCTCGTGCAATTCTGTCGGATCGGTGTCCGATGTTTCCTTCACGTCATCCAGATACGTTTCCAGCCGCGAACGGTCCAGGCTCGCCTGATTCAAATCCTGCGACGCCCTCACAAACGCGCCCGGCCTTCCGCGCACTGCGTTGCGCAACGTGCTGAAATCACCACCCGTCTCTGGCGCCAGGAAAAGCAAAGCCTGTTGTGCATCCTTCGGGACCGTCACGACGATGCCTTCCTCGCGCGCTTGCTTGCTCCAGGTTTCCACGCGAGTGAACCAGTTCTCCGGCGGCGGATTCGTGGACCCGCGCAAAAACGCCACCACCAGCAGGTAGCGCACCGATTGCGATTCCGGCAAGTCGGGGTGAATCCACAAACGATCGCCCGGCTGCAGATTCGCCGTGCGCGAAATCGGCAAGGTTTTCGTCCCGCGCGTCACGCGCATATCAATCGGCGGGCCGGCCAAATCAAACGCCGCGCTATCCGCGCGCAAATTCCCGCTGCCCAAAAGCAGCAACACCAATAAGAGCATTAACAGCATCAGCGTGCCGTAGCGGGCCAACAGCCCGCGAATATTCCTATGGCCGATCTTCTTTTCCAGCATTGCTCTCCCCATTCGCATTAATTCTGAAGCGTTGTCACGCGATCGTATGTACCGGTTGTTGGATGCGCGTGGTTTCCTGAATGCAACCTGAATTTTTCTCCACAATTCTCGCGACAGCACGAAGTTGACGAAGCTGTGAACCGCGCGCCGTGCTCAAGTTAAACTTTCATCTGTGATTTCGGACGCCGCCTTAACTCTGCACTCAAGGATTCCATGCAATCAGAACGGCGTGGCGACGGCTGGGGAGTAACAACAAACCTTAGCGCCGGAAAGCACGACAAGTCAACGAAACACTCGACATTTCGTTAGTTTCCAGTAACCGTGCTAGTCACGGGTTTGCAGAACCTGAAGCCGTAAACTGGAATGGCTGGATAGTTAGGAAGTGCCCATGGCAAATGACGAATCGAAATGTGCGGTGAGCGGCAAGCGGAAATATATGAGCGAAGGCGAGGCTCTGGCAACAGCCGCGCACCAGATTGCCACGGCGAACGCACCCAAGGATCTTCGCGCATATCCGTGCTCTTGGTGCGATGCCTGGCACCTAACGAAAAATGCCGGAAAAACTGGTAAGCATCACAAATGACCAAGCAGTCTGACCCCGCGGCATCGAGTTACTTCGACCACGGCGGCACAACCCCAGTCATCCGCGCATACGCCACCAACTGCCCCATGTGCTCGTTGGCATGAATAATGATGCGCAAATAAATCCCGTCCACGGTCGCATCGCGATCCTCGATGTGCACTTTCCTCTGCAGGTCTTGCGGCGTCTCCGCCAGGTGCGCTTTCTGCACCGCTTCGAGCGAACGCTTCAGCCACGCAATCACCGCAGCTTTTGACGTCGTCTTCTCCGCTTCTTCCGTCAAATCCGCCGGCATCTTCGGACCCGTAAAGCTCAACAGATAAAAGTTCGCGTCCACAATATGCATGTACACTTCTGCGGTGGACCTCACTCCTGGCGCCGGCCGCCACGAAAACTTCGACTCCGGCGTAGCCTCGGCCAGCGCGATCAATTGGCTCGATACGTGCCGCCACTCCCCATCGTAACCCTGCCAAATTCCTTCCGGCGCCGTTTGCGCCAGCAAGGGCCGCGCGCTAAATAGAACAAGCAGCAAAAGCACCCTCTTCATATTTCGCTTCCTTTCGCAGCGCTGTCCTTCGCGGATCAATCAGCCGCCAATCTTGCCGCGAATCACCACCAGCGACGCTGCCGGCAAATCATACAAAGTATCCTGCGCGGCATTCTGCTCCGAGTGTTTGATCGGCCCGTCAGGATCGGCATAGCCTTTCGTATTCACCACCACGGGCCTCTCGCCCGCGTGCTCGTCATGGGCCATAAAACGCGTCTCCGCTGGCCACCAGCGATATTGCTCGCGCCCAAATGCCGAAATCGCAACCGCGCCCGCAAACGATTCCGCCGCTGCACTCGCGTCATCCTTGAAAGCGATCCGCACCTTGTGCGCATTGTGCTGATCGCGATTCACAATCATCAGCGACCACTCCCCATCCGGCCGCTTCAGCGCATAAGCCGTCACCAATGCGTGCCCCGCGCCGTCTTCCACGTCGCTCTTCGCCGAAAACACTTCGTGCTCGCCGCTGCCCGGCTGCGCCCACTCGAGGTTAATCAATTGCGCGACGAAAAATTGCGCCAGCGGCTGCTGAATCTGGTAATTCGCGTCCACTGTGAACATCGCAAACGTTCCCGGCGAATCGTTGCAGCCATGCTCCATCTGCAAAGGCAAATAATGGAAGTAATACACGCCGTTTCCGCCCGCGTTCAAAAACGACCCGATGTAATCCGCCAGCCACAGCCCCGAAAACAAATCCATATATGTCTCGCTGGCCGAAGAAGAAAGATTTCCCTCGGTTGCAAACATCGGAATATTCGCCGGCACACCGTCGTCGCGCCACACCTGCATGATGTGGCTCATCAATTCGGGCTCGTCGTACAAACTACCCCACGGAATCCTGCAAGGATCGAAGGGATAATGTTCAAAAGAGAAAAATGCCAAATCGCCCAGCCGCCCATGCTGCTTCAAATAATCCAAAAAGCGCGCGGTCCACGAAACTTTGCCGTTCGCGTCCGGCCACACCTCGATATCCTTATTCACTCCCTGAAACGACGGCCCGCCGAGCTTGAGCGCGGGATTCACGCGATGCAGCGCCGCAGCCCACTCTACGTAAAGCGCGGCGTAATCTTCCGGTAACATGTACTGCCCATCCGCTTCCTCGCCCATTTCGATATACGAAACCGGGTAGCCGCGTTTCTGCAAATACGCAACTTCGGCCGCCGCATTGTCCGGCGTGTCATACAGCAGCGCCACCGGAATCATCGCCGGCAATCCACGCGTCACTCCGCTCGTAAAAAACAAATCGAATCCCACTTGCGCCTGCTTCGTCGAACGCAAATCCGACGGCTCGTGCCACGGATCTACCGACGAACAATACGTAGTCGTCTGCTCCTGATCCGGCGTGTGCCGCACCACGTCGTGAAATTCTCCATCCGCCGTCGTCGTCCCGATGTACAACTCGTAAATCGCATACCCGGCGCAATTGCGCGGATCGCTCGACCCATGCGAATCGCACGTGTTCGACGACTCGCTCATCCACACGCGCAAAAATCGCACCGGCATCGGACTAGCCGCAATCCGAATCGTAGCGGTGCCGCCTTTCCCGTCGGTAATCCCGCCGCCCGGAAACGTCTGCCAAATTCCCTTCGTCGGCGCGTGAATCGGATCGTCACCCGTCCAGTACTGCACCAAATACTGAGTCGCATACGGCGCGGCCCAGGCGATCCGTATGCTGTCAATCAGCTGCACCTGCGCCAGATCAATCACCACCCATTGCGGATGCAGCGCATCGCTCTCGCCGGTGAATCCGTGCGTCAGATACGGATTGCTTTTCCAGTAGCTCGTTTCGTCTCCATCCGTCAGCCGCGAAAATCCGGAATTGTCCGTGCCGTCGTTGCGCGTGAATCCCCGGTGCGGCAAAGCGTAGCCGTACGAATACCGCAAAAATTCCGTGGGATTCGCCGAACCGGTGAAATAACCCTTCCCGCTCGCATCGCTCCAGGTTCCCTGCGGATTCCAGTGCCACGCCTCCACCGCCAATTCCGTATTCTGCCGAAAACTTACCGGCTGCCAACCAGCGCTCAGCACGCGATCCAGGCTCGGCTGCACCAACCCATGATCAATCGCTTCTGCCGGGATGCGATCCACTCCCGCGCCCAAAGTCTGATTCGGCGCAAAGTGATTCGTCGCATGCGCCGGCGTGATGTCCACCTGAATCGTCTGCGCGCCCGCAGGCAAGCACAAAAGAAAAAACGCACAAGCAAAAATCATCGCGAATCGGCATAGCGATTGGAATTTAGCGGTCTTCAAGGCGAGTCTCCTGGCTGTTTGTGGAAAAGCCGCACGGCAGTCTACATCGAAAATCCTCGCCAGGCGTATGGCCTCTTGGCGCACTCCCACATTGCCCGCGCCCGCCGACGGATGTATTATCCGCCCGTCGCGGCGCTCGAAATCCCGCGCCCGATCAACGCCACATTATAATGTCCGCGATCCACACAGACGCACCACCAGTGAGCTGCGCATGCTAGGCCCTTTCGCAGCCACAATAGTTTTCATCTCATGGATCTGCCTCACCGTGATCGCCTTCGTGCTCATCAATTTCCTGTGGCCCGCCGACCAACGCACCGGCCACAACGAAATCGTCGGCTGGCAACTCAGTGTCATCGGCACCACCTACGCGGTGATCCTCGGTTTCATGCTCTTCAACGTCTGGGACAATTTCCGCACCGCCGACATCAACGCCGACCAGGAAGCCAACGCCCTCGTAAATCTCTACCGCTTGTCCGAAGGACTTCCCGACCCCACCAAAAGAAGTATTCAGCTCGACGCCCGCAAGTATGCGCAAATCATGATCCAGGAGGAATGGCCGGACATGGCCCACCGCACCCTCAGCGCGGCGGGCACCGCAGTCACTCAAGAATTGTGGGAAACGGTAGTGACGGCCGGCAAAGATCCCGCCGTGCAAGGGCCAGATTTCACGCAGGCGCTCTCGGAACTTTCTACCATGACGCAGCATCGCCGCGTGCGTCATCTCGAAAGCCAGTTTCGTCTCCCGGGTCTTCTGTGGACGGTACTTCTCGCCGGCGGCCTAATCACTCTGATTTCGTCCTGTCTTCTCTCTGCGGAAAATCTGCGGCTACACTTCGTGTTAGTGATCTGCATGTCGCTGGTGCTCGGAATCACCCTGATAGCGATCGCCGAAGTGGACCAACCCTTCCGCGGCGCAGTCCGCGTCCAACCCCACGGCTTCCGCCTAGCCCTAGAAACGTTCGACCGCCTCTCGCGCGCAGCCGACCAGCAACAACAGCAACAGCCGCAGCACTAACGCAAAATACCCTGGCGGACACCTGTTCCGCTATTCGCAGCCCGAGCAGCAGACCAAGCATGACGCATTGGTGGTTGCGGTCCTAGTTGCCGGCAAATTGGTGGCGCGGATTTAATCCGTGCGTGGCGTGGCGCTGGCGAGCGCGAGAATCGCTCCGCCAAAAAGCAGCGTGTCCGCAAAATAGTTGATCCCTTCAATCTGGATCGCGACGCTCGGGTCCCGCAGTGAAGCGATCAGGATCGGCCCATAGACGAACACGACCAGCAGCACAATCCAGCTGCCGAGATAAGTAGCCGCCATCCGCGTCTTCTTATTCAGCAGCATGCCTGCCCCGGCAACCACCAGAATTGCGCCGGTCACATAACCAATCAGCAAGCGCCCCGGAGATCCACTCAGGCATCAGCTTGAGCAGCGGGACTCCCGGGCGTGCCAGCGGGTGCAGAAAATGTTCAAAGCCATAAAAAAGTGCGGCGATCCCAATCAACACGCGTCCCACCGTAATAAGCCTGCTTCCGCCCCGCCCGCGCATCGCGCTTCCCGCGAGTGCCCAGGCTCCGCCCGCGAAACACGATTCGCGGATTGCCAACGTCCATCCAAATCTGTCCTTGGGATTCGCGAGAGCTCCCGGAATGTCCAGCATCGCCACAAAAAGAAACCACATGATCCCCAGAAGCAAGCCGGACCAACGCACCTGAATTTTGGTTGCAATACTCAAAGACCCGGCCAGCAGCGCCACGCCGACGAAATACGCCCAAAACAATCGCCAGGGCATATAAGCGGGCACCCCGGGCGCGACGAAATCCACGGCCACAACATGCAGCGCGCCGAACACCGCCAAAGGAATGGCGAAACACAAATTGCTCAACGCGACGAACTTGTCCAGGCCACGAGCCTGCGCAACATCAATCCTCGCAGCCCAGAGCGCAACGAAGAAAACTACGATGCCCGCAACGCACATCGCAACCGCCGTGCGGTCGATCCCCCACAATGCCGTGAGAATGGTTGTCTGCATTCGGACCCTACGCACAAGCTAGCGCGCCACTTCCAAGGCGCACCGTCCCCGGTCAATAACGCTTCAGACTCTACAACAAAGATGAGGTGAGCACGCTTTTTGCGAAGCTGGTCCAGCTCTTCGCCCGATGAACGACACAGTCGGCAACTGGCCCAGCACTCAATGCGCGGTAACTTAACACATCCGCCACGACACACGTACGCTCACTTTATCCTCGATGTACCCCGACCAATACTTGGGATGGCTGGCGCTCGCGTTGACTCCCGGCCTCGGCGCACGCATGGCCGGAAAACTTCTCACCTCGATGGGCAGCCCGGACCGCATTTTCAGCGCTTCGCTCACCGAACTGGAATCGCACCGCCTGCCCGCCGCCGTCGCGCAAGCAATCCACGCGCGCCAGCCGCTCAGCGCCGCCGCCAAGGAACTCGCGCAGGCACAAGCCGCCGGAATCCGCCTGCTCACCTGGCACGAGCCCGAATACCCGCAGCGCTTGCGCCAGATTTACGACCCGCCGCCGCTGCTCTATGTCCGCGGAAATATTGAACTTCTGAATCGCCACCAGATTTCCATCGTCGGCTCGCGACGTCCGACCCCCTACGGGAATCAAATGGCGGAGCGCCTCGCAAGAGACCTGGCCGATCGCGGCCTGATAATCGTCAGCGGCCTCGCGCGCGGCGTGGATTCCAGCGCTCACAAAGGCGCGCTCAGCTCGGCCGCCGTCCGTGCAACCATCGGCGTCCTCGGCTGCGGCATTGACGTCATCTATCCCGAAGGAGAACAAAAAGATTTTCGCTGAAATGGAATCGCGCGGCGCCATCATTTCCGAATTCCCCATGGGCACTTTCCCCGGTCCGCAGAATTTCCCGATCCGCAATCGCGTGATCGCCGGGATGTCCTTTGTCGTCGTAGTGGTGGAAGGCGCGCAATACTCCGGCTCGCTCATCACCGCGCGCCTCGCGATGGAATTCGGCCGCGAAGTCTTCGGCGTGCCGGGCAACGCCACGCAACCCACCAGCTTCGGGCCGAATCAACTCATCAAGCAGGGCGCGAAGCTCGTAACCGGCTGGGAAGACGTGATTGAGGAATTGCCGACAGCCGTGCGCGCCGAGCTGTTGCCGGTGGAAACCACCACCAGCGAGCAACGCGCCATGCTCGTCGAGGAGAGTTTGGCTCCGGCCGAGCTAACCTTGTACAATCTTCTTACGCAAGACGAATCGCTCCACGTGGACGACCTGGTCGAGCGCTCTGGCCTCACTTCCTCCGAAGTTCTGGCCGCCTTGTTCGACCTGGAGCTAAAAGGCGTTGTCCGCCAGTTGCCAGGGAAGCAATTCCTGAAAGTCCTTTTGTAAAGCCCAAGCGAATTGCAGCTAGGATGGGTAACGCGCCGCCGCACCGTGGGAAGCGGCGAAGAATGGATTTGGAATTTGTAGCGGCGCACTTCAATGCGCCATCGTTGCCGCGGCAACCACCAATGGCGGTCTAAAGACCGCCGCTACAGCACCCGGACGCTGTATTGCGACGTTGAATCCGTGGTACCGGCTATTAGCGTCCAAGCATCCATTTCCAGCATCAAGGAATCCAGATGCTCGAAATGTCTTGTATATAAGGATAAAGACTCCGCAATATAGCAAGAAGCATCCAATAACACGGTGGGAGAACCAGAACAAGCATGGCAAGATCACTCGTAATCGTCGAATCGCCCGCTAAGGCGAAGACTATCAACAAATACCTGGGCCGCAACTACACGGTCAAGGCCTCCTACGGCCACGTAATGGACCTGCCCAAGAAGACCATCGGCATCCTTCTACCCGGTGAAGAAAACGGCAAGAAAAAGAAAAAGCGCAAGACCAAAGGCAAAGCCGGCGCGAAAGCCGTGGAAGCGAAGCCCGTAAAACCGGTCGTAATCAATGCCGACAACATCTTCGAGCCAACGTACGAAGTCATACCCGGCAAGCTGAAAGTCATCCACGATCTGCAGAAAGCCGCCCGCGGCGCCGAAGCCGTCTACCTCGCGGGCGACCCGGACCGCGAGGGCGAAGCCATCTGCGCGCATCTGGCTGAAATCCTCGGCAAGCCCAAAAAGTACGCCGCGCTGATCGCCAAAGCTCAGGAAGCACAAAACGGCGATTCCGAGAAGGACGAGCACAAGTCCAAACCCGCCGCCAAGGCCAAGAAGGAAGAACCCGCCGCGAACGGCGCGCCTCCCAAAATTTATCGCGTGATGTTCAACGAAATCACCCAAAAAGCCATCAAAGCCGCTTTCGAGAAGCCCTCCCAGGTGGACGAGCACCTGGTAGACGCGCAGCAAGCCCGCCGCGTCCTCGACCGCATCGTCGGCTACAAAGTTTCGCCGCTGCTCTGGAACAAAGTCCGCCGCGGCCTATCCGCCGGACGCGTGCAGACCGTCGCGTTACGCCTGATCGTCGAGCGCGAACAGGAAATCCGCGCCTTCATCCCCAAAGAATACTGGACCATCCACGCGGTGCTGGACGCCGGCACGCCGCCGATCTTCGAAGCCAAGCTCAGCAAATTCAAAGGCGAAGACATCGAAGTAAATAATCAAGCCGACGCCGACAAAGTCGTCGCGGCCGTGCAAAAAGCCAAGTGGGTCGTCGCGTCCGTCGCGCAAAAAGAAAAGAAGCGCAATCCGCCGCCGCCCTTCACCACCTCGAAGCTCCAGCAGGCTGCTTACAATCGCCTGCGTTATACCGCAAAGCGCACCATGTCTCTCGCGCAAAAGCTCTACGAAGGCGTCGAGCTAGGCCAGGAAGGCTCCGTCGCGCTGATCACTTACATGCGCACCGATTCCGTGCGCGTCTCGAATGACGCGCTCGATCAGGTCCGCACTCTAATCCCCGAACGCTTCGGTGCGAGTTACTTGCCCGAAAAGCCCAATTTCTATAAATCGAAGAAAGACGCGCAGGAAGCTCACGAAGCCGTGCGCCCCACCGACGTGATGCGCGCGCCCGAGGACGTTCGCCCCTTTCTCGAAGACGATCTCTTCAAGCTCTATCAGCTGATCT
The DNA here is from genome assembly GCA_963804625.1 of uncultured Acidobacteriota bacterium. Taxonomy (GTDB): domain Bacteria; phylum Acidobacteriota; class Terriglobia; order Acidiferrales; family UBA7541; genus Palsa-295. The sequence goes on along the minus strand of CAWDRJ010000001.1, from coordinate 504,980 downwards.
GGCAGCGTTTCGTCGCTTCCCAAATGCTTCCCGCGATTTTCGACCAGACCACCATAGACATCAACGCCGGCGACCACACTTTCCGCGCCACCGGCTCCGTCCAGAAATTTGACGGCTATCTGCGCGTCTATCAGATGCCGGTCGCCAACGCCGATCGCGAAGACGACGAAAAGGACGATGAAGGCGAAGGTCGCTCCCTGCCGCAAGTTACCGAAGGCCAGTCGCTGCGCCTCGACCAAATCCGTCCGGATCAGCATTTCACCGAGCCGCCACCGCGTTACAACGACGCCACGCTGGTCAAAGAGCTTGAAGAAAAAGGCATCGGCCGCCCCTCCACCTACGCCGCAATCATCTCCACCATCGTCGAGCGCGAATACGTCACGAAAGATCAGGGCCGCTTCTCGCCCACCATGCTCGGTGAACGCGTCAGCATGCTCCTGGTGAAAAGCTTCGAGGATATTTTCGACGTCGGCTTCACCGCGCGCCTCGAAGAAGAGCTCGACGAAATCGAAGAGGGCAAACTTCCCTGGCGCCAGGCCGTCAAAGAATTCTGGGTCCCTTTCCTCGCCGATCTCGATAAGGCCGATGACGAGATGCTGTCTTACAAAGCGGGCATCCCCACCGGCCAGAAGTGCGAAAAATGCGGCGAGGGCGAATTGCTCGAACGCATTTCGCGCCACGGATTTTTCCTCGGCTGCAGCCGCTATCCCGACTGCGATTACATCAAGGATCTTTCGCCCGAGCTTCCCGCCGAGGGCGGCGAAGCCAAAATCGAATATTGCGACAATTGCGGCAAGGAAATGGTCATCAAGCGCGGCCGCTTCGGCGTCTTCCTCGCCTGCAAAGGCTATCCGGATTGCAAAACCACGCGGCGCCTCGTCAGCGGCACGCGCATCGCGCGACAGCCGGACGTCCCACTCGATGAAAAATGCCCGCTCGACGACGCCCAGCTTCTCCGCCGCCAGGGACGCTTCGGCGATTTCATCGGCTGCGCGAATTATCCGAAGTGCAAGTACACGCGCCCCATCACGCTGGGCATCAAGTGCCCGAAATGCAACGAAGGCGAATTCGTGCGCCGCGGCATTTCCCGCGGCCGTGGCGCCGGACGCATTTTCTACGGCTGCAGCCGCTATCCCGATTGTGATTTCACCACGCCGCACGAACCCATCAACGAGCCCTGCCCGAAATGCGGCGCTCCCTTCATCGTCGAGAAGCGCACCAAACAAGGCAATTTCCGCACCTGCATAAAAGAAGGCTGCGACTGGGAAATCGAAGCCCCCGCAACACCCGAAGCGGGAGCCAGCCCAGAAGCCGGCGCCGCCGCGAATGCAACACCGCCAGTCGGCTCGCCGTCAGCCAAAACAGAATTCGTGCATCCGCAAGAGCCAGCCACAGTAGGCTCCTCTTCAAAATCCTAGATATGGCACAGCCACTCTTGGCTGTGCTCTTCGCAGTCGCTGAAGTGTAGCGATTTCCGCGCCCTTCATCGCATCGATCCCAAACACGAGTTCAGTAGGGGCACGGCATGCCGTGCCCGCGTATTGAATCAGCACGACCCCCCATCAAAACGTCGGGATCACCTGTCCGCTAGCGCAACGCGCCAGTACCACGACCGGACATCCCACCCCCAATCCCACGCACCAAAATCCCGCAACCCCTTCAATCCCCAATATTTGCCTTACCCTTACTCCCGGACACCAACGTGCTCTCCCAATCCCGAATCCAAAACTCAGGACGCCCCGATGGGAACTTTCCTGCAAGACGTACGCTTCGGATTCCGCATGCTGCTGAAGAGCCCCGGCTTCACGGCTCTAGCTGTGCTCGCCCCAATTTCTCACAATAAATAGAAAAGGCTGTGACTTCATGGCATAACTCTTTTGTCTGGAAAGATTCTGCCAAGAAGGAGCACAGCCTTATGACTGCAGAGTGTAACCAGTTTGGCTTCGGATTTCATCCCCTAAAGCGACGCGAGATCCGCGCGCAGTTCGACGGTGGAGCGATCAGCAGTGACGGCGGGGGCCTGCTGCTGCGGGAGGTCGAGAAGCGCATGCGCATCCTCCGCCAGTTTGCCGCCTGCTTTACGGATTATCGGAATGCGGATTTGATTGAGCACCCTGTGGAGGAGTTGGTGGCACAGCGGGTCTACGGTCTGGCGCTGGGCTACGAAGATCTGAACGATCACGAGGAGTTGCGGAACGATCCTCTGCTGGCAGTGCTGGTCGAGAAGTCGGATCTGGGCAACCAGGCTCTGGCGGGAAAGAGCACCCTGAACCGGCTGGAACTGACCCCAGAGACGGCCAGTCGGAAGGAGCGCTACAAAAAGATCGTGCTGGATCACGGAGCGGTAGACCGCCTGCTGGTGCAGACCTTTCTGGAAGCCTACCGGGAGGCGCCGCAAGAAATCATCCTGGACCTGGATGCGACCGACGATCCGCTGCACGGGAAGCAGGAAGGGCGCTTCTTTCATGGCTACTACGGACACTATTGCTATTTGCCGTTGTACATCTTCTGCGGAGAGTTCCTGCTGTGTGCGCGGTTGCGATCGTCGAACATCGATGCTTCAGCGGGAAGTGTAGAGGAGCTGCGGCGCATCGTGGCACAGATTCGTTCCGCGTGGCCCCAGGTGCGCATCGTGGTGCGCGGAGATTCTGGATTTTGCCGCGAGGAGCTGATGGCTTGGTGTGAAGCCCATCGCGTGGACTACCTGCTGGGGCTGGCGAAAAATGAACGTCTGAAGGCGGAGATCGAAAAACAGCTGGGGGAAGCCAAAGCCCAGTATCAAGAGACGGGACGCGCGGCCCGCTTGTTTCATGAGTTTGTCTATCAGACGCGGGAGAGTTGGAGTCGTGCGCGGCGGGTCGTGGCCAAGGCCGAGCACCTGGAAAAAGGAGAGAATCCGCGGTTCGTGGTGACCTCTCTGGGGGGAGAAGAATGGCCGGCACAGGTGTTGTATGAACAGCAGTACTGCGCCCGAGGAGACATGGAGAATCGCATCAAGGAACAACTGATGCTGTTCAGTGACCGCACCAGCACACACTACCTACGCAGCAATCAACTGCGGCTGTACTTCTCTTCGCTCGCCTACGTGTTGCTGCAGATGCTGCGGCGACTGGGACTAGCAGGCACGGAGCTGGCCAAGGCCCAGTGCGCAACAATTCGGCTTAGGCTGCTAAAGATTGGCGCGCTGATCCGTATCACGGTACGCAAGGTGTGGGTTTCGTTGGCGGGAGGCTATCCCTATGTCACGCTGTTTCGGCAAGTCTACGAAAAGCTGTGCGCTGTGCCGGTAAAGCATTGAAAAAGAACGACCGCTAACAACTTTTCTCTCGCTCCTGTCACACGTAGTGCGAGGTGCGCGTCGGAACAGCCTGCTGAGACAAAAAACTCTCTCTTCAACGGAAAAACGGATCAGCTACACAACAGCACCCCGCGAAACCATCTCGCAACTCCCAACCTGAACAAATTTCAATCCTCTTCTACCAAGCTGTGAGAGATGGCGGCTAGCGCTCGCTCTCGGCATCGGCGCCAACACCGCCGTCTTCAGCGTAGCCATCGCCTTTCTAAAGAAGCCCGTAGCCCTCCCCAACCTCGATCGCCTGGTCATGGTCCTAAATCTCGCCCCCGACCAAACCACCGGCTGGAACGATGTCGCCCCCGCCGATTATCTCGACTGGAAAAAACAAGCCCAGACCTTCGAAGAAATGGGCGCAACGCAACAACAAGACGCCAACTTCACCGGCAAAGGTGAACCCGAACGAGTAGCCGCGCTTCTCGCCTCCGCAAACTTTTTTGACGTTGTCGGCGTCCCGCCCGCCATGGGCCGCCCGTTTCTGCCCGAAGAAGAGCAAGTCGGTCACGATCAGGAAGTCGTCATTAGCTACGGCCTGTGGCAGCGCCGTTTCGGTTCCGATCCAAATGTTCTAGGCAAGACGGCGATGATCAATCAGAGCTCCTACACCATCGTCGGCGTCACTTCGAAGGATTTCGATTTCCCCGGCGGCACCCAGGTCTACCTACCGCTCGCCCTCACCGATCAGCAAAAAGCGGATCGCGCGCATCGTTTCATTGATCCGATCGCGCGGCTCAAGCCCGGCATTCACGCTGCGCAACGCCGCCGCCGAAATTTGGACCATCCAGCAACGCCTCCGCCACCAGTATCCCCAAGCCGAACAGGACTGGCGCACCAAAGTGATGCCCGTGGGCGTTTTCGTCTCGGGTGAGCTGACCGACCAATACTGCGAAATGTTGATCGTCGCCGTTCTCTTCGTGCTGCTGATCGCCTGCGCCAACGTCGCCAATCTATTGTTTGCGCGCTCCGCCAGCCGCCTGAAAGAAGTCGCCCTTCGCCGCGCGCTTGGCGCCAATCGGTCCCGCGTGATTCGCCAGCTCCTCACCGAAAGCGTGATGCTCGCAATCGTGGGAGCCGCACTCGGCCTGCTATTCGGGCAATGGGGCATCGGCCTCCTCCGTCATTACATGCCTCCCGAGATCGAACGGGAACTCCCGGCATGGCGCCACGTGCGCATGGAAATGGACGTCTTCCTCTACACCGTCGCCATCACCTTCGCGGCCGGTCTCATCTCCGGCCTCGCTCCCGCATTCCACACCTCCAAGGCTGACGTTTACGAAGAATTAAAAGAAGGCGGCCGCGGCGGCACCACCGGAAAAAATCGCCAGCGCATGCGCAGCGTTTTTGTTGTTGCGGAAGTGGCCCTCTCGCTTGATTCTTCTGATGGGCGCGGGATTAATGACCAAGGGCGTGCGCGCCTTGCTTGTGGTAAATCAAAATCTCGATCCCGGCCATGTGCTTACGATGAAAATCGTTCCCGCCGACTCCAAATACAAGACTCCGCAGCAAAAGGCATCCTTTTACCAGGCGCGCTCGAGCAACTCCAGGCGATCCCCGGTGTGCAATCCGCCGCCGTAGCCGCCCAAGTGCCTTTCGGCGATTACGGCGATACCGAACCCGTCTCGATCCAGGACCGGCCTCCGCAACCCGGCGAATTTCGCCAGGCCAATTTCGATAACGTCAACGCCGATTATTTCCAGACGATCAAAATTCCGCTGCTCGATGGCCGCTACATTTCGGATGCCGATGGACCTGATCAGCCGCCCGTCGCCGTCGTCAGCGAAAGTTTCGTCCGCCGCTATTTCGCCCGTGAAAACCCTCTCGGCAAAATGATCAAGCAGGGCCAATCGGATTCCGATCAACCCTGGGCCCGCATCGTCGGCGTAGTCGCCGACGTCAAATACGATCCTTACGCGCGGCAGGAAACTCCGCCGGTGTATTTGCCCTATCGTCAGTCGCCACCCAATCTGGGCTATCTCGCGATCAAAACCACGGGCGATCCCACCACATTCGGCGCCGCCGTGCGTAGCGCGATTGATGCCGTGGATCCCGACCAGCCGATTGACGACGTCTGGACACTCCAGAAAGTCATCTCCAATCAGCTTCTCGGACTTTCCTACGTCGCGGTAATGTTGAGCGCGCTGGGAGCAATCGCTCTGGTGCTCGCATCCATCGGAGTCTACGGCGTGATGGCCTATTCAGTTTCCGAACGCACTCACGAAATCGGCGTGCGTCTCGCGCTGGGCGCGCAGCGCCGCGATGTGATGAACCTCGTCTTAACCCGCGGAGTTATTCTCACTTCCATCGGCCTGCTGATTGGTTTACCCATCTCCGTGGCCCTGGCCCAGCTTCTAGCCGGCGTAATCTTCGGAGTAAGCGCCGGAGATTTCACCACCTTCGCCGGCACCACGCTGCTCCTCTGCGCCATCACGATGCTAGCCTGCTACATCCCCGCCCGCCGAGCCATGAGCGTCGATCCCATCGTGGCCCTGCGCTACGAATAATCTCTCGTGGTAAACACCCGCATTCTCCGGCCGCAACATTAGCTTCGCAGAATTGTTCCGGCAACCCGGAAATGTTTGTAGGCCGCAGCTTCAGCTGCGGCGTGAGCGCGGCACGATTCGAGCGGCTTTAGCCGCTGAAGTACCGATTTTGCGAGTCAAGCCACGGCGTCGCGTGCGCGATCCGCAGCCCTCCTATCCATCTACCACCGCACGAGCCCCTCGGGGTCTTCCACCAAAACCACCTCGTATTTATCCAGCATGGGCATCAACACGCCTTCCAGCTCGCTCTTCCAAAGCTCTCCCTCATAAAATTTCGCCTTCATCGGCTCCCGCGAATCCAAATCCGGAAACCCGCGCATAAAAAAGAAAGTATCCGCATCTTCCACAGAATTAAACGGCCCCAAAATCTTCATCCCAATCTCCGCGTGCGCCGGAATGGATTTCGCGCGAAACACCTCCAGAAATCGCGCGCGCATCCCCGGCTGGGTTTTGTAAGTCCTCATTTCAATAATCATCGCCAAATCTCCACCTGAAAATTGATTTGGATGTCGTGCGCGAAGCACTCCTCTGAGCAGTCTGGAGAGAAAAGGAAGGCCAGCGCTCTCGAGCCTGCGTCAGAGCTGAATAGTCGTTGTGGGCCGTGGCTTTAGCCACGACATGGAGACTGCAAATTCAGGGCGGCTTTAGCCGCTGAAGTTCCCTCTCGCTGTTCTAATACACACTCTTCAACCATTGAAGTTCCCATTCCACCCGATACCCCTCTCCCCTTCACATCCTCAATGCACAAAATTGAGCGCGATCGCCGGAGTGATCGTCGTAGCCGTATTATGTCCAATCGCAATCACTCGCGTCCCTAGCAACACTCCCAAAGTAGACTTCCAGTTATATTCAATCGCCGGCGCAAACCCCACCGCATCGCTCGACCCCGAATTAATCTTGATATTCGGCGGCGTTTCCGCCGCGTCATAACCGGTCACTCGCGTGTTTCCCGTATGCCGGTAAGTAGCATCCAGCGCCAATACCCATTTGCGTGTCAGGCTGTACTCCCACGCCGCATCCACAAAAGACGACGCCCCCGGCTTCGCGTGCCCTTGAAATCCCGAAGTCGTCCCGTAGACGCTAGCGCCCTCCACATTCGCGTAACTCGAAAGCGCTTGCGACACATTGAAACGCATCCGCAAAATCCGCCCGTTGCGCAACCAGAAATACGTCTGGTTATTCAGCGCCACCGTCGTCGTGTAAGCCCCGCCGCCGAATCCGTCGCTCAACCGCTCGCCGAGTTTGTCGTAACGCCCCGTCGGCAACGTCTCCTCCACGAAGATCGAAGTCGTCGGAAGCCAGCTCCCTTCACGAAATTGTCTCAACCGAAACTGGCCCAGCACGCTAAGATCGCCGAGCCCGACCCCCGAGCTGCTCAGCGCATCGTTCATTTTGTTGAATCCCGCGGTCGGAATCAGTCCGACGGTAAATCGGTTGAAGAGTCCGTACTCGATGTAGGTCAGCGAACCGAATCCGTTCGAATGTGCCCCGATCACATCGTAAAGATACGGCTCGATCAGAAAATGTCCCTGCGGCAGCGTCGCCGCCGAATTCGCCAGCATCGGCCCGGTCCACCAAGCATCTCCGAGTGCCTCGCGGTCCGCCGGCGAAGGCGCCGAACTCTGCTGCGCGCCGACCGGCGCGGCGTCGGGCGCTGCTTCGCCCGAATCATCCTTCACCCGCGTGTCCAACGCGATCCAGTTCACCTCCCAAGTTTTCCCGCCGTCATCCGAAAACGATTGCTCGAACCGGCACGAATTCGCCGTAATGTCCGACCACACATTCCGCACCAGGATCATCCTTCCGTTAAAAGGCTCCTGATCGTAAAACTCGCCGCGTCCATCCTTGAATTCGCCGATCGTCGGGACGCCCAAAGTCCCCACCCGCACATTCGCCGAATTCAAACTCCACTGATGCGCCTGCGGATCCCATAAACGCAAAGACAGCGCTTCGAGATGCCCCGCCGGCCCCGTCACATCCAGTTCCACCAAATTCGCGCGCCCACCCCAAATTTTTCGCACTACTGAAGTTCCGTCGTACTCCACCCAAGTCTTCGAACCAGTCAAAGGATGCACGAGTCTCGACAAGTGCGTTTTCCAGTTGCCAATCTCGAAATCAAAATCGTGCTGCCCGTCGCGCAACGTCTCAGCCTGCTGCCGCGGCGCCGGCTCTGGCACCTCTGCACCGGACTGCGCCAGCCCCGGTCGCGGCTGCAAAATCACCACGAGGCCAAACGCCAATAGATACGTCCGAATATTCCTAAGCTCGTTCATCGCCACCTCTCCAGAGTCTGTGTGAGAAGACGGAAATCTTTGCAGGCCGCAGCTTTAGCTACGGCATAAGCGCAGCAAAACCAGTGCGGCTTTATCCGCTGAAGTAGGATCTTGCAGTTCGCACACAGACTCTCCAGCCAATCCACACTAATGAAAACCGCGCCGCCCAGATATCCGCGTCTCGCGCGCAAACCACGCCGCTCTCATTGCAGCCAGCGCAAACGCGACCGCGGCGTCGGATCCATCACATCGAGTTCAGGCTCTGCTCGCAGCAGACCCGTCGCAACCAGCGTCGCAACCGCGCGCTGCTCCTCGGGAGTAAAGCCGCCCTCGAGCGTTTGGTTATCCTTCACCACGCCGAGCCACACCAAAAACGGCCCATCCGTCCGCACTGGCAGCTGCGGAAAATTATTTTTTGCATCAAGCGTCACCAGCACTCCGGCCTCGCGCGCGCCGGCGGCCCGGTAAGCAGCGAATGTCGGCTCCGCTGCTTTAGCAAACGCTTCGACTCCGTCCGGCTTCACCGAAAATATCTGCGCCACGATCACCCCCTGCGCGCCGTTCGTGTCCGCCACCGGATCAACAGCCGGCAAAATCGGAATTTCGCGCTCCGGAGTCAGCGGCCGCATCAGCATCACGTTGTCGGAGTCATCGATCATTGCGTTCACCGCCTGCCGGTGCTCCTTCCACAGCGGCCCGTAATAAAAAGCCGCGTTCAGCAGCGCCCGCGCGTCAACCGTATGAAAACCGCGAATCCACGTGAAGCCGTTCGGCTTTTGCCGCTCCAGAAACGAACCGGCCACAATGGCTCCCTGCTGCTCAAACGCCTCCGGAAAAAACGCGTCGAAATCCAATGCAAAATGCTGCCGTTCTCCCGGCTTGATCGTGTAACGGCGAAACTCATAAACCTGAAAGTCCCTAAGGTTTGCATCGGGATCAATCGTGTTTTTCTGCGTCGCGCGCTCGCTGGGCGCGAATCCCAGGCTGCACGCGGCGATAATCACTGCCACACCGGCTAAGACTCGTTTGCGCATCGCTCTTCCTCCCGTAATTGCATCCACCCCCCGCGCAACCCTCGATCCGCCGCGCCGCGCTGCGAATTTCACTGCTCTTTGTCCGGCTCGTCCTTCACCCGCGTCTGCGTATTGACCCAATTCACTTCCCAAGTCTTCCCGCCATCCGCCGAAAAAGACTGTTCATCGCGCGTCGAATCAGCGGTAAGCGTCACGAAAACAAATCGCACCATAATCATTCGGCCGTTATACGTTTCCTGATCGTAGAACTCCCCGCGCCCATCCTTGAACTCGCCGTAAAGCGGCACGCCCAAAGTCCCGCCGTTAGTATTCGCAAAATTCAAACTCCACTGGTGCGCCGCGGGGTCGTAAAGCCGCAACGACAAAAACTCCAAATGGCCCGAAGCTCCATCCGCCACGATTTCCGCGAGATTCGCGCGCCCATCCCAGATCCTCCGCACGGTGACGGTACCGTCGAGGTCCGTCCAGGTTGTCGAACCAGTGAGCGGATGCTGCAGGCGATGCATGTGAATCTTCCAGGTCCCCAGCTGCCAATCAAAATCATGCTGCCCATCATGCAACTGGCTCGTCCCAGTCGCTGCGGGAGCGGGAGCCGGAGCCGTCTGCGAGTCCACCGCCACCGGCTGCAACAGGCACCCAAGCGCTCCCAAAACTACCCAGCAGAAAACAAATTCCCCGGCGTCGAAAAGAATTCATGCTCGTCTCCGCTTCAAAGATTCTTGCGATACACAATGAACCCCGATTTCTCCGCCACTTTGTCGTACAACTTCATCGCGTGCGCGTTGGTCTCGTGCGTCTGCCAATACACGCGGCCCGAACCCGCCTGTTCCGCCCGCCGGTAAACTTCCTCGATCAGCGCTCGCCCCACTCCCTTCCCGCGCTCCGCTTCGCTCGTGAATAAATCCTGCAAATAGCAATTCGACGTCAGCACCGTCGAGCTCCGGTGAAAAAGGTAATGCACCAGCCCGACCAATTTCCCGCCGCGCTCCGCCGCCAACGCGCAGATCGGCTCGTACCCGTCGAAAAAACGCGTCCACGTCATGTTCGTGATGATTTCTGGCAGCGCCGTCTCGCCTTTGCGTCCGTAAAACTCGTTGTACCCGTCCCACAGCACTTTCCACTCCGCGAAATCCCGCTGCTGCACCTCCCGCACGACGATCCCGCCGCTCATGGCTTTTCCCGAGTCAAGTTCGCCACAAAATTCGGCTCCCACGTCTTCCCGCCGTCATCCGAAAACGATTGCTCGAAGCGGTGCGTGTCCGGAGTTATGTCCGACCACACGCCCCGCACCAGAATGGCTCTCCCGTTGTACGTTTCCTCATCGTAGAATTCCCCGCGCCGGTCCTTGAATTCGCCTACCGAAGGCGTGCTCATAGTGCCGTCGCTGCTGTTGGAAAAATTCAGGTTCCACTGGTGCGCCGCAGGATTGTAGAGAAATAAAGTCAGCCCCTCGAAGCGCCCCGCGGGTCCCGCCGCCCCAATCTCCTCAATCTGCGCGCGCCCGTCCCACACTTTCTTCACCACCACGGTGCCGTTCATTTCCACCCAGGTCGTCGAACCCGTCAGCGGATGCTCCAGCCGCCGGATGTGCGTGTGCCATGTGCCAATATTGAAATCGAAATCGTGCTGCCCGTCCCGCAAGGCGCTCGCCTGCGACCCACTCGGCGCGCTCGTCGCCGTCTGCGTATGCGCCGGAAGCGTCAACCCCAGCAGTCCGATTGCGCACGCCACAAAATAAGTCCCGAAACTCCCAAGCCGTTTCATACTTTCCTCCGGTTCCGTATTCAGCTGTTCGCTCGTTCTTGCGGATGTAAGAATCCATCCCCTTGTGGTATTTTCATAGAGCCACTTTGCATGCAATTCGTGATACCACTTTCGAGGCACGGCGAGCCCCTTTTCCGCCAGGTGTATCGGGGCTTGCGCCAGGCCATCCTCTCTGGCACATTTCGCGCCGGCGATCGCCTGCCATCCACGCGCGATCTCGCGGGTGAACTCGGCGTTTCACGCACAGTCGTGCTTCTGGCTTACGATCGATTGGTCGCGGAAGGATTCGCCGGCGGACGAGGCGGCTCCGGCACTTTCGTTGCGCAGGGACTAAACGGCAGCAGGCCAAACAAACTAAAAAAATCCGCGAAGCTCCAGCTTTCGCGTTACGGCAAGACGGCCGCGGGTGTCGCCTCCACCGTGGATTTCCCCGGCCGCCGCTCGGTTCCGCTCCGCTACGATTTCGCTTACGGCGGGCGCGGCGACGTGGACACTTTCCCCTTCGAAATGTGGCGCCGCATTCTCCTGCGCCATGCCCGCGAAGCTCCGGTGCGCGAACTCGACTACGGCGCCGCCGCCGGAAGCCTCGCGTTGCGCGAAGCCATCACCATCCATATCCGTCGCTCCCGCGCGGTCATCTGCGATCCCTCGCAAGTGATCGTCGTCAACGGCTCGCAGCAAGCGCTCGACCTGATCGCGCGCGTCCTCATCGAACGCGGCGACCCCGTCGCCATCGAAGACCCGCAATATCAAGGCACACGCGAAATATTTCGCGCTGCAGGAGCCCGCCTGCTTCCGGTGCCAGTAGATCGCGACGGCCTCAATCCCGCGAGGCTCCCACACGCAGCGCGCGTCGCTTTCGTCACTCCTTCGCACCAATTCCCCACCGGCGCGATTCTCCCGCTCGCCCGCCGCCTCGCGCTCCTCGATTGGGCGAAACGCAAAGACGCAGTCGTCATCGAAGACGATTACGACGGTGAATTTCGCTACGAAGGACAACCGCTCGAATCCCTGCAAGGTCTCGACAGCGAAGGTCGCGTCGTCTATCTCGGCACATTCTCGCGCACCATCTTTTCCGCGCTGCGCATCGGCTATCTGATCGCGCCCAAATCGCTAGTCGCCGCGTTCACCTCTGCCAAGTGGCTCTGCGATCGCCACACCGCCACGCTCGAACAGGAAACCCTCGCCGAGTTCATAGCAACCGGAATGTACGAACGCCATCTGCGCCGCATCCGCCGCCGCAACACCGCGCATCGTGCCGCGCTCCTGGAGGCCATCCACAAATACTTGGGCGCCCAAACGGAAATCACCGGCGACGGCGCCGGCACCCACATCGTCCTCTGGCCCGCAAAACGCATCTCGGAACAGAACGTGATCGCAAAAGCCGCCCGGCAAAACGTCGGCATCTACGGAATCTCGCGCTACTTCCTGGCCAAGCCGCGCAAATGCGGCCTGATGCTCGGCTATTCGCGCATGAAAGAAAATCAAATCCAGGAAGGCATCCGCCGCCTCAGCCAAATCCTGTAAGCCTCGCCAAGTTGAGCCACGCGGTATGGGCCGAGTTCGCGGCGAGCGTGCGGCTCGTTAATCGTCGAGGACTGCGAGATCTAGCCCAAGTTCCGCAGTTTGAAGAATAAATACCTGTGTTTTCAATGCGGACATACCCTAGTCTTCACTACACTTGGGCCATTTCTAGCGAGTGAGGAAGGTGCAAATTCAGGTGTTGCAACAGAATCGCCTGGTGCTCGGTCGGTCGACTGATGCAGCGTTTTCGGATCGTTACTCCGTTTCGCGTCGGTAACACAACGTCGACCAGGGTGATGTCCGCCAATTCCTGGAATACTTTTCGTGGTTCGTTGCCCAACCCGGCGCGTTGGCAAAGTTGCGCCAGTGTCTTCCACAACACAAAGGCCAGAAAGCACACCAGGATGTGCGCCTCGACCCGCTCTTGTTTCTGGTGCCAGATCGGTCGCAGTTGCAGATCTGTCTTCTGGATGCGGAACGCGGCCTCGGCCTCCGTCAGCTGCATGTAAGCACGCCAGAGTTCTTCCGGGCTCCCGTCGGTTACGTTGCTGCGCAATACATAACAGCCTTCACTGAGCCGTGCCCATTCCCGCCAGCGATCGATTCTTTTCCAGTGGCACTTCGCAAAGCCGTCTGCATCGGGATCGATCTTGACTTCAAACGCTCCCGCCGCTCGTGAGTTCTTGCCCAGCAATCGCCCGACGCGCTGTCCCACGACAGCCGGCAGCTGCTTGCGCTTTCTGCAGCTGGCCACGATCTTCTCCAGCCCCTCCTCGATGCGTTTCTCGAACCGCTCATGCATGGCCTGCTCTTTCTCTTTCCTCTGCGCACTCCGGCACAGAAGAAATACTTCCTCGCCACCAGGGGCCGCACAGAATCTCACCTCCAGACCTTCCCTCACGCGATGCCAGTCTGGGGCTCGTAGCTCCCCCTCGAACCGTTTCAGCACCCCCTTCGGCGTTCCCACGATGTAACGCCGCTTGCCTTGCTTCAAATACCGTATGTTTTCTTCGCTCACCATGCCGCGATCCAGCACCCAAATGCGGTTCGCTCTCCCATACAGTCGTTCGATCCGTTCCACGATCTCTTCCAGGGTAGTCACGTCGTTGCGGTTCCCGGTGAATAGCTGGTAGCCCAAGGGCATCCCCTCGCGGCTTACTACCAGAGCGATGTTCACCTGCTTGCAGTCGGGGCGGTGATCGCGCGAATAGCCTCGCTGCGCTAGTTCGTTCCGCTTCGCATCGCCTTCGAAGTACGTGCTGGTGACGTCATACAACAACAGGTCGTAATCCAGATCGAACAGTTCACCCAGTCGATTCTTCAGATGTCTTTCCAGCTCTTCCTTCTGCGGCAGCAGTTGATCGAGAGAACGATACAGCCGGTCTTCATTCACCTTATTGGCAGGCACGCCCAGCAGATCACTCAACGCGCTCGCTTCATAGAATCGCTCTGCAATATGCAACTCACTCGAAGGCTCACAGAGCCGCGCCAGAATCAAAATCTGCGCCATCACCGGCCAGGGAATCTCTTCTCGTCCGGCAGGCAGCGTCTGCTCTAGAAAATCGACCAGTCCCACTTGTCGACACAGCTCGAGCCCGATCCAAGGACCGCCGAACGCCCGCTTCCGTTCGATGGCGATGCGCTTCAGATCGACTTCCACCCACTGCGGTTCGGTGTCCAGGAATAATCCGCGCTGAGCAACCGTGGCGGCACCTGCGGCTTGTTGGTGAATGCCCAGACGTCCTGCCGCATCCATCTCACCGAGGTAAGCCACCACGCGCTGCCGCGGGCCTCGCGACGAGCGATAACTCTCGACCAGCGCCCAGTAGCCGTGGCGCTTGCCATCCTTATTGCGATAACAGCGACGCAAGTACATGCCTCGATCCTACGCATCGCTACTTCACTTTCAAGCGGGTTGGTCTTCACTACAGAGGCATTCCCGCACGCCACGCAATACGCACGGAGGGCTCAGGCTGTGGACAGGAAGGTTAAGGAATCTCCAGGAGGGAATTACTTCGAAAATGTGTCTAAAAAATATTCAAATCATCTCAGACTGCGGAAGCTGGGCTAGTTTGCTGAGGACAGCGGGATCGGCGATCACCGCGAGCTCGGCGATTTTCCCTTCATGGATTTCGAAAGTCAGCGCCATGCTCAGGTGTCCGTGCGGCGCCACGATTGCACCCACTGCACCATTTACAAGCATGAGATGTACCTCGATCCCGCCGCGCCGCGCGCCGCCCAGCGCGCCTTTGGCGACGTTGGTTGCGCCGCGAATTTCGCTGCCGTTCGGCGGGATCACCACGCGATCAGCGCCGCGCACCACATCGGGCTGGAGGATGGCGAGAAGTCCTTCAAGGTCGCCGGACCGCGCGGCGGCGATGAACGCGTCCACAACTTTGCGCTGGCTCGCGAGATCCGCTTTGCGGTTTGTGCTCGATCCTTGTACGCGTCGCCGCGCGCGGCTGGCCAGCTGGCGCGCGGAGTCAGGCGAACGTCCGACGATCGCGGCAATTTCTTCGAACGGCACGGCGAACATATCGTGCAGGACGAAAGCGAGGTGTTCATCGGGCGCGAGAGTTTCGAGCACGACGAGCAGTGCAAGGCCCACGGAATCGGCGAGAACGGCTTCGCGTTCGGGGTCCGGAGCCGCGTCGCGCGGCACGGCAGCGGCAGAAATTTGCGCGTCGAGTGATTCTTCGCGGCGCAATCGTCGCGAGCGCAGCATGTCGAGACACACGCGCGCGACCACGGTAGTGAGCCATCCGCCGAGATTTTCGATGCCGTCCGCTCCGGTGCGGCTGAGGCGCAGCCAACTTTCCTGCACGGCATCGTCCGCTTCGCTGAGTGAACCGAGCATGCGGTACGCGATAGCACGCAAGTGCGAACGGTTCTCTTCGAAGCGCTCGGCCAACCAGTTGAGATCGCCCATCGTCATCGCTACGGCCTTTCTTCGCAAATCTCCATAATACAGTGACGAACGAAATGTGAGAGATGTGACGAAAAATCAGCAGTCACGTGGCGATGTCTGTTGCACTTCGCGGCTTTCGATTGCGCGGAATTCTTGCTGTCACATTCGTGCGCCGCGGTTCGTCATGGTAGTGAAAAACAAAGCCCGGTCTTTTTGAAAGTCGGAGTAGGAATCATGATCTCTCACAACCCCCTCCACGGATCCGGACGAGCGGGTTTCCCGCATCCGGCTCTTGCCTTAGGTGAGGACGCCCATGCGACGCAGAGGATAGGGATGACAGACAGAAGCCGGAGGCAGCCAGCGAGTGATCAGGCGCCGCATACGATCCCAAAGGACCTGGCCGTTCTGGCTGCGCTTCGACAACGCACGATGCCAGAGCCAACCAACTCGGAATCGAAAAAGCACCAGCGCCGATTTATTCATGGGCACCCCGTAGTAGCGGATGTGTCCACGCACCACCGCTTGCAGCCATTTGCCCTGTTCCGGGATGGGTTCGTGCATCCGTCGCTGAAGTTCGGCTTTCACCTCATTCAGTTTCGTTTGCAGCCGTTTGCGGATGGTTTGCCGCAGCACCGTGTACATTCCGTTGCTTCTCTTTTTCACGCAGATGTGCGTGAAGCCAAGAAAGTTGAATGTCTCCGGTTTCCCTTCTCCGCGTTTCTGCCGGTTGTTGATCGCAAATGGACCAAACTCCAGCAACCGCGTTTTCTCGGGATGCAGTTCCAGGTGGAACTTCTTCATCCGTTCCGTGAGTTCCACCCGAAACTGTTCGGCCTCCGCTTTGCTCTGAAAGCCCACCACGATGTCGTCCGCGAATCGCACGACGATGACTTCGCCGTGCGCCCGCTTCCGACGCCATGCTTGGACCCACAGGTCGAACACGTAGTGAAGGTAAACGTTCGCCAAGAGCGGCGAGGCACTGCCACCTTGGGGCGTCCCTTCCTCCACTCGTATCCGTTTCCCATCCTCCAGCACGCCGGCATGGAGCCATTTCTGGATCAACCGCACGACGCGCCGATCTGCGATCCGGTGCTCGACGAATTTCACAAGCCATTCGTGGGACAGCCCATCGAAGAAGGCTTGGATATCCAGATCGAGCACCCAGTTCACTTTCCTCGTCAGCAGTCCCGTATAAAGAGCGTCCAGCGCTTGATGCTGGCTGCGCCCTGGCCGGAACCCGTACGAGAATCCAAGAAAATCCGTTTCGTAGATGGCGTTCAGCACCTCGACCGCCGCACGCTGGACGATCTTATCTTCCAGCGCCGTCACTCCGAGCGGTCTTTGCCGCCCGTCGGCCTTCGGTATATACACTCTACGCACCGGCTTCGCTCGGTACGCTCCTCGCTTCAGCCTTTCGGAAAGGTCCTGGAGGTTCTTCTCCAGTTCCTCGCCGTAGTGCCGCCACGTCTCTCCGTCCACGCCCGGCGCGGCTTCCTTCTTAAGGCTGAAGTAGGCCATGCGCAGCGTGTCCAGGTTGTAGATGTGGTGCAGGAGCGCCGTGAACCGCAACTTCTTATCCTTTGCTGCTGCTTGACGTACCCGCCCCAGCGCACTGAGCGCGTCGGTCCGGCTCTGTATCCGGGACGCGTTTTGCTGCGGCAGGTTCCCTTTGGCCAGCCCTCTTCCCTCCATCCCCTCCGCCACCGGTTGCCCGGCTTTGTTCGGAGACTTCGCAGGTACTACAGGGCTGTCCGACTTCCCAAGTCCGTTCGTCATCGGTGTACGTCCTTGGACTTCCCGATGCGTCCCAGGGCACCTGCGGCCCTGGGCGAACTTGGGATCTCCCGGTTCCCGAGCGAGGTGTCTACGTACGTGCACGGGGTCTCTGACCGCGCGGGACTCTGGCACACCTCGCGATATCGGCGTACCCGATGGAGCCTTCCGCTTTCTCCTACAGCGTCGGCGTCCCGGAGTGACTCTCTTACGCGGCTGAATACCCGGCCCGCACGTTCCCCTGTCAACGCTTCGACGCTGTTCTTGCGAACAGCTCCGCAGGACTCGGGGCCGATGTGGGTCGCTACATCACATTCGTGTGACTTTTGCATTCACTACACCTCGCCGATTTAACCGGCGCACAGGAGAAGGCAGATGATACAGGCACGAATGAAACATCCAGCGATGATCATTCCGGAACTGATGCAGCACCTGCAAGCTTTGGGGAAAGCGACGGAGCACTCTGGAGTACCGGCGAAGACGATTGACCTCGTGCAGCTGCGCGCGAGCCAAATCAACGGATGCAGCGTGTGCGTGGACATGCACGCTCGGTTCATGAAAAAAGCAGGCGAGACAGACGAGCGCCTTTTCGCCGTGGCGGCCTGGCGCGATACGCCCTACTTCAACGACGCCGAACGCGCCGCGCTGGCTTTGGCCGAAGCAATGACGCGTCTGAGCGACCGCCCGGATCCGGTGCCGGATGAAATCTGGGACGAGGTGGCGGGCCACTATGGCGAGCGCGAGTTGGCCGGCCTGCTGACCGCGATCGCACTGATCAACGTGTGGAATCGCCTGAATGCCGCGACCCGGCAAGTGGCCGGCGAATGGATGAAGTCCGAAGAGGCGCGCAAGTGGGTCGAGGCTGGTTCGGCAGCGCACTGAGCAAACCGCGCAGTGGAGCGGTCATCGCGGCAGACCAATCGCGGCGGCGGCCCGCTCAACCCCGCTTCCGCAATGAGAGAAACGAGCCTGGTTGCGCTTGCTTCGAAGTTCCTCGCGCAAAATATCGCTCCCGCTCCAGGCCGCCCTGGAGCGGGGGCGATCCACCGCCGCCTCTACCGCAAGCCTCGCGTCAGTTCACAGTCAAAGTGATCGTAGTCTGGTTCGAAAGCGTCCCCGACGTCCCGGTCACAACCACCATGCTAGTCCCGGCCGGCGTCGCCGTCGTAGCACCGCTCGATTTCCCGCCGCCGCCGCAACCCGCCGCCGCAAATAGCGCCACCAAAACCAAAGCATGCCCGCCAATAGGAATCAGCGCCGATGTTCCGTAACGCAACTGCCGCGCGGAACGCACTGCAACGATAATCAGCATCAACATTCCAATCGCCAAAAGAATGCGCATCAAAAGCGTCATACCGGAAAGAAAATCCGCTTCTGACGGCACTCCCGCCATTTTCATCGCTGCCGCGGCGGTCGTAGTTATGGTCAGCATCGGCGCCGTGGTTCCTCCGGGATTGTAGCTGTTAGTCGAAAAGACGCACTTCGCTCCCGCCGGCAAGCCGCTGCACGAAAATGCCACCGCCGAACTGAAGCCGTTCGTCGGCGCAATATTGATTGTGAAGTTCGCCGAACCGCCGGGCGTCAAAGTCGCGCTGCTGGGTGAAGCACTCACCGAAAAAGAAGGCGTATTGCCGCCCGAAGCCTGCGTAGGCACCAACGACGCAAACACTCCGTGCGCCTCGTTCATGCCACCTGCCGTTAAATACAAAGTGTTCGGATCGCCCGACGATCCACCGCCACCGAAAACCAGATCCCACAGCGACAAATTCGTGATTACCTTCCCACCGGCATCCCGCACGCTGTCAATAAACGCTCCCGAAGGAGTGTAAGCATTCAACACGCCGTCTCCGAAATTGCCGATCAGAACGTCTCCGCCAAACGGGCCAAATCCCGCCGGTGGAATCGCGATTCCCCACGGCGCATTCGTGTGCATATCTCCCGTCGAAACAACTCGCTGCACGAAATTGCCGTTATCGTCGAAAATATCCACGATCCCGTCTCCCGCCGCGTGCACCGGATCATGTTTCGCCGAATCCTGCAGCGCGTACGTCACGTAGATTTGGTTATTCCCTACATTGTGGATTCCAAATGGCGCATATCCCGCCGGAAGGTTCGGGTCCATAAACGATCCCGAAAGGCTCACCGCCGCGAACGTCGAGTTGTAGACTTCCACTTTTCCGCTCCGGAAATTCGTCGCCAGAATGAAATTCGCGCCATTGCTTGTCACCATCGCTAGTCCCTTATAGACGGCCCCGGTCCCGCCCATCGAATTGTCCACCGCCAGAATCACGTTCGTCCCGCCATTCCACCCGGAGAGCGTTCCATCCTCCGTATCAAAAATAAAAAGGCTGGGTTGGCCGCCAACTTCAAACGCGGTCGAGGACACGTTCGCCACGATTCCCGTCGGCGTAGATTCAGCCGTACTCCCCGCGGGCGGAGGCACCGTAAACGTCCCATCCAGCGTGCCAGTCTGATCGTACAAAGTGGAAAACCCGCTGTTGTTGTCCGCAATCCAGAATGGATTGTTCGGAAAAAACGCAATCCCCCACGGATTCAGCAAATTCGGATCCACATGCATCGGCGCGGGCGAGGCCGCCGCCGTATCCGCCACCAGATTCGTCTGCTTATAATTGTTCGCCGCAACTTGTGCGTGTGCCGCTGCGCCAACCGCGAAAATTCCCAAAATCACCGCCGTACTCATCGCAAACTTCTTCAAAACTCGCATCGCTTTCACTTGATTCTCCTTTTTCTTGAATGCGGATTTCGCGCAATCTCTCGCCCCGTTCTCGCGGGCCCGCCGTAGAAAGCGCCTTCGGACCCGAATGAACCCCGCGCAACGCAGCGGCCCGCGCGGTTGCACTTCACTGGGCGCGCCGCGAACGGCCTCCCACAGCTCGGCCGGCGGATCCCGTTCCGTGAACCTGCGAACTCGTCATCCGCGCCAAATTCCCGTAATGCCGCGTCCGCGGTCTCGGCCGAATCGCGCCGGCCGAACCCCAAAGCTACGCAACCAAGCTGCAAGCGTTGTCACCGCGAGGCTATTTAAATGTCCCGTCCTCGTAGCCTTTTTGTCTCTTCAGGCAGGTATGTACAGCCACCACCACTTAGGCAGGTACGCAGAAGCAACTGTCAGACAGGTCGGGGACCAACTCCAGGAAGGACTCTTTTGTTTGACGAGCAGGCGCGCAGCGCCTGCTCTAATCTTTGTGGGTCGTGGCTTTAGCCACGACATTAACTACCGACGGCGCGCAGCGCCCCCCGCTCGCGGCGCTTTTCCCGCGAGCCCTTGACCTGCGCCAAAATTAAGAATCCGCGCACGACGGGCGAACGGCGCGAATTGGGCAATTTGTTCGAAGTGACTCTCGACGCATCCCTACTCCCCCGCCACTTCCGCCGCCGGACGCAACGCCTCCCGCGCCTCCGCCTCTCGCCGCCGCGGAATCGCCCACGCGAGTGCCCCGAACGCCAGCACCACCGGAAAACATTCGATCACATAACGCGGCTCCACGGTCTGCAACTGAGTCATCGCCAAGGTCCGTATTGCCACGAATAAAATCAAAAATGTCCCCACCGTCCCACCGCGCCAACGCCACAATCCGCAAAGCGCGAGCGAGGCATACACAATCCCCAAAATCCCGAATCCCAACGTCACCGCAAAATCCGCGCGATTCTCCCGCCACTTTTCCGCCGGCGGCCACAAATCGCCCGAATAGGGCAACAATTCAATCCGCGGCGTAAACCACATCGCCAAAATCCGCTCGAAAGGAATCACCACGTACGTCCGCCAAGGACGCCTCTCCGTCCGTTCCCGCGCCAGCCTCGCAAATTCCTCGTCGAGCGCCGGCGTGAGCCGCAGACCGTGATCGTCGTAACGCGTCAACAGCTCCGCCACGCGTGCGCGCTCCGCCTCCGAATCAAACGCCGCCGCCGGCAGCGCCTCCACGCTCAACGGCCGCTTCCCCAATTTCCAATTCACCACGTACGCTTCGCCGAACCGCGTCATCCACGTCTGAGTCCAGTCAAAAAATCCAAGTGGAATGAAATCCCCATAACTCTGCGCGTAACGCGGCCCCAAAAACTCAATCCGCCCCAAAGTCCGCGCATTCCGCGCCGCCCAGGGCAGCAGCGCAACCACCAAACCCACGCCCATCCACAATCCCGCCAAAATCAATTTCGCCCAATCCGCCCGCCGCTTCCATCGCCAACACAACGCCAACCCCGCCGCAGCCAAAATCAGCGGCGCCTCCGGACGGACCAACGTCCCCACCCCTACAATCAATCCAGCCAAAAGAAACCACGCCACAATCGCCAACACTTTTCGCCGCGCTGCAAAATCGCCAACAGAAAAATCCATCACCTCCGGATCGCTCTGCAAACGCATCAGCACAAAAATCGCCAAAGCCGTCAAAAATATCGCCAAGGATTCCGTCAAAACGACGGCCGTATAATCCGCCGTAAAAGGACAAATCGCCGCCATCCACAAAGCCGCCGTCGCCGCCACCCTTCGCTGCGAAGCCGCCACCAACTGCGCCGCAATCAAAGCCGTCAGAACGCAAGTCCCCAAATCCAAAAAAGCCTGCGCCAACATCACCGCCCGGCTGCCGCGCCCCAGCAAAAAATAAATCGCCGCCAAAAACGCCGGATATCCAGGCGTGCGCATGTCCACCGGCGCCAGCTGCCCCATCACAAAAAGCCCGTACACTCCGTGGTCCAGCCAATTCCGCGCCAGCTCTTCGTAAAAC
The DNA here is from genome assembly GCA_963804625.1 of uncultured Acidobacteriota bacterium. GTDB lineage: Bacteria > Acidobacteriota > Terriglobia > Acidiferrales > UBA7541 > Palsa-295. The sequence continues at coordinate 483,070 of CAWDRJ010000001.1, read as the reverse complement.
TTCGTGTCCCCCGCATAAAATGGAAAATGCACAATAAAATAAAGCCGCAGCACCAATCCCGCCGCCAAAGCCAATCCCAATTGTGTGTAGGAAAACGGCCGTGTATTCATCACCGACGTCCGCAAAAAATCCCGCAGTAGTTCAAACTAAAATCGCGATCAACGGCGCGCGCCGCCATCCAATTCCGCCACCATCCGTTTCGGCGCCGCATTCCGCCAAGCCGCCTCCAACGCCCCGCGCACGCTTCCCTTTTTCGCCGCCTTCAAAATCACGTTCGTCGCTCCCCGCGCCCCCCACTTTCCTTTCACCGCCACAAACGTCTTCGGCTCCGCCCGCACGAAATCCTGCTGCTGATCCGGCATCAACTTCACCATCGCCCAACCCGCACACGGATAACCAAGCGTCGCAAAAATTTTTCCGCTCACTCTAAAATCCGGATGCTCCATGTGCGCGCTCTCCACAGTCTCCGGAAAGCTCAAAGCCATCCGCCGAAATTCCGCCGCCGTCATCGTCGCTCCTCCTAACCGCGCAGGCCGCAAACTCCGCGCAAGCCGCGCCGCATCACACGCGTGTCGCCAGCCCTCAGCTTACCCGAATCGACACACCACCGCGCATGTTCCGCCGCGGCACGGTACACTACTCCCAGCCCAGCAAAGTTTCTCGCGGCACCGCCGATATACCCAGCGGCGGTCTCGCTCAAGCGAAACTCATGCGCTGGCGCAACCTACTAACTCCCCGAATCGCGCGTCCGAAAGACACGCGCCCCACGCCTGAGCGCACAGCCGCAAACGCCGCCACTCCGTCAGCAGCAGCGCCAACCAGAATCTCCGGCACCGCCGCAATTCCGCAGCAATCACGCAACAAACGCCGCGCCCATCGCGTCTCCGCCTTCCTGCCCGTCTTCATCTACGGACGCGCCCACAACGAGCCTTTCGCCGAACACACCGTCACGCTCAACGTAAGCTCCACCGGCGGCTTCGTCGCGCTCGACGCCGAAGTCTCCCCCGCGCAAAATCTCCTGATGGCCAACGAACAAACCAATGAAGAACTCCCCTGCCGCATAGCCCGCGTAATAAAAACCCAAGGCGGCAAAACCCTGGTAGGCTTCGAATTCCTGCGCCCCTCCCCGCGCTTCTGGTCCATCGATTTCATCTAACGCAACGCGCACCGTACGCTCCACGACCGTAATGCCGGTTCTCTCTGCGCACTCTGCGTCTCTGCGGTGGATTTTCCGCCTTTGCCTTTTCCTTTTTGCCTCTCTGCCTCCCTGCGTCGCTCTCTGCTATCCTTCCCCAGCGCGATGCCCGCCACAACCTACAACGAAATCGCCGGCCAAAGCGTCGAGCGCCTAGCCGCCCTAAGCGACGGCATCTTCGGCGTCGCGATGACTCTGTTAGTCCTAGACCTTCGCGTCCCCGCCGCCGAAGCCATCCACAACGAAAAAGATCTCCTCCACGCGCTAGCAGCCCTGGCTCCACAATTAATCATGTACATGATGAGCTTCCTGACCCTAGGCATTTTCTGGATCGGCCAACAAACCCAGCTCAACCACCTGAAACGCGCCCACCGCAGCGCAGCCTGGATGCACCTCTTCTTCCTCTTCGCCGTAACGCTGACCCCGTTCTCCACCCGCCTGCTAGCCGAACACAACACCTACCGCACCGCCCTACTGGCCTACTCGTTCAACATCCTCCTGCTAGGCGCCACCCTCTACGCCACCTGGACCTGCGCCGCCCACCTAAATCTCCTGAAAGACGACCTCCCCGCCACAATCTCCCAAGCCATAAAACGCCGCATAGTAATCGCCCAATCCCTCTACGCCGCAGCCGCCGCCCTCTGCCTCATCAACACCCACTGGAGCATAGCCGCCATGGTCGCAGTCCAGCTCTACTACGCCATCGCCCCAAAATTCGGCCGCGCCGCGTCGCAATCACCGTGACGGCCCCTGACGGCACCACGCTCATGTACTACTTTCTAACAACGCCACTCGTAGGCTTTCGTTGCTGGACCGAACAAGACGTACCCCTGGCCCTGGCACTCTGGGGCGATCCCGAAGTGACGGCGTTCATCGGCGGGCCCTTCACGGAAGAAATGGTGCGCGCGCGATTAACCAAGGAAATCGTGCAAATGCAGGAATGTGGCGTCCAATACTGGCCGATCTTTCTCCGCGACGGCGATCAACATGCCGGATGCGCCGGCCTTCGTCCCCATCGTCCCGAGGAACGCATCTACGAATTAGGAGTTCATCTTCGCCGCAACTTCTGGCGCCAAGGCCTGGCCACAGAAACCGCCAGCGCGGTCATCAATTACGCCTTCATCACGCTACGCGCCCGAGCGCTCTTCGCCGGCCATCACCCAAACAACCAGTCGTCGCGCCAATTACTCCTGAAACTAGACTTCACTCACACCCACGAAGAGCTCTACCCACCCACAGGCCAGATGCACCCCTCGTATCCTCTTCGCAAGCCATAGGTTATTAAACGGGATTTCGCGCAGGCGACCACTGAAGGGTTTGAAAAACCGGAGAAAATCGCAACTCACCCGCTTCAAGCAGTTTTCAGAAATTCGTGGCAGTCATGCCACGCCGCCAAATTTCTTACGACGCCGAGTTTCTGAACTTTGATCGCATCCATTGCTTGCGTGGCGATGTCCATCGCGCGCACTTCGTCGTGATAGTTCGCCGGGTTTTCCAGCTGCAGCCGGCGAAGACATATCGCGATCTCCGCTTCATGGATCAGCCGAGCCAAGGTTTCCCGGTCCGGTTCGTCCACGGCTCTGATGAAAGCTTCCTGCCAAATCACGGGCCTATAATTTTCCAAGGGTTTCCTCCGGCGGCATCGAGGTGAGGTGGGAGGGCTGAAATTCTGAAATGCTTCGCCATAATTCGCATCAAGAGCAACACTGCCGACAAAGTATCGGATGCCCCGCCGCGCAATCGGTTACATCAAGAAATAATTTTTGTTCCCAGCCGCATTCTTCGCGTGTCGAAATGCCGACACTCCCGTGCTTCTAACAATGCGCTCAAGCCGGAAGCGTTGGAAAGAGCCTCGGCGCTATCTGCGCAGCGAATTCTTTAAACACGCGCACATGTCGCGGGATGTAGCGATTACCGAGATGGATAACCCATAGATGAAAGATGCGGAAGTGCCATTTCGGCATGACTTCGACCAGCCGCCCTTGGCGCAGCAGCTCCGGCTGCACGATCGGCGGAAGGTCGCCGATTCCGGCGCCCGCAAGCAACGCCGTTGCCAAGCCGGCATATTCGTTTATCGAAAGGTAAGGCTGGAATGTCAGAGTTTGCTTCCTCTTTCCGTTTGCCTGGACGAAGATCCAATTATTCACGGGCTTCCAAAACGAAAATGCCAGCAGCCGATGGCCCAGCAGGTCCTGCGGCGTCTTAGGTGGTTTGCACTTCGCCAAATAGTTCGGGCTGGCTACCAGCTGATGCCGGTAGGTGAGGATCTTGCGCGCCACGAGCGACGAATCTTCAAGTTGTGGATCAACCCGGAAAGCCAGGTCAATGCCCTCGGCGATTTGATCCACAATCCGCTCGGTAATGAAAATCTGGACGCGCACGTCCGGGTAAGATGCCTGGAACGCACCGGCCAGCGGCGCAAGCAGCGAGTCGGAGATACTGGGTGGCGCAGACAGCCGCAGCGTGCCGGAGACGTGCGACAAGTGATTTGAGGCGATGCTATCAACCGCTTCCCCCAGTTCCGCGGTGTGCTGAGCGTGCTCAAGGACTGCGGAGCCAACATCAGTCAGCCGGAGGTGACGTGTCGAACGTTCGAGCAAACGGACGCCGAGCTGCTCCTCAAGTTCGGCGATGCGGCGGCTTACCGTCGAAGTCGGCATTTTCAGTCGGCGAGCCGCTTCGGAAAAGCTGTTAGCCTCCACCACCTTCGCGAAAATTAGCAGCGAATTCAGGTCCGTCATTTTTTTCTCTTGCGCGCCTTCGTGTTGTCCTTCGGAAGCTCTCGCACGATGCGAATGTGCCTAGACGCTCCTCCGAGATTATCCCAAAACTGGAAAAATGATTTTCACTTTATCCCACTAGTCGCATCCCCGGCGTGAACCTATCTTTGTCTGGGATGCAATCCGGTCAAGAGGTGCAATAAGAGTGACAAGATTGTCCGCTGGGAAGATAAGGACTGAGCGAGCCTGAGAATATGAGGTGCAAAGGAGGCCAGCCATGAATGCGAACGAACAGGCAGTTGCCGCAACTCTCTCGAAATACGAAGCAGCATTGAATCAGTCCGACACGAATGCTGTGATGAAGCTTTACGCTCCCGACGGCGTGTTCATGCCCCAGAACTTCCCGTCGAGCGTCGGAGCCGATGCGGTCCGCAAGGCCTATGATGCTGTGTTCAAGGCGATCAAGTTGACCGTGAAGTTCAACGTTGCCGAAGTTGTTGAAGTAGCCCCCAACTGGGCCTTCGCGCGCACCAATTCAGCCGGCACAGTCAAAATCCGCGCCACCGGCCAAACCAGCGCAGAGGCCAACCAGGAGCTTTTCGTCTTCCAGAAAATTGACGGCGCCTGGAAGATCGCGCGCTACTGCTTCTCGACCACGAATCCGCCGCGCGCATAAAGTCCCGCAGAAACCGTTCAGGAGTCGAAACGTGCCTACGATGAAAGCAGCGGTAATCCGCCAGGCAGGTGGCCCGGAGGTCCTGAAAATTGAGAACGTCCCGATACCCACGCCTCGGAACGGCGAAGTCTTAATGCGCGTGAAAGCCTGCGGACTGAACCGCTCCGAACTCTTCACGCGCCAGGGCCATTCACCCGACGTGAAGTTCCCGCGCATTCTAGGAATCGAAGCAGCGGGTCTGGTCGAAAACGCCCCGGGGAACCAGTTCCGGAAAGGTGACAAGGTCATGACCGCCATGGGCGGTCTCGGACGGAAGTTCGATGGCGGCTACGCCGAATACACCTGCGTGCCCGCGAAACAAGTGCAGCCAATAAACACCGAGCTCCCCTGGGAAACCCTCGGAGCTATTCCGGAGATGCTCCAGACAGCCTGGGGCTCGCTGTTCAAATCGCTCATTCTCGAAAAAGGCGAGCGTCTGTTGATCCGCGGCGGCACCACTTCGGTCGGCCTCGCCGCCACGGCGATCGCCAAAAATCACGGCGCCTTCGTTGCCGCCACCACTCGCAATCCCGACCGCGAAAAACTCCTCCGCACCAGCGGTGCCGATCAGGTGTTCATCGATACCGGCTCGATCGCAAGACAAGTCATGGAAGTCTGTCCCCAGGGCGTGGACAAAGTGCTCGAGCTGATAGGCACGACGACGCTGAAAGACTCGCTGCGGTGCGCCAAACAGCACGGGATCGTGTGCATGACCGGCATCGTCGGCAACCAATGGTCGTTCGAGAATTTCGCGCCCATGGAGGAAATTCCCACCGCGATTTACTTGACCAGCTACGCGGGCGAATCGGAAGACTTCATGCGCACGCCGCTCCAGCAACTGGTGGACCAGATCGCCGCAGGCAAGTTGCGAGTCCAGGTCGGCAAGATCTTCCGCTTAGACGAAATCGTCGAAGCCCATCGCGCCATGGAAGAAAACAAAGCAGGCGGAAAGATCGTAGTGCTAACCTAGCAGCGGCACACGCAGGGCTTGGAACTTGAACGCGCCGCCACGAGCCCGCAGTTTGGCAACGGGTCAAAACACGCTCCCCACAGCCGGAACGCGTGTTATCCTCCACCCGTCGCTCGGTCATCGCCCACCCAGCCCCGCAGCAAAGGAGCATCCATGCCCTGGTACACCTACCTCGCCTATTTCTTCGCTGGCGCTTTCCTGGTCAACGCCGTGCCGCACTTCGTCAGTGGCGTCACCGGCCGACGCTTCCCCTCGCCCTTCGCCAAACCTCCCGGCAAAGGTGAATCCTCGCCCGTCGTCAACGTGCTCTGGGGCGCGCTCAACCTGCTAATCGCCTACCTGCTCCTGACCCGCGTAGGAGACTTCCACATCCGCGAATTCCCCAGCGTCGCAGCCGCAGCAGCCGGCGGCCTGCTGATGGCCCTCCAACTAGCCAGCTGGTTCGGGCAAGCCTACGGCAAACACACCTCAGGCGAGTGATCACAACGTAAATGTGATAAAACGCCCCCGGAGCCAGTTTTTCGCCTCATCGAGGACGCTACATGGAAGCCGCAAGGCAGCCAAAGAGGGCGCGCGGCATCGGACGGGGCCGGACGCTCAACTTCACAACGGCTAGCTCTCAGCAAACCATTCCCAATCGCAACAAGACCCCATTCAAAATCCCCCCTAACTCGATGAAAATAAAAGCCAAACAAATTTCTAATCGCAACACGAACACCATGTCGGCGTTCGCTCTCGCAGGCCTCCCCCCGCCAGCCACGAATCACATCACGAGTCACGAATCACGGCAACTCACGCTATAATCAAGCTTCCATCTGCGCGCCGCCGCAGTCTAATGGCTGTAGGATTCGCGCCATCATCAAAGCTTTAAAAGGGAAGGTTGCATGAGTCCACTTGGGAAAAAGATAGTCGTCGGGCTTTCCATCCTGGTCGTCGCCTACGCCGCCACCGGTTACATGCTTGGCCGCTCCAACAACGACGACAAAGCCTATCGCGCCCTCACCGTCTATAGCGAAGTCCTCGAGCACATCCAGCGCGATTACGTGGACGATCCCAATATGCACGCCGTCACCAACGGCGCTCTGCACGGCCTGCTCGATTCGCTCGACCCGCAATCCGCCTACCTCAGCCCGCTCGAATATAAGGACTACAAGGAAAAGACCGCCGACGCCACCGCCACCGGCGAACCCGGACTCGCGCTCACCCGCCGCTTCGGCTACATCGGCATAATCGGCGTCCTCCCCGATAGCCCCGCCGCGAAAATCGGCCTGCGCGAAGGCGACATCCTCGAAAAAATCGCCGGATTCACCACCGGCCAGATGGCCATTGACCAGGCGCAACTCCTGTTGAAGGGCAATCCCGGCACCACCGTTCCGCTCTCGGTGATCCGCCGCGGCAAAGCCGAGCCCCAGGAAATGACCATCACACTCGCGAAGCTCGCGCCGCCCAAACTTGTCGAAGATAAAATCGCGGGCGATATCGCGTATATCCACGTGCAGGAATTCACCCCAGGCACGTCGAAGCAGATCCGCGAAAGGCTCGTGCAGTTGCAGCACGGCGGCGCGAAGAAACTGATTCTCGATCTGCGCGATTGCACTCTGGGCGACGATCAGGAAGGCGTGCAGACCGCCCAGCTCTTTCTTTCGTCCGGCACCATCGCCACACTGAAAGGCCAGACGGTCAATCCCGTCGTTTACTCCGCCGAGCCTGCGAAAGTGGTTTGGACCCAGCCCGTCAGCGTGCTGATCGGCAATGGCACTGCCGGCCCCGCCGAAATCCTTGCTGCCGCGATTGGCGACAATAAGCGCGGCGACACCGTCGGCGAACGCACCTACGGCACCGCCTCCGAGCAGAAATTAATTCAACTCGACGACGGCTCAGCGCTGATTCTCACCGTCGCGAATTACTTCACGCCCGGCAATAAAAATATCGCCAGCGAAGGCGTTGGCCCCACGGTCGAAATTCATCCTTCGATTGACGATCTGATGGCGCAGGCCGACCTCACTCAGCCGCCCGCCGCTCCCAGCGCTTCGGCCACCGATCCCGTGGTGAAAAAGGCCATCGAGATTCTCCAGGGCGGCGCCGCCGTCGAGAAAAAGGCTGCCAAGCTCATTCGCTGGCAGCCGCAACTGGCCGCGTAAATTTGCGTTCGCGCAAAGCGCTCCGGATTTTCGCGGGCCTGGCCGCCGCGCTCGTTCTGTTCCTCGTCGGCTGCGGCAAAAAATCCCTTTCAAAATCTGAACTCCGCTCCGTCACCGCCGAAATCGTAGCCGCCGCGCAGAAATTCAACGGCCGCAAATCCGAGATCGCCATTCGCCCGGAGCTCCAGCCGGCAAAGAACGGCATCCCCACTCGCCTAGCCGCCGACAACATCTACGCCTCGCTCTCCGATCCATCGCAAGCTCCCGCTTTCTCTCAGGCTCTCACCGCCATCGCCCACCATCACGATCTCGCCATCAACGAAACCACTTCCCCCGGCGTCATCCGCTTTGATTTCGCTTTCCACGGCGTCCGCACGCACACAGTTCACCTAGTAACGCCTCTCGCGACGCACGCACTGAGCGCACCGTATCGCAGCAACGGCAGCGGCAGCAGCGGTGGAAACAATCCCCGCCTCGCCATCATCATTGACGACATGGGCTACGACCGCTCCGCTGCCGACGCCGTGCTCGCGCTGAATTTCCCGCTCACAGTATCCGTGCTGCCGCACTTAGCCCTCTCGAGCGAAGTAGCCGAAGAAGCACAGCGCCGCGGCGATCAGGTGATGCTGCATCTCCCCATGGAATCCGAAGCGGACGGCGCAAAGCCGGAAGAAATCGAACTGCGCGTGGGAATGAAAGCTGCAGAAGTGAACGAAACTCTCGCGGGAATGTTGCAGACCGTGCCCTACGCTGTCGGAGTGAATAATCATCAAGGCTCGCGCGCCACTGCCGACCCTGCGTTAATGCAAGCTCTGATGCCCGCCCTGCGCCAGCGCGGCCTTTTCTTCATTGATAGCCGCACCGACGCGAAGACTGTCGCCTACGACACCGCCGAGCGCAACGGCGTGCGCGCCGCGTCGCGCAAAGTTTTTCTCGACGACGTCGCATCGCGCGAAGCAATACTCAAACAACTCGAACTCGCCGCTCGCGACGCCCGCCGCGACGGCTTCACTATCGCGATTGGGCATCCGCGCCAAGCCACCATCGCCGCTCTCTCGGACGGAGTCCCGCATCTCGAAGCGAATGGCATTCACTTAGTTTTCGCATCGCAACTGGTGCAATAGCGAACCCAGGCGCAGCGCGAACGCAACAGAACGCTTCAGTAGTCTCCGCCAATTCCCTCAAACATCGCTTTCGTCGGCACCAGCCGCGCCTTCGTGCCGTCGTGCACCGCAAACTGCACCGGACGGCCGTCGATATGTTTCTCCCAAAGGCTCGCCGCGCCGTAATCGCCGTTTTTATTCAACGCGTAAAATTGAATGTGAAATAGCTTCAGCCTATCGGGAAACGCTTTGTAGTTTTTCACCACGCGATGCATTGCTTCCATGCACGCATCGGTGGGCGAGGAGCCTCGACGCATCATCTCCACAATCGTGTGGCCGCCGGAGATCTTGATATTTTCCTCGCCTCGCCCCGTGGAGCCCGCAGCGCCCACCTCGTTGTCCACAAAAAGCCCCGCGCCGATAATTGGCGAATCTCCCACGCGCCCCGGAATCTTCCACGCCAGACCCGAGGTCGTAGTCGTGCCGGAAATATTTCCTTTGGCGTCCACCGCCAGGCAATTAATCGTGCCGGTCGGCGGATGCATCACCACATCCTCAATATGCTCGCGCCACGCCAGCTTTTCCGGAGTGTCCAACAGCTCCGCGAGTTTTGCTTTCCATTCCGGACTATCCAACCCCGGCCGCCAGTTTTCCGACGATGAAGCTTTCCACGCCAGCCACGCGATCCGCGAACGTTCCGTCAACAGATTCATCGGCACGAAACCCTCGTCTTCCGCAAAACGCTGCGCACCGGCCCCCACGATGAAAATATGGTTCGTCTTCTCCAGCACGGTTTTCGCGACCAGCGATGGGTTCTTGATCTTTTGAATCGAGCCGACGGCCCCAGCGCGGTGCGTTGGGCCGTGCATCACGCAAGCGTCCAATTCGACGACTCCTTCTTCATTCGGCAAACCGCCGTACCCCACCGAGTCGTCGTTGGGATCGTCCTCGACCTTGGTTACCACCGCGAGAACGGCGTCGAGCGTGTCGCCGCCGGATTTCAGCACGTCCATACCATCATCGAGGTGGTGGAAGCCGTTCGCCGCCGAAACAATCAGCGGGCGCGTGCCGGCAGGCGCAACGGAGGCCGACTCACCGCTCGCCGCACTACCCAATTTTGCGACGTCAGCAGTGCCAGCCCCGAAAAGCCGCTGCGTGCTCGCGGCAATTCCTCCCGCAAGTGTCGAAAAGAAAAACTTTCTCCGCGTCCATTTTTCCATTTGTGCGCCTTTCGCTGACCCAGGATTCAGCCACGCAAGAATGTTTGCGCACGGAGCATAGTTCCGCGCACGCGCGTCCACAAGGGAAGAATTCTGCAGCGATCGCGGTTCGTAGCGCCGGCGTCCCGCCGGCTCTTAGCCTTTGACGTTGTACCGGCCACCTTCAGGTGGGCGCCTTTGACGTCGCGGTCCCGAGACAACTTCATCGTTCCGTCAGGGCTTAAATCCCACGCTGCGCCACAATTCTGCGCAGTTATACATCACTCCATTCGTGATCACGAATTCCACCTTGCGAATGTTGTGAATGGATTCCAGCGGATTGCCATCCACAATAATCACGTCGGCTCGCTTCCCTGCTTCCACCGTCCCCAATTCCTTGTCGAATCCTAGAACGCGCGCCGGCACAATCGTAGCCGCTTGAATCGCTTCCATCGGAGTGAATCCAGCCTGCACATACAATTCGATCTCGCGATAGAGGCTGTAGCCCGGCACCGTCTGGTCGGTGCCGGCCACGATCGGCACACCCGCGCGATGCAAAGCGCCGATAATCTCGATGTATTTCTGTACGATTTTCTCGCGAACCTCCGCGTTCGGTGCGGGCGGCCCCGCCTCCGCCAAAATCGCCTGCAGTTCAGGCGCGACCTTGGCGACACCCGGCTCGATGCTGACCGGCGGCTTCGCGCTGCTCGCCGTAAAAAATTCGAACAGAGCCACGGTCGGATCCAGCACTGTCTTGTGTTGCACCAAAAACGAAATCGCCTTTTTCGCTTCGGGCGAATTCAGATCAATGTTCGCTTCCGCATTCAGCCGATCCGCCCGCGTAGCGTTTTCCGGAAGCGGCGGCACCATGATGTCCGCGATGTACGGGACATGATTGATCTGATCCTGCCCCGCTTCGATCACCTGGTAAGCGTTGAGCCCCTCCGGCACATGTCCCGTGACCGTCATCCCCAGCCGGTGCGCCTCCTCGGCGACGTCCTTCACTTCCTCCAGCTTCACCGAGCTGTAAATTTTCATCTGCTGAAAGCCCGCAGCGTGGTATTTGTCCACCCACATCTTGGCTTCTTCCGGCGTATCCACGCGCGCGACGCCAATCGCGAGCGGCCCCGTGCCATCTACAATCCCTGCCGCGAGTATTCGCGGACCAAGCCCGTGGCCGGCGGCAATCGCATCGCGCACCGCGGTGATGAACTCGAATTCGTTGCCGCAATCACGCACCGTCGTCGCGCCGGCGGCTAAATAAATCGGTCCCCATTCCACTTGTTCGAAGTGCGCGTGCATATCCCACAAGCCGGGCAAAATGAACTTCCCGCGCACATCAATCTTTTGCATGCCGCCGGGAATTTTCACGCGCGATTTTGGCCCGGCGTCCACGATTCGACCCTTTTCGATCAACACCACGGAATCGGGCACCGGCGCGCTGCCCGTCCCATCAATTAAAGTGCCTCCGACCAGCGCGATTTTCTCCGCGCGGCTGCCGGATATTCCCTTGGAAAGATCCGCAAGCGCCGCCATCTCGTCGGCCCCCGCGCGGCCCACAAAAGTTCCCAGGCCGCTCTCGTATCCATCGCGAATCGCTTCAAAATGATCGAATTCCGCGTCGGTGCTGATTTCCGCCACCAGATTGCGGCTGGAATCAAGCCACAAAGTTTCCAGGCCCCAGATCAATCCCGCAACGGTGTAGCGGTCGAACGTCTGCTCCTTTCCATCAATCTTGATCGTGTCTTGTCCGCGCGGCTCGATCTTCACTTGCCCGCTGGGCAAAGTAGCTCAATTGCGCGGGCGAGCCGTGCGTCGCCCAATAGCGCACCATCAGCATTTGCATCGTGGCAGGCGCATAGCCCGCAATCGTGAAGAATTGTGACGGCCGCGCGCTCTCCGTCCATTTTTCCCGGTCGCGCACGCGCACTTTTTCCGGTTGTACTTCCACGGCGTCATCTATCGTCGTGCTGCGCGAATTGTTGCCCTTGATCTCGAATTCCTCAGGAGTCCAATCCGCCGCGCCCCGAAAAGTAGCAGTCATCGGAACAGGCGATCCCCGGTCGGTAAACCTGAAATCCATTTTTACGCGCAGCGAATCGCCATCCTTGGTGACCTCGTAGGTCTCCTGGCCGATGGGCTGCTCGAATTTGTGCAGGATGAATTTTCCCTGTTCGACGGGCGTCGCACTCGCGTGCGCAGCGCCGCTCTGCGCGGTACCCGTCTGCGCAAACGCCGGCGCGGATAGCGCAACGGCAGCAGCCAGCGTGAAAGACGAAAGCCAAAGAGTCCGGCCCGTTCGCTTGACTTCAAATGTCTTCATGTAACCCCTCAAAAAACACGCCCGAGAATAGCCGCCGGGAGACCACGTCGCAAGCCAAGATTCAAGTACGCACATGGAACCGTCAATGTTTCACTGCCGTGTGAACTCGCATTCCACCGATTTCGCGCTTCTTGATTTTCCCAACACACAAGCTCAACATCGTGGCGTCTTATTAAGCCGCTGCGCAGGCAGTGCAAGCGGCGCAAGCGTGCCGAAAGTCGCGCATCTAAAAAGATCCACCACATGGGAGACGAGATGAATCGCAATGGGAGAGGTCTGCTTCTGGCTACGGTCTTCTTGCTCGCCGCCTCTGGGGCTGCGGCACAACACACGCCTGAAGCAAAACCGCGGCCGGCATTGGATGAAGCGATGCAAGCGATGTTCGGCGTGCACTCCTTCCACCAGGCCGAAATCTCGCCCAATGGCAAGATGGTCGCATGGGTGGAATCGCTTGCAGGGCCGGAGGGCGCGCCTTCCGCGAATACGGCAATCTACATTGCGAACGCCGACGGCACCGGCACGCCGCGGCGAATCACCGCTGGCAACGCCAAGGCAGCGTGTCAGGAACACGACATCGCCTGGTCGCCAGACAGCGTCAAGCTCGCGTTTCTATCCGACGCTGCACAAAAAAGCCAACCGCAGCTTTTCGTCGCATCCGTGAACAGCTCTACTCCCGCGAAAAAATTAACGAATTTCAAAGGATTCGTCAGCGATCCCGGCTGGTCCCCCGATGGAACGCGCATCGCCCTGCTTTACACCGAAAATGCCACACGCGCGGCCGGACCGCTGGTAGCGGAAACTCCGGACGAGGGCGTGGTCTCCGAAAATTTTCTCGAGCAGCGTCTGACGCTAGTCGATCCGGCCAACGCGAGCACGCGTCCAGTCTCCCCGGCGGACATCTACGTCTACGAATTCGATTGGGCGCCGGACAGCAAGCGCCTGGTAGTCACCGCCGCTCCCGGCAACGGCGACGACAACTGGTACATCGCGAATTTCTTCGCGCTCGATACCTCGAGCAACACGATGACGCCGCTGATGCAAAAGCCCGCGATGCAAATCGCCGTTCCGCGCTGGTCGCCGGACGGCAAAACCATCGCCTTCATCGGCGGACTGATGAGCGATGAAGGCAGCATCGGCGGTGACGTGTATTCAATTCCGGCGATGGGAGGCGACGCGCGTGACGTTACGCCGGGAATGAAAGCGTCAGCCAGCACGATCACCTGGTCGGCCGATTCCAAGATAATCCTGTGTGCTGAAAATAAAGACGGCCTCGCCGCCCTGGGAGTGATTGACGCGAGCGCCGGCGGCGAAAACACGCTGCACACCTTCGAAGGCCGCGTTTCGGCCGGCGGTTACGGGATTGCAATTTCAATTTCCACGGACGGCCAGACCAGCGCCGCCATTCAGCAGTCGTTCGATAATCCTCCGGAAGTCTGGGCCGGTAAACTCGGCGCGTGGAAACAAATCACGCACAAAAATGCGAGCCTCCATCCCGCATGGGGAAAATCCGTCAGCCTGCACTGGACGACGGAGATTGGAAGCGTGCAAGGCTGGCTCACCTACCCGCTCGATTTCGATCCTGCGAAGAAATACCCGCTGGTCGTCTGCGTCCACGGCGGCCCCAGCTCTGCGGTCACGCCATCATGGCCGAGCCGCTGGTCATATTACCGAGCGCTGCCCTCGCAGGGATACTTTCTGCTGCAACCCAATCCGCGCGGCAGCTATGGACAAGGCGACGCATTCACCCGCGCGAACGTGAAAGATTTCGGCGGCGGCGATTTTCTGGACATTATGGCTGGTGTCGACCAAGCCATTCATTCCGCGCCTATAAACCCCAATCGCCTGGGAATCACCGGCTGGAGTTACGGCGGCTACATGACCATGTGGGCCGTAACCCAAACCAATCGCTTCGCCGCGGCGGTTTCCGGCGCGGGCCTCTCCGACTGGCTCAGCTACTATGGCGAAAATAAAATTGACCAGTGGATGCTTCCCTTTTTCGGCGCCAGCGTGTACGACGACCCCATGATTTACGCCAAAAGCGCGCCGATCACATTCATAAAAAATGTAAAGACTCCCACTCTGATGGTCGTCGGCGACCGCGACGGGGAATGTCCGCCGCCGCAGTCCTACGAATTCTGGCACGCGCTGAAAACGCTCGGCGTTCCCACCGAACTGGTGATTTATCCGAACGAAGGTCACGCCTTTGCCGATCCCGCGCACAGCCGCGACGTGATTGAGCGCACCGCGGCCTGGTTCAACCGCTACTTGCAGAAAACCCAATAAAACAGGCCCTCTTAGGCGCCTTCGCCTGCGTTTCGGCGCGTCCCGCCGCCGTCCCGAACTTGCCAATTCCTTTGCCTGTCAATCGGTACAGGAAAAGGGAGTAGCCCAAAAGCTGTACGCACGCTCTATTTTCACGCCATTCGCCGAATTGTAGGATTTCTTCAGTTGCTTCGCATGTGTCCGCGAGGCAAGGAAGGAGCCTATGTCCCACTGGATCGGAACCACCTCGCCATCAGATGCAGGAATGAACGACTTCAAGGAATGCCTGAAAAATCTCCGCGACGGACAATCTGAAGAAGCCCTGCAGCACGCCCGGCGCGCTCTGGGCATCGCACCGAAAAATCCATTTTATCTTTCGTACACCGGATTGCTCGCGGCGCTCGCCGAAAAAAGATTTGGCGACGCGGAATCGCTTTGCCGTGAAGCGCTGGGAATGAAACACAATCACGCTCAGCTTTATCTGAATCTGGCGGAAGTTTATTACCAGGCTGGACGCACTTCCGAAGCGATCACCACTCTCGAACGAGGGCTAGTGTCCGCCGGACGTGATTTCCGCATCCGTCGCGCTCTCGAAAAAATCGGCGTGCGCCGCGCTCCGGTGCTCACTTTCTTGCATCGCAGCCATCCGGTGAATCGCACCCTCGGCAGATTGCGCCACCGGCTGACCGGACCAGACAAAGCAGCCTAACGAAATCCTCCCGTGCGCAGTGCGGGGCGGGTAGCCTGGCGGGGTTGCCCGTCCCGTCCCCCTTCTTCCGAAGTTTTCCCCGTGAGATTCTGAAAACGATAAATCGGTCGCGGCGCGTTTAGCCTTGCCCCAGCGGCAGAAAGTATTGCGTACCCTTCACCGGCTGGCGCAACCGGCGCAACAGCTCTTGCAGGTCTTGGTTGCGCTCCACGAAATCAATTTCCGAAGTATCCACCACCAGCAAGTTCGAGCCTGAGTAGCGAAAGAAAAAATGCTCGTAGGCGTTGGCCACCGCCTCCACGTACTCGGGCGAAATTTGCGTTTCCGCCGGATCGCCTTTTTTCGATACGCGTTTGCGCAGCACCTCCGGCTTCGCCTGCAGATAAATCACCAGGTCCGGCGCCGGCACCGAGGGCGCCAGCATTTCGAAATAACGCTCGTAGAGTTTCAGCTCCTCGTTATCCAGATTCAGGTAAGCGAAAATCTTGTCCTTCTCGAAAAGGAAATCGCTAACGATCGGCGCGGGATTGTCCTCCGGACGCGTCTCCAGCAACCGTCGGTGCCGCTCGTACAGAAAATACATTTGCGCGCGAAAAGCCGACCCAGGCTTTTCATCGTAAAAATCCATCAGAAAAGGATTATCGTCGGCGTCGAAAATGCGCCGTGCATGCAATTGCTCGGCCAGCACTTTCGCCAGCGTGGACTTCCCCACGCGAATCGGCCCTTCGATGACGATGTGACGAGGCGCTTTGAATGCAGGTTCACTCACGGCGCGCGATTATAGCAAAGTGCAAGCCAGGACCATCCCTGTGGGCAAAGAGTTCAGCGAATACATCGCGAGAGGTCAGGCGCACACGCGGCGCACAAAATCTACCAAGACCTCGCGATCGCAGTGATGATGCGCGCCAGCGAATCCACGTCGCGCGTATCCACCACTTCCGCCGGCGAATGGGAATAGCGCAACGGCCAGCCAAGCGCCACGTCCACCGACCCGTAGCGCACGAACGCCGAGCCGTCGTTGCCGCCGCCCGTGACGCCGTATTGCACGGGAATCTGCCCGCCACGCGCGAGCTTGATGACTCGCTCCACCAGGTCGGGCCGTACGATATTCGAATTATCCACGGCGCGGATCACGAATCCCTTGCCGATTTCCGCATCGCCGAAGCGTTTCGATTCGATCGGCGAATCCGAACTCACAAAAGTATCCACCGCAAACACATAATCGGGCTCGTGGCCTTCAGCGAAAAGACGCTTCGCCAATTTCGCGGCGCCCACCAACCCCAGTTCCTCGCCCGTGGACCACACAAACGTCACGTCGCGATCTTTCAGCCGCCCACCCAGCGCCCACACCGCCGAAATCAGTGCGGTGTCGCCGACCCGATCATCGAAGGCCCGGCCATTCGCGCGCGTCCCGATCAACGGCCGATAAGCTTTCGGAATCGTAATCGTATCGCCGATTTTGATGCCGAGCTTTGCCACTTCGTCGGGCGTGCGCGCCCCCACATCCACGCGCAGGGCGGTATCCGAAGATTCCGGCGGCCACTTGAAAGTCGGCGTGTCCCAACCGTTCGGCAGCTCCATGATCGCGTCGAGATCGCCGCCGTTCGCCAGATGCACCAGCGCCGGATGTCCCGCGAAAAAACTGAGCTCCCCGCCGCCGCGCCATTCCACTTCCAGCCGCCCGTCTTTCGAAATGGATTTCACGCCGAAGCCAATTTCGTCCATGTGCGCAACAACGAGAATCCGCGGCTCCTTGCTTCCTTCCGCCGCCGTACCCAGATGCAAAATCAAATTCCCCGCATCGTCAGTTTCAGTCTTCGCCCAGTCCGGAAGCAGGCGGTCCACACATTCGCGCACCGGATCCTCACGATTGCTCACGCCATACGCTTGCACCAATTCAGTAAGCAACTCGGTCACGGGCAAGCGCGTATGGATTGGACAGTCATGGCGGCCGTGATCCGCCGCACCACCTGAACTTCCGGAAGGCGAGCCTTCCATATAAATCTCGAGCAGTTTGGTCAGCGCGAGCAAATCGTTGCCATCCACCAGTTCTGCGGGCGTATCCGTCCACGAAGTAGCAATCCCAACGTGCGACCATTTCGCCGGCAGCTCCGGCATCGGCAGATAGCTGCGTGGAAAAACGCTCGCGGAATAATCGGAACTAAACGGCACCTTGTTCGTGTCGGCGAGCTGTTTCAGTTCGGCGTCAAATCCGGTCAGTTCTCCGTCGGTTTTTTCCACGCCCACCAGTACGCCGTTGCCCGGTTCCCGCCGTGGCGCGTGATGCAAGCCTTCCATCTGCGGGATCGGCCCACCGGGAAGCAATCTCCCGACGTAAATCATTTCGTCGGCCTGCGTCTTGGTAAGAACGCGCTGCAAGCCGCGTGCTCCAGTCCGCTGCTGCACCACGAACGCAACGGTCAACGTCCCCTGGACCTTCGCGGGATCAACCGTACCCAACACCTTCAACACCGCCGCCGCACCGAAACGATCGCCGATCGCAGCGCCGGCCATTTCGCTGTCGCTCAGCTTCATCAATCGGCGATTGATGACGATCGGGTCCAGAACATCCACGCCCGCCTTCCGCACTTCTTCCGCGGACATCGCGCCGATATCCACGTAAATATTCTCGACGTCGCCGGCGCTCGGCGGACTGCTCCGGCCCGGCAACAGATGCACCGATAGTCCCGCCACCACGCCGTCAATCCACTTTCCGCTCGCCGTACCGATTTTCACGGGTTGCGCCGAATACATTTCGTTGTAAATCGGCGGCAAACCGCCTTGCGGCAGCCGCTGCACGCGCAAATAACCGTCGGGCGTGATTTCGCTCACCACAAATCCCGGCTCATCAATCGGCGTAACGATCAGCCGGTGCGGCGCGCCGCTCCCGATCGTCACCACCACGTCCCCCAGGTTGTCCGTCACCGGATGAAGATTCTTCAGCGCCTTGCTGATTTCATCCTCCAGCTGTTTTTCGAATCCAGAGACAGCCGGCGTCGCCACAAGCCGCTCCAGCGTGACCGGAACCGGCTCGTGGGTGCCAGGGGCCATCTGCGATTGCGCGGCAACGCGCGGTGCATGCAGCAAGAAAGCCAAAAAGAGAAAACAGATAACAGGAAGGATGGGGCGCTTCATAGGTCCTCGAAAGAAGATAGTCCGCCGGATTTGTGACCGAGCGAATCTAACCCGAGGCTCACAGCCGTGCAAGACCGAAAAACACGCTCAAGGTCGAAAATTTCTCACGCCTTGCAAAGCTCGGTGATCATCACTTCTCGGCGCTTCACAATGATCGCGTCCATGCGATCCAACACCAGGAAATAAGCCGCCAGCGCGCCCGCTGCCAGAATCACGAAGACGATAGCCGCCACCCAGATATGTTGATAAGCGTGCGCGACGAGCAACGCCACCGCGCAAAGCCCGACGACCGCCGCCTGAATGCCCAGGCTTGCGAATGCCGTGGTGTTCGACGCACGCTGTCGCCCGAACGCGCCAAAATCAACTTTCTTCGGCGTGAACACCGATAGGAAATTTCCGCCAATCAGGTTCACCAGCAGCGCGAAAAACACCCCCGTCACAGTCGCCAGCAACACGTCCCATGACGGCGGCCGGTACATCAAACACGTTCCGAGCCACACCAAGACCAGTTCCGCGGCCAGCACGAATCCCGCAGCCATATTTTTCCCTAAAAGAATTTCCCGGAAGCGCACCGGCGACACAAAGAAAAACTGAATGCCCGCCGCATCGGGCCCAAAACTGTTGTAGACCAGATTCGAAAGCATCAATAGCGCGTAGCCGGCTCCCACGGGAAACGCCCAATCGGAAGCATGCGCGAAAATCCCGCCTGGATTATCCGATTTCCCCGGCGTGAACCGGAAAATCAACAGCACCACCAGGGGCATCACCAAAGTAAACAGCATCGGACCGCTGCGCGAAAGATACCGCAGTTCCTTTTCCACGACAGCCGAAACCGAACCGGGAACGCCCTTGATATTCCATCCCAGCTGGATTTTTTGTTTCCCCGTGGGTTTCGCGGCGCGCGCAACTGCTTCGCTGAGATTTTCGCCCAGATATTGCGCGCGCAAGCGCTTGTTCAACAGCCAGCCCACAGCCAGCGCATAAGCGCAAGTCAAAGCAAAAGCGCACAGCGCCAAAAAGTATTCGCCTTGCAGCGCGCGCGCCACCGCGGCAGCCGCCAACCCCGGCGGCAGCAATCGTTCGATCGGCAGTACCTGCCCGCTCACGCGTGCTACTTCCGGTCCCATCCTCGGCCCGAAATGCCGCATGAACGGCCCGATAAATTGAAAGCTGATCATCACTACGAGAAACACGACGCCCAAGATTTCCCGGCTGCGCCGCCGCGCCAGCCAGCGCTCCACCCACGTGTAAATCATCTGCCCCAATAAAATATTGAAAATCGCGAACGAGAACAGTACCGGCAGCGCCACCAGAAAATAGGCGGGCTTCGCGACGCCGATCCCGATGGCCATCCCCAGCAGCCAAAGGCTTCCCACAGCCGTCGCCGGGATCGAGCGAACCATAAGCGATGCGAATCAGAAAATAAGAGGGAAACGAGAGCGGGAAGCGCAGCAGGTTCGATGAATCCACATTTTCCGTGAACGCGCTGGCCATCACCGGAAAAAGTTGCCAGAACAAAAACACTGGCCAAAGCAGGAGCGCCAGCATTTCGGCGCGTCCGTGCGAAGCGAAGTACCACGCCCCAGCGCCAATCGCGAGCGACCCGCCGAGACCCAGCGTCGCAAATCCGAAAAATATGAATCCGCGCGACACCAATTCCAGGCGTCCGCGAATCGTGCGCAGCGAATTTACAAACAGCCTCCATCGCACAAACGCAATCGCGGAGAACTGGCCGCGCGCTTGCCTCGAAAAAATTACCCCAGCCACGAAAGTTCCTGGTCGGCGCGCCGCGTGCCGCCGACAATCCTCAAAAAAATCTCCTCGAGCGTTAGCTTTTCGCCGGGGCTTGCCACTGCCGCGCCTTCCGTGCCCGAAGCGCTGAGCGCCGCAGCCGCCGCCTGCGCCTGCACGCCCGCGCGCAATTCCTCGAGCGATCCCTGCGCCACCAATTGCCCACGATGAATAATCGCCACGTGGCTGCAAAGCCGTTCGACAATCTCCAGCACATGCGAGGTCAGAAATATC
The DNA here is from genome assembly GCA_963804625.1 of uncultured Acidobacteriota bacterium. GTDB lineage: Bacteria > Acidobacteriota > Terriglobia > Acidiferrales > UBA7541 > Palsa-295. Next base: position 462,573 of record CAWDRJ010000001.1, on the reverse strand, counting down.
GTCGCGCCACGCGCGATCATGCTTTGCAGCATCGCTTTCAAAGTGTTGGACGCAATCGCATCCACGCCCTCGAACGGCTCATCGAGAAAAAGTATCTTCGGCCCGTGGATTACGGCCGCCGCCAGCGCCAGTTTTTTCTGCATCCCGTGCGAATAATCGGTCACGAGCGTTTTCGGCTGATCCACGAGCTGCATGAAGTCCAGCAATTCGGCGGTGCGTTTCGCGGCGGTCACCCGGTCGAGCCCGTACATCCGCCCCACAAAATTCAGATACTCGGACCCCGTCAGACGGCCGAAAAGTGCCATGCCCTCCGGAACCACGCCGATCTGGCGTTTCACCTCCACGGAATTTTGCGCCAGATCAATGCCCAAAATTTCCATGCGCCCGGACGAAGCCGCCAGCAGCCCCGTCAACATCTTGATTGTTGTGGATTTCCCCGCGCCGTTGGGGCCCAGAAAACCAAAAAACTGCCCCGGCGCCACTCGCAAGTTCACATCTTGCACCGCAATCAGTTCACCGAACCGGCGCGTCAAATGCTCGGTGGCAATCGCAGAAGCTGGGGCAATGAGGGAAGAGTCCATGAATTTTCCGACTCTAACACACCGCCTCGAAAGGTCGCCAATTCGCTAGCGCGAACCGACTGTCGTGGCTGGCGGAGTAGGAAGCTGCGGAAAAACGGCAAGCACCGCCGGCAATTCCAGGCGAAACGTGCAGCCGCCTTCCGGCCGGTTGAATCCGGTGATCCGCCCGCCGTGCTCCTGCATCACGCCGTAGCAAATGCTCAGGCCCAGGCCCGTGCCTTTGCCCACTTCCTTCGTGGTGTAGAAGGGATCAAAAACTTTGTCCGGATCCTTCATGCCCGGTCCGGTATCGGAAAATTCGATCACTACGTTCCCGCGTTCGCGCAGCGTGCGAATCAGCAGCACGCCGCCGCCCACGACCACCATCGCGTCCACCGCATTGCTGATCAGGTGATAGAAAACCTGTAGCAGTTGATTGGGGTCTCCGCGCACGGCGGGCAGGATGCTGCGGTTCTCAAGTTCAATGCGAATATTTTTTTCGCGCAGGTCCAGGTTGCGCAGCTGCACCGCGCCGGTAAGCACCGTATTCAAGTCCAGCAACTGCTTTTCGGCCGGAACCTGCCGCGCGAAGCTCAGCAGATTGTTCACCAGGTCCTTGGTCCGCCGGGCCTGCTCGCGGATTTTTTCGCCCAACGAATGCGCGCGCGTGCCGGAGTCGTTTTCAATAGTCAACAAGTCGGAATAACCCAGAATCGCTGTCAGCGGATTATTGATTTCGTGCGCAGCTCCTGCGGCCAGCTGCCCGAGCGACGCAAGCTTCTCGGATTGCACGAAATGCGTTTGCAGCCGCTTGATATTTTCCAGCGACTCCCACAGGTCGTGCACCAATCCAGTACGTTCCTGATAAACCAGATACTGCCGGAAGAAAACGGCGCCGGCACCGATGAAAATCACCGCCAGCGTCGCAATCATCCGGAATCGCTTCACGGAATCGGGCGCCGTGCTGAAAAACTCGCTCCACACGGCCAATATCGGCGCCGCCAGCACTCCCCACATCGCCATGCGCACCGGCCACTGCGTATCGCGGCGCAACGACGCCGGCGGCGGCTCCGGCTCGAAAACCAGGCCGTGCGCGATCACTCCCGCCGAACCGAGCCACACAAACGCCGCCAGCATCGGCAAACGCATCATGCTGCCGTTCTGCAGAAAATGTCCGCGCAACGCATAATCCGCCAGGAACATTCCCACCACGTACAGCGAGAATGCGCCAGAGAGATGCCCGTACACCTTGCGCCACGAGCCGCGCGTCCGAACGAAAAGCACGCCAAAGCCGATTGCCACCACCAGGTTTTCGATCACGTAACTGGTGAAGTCGCGCGTGTAAAAGAGCCGGTGGTCCGGCGCCACAATTTTCCACGGCATCGCCGCGAAGATATAGACGTAGAGCCACAGCACGCCAAGCAACAACAGATCAATCAAGCCAAAGCGCAACGTCTCGCGCATTTTTCGCGCGTGCGGCATCAGAGCCAGTGACGCCATGAACGGAACGGTATGCAGAAAGAACAGCAAATCAGCGCCGAAAGTGGGCTGGACGGTGTTGCCCCGGTCGAATTCGTTGTAAACCATCACCAGAATGCCCGCGAGCCAGAACGTGCAGCCCAGCGCCAGCAGCATCCAGAATCCATTTTGCCGACGGTAGGGCGAAGCGGCATTCCAGAGCAGGCACGAATTCGCAAAAAGCGGAACCAGGCAAGGAAATGCGTAGCTGAAGTTGATCCACTGCGAATCAGGCGCAGCCAGCAGCCAGATGGCCGCATAGCCGCCCACAAAGAACAACCACGCACACACAATCACAATGGTTGATCGAGCGGGCTTCATCGAGAGGGCACCTGCTGAAATTTTACCGTAGCCTAACCGCAATCTGCCGCCAACTTCCGCAACCCATTCTAAAACGTAACCTGACCTTCGCCCGCGAAACCACCAATTAGGCTGAGCTGACCTTGGCCTCATCTCCAATCATATGAGGCGATTACGCCACCCTGCCCCAGTCGAAAGCTTCCCCCTGGTCCGAGGTCAAAAACCGCGGTTTTTTTTGAGCGGCGCTCGCCGAGCGCGGACCTTCGGAGTTTTATTGGCACGAACGTTCATGCAGCGCTATAAAGACAGTTGTTAGCGAGCGGCGCGAGAGGATCATCCGCATATCGGGAGGCAGGATGTATGAGATTCACGAGGCGCAGGCTTTTGGCCGGCATCGGTCTGGCGGGACTTGAAGCGATGATGTCGCCGCTTGCAAAGGAGGCCGGAACGTTTTCAAGCGCCGCTCGCCCGGCAGCAGAAGCAGGAGCGAGCACCTGCCCCTTCCGCCTGGCGGTGATCAATGACGAAATCACCCAGGATTTCGAGAAGGCCTGCCAGATCGTCGCCGAGGACTTCGGCCTCGAATGGATTGAGCTCCGCTCGATGTGGAACAAGAACGTGACGGAGCTAGACGCCAAGCAGCTCGACGACGCGCGAAAGATTCTCGCCGCGCACAAGCTGCGTGTCACAGATATCGCCAGCCCGCTGTTCAAAACCGATTGGCCCGGCGCGCCAGTCTCTCGCCGGAGCGAACGCCGCGATCAGTTCCACGCAGACTTCGACGCCACCGCGCAAGACAAACTGCTGGAGCGCTGCATCTCCCTGGCCCAAACTTTCGAGACCGATCGCATCCGCTGCTTCGATTTCTGGCGCCTCGACGATCCCGCCCCCTATCGCGTGGCCATCAACGCCAAGCTGCAGCAAGCCGCGCGGCGTTGCGCCAAGGAAAATCTCATCCTGCTCCTCGAAAACGAGATGTCCTGCAACACCGCCACAGGCGAGGAATCCGCCGCCGTGCTGCAAGCCATCCCCGATAAAAATTTCATGCTGAATTGGGACCCCGGCAACGCTGCGGCTCTCGGCAGCACTCCCTATCCCGACGGCTACGCATTGCTGCCGAAAAATCGCATCGGCCACTGCCATTGCAAGGACGTGATCCGCAAACCCGATCACAAATACAAGTGGGCCCCTGTCGGTGGCGGCATAGTGGATTGGGTCGGCCAGCTCCAGGCCCTGCATCACGACGGCTTTCACTACGGCCTAAGCCTCGAAACCCACTGGCGGGGCGCCGGCACACCCGAAGAATCCACGCGCATCAGCATGGACGGCCTGAAGAAAACGCTAACGAAGGCGGGAATCTCCTGTTGACGGCGCGCTGAGCGACGTGCAGCACTAACAGCGCGTCAGCCGTGCACGAAACAAATAAAAGGACACACAATGATCACCAGACGCGAATTTCTCGACACGCTAGCCACTAGCGCCGCAGGCCTAGCCATAAGCACGGCCGCAAAAAGTTACGCCCGCATCCTAGGCGCAAACGATCGCCTGAATTTCGCAGTGATCGGCCTGAACAGCCGCGCCTACGCGCATCTCTCCGCGCTGCAAGCCAATAAAAACGCCGCGCGCATCTCGCACGTCTGCGACGTAGACAGCCAAATCCTGCAAAAATTCGCAGCCGCCACGCAACAAGCCATGGGCGAAGCCCCCGCCACCGACAAAGACTTCCGCGCCATCCTCCAGCAAAAAGAAATAGACGCGATCACCATCGCCACTCCCGACCACTGGCACGCCCCCATGTCCATCGCCGCGCTCGAAGCCGGCAAACACGTTTACGTCGAAAAGCCTTGCAGCCACAATCCCGCCGAAGGCGCCATGCTAGTAGCAGCGCAAAAAAAATACCAAAAGCTAGTGCAAATGGGCACGCAGCAGCGCTCTTCCCAGCACACCATCGAGATCATCGAAAAAATCCGCGCCGGCCTAATCGGCCGCCCCTACTACGCCAAAGCCTGGTACAGCAACACGCGCAAATCCATCGGCACCGGCCACGAAGCTCCCGTCCCTCCGCAACTCGATTGGGATTTGTGGCAAGGCCCCGCCCCGCGCCGCCCCTATCGCGACAACGTCCACCCATACAACTGGCACTGGTTCCGCATTTACGGCACCGGCGAAACGCTCAACAACGGCACGCACGAAGTGGACGTCTGCCGCTGGGCCCTCGCCCTCGATTATCCACGCCGCGTCACTTCCTCCGGCGGCCGTTACCATTTCAAAGACGACTGGCAGTTTTACGACACGCTCGTCACCAGTTTCGATTACGACGACGCGCTGATTTCCTGGGAAGGCAAAAGTTGCCAGGGCATGAAATTTTACGGACGCGATCGCGGCTCCACGATCATGGGCACCACCGGCACGGTCCTCGTGGATCGCGGCGGCTACGAAATCTACGACCTCCACGGCGCGAAAACCAGCGAATACAAAGTCAGCGGCCGCGCCGCCACCTCCTCCAGCGACCTGATCGGCGCCGATTCCATGACTGACGCGCACTTCGCGAACTTCATCGCTGCCATTCGCACCGGCGCAGCGCTCCACGCGCCCATCGCCGTCGGCAACGTCTCCGTCACCATGCTGCAGCTTTCCAATATCGCCTGGGAAGTCCAGCGCGAGCTTCAGCTCGATCCGCAAGACGCCCACATCCAGAACGATCCCGACGCCATGAAATTGTGGACACGCGAATACGAGAAAGGCTGGGAACCCCATGTCTGATCCGCGCGCAAAAAACATCTTCTCCCGCCGCAATTTTATTCGCACCGGCGCGCTCTCCGTCGCAGCATTCGCCGTGCCGCACGATGCCTTCGCGTTGCCTGAACCTCCGAACTCCTCCCCCATACGCCTCGGCCTCGCCAGCTACACCTTCCGCGATTTCACTCGCGCGAACTTGATCCGCTACATGCAACAGCTCCAAGTCTCCGCGCTCAACGCCAAAGACGTAAAAGACCACCTCCCGACAGACCCCTCCGCCGAAGCCGCCGCGCTAGCCGATTATTCCGAAGCGAAAATCCAGCTCCACGCCGTCGGCGCCGTCTATTTCGCAAAAGACGAAGACGCGGACATTCGCGCCAAATTCGATTACGCCAAACGCGCCGGCGTCCGAGTAATCGTCGCCGGCGACCCTACCCCGCAAACTCTCCCGCACCTCGAAAAATTCGTCCGCGAGTACGACATCCGCATCGCCATCCACAATCACGGCCCCGAAGATAAGCTCTGGCCTTCGCCGCTCGATGTCCTCAAAGCCGTAAAAAATCTCGACCCGCGCATCGGCTGCTGCATAGACGTAGGCCACGCCGCCCGCGCCGGCACCAACGTAGTCCAAGCCATCCACCAAACAGGCGAGCGTCTCTTCAATATCCACATGAAAGACCTCACAAATTTCCAAGACAAAGCCAGCCAGGTAGCAGTAGGCGAAGGCAAAATGCCAACCCCCGAAATTTTCGAAGCCCTGCTCCAAACAAACTACCAAGGCTACGTAGATCTAGAATACGAAGTCCACGAAGACGACCCCATGCCAGGCGTAATAGCCAGCTTCGCCTACATGCGCGGCGTCCTAACAGGTATGGGCCAAGCAGCGTAAGTAGTGATCGGTGATTAGTGAGTGGTGACTCGCGACCCGTAGCCCAAATGCGCAAGAAAGTTGATCTAGCGGTGGGCCTCAAACCTTTTGCAATCGCCAGCCACGTGGACCTGAGCAAAACGAACGAGAGAGATCAATTCCAAATCGTCTGTTACGAAAATAACAATATAGCATTCTTCTCTGAGAGCGTCGTTCTGGTCGAGGGCGACAGCGACTACATAGCATTACCTCACTTGGCGCGGGTGATCAATCCAGCGTGGGACTGCCGACAAGTCCCCGTTGCATTTGCGAGAATCAGTGGCAAAGGCTGCATCCGGCGCTACTGCGAGTTCTTTCGCCGATTTCAGATGCGGGTTTCCCGAATCACTGATCTGGATTTCTTGCTCGGGGCGGAGTTCTTCCAAATTGATCCTGCTCCCGAACTCCGCGATCAGCGCGAGTAATTTATCCGCGCCGTTGACGCTGTACTCGAGACGGAACGCCGAGAAGGTGCGCCGGCAGTGGAAAGAGCGGCGAGGGCCGAGCAGAAGCCACGAATCCGTGAAGCATATCGACGGGCCGGGCAGCTCGAGGCGCTCCGTCGTGTCGGACAAGCGACTTCTGAACAGGTCGACGCGGCGTTCCGTGAAGCTGAAGATGCGGAGCGAGAATGGGCCCGAACGGATGTGCTAAAGAAGCACCAGGACGCAGGATTCTTGGAGCAAAAGCGGGCACTCCTGGAGGCGCTTCGGAACTGTGATGTGTACGTTTGGGAGAAAGGAGCGATCGACGATTACGATCCAGCAGGAATCACTGGGAACGGGAAGCCTGCGAGGGCTCAGTCGTTCTGCGGCGCGGTGGGGACTCGGGAGCAAGCAATCGCTTTGTGCGCCGGTGGACACAGAAAGCGTACGGGAGAACCCGCGTCTGAATTCGAGGCAGTATTCGATGGCATCTTCAGAGCGTGACCCTGAAACACCCCTCAGCGGGCGGCCCGTGCCTTAGCGGCAATTCAGCACACAACGACCGGCAAGATCTACGTCCCATCATTTCCGCGAGTCAGCCACAGACTCTTCGACTTAGTTCTAGTAATCAGTGGGTAAATGTGATATGGTAGATTGGGGCGTTTTTCCGCCCCCACTGAGGACGCAACATGCGGACCGCAGCATCGGCGACGGGTCGAGCCAACCGAACACTCGGGAAAAGCGTCGCCAAAAACGGCCCCGCGCCCCCCGCCACCAGCGCAGTTCGCGTACCGCGCGCCTTCCCGCGACGCCCCGCAGCGCCAGCCGTGCAATGTAACTGGATGTCACACTGTTACATCCACATTTCATCCATCACGAATCACCCCAAAATCAATCGCCAACCCGGCCGATTAGAAACCATCGTATCTCACACAAAACAAACACCCGCGACCCAAATCAATCGCCAACAAATTGCGACTTCCACAATCACGAATCGCTCGCCGCGAAACATCAGCGGGCCGCAAATCGCGACCGCACTTGTCGATACAAATGGACGCTTTCGCCGGAACAATAATTCGCGCAACGCGTTCAAAACAAACGCTCGCAGTCAATTCTTATTCGATACAAACGGCAACGTCGGCCCCCGCTCGTCACCCGTCACAAGCCACACATCACTGCCTTTCTAATCGACAATGGCAGATATTAGAATTCAACGTAACTCACACAAAACAAACAACCGCACCTCATTCTAATCGGCACTTTTTCGCGATATTTTTTTCATCGCGGATGCGTTCGCAAGGATGCGGGAGTCTGGAACCTGGGAGCGCCATTCTCCTGAATGGCGATTTTCTCAAACGCCAATCGGGAGATTGGCGTCCCCGGGAGTTACGCCTGGCGGCGCACTGGCCCGGAGCTGGCGCGCACTGCCAGCGTGGGCTTCACGATGATCGAATCGGGAAAGCGCGCGCTGGCCGGCGACGTGATTCTTTGCAGCAGGGTTTCGGCGGCGATCACGCCCATTTCGCGGAGCGGCTGGCGGACGGTGGTGAGCGCGGGATTCTGGTAGGCGGCGCTGGGGATGTCGTCGAAGCCGACGACGGAAACGTCCTCGGGAATTTTTAGTTTGGCTTCGCCGAGCGCGCGGATGGCGCCCATCGCGGAAATATCGTTGAAGGCAAAGAGCGCGGTGAACGGGCGGCGCGTTTCGAGCAGGCGGCGCGTGGCGTAGTAGCCGAGTTCGGGCGTGCCCACTTCGCCGACGAGCTGCGCGACGAGCGCCGCGTCAATTTTCAGCCCGAGATGCGCGGCCGATTCCTGCACGGTTTTCCAGCGGACTTCGGTGTCCGAACTGAATTCCTGCCCTTTGATGAACGCAATTTTGCGGTGGCCGAGAGCGTAGAGATGTTCGAGCGCGAGTTTCGCGGCAAGCGCGTGATCGAGCAGGATGTTGGTGACGCCCGGAACATGCTGATGGCCGGAAACGTTGACGACGCGCAGAGATTTATTTTCCTGGCAGGGCGTGTCCACGGCGATTAGCCCTTCGACCGAACGCAACTGCAGCAAGCGCGGATATTCCTCGATCAGATCCTTGCGGTGGCGGTGGCTGACTACGTAATAGAAATATCCCTCCTGCAGCAGGTGGTCTTCGATGCCAGACATCACCAGCGCGCCGTAGCCCTCGCTAATTTCCGGAACGATTACGCCGACCGTGAAGCTGCGTTTTTGGCGCAGGGACTTGGCCATGAAGTTCGGGCGGTAGTTCAGCTGCCGCGCGGCGGCGCGGACGCGATCCTGGGTGCACTGCGGAATGGATTTGGCGGCGGGCGCGCGGTTCATCACCATGGACACGGTGGCGGAGGAAAGGCCGAGGAATTCGGCAACGTCTTTCAAATTGGCGGCGGGAGCTTCGCGATGAGCAGCAGCGCGAGGATCGCGATGAGCGGCGGTGATATTTTTGGGTTTGACTCGCGGCGAGCGCGGCATGGGTGCACCTAAACGCACATCCTTGCACAGCAGCTGGGGATGAGCAAGGCGCGGAAACTATTCTTGATTGCCGAATCGCTAGCGAGATCCGGCAGCTTTTTCGCTGGCGTAGAGTACGACTGAGCCAGGTCGTAGCGCGGGTCCCACGCCCTGGCTCAAATCATTTGCTTAGAAACTAAACCGCGCTTGCGCTTCAATCACGCGGCCGGCTAATGCGTACTGGGCCTGATCGAAGGTAGAGTTTCCGGTGACCGTTTGACCGGTCGAAGTCAGTATGATGTTGCCGATGGTTTGAGTGGGATTCAGCGAACCGAGATTGACCTGGTTGAACAGGTTGTAGAAGTTGGCGCGAATTTCCAGCCTGGCATTTTCGCCGATCACCTTCGCGCTGGGCAGCCCGAAGCCCTTGCCGAACGTAAAATCCACCGCCGAATAGCGCGGACCTCGGAATGAATTGCGCGCGACGCCCGGCACGGGTGGAATGCCGGTCGTCGTGAGAGTGGGTGGGGTGAAATAGGCTGTCGGGCCGTTCGGGAAGTTGCCGAGCGGCTTTTTGAAGGTGGAGTTACTGTAATTGGTGCCCGCACCTCCGAGGTAAGCGGCGGGCCTTACCGTACAGTAACCGCTATTCTCGAAGATTAGGCTGCAGGTATTGGGGTCACCTGAAACGACAACATTGTAGACCGGCGTCCACGGGAAACCGGAGTGCACGTTCCACATGCCGCTGAACAGCCAGCCACCGAGCACTTTCTCCTCCCAACTTTGCCGGTTCGGAAAGATTTGCGGAGTCCACAAACCCCACAGCTTGAAATTGTGCCTGGCATCGTAGTCGGACGGACCGTATGCCGACTTGGCGTTAAAAGGATACTGGTCGAAATAGTAGTTGGTTGATGCATCGTCCATCGCCCGGCTGAAGGTGTACTGAGCATCCAACTGGAATCCATGCGAGAAGCGCTTCTGGAGTTCGGTGAGCAAGGCGTTGTAATTTCCGTTGACGTCATCGGGCCAGTAATGCAGCTCGTTGACCTGGGGATTCTGCGGCTCGAAAAGGATTTGACCCTGATAAACCCAGCGAAGTTCACGATGAGAGGAACTACCCTGGTAACCCACGGTGGCGATCATGCTGTGGCCCAGGTCGTACTGCGTCTCCAGGGAGTAGCGATAGGTGTAGGGCGACGTCAAGTGAGCGGGAAGCCCGTTCAAGCTAATCGGCGCGCCACTGCTTGGAATGTTGTTGGCTGGATTGAAGGTAAGCATCGCATTTGGGTTGGCAGGATACGGAGCGAACTGATGAGGATCAGACGGCGCGGCATAGACGATATTGGTGTCGAACAGAGAGAAACTCGCGAAGAGCGGAGAGGGATTGAAGAGAGCGTTGAGGGGAATGGCGTCCTCCGTTCTGTTGTAGCCGATACCGAACCCGCCGCGAACCACTAGGCGGCTTTGGAAATCATGGTGGATGAGCGGCAAAGAATTCGGACTCCATGCAAAACCGATTTGAGGGCCAAAATTATGGTAGTCAGCCGAATAGAGGTTACCGCCGAGCCTTACGCGGATGTCCGCGAGTTGGTCGGGAGGAGGTCCCAGCACAGCCGTGGCGAGATTGCCGTATTTCTCGTGGAAGGGACCGAAATATTCCCAACGCAGTCCGAGATTCACGGTGAGGTTCGGTTTCAATTTGTAATCGTCCTGCACGAATAGGGCAATGTCGTTGTCACGAACGTAGCTGGTGAGGGTGGTGGGAACTCCGGTCACGGGATTGAAGTTGCCGCTTTCCTGAACGGGAGCGTCGTTAGCGAAGTCCCACATATCATTGAAATTGTAGGTTGGACGCGCGCCCGAGCCTTGCACCTGAGTATTCTGCTCTTTGTAGATATCCACGCCGAATTTCAGGGACTGCCTGTTCAATACTTTGGTTACCGTATCCCGAATGTTGTATCCGGTCTTGAAGAAAATTCCCGGTCCATTGGCGCCGTAGATGATGTCGTTGATATTAGTTAGGCTACTTGGCAGCCCGGTAATGGTGCCTTGAGGAAGGCCCCACGGTTCCTGAGGATTGCTAACGAGTTCGTCGTAATACCAGCGCGAAACGTTGAAGCGCGCCTCATTGATCAAGCTTGGACCGAAGGTGTGGTTCCACACCAAAGCTTCGGAATAATTGAGCGGGTCGTGGTGCCACAAATTTGCGGGACGGATATTGCCCTCATAGTTGGTCGTTTCGGTTGGCACCCAGTAAATGCTGAAAGTCAGCAAATCCGAGCTCGTGACCTGATAGTCCAGGCGGCCATTGTATTGCGATTCGGTAATCTTGGTTGGGTTCGTCGCTTGTACAAACTGGATGTCGGGGATGCCGTCGAGTCCGCTGCCCACACCATTCGGCGTAGCGGCTGTGCCGAAGGTAGGATCAGGCGTCCCGCGAGGGCTGGTCGATAAAGAACCTATATCCAGGCCGGTGCCCGCGGGCTGGCAATTTGCCGCGGTTGTGAAGCCAGCTTGCGAACAAGTGGACGGAAGCACCTTGGTATAAGACGCACCCTCACCCGGGAAGCCCAGAATCGCCGATGAGAGATACGGCGAGCCGAGGGCTTGCACCGCCGCGAGGTATTGGGGTGTTTCCACCCACTGGTTGGCCGTCTCCACGGAATTATTCCTGAGCGTTTCATACGAGAAGAACACGAACAGGTGGTTTCTGACGATCGGTCCGCCCACACTGCCGCCGAACTGATTGAAACGGTTGTTGACGCGCTCATCCGCGGCCGGACTGCTGGGACCATTGTAGGCCTGATAGGCATTCAATCCCGGGCGGTCAATTTTGATGAAGGCGCTTCCGTGGTAACTATTAGTGCCGTTTTGCGAAACCACTTCTACCTGGGCGCCGCTGCCGTGCCCCAGCTCCGCGTCGTAAGAGTTCGAAGTGATTCTGACTTCCTTGATGGACTCTTCGTTGGGCGTGATGATTGATGCTCCGCCCCAGTCCAGACTGTTCACCGAAATGCCGTCAATCTGAAAGCTGTTCGCTTCGTTGCGCTGCCCGTCAGCAAAGGCTTGAACCTGGTTTTCAATCTGAAAAATGCTACTGGTTGCGCTAGTACCTCCAGGACCGGCGCTGCCGGGAATATTTTGCGATCCGCCGCCGTTATTGTGGGAGCTGTCACCGAAAACACCGGGGGCGAGCTGCAGTAGTTGAAATGGGTCGCGGCCGAAAGAGGGGAGGTCCTGCACTTCGGTTGACGAAAGCGTGCCGCTGACTTGGCCCGTCTCGGTATCAATCGCGGATTCTTCCGATGCATTTACGGTGACCGACGAGGTGACTGCGCCGAGCTCCAATGTGACGTTGAGCGCCTGGATCTGCTCTCCGGCGATCGTCACATTTGCGAGGAGATTTTTCTTGAAGCCAGTCTTCTCCACCGCAACCGTGTAGTTGCCGGGCGGAAGGCTCGAAAAAGTGTAAACGCCGCCTGATCCGGAAGTGGTTTGCTGTGAGTGGTTGGTTTCTGAATTCGTGAGCGTGACGGTCGCGCCCTCGATGGCGGCGCCCTGCGCGTCCAGTACAACTCCCTGCAAGCCGGCGCGATACTGCGCTTTTGCCGCCGGGGAAAACAGACTCGAACCAACTACTATAATTGCCCAAGCGATAAGAATTCTTGAGACTTTCATCTATCACCCCGTGCCGGGGTCTGGTCCACCCAAATTTTTCTGCCTTTCCCCAGCTAAATCGGTTAACTGCTTATGTTCCGGAGTATAGATAGCGGGTTTTTGGTTGTCAACGATTCATGACTCTGATATCTGGTGGACGGAGACTGCAGTGTGGGAACTGGTGATCAGATGGCCCTGAGGTATACCAGCCGGACCAGCCGATGACTTGCTCACTTGGGAAAAAAGTGTTTCGAGCGCCGACAGGAATTCGCGAGTCCCTTCGGTTCATCCGCCGGTGCGCTGCCCTCTTCCTGTTGCTATTCGCCGCGGGCGCGGTGCGAGCGGATACTGAGTATTACCGGCATATTTTTTTCGACAACAGCCTGACGCCTGACTCTTACTTCTATAGCGCCGGCAAAGCCACCTCGCCAAGCCGTCTGACACTGCTCGATGGGAAGCTTCCGGTTGAAAGCCACACGTTTCGCACTCCGCCGAACGCCTTGCGCCTCGAATGGACGTCACAGCCCGGCGGTGGTTGGGCGGCGCAGATTGCAGTCGTTAAATTCCGCAATCGTGAAATAAGGTTTGAGGGCGACGTGCTTTCTTTTTGGTGCTTTGCGCCGAAGCGCATTGATTCTGCAGACTTGCCGCTCGTCCGGATCGAGGACATCGGGGAGAATTTCTCCGGGCCGCTTCCGGTTGGGAGGTTCTCCGGCGCTCTGGCAAATGGTAGATGGGTTCAGGTGAAAATCCCGTTGCGGGATTTCACGACAGCTTCGATTCGGCCGCTGGAAGCGAATCACCTGGGCAAGCTAATTTTTTCGCAGTCTTTGGCCGACGCGTCGGCCCACGTCTTAATCCTTGACGAGATCACCATCGAATCGTCGCAGCGAGGGGCTGCAGCGAGCCGATTGGCAGCACCGGGGGACGTGAGCGCAATAGGTTTTGACCGCCATATTGAAGTGGAGTGGCAACCGGTCGTATCTGAGCAGCTTCGCAATTATGTGATCTACCGTTCTCTCGATGGCGGTTCGTATCAACCGATTGGAATCCAGGAACAAGGCCTCGAGCGATACACCGATTTCCTTGGCAAGACCAAGCAAGCGGCATCGTACAAGGTGGCGGCAGATTCTTGGGACGGCACCCTTTCGCCCATGTCTGCGGCGGCTAGCGCTGCGACGCAGCAACTCAGCGACGACGAGTTGCTCACTATGCTGCAGGAAGAATGCTTCCATTATTACTGGGACTCGTCCGGGCCTCACTCCGGCATGGCGCGAGAAAATGTTCCGGGCAATGACCGCATCGTTGCGACGGGCGCGAGCGGCTTCGGCATCATGGCGTTGGTTGTGGGGATGGACCGGGGATTCATCACGCGCACTCAAGGGATCGAGCGTCTGGATAAGATTGTGGGCTTTCTGGAAAAAGCGCCACGCTATCACGGCGCGTGGTCGCACTTCATGGATGACGCCACGGGCGCGAGTTTGCCGGTCTTTAACATGTTCGACGATGGCGGGGACCTGGTAGAAACGGCGTTTCTGATGGAAGGGCTCTTAACCGCCCGGCAATATTTGAACCAATCGAACGTTCAAGAGAAGAATCTCTATCAGCGCATTTCCCACCTCTGGGAAACGGTGGAATGGGCTTGGTATCGCCAGTCGCCGCAGAGCGACGCGCTTTACTGGCATTGGTCGCCTCACTGGTCGTGGTACATCAATCACCGCCTCACCGGTTTCAACGAGGTGATGATCGTCTATCTGCTCGCCATCGCTTCGCCCACTCATTCCGTGCCAAGCAGCCTTTACTACACGGGCTGGGCGGATGGCGCCGGAACCGGTTCCAAGGAAAATGACTTTCTGGACGGCAAGACCTATTACGGAATCAAGCTGGACGTCGGCACCAAAGAAGGAAACCCACTTTTCTTCGCGCACTATTCTTACATGGGCTTTGATCCGCGCGGGATCCGCGACCGATTTACCGATTACTTCGAAAACAATCGCAACCTGGCGCTGATTAATCGCGCTTACTGCATCGCAAATCCGGAACACCACAAAGGATACGGAGCCGATTCCTGGGGGCTGACCGCGAGCGACGGGCCGGAAGGTTATGTTCCGAATGCGCCCGATGCGAATGATGACACTGGGACGATGACGCCGACGGGCGCGCTCGCCTCATTTCCCTACACTCCCGAGGCTTCGATGGCGGCGCTGAAGCATTTCTATCGTGATCTGGGGGACCGTCTATGGGGCATCTATGGGCCGCGCGACGCATTCAATCTGGATCACGACTGGTTTGCGCCAATCTATATGGGACTGAACCAAGCGCCCATCACGGTGATGATCGAAAACTATCGCACCGGACTCTTGTGGAAACTATTTATGTCCAACCCGGAGATTCGTCCTATGCTCGATCGCATCGGGTTTGTCGTGGACCGTCAGCATCCTGAAACTGAATATCGAGAACCTGCAAGCGACCGGTAGAGTGCTGGGCCTGGGCCACCTTGTCCAAGGTCTTCTGTGAGGGCAATACCCCGGACGCGCTTCAGACCGAAGTTTCGGGATTGCAGACAGTGGTGCGGTGAATCGCGCTTTCGAGGGCGTCGAGGCGGGCGTTGGCGGCTGCGACTGCGGGGGCGCCGGCGGCGCGGGCGGCGCGGGCGTGTTCGAGGGCTTGTTCGGCGACGCGGCTTACTTCGTGGAGGAGCTTGCGGATTTCTAGTTCGAGCTGCGCGCGGCTTTCCTGGACGCGATTGACGACGTCGGACTGCACGCGCGTGCTATTCATTTCCACCAGGTGCGCAAGAAACTCGCGAGCCTGCCGCTCGATGACGGCGAAGCCGCGCGCGGCACCGAGGAAAACGTCCGCGAGATAGCGCAGCGGAGAGGCCGGCTGGGCAACGCGCAGGAGTTCTTCGAACGTGAAGCGGGAGGGGACGCGAAAACCTTTCTCGGAATCGAGGGCATGGGGCATGCGCGCGAGTTCGGGGACGCCGGAAGCGGAAAGTTTGGCAAGGAAATCATTGCCAATGCCGACGAAGCGCGAGGCCACCTTGCGATATTCCTGCTCCGCGGCGGATTGTTCGGATTGCAACCAGGGCTGGACGTGGCTTGCGGCGAGGGCTTGCGCGCAGCGCATGGCGTCCCGGCGGAATTTTGGGCCGTAACGGCGGGGCAACTTACTCAGCTCATTTTCAAATTCGGCGCGCAGGATTGGCCACGCTCGCGCGAGGAATTGCTTTCTTTGTTCGAGGAACATGTCCGAAAGGTGATGCTCTTCCGACATCAATAGGTAGCGCACGTCGCGCAGCGAGCGGTCCGCCTCAGAGATAGTCTGGCGCAGATTTTGCATGCGGCTCTCGGATGCTTCGAGGGGACGCTGCAGCGCGTCTTTTTCCGCGGCGATAAGCGCGAGTAGTTCGTCGCTCAGGCGGCGCAAGCCTCTTTCCGCCGCGTTGCGGACTAAGGTGCGGCCCGAATCCTGTTCGAGTGTTTCCAGATCTTCACGGAGGGCCAGCCAATCGCGCTGCGGTCCGCGATTTTCCAGGCGCTCGGCGGCGCTGATTTCATAAACGCGGCGGATGGAGCGCCGCAGATTCTTTTCGAGAAGTTTGCCGGTGAAGGATTTGGCGATCGCGCGATCGGCGTCAGAAGTTTTGTCGGCTTTGTTGAGCACGATGAGGAGGTGGCGCACGTGTTTTGCGACTTCCTCGATCAGGGCGAGTTCGTCGGCGGAAATTGGGGGATCGGCGCCCAGCACGACGATCGCAGCGTCAATGTGCGGAATGAAAGCCTGGGTTGCAGCGGTGTTGCCGGCAAAGACGGAACCCAGACCCGGCGTATCCACGAAACACATGCCTTGCGCCAGAAGTGGGCTGGGGGAAAAAACCTCGACGGCTGCGACATTCTTTTTGTTTTCGGGATTCAGCTCTTCGGAAACATATTGAGCGAGATCTTCGGGAGGAACATCCAGCCATGCTCCACCCTGGAAGCGCACCCGGGCGCCACGAGCCGGGCCGTAACGAACGATCGTCGGAACGGCGGTTACCGGCAAAACGCCAGTGGGCAAAATGTGGTCCGCCAACAGTGCGTCAAGGAGCGTGGATTTTCCGCGCTTGAATTGGCCGATGCAGGCGACGTAGAAGCGGCCTTCGGCAATGCGTTGCGCGAGCGCGGCGGCATCTTCGCGGACGCGCTGGGAGCCTAGTTCACCGGCGAGGTCCGCGAGACGAACGAGGTTCGATTCCGGTGAGACGTCCTCGAGCGAGGTTTGGCGAACGTCGCGCGTGGCGCTCATGCGTGGGAGCCTACGGCGGATGACGACGCGAAGCGATGCGCTTGCAGCAAGTAGTCCACGTGGAGCAGTTTGACCTTCACTTGATCGTGATAGTGGTAGCGCGGATCGGCCGCGAGCTCGCACATCTTCACGATCGAGCCGGGCAAGCGCCCGCTGAGATGCAGAATATCTTCGCGAAAGCCCTCCAGGTCAAGCCCGGAGAGGCTGAATTTCCGGATGCAGGCTTCCAGAAGCTCGCGGGCGAGAGTTTCGCTGAGAGGTTCGAGGCGGATGCGATATTCGTCGGCCCAGTAGAGGCTCCACGCGCATCCGATTTCTGCCGCGGAGTAACCGGGCCCGGTGTAATAGATAGGCGTCTTGCAGCGGTTCATCAGTTCTTTCAGGAAGTGGGCCATTTTGTGCGTCGGAGCGGGCAGATGATCGAGGAAGACTCGATAGTCGCCGCGTTCCGTGGCGGAGTAGAGAATGCCGCGCATGCGCAAGAGCGATTGCTTGTGGAGCCAGCGATCGAGCGTGGATTCGCCAGCGCGGTCAGCGTGGACTTTCACGCATACCAGCGAGTCTCCCGCGCGATAGAGTTCGCGGAGGAGATGCGCGGCTAACTCGCGGCCCGTGGCGGGTCCGCTCCAGCAAATGCATTTGCGGCGGACGGCGGCGGATAGCTGCGCGAGCGCGTGCTGAATCAGGCACGTCTTGCCGGCGTCGGGCGGTCCCCAGATCAACCGGCTCTGGCAATTGAGAATGGCGGCACGCAGGCGGCGCAATTCCTGTTCGCGGCCAACCAACGCGCCGGATAATGCTGCGACGATCGCCATTAGCTTTCCGCCTCGGGTACGGAACGCTCTTCACATCGTATGCGAGGTTTCGGGCGCGGCCGCTGCTTCTGGCGCTGAAGCGTGCGCGCCGGCTTCGCTTTCTGAATTTTCCGGGCTTTGCAATTGCGCGAGAGCGGCGGCGAGACCGTCGCGGTCGCCATTCGCGGGCGTCCGTGAAGCCAATGCTTGCTCGGCCTGAGCGCGATAACCTTCCGCGTAATTTTCAAATTTCTGCTGCAACTGGCTGATTACCGAATCCGCCCAGACTTGCACCAAGCTCCAGTAGGCTTCGAGCGCGCCGTAGAAGGCTTCGCCCAGCTGGCGAGAAATTTTGCGGGCTACCTGATGCTCCGCTGCGCGGCGGCCCAGACGTCCCGCCAGGGTGGGGCGACGCGCGGCAATCGAGATGGGCAGCGATTCCAAGATCGGCGTGCCGCGGATTACTGCCCGGAACTCGCCTGGGGCCGGCGCATCCGGGACGCGCAGATCGGCGGCGCATCTTTGGAGATCGTCGCTGAGTTGATCCGCGAGGTTGGTGATTTCGCCTTGGAGCTTCTTAACCTGGAGCTGAAAAAATTGCGTGAGGCAGTCGCGAACCACCTGGCCCGGTACCACGACCCCGTTGTTACTGGTGGACCAGGAATGCAGCAGGCGTTTCGATGCGTCGGTGATTGCTTCCGGAGCGCTGGCGGCGATGTCCTGAATAAATCTTGCGCAAAGCGCACGCGTCTCGGCGATGCGGCCAGTGGTTCTTCGCATCAGCGCCTCGGCGGCGCGCGCACGATCTTTTGCTTCGGCCGAGGATTGGGCCCCGCGGTTAAGGCGCGCTGCGAGCGCCGCCGCGACGGATTGGCGCAGCGCGCCGATTTTTCTGCGCAGGGAGGCTGCGCGCAAATCCTGAGAGCGGGCGTACAAAGGAACGATCTGGTTCGCGAACCAGGCTTCGAGCATTTCGCGAAATGTTGGCAGGACGCTGACGGGATAAACCGGTAGATTCAGGCGACATTCGGAGGCGATGTGGTCTTTGACGTAGTGGACGATGCGGGCGCGATCTTCGGGAGTGAGGAGATCGGCTTTGCTGAGGAGGACATTCACCGGAATCGCCGCTTGCTGGAGAGCCATGATGGTTTGTACGTCATCGGCAGTGAGAGTGGAGCCGGCGTCAATCAGCACCACTCCGAGATCGCATTTCGGGAGGTAGGCAAGAGTCTCGAGCGCGCCGCTGGTGGCAAGAGAGCCGAGACCGGGCGTGTCCATGAAGGCGACACCGCCCTGAAGCCGAGGCGACGGGAGCGCGACAACGAGACGGCTGACGTGCTTTTTGTTTCCGGGGTTGAGCTGCTCGGTGGCGAACTCCTGCAACTGCGAAATTTCGAGGTTTTTCTTGGGCGCGTCCGAAAACGAGACCGTTAGAGACGGCTTCGCTGCGTAGATAACGCGAGTGGGCACGGCAGTGATGGGCGTGACGCCGACGGGGAGCACATCGGTTTCGAGGATGGCGTTGAGCAAAGAGGATTTTCCGGAGCTCACGCGTCCGAACACGGCAATTTCGAAGCTGCGATCTTCCGCGCGGTCCAGAATCGCGGCTATGGGCGCACGAAATTCAACGAGACCGCGATCGCGAACGATCTGCTCGATTCTGGCGAGCAGATTCAAGTCGTTGCCGGATTGCTCGAGCCGCGCGAGCCGGGATTGCAGATCTTGGCCGGTGCCTTCCGAAAGCACGCTCTCGAACCGCTGGATCAGACTGGCGAGTTCGCCGGCGATTCCGTTTAGCTCCGTGGCTACGGTTTCGGGCACGGCGCCGTAGCCGGTCATGTACTTGGGCTTCAATTCCTCGGCGGCGATGTCGATCGCGCCCAGGATTACGTGAATGGCGCGCGACGCAGGGATGGAAGGTTTTTCGGGCGTGATTCCCTGGCCATCGAGTACGCGCGCCAACTGAGCGCGGACCCTCGCGACGTAGTCTTCCATGGTTCTGCGGCGGGCGGGAATCACGTCGTTGGAATAGCGGGGGAAGGCGGCTTTCGAAGTTGCGGCGTGCAAGATTGCTTCGATATCGCCCAGAAGCTTATCTATATATTGGCAGGTAATGCGCAGGCGGTTGGCCTGGAAGGAGTTCAGGAGCTCACGCGCGTTTTGCTGGTTTGAGTTCATCACAGTCCCACCGGGCACATACGGCCATGCCGAAAGAGAGGCGAGCCGCGTGTGCGAAGTTGACTCCTAAAGTGAAGGGCGCTGCGAGCCGAGGAAGATAGCGGAGCGAGCAGATAACTTCCTAGCAGGTCGCGAGCCCTCGTAGGAGTCATCTGCCCCTTTTTTAGGGGCGGTTCAGGGTGAACTCCAACACCCGTCACAAATAATTGTGTACCGCGGGGGAGGCGAAGTCAACCGCGGGAGTCGCGTTGGGAGATGCAGATTGGGTGGCGCTGACGCTGGCGGAGGAATCGGGGATGTTCGGGTAGACTTCTGCGGGATTGCGGATAGAATAATTGGTTCGGCGCCGGGGAAAAATTCCGCTGGTGGACTTGCGCGCGCTGCACGGCGCGTTTTTCAGATCCGGCGCGGCGCTGGGCTTGGGATTCGCGATCGAGGGTGAAGAATGATTGTTGGCGTACCGCGGGAGACGTTTCCAGGCGAACGGCGCGTGGCTTTGGTGCCATCGGTGGTGCCGATGCTGGCGAAATCCGGGCTGGAAGTGATCGTGCAGGCGGGAGCGGGGATCGAGGCGGGTTATCCGGACGCGGATTACGTGGCGAAGGGCGCGAAAATTATTGTGGAACGCGCTGAGGTGTTTCGCAGCGCCGATATTATCGTGCAAGTGCTCGCGCACGGATCGAACGATAAAACTGGCAAGGCGGACCTGCCACTTTTTCATCGCGATCAAATATTGATTGGCTTTCTGCGGCCGCTCGGCACTTTGGAAACCATTCAGGAGATTGCGGCGACGGGCGTGACTTCGTTTGCCGTGGAATTGATGCCGCGGACGACGCGCGCACAGTCGATGGACGCCCTTTCGTCCATGGGAACGATCTGCGGGTACAAGGCGGTGCTGATTGCCGCGGACACGTTGCCGCGAATATTTCCGATGTTGACGACGGCGGCAGGAACGATTACGCCGGCGCGCGTGCTGGTAATTGGCGCAGGCGTCGCGGGGCTGCAGGCGCTCGCGACCGCGAAGAGGCTTGGCGCAGTAACTTCCGCGTACGACATGCGTCCGGCGGCGAAGGAGCAAGTGCAAAGCCTGGGCGGGCGTTTTGTGGAGCTGCCGATCGAAGCGACGGATGCGCAGGATGCGAGCGGATACGCGAAGGCGCAAGACGAGGATTTTTATCGGAAGCAACGCGAGTTGCTCGGACGCGTGGTGGCGGAAAGCGACGTAGTGATTACCGCTGCTGTGATCCCGGGCAAGAAGTCGCCCGTACTGGTGACGCGCGACATGATCATGCGCATGGCGCCGGGTTCGGTGATTGTGGATTTGGCGTCGGAGCGCGGCGGGAATTGCGAACTGTGCCGGCCGGGCGAGAAAGTCGTCGAGAACGGCGTCACGGTGATCGGCAGAATCAACCTCGCGAGCACGGTGCCATATCACGCGAGCCAGATGTATGCGCGCAACATCACCGCGTTTCTGCAATATCTGGTGCAGGGAGGCAAGCTGCAACTGAAAATGGACGATGAAATCGTGCGCAGCACGCTGCTGACGCGCAACGGCGAAATCGTGAACGAACGCGTGCGAGAATTTTTGTCGTTGCCGGCGCTGACGACGGCGGGCGGAGCGAACTGATGGTGCAGACGGACCTGCTTACGGATTTGTATGTCTTCATTCTGGCGGCGTTTATCGGTTTTGAAGTGATTCGCCGGATTTCGCCGCTGCTGCATACGCCGCTGATGTCGCTGACGAATGCGCTGGATGCAATCGCCGTGGTGGGCGCGATTATCCTGGCAGGCGAAGGCAAAAGCACGCTGGCGACGATTTTGGGGACCATTGCGATCGTCGCGGCGACGAGCAACATCGTCGGCGGCTTTCTGATCACCGATCGCATGCTGAAAATGTTCAAAACGAGCCGACCCGCGAAACCATGACCCCATTCGCCGGTTCTGACCTTCCGCTCCAAATTACCTACCTGATCGCCGCTACCCTTTTTATTTTGTCGCTGAAATGGATGAGCACCCCGAGCACGGCGCGGCGCGGCGTGTGGGCGGGCGAAGTCGGCATGTTGCTGGCGGTCCTGGGAACTTTGCTGCATCACGGGATCGTGGATTACCGCTGGATCGCAGTGGGGCTGGTGCTCGGTTCGATCATCGGCGTGCCGCTGGGGCTAGTTCACATGACGGCCGTGCCGCAGCGGACCGCGTTGAGCCACGCGTTTGGCGCGTTGTGCGTGACACTGGTCGGAACTTCGGAATTTTATTTGCGCGCGCCGCATGTGCCGCCCTTCATGATGTCTGTGCTTTCGGCGGAAGTGATTCTAGGCTCGCTGACTTTTACAGGAAGCCTGATGGCGGCGGGAAAGCTGGAGGAAGTGCTGCCGCAGCGGCCGATCACGTACAAGGGTCAGAATTTTGTGAATTTCGCAGTGCTGGGAATTGCCGTGGTAGTCGCGATTATTCTGGTGCGGCATCCAGAGCATACGCACTTGTTCCCGGTGATGCTGGCCATTCCCCTGCTTTTCGGCGTGCTGATGATTGTGCCGATCGGCGGCGCGGACATGCCCACCGTGATGTCGCTGCTGAATTCGTATGCGGGGCTTTCAGCCGCGGCGATGGGATTCGTGCTCGATAGCAAGCTGCTGATTATTGCCGGGGCGTTGGATGGTGCGTCCGGCTTCATTCTTTCGGTGAATATGTCGAAAGCGATGAACCGGTCGTTTTCGAACGTGCTGTTCGGAGCGTTCGGGCAGGACCAGGCTGCGAAAGGCGCGACGGGGCAAGAAGCGACGCCTGTGAAGAGCGCGACGCCGGAAGAAGCGGCAGCAATACTCTCCGCAGCGAACAACGTGGTGATCGTCCCGGGTTACGGAATGGCAGTGGCGCAGGCGCAGCATAAAGTGCGCGAGCTGTACGATATTTTGAGCAAACGCGGCGTGAACGTGAAATTCGGAATTCATCCGGTAGCGGGGCGCATGCCGGGGCACATGAACGTCCTGCTGGCCGAAGCGGATATTCCATACGACAAGCTCGTGGACATGGACGATTTGAATCCGGAATTTCCGCAGACGGACGTGGCGCTGGTGATTGGCGCGAACGACGTGACCAATCCCGCGGCGCGCAGCGATCCGAACAGCCCGATTTATGGAATGCCGATTCTGGATGTGGACAAGGCGCGCACGGTGATGGTGATCAAGCGCGGGATGAGTCCGGGCTTCGCAGGAATTGATAATCCTTTGTATTACCTCGACAAAACGCTGATGCTTTTCGGCGATGCCAAGACGTTTGTGGGCGACATCGTGCGCGAGTTGGGCGGGACTGGGCACGGATAGCCTTCGCGGAGCGTTGGTGAATGAGGACAGTTTTGGATGATGGCGATTCACTCGCCCGGTGAATTCATTGCTGCTTAAGATTCATTCGGATCGTTGGGCGGCGATTTCGTGTTTTGCGGGGAAGAATCGGACGAAAGTTGCTGTTTCAAATCCCAAAAATCTTCATGGTCGAGAATTTCAAAACCGATCAGAACCTGTGACGCCTCCGTTTCTTTTGCCCAACTGACGCACCCGCTGGCGCTCTCCGCATTTTCGGTTTTTTGCAGCCAGAGCCTTGCGCCTACTGCGACCGGTTCACGCACCGTGATACAAGCTCCCACTTTACTGACGTTCACCGTCGCGGTTAACTCAAACTTGCCTTTTTGTCCGGGCGCGCGGTAGACGCGGATGGGCACGCGCAGCGGAATCCTCGGATTTCTTTGCACTCTCTTGTACATCTCCACCGCATCCGTGGACAAAGCCAGAAAATTGTCGCGCTCCTTGGCGGTAAGTTCCTTGGCACTGGTGACCAGCGTGCCCGCCTGGCCGATGAGGTTCGAGAGAAACGCCGAGGCAGCGACGCGATCGCGACCGACGGGATCGGCGCCCGCGAACCGTTCGTGGTAATCGGCAAGGCGGCGTGCGGCGATATCGTAAAAATGTTTCCGGCACAATGGACGCGCGTCCAGAGCCGCCTCCGACAGGTTCTTGCAACCGATCCATCCGCATAAACCTGCAGCCAATGCAGTCCCTCGAAAGAGCGAATCGTTGAGTTGCAGTCTAAAGGTTTGCCTCGAAAAATCAATCCGCGATGCCGGGCAAGCGCAGGAAGCGGGAGGCGTTGTCGTGGCAGACGTCCTGGAGAAGGCGCGCCATCATGGTTTCGTCGTTGGGAAGCAAACCTGCTTCGATCTCGTTGCCTAAAATGTTGCACAGAATGCGGCGGAAATATTCGTGGCGCGGGAAGGACATGAACGAGCGCGAGTCCGTGACCATGCCGACAAAATTGGAGAGCAGGCCGCAATTGGATAGAGCGTTCAGCTCCCACTCGATGCCCTCTTTCTGGTCCAGGAACCACCAGCTGGGGCCGCATTGAACTTTTCCCTTTATGCCTTCCTGCGGAAAATTTCCCGCCATTGTGGCGAAGATATAGTTGTCCGCAGGATTGAGGTTGTAGACGATCATTTTGGGCAACGAATTTTCACGGTCGAGCAGGTCGAGATAGGCGCCGAGAGCCGCGGCTTGCGGCCAATCGCCGATCGAATCGAAGCCAGCGTCAGCTCCGAGCGCGGCCATTTGCCGCGAATTGGCGTTGCGATAGGCGCCGAGGTGGAGTTGCTTGGTCCAACCTTTGCGCGCGTCGAGATGGCCGAAGAAAATCATCAGATGGCCTGCTAGTCCCGCCGCTTCGTGCGCATCGAGAGGCTTGCCTGAACGCAATTTATTGAAAGCTTCGCCGGCCTGCTGATCCGCAGAAGGCTCCGCGTAGCACTGGATGAGCCCATGGTCGGAGAGGCGACAGCCGTGGGCGTGGAAAAAATCATGGCGCTTGGACTAGCGCATCGCGGAAATCGGCCAGGCGTGAAATTTCGATGTTGGCTACGGAGCCCAGGCGGTTCGTCCATTCGTTGAACCGCTGCGGGTCGCTTACGCGCAACGCGCCATCGGGGCGGAAGGTGGGGAGCACGCGCGTCTGCATAGCGGCGCGCGCGATTTTGTGGTGGGCTTCGAGAGAATTTGTGGGATCGTCCGTCGTACAGAGCGCGACGACGCGAAATTTACGCAGAATTCCTTGCGGGGTCATTTCGTCTCTGCTCAACGCAGCGTTTGCCTTGGCCCAAATTTCGGCCGCGGAAGATTCGTCGAGCAGTCGATCGATTCCGAAGTAGCGACTGAGTTCAAGATGAGTCCAGTGATAGAGCGGATTTCGCAGCGTGCGCGGGACCGTTTTGGCCCAGGCCTCGAACTTTTCGTAAGGCGTCGCTTTGCCGCTGCAAAAACTTTCTGCAAAGCCGTTGGCGCGCATGGCGCGCCATTTGTAGTCATCGCCCTCGAGCCAAATGTCGGTGAGGGTTTCGAAGCGAAGGTTATCGGCAATTTGTGCGGGAGGGAGATGTGAGTGGAAATCCAGAATCGGAATATTTTCGGCGTAAGCATGGTACAGGCGGCGCGCGGTCTTAGTCTGTAGCAAGAAGTCTTCGGTGATGAAGTTCATTTGCTTCTCTGCCGCGCGCAAATTGTCGGCGCGTGGACGGCTTTTTGTTTTGCGCTGCCGGTTGGCTACCAATTATTCAGAGCCGCGCTATTGATTCACGCCACTGGCGAGAAAACCGCCATCCACTACCAGTAGATGACCGGTGACGAAGCTGGCCGCATCGGAAGCGAGAAATACGGCGGCTCCGCCTAGCTCTTCCACTTTGCCGTAACGCTTCATCGGCGTGCGCAGCAGGAACTCGCGTCCGCGCTCGGTGCCGTCGAGAAGCGCCGCGTTCAGATCCGTGCGCAGCACTCCGGGAACGAGCGCGTTCACGCAGACTCCCGACGAGGCCCACTCAATGGCGAGAGTTTTTGTGAGCGCCGCTACTCCCGCTTTGCTGGCGGCGTAAGCGGCAACTTCGAACAGGCCCACAAAGCATGTGAGCGAACCGATATTGATGATGCGCCCGTATTTTTGTTCGATCATGTGACGGCCAAAAATGCGGCAGGCTCGCAGAGTGCCCTTCAGGTTGGTTTCCTGGATGGCGTTCCATTCGTCGTCGGGAAAATCAATCGTGGGAGCGCGCTTGATGCGGCCGGCGCAATTCACCAGGATTTGCACGCTGCCGAACGCCTCGCACACAGACTGCAGGAGCTGTTCGACGCTGTCGTCGTTCGTCACATCGCAGTTGACCGCGAGCGACCTGCGGCCGAGCGACGCGACTTCATCGGCGGCCTTGCGCGCGAGATCGGCGCGGCGCCCTGTGGGTACCACGTCCGCTCCGGCTATGGCGAGTTCGCGCGCGAGCGCGAAGCCGATGCCGCTGGTGCCGCCGATTACGACGGCAGTTTTGTCTCTGAGATCAAGAAGCGGATGACCCATGCGGTTCTCCTGATCGGCGGCGCGATGGTGGAGCGAGGGATGCGGCCCGGCTCCCACGCGAGGAAATTATGCTGGAATTTTCGGAACAGAGAACATTCGCGAGAATGGCGGAGGGGGTGGGATTCGAACCCACGAGGCCCTTTTGAGGCCTAACGGTTTTCAAGACCGCCGCCTTCAGCCGGACTCGGCCACCCCTCCGTTTTGTTTCAACAACTTACGAGGATACTATCCGTTGAAGGTGAACATTTCAGGTGAACAAATTTCTTACTTTTTCGCTTTCCACTTCTCGCCAAGCCTCCGCATGGCCTTGATGCTCGCGGCTGGCAATTGCTTGATATAGATGTTCTGCGTAACGCCGATGCTTCCGTGCCGCATTATAGCCTGAATCACCCTGTCCTGGATGCCAAGATCATGCAGGTTCGTTGCAAGCCCGCGGCGGAATGCGTGCCAGGCGTGCCATTCAATACCGCTTTCGGTGAGTGCCGTTTTGATTTTCTTGCTCCCCATCGTCGCGAGATCGAGCGGACGGCCGTTCGGTCCTTCAAAGACAAATTCAGAACGCGGGTTTCGATCGCGATGTTCTGAGATCGCCTCGGCCACGATCGGCAAGAGTGGAATTGCTGCCGCGCGAGCCTTCGTTTTGGTCTCGCCTTCGTGTGTCCGCCAGTAAGATGTGCGGACGTTGATCTGATCTTCGCCCACGTCGGAGAAACGCAAGCCGCGCAATTCACTAAGGGCGAGCCCTGTAAAGGCTGCCACGATAACGGCAGTTCGGTGCGTCTGATCCTTCAGTGCGCCGATCATTGCCTCAATCTCGTGGAGGGAATATGCATACGTGTCCTGCGCCGCGACGCCCGTTGGGACGGCTGTATCACGGACAGGATTCTCGCCATCGTAAGCACCGAGACGTTTTGCCACGGAGAAGACTCCGCTAAGAAAGCCTTTGATGTGCAGCAACGTCGTGTGGGATATCCCCGGCTTGTCAGTCGCTATCGCGTCAAGCAACTTCTGCGTGTCCACGGTTCGGTAATCTTGAACACGAATGCCGGCAACTCTAGACTGAACGTGCAAGCGGTAGATATTCTCGTAGCCTTTGTACGTACTCGGCTTCTTGTGTTCCTTTACGTAAGGCAGGTAGTGAAGTTCTATGAACGATTGGAGCGTTCGCGAGCCAGAGGATTCACGCTCGCTGTTCACGGGGCGAAGGATATCATCCGCAAGCGGGCGGACAGATTTGATTGTTCTGTATCGGTCGCAGAAGGGGGCAAGTCGTTTCGCGGCCTGTTTTCGGACCTTTTTGCCGTCCACGGATTCGTGGGTCCAATATCTGAACATCCAAATATCGCCCTTGCGATAGATGTGACCTTTCTGCACGGTTAACGGCGGCTCCGTTCCTGGGTCCGTTCCTGGGCTTGCTGCTCAAGCCATTTCACGACGGCATCCCAATCGAACCGAATGTAGCGTCCCATTGGAATACTCGGAATCGGATTCACGCATCTTTTGCGCGTCTTCTCGTAGACCCAACTGGCAGGCACCTTCAAACGCTCGGCAATCTCTTCATGGGTGAGCAACTCGTGGAAGTTCTGCTCGCGCATAATCGCGTCTTCCGCGTCAGCGCGGCTACACCCAGTCTTCGAGATCATGCCGGCGATCGCTTTTTTGATGCTCGGGGAATTCGAGATTAGCGGATCCAGAGGAATCTTACCTTTCGGCTTTGCGCGGCCGTTGGTGAAGGTGCGCGCACGTTTGAGCAGTTCGGAGATCGGGGTTTGCATCGCGGGGATTATACGACGCCGCGCACGAGAATCAAATTGGTGGCTGGTCAATGCGCGAAGCGGCGGGTAACGCCGTCACAATCCCCCGCTGCCTGCTCGTGATAGAATCCGCGCAAATAGGTGACAACCATGACCATCCTCCCGATGAAGTTCTTTCCCAAGAGCGTCTATCGAACGCCTAACCCCGAGTTTGACATTTCCGAAGGGTACTCAATATTCATTGAGTCGTTCCCCAATCGTGCCGACCCCGCGCGGTGTTGGATTGTACGGGAGACTCACGGATGGTACGACGACGCAACGAAGACATACTTGCACAAGGTCGAGACCCTACACCCGACCGATACAAAGCACTTCATGACGTTTGATGAAGTTCAGAAGGCTGCGGACAGGCAAGTCTTGCTTCGGGCGAAGGACGGATTCCGCTTCCTGTTCACGATAGGCAACGAGGAACCGTGGCATAAGCGATTCGAGGTCGTGATTCCATCCGGTGAATTCAAACCGTTGCCGTAGGAAGGTCCGTGCGCTCCGCGATAAGGATGTGTTGGATTAGCCTAGCCGCAACGGGATTCGTGTCAGCGATAGTCATAGGAAGCAGTATCAGACGGTGGCGTACCAAGTCCCGCAATTTTCAAAGAGTTCGTGGATGCAGAGATTGCACTGCGGAAAGAGCAAGGGGTGCCGTCACTATTTGTGCCCCAGATTACTCCGCCGACGAAAAAGTGATCGCGCTGCTGCCCACTGCTTCACCACAGCTTTTGTGGAGGGGAAGAAGGCAGAGCGAGTAATGATGCGTGACTATGAAAACTGAGTTTGCTAGCCGACGGTGCGCTGAACTCATACACAGAGTTTCCCTTAGCCAAGCAATTGTAAGTTCGGCGCTAGAAGTTCCCATGGTGTCCGCGGCGCTCACGGAAAAGATGCGCCATCGTCACATGTCCGGCGAGACCGGAGTCCGGGATATCCTCACCGAGTACAAGCTGATCGTGCCAATCGAGGCCGGAACGCCGTTCGATTTGGACACGGTCATGCCCCTAGTCGCCGATGGTTTGGCTAAACAAACTGCGGTAAATGCGGAATTGGTAATCTCTGCTGCCGTTGTAATTCTCTCGCATTCAACCGCTGACGACGTTTTCACGGAAGTCTGCAAGTTGGCGATAGATCTAGATCCAGCTAGATGGATTCCGCTGCTCGATTCAGAAAGAAAAGTTTCTTTGCAATCACTGCGGGACAAGGGCGAGAAAGGAGTGTTCGAAGAAGAACTGTTGCGGTTCAAAGTCAGACTCGGGGGCCAATCGCTTCCTAACCGAGCGCGTTTGCTATTTCAGCAGATCCCGATTGTAATGAATTCCGAAATTCCAAGGACTGATCCCACTTACTTTAAGTTGTCAACATTGAAAGAGGCTGACGAACTGAGAATCGACCTGGTCCACCGAAACGGGCTTCCAAATGTGAATCCGGCGAGTGGGACCAAATTTGCTGGATTTCTGCATGAAGCCGCTAGAACGGCACTCCGCTCTGTGGGTTCTGCCTACAGTATTCCGTGGGACATGGAATATTGGAAGTCTTCGATCATTCCGAAAACTTCGACCATCGCTCCGCACGAAGATCCAGACCCCAAGCAATGAACCATCGCGTTCTGCCGGACGCATAGTCCGGAGCAGAATGAAGACTAGCGCGTGAAGTCTCCAGCCCTTGTGCAGCCGTTTTCGCGGACGTAAACGCCCAGCCAATATGCTTCTGCGCAGTGCCGCCCAAGTGTGTGACGGTTCCACGCGCGCCAACCCCTGAATGGTTTTCCGCATAGGATGCAGCACCAAGGTTTCCGTTTCACGAGGGCATCATACGCCTTGACTGAAGCGAGAGGCGAGAGTCATTTATCAGTTATTAATTTGACTTCCTAAGATTTCGTAGTAGCATCCGTCCAGAATCCGTCGCTTCCGGTTCGTCCGGAGCCCAAGTGATCCAACTTTTCGGATCAGCTCTCAAAAACATCGCGCTCGCTGTATTATCCGGCACACTGCTTACTGCTCCGCTTTTGCTCGCCCAGCCGCAATCCGCAACCAAAGGTGCGGTCCTTCTCGTTGATACGGATGATGCCTGCCGCTTGCTGATAGACGATGAAGACAAAGGCTTGATAACGCCAGATAAGTCCCAGAAATTCAAGGTGAGCCTCGGTGAGCATATTTTGAAATGCACCGTTGAAAGCGTGCCTGATCTTGTGTGGCGAAAGGTTGTCGAGGTGAAGGACTCGTCTCAGGTTGCAGCGGTGATAAGTCTGAAAGCTCTCCATGTGCAATACGTTCAAGCTGCGTCAAATGTGAAAACCCAAAAAGAACAAGCGGACGCAGCCGCGTCAAAGCAGCTAGAAGAAGCTGAAGCTGTCGAGAAACAGCAGTTGGAAGCAGCGAGACGTCGGGAAGAAGAGAGAGCTCAATTTCCGCAGCAGATGTTTGAGATGGTGAAAGGGAGTTGGCACGGGCAAGAGGGAGGGTTAGCGGGCGGCAAGATCTATAGCAAGGGTCGTCGGTTTCGGTTCGATAGAACTGAGGGAGGTTTAATCTTTGGCGTTGAGCTAGGCGACGTGGAAAACGACACGATTGTGTTAACTCCAATTGGCCCTAACCGGTTCAATGTACATTCGCGACAGTGCCTCTCGACTAAATGGAAAAAATTCCAGCAGCCGGGCGCTACGAAAGACAGTGAAGGGTATGTGGAGTGCAAGAATAAAGCTCTGTACTACACAGATGACTCCGGCGCAGAATATTTCTTACTCAGGAGTGTCAATGTGCTGGAATACCATCCCTGGTACGAGACAGATCCCCAATACGGCAGCAACATAACTTGCGATCTGACTAGGTGAATGAAGTGCTGAAGCAAAAATCGTTATCGAGATTGTGGGCTTAAAGCCAAGAGGCAGAAGTGGTATATCGCTATCCAGCGGTTATAGTTCCTGTGCTCGTCTTCTTCAGTGCGTTTTCTGCCTGCGCCCAATCTGACAATTCCGCCGATACAAGTGCCGCTCAAGCCGCAATCCAGGCAATGCAACAATCAGGCCCAACGACTACTCAGCCGCCTCAGGCATTCCCGGCTCTTAAAGCCCAAGCGTGCAAGGTTGCTGTTCCCTATGTAGAGAGTCCTTCAGGGCTCCTGGGCGATTGGGATCTTGCGATGTCGAAAAGTTCGATTGATCGCTCCGGCTTTGCGTCGATTCAAAAGGTGAAGACCGATTTACTGTCGGACACCTGGTGGGCAAGAAGTTCGGGCCCGGACGTTGCGAACGATGTAAGCACTCTGTGTAGTCTGATATTGGATGTCTCGGCTGCGATGACGCCAACGGGTAAAGCGGTGGACTTTGCGAAAGATGTGAGTGCCGAGTTTGGCCTTGAAGTAAAAGCGCAGTCAGTGAAGATATTTGAAGCGATCGAGAATGGCAGCGAAGTAATGGACGCGATTCAGGGTGGAACGGCTAATCTTGCAATACTGGCTTCACAAGAGAGTCTCAAACAAGTGGGAGCTGGGCAGTTGGCGGCGATTATCGACGTGCTAAAGCATGTGCAGGAGAACGCAAGAACAGCACAAGAGGCCGCCGAGTTCAAAGCGACAGTTCAGGAACAGCTCAGTAAGTTGGATGAATTGCTGAACAAATATGGCAACGACGCGACGCTTCAGCGCGAGCGACTGGAAGCGACCGAACAGATCAAAGACACGGTAATTGCGGCGTGTAACTCCGGTCAACCAGTTCAAGCCGTCCCGACATTTGCCAGTGGCGCTAGTAATCCGGCACCCAACGCGACGCAGTCATTCGCTCCAGCGCCCCAACCCGCGCCTGCTGCCAACCCATGGTGGCTCACCGCACTTCATACTCCGATCAATGTGCCGAATCACCGGCCGGCGGTACAGCCGGCAGCGGTGGTACCACCTCCATTAGCGACGCCACCCACCCAAGCCATGTGCGGGAATCACCCAATGGCGCCTAATGCTAAGGCTTGTCCCTGAGCGCGGGTTGTCGTCACTGCTCTTACCAACGAGAAATTTTTCGAACCTTGACGGCGATTCTTTTCATCCGCGTGCATCGCGGTTGCCTCGCACTCTTCCGTACGCTGGTATTGGTTACTGCACTTTCGTATTCACGGGCATTCCCGCGTTCTTGAAAAACATTTCCTCGATTCGTCTAAGGATTTCTGCGCGGTCGGGATGCTCGGAACACGGCGAGCAAAGACCATAGACAAACTTTCGTTCCTTCATCGGTGGGGCACCGTAGAACACCGCGTGCTTACTGTTCACGACGAACACGCCTGTCATGTCGGAACGGCGTTGACAGATGATGCATTTCGCAATGATGGCGAGTAAATCGGGTCTGCGGTCTAACAACTCTTCAACTTCTAAAAACTTCGTAAGGTCTACAACTGGTGGTGCTTCAGGATGCATAGCTTTTCTCCTCGTTTACCGCGGATTGTTGCTGATAGCCGGCGTCCGCGTATCGAGTACACGAGAAGGCGACCAAACCGAAATATGCTGCTCGAAAATAAAGTCTTGCGATCAACGTTGGCTCTACAAACCCACGCGTGCGGCTAACGTCCCTCCTGTTTGCACATAACTGTTTGCGCAAGAACCATTGACGCAAACGATCCTGCCTATGAGCCTAGTAGTCAGGGGAAGTTTTCGGACACAAGCTTTTCCCCAAGATGTAAGGCCCCGCACGAGCGGACTGCCTAACGGCAGAGGTGCTCCAACAAAA
This sequence comes from uncultured Acidobacteriota bacterium, assembly GCA_963804625.1. Classification (GTDB taxonomy): domain Bacteria; phylum Acidobacteriota; class Terriglobia; order Acidiferrales; family UBA7541; genus Palsa-295. The sequence goes on along the minus strand of CAWDRJ010000001.1, from coordinate 429,848 downwards.
TCAAGCAACCGAGGAAGAAATGAAAACTGTGACTGCGATTTTGTCCTTATTGATGCTTTCAAGCATAGCGTCAGCTCAAAGTCCTGATCCGTCGAAGTGGATGTGCCGCAATCTTGCTGACTCAGGCGGCTTCACATATCAGGGCGAAACGATCTTCGGAACGCAAGCATGCCGTCCTATCCCCCAAGCCGCACCAACCACGTCAGCAGCGCCTGCGACTGCTGCGGCGCCGAAGCAAGAAGCGACTATGGCTACTGTGAGTAGTTCCGTTACTGCCCCCGTCGCTGCTGCAACACGTCAGCCCACTCCCAGTGCGGTTCCTGCGTCGGCGGAAACTGCGTCGTCTGCCAGCGACGGTAAGACGCGTGTATTCGTTACAGATAGCCAATCATGGGAAACGCGAGGCGGCTCGTCGGCAGGAGGGAACAAGAATGGTTGGGGTGGTAGTAGTTGGATGTCTGGTGGAGCCCGTCCACAGACAGCAGAAATCATTAAGACTATAAATCAGCGCTGCCCCGAACTAACAGTCACAAATAATCTTTCAAAGGCCGACTTCGTAGTCACGCCTGACCACGAAGGCGGCAAAGGACTGTTGGCGCATCGCAACAAAGTTGCCGTGTTCAATCGCGACGGCGACGATATTTTTAGTGATTCCACAGAGAACTCGGCAATTCAGTTAAAGACGCCTGCGCTGCGATGCTTAACTCAAAGAAATAATTCGCCAAAGGTATGCGAACCATCGGAATCGCCTTCTTAGCGCTCGTTTTCATCGGTGGCTTGCAACTTATTCCGTCATCAAATCGGCCAACGCCAACTGGCGGGAAAACCCAAAGCGATCCACAGGGCGATTCCCGCGGTGGCGGACAAAACAGCGAGCCCAATCAAACACCAACCGACACGGCTGTGTCCGCTCGCCCTCAAATCGCACCCCAACAGGGCCAGGATGAAGCCGCCCAAATATCCGATCACGGTGATCAAAAGGCGACGACCGATTGGTGGTTGATGATCTTCACCGGCGTGTTGGCTATTGTCGCCGTCTTGCAGCTCGTTAGTCTTGTTTGGCAAATTACATCGACCAAAGCATCGACCGAGAAACAATTGAGGGCCTACGTTCTTCCCACCTCGGCGACTCGCGGCAGAAGGGACGGGGTGATGACGCTCAAGATTGAATTTACGAATGCCGGACAAACTCCCGCCTACGATTGCATCCCATGGGTGGCGCAAGCTTATCCGATCAGGCAGCCAGATTTCGCCGCTCCGCCCGCCGCTCCCGACCAAAGTGTATTCAATCTCGCGCCCGGAAAAATCGTGAACGTGGATGAGCCGTCCGACGAACCGCCCCGAGATGTTGATGAACTCATACGCGCCGGTCTGCGCGCTTTCTACGTTTACGGGGAGGTCCGGTACAAGGACGCCTTCGACAAGGCGCGTGTGACCAGATTCCGCTACATTTGCAAAGGTCGGAATTTTGAACGCGGCCTGTTTGCCGCCTGCAACGAGGGCAATGAGGCAACTTAACACTACGATCTTCAACAAGATTCTTCTCCTTGAGGGACTGTGAATCGAACGATGCGGATGGCGCGGGAGCGCAAGCCGCGACTGATGGCGGGAAGCGAACGTCGGACCTGGTACTTCTTACGTCTGTGCCGCGAAAAACCGCGACTTCGTTGGGTCGGCTGTCTGCGTAAAATCCGTGGCGAGTCCGGGGTTATACGCGAAGCCGAAGAAATCCACGTCGAATGCTTTAACGCTTCCCGCGGATTCAGAATCGCTTCCGAACTGGATCAGAGGATAAAAAGCGTTGTACCAACTGAACGTAATGCTGCTGCTGGTTTGGCTAGCGGACGAGTTCACCGTTGAATTTAGTAATATTTGGGAGTCACCCAGAATCGTGGAGTTATCACCAATTGGCCATGTTCCGTTGAATATTGCGGCTCCGCCTGTGCATCCGGATAGAGTGGCTGGCGTGCCCCAACACGGGTTGCCGTAGTACACTTGACCGACGGGCAGAATATTTATGTTGCCTACTACAGTGGCGTAATTGCCGAAGACTTCTACGGACGCTGTGCTGGAAGCATTTGAGTAACCTGGAATCGTGTCAGTGGACATCGAGAGCGATTGTTCCGTGCCTCCGTCAATCGAAAACAGGATTTGTCCCTGCACAATAGAACGCATTCGGAAACGATGCCAATTGTTATCAGGGGAGATTCCGGTATTGTATGTCGTACCCTGAACGTTGTTTCCGTCCTGCCCATTCTGCACGCACTCGAAATGATAGGTTGTGTCGGATAGCGCCAAACTGACTGCGGACGCCGCATGTGACTCCGAGACACCCGAAACGTTTAATAAATCCAGCGTTGTTTTGAAGACCCGCAGCATATAAAGGTTCCATTATTGCCTCCGCTCGCGAATCCTGTGATTGTGAATTGAAAGCCTTGGAAAGCGTTTGAGCCGCCGCCCGTAAACGTGCCTGTATAGGCGGTGACACCGCTTGAGGCGTTCCCCGCGGCGGTAAGAGTAAACGATGCGCCGGGATCGGTGTCGTATTGGAGGCCGCAGAATTTCGCGGGCCTCTTAGCCGTATTGGTGACCGAATGTACTGCGAACCCCAGATACACTCGCGCCTTCGTATTAGGATTGGCGATGCCGCTCTCAGTGTTGGGCCAGCGAAATATGAACGAGCAATCCCAACCCGTGTTGTAGGTGATTGGGAACCCGACCGGATTGTCGCCGCTTGGATCGGGAGGAACAGGCGACAACATGACTCCGCTGTTGGCGGCGGCGTCTGCCTGAAGGCGTACGCTTCCGACGTTTGGCGCTCCATAACTCGAAAGCGTCAACACGGAACTGCCGATGACTCCGGCCCACCAGCCGAGCGCTCCAACCGAACCTGAAGTTGCATTACCGGACACGAAATCGTCCACCATGATGACGCTCGACGGATCTGTTTCCCACGGTGAAGTGCCGTGATCGAGGCCATCGTCTTCGCTCACGATCACAACTTCTCCCGCGCCGGGGCCGTAGGAAATTCCTGAACCAGTCAGATTTAAAAGATTCTGGTCAGGATTGGAAACACCGTTGACCTGAAGTGTGATGCTTGCTCCCTCAATCGCTTGGGCGACGTGTGAAGAGATTTGTGCACCGACCGCTTGCGATGATTGCGTGGGCAGCGGCGGCATTCTGACTTGCGATACGCCAGTGCGATAGAACTGACGCGCGGCATCGGTGCTTGTGCCAAACACGGGAGGGACTGGCGCAAGAGCGAGCGAGCTGAACTCTGGGTCAGCGGAAGCCTTCAACGGAACGACCGGCCTCGCCGCTGGGGGTGGAACTTGCAGGAGTCCGTCCATAGAACTGGGTGCTTTAAGTTTTCCTGGCATTAGACTGTCTCCTGGGTTTGAGTCTTAACGCGGTACAAATCGGTGGTGCTTGGCTCAAGGCGGGTGAGAATGTTGTCCACGAGAATCGCCACGAGGCTTGATTCTTGCGAAATCACGAGGCGGTCACGAACGTCTTCCAAAAACGCCTTGCTCACGTTGGCCGTTCGAATCGCTTCATCTATTTTCGGGTGCAATGCACTGGCGTAATCGGACGAAAGAACGCTCAAGCGATGCGCGTGTTTCCCGATGGCGCGGATTTCTGCAAATAAGACTTGAATCTGGGCAACGCTCATTTCCACGACCGTCACCGGCGTGTCTGCTGGCGACGCTTCCGCGGCGACTTCGGCACTGCCTGTAATCGCGGCGGATACGGAATCTGTGAAGGTTCCGCAATCCACGGCGGGTGCTGCTGTAACTTCGTCTAACATGACTTCTCCTTTTGCCGCTTCCGCGGCGTTGAATTCAAGCGCCTCAATTCGGGCGAACAAAGCCAGAAACAAAATCGCGTGAACGCGGTTCATAACGCCGGTGCTCTCGCGATCGCGCTTGATAACTTCTAAAGCTTCTTGCGGATTTTCGGGTAAACCATTCTTGTCGGGCATAAAAATCTCCTTGGCCGCGGGCTGCGGCAAACTTTTCTCTGTTGGTGCAATTACGCGAATGCTATACAGGACGATATACAGGTCGGTGTAAAATCCGCCCGGTTTTTTATTTTTTGAAAACCAAAATCGAATTTTATTTTTAAATTTTTTCTTTACAGATAACGAAGCGGATCATCGCGAAAATCATGGGACGGCATCGCCTTGCAGCAAAGTGATTGGGGTGATGGCGGAGAATAGGGTCCCCCTCCGAATCTAAAAATGAAAAGACGAATGAAAACCAGATAAGAGAGAAGTGAGGATAACAAACACCGTCAAAGCGTAATGAACCTTTAGTCAGACGTGGCGATTTTTTCACCAAACCTGTTAGGTGCGTTGCGGCGTTTCCTTGCGGGAGGGTTGCCCTCCGTTTGCTGCGACTAAACTTTCGCGAAGGCTGCGTTAAACGCTGCATCCGTCGCTTGACTCGCATCTTGGTCGGTGACGAGAAATCGTGGTTGATTCACATTGTATCCGTGGTGCGAATCGTCCGCTTTGAAACTGCGGATAATCTCGCTTTCTCGTCTGCTGGTCGTCTCGCTGGACAACACGAACCATTCAAACGCATCAAAACCGTGTTCACGGATAGCGTCGTAAAACAAACCAACGTGACCGTTAGCGGCGCGAGTTTTGTGATTCTTCTTTCGCCGTTCTAAATCGCTGGCGCGTCCGATGTAGTATTTGCAGTTGACTGTATTGAGTGCCATGTAAATCATAGAACCTCCGTTGCAGAATGCGATGCCTTGACACGCTTGTTCACGAATGCGGGCGAGACGCCCAAAGACTTTGCGATTTCACGCTGTGATTCGCCGCCGTTCATTCTGGCAATCACTTCCGCGATATCAATACTCGTGCGCGGGCGTCCGATGTGTTTCCCCTTCGCTTTGGCATTGCGGATGCCAGCCTTCACGCGCTCAACGATGAGGCTGCGCTCAAGCTCTGCGACCGCACCCAATACGGTGAAAATCATCTTGCCCATTGGCGTGCTGGTGTCTATGCCTTCGGTGAACGAGACGAAATCAATGCCGAGTGATTTAAACTCTTCAAGAGCGCGCAACAAGTGAGCGACCGAACGGGCGAAGCGGTCAAACTTCCACACGAGCACGGCGTCAAACTTTCGTCGGCTGGCATCGCGCATCATCTGGTCAAGTTGCGGGCGTGATTCTTTCGTGCCCGTGATGCGGTCAATATACTCGCAAGCGATTTTCCAGCCGCGCCGCTCGCAATACTCGCGCAACTCGCGCAACTGCATTTCTGGGTCTTGCTGCCCGTTATCGGTCGAGACTCGGGCATACAGTGCAACTCTAAAAGTCTTCATGTATTTAAACCTCTAGGTTATTATGCACATAAACCTTTAGGTTTGTCAACACCTATTTTCGCGAGTTTCAACGATGCAAACGCTAGCGTTACACTCGTGCGGAAAACACCCTTTTGTAAACACTACTCTGAAACATTCGCGTCCCACTCCGCGAAAGATACGACGCGGTTATCCCATAGCATCCCGTTCGGTCGGATGACTTCAGCCATGCGGAGGCGAACCGCCTTTGCTTTTATTCTGGCAATCTCGGGGTCTTCGGGCGGTTTAGGCTGGCAGTCTTTGGGCACGTAAGATTGGCGCTGCTGCCTTGATGCCTCCGCGCTAATGCGGAGCGAATCTATGTATTCCTCTTGCGGCGTCTTCGGTGCGGGCGGTATTGGCGGTGCGCTGGGTGCCGCGAGCGTTTTGAAGTCGCCAAGATCTCCGCGCGTTCGGCGATCATATTGGTCAATCACGGGAGCGGGTCTGCTGGACGGGATGGTGCCCGCTGCCCGCTCTGCGATTTCCTTGTCCTTAAGAGCCAAGAGTGCGTCAACGCGCTGGTGATTCTGCTGCCTCCATTTGAACGAACCTGGTCTGAACGATGTTGAGTTAGCGCCTTTTGGTCCGCGCTTCTTAAGCGGCGGCCGAATATGGCCGATCGCGCGCAGCCGTTCTAACTCTCTGGCGTCGCCGGCGTCGTGAGCGATTTGGCACACCCACGGGTCTTTCTCGCCTTGAAGCTCACGGAGCCACACTTTCAGGGTATCCGTGGTGAGGCGGCGGGGCTGCCACGCAGGTCGTAACATGGCACAAGCCGCCCAACCCTTCATCGTGAGGAAAACGCGCGTCACCGACCGCCTGGTGCGCGGCGAACCGCATCTCTGCTCGATGATTAGACCGTCCAACTCGGACTTGGCGCGAGCATAAAGCCGGCCGTCATTAGCACGGCGAGCAATTTCAGATAAAGTAGCGTGACCGCCGCGGTGCATCAGGAAACGTAATAACCGATGACCCGGAGTGTCGTGGAGATATCCCATAACTCACCTTTTTAACTTCAAATTTATATCGTGAGAACACACATGCCAAAGTTAAGGATTTAAGCGGGATCAAAAATAAGATGGGGCACCAGGTTACAACTCTCATGCAAGCGGGCAATCCTAATTATTTAGGCGCGCGGCATGTGCCTGTTCAGGCAAGCAGCTCGGTGGTTTCGGAGCAACTCGTCGTCCACCCTTTTTCCCCGCAAGCCATCGTTTTGGCGGGGAGCAGCTCGGTGGAAACCGAGCAACTCGGTGGTTTCTCAAATTGCTCCCCGCAAGCATTAAACTACACAAAATAAGTAAGTTAAGTGGCAACTCGGTGGTTTCAAAATAACCAACGAGCAGCCGTCAAAAACGGGTGTTTTTTGCCCTAAAAGCTGCTCGGTGGCTTCAAAAAGATTCCACCGAGCAGCTCTTGATTTCCACCGAGCAGCCCTCAATTTCCCGCTTCTTTTTTTCCAAATCGGCTTCACTCGTCGCCATGTAGTAGACATCGAATATGCGACGCCATTTCACTTTCACGAGACTTCTCACCCTCCTTATCAACCAGTCGGAGAGGCCAAGTTGGGCCGCGCGTTCATACCAGTCCGAGGCCTTCCGGGCGCCACCCGCAAGAAACTCTCGCAGTTCCGCGGCGGCATCCGCTTCAGCTTTTTTGCGTTTGAACTCCTTGCCGCTACCAGCCGAAGCCTGCAAAACGTCGTCCGCAGTTTGGTCCGTTTCGCCTTCCCAAACCAGACGCCCTATGTTTTTGATTGTTTCGCCATCATCCGCCTCGATACCCGTGTCAGCGACGTTCTCGACATGGAAACGAAGGCCGCCTTTCGCCTCCTCCGCTGCCAGGTTCCCCTTCACGGAAAGCATCAAGACAGAGCCTTTTTTCTCAGGATCTTTCTCCACCAGCCATGTGTTGCGAAACACGGAAGTCAACGCTTTTGCGCCCGATAGACGATTGATCGCAGACGCCTCTTCATTCTTGTTCGGGTGAGCGACGAGGACAAAACTGACGCCGTACTTCTCCGCAAACTGCGTGATTTTCGTGTAGAGCGGACGCACCTCTTTGTCCTTGTTTGGATCTCGATCGCCGACATAGGTCGCAAGCGGGTCAATTAAGATGATGAACTTGCGGGCGGGGTGAGACGCAACGATTGTGGCGAACGCGGGCAAATCAGTGTCCAGCCGCATCAGACCTTCTTCAACTGTTTCCGCGTCTTTATCTCTGACAAACATTTTGAAAACACGGTTCGGGTCTGCACCTGCGACCATCAAGCGAGGCTGGATTGTTTCCTCCCAAGAATCCTCCGCACAGCAAACGATGGCGTCGTGAATCGCATTTTCGTTTGGACAATCAAAGAAATCTCGGCCGGTCGTCATCCTCGCGATGAAATCGGTCCCTATGAAGCCTTTCCCTAGACCGGGCTCGCCGAAAAACACGTTTCCTTTATTTGCCAAAATTCTATTCTTCCAAAGCCACTTCACATGCTTTGGCTTCGTTGCACACATCGGGATGAGTTGAAGCGTGCGCTGATTGGCGCGCGGTGACACCGCGGCTGTCGCGGAATCAGACGCGGGACTCGCGATAGGAAGATCAAATCCGCCGACTTGTTCCTTGAACCGCTTCCAACCTTCCTTTCCTCCACGGTGCCCCTCGCACGTAGGGTGCGAGCAATTGAAATAGTGCAATCCAGATCGCTCAAGCGCGATGAAAGAATCCGGTGACTCGTGGTGCGGGTGAAATACACACTCCGCTAACTGCCATTTGAACCCGTTCTTGTACGGGATGCGTTTCCCGTGCTTGATTGCCTTTTCCGCGAGCAAGGCTTCCATCTGTTCGGGCGTCGAGCCTTCCCACGTATCCGATGACGGCTGCACCACAGCGTCCGCCACTACCGCGGTCACTTTGCCGCCCAAGTCTTTCAATAACGCATGCAAGGATTCCTCAGAGACTACGCCACACTCAGGGGCGTCCTCCATGCGGGACAATCTCCACGGACGTTCCGCGGTATGCGAACCTTTACGGGCGACGGTGCCGTATGCTTTCAGAATGCGAGACGGATTGGAGATTGACGTATCAATCTTAATTCTTCCGCACGCGGGGTCGTCCTTTCCGCAATGGCAAGTGCCAAACCTTTTATCCGCGGCCGCGAGAATCGCCGACACAAGCGCGACGGACTCCCGAGACACGGGCATATCAATGCGCGCGAGCAAGTGATAACCATTTCCAGAATCCGCCAGAATGGTTGAGGTTCCACGTTCTGCCAAGAATGCACGAAAACTCGTCGCCAGTTCTAGAGCACGCGCCTTCTCCTCATCACTGGATGAGTTTTTCGCATCACGGCAAGGGTCGAAATCGAACGGAAGATATAGATACCGCTGGACGTTCGCATCGGCGGTTGTAACGGTCGCGCCGCATTCCACGTTGTTTTTCTTGCGGTCAAGTAAAGAGGGGTCGATCTGTTGGAGTGTCCAATAGACGTTTGGCACATCCTCGCGCTTAGATAAATCGTGAGTATCTTGAGCAAGCGCGGAAGGTTTGTTGTAATAACCAGACCACGTACCGTGCGCGGTCTTTATTGCACGAACCTCAACAACGCGTTTTGAGCCCTTCGCGATTAGCACACGCACTGTGCGCTTGATTTCCGCAAGGTCGGGCGCAGGCTTAGGCGGCAAGGCTGGCGTGACGAGCAACGGTGCAACGGTGTTAATCTCAACGGCCGGCACAGGCGTTACGCGCGTTGGTTCAATTACCAGCGGTCCGGTCAACGCAGGGTCTTTCACCGCGGGTATCTTTTTCAGATATTCCAAGAGACGGGTATTTTCGCCTTGTCCCGCACACCAGATGGTCGGCGACGGCTGGTCGCCTGGTACGGGATTCCCGCAAATGCAGTTCTTGAGCGAACTCTGACAGGTGCGGCAAACCTTGATACGGAGTATCCGTGCTCCGCTCACGTCAACAGCTTTGACAATATCGGTGCGTCCGGCTGTCCACGACGGATACAGCATCATCGCCAGCGGCAGGTTTGAATTCGATTGCGTGTTCATCAAAATCTCCTTTTCCTTGCGTAACGCGCTCACCCTTATCCTGAGTGGCTTCCTTATCTCGAAAACTTGAGCGAGAGGCGGGGGATAAGGGGAGCCGCCTCTCTGCGCCAACGGACGTTTACGCGACCGCTGGAATCCTTTCAACTGCACCTTGTTGTCTCTGGATTATTTTCAGTTCTCGGATTTTGTTTCCAATGCTCGCGCCGTCTTGTCCTGTCTCGTGCCAGATGTCCAGCAACAAGCACGCAAGGCAGCAATACCCGGTGAAAATCGCCGCGCCTGCATTGCTGTCGTGGTCGTCAAACACATAAATGCTGCCGCCTCCGCGAACCTCAACACCGTGATCCGAGCCGTGACACCGAAAACCGTTCGCACATGACGAAATGAGTTTGATTCGCTCGCCGGCTTGTTCCACAACTTGTCCGCGTCTGGAACCCAATAATCTACGCTGTCCCCGGCGCTCAATCCGGACTCGTCTTCGCTAAGAAATGAACCGCCGGCACCGTGACTCATCGCCCATCCGGTCGCGTTCGGATGATTGCCGAATAAAGCGACGGCATCCACGGCAAGACGATCGCCGTAGAAATGTTCCTTTTCAAATTGCATTGCTTTGGTCCCGCAAAACTCACTCAACTTAGAGAATGGCCGAACCATTACATAGAGTGAGTGTGTCGGCCCGCACTCCGAATGTCCGCAGGGGAACTCAACCCTGAATTCAGGTTGACTGCCTCTCACCCTTCGCGGACGGTACGTCCACGTCCAACCTGCAAGATCGAAAAAAGCAGCCCACTGCGCAGTGAGCGAAGTCTCAAAAACAGTTTTTCTGTATCGCACTTCAGTTCTCCTCAAGTAAGATTTTCCCTACTAACTTCAATCAGTCGCGTAGGGTAATCCACCCGAAGAGACCGACCACTTTTTAACGTTGCTACCGTGATTCCCATTCTGAACAAACAGCACACAACCGTTGCCCACTTGCGTCATCGTTGCCAGCGTGCCTCGCGAGGTTTCGAGAGGCACACCACGCCGACAGACCGAACAGTTGTTTTTATTTTGGTTCGTTATAGTACGGGGGGCTTTTGATTACACAGGTCTACGCGCGGTCGGCGGGGGATCCTTGGAGGGTGACGCGGGATGTCATCCTTGGCAGCGGCACTTCAGCGCCAACGGCTTCAAAAACATTCACTTTTTACTCAAGAAAAATAGACGCTTTCCGTCCATAATACACATTATACAGGCTTTAAATTGTTATGGCGTATGGGCACGGAAAGGTGACGTCACGTCAAAAGCCGGCCAGGAGCCGGTTTGCGGGCCCCGCGTCGGTTGGCTGGCTCGCAGTCCATCCGGCACCGTATTGTGGATCTGTGGCTGTCTCCAGTTTGATTCCAAGCCATCTAGACGCCGCCCCTGGGTGACTTTGGGGTTCTGGACGGTCGATACGAGAACCGGAGGGCACCAACCCCGCGGCGGTGCGCACAAACAAAAAGTTAATGAATCACCCCCGCTAACCCAGGTACACCGCTTCGGCTCCAGACCGGTGACAATCAACGCGCGCTCCAGTCCCAGGCCAATACAGGTCTCCGGACCTCCGTGTTCACTTTGACATTGAGCCTAAAGCCTTTACCGCCAGCCTTGACGATCTGCAATTCGCGTAAAAACTCAAGGTGGCGGCGGTCGGCGGGATGGAGCACCTTGGCCTGAGGCCGGCCGTCTTCAAATACGCAGAGAGATGCCGCGAGCCGTACGTATTCAAAATCCTCGTGATCCCCAAGGCTGGCGCGGATCAGCGCGCGGGCCTCCGTTGCGAGTCGCAAATCCAACTGCTCTGCATATTGCATGTAAGTCTCCTTGTGACAAAAAGCGTCGTACACCGCTTGCGTCCGCAAACGGGGGCAAGATTTCTCTTGATATATTCCAGAAAACGTGGTCTTATTGACCACGGAGGCAGTACTTGTGAAGAAGCCCGGCGAACCCATGAAAAGCTTCAAGATCAGGCTTCCGGTCGCTCTGCTGGCGGACCTTGAGGAATTCGCAACGCGCGATCACCGATCGATCGCGAATTTTGTTCGCACAATTTTGGAGCGCTTTATCCAATCCGAACGCGCGAAACCCCTCGAAGAAACAAAAACAAAGGGGAACGAAACGGAGCAGTGAGTCCCGATATCCAACACGGGCTCGTACAGTTTCGAAAGAGCGCGCTGCCTTGCGACAAGGGGCTGCGTTGTCGTCGCGGTGTGTTCGGAACGATCTATTGGCTCGTTGAAAATCCAGAACAGGTGAACGAACTGTTTCCCTGGGACGCGGAGATTCGATACTCAATCAGAAAGTGGGGCCGCGATTTTGTTGATTACGCGTACGCACATGCGCAATCGCCCACGAAGGACGCGGACGTTCTCGATGATCTCGCTCAAGATTTGCGACTTGAGCTGCTCGAGCATGAATCCCGCGGTGACGATGTGCCGCGGTTCTCGGATAAGGGCGCGCTGCATCCGAATGTTGTGCAAACGTGCAAAAACCTCATCCTGGATGAGTGGGCGAAAATCACGATTGAAACCCCTGCAAAAGAAAAACTGCCGTTCACTTCGAAGTTTCGTGCTCGGAACTGGGAACAACGCGAGCGCATCGACGATGAAGGCAACCTCTTCGTTCCGGAATACCTGCCGAGGGGTGGATTGGGTAGTCTCGATGATCCGATCTCGGGCGAGAATGATGGCGATGCGGGATGGGATGAAAACGCCGAAGGCAACTCTGCGGGACAACGTGCCATCGAAGGTCCGCAGGATGACGCAACGGGCGCCGATTGCATTGCGCACGACATCACGACGCGGCGCAACGCGAACGAAGACACGATGATTGGTCTTCTGCAAGAAGGCGCAAACGAAGTGCTGCTGGAACGGGCGATGCCCGTGCTTTCGGAGCGCGAGCGATATGCGGTGGATGGATGGTTCGGCCGCAACAATAGCAATATCACAAGGAAGAAAGTCGCCAGGAAACTTGGAATCAAGCAATCGTCCGTGAAGAAAATCGTGCAACGCGCGATGAAGAAAGTCGTGCGCGAAATGGCCCGCCAACAAGATACCGAACAACGGTCGTATGGATGGGTGGCAACTCTTCCAGTCGGCTTTTCCGAAGCCCGTCATGCCGCACAACTGAAAGTCTGGGGAGACCTGCACATCACGCGGGAATCTTCTCTTGCTCAACTGGAACTGCGGGAGAAGTATCGCAAACTCGCTATCGCGCGCCCCGATCTGGCGTGGATGCGCATAGACGGTGTGGATGAAACTGGCGCATGGCTTGAACCCAGGTCAACCGAGTTTCACGATACGTACACCTTGCGATGGAAAACGGTCGGACACTTCACCGCTCCTACCGCTACCGAAGATGAGGATGATCTAGAGGCAGTCGGTAAAAACACCGTAAGCAAAAGAGATTCGTTCTCGACTATGGAACAGCGGGAAGCGCAGGAGGCCCGAGGGGAATCTATCGAGAGAGCCCGTGAGAGCGCGGGGCACGGTGGCATCGCCTACACCCCTGGAATCCACGTGGGAGAAAGACGTCAAGTTGATTGGCGGTTTTCCGACTTGGCGTTTCTGCGGCAATCCTGAGTGTCCGTACGATGTAATTCTCGTTGGGCACCGGCAGCGAATCTTCCTCGGCGGTCGTGAAAAGGTTCACGGAGTCTATGCCCCGTGTCCGTTATGTTCCGTGTTCGCTGCTCGCGAACTCGCTGAGACGTGCCCGCTGTGTATCACACAGACGAAATTGAACACGCTGTGCGACGGCTGTTTCCAAGATGCTCTGCCAGCCGAGATGGCAAGACGCCGCGGGAAGCGCGTTCAAGCAATGCCCTCTAACAACGGGCAGCCCTGTTGGTTCGTTGACCTCCGAACTGACCAGGAGCCGGAAATCGGACTGGCACACCTCGAGGATTACGAAGACGCGAACGGGCGTGTCATCATCGCAACTGACCCAATCACGCTGCCCGCAATCGTTCTCGAAGACCCTGTGGAGGTACTTGTACCAGCCACGGACAACGGGGCTGAGGTTATCTATGCAGAAAAGCGCGCAGCCCCTGCTCATCTCGCGGGCATGACGCAGGAAGAATATCTCGAGCGGCAAAAGTTCCTACGGAGGCAACAAAGGTGAGAAAAACGGTCTTAGCGGCGGCGGTACTGATCGTGGCCCCGGCGTTCGCCCAAGACGTAAAACACGCGCCAACGACGGAGCAGAGCCGCGCGGATTATCGGCTTTGGTTTTCCAAGTTGGAAGATCCGCGCGGAACTGACGCCTTCACTCAGGAAGTCTTGGGCCAATGGTACGGGGAAATGGGGGATTGCGTAGCTGTTGATCCCGCCTACGATTGGCACTATGTGAATGTTCAATCTGAAATATGTCTCGACACCTTTTTGAGAATGCAGCACTTCCTGAAGCGGCACAACCTGATTGAGCAGTATGTTTCAGAAGACCAAGCGGGAGCGCGATGAAATGCGGTTCCGCTAACTTGGCAACGGACGTGCTGGCTAAAACATGATGACACGAACGGCTTCATCATAGGCGCAGTCTACTGGACGGCATTGACCGTCTGCGCCGCTCACATCCCGCAACGATTTGACGGCAGCGCACAACGCGCGCATTGGGCGCACAGCCTGGACTTTAACGGCAATCCAGACGGCGACGGTTCGGACGCATCTTTTTTGTGGCGGTCGGATGGCGAAACGAAGTTCTCGTGATTGTGGCCTCGGAAGGCACTGACGCGGTCATAGGGCAATCCGCTGTAGATGAAATATTGGCAAGCCCTGCCTTCGTTCCAAACCGATCGCGCATGGATTCAAGAAAATCCGCTGTAACGGCATTGAACGAACGCTAAGAAACCCAGAGAAGCAAATGCCGCGGCCGGCACCGCGTCGCAACGGACTCGAGGTGAACACTAAATACTGGCATGATGAAGAAGCCCTGTTACGCGCTGCAAGCGTAGAAGAGCAGCGCGTTCTTTTCGCGAAGTGGGTCAAAGACCTCGTTTTGAGCATGGGTTGCTCATGCCATGAGGCGGAAAGATTCCTCGCGGTTCCATTCACCGAATTCCTCAGACCCGGATATGAGTCTTTCGAAAGGCCCCGATTTCCTCACGGCACATGCTGTGAACTCATGCACTGCGACCGTTGGCCCATTCCGTCAGTGCCCAACGGCGACGTAATCTCATAGGGTCCGAGCTTTGCACCTGGACCGACGTTGGCTCGCGGCCGGTCTTGCACTGGCGCTGCCACCATGGGCGGTTCTGCCTCTACTGCTGTGCGCAAGTCACATGGTCGTTCCAGTCCACGAACGCGCCCTGGGGGTTGTCCCGCCACGCCCAAACGTGGAGTTCGAAGAACGCCGGTAGGCCGTAACGGTTCGGGGGAGCCTTTGGCCTTGACGCAGAAGGACCGTCGACGTACAGCATCAGGTGACCCTCCAGCTGCGGAGCGGCGTTGGGGGGAAGGGCGCTCGCGAGAATAATGAACTCGACGCCAACTAGCTTGTATTGACCGTTCGAGGTCGGCTCATAGATCAGAGCTTGCGGTTGCGTGGCGTCAACGGGTCCGTTCAGCAGACTGGAATTGACGTAGTGGATGCCATGGCTCCATGGTCGGAGCCGCTGACGCAGCCGAGGACAGGACTGTATCCAGCCGCGGTGGCTTTGTTGACATCCTGGTACTGCTGGGTGGCGTTGCGAACGATTTCGACGAGCTTGTCCTGGTCCCCCTGCTCCTGTGCCAAGGTAAAGGGGCTAAGTGCCAGAAGAGCAGCTAACAGCATGGGCATACGCGACAAGTTTTTCATATTTGATTCTCCTTTTGTTTTTTCCCGTAGCGAATGGCTCACGAACGGCTTTCCGGGGGGTGTGGCTCTCTCGATTCGTGAGCCCGCAAAAAACACTCGCACTTTTGCTGGTTCCTGGGTGGAGTGCAATCCTCGCGGCCTCCATCCATCCCCAAAGTTTTCTCCGTCGTTAAGCTATTGAAGATAAACGTGTCCCCGCCCCCCAGCAAACGTGCCTCTGACCAGTAAGAAGTGTGATAGACTCTGCCAACCTTCTGGGCGTTAATATGCCTACCTCCGCACCAGGCGCGCGTGTACTGCGTTCGACAATTTGAACTGGATGTTCGCGCGGGTGAACTGCGTAAACGGGGTGTGAGGCTCGGACTGCATGGCCAACCGTTGCAAGTCCTGGCCGCTTTGTTAAATCGCGCCGGCGATGTGGTCACTCGCGAGGAACTACGGGCGCAGATTTGGACAGCCGACACGTTCGTCGATTACGACCATAGTCTTCACAATGCGATTGCGCGCCTTCGCGAGGTGCTCGGCGACTCCGCCGAGACTCCCCGCTACATTGAAACACTTCCGCGCCGCGGATATAGGTTTATCGCGCCAGTGGAAAGGGAAGAAGCTCAGGCGCCGCCTTCTTCTGCGGATTCAGTGCGGCCGGGTGAAGTATCCGTTGCGCCGGGGCTTACTAAGCCTGCGCATTGCTGGTGACCACCATTCTTGCCCTCATGGTTATAGCCTTTGCCCTCTGGCTGGCCCGCACGGGTACCCATCCCACAAGTGCCGCCGCCCGCCCAAATTCCATCGCCGTGCTGCCCCTCGACAATTTGTCCGGCGACCTGTCAGAAGAATTCTTCGCGGACGGGATGACCGACCAGTTGATTACGGACCTCGCCAAGGTCGGCTCGCTGCGCGTGATTTCGCGAACTTCCGTCATGCGATACAAAGGCACAAAAAAGGGCCTGCCGGAAATTGCACGAGAATTGAATGTGGAAGCCATCGTTGAAGGGTCGGTCATTCGTTCGGGTCGGCGAGTGCGTGTCACCGCGCAACTACTCGCGGCTTCTACCGACCAGCATCTTTGGGCAGAGACATACGACCGCGATCTTGGCGACATCCTGAAGCTACAAGGTGAGGTGGCGGACGCCATAGCGGAGCAAGTTCGCGCACAACTCACTCCAACGCAGCAGGCTCTGATTCGCCGGGCCCACGCGGTGAACCCAGACGCATACGATGCCTATCTCAAAGGGCGTCTTTACTTCACCACCGAGTACACCAAGCCTGCTTCCCTTAGGAGAGCGCAGCGTTACTTCGAGGAAGCGATTCAGAAAGATCCAAACTTCGCTCTTGCTTACGCGGGGCTCGCAGACACTTACGTCTACTTGGCGTTGGCAGGAGCTTTGCAAAAAGATCAGGCTTACCGGTCTGCCAAGGAAGCATTAGCCAAAGCACTGGAACTGGACGACAGCATCGGTGAAGCCTACGATACCCTCGGCCTGCTGAGTTCCGAGTTCGACTGGGATTGGAACACTGCCGATCGCGAGTTCAACCGTGCCATCGCTCTAGCGCCCAGCTACAGCTGCGCGCATGAAGATCGCGCTACTTTTCTCGCCTTTATTGGCCGACGAGCCGAGGCGCTCGCTGAACTCACAAAGATTGACCAATTGGACTATGGTTTCAGTGCGGGGCATACCGAGTCCGCGACCTACTATGAACTACAGGATTACCCTAATTTGATAGTATCCAGCAGGAGAGGCCTGCTTTTAGACCCAAACGATTGGTTCCAGCACTTCAACCTCGGCGTTGGTTACGAGGGTACAGGCAAGCTTCAGGAGGCGATTTCCGAGTACCAGAAAGCGATTAAGATCTCGGGTAATCCTCGGAGCGCTGTGGCGCTAGCCCACGCCTATTCAGCCGCAGGCAAAAAAGCCGAGGCGGAAAAGATCCTTCGCGAGTTGGAGAGCAAACTAAAAGAGACCTCTGCTTCGCCATACACGATGGCCACGATCTATGCGGGCCTCGGCGAGATCGACAAAGCCTTCGAGTTTCTGGAGAAAGCTTACTCGGAGAAGTCGTTGGACATTTGCTGGTCGCTCAAATCTGACTTGCTGCTTGATAGCCTGCGTTCTGATCCCCGCTTCCAAGACCTTCTTCGCCGCATAGGTTTGAAGACCTAGGCCCTGCGCGCGGCGAGCAGGTTGACTTGGTGATTCCCCTTTGTTCGAGCGTGAGTCTGTCCCTTGGCGTTGCTTGGAGCGGCTCGCCGAATCCCCAGCGTGCCCCGACTTCTGACGAGTGACGGGCAAGCCCGAAGTAATCAGGGTCAGAAGGCCCATTATGCGAAATCGCGACTGTCTCAGTCCAGTTGCCTGATTAGTTCCATAAAAGGTGTCAAGGAAAAAACACTTCTCCTGTGGCCGGAGTTTTTCTTGCCGTCCAGCCCACCCCATTGAGCAGGTTTGTTCTGGCCTTCCGTTCCGGGAACTCGGGACGCTACGACAGATGTGTAGCGCTTTTGGTTTTCTCTATCAGCGTTTTTCATCGCCTCTGCGCGACGAAGCCAATCGGTTCTGAGACCAACAAAGCAGCAACACGGTTGTCAGGTGCCAACCATGGTTCCATTGGGGACTCGTGGCCCATAGCTTTTTCGGGTTATCCGAGGGGGACTAGAGTCGCGTGAGAGACTTAGGCGCCCGAAGCACGCCAAGCCTAACTAATCAGCTGAGACTCGCCCTCGAACCCGAGTGTCTCAGGAATCAGACTGGCCACCACTGGGAGGGAATCCCAGGGATGGAACGGATTCCAGTGACACTCAAGCTGTTTGTGGTTTCAGATGTTGGACGTCGAAGCGTGCTCCTTTCTTCCAAATGGTCAAAGTGATGGCCGCCATCTTGCGCGCCAAGGTTAGACGCGCCATCTCCGGCCTGATTCCCTTAGCCAGCAAACGTTCGTAAAACTCCTGGAACGGTCCGGGCTTGGCAGCGGCTACCGTGGCGGCACTCTTGAACAAGTTCTTCAGATCGTGATTGTGATTGCGATTCAGCCCACGAACCGAGGCCGGCTTCTTCGCGCGCTGCAGCTCTCCCTGGACGTAACGATGCTCGGCACTGCTGTAGGTCTCGATGCCAAACCCGCTGAACGTCCAGAGCTGTCGCTTGGTACGAAAACGATGCGGTGTCTGGATCAAAGCGATCAGCAGAGCCGCCCGGATGGGGCCGATGAACGGAATCGCGCGTAGCAATTTCCAGGCATCGTGCTTCTGCGCCTCGGCTAGCAGCTCGCGCCGCACGTCCTGGCGCAAAGATCGCAATGCGTCGAACTGTTGGTAGTAGAACTCCGCGCGGCGGCGTACTCCGGCTTCTGCGATTTTACCGAGCCACTCGGAACGATGGCGCGCTGCATAGACTTGCTTGCCCGTGCAGGGAATCCCCCAGCTGCGATAGATCGCCTTCACCCGGCTCATCACTCGTATCACATCCGTGCTGATCGCCAGGTAACTCCGCGCCAGCTCCTGCAGCGTCCGTACACCATTCTCCCCGTGATACACCGAGCGGACCATGTTCGAGCGCAACAACTCGGCCAGCTTCCGCGCATCGATGCGGTCGCTCTTGCTGCCTTCCTTGAGCAAAGCATTCCGGCGGGGATTACAGACCACCAGCTCGGTGACGTGTGGCTTGATCAAGTCGTACAACCAGGCGGCCCACGTACCTTCTTCCAACGTCACGTGCAAACTTCCGCGCAATCCTTTGAGAAAATCCACAATGATGCTGGCCTTGGTTTCGATCGTGCACTCCATCACCAGCTTGCCAGAGGAGTCTAGAACGGCGATGCAGATCGCTTCCTTGTGCACATCCATCCCGATATACTTCACGCTATTCATGTGAGGGCGCTCCTTTTTGTTGTGGGTTTGAGGCGAACACTCCAAACCCTACTCCAAAAGGGGCGCCCTTTTATATCGCGTCGCGTTACCGGACACTTGAAAATCCACACGCTCGGTTTGCGCGTGTTCGCCAGAGCGGGCGGTCGTAACTCCGAGGCAGCCGGCATCCTGCCAGTTGACACCCCCACCGTTGGCGTCCATATAAACAGAGGTAGAATGTGGGAGCCAAATGCTCCCCCTTTTAATTTTCATAGGAGGAACATCAATGATTACCCTAAAAGGTTTGCTTTTTGGAATCGGCTTGTCAGTGGTCGGAACTATCGTCTATTTTGCTTTTTTGGTCTGGGATGCTTTTCGAAGATCGCTGGTACCACCGGGAACGACAGGTTCAGTCGGATTCGATATTACTTCTTTTTATCCCTCAGGGGTCACCCAAATCCGGCCATGTAGGGTCAGCTGAAAACCGGCCATAGGAAGGCCCGGGACATTGACTCCGAGAGGAGCCCTTATAGGCTCCTTCGGCATGAGCAATGTCTTGAGCGAAGAAAAGAAGCAACAAGTCATCGCACTGGGGAAGCTCGGATGGCCTTTACGGCGCATCGAGCAAGCCACTGGTGTCCGTAGAGAAACCGCAAGTGCTTACCTAAAGTCAGCCGGGGTGGTGGTGTGCCTGCCTGGGTGGGTGGGGACGCCGAGCGCCGGCAAAACCGGCCATACGGGTGACCCCCGACTCTGGGGCAAAACCGGCCATGGTGACCCCCGACTTTGTAGGCTCTTTTTCAGAAAAACAGGACGCTCCGAGTGACCCTGCTCCTCCCTCGGCAAGTGTCTGTGAAGCGCACCGGGAGTTGATCGAGCAGGACCTCGCCCGTGGACGCAATGGCAAGGCGATCTGGCAAGACCTGGTGTCCGACCACGGTTTTGCCGGCGACTATCAGGCGGTGAAGCGCTTCGTGCGCAAGCTTCGGGGCCCCCGGCTTCCAGAAGCGGCGGGCATCATCCTGACCGCCATGGGAGAAGAAGCGCAGGTCGACTACGGCAGTGGTCCGATGGTGCGCGAAACGCAGAGTGGCAAGTATCGCCGGACGCGGCTGTTCGTGCTGACTCTCGGCTACAGTCGCAAATCGGTGCGCTTGCTGACCTGGCGTTCCAGTGCGCGCATCTGGGCCGAACTCCATGAGAAAGCGTTTCGTCGCTTAGGTGGTTGTGCCAGAGTGGTGGTCCTGGACAACTTGAAAGAAGGAGTGCTGGCTCCCGACCTTTACGATCCCACTGTCAATCCACTGTTTCGAGATGTCCTGGCGCACTACGGTGTGGTGGCACTGCCTTGCCGGATCCAAGATCCCGATCGCAAAGGGAAAGTGGAGTCGGGGATCGGCCACGCGCAGAAAACACCGCTCAAAGGAATGCGCTTCGAGAGTCTGGAGGAAGCGCAGGCCTATCTGGATCGCTGGGAGCAGCGCTGGGCCGACACGCGCATCCATGGCACGACGAAACGGCAGGTGGCCGTCATGTTCGCCGAAGAAAAACCGCACTTGCTGCCCTTGCCTCTGGAACCCTTCCGCTATTACCAATACGGAGAACGCGTCGTGCATCTGGACGGTTGCGTGGAAGTCGAGGCCGCCTATTACAGCTTGCCGCCGGGATGGATCGGGCGGCCGGTGAAGGTGCAATGGGATGCGCTGTACGTGCGCATCCTGCATCCGAACACCCACCAACTTCTTCGTGAGCACCTGCGCCAGAAACGCGGCGGATATCGCATCCAGGAAGAAGATCACCCCAAGAAAATGCCGCTCGGCACGACGCAACTGTTGCGGCGTGCCGAACATGCGGGAGCTCAGATCGGCAAGCTCTGCCAGCTGATCTATCAGCGGCAAGCAGAGACAGGCATCCGCCGCATTCTGGGAGTGCTTTCCCTGATTAAGAAATACGGAGCGGCCGCGGTCGAAGAGGCCTGCGCTACCGCGCTGGACGTCGGTGTGCATGAATATCGCTTCGTGCGTCGTTATCTGGAGCGCCGCCCACACCCGCAAATGTTTTTACGCCAGATCGATCCCCTGATTCGCGGGCTCACCGAGTATCGCGATTTCATCAATCTCCAAAGCAAGGAGCAACCGGAATGAATCTGATCGAGTTGAAGCATGCCTTGCGCCAACTGCGTCTGGGCGGCATCGCGGCGGTGCTGGAGACGCGCCTGCAGCAAGCCCAAGCAGAACCGATGGCCCCCATCGACTTCCTCTCCTGTCTGGTATCCGATGAACTGACTCGTCGCGGCGACCGCCTGCTGGAACGGCGCCGGAAACAAGCGCAATTTCGCGATGCGCAGGTGACGCTGGACAACTTCGATTTCAACTTCAACAAGAAGATGAATCGAAGCCTGGTCTTCGATCTGGCCACGGCCACCTTCATCGCTCGCCGCGAAGATGCACTTTTTCTAGGTCCACCCGGCAGCGGCAAAAGCCATCTGGCCCAGGCCATCGGGCAGGCGGTCATCGGCCAGGGCTATCGGGTGATCTACCGCGAGGCGCACGTCCTGCTCGAGGAAATCGCCGAAGCCGCCCTGGACGGAAAACGCAAAGAGCACATGGAACTGCTGGCTACCGTGCCCCTGCTGATCATCGATGACTTGGGCATGCGTAAGTTAGGACCCACCGCGGCAGAAGAGCTACTGGAGATCGTGATGCGCCGTTACCAACGCGCCAGCACGTTGGTAACTTCCAACCGCCCGGTGGAAGACTGGGGGAAACTGCTTGGCGACAGCGCGGCGGTCACCGCCATGCTCGACCGCCTCCTCCACCACGGCCATATCCTCAAATGCGGGCCGCGGAGCTGGAGGACCAAGTTACCGGCGGAACAATAGAAGAGCAGCGCGTCGAAAAATAGCCGGAAAGCCACGACCGGAACTATGGGAGACCTCGAGAAAATGCAACCACGGCCCTGCAAACGAGATTTTTTCCGCGCTTCGAGGAGGAAATGGCCCTCTAGCTCGAAATCTGAGAGATTAGACTTGCCCGAAAAGCGAACGGAAGAGTACAACATCTAAGTTCCGGGATCCTTCCCATGGCCGCTTTTGAAGTGACCCCGCATGGCCGGCTTTGCAGTGACCCTTGAGGTTATCACAATGCCTTTCATGCTCCCGCCTATTGGATATTCGTCTTAGGTTTGATCCTCACTGGAATCGGAATTATTGCCATGATTCCCCGGCCTGTAGTCTTACCATGAGTCTGGAAGCAGTTCGGCTAATCCACGCATGGCGATCACCAGCCTCGCGCGACTTGAAAAAGAAACGGCGCGCGACATCCGCGACGATTTCTACGAATATGGTTGGGATCACCCGCGGGGAATTTGGCTTGGCTGCCTAAAGTTTGCCCGCGCCTACGATCTCGTCACGCGCGAATTAAAGCCCACCAATGCTGCGGCCAAACGAATCCTCACGATTTGCCGGAAGGAATTTCTTCGGGGGCAGGTAAACGGAAAGAAGAGATCCGTTCGTAAATAGCCGTGGACTTTGGCCCCGCCAGCGTTCGACCTTTCCGCGATATATGCATCAGAATTGGCCTTCCGGGGCACGTTTCGTTGCGCCGTGCCACACTTGCCTCGCGCCCGTTGCTTTGGCCTGCCGTACCGTTGACGCGTGCTCAATATCTATGCCTACTGGCACCATAAAAAGCTTCAAATTCATCCCGTAAGTAGGTTTCATGTTTGAATGAAACGATGGCGTCCAATAGAGCAACATTTGTTCCATGTCATTTTGAATTTCATAGGATTTGCTAAAAAGCACTTGAGCCGAATCGTCGATATCACCGTCACCGTTCCACGTAAAGCATGCAAATGCTAGCCGATATTTATTGCTCCACCGATAAAATCGCTTTCCGTTTACTAATAGTGAGCAGGAACCAGAGGCCTGTCCAGTTACAGGCTTCGGGACGTACGCCCACTCATAATCTCGCACGGGTGAGCTTTCTTCAGTATCTTCTGGCAATGAATTGAGAGAGCTATACCAGTAGATTCCGACCGCCGTGACGGTGACTACAGTCAACAGTCCCATCACTATCATCGGCCAATAAAACCTATAGGGGCGTTGAACGACACCGACGGGTTTTCTATTGCGCTCCTGCCTCTCCATGATTTCATTCTGTCGCTGCATGATTCTATTTTGCTGATACAACAGACCCACATAAATCAAGAAGGCAACGATACTACCTGTCGTTTCCAGCGGTTCCATTCACATCCCTCCGTAACGTTAGCGTCATATTAGCACGCTAGCTACAGGGCATTTTTTCCGCGGAATAAAAGCGGGCCGCCCTCGTGAGCGATTCCTCACTTGCGTTTTGCTTTCTTCGCAAGGCATTTTTCACAACGCGTCTGTTCGGCTGCGCCCATGAATTCAGCACCGCATTTGCACGTCTTCCGAACAAAAACGTCGCCCGTTGGAGTGACAACTTTTTTGACTGGCCGCAAATCGGGAAAGAATGGCTTGTTAGTGGACATGGGAAGCCCGAGACTAATTCAGCCGCCGAGGAGATTGCAAGATATGAGGATCCAGATATGAGGATCCAGATCTACCACCCATGATCGAGCGAACGTTATTTGATTGAAAACCACTTGTCGGGTAACGCGACGCAACCAGGCATGTTCGATAACTTCCGGATTGCCGTAATCCGCCCAGAATCCGAAACCAGCCGGTCCGGGTCGTGAGCATTATCGCTGTTTACGTCAGGAGCGCATTATTAAGGCCCGCGATAGCGCAATGCTGGCGACATAGCAGGCCAAAGAAATGCAGATGTCTCTGAAAGGCGCACTGAACCAATAAACCTTGCCGAGCACAGCAAGACCGCCAAGCATTGCCAGCCCGACAATGAGCAGGAACGGTGATTTGAAGAGTAGCTGGCTATGGGCCAATGCGAGAAAACCGAAAACCAAGCCGAACAAAATAAGTCCCATGCTGTGGCTGGCATTGAAGCCCACCCAACACCGCCACATTGTTGTGTCTTTCGTAATGACAGGTGCAATCTGGCTCATGCTGATTTGCAGTGCGGGGTCACGGGGCGTGAGGTTTGGCCCCCAGAACGTATAGACGAGGTGGACGACTCCGAGCGTAAAGACAATGCTCGCACTAAGAACCATGAGAATTTTTGCGGCCAAGATGTCCTCCCTATTTTGCGCGTGCATTCCCGCGAGCCCGACAACGCGTACGCAGCGTTTCCGTCTTGTCCGTCCAGGCGCACGGAATCATTTTCTGGCCCACGAGTGGCGCATCAGCTCTCTTTTCGCCGCCTGAAGAATTTCGCGTTTGGTTTGGATGTCCATGTGGTGAAGATAGCGCGTAGTCGTTGAACTGGCCGACACGTTCGATTTGCTCGGCAGGGCATAACCCTGTTACTTTTGGCTGTAGCGTCCCCTGGCCCCCTCACGCGATTCCGCGGAGCACGCAATTCCAATTCGTATCCGAGGCAAACTAACATGGGTTCCATCGGCATCAGCCTGATTACGTTTATGATTATTTGTGGCGGCGCGGTGCTCGGGATGGCGCTTCCTTCCATTTTGCCACAGCATAGCTTGGATGCTGATTCCAGAGATGCAGTGAAGTTAGGGATGGCGCTAGTCTCGACAATGGTCGCTCTTGTACTCGGCCTCCTGATCGGTTCTGCCAAGTCATCCCTAGACACGCAGAACGCCGAACTAACGGAGATGTCGAGCAGAATCGTGTTGCTTGACCGTCTGCTGGCCCTTTACGGGCCGGAGACGAAGGAAGCGCGTGACGACTTGCGCGGCTATATCGCTCGCGTGCTCGATATGGTGTCAACCAAAGAAGCAGACGGCACTTCCGGAGTTGATCTGTTCCCGGATAACAAATCTCTCTACGACGAAATTGAGAAACTCTCGCCGAAG
Source organism: uncultured Acidobacteriota bacterium (assembly GCA_963804625.1). Taxonomy (GTDB): domain Bacteria; phylum Acidobacteriota; class Terriglobia; order Acidiferrales; family UBA7541; genus Palsa-295. The sequence goes on along the minus strand of CAWDRJ010000001.1, from coordinate 404,874 downwards.
GACGATGCGCAAAGTTCGATCAAGATCCAAGCGCTAAGTATTCTGCTATCGCTGGGACAGACGCGTTGGTTGATCGCGGCGCAGAGTGTCAATTCAGTCCCATTACCAGTAGTGTCCCAACGTTTCGGCCTTTGCCTTCCGTAAATTATTGATGAGAAACGCATAACCGGCAGATTCTCTTGGTCTCGATTTGAACTGCGAATGCTGATTCTGCCACCCTGCGAAGCATAACTTCGTGGGGGCATCGATGAACCGAGGCAAGCTGGTGTTTGCGCAGCTGATGCAACATCTTCCGTTGACCACCTTTCGCCATTGCGTCACCCGCTATCGGGGCACGTTCAAAGTGAAGTCCTTCTCGTGTCTGGATCAATTCCTGTGCATGGCCTTCGCTCAGTTGACCTTTCGGGAGAGTCTTCGGGACATTGAAGTATGCCTGCGCGCGCAAAGTTCCAAGCTCTATCATCTCGGGATCCGTTCGGCGGTGGCTCGTAATACGCTGGCCAATGCCAACGCGGTGCGCGACTGGCGCATCTATGCCGATTTTGCCCAGAGCCTGATCGGCATCGCCCGGCCGTTGTATGCGCAGGAGTCCTTCGGCGTCGATCTGCAAGAAACCGTCTACGCGCTCGACACCACAACTATCGATCTGTGTCTGTCGGTATTTCCGTGGGCGGTATTCCGCACGGCCAAGGCAGCCATCAAGCTGCATACGCTGCTCGATCTGCGCGGCAACATCCCCACTTTCATTCACATTAGTGATGGTAAGGTGCACGAGGTCAACATCCTCGACCAACTGCTGCCCGAGCCGGGCGCTTTCTACATCATGGATCGTGGCTTCCTCGACTTCGAGCGCCTCTATCGCTTCCACGAGGCCGGCAGCTTCTTCGTGACCCGGGGCAAGTCGAACCTCAAAGTCCAACGGCGCTACTCGCATCCGGTCGATCGCGAGACCGGGCTGATCTGCGACCAGAGTGTCGTCCTTACTGGCTTCTACTCGCATCAAGGTTTCGAGGCACCGTTGCGGCGCATCCGCTTCAAGGATCCTGAAACCGCCAAGACCCTCATTTTTCTGACCAACAATTTTGTCTTGCCAGCATTTACGATCACCGAACTATACCGCTGCCGCTGGCAAGTGGAGCTCTTCTTCAAATGGATCAAGCAGCATCTGCGAATCAAAGCATTCTTCGGAACTTCGGAAAACGCGGTCAGGTCACAAATCTGGATAGCCGTTTCCGCCTACGTTCTGGTCGCCATCGTCAAGAAGCGACTGCATCTCTCGGCCAGCCTGTATGAAATCCTACAGATCCTCAGCCTGACCATGTTCGAGAAAATCCCATTGGATCAACTACTTGCCCAAACGATGACTGACGAAATTCAACGCGTTTCCGATAACCAATTGATTTTGTTCACGTAACGTTGGGACACTACTGTCCCATTACCATTACTAATTGTGTTGACTTTCTGGCTGGCGATTGTTTTCACCAGCTTCGGGCTGTTCGCCCCTCGCAACGCGACGGTGGTGGTAAGCCTTTTAATTTCCGCGCTTTCGGTTTCCGGCGCGATATTCCTGATTGTACAGATGTACTCGCCTTATGCGGGACTGATTCGCGTTTCCAGCGCTCCGTTCCGCGCCGCTTTAACGTATCTTGGGCAATAGTGGAGGCGTTAAGCAGGATTGAGCCCTCCGGCTACCCTAACGGTTTGTTCTCTCGCCGAATGCTCGCGCGTGGTCAAGCATAGAAGGTGAACAAAATTCCTATCAGGTGAACAAATAGGTGAACAATTTCTGGCGACGCAGCCCGATTCACGCCGTTTGATGTCTTATGTTGGCCGTTAACTATCTGTTTTGTCAGTGGTTCCAGTACTAGCACAAGGTTTTCAAGACCGTCGGTTTCAACCACTCACCCACCCCTCCGCTTTCCAGTTTAACTTGCCCGCGCAGCTCAGCCAATGGAGAAACAACGCGCCTGTGTTTTGCTTTGCGGCGCGCACATCTTTTGCCGCGGCCGGTGCGCCGTGCAGCGCGGATTGTTTCCTTGGCGATAGCGGGTGGCTACTTCGCGCCGGCGGCTTTGCCCAGGTCCTTTACTTCCTTTTCGTCGAGCTGCAATCCTGCCGCCGCGACATTTTCTTCGAGGTGCGCGACACGGGAGGTTCCGGGAATCGGTAGCATGACGGGCGAGCGCGCGAGCAGCCATGCGAGAGCGACCTGCGATGGCGTCGCTTTCAATTCCCCGGCGACGCGACTAACCGGGCTCTTTTCGCCGGTCAATTTGCCGGCCGCCAGTGGGAACCAAGGGATGAAGCCCATTTTTTGTTTTTCGCAATATTGCAAGACGTCTTCGGAGCCGCGGTCTGCGAGGCTATAACGATTCTGCACGCTTACGATGGGAACGATTGTTTGCGCCTGTTGAATTTGCTTCACGGTGACTTCGGACAGGCCGATGTGCTTGATCTTGCCTTGTGATTGCAGCTCTTTCAGCGTGCCGAGTTGGTCGTCGGCAGGAACTTTCGGATCAATGCGATGCAATTGGTAGAGATCAATGCGCTCGAGACGGAGGCGCTTCAGGCTGCCTTCGCACGCGGAGCGGAGATGTTCCGGCTTGCCATTTTCGACCCAGTGGTCGGGACCGGTCCGCTCGAACCCGCCTTTGGTGGCAATCACCAGATTTGCGGGATACGGGTGGAGTGCTTCGGCGATGATTTCCTCACTGACGTTTGGGCCGTAGGCGTCCGCGGTATCTATGAAATTGATCCCCAACTCGATGGCGCGACGTAGAACGCGGATACATTCCGCGCGATCGGCGGGCTCGCCCCAAACACCCTTGCCAGTGATGCGCATTGCGCCGAAACCGAGACGGACAACACGAAGATCGTTGCCAATCAGAAACTCGCCGGCCTTCGCGGCGGGACTGGATCCCGGTTGCATTGCGGATTTGGTGCCTGACATATGATTCCTCCTTTTCCTTCACGCAATTGAAATTACGGGCTCGAAGCCATTTGATCGGTGCAGATTACCCCGGGGCTGAGCGAAGAGGGCCACCTCATCATAATGGATTCAGTAGAGCCGGTAGAAGTTCCAACGCTCTGGCGGTGAAGATCGTCCTTTTCGCCCGTCTTGCGGGCGTAGGTTTCGGCGGCTTTGGCGAGCGTACATTTTCAATCAGAAGCGCGAGGCTATCAGCTACGCGCAAAAAAAAGCGCGACGGGGCCCGGGGGTGAGCCCCATCGCGTACTGCGTGAGCAACCCGTCAGAAGAGCAGCTTCAGCGCGAACTGAATTTGCCGCGCCGAGCCGAAATCTCCTACCGGGAAACGCGTGCTGAGGATTTTGCCGAATGCGGCGCTGGTTGCGGTGTTGGTCGGATCACCGAAGTTCGGGTGATTGAACAAGTCGAATACTTCGGTGCGGAATTGCAGGTTGAGCCTTTCCGTCAACTTGGTGTTCTTGACGATGGAAAAATCCGTGTTGACGAATTTGGGCCCGGGAAGCGAATCGCGGCCGGCGCTTCCGGGGTGGCAGGTACCCGGCACGATCGGGTAGGTCTTGCCGCCGGGAGTCGTCGGGATGCCGCTGAACGTACAGGGAACTGCAAATGCCGCGTTGGTCGTGGTAGCGCAGTCGGGAATTGCAGGAGCACCACCCGTTGGCGTTCCATCAAACGGCTCGCACAAGGTCGTATTGCTGTAGAACTGGTTGGGATTGTCGGTGGCGGAAACGGGCAGGAGCTGATCGGGCCGCACGGTGAGCGAAGAGCCCGGCGCCGGTCCGATCACCAGGAGCGGCGTGATCGGATTACCACTCTGGGCCATGGTGACGACTCCCAGCTGCCAGCCGGAAACGAGCCGGTTGCCCTTGAATGGGAGTTCGTAAAAGCCGCTGACGACGACGCGGTGGCGCGTATCGAATTCCGAGGAGCCGTAATCGCCGCGCGGGTTGTAGACATTCTGCACCGGAACCGCGTCACCGGAACTGACCGAGCTGTAATCGAGCGAGTGCGAATAGGTGTAGGCGGCCAAAAACTCGAGGCCGTTGGAAAGATGTTTATTGAGCGTGACCCACAGGGCGTTGTAATTGGAATTCCCGGGACCAAAGATTCGCGTGATGTTTCCGATGGAACATGGCGGATTGGGAGGCGCGCACTGCGCCGGCAACACCGGGCTGGAAAGCGGCAGAGTGATATAGGGACGAGTGGAGTCGTAGAAACCGTTGGTGACGAATGGCTGGTTAAAGTTCCCGGTCAGTTGAAGGTGAGTGGCTTTCATGCCGACATAGGCAACTTCCAATCCCATCGTCGAAGTGAGCTGGCGCTGCACAGTAAGGTTCCAATCCTGCGAGTACATGTTGTCGAACTGTGGATCGATCGCGCTGGGACCCAGACCGAGCCCCGTGATCGAAGCCGAAGGATTCTCGAGCGTGATCGCGTTGGTGGCGGAGTTGACGCTAATGGGGAAGGCGAAAGGCGGATTGCCACTGAGAGGACTGACAATGTTGGTAGTGGGATCCTGGCTCAGGATCGCATAGGCCGCGCGAACGGAGGTCTTTCCGTCCTTGAAGGGATCCCAGGCGAAACCAATGCGAGGCTCGAAGTTCTTGTTGTTGGTGTGGAAGGGTTGGTTGGCCGGAAAAAGAGTGCCTGTGGTGAGGTCAAAATTCGTGAAGCGGCCCATGGCCTCGGAGGGCGTGGAATCCCATTCGTAGCGCAGGCCGAAGTTGATCGTAAAGTTGGGCTTCCATTTGAAGCTGTCCTGGGCAAATACGCCGACGGAAGGCTGCAAAATCCGGTCGTTGCCGGCTCCCAGCAAGACGGTGAAGGCCGAAGCCTGGTCCGCGATGAAGTCCGCCATGGTGGGAAATGTGAAGCTGCCAATGTTTTCGGCAATGTTGTTATTGTAGGCGCGCCGAATTTCTCCGCCGAACGCCATGGAGTGGCGGCCTTTGAGCCAGCTCAGCGTGTCGTTGAGCACGACGGTGGTATCGCCACGGCCTTGAGGTTCGGCGACCGGCCCGCCGAATTGCACGTCGCCGAGCACATCAATATTCGGTATACCGACTCCTACCGGGGCTCCTGGCGGCAAGGTGATGTCATAATCCGCCGGATTCAACGCCGTGGGAGTGAAGATTAGGTGAATCCGGTTGTAGCCGATTCGGACCGTATTGGCGAGGGACGGGCTGAAGATGTGATCCTCACTGATGGTCATCAGCTGGCGAAAGCCGTCACGGGTATCGCCGAAGCCGGGAATATTGGCGTTTTGGGTCGGCTCTTCGCGGAGGTCCTTCTGCAAGACGTAATAGAAATGGAGCCGATCCGCTTGCCGCAGCTCGACGTCTATGTCTCCCGAGCCCTGGTTTAGGCTGACGTTAGCGAGAGCAGCGCCGGTGAAGCCGTTATAGTTTGCGGGAATGCCAGTGGTGTCCGTGCCGGGAATATTGGCGGCCGGAATCAGCGCCAAAAGCTTCTGGACGGCCGGCGAAGTGACGGTAGCGATCTGGTTCTGGCTGGGAACAATCGTCTCGAGAGTCAATCCCTGATGCTGGCGGATGCCTTCGTAGGCGACGAAGAAAAATATCTTGTCTTTCTTAATGGGGCCCCCAATGTCTCCGCCGAATTCATTGTGTTTGAAGGAGGCCTGGGGCGTCGTGGTCGGGTTGAAATAGTTGCGGGCGTCCAGCGCGTTGTTGCGGAAAAACTCGAAAGCTTCGCCGTGGTAATCGTTCGTACCAGAGCGGGTGGCGATGTTAACGATAGAGCCCGCGTTGCGGCCATATTGCGCCGGGAAGGTGGAGTTATCTACCTTGAATTCTTCGAGCGTATCAACCGGCGGCTGAAAGGTAACCTGGTTTTGCGAAGGGTCATTCAAATTGATTCCATTGATCAGCCAGTTGGTGGTGTCTTCGCGCTGCCCGGCGGTGTTGATAGCGAACGAGCCCTGCCCACGCAGTGGCGCGGTGAGAAATCCGTTGGCCGGGGGCGTGACGGTGCCGGGAGTCAACAGATTCAAATCCACGAAATGGCGGCCGTTGAGCGGGATTTCCTGCACGGTCTTGGAGTTGATGACCTGGCCGACGCCCGTCGTGGACGTTTCGATGAGCGGCGCTGCGGTGGTTACTTCCACTTGCTGGGACACCGCGCCGACGGTCAGTTGGAGATCTTTGGTTACCGACATGGCGACATCCAGCCGGAGATCCTTGAGGATCAGCGTCTGAAAACCGGAGGCTGTGATCGTGATTTGATAATTACCCGGCGGCAGCGAGGTAACGGCATATAGCCCCGCGCTATTGGTTTGTGCGTTCCACTCCACGCCTGTGGCTTGGTTGGTGACTACGACTTTGGCGTTGGGCACCGTGGCGCCGGACATATCCGTGACGGTGCCGTTCAAATTAGCGGTGGATTGCGCTTGAAGACTGAGATTGCAAAAGCAAAGAAGAAGTAAAAGCAGAGTAGTACGCACTATGATTGAACTTAGCCCAAAGCCAGATTCGTCCGTTCCTTTCATCACGCCTCCAATGAAGACAGCGTGCCCTGACTGGTTTGAAAAGAGCTGCCGATTTGGCAGTTCTCATGAACTGAACGTCAGCTTGGCTGGGACAAGCGAGGACTTTCTACAAACGCAGTCTAGGACCGCGTGCTCGCGATTAACCACACCCCATATCGCCGGGACTTTGGGAAGGCCCGGCACTCACTGTTTTACCGATATGCAATTGCATAGCCGGATGAACATGCAATTTGCGACCGGACAAATCTCAGAACGGATTGGATTTAGCGCACTGATTTCTATACAAGGAAGTGATGTGGTCAAGTTGCATACAATTTTCCGTAATACTTTTCTATTTTTTGTAGACCGCTTATGGAGATCTGTGAGCGCCGGATGTGTCTGCGGCGCGATGCGTCCCGTAAGAGTCCTCTGGTTCGGGTGCGAGGCGAGAGGCGTGCACGATGTGCTAGAGTGCGCGGGCTGGAGGTGAAGACATGATCCCTCGTACCACGATATTGCGCCTCACATTCCTGACTCTGGGACTGCTGCTGGTGTCCTTGGCGAGCCGTGCGCAACAGCAAGGGAATCTCCCGCCGGGAGTTCCGCCGCCGCAGGAGGGCGATTACGTCGCCCACGATTTCCACTTCAAATCGGGGGAGACATTAGCCGAGCTGCGGCTCCATTACCTGACGTTCGGCAAACCGTTGCGCGACCCGGGCGGTCGCGTCAGCAACGCCGTGTTGATCCTTCACGGGACGGGTGGCTCGGGGCGGAACTTTCTAGCGGCGCAGTTTGCGGGCGTGCTCTTCGGGCCGGGCCAATTATTGGACGTGAGCCGCTACTACGTGATTCTTCCCGACAACATCGGCCACGGAAAGTCGAGCAAGCCCAGCGACGGGATGCATGCACACTTCCCGCAATACGATTACGACGACATGGTCGCGGCCCAGCATGAACTGCTGGAGAAGGCGCTGGGCGTCAACCATCTGCGTCTGGTGATGGGTACTTCGATGGGCTGCATGCACTCCTGGGTGTGGGGCGAGACGTATCCTGATTTCATGGACGCGATGATGCCGCTGGCCTGCCTGCCCGTGCAGATTGCAGGGCGGAATCGCGTGTGGCGAAAAATGGTGATAGACGGAATTCGCCAGGACCCGGACTGGAAAAACGGGGATTACACCACCGAGCCGCGTGCGGCCCTGCAAATTGGCGCCGATTTTCTGATCATCGCGGGAAGCGCGCCTTTGCAGATGCAGAAGAGTATGCCGACGCGCGACGACGCGGACAAATTCCTCGCGGAGTCCATGCCCAAAATCACCTCGTATCTCGATGCCAATGACCTTCTGTATGCGGTGAGCGCTTCGCGGAATTACGACCCGTCGCCCGGGCTTGAGAAAATCAGCGTGCCGGTGATGTTTGTGAATTCCGCCGACGACTTCATCAATCCGCCGGAGTTGGGGATCGCCGAGCGCGAAATCAAGCGGGTGAAGAACGGCAAGTTTGTGCTGATTCCCATATCCGATCAGACGCACGGCCACGGCACGCACACCTGGGCCGCGGTATGGCAGCAATATCTGAAGGAGCTGCTGGAAAGTTCCCAACACTAAGAACGGACGCGCGCTTGCTCGATGACCGCGTCGGCTCGTTGCTTACGACTTTCCTGGCTTGGTTGCGAGTTTTGGCGCGCGAACTTCTCTCTCGAGATAATCGTCGAGGTAACGGCAGGCCACGTCCAGAGGCTCGTCGGTGCGCTGCAAGCGGCTGAGCATCAGGCTCCCTTCGAGCGTGCTGACTATGAGCGTGGCCAGTTTTGTGGGGGCTACCCGGGGACGGATTTCGCCTCGCTTTTGACCTTCCCTCGCGATCGTCGCGAGACGATCTAGCCACTTATCGAGCGCGCGGCGGGCTTGGTTTCGCAGCGAAATGTTTCCATCGTCCGAATCAATTGCCGTATTCAGAAGCGGGCAACCCCCGGGCACCAGACCCTCGCGACGATCGCGAAAATTCCGCACGATCTGCTGCAAGCGGTCCACGGCGTTTGGAATTTCCTGCATACCTTCGAAGCGCGCTTCCACAGCTTTGCTCCAAGCATAGTCAAAAGCCACGGAGGCGAGCTGCTGCTTGCTATCGAAATGGCGATAGATTCCGCCCTTTTCAAGGCCGGTCGCCTGCATCAGTTCGGACAGCGCCGCGCCCTCGTAGCCGCGCTGATTAAAGATGGGCGCGGCCTTGCGAATGATTTCCTGCCTGGTTTGTTCGCCCTTACGCATATGGCGCTCCTGCCAGCTGGGCTTGCGACCAACTGGTCTCTAAAGGTATTATAGCGCATATTTATGAGACCGTTCGGTCTCTTTTAGCATCAAAAAAAGGCCTGGACCACCTTTATGAGCGCGATCACCACTGCCGTCACCATCCCCCGTACTGCGGCCGACCGGCCGGCCATCAATCCGTGGATCATCGCCGCCACGGTCACGCTGGCGACGTTCATGGAACTGCTCGATACCGCCATCGCCAACGTCGCATTGCCGCACATTGCGGGCGGCTTGGCGGTCAGTTATGACGAGAGCACTTGGGTGCTGACGAGCTATCTGGTCTCCAATGCGGTGGTGCTGCCGCTTTCCGCGTGGTTGAGCCGCGTCTTTGGACGCAAACGCTATTACATGCTCTGCGTGCTGCTGTTCACGGTGAGTTCCCTGCTGTGCGGATTGGCGCCGTCGCTTGGGCTGCTGATTTTCTTTCGCGTGATGCAGGGCGTGGGAGGAGGCGGGCTCGCTCCTGTGGAGCAGGCGATTCTGGTGGACACTTTTCCGGCGCACAAGCGCGCCGCGGCTTTCGCGCTCTACAGCATGGCGATCGTCACCGCGCCGGCGATCGGGCCGCCTCTCGGCGGATGGATTACGGACCAATGGAGCTGGCGCTGGATCTTTTTCATCAATATTCCGATCGGGATCGTGTCTTTAATCCTGACCAGCCGCGTGGTTTCAGATCCTCCTGAATTCAAACGCGAGGTGGAAGCAGCGCGGGCGGGCGGCAAGTTGCGGATTGATGGCCTGGGAATTTTACTCGTGGCGCTGGGGTTTGCATGCCTGGAAGTGGTGCTCGATCGCGGGCAGCAGGATGACTGGTTCGAAAGCCGCTTCATCGTATGCTTCTTTTCGGTGGCGGTGCTCGCGCTGTTGGTGGCCATTTTCTGGGAGTGGAGGCATCCCGACCCGGTGGTGGAGATTCGTCTGCTAGCCGACCGGAACTTTGCCATCGCCAATTTTTACTATTTTCTATTTGGCTTCGCGCTTTTTGGCTCGACGGTGCTGATTCCGCAGATGCTGCAGAGCCTTTACGGCTACACGGCAACGGATGCGGGGCTGGCGCTGGGGCCGGGCGCGCTCGTGATCGTCGCGCTCGCGCCGCTGATCGTAAGAATTCTGCCGAAGCTCGGCGTCAAGCCGTTGATTTTCGTCGGATACATAATTTTTGCCATGGCCATGTGGCGCTACGCGAGTTTCGATCTCGGCACCGACTACCAGCACATTGCGTTGGCGCGCGCGCTGCAAGGATTGGGGATCGCGCCGCTATTTGTTCCGGTAAGCCAACTGGCGTATTCATTCCTGCCGAAAGATAAAAACAATAAAGCGTCGAGTCTTACGAATCTATTTCGGAATCAGGGCGGCAGCGTGGGGATCGCGTTTGTGACGACGGTGCTGGCGCGCAGGACGCAGTTTCACCAGTCTATTCTGGTGGAATACGCAAATCCGACGCACGCGCGATACCGGCAGTCATTCGCCGCGATGTGTCGTTATTTTGCGGCACACGGTTTTTCGCCGACGAATGCCGCGCTGCACGCGAAGGCGCAGATAGCGCAGATCGTCGCCCAGCAGGCTGCGTTCCTGGGATTCCTCGATTGTTTCTGGCTGCTGGGGTGCGCCTGCCTGATCGGCGCGCCGCTGGTTTTCTTCACGCGAAAATTCAAGAATCAAGGGCCCGGCGGAGCGCATTGACGGCGTGGGGAGTGTGCGCCAGATGGAGTGCGATGGATCGCGCCAGGAGCTCTAGCCGCGGCTGCTGTGTCGTGGAAGCGCCAGCACAGCGAGGCGTTTGCCGAGCTTCGCAAATTCCGGGTCGGCGGTGACCAGGGTTGCGGAATACTCCAGAGCGAGAGCTGCGGCGAAGCTATCGGCGTAGCCAAGGTCGTGGCGGGCTTTAACCCCGGCAGCTTCCGCGGCGCGTTCACGATCTGCCGGCAAGATCAGTAGCGGAAGACGCGCAGCGTTCTTCTCCGCGGTGCGTGCTTCGCTTTCGCCGCCTCGTTTCCAGACGGAGTAAATTACTTCGCCCCAATTGACCGCGGACATCAGAAGCGGAGTGCGCTGGCGCAGTGACTCCTGCAAAAGGCTTTGCACGCGTTTGGCGCCGCCGCGATCGCCGAAATAGATCAGCAGGGCATTCGCGTCAAGGACGTAACGTCTCATCGCCCGCGCTCGCGGTCCCGCTTGCGTTCCTCTAGGAGGTAGTCGAGCGCCGCGCCGGCGCATTTCACCGACCCGCGCAGCTCGCGGATCAGGCGTGGCGTGAGAGGTTGCAGAATGATCGTATCGGCGTTGTCTCCATCTTCGTCTTCGGCCAGGATCACGTTGAGATGCATCCCTGTCTTAAGGCCGAGCCGTTCGCGAACCGGCACGGGAAGAACCATTTGGCCCTTGGAACTGATCGTGGTGGTAAACGTGGTCGTTCGGCTGGCTCGGCGTTTCATGGCTATATCTTACCATACGGTAAGACGAGCCGGAAAGAACGTAAATTCGACCAGGACATCAGGGCGGACGATGGCTTGCCGGTGCGGAGAGTGAATCAGCGGATCGCGCTCGGGCCGGAAGTGGTAAGATTCCAGTGAGCCTCAGAATCCGGGAAACGGTGCCGCGATGCGCCCGTAGTTGGAGACACCTTATGGTCCGCAGACTTTTAGCTCGTCAGCGCAATTTTTGGATTTGCGATCGCGGGGCTTGGCGTTGGATCCGCGCCCGCGCAGGACTCCTCCACGCAAGCCCAGTCGGCTACCACGCCAACTGGTCACGATCATGATCACGCTCAAGCGAGCGGCGCTGCGGCCACTCCGGCGAAGGCCAAGGCCGATATTCCCGCGTATCACGCGGAAGCGCCCAAGGGGCCGTTGCCCGAAACGCTCGACCCCAAACAATTCCTGGATGCGGAAACGCGGAATGTTTACACGCTAGCCGCCAAGGAAAAGGCGATCCTCTATCAGCAGCCTTGTTACTGCCGCTGCGACAAAGAAGTGGGACACAAGAGCTTGCTCGATTGCTTCAGAGATTATCACGGCGCGCACTGCGTGCTGTGCAAGAAGGAAGCGATCTTCACCTACACCGAATCGCAACAAGGCAAGACCGCCGCGCAAATCCGCCAGGAAATCATGGACGGCAAGTGGAAGGATGTAGACCTCACAAAGTACGACGACCCGCTGCCATCGAATTAATTCCGCTGCTGAATCAGTCCGCACCGGCAGCGAAAATGGCTGCCTCGCTGTCTTTCTGCGCCGCATAGTCTTCTCGCGCTCGGAGCCGCCCCGTGGAACCTTTGCATTTTTGGCGGCCCGTTCTTCGTTCGGTCCCTTCCCTTACGAGTAATCCGCGCGGGGAGGAACGGCGCGAGGGATGACTCATGGTCATTTCTTGGCGCTTGCTGCATCGGGGGCCGTGCAACTTTCCGGAAACTAGATTGCCGTCGTGGTATGAGTAGTCTACGAAGGGTTGCACAACGAAGTGTCGAACTGGAACGTCCAAGCCCGTGGCAATTACGCTAGTGCGACGGGTGGGCGGCTGGCCGCGCGGGCCAGTCTTGCGGCGCAAATTCGACGCCCCAAAAATGAGGGCTGGGCGACAGGAATTCGACGCCAATCCGCGTCCCTTTATCAGACATGTCGCCTAGATAAACGACCCGGCATTCCTGCTCCTCTTCGGTGACGGGGTTGATCAGCACGACTTGCGCGCCCAGTTCCAGGGATTCGTGCAGGTAGAGCAGGCCGCCGTGCGCGTTGATCACGATGGTCTGGCTGTTCTCGCGGAACTTCCGGCCGTCCGTATTCTTGCCGCTGGCACGGACGGGAATGCGCGTGAACAAGCGGGAACTGCGGCGCTGCTGAGCTGTTTGAGATTCGATCATGGCTACCTCGTATCGTGCAACGGGCACGAACGCGAGTCAACTATCCGAGTTTTGGAAGTGTCTAAAAACACAGTCGCGAAAAGTTTGCTGAAAATGCGCAAGGTTCCGTGGAATCGCAAACCGCTTCGTGGTAGGGTTCCAAAGTCTTGCGCACGAAGCGGCATTTTTGGCCGGCCCGAAATCGTAAATTCCTGGCGGAGCACGGAATGAATCTTATCGAATCGATAGAAGCGAAGCGTGAAGAGCACCTGAAGGAACTGAAAGAATTTCTGCGCATACCGAGCGTCAGCACGAAAAGTGAACATAAACCGGATATCGAACGGGCAGCACATTGGGTGGCGGAAAAATTGCGCGCGGCGGGGTTGGAAAATGTGGAAATCTCGCCGACGAAAATGCATCCGCTGGTTTACGGAGAGTCGCTGCATGCACCCGGCAAGCCGACCATACTTTTTTACGGGCATTACGACGTGCAACCGGCGGAGCCGCTGGATTTGTGGACGGCTCCTGCGTTTGAGCCGACCGTCCGTGATGGAAAGCTCTTCGGGCGCGGTACGGCCGACGACAAGGGGCAGGTACACATCCACATCAAGGCGCTGGAGGCACTGAAAAACCAGTCCGGCAAGCTGCCGTTGAACGTGAAAGTGATGATCGAGGGCGAAGAAGAAGTCGGCAGCGTCAGCCTGTGGGATTTCGTGCAACGCAATCGCGAACGATTAAAGGCCGACGCACTGGTGGTTTCGGATACTTCGATGCTCGCGAAGGGCGTGCCTTCAATTACCTACGGATTGCGCGGATTGAATTACTACCAGGTGGAAATCACCGGGCCGGCGCAGGATTTGCACTCGGGAGTCTTCGGCGGCGCGGTGCCGAATCCGATTACAATTCTTGCGGAAATGATCGCGAAGCTGCACGACAAGAATTTTCGCGTGACGGTTCCGGGATTTTACGATGATGTGGCGACGGTTTCGCGGCAAGAGCGCAAAGCGCTGAATGCCTTGCCGTGGAAAGAAAAAGAATTTCGCAAGACAGTAGGGGCGCCCGCGCTGGACGGCGAAAAAGGATTCACGATCGTCGAACGATTGTGGATTCGTCCGACGCTCGAACTGAACGGTATCTGGGGCGGCTATCTGGGTGAAGGCGCTAAAACGGTGATTCCGTCGAAAGCGTACGCGAAGCTTTCGACGCGCCTGGTGCCGAATCAGGATCCCGCGAAAATCGCGAAGCTCGTCGAGCGGCACATCCGCAAGTTGCTGCCGAAGTCGGTGACTTGCAAATTCGAAGTGCTGAGCATGGGCAAACCGTGGGTGGCGCCGTATTCGCATCCAATATTTCAGAAGGCGATCCACGCGCTGGAATCCGGCTTCGGGAAAAAAGCTGTTTTCATCCGCGAAGGCGGCTCGATTCCGTTCGTCACGCAGATGCACGATACTTTCAAGGTTCCGTGCGTGCTGCTGGGCTTCGGATTGCCTGATGAAAATGCGCACGCGCCCGACGAACACATCGCGCTGGAAAATTATTTCGGCGGGATCAAGTCGGTCGCGCTATTTTACGAACAGCTCGCCGCGCAGTAAAAATTTATCCCAAATTGGGAGCGCGCCGGAAAAGCCCGTTTTATCGGGCTTTTTTGAAGGTTTCCCTTGCGTTCGCGCGACACTGTAGCTATAGTCCCGAAGGCATCCCGAACCCCGGGACCAAAAAGCATTTTAATCTGAGGAGGAAAACGTAACTCGATGGCAAATCCGCTGAGCAAGTCCAAGATTATTGCGTACATCACCGATAAAGTAAGCACCCCGGAGAAGCCGGTCTCCAAGAAGCAGACGGTGGCTTTCTTCGACGAATTGTTCAAGCTGGCCGTGAAAGAAGCGAAGAGCTCTGGCAAGTTTGTGATTCCGGGTATCGGCCGCGCCGTGAAGGCGCACCGCAAGGCGCGCATGGGCCGCAATCCGGCCACAGGCGAAGCCATCAAGATCAAGGCCAAGACCGTTGTACGTTTGCGCGCGGCAAAAGCGTTCAAAGACGCCGTCCTGAAGTAGTCTCTTCGGCGCAGAGATTGAAGACTAACCCCCAGGCATGCCCGCTCTGAAGGATGGAACGGAGGCTTGGGGGTTTTGTCTTTTCAGCCTCCCTGCAATGCTCAAATACCCTTAGTTTTACTGACGGAAACGCGTTTTTCTTGGCGTGGCATTCGAGGGAATCATGACCTCGCAGTATTGGGATGAAGCTCAGGCGGCGGCTTACCGTCAGTTTCGGTACGAGTTTCCAGAGCGTGCGCTGGCCGGCAAGACGGTGATTGTGGCGGGAGGAACCGGCGGCCTGGGAGCGGCCACCGTCGCGCTGCTGGCCCGTGAAGGGGCGCGGGTGGTGGTCGGTTATCGCGCCAATCGCGAGCGCGCTGAGGCTTTGCCGCAATCAATCGAAGCTCAGTTCCCCGGTACGATTTCCCTGGTGGCCGGAGACATCGCGGTGCCCGAAGTTCGCCGCGCTTATCTGACGGCCGCAGCGGAAACTGGCGCGCCGCTGGCCGGTGCTGCCATTTTCCCCGGCGATCCTGCCCGCGTCGCTTTTGCCGACCTGAATCGTGAAACTCTGCTCGACTCGATGGAATCCAATTACGCGGGTCCGGTGCTGCTGGCGAAAGAAATCGGCGAGGCCATGGAGAACAGGCCGGGCGGCGGAAGCATCGTTTTGTTAGCAACGATGCAGGCGCTGGCCGCCTTCCCTTCGAGCTTGAATTACGCCGCGCCGAAAGCGGCTTTAGTGCACGCGGCGAAGATTCTGGCGCAGCAATGGAATCATGTGCGAGTGAACGTGGTGGCGCCGGGTGCGACCATGGCCGGGATGGCGACAGCTACCGTGCAATCCGGAAAATATGACCGGCACATTGCGAGCGGAGCGATTGCGCGATTCGGGCGTCCCGAAGACGTAGCGCGCGCGGTGCGATTTTTCCTGGAGCCGGATAGTTACGTCACCGGGCAGGCGCTGGTGGTGGATGGCGGTTTGACGTTGCGCCGCGACCGCGGCTAGAACCCGCAGCAAAATCCCGAAAAATAAAATGCCAGAACATTCCGGGCTTCTAACTGATTTATACGAACTGACGATGGCTGCGGGTTACCTGCAGACCCGTTTCGATGCGCGCGCCACGTTCGAGCTTTTCGTCCGGCATCTTCCTCCGCACCGCAATTACCTCGTCGCGGCGGGACTCGAACAGGCCCTCGACTTCCTTGAGAACGTCCACTTCACCGCGAAAGAAATTGATTTTTTGCGGCGGCATCCGGTGTTCCGGAATATTCGCGGAGAATTTTTCGATTACCTGGCGACGTTTCGATTTACGGGCGATGTGTGGGCGATGCCGGAAGGCTCGCTGGTATTTCCCGGCGAGCCGATGCTGCGCGTTACGGCGCCGATCATCGAAGGGCAGATCATGGAGACGTATCTGCTTGCGACGCTCAGTTATCAGACGATGATCGCGAGCAAAGCGGCGCGCGTGGTGACCGCGGCGAAAGGCCGGCAGGTGGTGGAATTCGGGGCGCGACGCGCGCACGGCAGCCAGGCGAGTTTGCTGGCGGCGCGCGCGGCGGCGATTGGCGGCTGCGTGGGCACTTCGAACGTGCTGGCGGGCCAGCAATTCGGCATGGAAACTTACGGCACGCAAGCGCACTCGTGGGTGATGGCACACGAGGACGAAACGGAAGCATTCGCGAAATTCCTCGACGCGTTTCCCGAGCATGCCGTCCTGCTGCTCGATACTTACGACGTTCGCAACGCGGTGAAGAAAATTATCGCGATGAATCGCAAGCCCGCGGGAGTGCGGCTCGATAGCGGCAATCTGGCGAAGGACAGCCAGTGGGTCCGGCGCGAACTCGACTGCGCGGGATGGCAGGACGTGAAAATTTTCGCGTCCGGGGATCTGGATGAGACGCGCATCGCGTCGTTGCTGGCAAAACATGCGGCGATCGACGCTTTCGGCGTGGGCACGGCGCTCGCGACGCCTGGCGATGCGCCGCACTTGAATCTGGTTTATAAACTTGTGGAAGTGGAGCGCGGCGGCATCATTCGCGAAGCGGCAAAGCTCAGCGCCGCGAAGGTCACGTACCCCGGGCGCAAACAAGTTTTCCGTTACTCCGCGCCGTCGGACGAATACCGGCACGACAAGATCGCGCTCGATGGCGAATCGGGCGATGGTGGCGAGCAGATGTTGAGAGAAGTGATGCGCGGGGGACGGCGCACGACACCGCCGGAAGCTGTGGCGGATTCGCGAGCGCGCTGCCTCGCGGGCCTTGCGCGGCTGTCGCGTCCACTGCGCCAGATCAATCGCGCGGCGGTGTATCCGGTGGAATACACGAAGCGGCTCGAGGTGCTCCTGGAAAAGCTGCGCCGCAGAGTGCGTCGTGCCGCGCTAAAATAGCGGCGTAGCGGAAATATGCCCGGTGAAAAATGACATTGGACCGGCAAGAACAAGCTTGGGAGCTGTTGCGCGAAGCTTACCGGACGCAGATGGAGGGCGACTACGACCGCGCCGTGGCGCTCTACAAAAGTTCGCTGGAAATTTTCCCGACCGCGGAAGCACACACGTTTCTTGGCTGGACTTATCATTTTCAGGGGAAGATTGAGGACGCGATTGCGGAATGCAAGCGCGCGATTGAAGTGGATCCGGATTTCGGCAATCCCTACAACGATATCGGTTCGTATTTAATCCAGCTTGGCAAATTCGACGAAGCGATTCCCTGGCTGGAGCGAGCGATTGTTGCGCCGCGCTATGAACCGCGGCATTTTCCGCATTTCAATCTGGGCCGGGCTTATGCGGCGAAGGGCATGCTTACGCGCGCGGGAGAATGCTTTAAGGAATCGCTGCGCATCGAGCCGCGCTACGCCTTGGCGCGGCAGGCCGTGGAAAATCTGCGGCGGATGGTGAATTAAGTTTATTCTGCGGCGCTTCGCCCTGGCTTTAAGACGCGATCGTAAATCCACAGCAGCAGCGCGGTCGCTACGCCAACGCCGGTTACTGCCCACCAGACGCGTTGCGGCTGGTGCATTTCTTCGCCGAAGTGGTGGATTAGCCAGCCGCCGAACCAACCGCCGATCAGCGAGCCGATGCCAATCGGCAAAAACGCGAACCCCATGTAAGTGCCCTGCTGCCCGGAAGGCGCGAGGCGCGAAATATACTCGTAGTACCGCGGCGATTGTGTGATCTCGCCGAGCGAAACGACCACGAGCGTCGTGATCACCATGGGCACCGTCGGATGGATGATCAAGATGATCCACGCCAGCGCGGAAATCAGCGTGCCGATTGTGACCGCGCGAAAGGCGGGAATTTTCTGCGTCAGGAAACTGACTACCATCTGCAGGGAGATCACCACCAGCGGCCCCGTGATCAACATCAACTCCGTATCAGTGCGCGGGTTGATGTAGTTGTGGACGTACAGCGGAAGAATGATGAATTCCTGCCAGTAGACGATCCAATAGCCGGAAAAAATCAGCAGGAACAGCATGAATTTCGGATTGCTGAGCACCGTAAGGAAATTGCGCGCTGCCGCTCCGAGGCTCGCGGCGTGCGCTTCGTTCGAGCGCCGCGGCTCGCGGAAAAAAAACAGCACAGCAAAAAACATCACGAACACGCTGAGAGCCGCCGCGCGAAAAACGTTCTCGACCTTCATGTGCTGATGCACGTAGGAAGCCATGTACGGCCCGGCCGCGCCGCCGATATTCACCAGCGTGTAGTAGATCGAATAGCCGATCGAGCGGACGTTTTCTTTCGAGGCACGCGCCGTGGTGCCGACCACGCACGGCTTCACTAGCGCGATGCCTAGCGCGGGAAGCATCAGCACCACGGTGACCAGCGCGATCAGCGGCACGGCCGCGCGCACGGGCGCGAGCCACGGCGATCCGAGGGAACCCAGTAGAAAGTAGGAACAACTCAGAATCAGGTAGGCGAGCGAAAGCGAGCGGCGGAACCCGAGGCGATCGGCGAGCGTGCCGCCGAAGGCTGCGAGAAACCAAACCAGGCCGCCGAAAAGTCCGGTGAGGCTGCCGGCCTGCTCGACGGGAAAATTCAGCGTCTCGTGCAGGTAGCGCGCGAGCGAGGCGAACGCCGCATAATAAGAAAGTCGCTCGAAAAGCTCGCTGACGTTGGCGACCCAGAAGGCTGGCTCGAACCCTGAGCGAATTTCTTCGAGGCGCTGTGAAAAACTCAAACTTCCTCCCGTGTATGGCGCGTGATGACCGCCGCGATTGTAGCGGAAGGTACGCCAGCGCGCCGCCGATTTTTGCTTCCCCGAGCCGTATGCTAAACTTGCAGATTTGGCGGCCTGCTGGCTCGCCGTCTGTATACGATGCCGACATCCACGATGCAAGCTTTGCGCAAAATGCGCCCCGAACGGGGGGCGCAGCTCGAATCCGTTCCCATTCCCACACCCGGCCCCACGGAAGTCTTAGTACGCGTGCGCGCGGCTTCGATTTGCGGCACCGATCTGCACATCTACGGATGGGATCGCTGGTCTGCTTCACGCATTCGCCCGCCGATGACCTTCGGCCACGAATTTTGCGGCTACGTGGAAAAGATTGGCTCGGAAGTCACGTCGGTGAAGCCGGGCGACTTCGTGAGCGCCGAAATGCACGTGAATTGCGGGCATTGCCGGCCGTGCCGCATGGGGCAAGCGCACGTTTGCCAGAATGTGAAAATTCTGGGAATTGACGCAGACGGGTGTTTCGCCGAATACGTTCTGATTCCGATTCGCAATATCTGGAAAATTGATCCGGCGATTCCCGAGCATTACGCCGCGATTCTGGATCCGCTGGGCAACGCGGTGCACACCGTACTGGCCGGCGAAATTGCTGCGCAGAATGTGGTCGTCACCGGCGCGGGGCCCATCGGCTTGATGGCGATCAATGTGGCGCGCGCGTGCGGCGCCGCGATGATTTTCGCGACGGAAGTGAATCCGCATCGCCGCGAGCTGGCGAAGAAAATGGGCGCGGACGAAGCGCTGGACCCCACGCACGGCGACATCGTAGCGCGGGTGCGCGAAGCTACGGAAGGCGCGGGCGCGGACGTGTTGCTGGAAATGAGCGGAAATCCCGCGGCGATTCACCAGGGATTTGAAATGTTGCGCCAGGGCGGGCGTGCATCATTGCTCGGGATTCCGAAGGATCCGGTTACGTTTGACCTGGTGAACGATGTGATTTTCAAAGGCGCGACTGTGCAAGGCATTTATGGGCGCAAGATGTTTGAAACCTGGGTACAGATGACGGAACTTTTGAAGCATCACCGGCTGAATCTCGAGCCGCTTTTTCATGAGCGCCTGCCGCTGGAAAAATTTGCGGACGCGTTTTCCCTGCTGGAATGCGGGCAGGCGGGCAAGGTCCTGTTCTACCCGAACGGCTCGCCGAGATAATTGCCAAACGGTGTCAGCCCCACCCTGCGGCGCGCGTGAAATACTGAGTAGTGCCGTATGTTGACTTCTCTCTCCGTGTGATCCTTTACGCGTCTGGCTTCCGGAAATAGAGGAACGCTCGGACGGCGATGATGATGCCAAGACCGACCAGCGCGCAGCCTAATACGAGATCCTGAGCGAACACGATCCGAGCGTATCCGGCAGCCACAAGGGCAACGGCTGCGAATATCGTTGTTCGGTCAGCCTTCCACTTCATGCCGAGCATGATACTCCCGGGGATGGCGGCCATTCCCGTCCGGCCCGATGGAATTTAAGCTGAGACGCGACGAAATATTGCTCTTTCTTGCACTAATGCCCCGCCGCTGTTCTACAATGGGATTTCGCCCCCAACCCTCATAATTAGATTTTCGGAGGACTCATGGCATCCACCGCGCCACAAGCAATTCGTCCGCAGCTGCAATACCTGCACGAAGCACTGGAAGACCTGAAAGCCAAGCATCTCTACTTCAAGCTGAAAGTGCTGGAAGGCGAACAGAAGCCCATCGCTAATTTCGACGGCAAGGAAGTGATCAACCTCAGCTCGAATAATTATCTGGGGCTGACGACGCATCCGAAGCTGCGGCGCGCTGCTATTGATGCCACCAGAAAATTCGGGGTGGGCTCGGGCGCGGTGCGCACGATTGCGGGAACCATGAAGATGCACATGGATCTGGAGGAACAGATCGCGCGTTTCAAAAAAGTGGAGGCGTGCGTCGTTTTCCAATCGGGATTCACGGCGAATGCCGGCACGGTGTCCGCGATTTTGGGCAAAGACGATCTGGTCATCTCCGACGAATTGAATCACGCTTCGATCATTGACGGCTGCCGGCTTTCGCGCGCCACGATCAAAGTGTTCAAACACAAGGACACGGCGGACTGCGAGCGCGTCCTGCAAGAAGCGAAGGACTGGAATGGCAAAAAGTTGCTGATCAGCGACGGCGTTTTTTCCATGGATGGAGATATTGCCAACCTGCCGGCGCTTTGCGATCTGGCGGAAAAATATGGCTGCATCATGATGGTGGACGACGCGCACGCTTCCGGCGTGCTGGGCAGCCGGGGACGCGGAACGATCGATCATCTGAATTGCCACGGCCGCGTGGATATCCAAGTGGGCACGCTGAGCAAAGCGATCGGCTCGGTGGGCGGCTACGTTTGCGGCTCGCGCGATTTGATTGATTTTCTGCATCAGCGCGCGCGGCCGTTCCTTTTTTCCACGTCCGAGCCGCCGTCAGTGACGGCTACGTGCCAGGCTGCGTTTGAATTGCTGGATTCCGAGAGCGGCGACAAGTTGATCAAGAAATTGTGGTCGAATACGAAGTTCTTCAAGCGTAGGCTGAAGAAGTTGGGATTCAACACCGGCAAGAGCGAAACGCCGATTACGCCGATCATGGTGGGCGATGCGGCGAAGGCGTTTCAATTTTCGCGCGAACTATTCGATGAAGGCGTTTTCGCGGGGGCCATCGGGTTTCCGACGGTGCCGGAAGGCAAGGCGCGTTTGCGGACGATCGTTACGGCGACGCACAAACGCGCTGATTTGGAGCGCGCCGCGGAGACCATCGAGCGGGTCGGCAAGAAACTCGGCGTAGTTTCGTAGCGACGCACGAACCTTACACCGTTGCAGCGGTCGTCGCTAATTGCGGACCCAGGTGCTTGTACACCGCCAGGGCGACCGCGCCCATTCCCCAGACCACTACCGCGAAGGAAATCCAGCCGCCCAGGAACGGCAGCATCCCGAGGACGCGCAAAATCACGAGGCCGAGAGCCAAACGCCCGAGCGCCGCGCCGGCGCCGGCGCCTGTTCCGAGAATTTTTTCTCCCAGCCACGCGCCGACAAACACTTGCGCGGCGTAGAGGGTGATCAACCACAGCATGAAGGATGTAATTCCGACGCCCAATCCCACCACTGTGATGCACGCGATCACCGCGGCAATGGGCATCGCAAACAGGAACAGCACGCCGAAACCGATGGCGGGTGCAGTCTTGTTGCACGAGCTGACTGCCTCAAAGAAAAAGACCGGCATCAGGAACAGCAGCACCAGCCCAAACAAGAAACTCGCGCCCCACTTCAGACATTGGTGTACGTAATACCTACCGGACGAGTACATCGGCCCGTGCTCGTGCTTTTGAATGGTCACCTCGATCGGGCTTCCTAATTTTGCCGAGGTTGCAACGTCCGGTTGCTGGCGCAGCATTGCTTTGGTTTGTCCGGCGATGACGGCGTTCGAGCCAATCGTGAGATGTCCGGCGCGGATCATGGCGTTGCGTCCGAGCGAACCGTTGATGTCCAGATCTCCCAAGAACGCCAGCAGATCGCCGGTGAGCGCGCCGCGCAATTCGGCGTGGCCGGCGCCGAGCGTCATCGTCCCTCCGACCTTTGCGTTTTCATCTAGATTCACGTCGCCGGCCCAAGCCATCACGTTGCGGCCGACAGTGCTATTGAGCTGAAGCATTTGCACGAACGCGCGCACGTTTCCATCCACGGGGCCGTTAACGCGCAATTCCTGGCTGAACGCGATTACGTCGCCCTTGACGTGACCGTTCACCGTGACGCTGCGTGAGAAGGCGATCAGGTCGCCGTCCACGTCGCCGTCAATGCGCGTGGAATCCGCGGAGACGATCAAGTCGGTGTGCACGGTTTCGCCGGATGCGAGCGTGTAATTCGGGTCGCCGTGTTTCAAGTCCGCGGCTCCGGCGGAAGGAGACAGGACCAGCGCGCCGACGACTGCGCCCATCACCACGGCGACAGTCATCATGCGCCGCAGGCGACGGCGCAGGAGCCACATCACGATCAATCCTAAAGTGGCCATGGCCAGAAATTCGGTTAAGCTACGCATCGCGTCCCATCCTTTCCAGAATGCACCGCTGAAAAAAAGCATCGTGAGAAGATTTCCCTGCGTGAAGCCTGCCTGCGCCGCTTGCGCGCGCCATGGCTCGATGAATCCGCTCCACAAGGTGTATGCTCCGCCGGCGCTTAAGCCCAGCGCGGAGAGCCATCCCCAAGGCGCACCGCCGTGCCGCGGAGCGTGCACCAGGCGCGCAGGAACCGGTTCGTCATCGACTTCCAGCGATTGGCGCAGCCACACGCTTTCGGTTTGCAGCGCATGCAAAAGGCCGCGGCAATCGGCGCACGAGGCGGAATGCGCGCGAATTTGTTCGGCATGATCGTGATCGAGCTGCCCTTCGAGGTACAGCAGCCCCGTCATTTCGTCGAAATGATTCATGGCCTTCCCCCAAGGGCAGCTCCGCGCAGTCCGGTGCCGCCGCCTCCGCTTTCCGCCAGCACGTCGCGCAATTGATGGCGCGCGCGCAATAGCAGCACGCCCACGAACGCGCGGCGCACGCCGAGCGTGTCCGCAATTTCGTCGTAACTCATTTCCGAGTAGTAGCGCAGCACCAGCGCCATGCGCGCGCGGTCGGGGAGCTTGGCAAGTCCGGCGCGCACGTGCTTGCTATCGTGGTCCAATTGCAACTTTTCGAGCTGGCTGGGATCGGGATGCTCGAGCGGGAGCGTTTCCAGGTCGCCGGTTTCCAAATCCTGGCGGATGCGGCGGCGTCGCAGCAGATCCCAGCAATGATTGCTGGCGACTTTATAGAGCCACGCGGTGAAGGGCCGCGTCGAATCGTATGTTCCGAGTTTTTGCTGCACCTTCATGAAAATTTCGGTGGTGGCGTCTTCCGCGTCCTCGCGCGTATGGAGCGCCCGGCGGCAGAACCGGAAAATCGCCGGGGCGTACATGCCGTACAATTCGCCCCAGGCCTCCGAGTCGCCCGCCCGGACCTGCGTAAGCACATCCGCTAATTCCGCGGCGCTCATCTCTCCGGTGGTCTTCCGTCGCTCCATATGTGAATACGTATCCGGTCGGGGAGATATTTCAAATCAGTGACAAGCAAAGATTTACCGATTACCGCACAGATGCGAGAGAGAATCTCTAGGCGTTCTCTTCGCTTTTTCTTCGTGAGAGGCAAGCCCGAACGATCACGGACCGTGCCTTCTCCAACCGCTGCTAAAGACACTTCAGCCTAACAAATCGCTGCCGCGTTTGGGAGATGGGCCGCAAAAGGAAGGCGGCCCGGTCACACGCGATGACCGCGTGACTGGGCCGCTCAATGCGTTTCGGGGCTAGGCTTGAACTGACTTCATCACCCGTCCAATGCTAGAAAGTGAACTTCGCTGCCAGCTGGATACCGCGCGGGCCTCCTCCTCCAAGGAAGGGATTGCCAATGCCGACGTCGCCGGTTGCGGTGAGCGGATAGCCCAGCTGGCCTGTTTCGCGATTTCCGTTTATAGCAAAACCGTTGACTGCCGGGTCGGCCACGAACGCAGGCAGGAACGGGTTAGAGAAGTTTGGATGGTTCAAGATGTTGAAGAATTCGGCGCGTAGTTGCATACCGAGCCGTTCAGTAAGCTGCGTATTCTTGTAGATCGCAAAATCCCATTGTTTGAAGCTCGGCCCCCGCAAGGAATCACGCCCTTCGTCGCCGAAATGCCGCGTTCCCGGCAGGCAATCCTGCGCCGAATCGGTGGGATTGGTCTGAGCGAAGGTGGTTATGGTGCATGGAATTGCGAAGGCGTCCAAGTTCACGTAGTCGGACGGATCGTGCGGGTGATACACAAGCGGCGCAACCACATCGGGACGATCGAAACCTTCACCGCTCCCGCTGAAATCGTCTTCAAAAAAGTAGTTCATCTGAAATGGCTGGCCATCCTGAAGCGTTACGGTACTGTTCAATCCCCAGCCGTTCTTCAACTTTTGCCAACCGCCGCCCATATGGGGCAGATCGTAGGCAAAAATCCAGGTAAAGCGATTTCGGATATCGAAATTGGAATCGCCATATTCGCGGTTGGGATTGGTGCTGTCATTCGGTTGTGAGGCATTGGGTTCGAAATCAAAACTGTCGCTGGCAGTGTCCAGCGAATGCGACCAAACATAGTTGACAATCGAGGTTATGCCGTGCCACCCGTTCACATGCAAACTGGTTTGCAGCGAGTTGTAATTTGAGCGCGCGTTCGACTGCAGCTGGTTGATGTACTCCGCGCCGTAGGGATTATTCACGTAGTTCGTCGGAACGCTGTAAGACGGCGTGATGCAACCGGGGCCGCCGACAAGAACCCCACCCACGTAGCATCCGGGGGTGCTCGCAGCAGTGGCCAGATCAGACGCCGTAATAGCTGCCAGACTCGGCTGATTCACATCGAGGTAGTGGAACAGCCGGTGTCCCTGCGAACCCACATATCCGACTTGCAGCACGACTTTGCTCGAAATCTGCTGCTGAATGTTTAAGTTGTAGTTCTCCATGTAGGGAGTGGGAAGGTTGCGGTCAATCGCAAAAATGTTTCCGCTGGGGGAGCCGGAAGGCGCTGCAAAGACCGGCACGCCGTTCGCGATGGAACCGAGGGCGTCCACGGTGGAAATCGGCGCTGGCCCGGCCGGGTTGTAAGCAACGCCCGGACAAAACGCGCAGTTGTACGGCAGCTCGCCGAGAAAAACGTCCTGAGAAATTGCGTCGAAGAACAAGCCCCATCCGGCGCGGATGATCGTGCGTCCTTTCCCGAACGGGTCCCAAGCGACGCTCGCACGCGGCGCGAAGTTTTTGTAGTCGGGCTTGTAAACCTGGCGCAGTCCTGGCTGGCCTAGCTGGGTCAATGTAACGGTCTGGCCCACGGGATCGAAGTTCGTGACGTTGGTGAACAGATTGTCCTTTTCGCCGACGACACCGAAATAGTCCCAGCGCAGGCCGTAGTCGAAGGTCAATCGTGAATTCAACTGATAGGTGTCCTGCGCGTACAAGCCGTGATTGTTCTGGTAAGTATGACGAACGGAGTCGCCTAAGGATTGGCTACCGCCGTTGGTCACGTTCCCGGCAAGAAAATCATCCAAACTATTAAAATCCAGTTCGCCGCGGTAATTCACACCAAAAAGCTGTTGAATGGTTGTCCGCCGGTATTCGTATCCGAATTTCACATCATGCTTGCCAATCTTCCACGAAAAATTATCCAGCGCCTGCCAGTTGGAATCAACGCGATGGCGAGGGTCTGAATGGTTTGCGCCGAGTTGGGAATAGCCGCTCACATCAATCACCGGCAGCCCTTGGTTTGAGGTTACTGCGCCGGTGCAACCCGCCGTGCTGCTAGCCGCGCAGAGCCCGACGGAGCTCGGTTCGAAGCTCTGGTCCTGCGGAAAGAATCCTTCCGCGAAGCGGTTCCAGCCGAGGCGTGCTTCATTGACTTTCGTCGGCGAAAGAATGCTGACATAAGAGATGGAGACAAGCTGCACGCGAGTGGGAGTGTAGGTGTTGAATCCGGGCAAGACTCCTCCGCCCGTCAGAGCGAGCGGAAAGCTCTGCACGCTGTCTCCGAAGTAATAGCGCCCGGTCAGGATGTTGTTTTGATTGATGTTGTGATCTATCTTCGCGATCAGGCTGGTTAATTTATTGAACGAAGGCGCGATCACCGACGCCGATCCCGGTACCGGTGCCATTCCCGGTGTGCAACTCCCCGCAGCCACATTGGGCAGCGGCCAAGGGTCATTATTCGGATAGTGAGCCAGCAGCGTCTGGATGACCGGGTTCGAAGCCACTAAGCAGGAAGGATTCGGCACAGCGGCCACGCTGACTGTTCCTACACGCTCCTGCTGGCCTTCATAATCCACGTAGTAAAACGTCTTGTCCTTGATAATCGGGCCACCCAACGCCGCGCCGTACTGGTTGTTGTGGAAAGGCGCCTGCGCGGTGCCGACAAAATCAAAATAATTCCGGGCGTCCAGCGCGTTGTTGCGGAAATATTCGAAGAAATCGCCGTGGATTTGATTTTGCCCGCTCTTGGTCACAATGTTGATTACGGCGCCTGCGTTCCGCCCATATTCCGCCTGATAATTCGACAACACTTTCAGTTCGCTGACCGCGTCAATCGGCAGGATGGTAGCCGGCGTGCCGAAAACTCCTGCTTCGTTGATCGCAGGATCGTTGCGGTAGCCATCGTTCATATCCGTGCCATCAAGCAGGAAGTTGTTGGCCCGGCCACGCGCGCCGTTCATCGAAAATGTTCCGTACGAACCGGGAGAGTCCGAAATCTGGTCCGGCGAGCCCGCGACACCCGGAGTCAAATAGATTAATTTCGTATAGTCGCGGCCATTGACCGGCAGATCCTTTACGGTGTTCTGCGTGAGAGTGCCGCCGAGGGTATCGTTGGTGGTATCCACCTGGGGAAGGTCTTCGCCCTGGACCACAATTTGCTGATTCACCTGGCCCGGTTTCAATACGGCGTCAATGCGCTTTTCGGAGGCGACGTCCACCACGACGCCCTTGGTCACGGCTTTCTGGAAGCCGTTCATCTCCACGGTGACGTCGTAGCTGCCGATCTGCAATTCGGGCACGAGGTAACTGCCGTCCACGTTCGTTTGGGTAATACGGTCAATGCCGGTGGCGACGTTGTGGATGGTCACTGTCGCGCCCACTACCGCCGCGCCGCTGGTGTCCGTCACCGTGCCCAGAATCGAACCGCGAAACGTCTGCGCATAGGACGGCGCTGCTCCGAACATCGCCAGCAGAACCGCGCCCACGACCGCAACGGCGACACCCCATCTGCGAACGCTATTCATGTCTTTCCCCCTGGTGAAGACTTATACGACCCAACCGGTAGGCATGTCCCATCGAATCCGTGAATAACGGCGATAGCTTTTGCGAACGTCCCCCGCCCATCACCCCGACCGTATAAACGCTGCTATAGCTATAAGCCGCAAGCGGATACTGAGTCAAGCGCGAGTTGTGCGTGGCGGAAAATTTATTTCAAGAGATTTACTGCTACACGTGAGAAGACCGAGGCACGAAGGGCAGATCGCCTTTCAGTTCACGTTTTGCGCCACGGCAGCAGTGTTCTGCACTTCCAGCTGGAAGTTGACTTCGACGGTGTTGGCGACCTTGTTGAAAGGCACGTTGTGGACCATCCCGAATTCCCGCCGGTTGAAGGAAAACTGGCCATCAATCCGCTGGTGGCCCTCGTCCTCGGGACGCACGACGATCGCGACGGAAACCGGCTGCGTGATTCCGCGCACCGTCAACTCTCCTTCCATGTGGAACTTCATGGGTTCGCCGTCGGCGGTGACGGTCTTGGATGCGAAGCGAATTTGCGGATGTTCTTTCACGAAGAAGAAATTCTTGCCCTTGATTTCTTTGTCTTTGGCGCCGCTGCCGGTGGCCACGCTGTCTGCGTCAATCTCGAGCACCAGAGCTGCGTCCGTAAATTTATCGCCCGGCATTTTGAAATCGGCTTCCCAGGCGTGAAAAACACCAACCACTTTCGAAAATGTCGCGCTGGCGTGAAATTCGATCAGGCTGTCGGTTTTCACGACGTAGCGTGATGAATCGTCGTTGAGCCGCGCGCTGAGCGAGCCGGCCGCCAGGACCAACGGGACGCACGCGGCGAGCGCCCGGATTGTCAGAGTGCCTCGAAACACGGATATCCCCGCCCTTTACTGTTCATTGGACGATTGAAAATAGTCCCTCGCTCGCACATTTTCGCGGCAGCGCCAGCTGCTGCTCTGTTGATCGTGAGATTTGCGAAGCGATGCAGTGGCACAAGACTAGCATACCGCGGAAAAAACGCGCTCTGGACTTTCCGCGTCGGGCGAGGCGGCCTAGTGGGGCGCCGGATCCTGATGTTGCGTCGGGCCTTTGGCGTCGAGAATCACTTCGAAATATTGCGCGGGGTGAGTGCCGATATTTTGAATCTGGTGCTCGTCTTCGGACGCAGCATATGCCGCTGAGCCGGGGCCGAGTTTGGTGGCTTTGCCGTTGATGGTCACTTCCACTTCGCCTTCGCTGATCAGGAACAGCTCTTCCTGCTGATGGCGATGCGCGTGATGCGGCGTGCTGCCCGGCAGCAGGAAAACTTCGTGCACGTCCACCCGCAATCCGCTGCGCGTCAATCCATCGAGAATCGGGCGAAAGGTGGCGTTCTCCTGCTTCTGTGAGGTGAGGTCCTCGAAACGATAGGTCGCCGACTTCAGTGTGCTTTGGCTCGAGCCGGGCTTCGGAAACAACAAAAGAAGTGCACACACGAGCAGAAGTTTGTCTTTCATGGCGGTAAAAGCCTCCTGTTAAGACCCCTGGGTAAAATTAGTCTAGCGGCAGCTTGCTTGCTCACCTAGCGCCGTGGCAAAGGACTGTGCAGTCGCGATTACCCCCTCGGTAGACCGGGCTTCGGCGTCTGCTATACTTTCTTTTTGGGTTGTACACGTCCGACAAACCAGCATGGCTCCCACTACACGAAAGCGATTGTTCCTGGTTGACGCGATGGGCTACATCTTTCGGGCCTACTTCGCGCCGATGGACCGCTTGCAGACGTCCACCGGCATCCCCACAAAAGTCCCCTACCTATTTGCGACGATGATGCGCCGCTTGCTTTCGAATAAGGACCGCCGCCCAGATTATGTGGCCGTCGTCTTTGACGTTGCCGCGCCCACTTTCCGCGACAAGCTTTTCGCCGATTACAAGGCGCAGCGCCCACCGATGCCGGACGATCTGGCGATTCAGCTGCCATTTGTGCGGCGCTACTGCGAAGCGATGCGCTTGCCGATCCTCGAGTATCCCGGTTACGAAGCCGATGACGTGATCGGCACGCTTTCGCGCCTGGCTGCGAAGAAAGATCTCGAGACCTTTATCGTCACCAGCGATAAGGACCTGTTGCAGCTCGTAAATAAAAATGTGACGGTCCTGAATCCCGCCAAGGGCGATCTGCTGGTGGACGAAAAGAAAGTGGAAGAGCTCATGGGCGTTCCGCCCGCGCAAGTGGCGGACGTGATGGCCCTGATGGGCGACTCCATTGACAATATTCCGGGCGCGCGCGATCCCAATGACAAGCCCGCGCCCGGCGAGCGCCGCAAAGCGGGCATCGGCGAGGTGGGCGCGCGCCAATTGATTCAGCAATTCGGCACCGCGGAAGAGACTTTGAAGCGCGCGAGCGAAGTGAAACGGGCGAGCTATCGCGAGGCGCTGCAAAATTGCGGCAAGTTTGTGACGTTGAGCAAGCAGCTTGCGACAATTCCTACCGATGCGCCGGTTCCGCTGGATTTGCCCGCGCTGAAAATGGGCGAGCCGGATTCCGCGGCGCTTCGCGAGCTCTATGGGGAACTCGGTTTCACTTCCCTGCTGCGCGAACTCGCGCCACTCGCCGATGCGCAGAAGACCGATTACGCACAGCTCGAATCGCCGTCCGCGCTGCAGAAAAGCCTGCACGAAATTCCGCGCGGCCATGAAGCCGCCGCATGGCTGGCGCTCGATGCAGAGGATTCCGACGAAGAAGGATTCGGCACGCGCGTACTCTCCGTCGAAATTTCGACGAAGCCGGGGCAGGCCCGTATGGCCGCCAATGATGCGGAAAACAAAAGCCTCGCCGCGATGGAAGCCTGGCTGGCCGATTCGAAGCATCCGAAAACCGTGCACGATCCGAAATTGTTTCAACTGCTGACCACGTCTGATTCAGCTGCTGATCGTGGGTCAACGTGCGTAGGCGTCGCGGGAATCAAGCACGCTACGATGCTCTATTCCTTTTTGCTGCGGCCCACCACCGCGAATCACGAATTCGCCGAAGTCGCTCTGCGGCACCTGAATCGCACGCTTTCCGGCGCGCCCGGCGAACGCGCTGATTTTTTGCTGCGCCTCGCGCCGATTCTGCGCGCCGAAATCGAAAATCAAGGCCTGCTGGACCTCTACGAGAAGATTGATCTGCCGCTGTCGGCCGTTCTGGCGCGGATGGAAGCCGCGGGCGTTCGCGTGGACCCTGTGGAGCTCGACCGCATCTCCACGAAGACTCTCGAGGAGCTCGGCAAGCTCGAAAAAAGCATCTACGGCATCGCCGGATTCGAATTCAATATCAATTCGCCGCAACAGCTCGCGGAGGTTCTTTTTGATCGCCTGGCCTTGCAACCACCGCGACGCAGCCGTGCGAAGGCTCGCTCCACCGCCGCCGATGTGCTGGAAGAACTGGCCCTGGTGCACGAGCTGCCAAAGAAAATCATCGAATACCGCGAGCTGTCGAAACTCAAATCTACTTATTCCGACGTGCTGCCGCGTCTCATTCATCCGGTTTCGGGCCGCCTGCATACGCGCTTCTCGCAGACCGGCGCCGTTACCGGCCGGCTAAGCTCCTCGAATCCAAATTTGCAGAATATTCCGATACGCACCGAACTCGGCCGCGAAATCCGCGCCGCGTTCGTTTCGTCTCCGGGATGTGTCTTGCTTTCCGCCGACTATTCACAGATTGAACTGCGCATCCTTGCGCATCTTTCCGAAGACCCGGTGCTGGTGGAAGCTTTTCGCCGCGGCGAGGACATTCACTCACGCACCGCGCAGGAAGTGTTCGATGTGGCGCCCTTCGCGCAGACCCGCGAGCATCGCCGCGTCGCGAAAGTCATCAATTTCGGCGTGATTTACGGCCTCTCGGCGTTTGGCCTCGCGCAACAGCTCGACGTTGATCAGAAAGAGGCTGCGAAATTCATCGCCAAGTATTTCGAGCGCTATCGCGGCGTCAAGGACTTCCTGGACCGCCAGATTGCCGAGACGCGCCAGACCGGCGTGACCAAAACTATGTTCGGGCGCATCCGCCAAATTCCGGAAATCAATTCGCCACAGCCGAATCTGCGCAATTTCGCCGAGCGCACCGCAATGAACACGCCCATGCAGGGTGCCGCCGCCGACCTGATTAAGCTCGCCATGATCGAACTCGACCGCCGCCTGCCCGAAGAAAAATTCAAATCGCAGATGATCTTGCAGGTCCACGACGAATTGCTCTTCGAGGGCCCCGAAAAGGAAATTCCGCGTCTGACCAAGTTGGTGAAAGAAGTGATGGAAAGCGTCCACAAACTCAAAGTGCCGGTGGTCGCCGAAACCAAAGTAGGCCACAACTGGCGCGACATGAAATAGGCGCCGAGACGTAGTGCCAACCTGTAAAGCCGGCGTCTCGCTGGCTCTTTCTCCTTGCTTCTCTGCGCCCTCTGCGTCTCTGCGGTTCGGCTTGCCTTGTTCTCGCCGTGCTCGCTGTCTTTCTCCGTGTCCTCTGTGTTATGTTTTTGCCGTAAATCAAGCGTGAAGGTGGAATCGTGCCAATTCATCCCGAAGGTTTCCTCCGCCTGGTCGCGGAAGCAAAAAAGCGCATCAAGGAAGAAGACGTCCACGCCACCAAGAAAAGGCTCGACGCCGGCGAACCCATCGTTATGGTGGATACCCGCGAGGAAAGCGAATGGGCCCGCGGACACATTCCCAACGCCGTGCACCTCGGCAAAGGCATCATCGAACGCGACATCGAGAAAGCTATCCCCGATAAAGGCACGTCCCTCGTGCTCTATTGCGGCGGCGGTTTCCGCTCCGCGCTCGCTGCCGAAAACCTGCAAAAAATGGGTTATACCAACGTGATCTCGATGGACGGCGGCTGGCGCGAATGGACCGCCGCGGGTTATCCTACGATCAAAGATTGAACGGACCTGCAATGGACAGCAAGGCTTCGCAACGGTGAGGACAATTGGCTGGGGCGGTTGGACTCGAACTAAAATCGCTATTGAATGCGCGTAACTTGTTGAATAGATTAAACGCGCAAAAAGCTATACTCGCCCGATTCGCGATAGCGAGGTACACGCCGGGTGCACGGATTGCGCCGACAATCGAAGCTTTCTATGGTTCCTCTAGCAAACCCTGACGCGCTGATCTGGCGGCAATTCTCTCTGACAAAATGTCTTTCAGCTGGAATATAGTGGAAAATGGCGCCGCTCGGAGCACTGAAGGGCGCGGGCGAACGCCCCCAATCGCATTTCCACGGCACTCGCTGAGTGTCCTACCAAGGCTTTGCTTCAGTAGACAAGCTGAAATTGTACGTCGTCAAGTCTTCAAGGACCGTCGCCCAGTTCAATGACCCGTGTGGCTTGATCAGCATCCACTTCGATCGCGCGGCACCGCCTAATGTTATCCGCGCGGCCGCGAAGAAGTAATACAGTATAGACCTGCGGCCGTACAATAAGATTCGCCGGTCAGCTCACGGCAGTGCGCACCGGCGCCAGGTCGACGTCAGTATCGTAGTTCCTCTCCGCGCTCTTGTGACAGCAATCCGGAATGTTACCCGGCAGGACCGAGACAAGGGCTCGGCGAGCCGGCGAGTAGAGCCCGGCCGGCAGAACGCCGGCAGGCCCTGGATTGTGGTGGAACGGATTTTCAGGACAGCAGGCCGAGGCTTTTCAGTCGGCGGAGATGCGAATTCGCGGGCGGCGCGTTGGCGACGAGAAAGTCGATCGCTTCCTTCTCGTCACCCGTCACCAGCACGTCTTTTTTGTAATCGGGGCCGCGGTTGTTGCGCGTGAAGAGTTCCTCCAGCAGGCGCGCTGCGGGCAGCGCGCGCGCCATTCGCGCAACGGCCGCGTATGTCTGCGAATCGCGCGGCTCGTCGTGTCCGCCCATGACGGCGGCGACTTTCTTCTGGCCCTTGAGGAAAGCGAGAGTGGCCTGCGTGATGGAGTTGTCGTGCAGCGACCCATAAATGCTCGGACGAGGGGATCCTTCGGAGCGGCGCGGCCGTGGCGCACGTAATACGCGCAAGCATTTGAAATACAGGCCGTCGTGCGCGCAAGGAACGGTAGTCGGCCGCATCGAGACCCGCCATCAGCTCCTGCGGGGAATAGACCGTTTCGCGGATGGGGCTGAATGGAATTCTGGTGAACATGAGCAGCTACAAGGTAGCCGAAAACGCGCCCCGACGGTGCTCTTTTCAAGCGCTGCGCGGAGGCTTAGCATAGGGGGGTGGCCGCGATGCGGCCGCGTGGTGACATGAATCAATTCAGCGCGGAAAAACTGAACAAAATCTTCGCAGAGATTGCGCCGCAGACGGGCCTGGTCCTGCCGTTGCCCGCCTGCCCGGCGCCCCTCGGGCGCGCGCCGGGCCCTGGAGTGGGCGTGTACCTGCGCCATTCCGAAATCCTGCCGGGAACGGCCAAGCTCGGAGATCGCTATTGGAATCTTCTGCGGCAAACGCCAGTGGCGGGCGGCGTTGGCGTGCTCGCTTCGATCAATAGTCTTTTATCGGAGCACCGGTCACTCAATCGGGATGTGCATAAAATCCTTACTGAACGATTTGTGACGCCGGCCATTGCGATGAAAGTCGCGGAGCAGAATGTTTCCGGGGGTGGCTTCTCGGGCGTGTTCACGCGGACCGGCTGCCTGCAGCTTAGACCCGGCGCGGCTGCCAAATTTCGACCTGCTTCTGTCATTCGTGCCCGTCTGGGACATTCACAATCCGCGCGATCTCGCATACGCGCTCAGCCGGATGTTCACAATCCTCACGGAAATACTGCCCGGCAACGATCCGGAAGTCCGCAGGCTTGCCGCGAAAGCGGGCTTGAATATCTCCGGTATCACGGTCGGATCGCTGCCCTTGAACGATTTCATCGCGGCCGTGTTCGGCCTGTTCGCGTACGGTCGGAACATCAAGGGACCGGCGTTTT
This sequence comes from uncultured Acidobacteriota bacterium, assembly GCA_963804625.1. Classification (GTDB taxonomy): domain Bacteria; phylum Acidobacteriota; class Terriglobia; order Acidiferrales; family UBA7541; genus Palsa-295. The sequence goes on along the minus strand of CAWDRJ010000001.1, from coordinate 370,323 downwards.
CGGTCTTCGACACGCGCCAGATTTTTTCGCAGGTCGGATTTCCACCACAAATTTTGAGGAAGCTGGTCAAGGATCGCGCGCTGACGGCGGCAGAATTCAGGAAGTACCTCGGCGGCGGCAAGGCGCGCACGCGCAAAGCATTCGGCGAAGAGCTCGAACGCCGCTCGTTCCTGACGGAAAGCCTGAATCTTTTCAAGCAATTCCCTTTCATGAAGCTCGACGCGAATGGCGTCCTCATTCTCGATCTCGAATTCCTGGCCGAGCTTCTCACGGGCGGCGTGTACTGGAATATCTTCGACAGCCTGCCGCGAAACCGCCGGGAATCGTTCAAGGAATTGTGGGGACGGCTGTTTGAAATTTACGGCGTCGATTTGCTGAAAGACTTTTATCCGCACGCCTCTGGAATTCTGGCCGCGGAGGTGAATTACAACGGCGGCCAGGTCGACGCGCTGCTGGATTTCGGGGAGGCGGCGGTCGTGTTCGAGATCAAATCGTCTCTTCTCACGGAAGCGGCAAAGCGCAGCGGGACAGGTCGAAATTCGTGGCGGATTTCGAGCGGAAGTTCGTGCGGAACGAGAAGGGCAAGCCGAAGGCTCTTCTGCAGCTGGCCGCGTCCTGCAAGGCGATCGAGGACGACAAGATTCGAACCGCGATGAAGCCCGGACGGATTTACCCGGTATGTATCAGCGACGAACCGGCTGTGGAGAGTTTCTTTTTCACTTCCTATGCGAACGAGACATTCCAAAAAGAATTGCCCGCCGGATCGCGCATCCGGCCTGTAACCATGATGTCAGTCAATGAGCTGGAGGAGATTCTGCCGTATGTCTCCGAGAATTTATTCAGCTGGCCTGAACTGCTGGATTTCAGGCTCAGCGGGCCGACCCGCGGCGCGTTCTCCGTGCACCAGGCGATCTATGACCTGCTGCGCGAGAAGGGCTTGTCGGCGCGCAGAAACCAGGCGATACGCAAGAGTTTCGACGAGGTCTGGAAAATTATCGGCAGCCGGTACAAGCCGCCGAAGGCTAAGTGAGGTTTGGTCGCACCGGCTGCGCGTGACAATTTCTCCCGGGTGAAACGACGCCAATCTTCGCGGTGTGCGGGACTGCACGTCCGACCGGCCGAGGGGGCGGTGACGGCTGCGATCGGCGGTGAGAGCGTTCTGGGACTTTGATCGGAAACTCAGATTTGATTGCGATTTTTGGTGGTTTCGAGAGCCAAAGCCATATTCGGTAAGCTGCTGCATTGCCGTACCTTATAGGCCATCAAGCATAAAATACTTGTAGTAACACAGCACAATTGACTTGTATTAAAGCAGCATTATATACTTGCATCCGCACAGCATAAAAAACTTGTAACCACCCGAGCCGAGGCAGGTCCCGTGGCGACACCGAACGAGAAGCTGGCTGAATCCCTCGATGCGTTGAAAGCGCTTCAGGAGGGCGGGAGGCGTGTCTTCCGGTCAGACGAGTTCAGCCGCATAAACCGCGAACGGCTGCTCGGGAACGGCTTTGTTGAGGAAGTGATGAAAGGCTGGCTGATCTCCTCCAGCCCAAGCGCCCGCGAGGGGCACAGCACGCCGTGGTACGCCTCATTCTGGGAATTCTGCGCGCGATACTGCAATGAGCGTTTCGGCGAGGAGTGGTATCTGTCGCCGGAGCAATCGCTATCGCTTCACGGCGAGAGAACGGTTATTCCGGCACAGGTGGTGGTGAACAGTCCGAAGGGCACGAACAACACGATCAAGCTTCTGTTCGACACGTCGCTCTACGACCTGAAGGTGACCGAGATGCCCGGGGCGGCGGATATTGTGGTGAGGGACGGCCTGCGGCTTTTTTCGCCGGTGGCGGCGCTCGTGCGGGTGGCGGAATCTTTTTTCTCCCGGAACCCGATCGAAGCGCAGGTGGTGCTGGGCAGCCTTCCAGACGCATCGGACCTGCTGCGGCTGTTGCTGAACGGCGGTCACTCCGCGAAGGCGGGATATCTCGCCGGCGCTTTCCGCCAGACCGGCCGGCCCAAGCTCGCGGATGAGATCGTCAGCGTGATGAAAAGCGCCAGCTATGATGTGCGGGAGAGCAATCCGTTCGAGGCGGGGCAGTTATTCGGCACGTCGGGCCGGACGGCTGAACCGATCGTGGGGCGCGTGCAGATGATGTGGGAATCGATGCGCGGCGCCGTCATGAAAGCCTTCCCGAAAGCGCCGGGCCTGCCGAAAAACAAGGACGCCTATCTGCATTTCATCGATGAAATCTATCAGAGCGATGCGTATCACTCGCTCTCCATTGAGGGATATTCCGTCACGCCGGCATTGATCGAGAGGGTGCGGGAAGGGGGCTGGGACCCGGACCATCACGAGGATGACCGCAAGAGCCGCGACGCGCTGGCGGCGCGGGGCTACTGGCAGGCGTTCCAGAAAGTGAAAGCGACGGTTGCAGAAGTCATTGCGGGCGGCAATCCTGGATCACTGGTGCGCGCCGCACACGCGGGTTGGTACCGCGAATTATTCCAGCCGTGTGTTGCGGCGGGCTTGATCGAAGCCGGGGCGCTGGCCGGATACCGGAACAGCCCGGTCTATCTGCGCACGTCGCGCTATGTGCCGCCGTGCTGGGAGGCGGCGCGCGCCGCGATGCCGGCGCTATTCGATCTGCTCGAAAAAGAAACCGAACCGAGCGTGCGCGCCGTGCTGGGTCACTGGATGTTCGGCTATATCCATCCCTACCCTGACGGCAACGGGCGGATGGCTCGCTTCCTGATGAATGCGATGCTGGCCTCGGGCGGCTATCCGTGGACTGTGATCCGCGTCAGGGACCGCAAGGCTTATTTGAGCGCACTGGACAGCGCCAGCATCGACATGGACATCAATCCGTTCTGCGCTTTCGCGGCAGAGCGGGTGCAATGGTCCCTTGAGCACCGCGATCTGAGTTTTCCGGAGCAGGATGAGAAATTTATTTTTGACCGCCAAGTTGTCGCCTTCTGGGGACACGATGGAAGAACCCGGGTGCGCTGCGAGATAAGCCGGGCAGCCCTGGACGACGATTTCAAGGGTGACGACAAGGACAAGGTGGAGGTATTTCGCGCAAACCGTCGGGCCATCGAAGAGGAAGCGCGGCGAAAATATCTCGCCGGTGACACAGAGCGGGACGGGTCTATTCTCATTCGCACGGGCGATTTACAACATTGAGGATCTGATGTACACCAACCGCGCTTGACGCCGTCCCACGCAGTCGGCGTGATGTTAAGGGTTAGCCGCGGTCGGTTGTGTGCTCTACCACCACTTGAGCTTCCGCCAGAGACGTCGCCCTTGTGGTTTTGGTGACGCAGCGGTTGCAGTGCTCGCCGACTCGAAATATCGGTCTTTTGCGAGTCGATCATTGGCTCGTCCGGCGTCGATCTCTTCTTGGGACCATACAGCGGCCCATCGGACTCTACCGCCGCGTATCCAGTAATGAGACTTGCAGAGAAAGCTCCAATTTCCAATCGATGGGTCGTGTGGTGCGGAGGTAACTATCGCCGAGAGAGGGCAGCGGCCGACGCGCGGAAATTCCAACCCACAACCCAACCCACAAACTAAGATGTCTTGTACGGCTTAAGGGTATTTTGCCGGTCCCCGCGTTGTTGTAAGGTGTGGTACAACCGAATACGGCTGCGCTGTCACGCCAGCGGTCGCACGTCTAGCCAAGCTGGAAAAAGAAATTCTGACCAGTGAGGTACATGTGGGGTACACGGCGCGAGCAAGCGATGGAAGGCCTTTTCTTTCAGATGGAAAGGTTGGCTGGGGCGGTTGGACTCGAACCAACACCGTCCTCATTAACAGTGAGGTGTCCTACCAATTGGACCACGCCCCAGCCGTGCTCCAATTGTAAACGCTAACGCGAATAATCCTGCGACGCATTTTTGAATCGCTTGGATTGCGTTGTGAAGGTACAAATGGTGAATGAGAAACTTGTGGGCACGTGGAAGCTCGTGTCGGCATCCAGCACCACATCCACTGGAGAGCGCATCGAAGCCCCGTATGGCGTGAACCCGGCGGGAGTCCTTACCTACGGTGCGGATAGCAGAATGACGTCGCTAATCAGCTACGGCGGCCGCAAGCTGCTTTCTTTCGGCGGCGGCACGCGTTCGCTGCAGGAAGAACAGGCGGAGGCATTCAACACATTTTTTGCTTACGCCGGGCGATACACGCTCAGCGACGACAAAGTAACTCACCACGTGGAAATTTCTTCGATTCAGAACTACGTAAATCGAGACTTGCCGCGCAATATTAAATTCGAAGCAGATCGCATCACGTTGACTACACCGCCCATGCCGGTGAACGGAAAAATTCAAACCATCGAATTAATCTGGGAGCGTTTGCCGGCCGATTGCTGATTCCGCCCATTCGTAAAAAAAGCAGATCCGCGGCTACAAAGTCACCGAAAGGCTCTTGAGCCCCCGGAAGCCAAACGTAGGAGCCCACTCCGGCGCAGGACCGGCGAGCTTCATCTGCGGAAAACGCTGCACAAGATTCAGGAGCGCAATCTGCCCTTCCAACCGCGCGAGCTGGTTGCCGATGCAAAAGTGCGGTCCGGCGCTGAACGCCAGGTGCTGGTTGTTCAGCCGCTTCAGGTTTAGCTGATTGGGATCCTTAAATTGCTTGGGATCCCGGTTCGCCGCGCCCAGCATACAGAGAATCGACCACCGCTTCGGGATGCGCTGCCCGCAAACCTCGATGTCTTCCTTCAGCACGCGTGCCGTGAATTGCACCGGGCTTTCAAAACGCAGAAGTTCCTCCACCGCCGAGCGGATCAGTTCCGGTTTTTCGCGTAGCTCTGCGGTCTCTTCCGGATGCTTCAGCAGCGTGTACATGCCATTGCCGATCAGATTGCGCGTGGTTTCGTGGCCGGCAAAAAGCAGCGCGATACACTGCGCGTAGAGCTCTTCTTCGGTCAGCACTTCGCCGTCTTCCTCAATGTCAATCAGCAGGCTGATCAGATCGTTCCCCTTATTGCGCCGGCGTTCGGCCACCGCCGTGCGGAAATAATCGGTCATGGCGATCAGCGCGTCTTGCGCCGCGCGCGCCTGCTCCACGGTGCGTTCCGGATTGCCGCGAAATACCGCGATCGCGCGCGACCAATTGACGAACGTATCGTGCAGTTCCTCCGGCACTCCCATCATTTCCGAAATGATGCGCACCGGCATGGGATTCGCAAATACCTGCATCAGCTCGACTGCGGAGCCGCGCTGCAGCGGGCTCAGCATGCGATCGACGATGGCTTCGATTTGCGGGCGCAAGCCTTCCACCGCCGCGGGCGCAAAACCTTTATTGAGCAGTTTGCGCAGCCGCGTGTGCTCGGGCGCGTCCATAAAAATCAGCCACAAATTCAACATGCGCGCCAGTTCTTTGAACTCGGGCTGGCTCCTAGGCGGCAGAAGCGCCAGCATCTGCTGCGCGCGTTTCGCGGAAAGCCGTGGATCTTTCGCAACCGAGGAACAGTCCGCGTGGCTGAAGATTGCCCACGCGCCCCACTGGCCGTCAACGTCGAGCAAATGTAACGGACCGCCCTCGTGCATCCGCGCGTACATCGGATAGGGATCCTGCAAAGTTTCGCCGCCGAACGTGATTTTTTGAACGCTGACCATGAAAAACTCTTACCTCCGCACACCCGTGGAAGTTCTGTGATATGACCCGCGAAATCTTGGCGTCAATTCTAACACGCACTTACAGGTAGCCCCCCGGAGCGGGTTCGCTCACGTTCTGTTTGAGCAAATGACCAACAACGCGCGACTACCCCGGCGGATTGGGACCGGCGAGGAAGCCGCCGTCCAGAACCAACGGCTGGCCGGTCATAAAAGAAGAGCGCTCCGAGCACATCCACAAGACGGCTTCGGCAATTTCCATCGGTTTTCCAAAACGGCCGAGAGGATGAAGCCCGGTCGCGTATTTCTTGACGTCCGGCGCGCCAAAAAGCCGTTCGCCCATCGCCGTTTCAATCACCGCGGGGCATATCGCGTTTACGCGAATGCGATTCTTCGCGTTTTCAAGCGCGGCAGACTTTGTCAGGCCGATCACGCCGTGCTTGCTGGCGTTATAAGTCGCCGATCCGGCTCCGCCCATCAAACCTCCGATCGAAGACATGTTGACGATCGCTCCGCCGCCGCCTTGCTTGAGCATCTGCCGGATTTCGTACTTCAAGCACAGCCATACGCCCTTCAGATTGATGTCAATCGTGCGATCCCAATCCTCCTCCGTCTGGCTGATGATCGGCACCCACTTCCCCTCAATCCCGGCGTTGTTGAACGCCACTTCGAGCCGGCCGAATTTCTCCACGGTTTTCTTCACGAGGCCCTCGACTTCCGACGCTTTCGACACATCGGTTTTTACAAACAGCGCCTCGCCACCCGCGGCGCGCACTAACGCGACAGTCTCGTTTCCTTCCGCCTCACGCCGCCCGGCAACCACCACTTTCGCACCGGCTTTCGCGAAAAGTATCGCAGTGTCACGGCCGATCCCGGACGTCCCGCCGGTTACCAGCGCAACCGTGCCCTCTAATTCCTTGGTCATGCAGCTCCTCTCACCAATCGCGTGTCTCCGTATCGCAAGACGTGGGGCCAGAGTCTAGGCTGTCCGTGAAGCTCGCGTCAAGCGGCGGCAGCGGTGGCTTCGTGGGCCACGAATTGATATTGAAAGGCTGGGGCGGACTGAGGCGGGCAGGTTCGCGCGCCCCTCTCGTCAACACGCTTGTCGCGGGTTCTCGATCTCCAAGAAACAGCCGCTGCTTAGGGATTGAGCGCGCGGCGTTCTTTCAGATGTGCCAAAAGGCGCTCGACCTCTTCATCCTTTTCCATGCGCTCGAAGCGCTCGGTCACATCTTCGCCGGCAAGCTCCTTCTCGGCGCTCGCCACCGCCTCGGCGCGATGCACTCTTTCCTCCATGCGCCCGAACGTCGAAATTTTCGCCGGGTCGGACATCGCAGCTTCCGCGCGATTCGCTCGGCTGGCGACGAGCGACCGCCGGTGACGCGCGATCAACATGTCGCGCTTCGACTTCGCTTCGACCAGCTTTTGTTCCAGTTTCTGCAGCGCCGTTTTCAGGCTGTCTACCTGCGCACGCTGATCGTTCAACTGCTCTTCGTACCCGGGAGCCATCTGCTGGAAGCTGTGATAGCGCTCGAGAGCGAGGCGCGCCATGTCGTCCTGTTGCTTGTCCACGGCCTTTTCGGCCTTGTGCAGCCACTCGGCGCTCGCTGCTTCGTTTTCCTTTTTCTTTTTCTCCAGCATGTGCTGATCGGCGATCGCAATCGCCACCTGCGTTTTCACCTGCAGGTATTGATTCTCCATATCCAGAATCACCTGCTTGATCATCTTCCCGGGATCTTCAGCGCGATCCACCAGGTCGTTCAGGTTCGCTCGAATCAACGTGCTCACGCGTTCCAGTAATGGCATTGCTTTGCTCCTTTCCAGATTCTCTGGGAAAAACTTTCGCGGCGCCCGCCCTTGCGAGCCAGCGCCGCGTTTGGATCTTTAGCGCAAGTCACCGGTCGGTCCCGCAGCTCCAGGGATTGCCGGCTTAGGCGCGACGTCGCCGATATTCCGCACTTTCGCCAGCAGCTCGGACATCTGCATTCCAGAGAGCGCCTCGAAGAGCGCCGGAATCTGCGCCGCGATTTTGGTGACGTCGCCGGTCAGCTTGTAGGCCCCGGCGGCATCGCCGTTTCCTGTCGAAACGATCGTTATCTTGTCCACATTCCCCAGCGGTGACGCGATGGCCTTCACGATTTCCGGCATGTTGGTGAACAGCCGATCCACGATCGCCGCCTGGTTGTATTCCTGGTAGGCTTCGGCCTTCACGTTCATGGCTTTCGCTTCGGCCTCGCCTTTCTTGAAGACGATCTCCGCTTCGGCTTCTCCTTGCGCGCGAATCGCAGACGCCAAGCCTTCGGCTTCCGCAATTCTCTTGGACTTTTCGGCGTTGGCGAGCATTTCGATGCGCTGCCGTTCGATTTCCGCCTGCTTCAGCACCGTCGCGATCAGCTCTTTTTCGTGGCGCTCGATTTCCGCTTCCTGAACCTTGATCTGGTTCTCGCGCTCCACCTGCTGCACGCGCACAGCCTCGACGACTACCTGCTGCTGCATCTTGTTCGTTTCGATTTCATAGGCTTTATCCGCTTGTGCCTGGGCACGCTTCGTTGCTTCCAGGAACGCCGCCTTTTTTACTTCCAGGTCGCGCTGCGCTTCCGCTTGTTTGGCCATCGACGAGGTTTCCGCGGCCACGCGCTCTTGATCGGCCTGTGCCTTGGCGACCGCAGACGCGCGAGTCGCTTCCGCTCGCTTGATCGCCGTATCGCGGTCCGCTTCGGCCGCGGCTACGTCCGCGTCACGACGGATTCTCGCGACGTCCGGACGGCCCATGTTGGTTATGTATTCGTTCTTGTCGCGGACTTCCTTGATCGTGAACGAAATCACTTCCAGGCCCATCTTGTTCATATCGTCCGCGCAGGTGGCGCGCATCCGGTCGCCGACCATTTCCGGTTCTTTGACGATCTGTTCCACCGTCAATTGGCCGATGATGCCGCGGAGATGGCCTTCCATCACCAAGCGAATCAAGCCTTCGCGCAGCGGCGGCGTTTTGGTCAGAAACTGTTCCGCAGCTGTGCGAATCGATTCGGGATCAGACTTCACTTTTATTTGCGCCACCGCTTCCACGGTCACTGCTACGCCCTGTTTCGTGTAGAGATCCTGCTGCGGGGCCACGTCGAACGACATCAGCTCGAGCGATAGCTCCTTGCAGCTTTCCACCATCGGAAAAATGATGGTGCCGCCGCCTTTGACAATGCGCGTTCCGCGGAATCCGTAGACGATCAGCGCCTCGTGCGGTCCTGCCTTGCGAAACATCGAGGCGAACATCGCCATCAGGAACACCAGCACCAGTACCATGAGCCCCGCGATTACCCATACACCGGTCACTGCTTGCACGGTCTTTCTCCTTTCGAAGCTGCTTCGCTCGTTTCCAATTTCAATTCAGCCGTCGTTCGAAGATTTCCTTGGCACTGCGCGAAGACGTCGGGTATTTACTTCGACCATTCCTCCCACGGCGCCACGTACGCGATGCCCTTCTCCACTCGCGCGATCACTACTTCACGGCCCTTCTCCAGCGCCTGGCCATCATCGCGCCGTGCGCCCGCGCAGCGTCGCACGCCGGCCTGCGAGAAAACGATCTCACCCGTACCTCCGGCGCGAATCGGGCCATTCACTCGCGCTACCGTTCCCACCAGCTCGTAATCCGCATCCTGCAAAATCGTTTCGTGCGGCAACAGAACTTTAATCAGGAACCAGGACACGATCGCCGCGCCCAGCACCCCCGCGAAAATGGCAGCCGCCAGGCCCAGCAAAAACCATATGCGGTAATATTCCGTGAGCAGGTACCCGGTGCCGCCGAACCACGCCAGAAACGCAAACAGCACTGGAGGATTCAGCCACGCGCCGGCTCCGTGCGAGGTCGCACTCGTCGCGTGTCCCGCATGCGGCGCGCACACTGCGCCCTTCGTGCCGATCGCGCCCACGTGGTGCGTGATTCCGTGCGGAAAATGCCACTTCACCGGTACATGCCAGTGCAGTCCGCTGAATACGAACGACAACAAACTCAACGCGAAGCCCACCACGAAGCAGATCAAGTAAAAATCCGCGAACGTCATGGACGTCCTCCCTGGCGCTGCCAGATTCACGCCACTGCGGGTTCGTGCTTTCCGCTCCGCAGCACGTCGTAAAGGTGATCCACCAAACCGGGAACTTGCAAAATCTCGCCCAAGAGCAGCAAGGCTTTTCGCGTGTCCGAAAAATCCGCAATCGCCAGAAGTGAGCGGCTCAGTTCTGGATCGCCGGGGAAATTATCGGCTGCGGCATACAACCACGAATCCATCTTGGCGTCCTCGATCCGCAACTCCGATCCGAGATTCGTCTGAAATCCTTCGGCATCGTCAATCAGGAATCCCGGATGCACTTTAAAAAACCGCGCCAATAATTCGCGCGTGTTGTGGGTCATGTGCGGCCGCGCGCCGCTTTCGATCTGCGACAAATATGACTGGCTGATAGTCTTGCGCAGCTCGCGTTTCATCTCTCGCACCACTTCCGCCTGAGTTAAGGGCCGGCCGATGCCCCGGAGGTTACCTTCGACGAGCCGCAGGTGCCGGATTTTTTCTCCCAAATTCATATTGCAATATGCAAATACTATATTGCTATTTGCTATTCATTGTCAAGGAGAATAGGTACAATGGAATCAATCGCTTGCGAGCTTTCCCGCGATTTATGGTTTTCGGGCGCTGGCAGGAGGCGTCTCAGGAGCGTTGCGCGGTACGTCGTACCACGAGCAATTCCTGCCGCCGCAAGCTTCTCCAACGCGACGAGCAGAGTTCTGGTGCGCAGGGTAGACGGCGTATTGCGATCTGGAAAGCGACGTAGGTAATCACGCGAACATGAAGCGAAAAATGGCAAAATACACCCCGCCGAGAAGGGGTCGTAGGAAAAAAATGAAATCGGCGGAGAGGTCGAGGGAAGGAAGCCGGCCCAGCCCTCAATCCCCTAAAGGGATCCTCGGCTTTCCTTCCCTCTGACGCAAGCCTAGTGGCACGCGGGGAACCAAAGTTAACTTACTGAAAACAAACGCTCTTCCTCTTCCGCAGCCGGTAAAAAATCCAAGCCCCCTGGTAAAATTTCCGTTGCGCCCGCAATCGGCTCAGCCCCGCATCATCATTATATCTGTGCGCTGCTTGACCCCACCGAGCACAACTTGTTATGTTGAGAGTTTACCTTGGACGCATTTTCGCCACCGTGCGTCCCTGCTATACCTGAAACACTGTAGACACCGGTTCGTCACAACATGGCTTTGAAAAAAATTGTCGTCCGGGGCGCACGGCAGCACAACCTGAAAAATATCCACCTGGAAATCCCCCGCAATACGCTGGCGGTGATCACCGGGCTTTCAGGTTCCGGCAAATCCTCGCTCGCGTTCGACACGCTGTACGCGGAAGGCCAGCGCCGCTACGTGGAATCTCTTTCCGCTTACGCGCGGCAGTTTCTCGATCAGATGGAGCGGCCGGACGTGGACTCCGTCGAAGGACTTTCGCCTTCGATCGCGATCGAGCAAAAGACCACCACGCGTTCACCGCGCTCGACCGTCGGGACCATCACAGAAATTTACGATTATCTGCGCGTGGTCTATAGCGCGATCGGTTCTCCGCACTGCCCGAATTGCGGGAAGCCCATCACACGGCAATCCACGGAACAGATTGTGCAGTCCGTGCTGGCGCTGAAGCCCGACGATCGCATCATGGTGCTCGCGCCGGTGGTGCGCGGCCGCAAAGGCGAATACAAAAAGGAACTCGAGAAATTTGCCAAGGCCGGTTACGTCCGTGCGCGCGTGGATGGCGACCTGGTGAATCTCGATGAGCCGATTCCGCTGGACCGCCGCAAGAATCACACCATCGAAATCGTCGTGGACCGCCTGCTGCTGAAAAATGGCATCGCGCAGCGCCTGGAACAATCCGTCGAAAACGCGCTCAAGCTGACCGGCGGACTCGTCACCATCGCCGTCGTCGGCGGCGATGAACACGTCTACTCCGAAAAATTGGCATGCCCGGATTGCGGCATTTCCGTTCCCCAGCTCGAGCCGCGGTCGTTCAGTTTCAACTCGCCTTACGGCGCCTGTCCCGAGTGCCACGGACTCGGCTCGAAATACGATTTCGATCCCGCGAAAGTGATCGTGGATTGGACCAAGCCCCTTTTCGAGGGAGGGCTGGGTCCCGGGTCGGGTTCCGCCTATTTGCAGCGCACCATGCGAATTGCCGCCGCCGCGTACGGATTTGATCTCGATACGCCGTTCGAAAAGCTTTCGCGCAAAACCCAGAATCTGATCCTGCACGGGAATCCGGCGAACGGCAAAAACACTAAGGAGCTCAATTTCCAAGGGCTTCTCGCGCATCTGGAAAGCAACCTCGAAGAATCGAAATCGGACAATTACCGCGAATGGCTGACGCAATATATGTCTCCCGTTCCGTGTACCGCGTGCAATGAACGCCGCCTGCGCGCCGAGAGCCTCGCCGTAAAAATTGCCGGCCTTTCGATCGCCGATTTCACGGAATTGCCGCTCACGCAGGCCCGCGCCGCCGTGGACAAAATCCGCGCGAAGCTTACCGTGCGGCAGATCAAAATCGCCGGGCGTCCGCTGAACGAAATCGCTGAACGGTTGGATTTCCTGCTCAACGTTGGTCTTGGTTACCTAACGCTGAATCGCTCCGCCGCGACGCTCTCCGGCGGAGAAGCGCAACGCATCCGCCTAGCCACGCAGATCGGATCGCGGCTGCGCGGCGTGCTCTACGTACTGGACGAGCCGTCCATCGGCCTGCACGCGCGCGACAACGGCCGCCTGCTCAGCACGCTCGAGACGCTGCGTGACCTGGGAAATACCGTGTTGGTCGTCGAACACGACGAAGAAACAATTCGCCGCGCGAATTATGTGGTGGATCTGGGTCCGGGAGCGGGAAAAGCCGGCGGCTATCTCGTCGCCGCAGGTTCGCCGGACGACATCGCCGCGAATCCCGCCTCGCTCACCGGTCAATATCTTTCGGGCCAGATGAAAATCGCGGTACCCGAAACGCGCCGCAGCCTCAACGGCAAAATCCATCGCGATTCTCGGCGCGCACGGGCATAACCTGAAAAATATTGACGTCACGATTCCGCTCGGCCTGATGACCGTGGTCACCGGCGTCTCCGGCTCCGGAAAATCCACGCTGGTGAACGACATTCTCTACCGCGCTCTGGCCGCGAAACTTTACCGCTCGATGGAAAAACCCGGCGCGCATCGCGCGATCACTGGGAATCGAGCACATTGATAAAGTCGTGCAGATTGATCAGGCGCCCATTGGTCGCACGCCGCGCTCGAATCCCGCGACGTATACCGGCGTCTTCGCGCCGATCCGCGAACTTTACGCCATGCTTCCCGAATCGCGCGAACGCGGCTATCGCCCGGGACGTTTCAGCTTCAACGTGAAAGGCGGACGCTGCGAAGCTTGCCAGGGCGACGGCCAGCGCCGCATCGAGATGAATTTTTTGCCGGATGTCTATGTCACCTGCGAAGTTTGCCGCGGAAAGCGCTACAACGCCGAAACTCTCGCCGTGCGTTACAAAGGACTTTCGATTTCTGATCTTCTGGATCTCCCGATCGAGGAAGCGCTGAAAGTTCTCGAAAATATTCCGGCGATCCAGATCAAGCTGCAGACTCTGGTGGACGTCGGCCTTGGTTACGTGCAGCTCGGCCAATCCGCCACCACAATTTCAGGCGGCGAAGCGCAGCGCACCAAACTGGCTCGCGAACTTTCCAAGCGCCAGACCGGCCGCACGCTATATATTTTGGATGAGCCGACGACGGGCCTACATTTTGACGACGTCAAAAAACTTCTCGACGTGCTGAATCGCCTCGCCACGCTCGGCAACACAGTCCTCATCATCGAGCACAATCTGGACGTGATAAAACAAGCCGATTGGATCATTGATCTGGGACCCGAGGGCGGCGAGGAAGGCGGCCGCATCGTCGCGCAAGGCACTCCCGAGCAGGTAGCGCGCGTGAAGAAATCCTACACCGGACAAATCCTGGCGCGCGCACTCAATCTCAATGGCACCAACGGAAATGGCGTCGGAAACAAACGTACAGGTTAGGCAGTCGCACTTTAGGACGCCCGCGAATCAATGCATTTAGACGACGACAATCAACTGCAGCAAAATTCCGCTGGCGCGACGGATGCGCATCCGGAATCGTTGCCTATAGCCAGCTCTCCCTGTGCAGTGGAGCCGCCGGTAGCGAGCCCGGGCGCACAACCTCCGTTGCCACCGCTGCGCCAGAGAACTTTCGATCCTACGTTGCCGGAGGATCTGCGCGTCCCGTGGGGCTGGCTGGATTTGTTGCTGCTCGTAGTAGTCGCCATCGCTGGCACATTCGTGCTCAGCATCTTCATCGTGATGGGTTTCGCGTTCTCCGGCGTCAGCTTCCGTCAGTTGCAGGATTCGATCAGCGACAAAAATCTGCTGCTCATCATCAATCAAGCGCTGCTGTCCGTGGCGCTGCTGATTTATTTGAGCGCGCAGATGCGCCTGCGTTTCGGCTTGCCGTTTTGGCGGACGATCGGCTGGCGCCCCTTGCAAACGGGTAAAGCGCCGCGCCCGGTCGCGTATCTCGGCTTCGTTCTCAGCGGATTCCTGCTAGCGGTTCTGGTCTCGCTCGGCTCTTCCGCTTTCCACACCAAGACTCAGCTGCCCATCGAACAATTTTTTCAGGATCGCACCAGTGCGCTGCTACTCATGACTCTCGGCGTGCTGCTCGCACCGGTGCTGGAGGAAACGATTTTTCGCGGCTACATTTACCCGGTGGCGGCGCGCAGTTTTGGCGTCTTGGGGGGCGTGCTTTTCACCGGCACGATTTTTGGCTTGCTGCACGCGTCTCAATTGTGGGGTGGATGGGGACAGATCGCGCTGCTGGTGGTGGTGGGCATCGTGTTTACGTACGCTCGCGCCGCCACGCGCACGGTGGTCGCCAGCTACCTGATGCACGTCAGCTACAATTCGTTTCTATTTCTGGCGATGGGCGTTGGCTCGCACGGTTTCCGCCATTTTCCCTGGCGCGCCGTAATCGTCCGAACACGCGGACCTCGGCTATTCAGTCGCCCTCCAAACCGAGCGTGCGTTCTTCGGTTCTCGCCACTAGCCACTCACTAGCCACTGCATTTTTCAGCTAGAATAGACATTTGAACGGCGCCTCGACGAAGCCGCCAGTGACGGAGCGCAGCGAATTGCACATAACTGACCCCATCGAATGGACTCCCGAGGGCGTGGTGATGCTCGATCAGCTGAAGCTGCCGGGCCAAGTGGTGCACCACACCTACACCGATTATCGCGAAGTCGCGAACGCAATCAAAAACATGGTGATTCGCGGCGCTCCGGCCATTGGAGTGGCCGCCGCGATGGGAATTGCGCTCGGTGTGCAGCATTCCAAAGCGAAGTCGCTCGACGACCTGCGCGCGGAATTTCCCGTGATTTGCAAGACGCTGGCAGAGACGCGCCCCACGGCCGTGGATCTTTTCTGGGCCATCGAACGTTTCCAGCGCCGTTTCGCGAGCCTCGTTTCCGCGGCGGGCACCAGCGGTAATGGCGCGGCCAGCCTCGAAAAAATTCGCGCTGCCATGATTGCAGAGGCTCAATTAGTACACGAAGAGCGTCGCGCGGGCGACCGCCGCATCGGAAAATTTGGCGCGGAGTTGATGCCGAAATCCGGGCGCGTGATGACCCAGTGCAACGCCGGCGCCCTGGCCACCGGCGGCATCGGTACCGCGCTCGGCGTGATTCGCATGGCCGTCGAAGCCGGCCACAAAATCGAAGTGCTCGTGCCGGAGACGCGTCCGTTTTTGCAGGGCGCGCGCCTTACGGCGTGGGAATTGCACGAGGACGGCATCCCGCTAACGCTAATCACGGATAACATGGTCGGACATTTTCTGCGAACAGGCGAGGTGGGAGCGGTGGTCGTAGGCGCCGACCGCATCGCCGCCAATGGCGACACCGCCAACAAAATCGGTACGTACGGAATAGCGGTGCTAGCCAAAGAAAATAATGTCCCGTTCTACGTCGCTGCGCCAATCTCGACGATTGATCTTGCGCTGAAGACAGGCGACCAAATCCCGATCGAAGAACGCTCGCAGCAAGAAGTAACGCACTTGGCCGGCGTCCGCCTAGCTCCCAATGTCACAGCCGCCCACCCAGCCTTCGACGTAACCCCAGCCCGCTACATCAACGCCATAATCACCGAACGCGGCGTCGCGCTTCCGCCGTTCGAAGAATCACTGCACAAGGCAGCAAACTCCCACACATTCAGTTAGCGCGGGGAAGCTACGAGCGCACTCATCGGCATAGGGGGAGTGGTCGCCCACTCTCCCCTGCCACACGACCGGACATGCGGGTCCGCATCCGGCGGTTCGGCGGGTTGAGCTAGCCATGAACAGTGAGCTCGGGAAGCCCGAGCGAGACGAAGTAAGCGTTGGGGAGAGCGATGTTCAGCGCTGGAGTCTTGGCAAGGTGCCACGGTCCATCAGAGCTACCCGCGGTTTGCGCGGCCTCCTGCGCAGCGATGCCGCGCTTGCGGAGCTCTCGATATCTTGTGGTGCCTCGTTTCCACTGTATCCAGACCATCGACCGAAGTCGACGTCGGAGCCATTGCTCCAGCTTGGCTAACACGTCCGGTGTTTCGCATCGTCCGAAGTAGCCAATCCATCCGCGGAGATATTCCGCTAAGTCATGGACCATTCGGACGAGGCTTATGCCCCGGGTCCGCCACGTAAGTTCCCGGACTCGCTCCTTGAACCGTGCCACCGCTTTCGGCGCCAAGCGCCTCTTCGGTTGCTTGTGATTCGTGAAGCTGAACCCCAGGAACTTCCGTTCCCATGGTCGAGCCACCGCACTCTTCTCACTGTTCACTCGCAGCTTGAGCTTCGTTGTGAGGAGTCGCGTCACGCTCCTCATCACTCGTTCACCGGCTCGCCGACTGCGGACGTAAATGTTGCAATCATCCGCATACCGGGTGAACCGATGTCCGCGTCGCTCCAGCTCCTGATCCAGTTCGTGGAGTACGATGTTCGACAGCACGGGCGAGAGAGGACCACCTTGCGGTGTTCCTTCTTCGGCCGGACTCACCAGCCCGTTCTCCATTACTCCGGTTCGCAAGAACGCACGAATCAGTCTCAGCAATCGCTTATCGCTGACCCTTTCGGCAATCTTTGCGAGCAATCGGTCGTGGTTGACCCGATCGAAAAATTTCTCGAGATCCAGGTCCACCACCCAGCGGTAGCCTTCCGCTTGATATTGCTGCGCCTGCTCCACCGCCTGATGTGCCGATCGCTTGGGCCGAAACCCATAGCTGTGTTCGGAGAACGTTCCGTCCCAACTCCTCTGCAGCGCCTGCATCACCGCTTGCTGGATGAATCGATCCAGCACCGTCGGAATGCCCAGCTTGCGCACCCCGCCGTCCGGCTTCGGGATTTCCACCCGTTTCACCGGTTGGGGCGTGTAGGTTCCGTTGAGGAGTTGTTCCCGGATGGCTGGCCAGTGCTCTTTGAGCTGTCCCGGCAACTGCTCGACCGTCATCCCGTCGATGCCCGGACTGCCTTTGTTGGCCTTCACTCGTCGTAGCGCCTGCTTGCAGTTTCCCCGCTCGCAGACTTCTTCCATCCACTGCTCGGTAGCCGGACTTTCTGCTTTGCGCTCCGCCAACTCCGATTCGGTCCCTCCCTCGAAGGCCATCGGGGCTGCACCCCTACTCTCCTCCGGGAAGGCCAGACGGTACTGGTTTTTCTGCCGCTTGTCGGTGCTTGAGTTGCGCCGCGTACTCATCGCTCCCTTTATCCCCTTGCGGGGTCCGTTCGGGCCTTCACTGCTTGCGCAGCTACTACGCCCTCTGCTGACTTCTGCCACCGGATCAGAAACGATCTCTCGCTCCTCAGTCCCGAATTCGGGACCGGTAGCAGATCTCCCGAGGTAATCTCGACCGCCTTCGACGCGCAACCGCTGGATTTACATTCAGTGCCCTTGATGGATTAGGGCTTCGCTGCCATTGGCCAGCTCGCCCGAACACTGCCTGCCTCACATCCAGTTCTTGTTCATCGGCTCGCGTCTTTGCTCCGCGCTTCTTTCAGGCCCCGCCTCGCGGCGGGTGTTATTTCGCCCTTGCGCTTCGCTATCACTTCACCTCCATCTGGTCGTGAAGAGGACTTGCACCTCCAAGCTGTCGATCATGCTCGGCACACCAATAAAAAAAGGGCGACCCTTGCGGGCCGCCCTTTTCGACACCAGCTCTTTGACGTTAGCTAGAAGACCAACTTGCCCTGAATCTGAACGATCCTCTGGTCGGTTGCCGCCGCCGCGAACGCCCCGTAAGGAGACGTCGGCATAGTAGCCGTGAGTACCGTGAAGCCAAAGGGACCGTCGGCTCCGCTGGAGTTTGGAGACACAGTGCCGTAGTTCAGGTGGTTGAATACGTTATAGGCGTTTAAGCCGAGTTGGAATTTCAAGCGTTCGGTTAGGTCGAACATCTTGCGGATGCTGAAATCTGCTCCGAAGAAGCCCGGTCCCACGAACGCGTTCCGCCCAACCGCACCGACGAAATTGGTCGACGGATTTAGGATATTCGTGGCGCCGGAGCCCGCGAAACCAAAGCACGGCACTCCGGTGATCAATCCAGTCGCACAGGGATTGCTGTTCGTGAAGCTCCTCGTGGTGAACGTTGAGGAGGGTTGAGCCAGAACCGTTGAAAACTCAAGATTGTCACCTTGGATCGCCGCCACCGCCGCCCCGTCAACAATGCTGAACGGGAAACCGGTGTGCCAGAAGAAATTTCCGGACAACTGCCAACCAGCCACGGCGTAGTTCAACATCTTGCTCTCTGTCTTGAACGGTAGCGCATAGATGTAATTCGCGCTGACGTTGTGACGCACGTCGTTATCTGACGTTGCATAGTCGGCTCTAGGATTGAACGGATTGATCTGGTTGAGAATGCTATTGACCACGCTAAACGGGTTAATTCCGCCATTAGAATTGGCATCGAGCGAGTGGGAGTACGTGTAGTTCAGTGTTCCCGAAAGGCCGTGCCAATCCTTCTCCTGCAGCGAGACCGTCACTCCGTTGTAGTTGGAGTAGCCGGCGTTCCCCAGCTGGAGGACGTTGGCAACCCGTGGATCCAGCGGCGTCGTTGGCAGGCCCGTGTTTACGAATCCCGCTCCCGTGCACACCGTGCCGCAATACGAGTTCAAATAGGGATTGGTAAGCAGCTCATCAAACCCGTGGTTGCCGACGTAGTCTATCGACATAACCGTGTTGCGCGCGAGTGTACGCTGGATTTCGAAATTCCATTCTGTATACTTCGGGTTCAGCGTCTTCCCCGTGGTATCGGCGAGGTTCGGAACGATCAGATTACCCGTCGCCGCCGATAGGCAATTCCCAGGAATCGAGTTAGCCAACGATTGATAGGAATTGAGGTTTCCGCCAGATGCAAAATTCGACGCAAAAGCGCCGTTGCACTGTTGAACCACGGCCACACCACTGTTGGGGAAGGCCGACGACGCCGGAGCGTTGAGGTCAAACGCCAAGCCACCGGCAGCGACGTTCCATGCATTCACCTGCGGGAAGTTGGTGGTGTAGTTCCCCAGAATCTCTCCAGGGTAGAGGTCGGTGAAAAGGCCTATTCCGCCACGGAGGACAGTCTTGTCTCCGAGCGGCGTCCAGGCGAAGCCGAACCGGGGTTCGAATACAACCTTTTCGACATTCGGCAGAATGCTCTTCAACCCCGTCTGGAAAGACCCCCCGGGAAACGAAGCATTGTACGGAACATCGGCGCCGTGAGGCATGTCGCTGAACGGCGTGACCGGAAGCGTGGCGCAATTGCTCTGGCAAGCGCCGCCAGAATTGCGATCCGCACGGAGGGTCAGGGTCATTTTCAACTTCGAATTGACACGCCATTCATCTTGGAAGTAAAGACCGAAGCTGTAAAACGCGATGGGCTGGTGATTGCTAACGGCAAAGTTGTACGTGACACTGCCGCCAGGACCAGCGGCGAATACTTGGTCGTTTGCAAAAGCGAGGAGCGACGTGGAAATGCCTGGGTATTCAGTCTGTTCGGCTGACGTATAGTCGCTAACATCATCCCGGCGGAAGTTTACTCCCATCTTGAAGCCGTGGTTTCCGCGCGTGACCGCGACGTCATCGATGAGCTGCCATTGCGTGACGTGCCGACCCTGCGGATATAGGAAGCCCTGAGCGAACCCGCCCGGGTTACCCGATCCGGTTCCGAGCGCGGTGGTCGCAGATCCATCAATGAACGCCAGATTCCCGGGGAAAAGCGCCAGAGCCGGTCCCGGATTCGTGCTCCCGAAGATAGCCGCGTAATACAGCACGGACCCGATGAAGTTGTTTACTACGGTCGGGCTGAATATGTGGGTGTAGTTCAACTGGCCTTCGTCTTGAGGCTGATTGCTGCTGTCATTGAAAGCCGGGTTGATGGAATCCGTGTAGGTCGGCTGCAACCCACGGTCAAACTTCACGCGCCCGAAAATTTTGTCGTTGTCGCTGAACGAGTAGTCAACGCGTCCGCTCAGGAGCCACTCCTTATTGCCATTTGAAACTGACTGCGTGTAAGTCTCGGTGCAACCGCCGCCGCCTGACCCGTCCGCCGCCGTTGGCTGAAGCGCCGCGGGAAGAACCGCGCCTGAAATTGGATCGGAGATCAGATTTGTGAGCGGATTGTATGCGAAGTTCAAGCAACTTCCGAGCGGCGCCGTCGGGGTCGGCTGCGCTGTAAGCCCCCCCGGTGTTCGGAACAGCCTTGGCAATGCCTGGCGCTGCGTTGTATAGCGAAAAGACGTTGTTGTAGAACGCGGGAGTCGTCGCGTTGTAGAAAGAACTTGTCGAAATATTGCTCAAGACGTAGTCCTGAAACGCCGGCGTCATCAGAGTTGGCGTGTGCACGGAGCCGAAGATGTATCGAATGCCTTCCGTATTGACGAAGAAGAAGGCTTTATCCTTCTTGATTGGGCCGCCAAGAGCCGCAGCCCACTGATTGTTGTTGGCAAAAGGCCGCGTGCCGCCAAACAGTTTGTTGATCGGATCGTTCGCGGTCAACTCCCGTCCCGTCCAGAAATACACGGCATCGCCGTGGAACGCGTTACCTCCGGATTTCGTCGAATAGTCAACTTGGGCGCCCGCCTGACGGCCGTACTGACCTGTGTAGCCGTTCGCGACGATCGCAACTTCTTGCATCTCGTTGCCGCCGAGAAGCAAGTTGCTGGCCCCGGTGTTGTTGAGGTTCAGGAAGGGATCGTTGTAGTCGTTACCGTTGATCGTGAAGAGGTTAGCATCAGCGGGCAATCCGAAAGCGCTGAAGTTGCCGTAACCACCGACCGTGGAGTTGTTCGCCACGATGCCCGGCGCGGAGTTTGCGATGTACGTAACGTCGCCGCCGGGATTCGGCGTTTCCTGCATCTGCCGGGAATCGAAAGTCGTGGAGATATTGGCGTCCTCGGTCTGCAGTAACGCGCCATTCTCCGTTACTTCCACCGTGGTGCTGCCGCTCCCGATTTCGAGCTTGACGTTGGCGGCAGTAATCTGCCCGAGCACGACGTCCACGCCAAGCGAACTCGCCTTAAACCCTTGCTGCGAAACGGATATCTCATAATGGCCAGGTTTCAAAAGCGGAATGCTATAACTACCTGTCGACGCAGACGTTACGGTCTGCGTTTCGCCCGTTGCTGCGTTCGTTAGCGTGATTCTTGCGCCGACGATTACCGCCCCGGTGGGGTCGGTCACAACGCCAGCAATGCCGCCCGTTACGACGCTCTGCGCCAGGGAAACGCCCGGCAGCAGCAATAGCGCCGCGAACACCATAAAGATAACGCGCTTCCAATTCATACTTCCTCCTAGAAACTGCTCGCAAAACTTTGGCGAAACTAGTTCGCTCACCCTTGCCCTCACTACACAGAAACCCTCGGCCACAGATCGCATGGCACGTTTATGTCCATGCGAATTCAAAAATAAATCATTAATTTTCAGAACTATAGCTTACATACGAAAACTAGGTCGCCGCAAATCATACAGTTTTGCGTATACAACAACGCAAATACGTAGCTTCGGATACGATGAGCCCGTGCTTGTCTCGACCGTTCGTTCGCGGCGGCAAATCGTAGGCACACGTGCTCGCGATGCCCCTCCTTGCACCCGACGAGCCGGAGCGTAGGTCGACTATCCGAGTGAGCGTATATGCGGTCTCAGCGACGTTCAAAAACTCGGATTGCAGCTTTATTGCTTCACGGAGTTTATGAAATAACTCCGTTATTTTCAATGCGATGAATACATCCAGAAGTGGTACGGCCATTGCATTGTCGTGCGTGGGGGTCGAATGCGCTCTTTTGAAGTTCTCAGTCGCGCGGTTAATCGCGAAGGTTTCGCATCCTCAAAACAATGCGTAACAGGAGATAAGAAGATGAAATTAAAGCAGCTTACGGGGCTGGCCGTGCTCTTCACGGCCTTACTGCTTGCGCTGCCATTCACCGCCGGCGCGCAAAGCATTGTAACCGGCGGTCTTGGCGGCACTGTCACCGACTCGTCCGGCGCAGTGATCGCAGGCGCGAGCGTCACACTCAAAAACGCGGACACCGGCGCCGTCCTTACCGCTACGACGACGACGAACGGAACCTATCAATTCACGCTCTTGAAACCGGGAAATTACAACGTGGCCGTTTCGCACGAGGGTTTCAAGCAGGTTTCGCAACCGGCGGAAGTGCTGCTCGGGCAGATCGCGGTTGCCAACATTCAACTGCAGGTCGGCGCAACCACCGAGACAGTTACGGTGACCGAGCAGGGTGCGCTGCTGCAAACCGAAGACGCCAACATCGCGTCGAACTTCGATACCCAGCAGATCCAGAACATTCCGAACCCCGGCAACGACATTACCTATATCGCGCAGACCGCTCCGGGCGTGACGATGAACAATTCCACCGGCGGTGGCTACGGCAACTTTGAAGCGTTCGGTCTGCCGGGCACCGCGAACCTTTTCACCATCAACGGTAACGACTACAACGACGCCTTCTTTAACTTGAACAACTCAGGATCGAGCAACCTCCTTCTCGGCGGCAATGAGCTTCAGGAGGTTGCGGTGGTGAGCAACGGTTACACGGGACAATACGGCCGCCAAGCTGGAGCTCAGGTTGACTACACCACGAAGTCCGGCGGTAACGCCTTCCACGGCGACGCGGTCTACAACTGGACCGGCCGGGCCCTCAACGCCAACGACGCGCTAAACATTGCTGCGGGCGTACCGCGTCCTTTTGAAAACAACAATCAGTGGGCCGCAAGTCTCGGTGGGCCGATCATCAAAAACAAGGCCTTCTTCTTCGTGAATACCGAAGGAATTCGCTATATCTTCGGTTCTACACATAATGTGACCACCCCAACTCCCGCTTTCGAGAGTTACGTGCTAGGCAACGTTCCTCAAGTTGCGGCGACGCAAGCCTTCTACAACAATGTTTTCAAGCTCTATAACGCCGCGCCCGGAATCGGAACCGCAACCCCCAACGCCGCAAGCTGCGCGGGATTCGCCGCCGACCCCGGCACGACCGGCGGAGCGTGCACGGAAAGCTGGACCCAGTCAGTTTCCAACGGCAATAAGGAATGGTTGCTCAGCGGCCGCGTGGATTACAACCTCAGCGACAACGACAAGATTTTCGGTCGCGTCAGGTTTGATCGCGGCACGCAGCCCACATACACGGACTCGATCAACCCCGTCTTCAACGACCAGAGCATTCAGCCCCAAAACGAAGGCCAGTTGAACTACACGCACGTGTTCAGCCCGAACGTCGTGAACAACTTCATCGGGTCCGTGCTGTACTACTCAGCAGTTTTCGGCAATTTGTCGCCCGGCCCCGCATTGGACCTGTTCCCTGGCAACATCGCGTTCCCTATTGACGGCTCGCTCACTGCTCTGGGCACTGGTTCCGGGAATCCCGGCGGTTTTGCGCAGGGCTTCCTTTACCCGCAAGGACGCAGGGTCACGCAATGGCAGTTGGTGGATGACCTGTCCGTCGCCCGCGGCAACCATAACTTCAAGATGGGCGTAAACTTCCGGCGCGATGACATCACCGACCTCACTGCCGCCCAGCAAACTCTCTACCCGGCAATCAACGCGACCCTATTCGGCTTCGCCAACGACGAGGTCGCGCCCACCGGGTGCAACATAACGGGTGGCACGCAGGTTGGTTGCGGCAGCGTGCAGTACAACTTTGCAACCAGCTCTGAGCAACCCGTCGCTTACTACAGTGTCGGCTTCTACTTTCAGGATGAGTTTCGCGCAACTTCTAAACTGAAGCTCACGATGACCTTGCGAGCCGATCGCAACTCGGGTGGTGTTTGCCAATCGGGTTGTGCGGGTCTCCCAGTATCGGCGTTCACCGATCTGCCGCACGGAGCTGGCATTCCTTACAGCGCGGCTGACGGCGGCTCCTTCCAGACCGGCCAGCACACCATCATTCCCGGCATTGAGAAGATTGTGTTCGAACCGCGTTTTGGCGCGGCCTGGACTCCGTTCGGACAAAACACGGTGATTCGTGGCGGTGTGGGACTCTTCACGGATCTCTATCCTGGTACGATTCTCAGCGCCTACGACACCAATTTCCCGCAGGTGAATCTGTGGAACGTTCCGGCGGGCACGTTGGCATTCGATCTGCAATCACCTGCGTCCACCGCGTTTCCCACCAGCGGCGTGTCTCTGGTGCAACAGTGCAACGGACTTTTCACCAGCAACTACAACAGCGGCGGAAGTCTGACGACCTATCAATCTGCGGCGCCGCAGTGCATCAACACGCAGGGTGCTCAAGCCGTTCCCACACTGGGTGATGTGAGCCGCAATCTGCAGAATCCCAAGTATGTCGAGTGGAACCTCGAAGTTCAACACACCTTCGGCAACCACACGGTGTTCTCGGCGAATTACGTCGGAAACCGCGGTTACGATGAACTCATCTTCAACAATGATTACAACGGCTTTGGTTTTGCGAATCTTCCCGCGACGGCACCCGACCCTCGAGTTGCCCGCGTGAACTTCCTTACCAATGGCGCCGTTTCCAATTACAACGGCGTCACTTTCTCCCTCCAGGAGAACACTTGGCACGGACTGAGCGGCCGCGTGAATTACACCTACTCGCATGCTCTGGATGACATCTCGAACGGCGGAATTTTGCCGTTCAGCGTGATCACCAGCATTCCGTCTCAAATCAACCCGTACAACATCAATTCCAACTATGCCTCCTCCGACTACGACGCACGGCACCAGGTCACGGCCAGCTACGTCTACCAATTGCCTTTCAAGAGCGAGCACCGCTTGTTGAACGCCGCGATTGGCGGATGGCAGCTTTCCGGCACCATGTTCTATCACACCGGTTTCCCGTTCAGCTTGATTGACGGCGGAACCACCGCAGCGCTCGCCGGGAATAACCTCGCTGGCTCGACGATCCTGTTGCAGCCATCATTTGCTCAGAGGAACTTCTCGAACGTGGCGTCGTGCGTCCCGTCCCTCGCCAATCCCAGCCCCGCTTGCTTCGGAACCCCGGTTGCCAGCACGGACTTCACCGGACCGGTGGGCCGCAATGCTTTCCGCGGACCCGGGTTCCTCGGCGGCGACATGAGCATCAGGAAGGATTTCCGCGTAACCGAGCGCGTCGGGTTCCAGTTGGGACTGAATGCCTACAACTGGTTCAACCACGCCAACTACGGCACGCCGTATCCAAACACGAACGCTCCGTTCTTCGGTCAAGTCGTGGCCATGCAAACGCCGCCTACCTCCCCGTACGGCGCGTTTGCTGCGGCAGCAACGGACATGAGAATGGCGCAGATCGTCGGCAAAGTAACCTTCTAACCTCCTGCCCCAGGAGGGTGGAAGAAACAAGAAAGGGCGGCCCGCCGGCCGCCCTTTTTTTGTGCAAGCACTGCGCGATTTGCTTCCGGCGATTCGCGGAAGTATCACACATGTCTCAAAGTGCTACGGTGGACCGAACGAGGTTCGCTGCAACGGAGGGAGAGTTGTTGGCGCTGACGCGTGACACACAGCCTTAAGCTCCGCCGCGTGCGTGCCAATACCGCCGAATATCGCGGCATTGGCACACAACTTTTCATGGATCTGCCGGAACAGCGCGACATAGGGGTACCCACCCGCCAGCGAAACCCACACCTTGCGCACCGTAATGCGAATCAGTGCGCCGATCTTTAGCAACTTGAGCCGAATGGTGGCGCATTGGGCCTTGGCCAACTCCGTTCCCTCGAGTCCCAGTCGTCGCAGCATCTGCAACAACACGTAAGCAACGGAAGAGAAGTACAAGCGCAATTGATTGCTGCGCAGGTAGTGCGTGCTGGTGCGGTCACTGAACAGCATCAGTTGTTCCTTGATGCGATTCTCCATGTCTCCTCTCCCACAGTAGTGCTCTTCATACAGCGCTTGCGCCGGCCATGGTTCTGCACTCAGAGACGTCACCACAAATCGCGGGTTCTCTCCTTTTTCCAGATGCTCGGCCTTGGCCACCACCCGTCGCGCACAGCTCCAGCTCTCCCGCGTCTGGTAGACGAACTCTTTAAATAGCCGAGCGGCGCGTCCCGTCTCTTGGTAGCGTGCTTTGGCTTCCTCCATCTCCTTCGCGATCTCGGCCTTCAGACGCTCGTTTTTCGCCAGCCCCAGCAAGTACTCTACGCGGTTCGCTTCACACCAAGCCATTAGCTCCTCACGACAAAATCCCGAATCTCCCCGCACTACGATGTGCACCTGCGGCCACGCGGAACGAATCTGTCCTACGATGCGCTGCAACTCTTCTACACTTCCCGCTGAGGCATCGATGTTCGATGAGCGCAACCGCGCACCCAGCAGGAATTCGCCGCAGAAGATGTACAACGGCAGGTAGCAGTAGTGCCCATAGTAGCCATGGAAGAAACGCCCTTCCTGCTTCCCGTGCAGCGGATCGTCAGTCGCGTCCAGGTCCAAGATGATTTCTTTCGGCTCTTCGCCATGAGCTTGGAGAAAGACCTTCACCAGCAGGCGGTCCACGGCTCCATGATCCAGCACGATCTTTTTGTAGCGCTCCTTCCGACTGGCCGTCTCTTTGGTCAGTTCCAGGCTAATACCGTCGAATCTCCTGGCATTGTCGCGCGCGCCGGACATTGCCGCACGCGACACCTTCACATCCGCTTCAGAATCAACTCCGCGTGAACTTCACCGAACGAACCACTTACTGCGCGTCGGTAACCTTGCCCTTCACGAAAGTTACTTTCAGATCCTTATACACATAGATCTGCTTCGCGCCCAGGTTGATGATCTTTTCCGGCTGCCCAAGAATCGCGGTCACTTGATCGGGCGTCTGGCCGATTTCTACCGTTGCCGGTGGAGCTGGAGGCGCTGCTGCCGGAGCATCCGCCGCGGCCGGAGCCGCTGCTTGCTGCTGACCCGCGTCGCCAGCTGCCGGGGCCTGCTGCTGGTTGTTGGCATCGCCTCCCGCTGCCTGCTGCTGATTGCCGCTGTCGTCAGACTTCGTCGCATCATCTGCATCAACTTTCAGAACTTCCGCAACGGTCTTCAACACCTGGTCGGCAGCGGGCACCTGCCCGTGCGGGAAAATGAATTTGAGCGTCGAATCGTAGCGCACATCGTTGTAAGGATCGCTGAACAGCGTAAAAGTCACGCCGTCGCTCTCCACATCAATCCTCGTCACCCAGAATTTTTCTCCGGTAACAAAATTCCGCGGTGTCACTTGCGCCTGGTCCGGGAGCGGATGGCCGATGAAGCTGCCAAAACTCTGCACCTTGTGATGGACGCCAAAAGCGCCCTCGGAGAGTTTCCCATCCTTATAGGTATTTTGCGGCACCACCTGGTTCGACGTGGGATACATGATCAACTTGTCTTTCTCCAAAATCAGCACCGCGCCGGCCTTGACGATGTCGCTCTTGTCGTCGGTCGGCTTGGTGATCGCGTACTGTGCCTCGAGCTGGCTTTGCAACGAGCCGCCCTGTGCCCTCGCGCCAAACCAGGGAAACGCTACCGCCATTCCAAGTACCGCGATTTGCAGCCAAATCTGGAATTTCACCCTCATAAAGAGCTCCTCCTTGCACCGGGCAAGCCCTGCGGTTCGGTGTGGAATTGCGCGCCGGGAGATCGCGACTGCAGTTCTCTGGCGCGGACCGGAAGCGCCAGCGGCGTTCACCGCTGACGCTGCTAGCCCAATTTCTCGCTCACGGCACAGCCGTGTGGGTCTTTCGACGTTGCCGTCGAGTCCCCGCTTAGTCGGTGCTGCCCGATGAGGTGTTCTGCTGCTGCACGTCGGCTTCCGCTTTGTCGGCATCCGACTGTTGCGCCGCCAACTCATCTTTCACCGAAGTATCCGGCTTCACCTGACCGTCGGGATTCGCAACGGTCTTGGTATCCGGCGCCTTCGGCAAACCATTCTTGCCTTGGTTGTCCGCCAGCGTCTTTAAGCCCGAATCAAGCTGCTCGCGGAAGTGGTTGTGCATTTCCTGCAGGTCGTCCACCTTCATCGACAGCATCGAACCGGAAGCGCAGTCTGACTTCTGGCTGGCGCTCACCAGCACCTGGACGCTGCTGTTCGAGTCCGGTGTGTCTCCCACGCGTGTCACCACGTCTCCGGACGATAGCGAGCAGTCTTGCCCGTCCGCTCCTGTTTCGTTCAGAACGTCGCTCACGATGAACGTGCGGTGCGCAGGATCGAGCGCCGCGGGAGTTTCTTCAGGCGGGTTGGCGTCCGAAGCGGTGGAGGTATTTTGAGCGGCAGGAGCGGCCGCAGGGGCCGGTGCCGACGCGGATTGTTGTTCGGCAGCCAGTTGAGCCTTCACTTCATCCGCAATCGCCTGCTTCACTTCGGGGGTAAGTACGACTCCTCCGCCGTTTCCGCCGCCTTGCGCAGAAGCGTCCTGGTTGCCGGAGTCGTCCTGCCCTGCGGCGGCATTGGCGTTGGCATTTGCTTCCGCCTGCGCCGCATAGGCAGCCTGGAGGTTCTGGCTGATCACGTAGTCTGTCATCCACAGTGCCGCGGTTGCATACGCCGGGTACGGATTGAAATAGTAGCCGTAGTATCCGTACCAAGGCGCTCCGCCCCAGCCCCACGAATAAACAACGGGCGCGGCCCACGGGTTGTAAGCCCAGCCGTAAAAGGCGGGACCGTAGTAGTACGGCGGGACATAGCCGTAATAGTATCCGCCGTGGTAGTAGTAACCTCGGTATCCGTACGCGTAGTAGTGGCCGCCGCGGTAGTAGGTGCGTCCCATGTAACGGCGTCCATCGCGTCCGCGATAGCCGCGCTCACCGTATCCGCCGCGGTGTCCGTAGCTTACGAGACGTCCGCCGCCACGACGCTCTGACACCACCCTCGTCTGGCCATGCGGCCCGCGAGTGATCGTCGCGCCGTGCGCGGTCTTGATCGAGGTGACTCGACCGTTCGAAACGCGCGCAGTGTTCCCGCTCTTCGTAGTGACCGTCTTGGCGGGGGCAGTGTGACTCGCGCTGGCACCCTTTGTGTTCGTTGCTCCGGCCTTGCCTCCAGCAGTAGCACCCTTACCGCCAACCGTGGTCGTGCCCTTGTTCGCCGTGGTGGTAGCGCCCTTGTTCGCAGTCGTTGCGCCTTTATTGGCGGTGGTCGTGCTGCCCCTGTTGGCAGTCGTCGCGCCCTTATTGGCAGTCGTAGTCGTTGCGCCCTTATTAGCGGTCGTGGTGGCACCATGGTTCGCAGTCGTCGCGCCGTGGTTGGCGGTCGTTGCCCCGCTGCCATGATTCGCCGTCGTCGCTCCGCTACTGTGGTTGGCGGTTGTGGTAGCGCCATGATTTGCAGTTGTTGCCCCACTACTGCCATGGTTTGCAGTCGTCGCTCCACCGCCGTGGCTCGCCGTGGAAGCTCCCGCGGGATGCGAACCACCCGAAGGTGCCGAGGAATGTGGCGCGGAGGGAGCCTTCGGCGCCGACCCACTACTGCTTGGGTGTTTTTGGCCCCAAGCCACATTGGGCATCACGAACATAGTCAAAACCAAAAGCCACCGTACGGCGGCGATCACATTGGGCCGGGTAAATTTCATCTTTCTCTCCTCCTGATGCGAAACTAGTCTTTGCTTTCCGCGATTCAAAACCCGCAGTTCCTGAAAGATTCCGAAAAATCAGCCCCTATTAGTCCGCCCGCCTCCCGGTTTGACGCCCCATCGGGAGCTGTGGCGTCCCCACTTCGCAATGCGCAAAACCGCCCCAAAAACCGTCACGTCCAACAGAGCCTCGCGCGCTCAGAATCGCCCGTCGTCTGTGGCGCTCGTGATGCTTCCTGCTGCAGGAGTGCTGCTCGCGCGGCTAACCTTCTCATATACGGAACCTTGGTCAAAGGAAACTTGCAGCGCATCACCCGAGCCGACCCGCACAGCCTTCGCCGCTCCACTACCCGCCTTTAACGGGTAGTGCACGCCGCGAATGATCACCTCATTGATCACCACGGAAATCTCGCCATTCTGCACTGTGCCCATGCCGCGTATTTCCGTGTCGCGACCGAGCACAAGTCCAATCACTGGAATCGCCGGCTCGAGCAATGTCCCGCGAAATTCGAAGCTGCCATCCGACGGAATGCTGCCCGAGGTCAGCTGAATACGTATCGGCGTGTTTTCGAGAAGCGATATGGAGCCCGGAAGAGCCGAATGCGTGGCAGCTGAACGAGCCCTGGAAGCCGGAACGGGCCGGGAACCATCGTGGCTCGGCTGCGTCTCGCCCGATGCCGAAGTAATCGCTGCTCCCACGGCCGACGCGAGTTGCGAGGCTGCCTGCGTCGCGGTGCGCAAAGCGGCACCCGCTGGATCCGCTGGAGGGTTCGCAGCATATCTACGCGTGGCGGACGGGCTCGCGCTAAGCGGTGCATTGGAGTCGATTTTCTGGGAGGGCTTGCCCGGCTGCGCGACTGTTGCCACAACCGGCCCGGCTGTCGCGGAGCTGTTCGTTGCGCGGCTTGCAGACGCGTTCGCTTCCGGCCCGGCAGACGCTCCAGATTGCTGCGCCACGTTCGGAGCTGCTGACGCGGGGTTTTGCGTCGCTACCTGCGGCTCACCGCGATGCAGCAGCGCCGGAACGAATTCCAGCACAACCACCGCGCAGGCCACCGCCGCCAACCCAGCCACAGCGCTCCAAGCCCAGCGGA
The DNA here is from genome assembly GCA_963804625.1 of uncultured Acidobacteriota bacterium. Lineage (GTDB taxonomy): Bacteria > Acidobacteriota > Terriglobia > Acidiferrales > UBA7541 > Palsa-295. The sequence continues at coordinate 339,568 of CAWDRJ010000001.1, read as the reverse complement.
AATTCCAGCTCGCCGCTGCCGTCGCCGGCAGGCGATCCGCGATCGCCAGCACCGGTTTAGCGGGCTCGCCAACCATAGACATCCGTCGCATGAGTTTGCAAGAACGCGTCCATCCAATTCTCCAACCGCTTTTCCGCCTGGCCCCACTCCGGCTGATCCGACGTCACCGCCGCGCTGCTGAACTTCAGCAGCCGCTGCTGCAGCTCCGCGCATTCCCCACACCGCGTCAGGTGCTCGGCCACGGCATCCCAAACGAAGCCGCCGAGCCGATTTTCCGAGAAGGCCACCAGCAACTCGTCCTCCGGACACGGGTCTTTCTTCGCGCTGCTCTTCAACTGCGTAGGAGGCATCAGCCGCTCCAGGAAGTTGGCTTCGCTCCAAGTATTCATTTCACGCGGGACACTGTGCCTTCCATCTTCAGCCACAGCGTTCGCCGCCCATTTTGCAGATGCGACTTTACGGCTTCCACCGGAAGCCCAGTGTGCGCCGCCGTCTCTCCATACGAATACCCCTGCAATTTCAATTCGAGGCAGCGGTGCTGCTCCGCCGGCAGCAATTCCATTTCCTTGCGCAGCCTCGCCACCGCATCCTGCAAATCGCAAGTCCGGTCCAGCGCTCCGGCATCCGGCAATTCGTTCAGCTCGGTTTCATCCGCCTGGCGTTTCCGGACGCAGCTTGCGCCAATGGTCAATGCAAACGTTTTTCGCGATCCGCATCAACCAGCCGCGGAAATTCCCTTCGCGAAAGCGGCGCAAGTTCTGGTACGCGCGCAGAAATGTTTCCTGCGTGGCATCTTCCGCGGTGCCGCTGTCCGCAAAGAACCCGCGGCACGCCACATAAACTCGTTTGCGATTGCGTACAAATAACTCGCCGAAACATTCCGGATCGCCGCCCTGTTGAAAGCGGCTAACCAGTTCCTCGTCGGATTCTTCCTTCGCCGGTTGGGCTCTTGATGACATAACGTGGGGCCTCCGCGAATTCCATACGCCGCGCGAAAAATTTCTGCCCGTGCGGCGCAAGGCAGGCGCTGAGGCCTCCGGGAACTCCCTGTTGGATAGTGAAAGAAGACCGCAACAGCCTAAGCCACAGTTAGTCAGAGTCGCCGCCACGCCACCCAGGGCGCGCAAACGACCGCCATCACTTCCAATTGAATCCCCAAAATTCCGTGGTTTATATTGTGCAAGAACATAGGCCGGGCCGCCTCCGGGTGTCAAGCCCGGAAATCCGGTAGGGCGTCTGGAAATAACGGCGTTCGCCGGTCGCGCAGGCATTTCGCTGCATCGGCAAAAACGTCGTCAGCAACCTCTTTCGCTCTGCCGCAAATGTCGTAGAATGTCGGCAGCTTTCAGGGTTCCGCAGCCAATCATTCGCGGATTTTCAGGGATCACATGCCCGACGACGTCACTGGCGCGCGTAAAGGTGACTACCTCATCCTCGGCACTCTCGGCGCCGGAGGCATGGGCAAAGTCTACAAAGTCCGCAACACGCTTTCGGACCGCGTCGAGGCCATGAAAGTCCTGCTGCCCGATCTTTCCGACCAGAAAGATCTCGCCGATCGTTTCCTGCGCGAAATAAAAGTTCTCGCGAGCCTCCACCATCCGAATATCGCGGAACTGCGCACCGCGCTCACCATCGAAAATCAGCTGATCATGATCATGGAGTACGTGGAAGGATCGACGCTCGCATCGCGCCTGCTGCAGAGCCCCGTCCGTTACGCCGACGCGTTCTCTTACTTCGATCAGGTGCTCGCCGCGCTCGGTTGCGCGCACGCCCATAACATCGTTCATCGCGACATCAAGCCCGCCAACATCATGCTCACGCCGCAAGGCATCGTGAAACTGATGGACTTCGGCATCGCGCGCTCCGGCACTGATCACGGCCTCACCATGACTGGCACCACGCTCGGCTCCGTCGCCTACATGTCGCCCGAACAAGTCCGCTGCGAACCCCTCGACGGCCGCTCCGATCTTTATTCCGTCGGCGTTTCTCTCTACGAAACGATCACCGGGCAGCGCCCCTACGTCAGCGAAAACAATTTCGAGATCATGCAGGCGCATCTGCAAATTCCGCCCACGCCGCCGATTGACTTGAAACCGGATATTCCGCTCACGCTCAGCGAACTGATTCTGATGGCGATGGCCAAAGATCCAGCGCAACGATTTCAGACCGCGGAAGCATTGCGCGCCGCGCTCGCAAGCGTAGCGCCGGAGTTCGGACCTCCCACACGAATTCCGCCGACGCTGCTGGAACCCACGCTCGACGTGACTGCTGCATCCACGTCGCGTCCGGTGGGAACTTCTACTCCTCGCTCCGTTACGGCTCGTCCAGTGACTGCGCGTCCCGTCACCGCGCGTCCCGCCACAGCTCGACCCATCACTGCGCAGCCGGCGACGCCCGCGGGACACGGCGCAGTGGATCTTCCGCTCGCCTCGGCGGGCCGCGGACTTTACCCGCCGTCAATGATGCCTGCTCCGACGATCCCGCTTTCGGGCTCCCAGCCGGTCGCGAGCCCGATCGCACAATCGGGAATTGCCGATCGCGTTCCCGCGCCGGCTCCGGCGGGAAACCGCCGCGGCATTTACATCGCCATCAGCGTCGTAGTGGTTGTTGCCGCGTTGATCGCTACGGGCGTCGCCGTCGTCCACTTGGTGCGCAGCGCGCCGGCGAAAAATACCGCCTCCGAAACAGTACCGGCCGTTCCTGACACGAATTCCGGCCTTGGCACACTGAATACTCCGCCCTGCCAGCCGAACGATTCGCGCTGTTGGAGCCATGTGCCCGATGGGACGCCGGGAAAGTCCGCCGCACTCGCCGCCATCAAGGCGAAAAGCATCGCCCCGCCGCCTCCGCAGAATTTAACGCCGCCGCAACAACTCGCGCCACGCCAGCCTGCGCCTCGGCAACCGAGCTCGACGGAAGACTCCCGCGCGGCCGAAGAAGCCGCGCGCGCCACGGAGGATCAAGTAGCGCAACTCGCTGCCGTCGAACACGAAGAGCTCGATGAGCTGAACACCAACGCAAAAGCAGTTAATGTCCGTGTCGCCGCACTGCAACAGCTCCAGCAAGCCCAAGGCAAGCAGCCACCCCCGGATATTGCCGCGACCCAACAACGCATGCAGCGCGACATCGCCCTTGCCGACTCCGCCCTTCGCCGCGCCGACGTGCAAAACGCCCAGAAATACATGGATCAAGCCAACGCCGAAATAGCCAAGCTCAAGAAATACCTCGGGCAATAGCTACTTCGAATGGGTGGGGTTCGAATACGACGAGTCGGTCTCAATACTCTTCGTAGGTCGTCGCTTTAGCGACGGCATGAACCATAAATAATGTCGCAAAATCAGCGGGGCTTCACAGGTTACGGCAAAAAGGAAGTTGTTGTCATCCCGAGCGCAGCGAGGGACCTGCTTTTCGCTCTAATCCGAGAATAAAGCACATTCCTCGGGCCAAGCGCGCCGTCGAAATGACAACTCGTTCGCGCGAGACAAACTATTTAGCTGATGCGAAAGTCAGCCCGCGCTAGTGCGCGAAGCTCACATTAATCCCCGTCGAGAAGATCACGTCGTTCGATTTCGTTCCCACGATCGGCGGATTCGTCACGTAGCGGTCGCTCAGCGCCGTCTGCCATCCCAGCCAAGTGTTGATCTTCGTCACCGAAGCCGCATCCAGCGAAAACCTGTATTGGCCCGTATCGCTCAAGTCCGGATAAAAATAAAACACTTCCGTAACCGTGGTGGACTTCCCGAACTTGTGCATGAAATTTTCTCCCAGCGTGATGCCGGCCAGGTTGCGGTCCACCGACTGCGCCGTTGAGCTGTACGTTTCACGCGTGTAGTTCGCGCCGGCCAGCACATCAAAAACGGTGTTCGGGGTGTTGATCACGTGCAGCCCCAGGCCGCCGCTCCAAATCTGGCGCACGTTCAAACCCTGCAGCTCGTCGTGCGTGAAATCCGCGCTCACAAAACCAAAAACGCGCTTCGTGAAATTGCGGTCATATTTCGCGCCGCCCACGATCGAATTGGCCGTCGTTCCGCCGCCCGGCAAGTCGTTGCTGGTGTATAGCGACGTCTCGTACATGGTGATCTCGTCGCTCAACGTCTTGCGGTCCGCCGTGAATCCCGTCGTCAGGTTGGTCGTGGCGCTATTGCCGCGCGCCAGCGCAAATCCCAAGCTCACGCCGCCCTTCCATCCTTCGATCAAGCCCGGATGCAGGCTCTTCTCATACGCCGTCTCTGCATCCGCAGAGCGCACCACCGTCACTTTCTCCATGGGCACTTGCACCGGACCCGCCGTCGCCGTGTGAACCACCAAATCCTCGCCCTCGGTAGTCACCGTGCCGCTCACCGTCTTCTTATCCGGCGTCATCACATAGAGCGCCTTTTCGCTCGACACCTGCGCGACCGAAGTCCACTTGATTTTGATCTCTCCGGCAAAATCGGTTTTCAGGGTGACGTCTTTGCCGTCCGAAACCTCCACCGTTCCGGTCAAATGGTCTCCATTTTTCAATACGACGGTGTCCGCGGCCGCGGCCGATGCCATCGCCAACATGCCTAGAAATAATCCGGCCAAACGCTTAATTCTCATAAGTTCCCCCGTCGCAATTGCGATTTTAGGTGGTCACACGAAACTGCAAGGTATGCTGGGCGCAGACATCATACGATACGGCCGCCGCGAAGCGAAGCATTTCGCCGCCGCGTGGCCTGGAGGTTTTGTGCGCGGATGCCGACCGGAAGCCGCGAAGAAATTTTCCGGCCTCGCTGGAACGTATCGAATAAACGACCTGCCGGGAAGGGCGGGGCTTCAGCCCCGCCGTCAAGAGCCGAAAAATCAGGGGTTTTAGCCCCTGAAGCCCGCTCACGGGTTTCGGCACAATATTTACGAGATGCCTTCTAGAAATATCTCCAAGGCAATCCCGCCGGCGCAAGCAGCCTAAAACGGCCTGCCCCGGCGGACTGCCGTTTTTGATTTTGGCGTTGAATTACGCCCCGACGCCGAGGCTCTGCCCCTTGAAGAACGCCAGCAGATCCGCGTTGATCTGCTCCGCGTGCGTTGTGGGCATGCCGTGCGGATAGTTTTCGTAGACTTTCAGCGTTGCCTTCTTCAGCAGCTTCGCCGCCATCGGCCCCGCCGCGGCAATCGGAACGATCTGATCGTCCTTGCTGTGCAGCACCAGCACCGGAATATCAATTTTCTTCAGGTCTTCGGTAGTGTCGGTTTCCGAAAACACCTTGATGCAATCGTAGTGGCCCTTGATGCTTCCCACCATGCCTTGCAGCCACCAGTGTTCCCGGATGCCTTCGGAAATTTTCGCGCCTGGGCGATTGTAGCCATAGAAGGGCATCGTGATGTCAATATAGAATTGCGGCCGGTTCGCCGCGAGTTGCGCGCGCAAGCCGTCGAAAACTTCCCGGGGCGTGCCGGTCGGGTTCTTGTCGGTCTTCAGCATCAGCGGCGTAATCGCGCTGATCAAAGCCGCCTTCGCAACGCGTTTCGTGCCGTGACGGCCCAAGTAGCGCGCCACTTCCCCGCCGCCGGTCGAGTGCCCGATCAGGATCGCATCGTGCAGATCGAGTTTTTCAAACAACTCCGCAAGATCGTCGGCGTACGTATCCATATCATTGCCGTCCCAAGTCTGGTCCGAACGCCCGTGACCGCGGCGGTCGTGCGCAATCACGCGATAACCGAGGTTGCCGAAATACAACATCTGCCCGTCCCAGTCGTCCGCCGAAAGCGGCCAACCGTGCGAGAAAACAATCGGCTGTCCCTTGCCCCAATCCTTATAAAAAATCTTGGTTCCGTCTTTCGTAGTAATCGTAGCCATGGCTTCGCCTCCTAGAGGTGGTGCAAATGCAGAGCGACATTATGACGAATTGCCGCGCGATTTACGAACACTTATGGATTGCGTGACGCGCGCGAAACTTGCTTCCGAATGCAACTCCGCGTAGGGCGCGCCACCGATAAATCGCGTCGAGCTGTCTCCTACCGTAAGCCATATTCCAGTCCAATATTTCTGAAACTCGGGGGTTCGCGGTATGTCCCGCGCACAGCATCTTTCCTATCCTTGGTGGAGACGAGGTGACTATCATGCATGCCCCACTGATCATCGGAATTGTCGTGCTGGCGCTGCTGGTTCTGGCGTTAATCAGAATGCTGCCGGATCTGGTCCGCTACATGAAGATCCGTTCGATGTAGCCCACCGCGAAGACGGCGCCAGCTAAAGCCTTCCGCTTGACGCTTACGCAACATGCGCTCCGCGAATTCGGGCAACTCCGCGGCCCAATTTACCTTCCCATAAATGAGCATCGCGCCTGAACGCCGCGCCCCCGCGGGCACCGGCGGCGTGCTAACATTCTGCACGCAGCACGATTGCCAGAATCGGAGCGCGCCAACGTCCGGCATTGGAAAAATTGACACCCGGCTCAATTTCCATGGAATACGCCTTCAAGCGTAGCGAATCTCAATTCTGTTTTATCGCCGATTACCTCCCCACGCCCGTCTGGCTCGCCAATGGCGACGGTTGGATTTACTGGTACAACCGCGGCTGGTACGAATACACCGGCACAACGCCCGATCAAATGGAAGGCTGGGGCTGGCAGTCGGTGCACGATCCCACGATCTTGCCCACGGTGCTCGAAAAATGGCGCGCCTCGATCGCCACGGGGCAGCCCTTTGAAATGGTTTTTCCTCTACGCGGCGCCGACGGCATTTCCCGCCCTTTTCTCACGCGCGTCAACACCATCCGCGACGGCGATGGAAAAATTCTGCGCTGGATTGGAATCAATACCAATGTCGCCGAACAGCTGCAAGCAGAAGCGCTCCTCTTCGAAAAAGACGCGCGTCTGCGCGCCGCCTTTTACCAAACGTATTCCTTCATGGTCTTGCTCTCCGCCGACGGCACGATCCTCGAAGCCAACGAAACGGCGCTCGAAGCGCTTCCTGCGGACGCTCGCGAAGTCGCCGGAAAAAAATTCTGGGAGCCAGGTTGGTGGGCCGGGCTGCCCGACGAGGTCGCGACGCTTAAAGCCGCCATCGCGAAAGCCGCCGGCGGCGAATCTGTGCGCCAGGAATGCCGTTACGTGGTTGACGGCCACGAGATTCGCTACGCCGAGCGCAGCCTCAATCCCGTGAAAGACGCGCACGGCGCGATCAGCATGGTGGTCGCCTCCGGTGTGGACGTCACAGAACGCAAAGAATTTCGCGAAAAACTCAAAGAGCGAGTCAAGGAACGCACCCGCGAGCTCGAGCAAAAGCACGAGCAACTTCTGAATCTTTCCGGCCGCCTACTGCACAGCCAGGATGAAGAGCGCCGCCGCATCGCCCGCGACTTGCATGACAGCGTCGGCCAATCGCTCGCGGCCATCAACATGAACATCGCCTCCGTTCTGGCGCAAGAAGAGCGGCTGACGCCCGCCGCCGCTGCCGCTGTCCGCCAGAATTACGGCCTCGTGCAGCAAATCACCAAGGAAATTCGCACCATCTCGCACTTGTTGCATCCGCCGCTGCTCGCCGAACTCGGCATCCTGTCCTCGCTGCGCGAATATGCCGAAGGTTTTTCCGAGCGCAGCAAAATCCAGGTGAGCCTCGATTTCCCGGACGCCCTCGATCCCCTGCCCGATAACATGGACCTCGCGATTTTTCGCATCGTGCAGGAATGCCTGACCAACGTCTATCGCCATTCCGGCAGCGCGACCGCACTCATTCGCATCACTCCCGAGCCCGCCGGTATCACCGTCGCAGTGCAGGACCACGGAAGCGGCATACCGTCGGAGATCAGTTCCCCGACGTCTGCCAAAAGCCTCGGCGTCGGGCTGAGCGGCATGCGCGAACGCGTCCGCGAATTCGGCGGCACGCTCGACATCGATTCCGGCGACGCCGGCACTACAGTGAAAGCCACGCTGCCGCTCGCCAGGAAGCCGCTTCCCGTCGCCAGCTTTGCCCTTGCGCAGCCCGCCACCGGCCAACCCGACAACGGCGCCGCATCCGGGAGCGTGTCCGCTTCGGCGACAAAGCCATCCCACTAGCGGGCAAACCCGCTGCTCCCGTCCCAGGAATTCTGTGATCTAACCGGTTCTTTGTCATTGACTTACATCAGCGCAGCCACTGGCCCAAGAATTGCCGACGACAATAGTACTCGTTTCGCCCGGGGGTGTCGCTTGACGTCGCTCTGGCAAGATGTTGGCTTCGCTCTCCGCATGCTGCGCAAGAACCCCGGCTTCACCGCCATCGCGGTACTCACCCTCGCGCTCGGCATCGGCGCCAACACCGCGATCTTCAGCGTAGTCAATGGCGTTTTGCTGAACCCGCTGCCCTATCCGCATCCCGAAGAACTCGTCACCCTTCACGAAAGCAAACCCGCCTTCAACACCGGCTCCGTCTCCTATCCGAACTTTCTTGACTGGCAAAAAGACAATCACACCCTCTCCTCCATGGCCGTCTCGCGCCCCCATTCTTTCAGCCTGACCGGCGTTGGCCCCGCGGAGCAGGTGAACGGGCAGTTCGTCACCTCCGAGTTCTTTCCAATCCTCGGCGTCAATCCGGCCGTGGGCCGAGGCTTCCTCCGTTCCGATGACCAAATCGGCGCCGCTCCCGTCGCGCTCATCAGCGCCGGCTTCTGGAAACGCAAGCTTGGCGCGGCGCCCGACGTCGTTGGCACCAGCCTCACGCTCGACGGCAAAAGCTTCAGCATCATCGGCGTCATCCCGCAAAACTTCGACCTGATGCTCGATAGCTTCACCACCAGCGACATCTATGCTCCCGTCGTGCAGTGGAACAACGATGTGCTCTTCAATCGCGGCGCCGGCCTCGGATTTCACGGGATCGGCCGCCTGAAAGTCGGCACCACCATCGGCCAGGCCCGCGCGGATTTTTCCGCGGTGACGCGCAATCTTGCAGCGGCGTACCCCGAGGTGGATAAAGGCATCGGCGCTGCATTGATCCCGTTCAAGCAACGCATGCTCGGCGACGTTGCGCCATTTCTACTCGTGCTCTTCTGCGCCGTGGGCTTCGTGCTTCTGATCGCCTGCGCCAATATTGCCAACCTTCTTCTCGCTCGCTCCACGGGCCGTGCGCGCGAATTCGCCGTCCGCGTCGCGCTGGGCGCCGGAAAATCGCGGCTAATGCGCCAACTCTTGACGGAAAGTGTTGTACTCGGAATTCTCGGTGGCGCACTCGGTTTGCTGCTCGCCAGCTGGGGTACGCGCGCGGCGTTGGGCGCCTTGCCCAGCACCCTGCCGCGAGCCTCGGAAGTCGGAATTGATGGCCACGTGCTGCTCTTCACCGCCGCGATCGCGCTCCTCGCCGGAATTCTCTTCGGCCTGGCTCCCGCGCTGAAAATTTCGCGCCCGAACCTCCAGCAAAATCTTCAGGAAGGCGGCCGCGGCGCAAGCGGCGCTCGCCAGGGCGTGCACGGCGTGTTGGTCGTCGTGGAAATGTCCCTGGCCCTCGTCCTGCTGATCGGCGCGGGACTCATGCTGCGCAGCCTCGTCCAACTCTGGCGCGTTGATCCCGGCTTCAACCCGCAGAATGTATTGTCGTTCGGCCTTTCGCTCTCGCCCGCGGCGCTGCAAACCACACCGGCCGCGATTCGCCAGGACTTCCGCAAAGTCCACGACGCGATCGCCGCCACGCCGGGCGTCGAATCCGCCGCGCTCAGCTGGGGCGCCTTTCCCATGAGCGGCGACGACGAGTGGCTCTTCTGGAAAGAAGGCCAGCCCAAACCCACCACGCGCAATGAAATGAACTGGGTGATTGATTACGTCGTCGGTCCCGACTACCTCAAAGTGATGGGAACGCCCCTGCGCAGCGGCCGCTTCTTCACCACGCAGGACGACGAGCACTCCCCGCCCGTCGTCGTGGTGGACGAAATCCTCGCGCGCCAGTATTTCGCGAACGAAAATCCCATCGGCAAAAGTCTCTTCCTCGAAATTGGCCAGGGCACCATGCACGCGGAAATCATCGGCGTCGCGAGCCACGTCAAGCAGTGGGGGCTCGATTCCGACGACACCGAGCGCCTTCGCTCGCAACTCTACTTTCCGTTCATGCAGCTTCCCGACGTCACCATGTCGCTCGCACCCACCGGTATGGGCGTAGCGGTCCGCACCCGCGGGTCGGCCCCTGGCATCTTCGACGCGATTCGCCACTCCGTGCAGCAAGTGAACAGCGAACAAATTGTCTATGGCGCGCAGACCATGCAGGAAATCATCAGCGACTCCACCGCGACCTCGCGTTTTTCCGCGATTCTGCTCGGTGCCTTCGCCGCCGTGGCGCTGCTACTTTCCAGCATCGGCATCTACGGAGTCATTTCCTATTTGGTGGGCCAGCAAACTCGCGAGATCGGCATTCGCATCGCGCTGGGCGCGCAGCGTCAGGACATTCTGTACGTAATCCTTGGCAGAGGCGCGAAAACCGCACTGCTCGGCGTCGCCATCGGAATCGCCGCCGCGTTAGGACTTACTCGCCTGATGGCCCGCATGCTCTACGGCGTCACCGCCACCGACCCGTTCACGTTCACTGCCGTAGCACTGTTGCTTTTCGCCGTTGCGCTAGCGGCCTGCTACATCCCGGCCCGCCGCGCCATGCAAGTAGATCCGATGGTCGCGCTGCGCTACGAATGAGGTCACGAATCACCAATCACGCTTCACGAGAAAAGGAGCCACCGATGGCAAGACTCGAACGCATTCGCGAAGCCGTAAAAGGCCCCCTGGATTCCGATTACATCCGCAAACGTGAAGAGCAAGGCTGGCGCCTCGTTGGCGTCGAGTGGGAAGTCGAATGGGAGCGCGATTCGGACTCGGCCGCGTCCCCGACGCCGCAAGCCGCCTCGGATTTCGACGAAGCGCCCTTCGGCACACGCGTCGCCGGCGATTGCGAGCGCCTCGAAGAAAATCCCGCCGAAATGGAATTCCTCCTCTCGATGATGGAATTAATCATCCAGGACATCTCCATCAGCAAAGTAGCCGAAGAACTCAATCGCAAGGGCTTCCGCACGCGCAAAGGGACCGAGTGGGGCCCGGTCGCCGTCTTCAACATGCTGCCCCGCCTGATCGAACTCACTCCGCGCATCTTCGCCACCGAAGCGTGGGTCGAGCGCCGCAAACATCTCACCCTGGTCTACTAAACCAAATCGAGCCAGCGACCGCGGAAATGCCCCCACGTTCGCTCGTACGAACAGAGTTGGCGTTTAAATCTACGAATTGCCTCCGCTTGATAATGCTCGCATCACCAGATATTCTGAGCCGCTTGATCCGCGTTACTCAGATTGGAGGCTCTAGCCTGTGGTCAGACACGTAACAAGGATTCTCTTAGCGCTGCTACTCTGCCCAGCCATTATGGCTTTTGCGCAACAGCCGCCGCTTAATTCCCCGCTGCTCGATCATCTCGCTGGGAAATGGGTGCTGCGGGGCGCGATTGCGGGCCAAGACATAACACATGACGTGAACGCCGAATGGGTTCTGGAACATCACTACCTGGCCATCCACGAAGTGTCGCGCGCGAAGAACGGCAAAGGCGAACCGCAATATGAGGCCTCCATCTACATCGCATGGAACGAAACGACCAAGGACTATGCTTGCGTTTGGCTCGATGTTTACGGTGGATTGAATTCAACTTCAATAGGGGTCGCAAGCCCGAAGGAGAATGAACTGCTTTTTGTATTCAAAGATGAAAAGGGCGAAGTCAGTTTCAAGAACGATTTCGTTTATGACGCGAAAACGAGCTCTTGGGAGTGGCGCATGGATAATATTGTAAACGGCGTCGCGAAACCATTCGGACGCGTGAAACTTACGCAGGACTAATCGTTGGCGAATCGCTGAGCGCGGAACGCATGGCGGCTCGCGCTGACGAAGGCCGCCCTTGAGAACGGCCTTCGCCCGCGATTCTTTACAAACCGCTTGCAGTTACTTGGCAGTGATGACGCCGAAGGTTCCGGCGAAATTATTGTCGGGGCCGGCCGTGAAGAAAAGCTGATTCGTGGCGCCATTGGACCCGGTGCCGTCACCAAACTTAATTCCCCAGAGTTGGTCAATGCGGATCACGTCACCGTTTACATCCTTTAAGGTGCCAACGAACTGGCCGGTGATGGCGTTGAATGCGTTGATGGTGCCAGTGTTCGTGTTATTCGAAACCAGCAGAGTGTTGCTGAATTCTCCGAAATTCTTTGGCGCGACGGCGAAGCCCCACGGTTGATTCAACGGCGCACCGCTCGCGAGCTGCTTCAGGAATGTTCCGTCTTCACTGTAGATGTCAATGAAGCCGCCGGCAGCTCCCGAGGAACTGGCGAAGGCGACGTAGACCAAGCCATTGAAGTCCTGAATGCCGAACGCGGAGAAGCCGGCGGGGAGCGTGGTGTCCGTAAACGACTTTACGAGCTTGAACTCGGCATTGTAAATGTCCACCTTGTTGTTTGCGTTGTCGGTCGCGAGCAAAACGTTCCCGGACGTCTTGGCGGAAATCGCCAAACCGGTATAGGCCGCGCCGGGAGTGGTGACCGCAATGATGGCCGCGTCATGATTCACCGAGGGCGCCCAGCCGCTGATAGTGCCGTCAAGCGTGGCGAAGATGAATGCGGCCGGCGATCCCTTGATCTTGAAGTCCTGCGAGCCGTTGAAGGCAATGCCCGTGGGCGTACCCGGGCCGTCCCCTCCGGCCGTCGGAATGAAGACGTCCAGCGGGATCTTGGCTCCGGTATTCGAATAGAGCGTGGACCATCCCGAGCCGTTATCGCTGATCCAGAATGGACCGCCCGGTCCGTAAGTGAGTCCCCAAGCATTCACAATCAGCGGGTCCGTGGTCTTCGCGGCGTTTTCCTGGTTGGAGACCAAATTAGTGACTTGATATTGCGCGCGCGCCGAGCCGGGAACAAAGAGCGTTGCCAGGCCGAGGCACGCAGTAAGAACGGTGGTGCGGACGTGCATGCGAGATTCTCCTTTTGTAGCGGGCCATTCGTCGCGATGTTGCGCGTTGCCTGAACCAAATCGCTGACCTGCTGGCCGAAGATGTTGACGGCTGGGCGAAGGAGACTTGCAACGAAAACGTCACTTTTTTGTAAAAATTATTGCAGGTTCGTTGCGCGAGCGCGCAGGGCGCACGTCCGGGGCGCTGAATGGAGTTCCTGCTCTCCATGATGGAACTCATCATCCAGGACATCTCCATCAGCAAAGTGGCGATTCATCGAAGCGCCTGCCGCTGGAACCCGCCACGACGCTCGACAAGGTCGCGGGATTCCGAGATAGTCAATCTATGGCGAAGAAGCGGGCTGCGAGGGCCGCAAATCCCCGTGGGAACTTGGCATCCCGAGGCCCCAAAGAGAACCCCGCGAAGTCTCCGAACTCCAACTCCCGGGCGATCCGATTCAGCGACTCCGTCCTTTGCGCGATGATTTTATGCGCGACTCTTGCCGCCTACTTTCCCGCCCTGCGCGGAGGCCTGCTCTGGGACGATAACAGTCACCTGACCAAGCCCGGCTTGCAGTCGTTCCACGGTGTGTGGCGAATCTGGTTCGAACTGGGTGCGACCCAGCAATACTACCCTTTGCTGCACAGCGCGTTCTGGCTCGAACACCGGATGTGGGGGGACGCGGTTGTCGGCTATCACCTGACCAACGTCGTTCTCCACGCACTGTCGGCTTGTCTGGTAGTGCTGATCATGAAGCGGCTTTCGCTTCCGGGCGCGTGGTTTGCCGGTTTTGTTTTTGCGCTGCACCCCGTCAACGTGGAATCCGTGGCCTGGATCTCGGAGCAAAAGAGCACGCTGTCCGGAGTCTTTTATCTGGCCGCTCTGCTCGCGTATCTGCACTTCGACCAGGAGCGTCGGAAGTCAAAATACCTGCTGGCAACCGGCCTGTTTGTACTGGCACTGCTGAGTAAAACCGTGACCGCGACGCTTCCCGCGGTGCTGCTGGTGATCTTTTGGTGGCGGCGTGGCCGGCTCGAATGGAAACGCGATATACAGCCGTTGCTTCCATGGTTCGCGCTGGGCATATCCGCTGGACTTTTTACCTCTTGGGTGGAGAGGACACTGATCGGTGCGCGCGGCACGGATTTCCTGCTGACGCCGGCACAGCGTGTTTTGATCGCCGGCCGCGCGATCTGTTTTTATGCTGGCAAACTTTTGTGGCCGGCGAACCTGACGTTCTTCTACCCGCACTGGAAGATCGATCCGGCCGTGTGGTGGCAATGGCTGTTTCCAGCCGGAGTATTGGCCTTCGGGATCGGCCTCGTGCTCGCCGCTCGCCGCTATCGCGGGCCGTTGGCCGGCTTTCTGATTTTCTGTGGAACGCTTTTCCCGGTGCTCGGTTTTCTAAATGTCTATCCTTTCCGCTACTCCTATGTCGCCGACCACTTTCAATATCTGGCAAGCCTGGGAATCATCGCTCCGGTAGCGTCGGTGCTTGTACCAGCTATCGAGCGGATTTCATCGCGACGGGCCGTTACCATCGCGTGCTGCGGGATGCTGATCGTCGTTCTTGGCGTACTGACCTGGCGGCAAAGCCGCATGTATCGCGATATCGAGACACTTTACCGCGAATCGCTTGCGCGCAATCCGGACAGTTGGATGGCGCACTATAACCTCGGAGTGCTGTTTGCCGAGATGCCGGGCCGGCTTCCGGACGCGATCGCGGAATACCAGGCGGCGCTGCGGATCAGGCCGGATTTTGCGGAGGCGCACGTTAGCCTGGGAAACGCCTTCTCGCAGATACCTGGCCGGCTCCCGGACGCCATCGCAGAGTACCAAGCGGCGCTGCGGATCAAACCGGATTATGCGGAGGCGCACAATAACCTGGGAATAGCGTTAGTCGTTCACTCCCGAGCGGCTTCAAGATGCGATCGCGGAATACCAGGCGGCGCTACAGGATCGAACCCGGACTATGCGGACGCGCACGTGAACCTGGGAAACGCCCTGTCGCAGATACCTGGCCGGGAACCGGACGCGATCGCGGAGTATCAGGCGGCGATTCGGATTAATCCGAATTACGCAGAGGCGCACTTTAATCTGGGAAATGTACTGGCGCGCACTCCCGGCCGACTGCAGGACGCGATCGCGGAGTACCAAGCGGCGCTACGAATCAGGCCGGAGTATGCGAAAGCGCACTATAACCTCGGAATCGTGCTGGCCGCGATACCCGGCCGGCTTCCGGAAGCGATCGCGGAGTACCAGGCGGCGCTGCGGATTAATCCGGGTGATGCTGAAGCGCACGTTAATCTGGGCGACGCCCTGTCGCAAATACCTGGCCGTCAAGCGGACGCCATCGCAGAGTACCAAGCGGCACTTCGAATTAGACCGGACTATGCGAATCTCGTGAATGAGCGGATAAGGGCGCTGCGTGCGTCGCGACCGCCATCAGAAAAATGAGGTTGAAGACCCAGAGGCGCTTTGCAGACTGCTATCGCCAGAAAAAGTTACCTTGCAATAGCGGTAAGTCCTGAGCACCGATTGACGGTCAGACAAAATCTTGATGACCGGCCCCGGGAGTCATTCCACTTCGCCGATTTCGTCGGCTTACGGAAACGTGGGCGCGCCGGCATAATCATTCCGAGCGCAGCGCTTGGATGACGTCCACGCGGGCGGCGCGGGCTGCGGGGATCGTCGAAGCGACTACCGCCGCGCCCAGCAACACAAACGCAGAAATGGCCACGGGCAACGCGCCGGGCATTTGCAAGTCGCCAAAATAGCTGCCCGCGACGCGCGCAACGGCAAGCCCGAACACCGCGCCAGCCAGAACGCCCACGCCAGCCATTAGCGCGCCTTCGGCGATGACGGTTCTGAGGATCATTTCCGGCTGCGAGCCGAGCGCCATACGAATGCCGAATTCGCGCGTGCGCGCGCTCACCGAAAACGCCAGCACGCCGGCGACGCCGACGACGGCGATCAGCAACGCGACCGCCGCGAACACGCCAAAGACCAGCGAGTTCAAGCGGTCGGGCGCCAGCACCGTCGCACGGATGTCTTCGAGCGTGGCGGCATGCTCGACGGGTTCATCAGCGTCCATCTGCCGGATAATTTTCGTTACCGGCGTTACGAGTGGGTAAGGATTTGCGTTGGTGTGGATAAAGAGGTGGCCGCCGAACATTCCGCCGTCCGCAAAGGTTTCATAAATGGCGGAGGTGGGCTCTGGAACGATATGTTCGTCGTCCATATCGGCGGCGACCCCAATAATGCGGTGTGGCGAGGTAACTCGCGCCTTTTCGGCCGGCGTGCCGGTAACGAATTCGAGCACGGGATCGGTCCAATAGACGTGCCGGTTGATCGGATCCTGCCCAGGGAACATTTGCCGGGCGAGAGTGGCGCTGACGATCACGACCGGCTCATGGGTATCGTCATCGAGCGCGTTGAAATCGCGCCCGGCAATAATGGGAACGCCCAGCGCGCTGAAAAAGCCGGGAGAGATGGTGCGCCACAGCGCGCGCGGATCGTCTTTACCGTGGACGTGACCATCGCCAGAGTATTGCAAACCGATACCGAAGCCGCCGCCGGCATCACGCCAGGGAGCGATCATGCCGACCGCCGTCTCGGTGACGCCGGGTAGCGCGTCAATTTGACGCACCGCTTCCTTGTAAAAATCCACGACTTGCTGCGGCGTTCTTCCGTTGGAGGGCGCCGGAACATCAATCGCGAGGACGTGACGCGTATCCATGCCGGACTGCGTCCTCTGCAACGCGATCAGCGTAGTGATCAACATGCATGCGCCCGCCAGCAGCACGAAGGACGCAGCGATTTGCGTGACGGCGAAGATGCGCTGGCGGCGGCCCGTGCTGCTGGTGATGCGCACGCCGCCGCTGGCGACGTTCAGGCCATTCGAGGCGTTCGCAGACGGCAGGCGCGGCACAAATGCCAAAATCACCGCGGCGATGATGGCCAGCGCCACTCCCACCCAGACGATGCTCCAATCAACCGTCAAATCGAGCGCGCGGACGGAGAAGCGCGAGGCGTAGCGAGCCAGGATGGTGACGAGAGGCTGCGCGATCAGTACTCCGATTGCCGCGCCGGCGCAGCAGAGCAGCAGGCTTTCGGCTAACAACATGCGGCGCAGCGCCCAGGTGCTGGCGCCGAGCGCGGCGCGGACCGCGAGTTCGCCCTCGCGGCGCACCGTGCGCGCCAGAATCAGGTTGGCGACGTTGGAGCAGGCGATGATGAAAACGAGGCCGGAGGCAGCGAGCAGGACGAGCAGAACGGTGCGCGCGCCGGAAGTAATTTCGTCGCGGAGCATCCTGGCATCGATGCGGAAGCCCTCGTTATCGGGATACGCGTCGGGGTGGTCCTTCTCCATCGAGGCGTAGACGGTGCGCAATTCGGAGCGAGCCTGGTCGAGAGTGGCGCCGGGAGCAAGCTTACCGAAGAGTTCGGTCATGCGATGGATGCGGCCGGTGACCATGGTGGCGGAAAGATGATGCGGGCTGATGACCAGGTTGCCGATAATTTCTGTTTCCGCGGGATATGGCACGCAGGGTTCCAGGATGCCGATGACCGTGGCGGAACGATCGCCGATGCTGGTGAGGCGGACGGTCTTGCCGATCACATTGGGATCTTTTTTGTAAACGGTGGACCAGAAGCGGTAGGTCAGCACGATGACGCCCGGGGCGTCGACGCCAGCGTCTTGCGGTCCGACGAGGCGGCCGCGAACGGGGCGCAGACCCATTACGTCAAAGTAGTTTCCGCTGACCACTCCGCCGTGAACTTCGCGAGGTTCGCCGAGTCCGACCATCGTAAAGTCCATCTGCGAAAAATCGCCGAACTCGCTCAAGGAGTGGACGCTGCCCTCGATATCTTTGATTTCGGGCACGGAAAACGTGGTGTTGTCCTGTCCGGCGGTTGGGGCGCTCTGGCGGATGTAGACCAGCCGGTTCTCGTCACGGTTGATGAGCGGCTTCAGCAGCACTCCGCGCACCAGCGTGAAGATGGCGGCGTTGGCGCCGATGCCCAGGGCCAGCGTGAGGACCACGATGGTTGCAAGCCCTCTGCTGCGCATCAGTGAGTGGAATGCAACTCTTAGATCGCGGAAAAAAGACATGGTTCTGGTCTCCTCGGCGTTTATCAGCACCATGCGTGCCAATGGAAAGGCCCACATTGTAAATTACTTACCGTGGGCTGCGTCGTTGGGGATGCTCGTTTTCGGCAGCCCATGTCCAAATTCGGACAGCGACTTCGCCGTGGATTCCCGCGACACGTGGCGTGTGGTTGCCGTGCCTACACTACATAGTCGAACCGCCAGACCGGAATTCGACAAATCGCCCTAGAAATTTTGCCGGCTTCAGCTGCGGACGTACAGATCTTGCAGTTCTCACACCGACTTTGAAGCCTTGACAGAACCGCAGCCTCTCAATAGAGTTGCGCGGCAGCGTCACCACTGGAGGTACGGGTACTCGCGAAATGGGCGGCAATCAGGCATTTACTGAGGAGGTTGAGATGCGCAAGTTGTTTCGGGCACGCGCTGTTTTTTTCACGGTCGCTATCCTCTTGGGAACCGTTCTTTCTCCGATAGTTCAAGGCCAAACCACCGCGTCGGTGAACACGGTCGTCACCGTGCTCGGACCGAATTACACCCCTCCCCCGGCCATCAGCAAGGACGACATCAATCTTTATGAAGGCAAAAATAAGAAAACGGTGAGCAGCTGGGAACCCGCGCAAGGCGACAAGGCCGCGCTGCAACTCGCCATCGTGATTGACGACGGCACCAACTCCAACATCGGCCTGCAATTCAACGACATCAAGAGTTTCATCACCAACCAGCCGAGAACCACGGCGGTCGGCCTGTTCTACGCCAGCAATGGCGACGTGCAGCCCGCTTCGCAATTCAGCACGGACCACGATGCCGTGGCCAAAACTCTGCGCTTGCCCTTCGGAAATTATGGCGCGTATACCAGCATCTACCTCTCGACCATGAGCCTCATCAAGCGCTGGCCCGCGGCCGAGGGCACGCGCCGCGAAATTTTACTCATCGCCGACGGCATTGACCGCTTCCGCGGCGACCCGTTCAGCCCGGATATTCAGAGCACCTACGAGGCGGCGGAAAAAGCCGGCGTCATCATTCACACTCTGTACGCCACCGGCGTCGGACGCCTGGCCCACGAAATGTTTCGCGTCAACTACGGCCAAAGCAACCTCGCCCAGATTACCGACAAGACCGGCGGCGAATCTTTCTTTCAAGGCCTGCAGACTCCCATCGCTTTCGCGCCGTTCCTGCAGCAGTTGGACATGATCCTCAAGAATCAGTACTGGCTCGGCTGGAGCACGGAACGTCCCGCGAAAGGCAAAGGCCAGTTGCGCCAGTTCCGCATCCGAACCGAACTGAAGAACGTTGAAATTTCCGCGGCGGATAGCGTTTGGGTGCCCGGGCCGCCCAAGTAACCCACACTCGCAATTTTCAACTCCAGGGCGCGCCGAAATCACTTCCAGGCGCGCCCTTTTTTTTGTGTACAATTCGGGTTCGCCCAGCATGTCCACCACCCGCCTCTACGGAGAACAATAGATGCCCAGGGTTCTGCTGCTTGTGTCTCTTTCTCTGTTCCTCGGTATACCGGCGGCACAGGCGCAAGACGAAATTCCGAAGGTGGCCTGGCGCATCCCCATCGGCCAGCCTCCCGCTAATCCCGGCCGCAACAAACCCGAACTCGACAATATAGATGATGGCTACTGGCAAGGCGCCCCGGTCGGCGGTTTCGGCGCCGGAACTTTCTCGCGCAGCTATCAAGGCAATTTCGTGCGCTGGCATCTGCAATCCGGCGTTCACAAATATCAAGACGTTCCCGCGGATCAATTTTCCGTTTTCGCGCAAAAAGAGGGAGGTGAACCGGTCGCCTTCGTGCTCTCCACCGGAAAGACTGAGAAAAATGCACTCTCCGCGTGGAATTGGAATTACATGCTGGGCGGCGGAGATTACGCTGCGCTCTATCCCAAATCCTGGTACGCCTACAGCACGCCGCAGCTCCCCGTCCTTCTCACTCTCGAACAGTTTTCGCCAGTCCTGCCGGACAACTACAAGGAATCCAGCTATCCCGTCGCCGTTTACAACTGGTACGCGAAAAATCCGTCCGACAAGCCTATCACCGTCTCCATCATGTTTTCCTGGACCAACATGATCGGCTGGTTCCGCGATCAAACCCGTGGCTTTAGCGGCGCGCTCAACGAATTGGACTCCAACAGTTTTCATTCCGAAAAAATCGCCGGTGGCAACATGCAAGGCATCGTCTTCGATCGCCTGCGTAATGGTCCGGTCTCTGAAGGATGGGATGGCCAATTCGCCATTGCCACTCTCGCCGGCGAAGGCGTGGATGTCACCTACACCACCGACTTCAATCCCGATGGCCCCGGCCAAGAAGTCTGGAAGCCATTTTCCACCGACGGCCGGCTCTCCAATTTCGATCCCAAAATTGCCAGCAGCGGCGAACAAATGGCCGCCGCTATCGCCGTCCGTTTCACTCTCGCTCCTGGTGAAAAGAAAATCGTCCCCATGGCTCTCTCCTGGGATCTTCCCATCGCGCAATTCGGCGCCGGGCGCAAGTGGCTTCGCCACTACACCAAATTTTTCGACGCCTCCGGAAAAAATGCCTGGGCCATCGCGCGCACCGCCCTCGAGAACGGCCAGGATTGGAGCCGCCAGATTGACGCGTGGCAGAAGCCGTACCTCTCGGACGAATCGAAGCCCGCCTGGTTTCGCGCCGAACTATTCAACGAACTCTACTATCTCGCCGACGGCGCCACGTTGTGGGGCCACGAACTCGCAGGCCCCGCGAACGCGCATCACCCCGCTTCCGCGAACTCCGACTCCTTCAGCTACATGGAATGTTTTGACTATCCGTTCTACGGCACTCTCGATGTCCGCTTCTATGGTTCCTGGCCGCTGCTCAAGTTCTGGCCCGAAATCGAAAAGCAGGAAATGCGCGAATACTCGGACACCATCCCCGAAGTGAACGAGCAGCGCTCCGTATGGGGCTGGATGCTCGAGCGCGAGCACAAATTCGTGGCCATCCAGCGCAAGACGGCGGGCGCCGCTCCGCACGATCTGGGAAACCCGAGCGAAGATCCGCTGGTCAACATTAATCAGTACAGCTGGCAGGATGTGACCAACTGGCGCGACCTCAATAGCAAATACGTCCTGATGGTCTGGCGCGATTACGTCTTCAGCGGCAGCAAGGATCTCGACTTCCTGCGCTACAACTACAAATCCGTGCGCCAAGCCCTCGATTACCTGAAACAATTTGACACCGATGGCGACGGCCTCATCGAAAACGGCGGTTTCCCCGATCAAACCTACGACGAATGGCCGGCCCGCGGCGAAAGCGCCTATTGCGGCAGCCTTTATCTCGCCGCGTTGCGCGCAAT
Organism: uncultured Acidobacteriota bacterium; assembly: GCA_963804625.1. Lineage (GTDB taxonomy): Bacteria > Acidobacteriota > Terriglobia > Acidiferrales > UBA7541 > Palsa-295. The sequence goes on along the minus strand of CAWDRJ010000001.1, from coordinate 318,256 downwards.
CTCTGAAATGTCGCGCGTCCTCGGCGATAACGCTGCAGCCGACAGCTACGAAGCCCTCTTCAAGAAAGCACAGGCCACTTTCATCAAAAAACTTTGGAACGGCTCCTACTTCAACTACGACACCGCCAGCCCCTACAAAAATTCAATCATGGCCGAACAGCTCGCCGGGCAGTGGTACGCGGATATGACCGGCCTCGGCGCGCTCGTTCCCAAGGAAATGCGCGTGAAAGCCCTGCAAACGGTTTACGACAACAACGTAATGAAATTCGGCAACGGCCAGATGGGCGCCGTCAACGGCATCGGCGCGCATGGCGAACTGCTGCACGACAACGAACAAGTGGAAGAAGTCTGGACCGGCGCCACCTTCAGCATCGCCTCCGAAATGATTTTCGAGGGTTTGACCACGCAGGGTTACAACACCGCCAAAGGCGTGTACAACGTAGTGTGGGATCCGAAAATCGGCCGCGGCTATTGGTTCCGCACGCCGGAGGCTTATGATATCCGCGGCTACTTTCGCGCCAGCATGTACATGCGCCCTGCTTCGATCTGGTCCATCGAAATGACTCCAGCGCCGCGAACCGAAGTTGGAGCCGAAAAGTAGAACTCGATGCCGCACCATTGCGCCAACTCGAAAAGTTTGCCGCGTCGGCACAATTTACTGGCGCGCGCAATCGTAATCGCCGTCGTATATCTCTGTACTTCTTCCTTCGCGTCAACGCAACAAACCGCCAAACCATCCCGTCCCGCGAATGCTCGTATCACGGAAGCTTCCGTGTGGGCTCCCGCGCCGGACACTCTCTCCGCAATCCGCACGAAATGCGGCGACGCCGGCGACCCCTCGCGCCTCGAAAATTGTTTTCTCGGCGAAATGAAATCCAACGGAGCTTCTCCCGAAGCAGTCGCCTTCTCGCGCAGCGCCGCGGACATCGGCGTCATCTATATGCGCGCGTTCCGCAAAGTCGGCCCCGTGGACGTGGCCTACATCCAATACGTTTTTCGCGCCAATGAACTCGACGGCGTCTTCCTCGTCAACGGCGATCCTTCACTGATTGATGTGGACGATGACGACGTGCTGCCGAAAGCCCGGCTGCAGGGAAATTCCGCCTATAGTCAGCTCGCCGGCCAATATCCCAACGTCAGCATCTGGCCCGGCGATCGTTTCGATACCAAACTTCCCGCACTAGTAGACACCGGCTGGGGCACGCAAACTTTTGCGGTGGATTACATCCTGCGCGACGGCTGCCACGCCTGCGCGCAAATCGGGACAGCCAACGTTGCATTCCAGTTCGACGCCGATGGCAAATTTCAGGGCGCGAAAGTAACCGCCGTGAATCCTTCCGAACGCACAAGTGAATCATCGGGCGCCGACAATTTCGGAGCCGCGGGCGTCGAAGAAATCCGCGCCCTCGCCGGCAAGGAATTCTCGATCACCCTGCCGGCCAATCACACCACAGGCTATAGCTGGCGTCTCGCCACCAAGCTCGATCCTGCAACCCTCACGCTGATCAGCAACACCTACAACGAACCCACGTCCGGCGCAGTGGGCGCCCCGGGCGAAGAAGTCTGGACCTTCACCGCGCCCATCAAAGGCGCCACGCAATTAACCTTCGAGTACGCCCGCCCCTTCGAGAAAAACACTCCGCCCGCCAAAACCGCCAAATTTTCCGTAGTGATCGATTAAACGAAAAGTACCAAGGTGGGGCGCTGCATGTTGCAGCAGATCCGCCGCAGGCGGGCTGAGTTCTTCCTCTGCGCTCGGCGTTTACCCCGACGAGTCGGGGCGTCTCTGCGGTAAATATCTTTATGCTCTGTCTTCGCTTCCTTGCCTCTTTGCGTCCTTCACTCCGAACCTACTGCGCCGCCTTGCCTTCGCGCAGCAGCACGACGTCCGAAATCAAATGGCCGCGCACTACAGCCAAAGTCTTAGCGTCCGGCGACCACGAGAAAAACCGGATGTGATCGGTAGTGAAGTCGGTTACCTGATGCCCCCTCGAACCATCCACAGGCTGCATCCAGACGTTGTCGGTGCCTTTGTCAATCACGCGATACGCCACATTTTTCCCGTCCGGCGTGAAGGACACGGGAAACGTGATAGTTGGTTGCGAGGGAAAAATTCGTATGGAAGATTCGGTGTTGGCGGCCACATCAATCAGCGCGAGCGCGTGCAGGTCCGCCTCGGTCACGGGATCAATCTGTGTCACAATCGCGGTCAGCAATTTTCCATCCGGCGAAAGATCCCCGGCGCTGCCTACGAATCCGTTCTTCATCCTGGTGGCCTTGATCAATTCCGGAGTTCCGCCCTCGATCGGCTCGCGGTAAATCTCGTAATTCTTGGTGTTGTCCGCGTAGTAGAACCATTTCCCATCCGGCGAACAGCCGGGCAACTCGTCGTCGAGTCCATGCGTAAGCTGCTTCGGGCGGGAACCGTCTGCTTCCACGCGCCAGATCTGTGTCTGATTGCCGCCGTCGCGCGCATACCAGCTCAAAAGGATTGGTCCGCCATTCGGGCACGTCGCTGCCGTCAAAATCCTGGCGTTTGCATCGGTCAAAATCGTCGTCTGATGATTTCCGTCCGCCGAAGTTCGCAGGATTGAGTGCCCCGAGACCACCAGCAGGTTCCCGTCCTTGTCCCACAGAACTTGCCGGATATTTTCACCCGTGGGAATTCCCGGGACCGTCGTGGGATTCCCGTGGCCGGACCCCGGCAGCAGCACCACCGACTCCGAGCCCTGCCGCTGCATCGCCGCAATGGATTTGCCGTCGGCGGAAATGCTCAGCGTCTGATAACCGTTCGTGTCATTCGTAAGCGCGTGGAATTGCCCGTCTGGGAACGATACGAATCCGATTTGCGCGCGCCGGAATCCCGTCGAGCGATCCGTGTAAACGATCATCAGCCCGCGGCCGTCCGGCATCCACGCCAGACTCGTCGCGAATTTGTCCGTCAGCGTCGCGAGCGCCTGATCCTTCCCGCTCGCCAGGTCCACAGTCCGCACTACGCCTTGCGCGTCCGTCCCGGCCGCGAGGATGTAGGCGATCAGCTTCCCGTCGGGCGACCACGCCAGCCACGTAGGAAACGGTGTGTTTCCTGAATACGCGGTCTTCTCGTCGCTGCCGTCCATATTCGCGGTCAAAATCAAATACTTGCCGAGCACCGGATCGTTCGCCCGGAGATACGCCATCCGCTGTCCCTCCGGCGAGAAAACCGGTCCCACATCCACATCATGAACAAGCAGCACTGAATCGCCGCCCAGCACCGGTATGCGGTAGAGATTGTAAGAATTTCCCGCGGCGTCCGCGGCCTTGCTGTAGTAAACGTAATTTCCGTCCGGCGAAAACGCCGGATTCTGATACAGCGCCGACTCCGGCGGCAACACCTGCGTATTACTGCCGGTAGGAATATTGCGCAGCCACAAACTCCGCAGCCCGCTATCCTCCACCACACTAAGGACGTACTTGCCATCCGGCGAGATCGCCGCGTCGCGAACTTTTCCGGACGTCGTCACCTGCGTAATCGTAAAATTCTGGAATGGCACCGTTGCGGCCTTGCTGCGCAGCATGGAGTAAATGCCAAATCCCGCGGCTCCCACAATCAATAGCGCGATCACCGCGCCGGCGATCATTTTGCCTTTGTGCTGCTGCGCCGCCGCGACAATCACCGAACTGCTCGAGCCGGAAACTCTCGCAGCAGCAGCCGCAGGAACCGCGGAGACCGCTCCGGAACTCGGCGCCGCCGCTGGCGCGCTCACCGTGGACGGTGCAGAAGTGCGCCCCGAATCCGTGTCGCGCTTCAATCGCTGCAAATCCGCGCGCAAATCCGCGGCATGCTGGTAGCGCAGCTTCGGATTTTTTTCGAGAGCCTTGCTGACAATGTTATCGAATGCCGCCGGCAAATTAGGGTTCACACGCGACGGAGCCGGAGGATCGCGCTCCAAAATCGCCGCAAAGATCACGCCCGACGTATTCCCCGCAAAGGCCTGCCGGCCTGTCGCCATTTCGTACAGCACTAATCCCAGCGAAAATAAATCCGAGCGTCCATCGAGATTTTCCGCGCGCACCTGCTCGGGAGACATATAGCCCACGGTGCCGATCGCCATTCCCGGACTGGTCAGATTCGGATCGCTGTCCAGCGTCGCAGCGCCCACGGTGACTGCCTCGCCCACGCCGCGCGCCACCATCTGCTTTGCCAGGCCGAAATCCAGCACCTTGGCCTGCCCGCGATCCGTTACAAAAATATTCGCCGGCTTGATGTCGCGATGAACGATTCCTTCCGAGTGCGCAGCATCCAGCGCATCGGCCACATCAATCCCGATTTCCAGCAGATTATCGAGCGCCAGCGGCTGCCCGTTAATGCGATGCTTCAGCGTCGCTCCCTTCAGCAATTCCATGGCGATGAAAGGCGTTCCGTTGTCTTCGTCGATGTCGTAAATCGTGCAGATGTTGGAATGATTCAGCGCCGATGCGGCCTGCGCCTCACGCCGAAATCGTTCCAGCGCGGCGGCATCTTGCACCACTTCGCGCGGCAAAAATTTCAACGCCACCTGCCGCCGCAGCTTGGTGTCCTCTGCCCGATACACCACGCCCATGCCGCCGCCGCCAATTTTCTCGACGATGCGGTAATGCGAAATCACCTGTCCGGCAGGAAGGTTAGCGTCAATCACGAGCCGGAATTGTAGGTCGCACCCCACCGTAAGTCAACGCGCGCCCGACCACTGCCGCGCTCATGACTGCTGCGATTCGCAACACCGAGCCGGGCCACGCCTTTTCTGGGAGTGCGGCGGCTTGCCGCCGCTTGTTGCCATGCGAGGCTTGCCTCGCCGCTTTCAAGCATCTCGCCAGCGCCTGCGATTGGACGTTCTATCAGTCGCGCTCTCCCGCACCTTCCCATACAGCGGGCTTCTTTCGTGTCGCTAAGGCAACGCCGAAGCGCGCGTAAGCGGAAAATCTTGCCGCATGCCAATCCACGCCGCTGCGGAACATTCCTAGCGCTCCGATCTTTGCACGCGCAGCCACAACACACCGTGCTCTAAATCTCGACGTATCACCAACGCAACGGAATCGCCGCCGCTCGCGGCGATGGCACCCGCCTTGCGTCCACCGGGACGAGGAGCACGCCAGCGCGACGAGCCGAGTCAAGTCCTGCTGCGCTATGCCGATGACATCTATGACCGCAATGCACTTCTCAATCTTCTTCGGACTGCTCCTCCTCACCTGCTGCGGTATCAGGGCTGTATCATTTCGGCGCGTGTCTTTCGCGCCACAAAATTTCGATAGAGGTGAAACATGTCCATCGCTAGCATTGGCAGCGGCGCGCTCTCGGCCATACTAAGTCCCGCGCCAAACCCACAAACCGGCCAGGGAAAATTTCAGCAGATTCAAAATGAGTTTCCGCAACTCGGGCAGGACCTGCAAAGCGGCAACCTAACGCAAGCCCAGCAGGATTTCGCCACGCTCTCGCAAAACTTGCCGGCCGCGCAATCCTCCAGCACGGCATCCACCGCATCCACAGCGAACAGTTCGAATCCCATCGCGCAAGCCTGCACGGCGCTATCGCAAGATCTGCAGAACGGCAACATCTCCGCCGCGCAGCAGGACTACGCCACCATCCAGCAGGATTTTCAGCAGCAGCAACAGCAGCAGGGAACCAGCCAGATCCATCACCATCATCACCACGGCGGCGGTGGCGGTGGTGGCGGCCAGCGAAGCAATCAAATCTCGCAGGCGCTCAATTCCCTATCCGCCGCCCTGCAATCCAACAATCTCTCGAGCGCCCAAACCGCCTTCGCCACCCTGCAACAAGACCTGCAACAATTCGAGTCCGGCGGCTCCAGTACCGGTTCCACAAGCGGCGCCACGCCATCCTACGCGGCAGCCGGCTCCCTCAACGTCACCGCCTGATCCCCGCACCGATTGCGAGGTCACTGACGAGTGGAACTTTCGCGGACGAGGCTCGGGTAAGGTTTGCAGTTCGTTCGAATCGCCAGCGGCGGCAGATTGCGGAGTGTAGCTCCGGCTCAGCCTTTTCCAAATCCAAGTACAAGATTGAGGCCTGCTGCCTCCGCAAAAGCTCGAAAATCTCGATCTCGCGTCAGCAGCGGAATATCGGCATCTATGCAGGTCTGTGCGATCAACGCGTCGCCAAGCCGCGCCTTGCGGCGCTTGCCTAACACCTGCGCGCGCGACTTTCCGGCCCGCTGCCAATAGCCGGATTTAATTTCGATCAAGGGGACTTCGCGGAGCGTTTCGGCGACGCCGGCAGGAAGCTCTGGATCGCTAAGCAGCTCGGTGAGCACTACCGGCACCATCACTATCTGGCGGTCAGCCAGCGCTTTGTCGAGTACTACCGCATCATCGCCCGCTTCACCTTCCAGAAAACCGACCCACGTGCTCGTGTCCGCTGCAATCACCGGTCGTCTTTCAATTCCGCAAGCGTGCGTGAGAAGCGAATTTTACCGCGCAAGCTTCGCAGCCGCGAGTAGGTCCGCGAGGCGGCAACCAGTTGCAACCCCATACGAATCGTCTGTGTGATGCCGGTGCCGCTTGCGCGTTGCGCCTTCTCAAGCAACTCCGGCGGAACCTCCACGGTGATCTTCCGAGCTGTCTCCATAGTGGCCTATTGTACCATACTTGGTACCAGCATCTAATACGGTGTTTTCCCCGATCGTCTGTAAGTTTGCGGCGGCGTTCCGTACCAGTGTTGAAACGCGTGATGGAAAGCACTAGGTTCGGAAAAACCGAGAGCATACGCAGCTTCGGTAACTGTCGCGCCCGTCCCTAATAGCAAATATCGCGACAAATCGCGGCGCGCCTGCTCCACCAGACTCCGATGTGACGACGACTCCTCCCGCAATTTCCTTTGCAACGTCCGCCGGCTCATCCCCAGATGCCGCGAAGCATCTTCCACGCCAAATTCCCCGCCGCTCAATCGCTGCCGGATGAAGCTCAGCACGTTCCGCGAACAACTGGCTTCGTTCGGATCCCCCGCCAGCTTTTTCTCGGCCGCTTCAGCCGCGACGCGATGCGCGAAGGGGTTCGCGCCTTTCATTGGCATTCCGAGCGCGCTGCTATCCAGCAGTAAAACGTTGGCGGACATGCCAAACCGCACCGGCGCGCGAAAAATTCGCGCGTGCTCCGATACGTCCTTGGGCTTTTTGTGCTCGAACCACACTTCGCGCGGCGTCCACTCCGCGCCCTCGGACAAGCGATTGAACCGCGCCACCGTCGCCATGGTCATCTCCACGTCATGTCGCGGCTCCGGCAGCGAGCGATTCGAAAATTTCCACTGAAATTGCGCGACGGCTCCGTCCACGTCCAACCGGAACGCGCCGACGTCAGTCCAGATCGGCAAGTAGCGCACCAGGCTTCGCAGCGCTTCGCCGAGCGTCGCGCTGGTGCTTACCGCGTACCCCACCACGCCATACGAGTGCTGCTCCACCCGCTCGCCCACGTGCAGCCCGAAGTCGGCATCCCCGGTCATGTGCGCGGCAAACTCGGAGAGCATCATCATGTCCGCGTAGGGAATTCGCAGCGCCAGATCGCGCAACGCCTCCTGCTCGAGGCCCACGGCCCTGAGCAGATGACGCGTGTTTCCGTAAGGCTCCACGGCGTCAGCGATCTTGCGCATCGAACGGGCAAAAACGGTCGGTGAGTTGGAAATAGCCTTACTCCGTTGATCTTTCTGACTGCGCTCCAGCAGCAGCGTATTGAAAAATTTTGGCGCAGCCAATCATAGTCCAGAGCACGATGCCCGTGCTAGCGTCGGCTCCGGCGCACACGGCGAATACTGCCCTCGGCTTGCCGCCGTTTCGCGTGCTCGCCTGCGGCGCCGAAAGGACGAAGTAGTGCAACACAACATCTGGAAAGGACCAAACGGCCTTCGCGCCGGCTGGCGCCTGCTCATTTACGCCGCGCTTGTGATCGCGTTCGGATATGTCTCGAATCACATCGCAGACGCCATTCTGCGCGGGCAGCAGCCGGATCCCGGCAACCCCGCGCAGGCGATCGTCTATTTTTCATTCGACTGCACATTCATTCTGCTCGCGGCCTGGATCATGGGAAAAATGGAAGGCAGAAGTCTCGCTGATTACGGCTTGCCGTGGCGGCGCGCATTTTGCCGCCAGTTTTGGCAAGCCTGGGCGATCAGTTTCATCTCGCTCAGCGTACTTCTGACGATTCTGCACGTTGCGCGCGCCTATTCCCTCGGATCCGCGCAGCTTCACGGCGCGGACATCGCGAAATATGCGCTGCTCTGGGCCGCGGCCATGACTCTGGCGCCGATCCTTGAGGAGTTTTTCTATCGCGGATACTTGCAGTTCACTCTCACCAGTGGCATCAGGTTCTGGCCCGCCGCGCTGATCACTTCCGCCTTGATGGGTGCCGCGCACATGCTCAATCCCGGATGGAATTTCGTCGGCGTATTCGCCACCGCGGGCTACGGCCTCGTCGCCTGTCTTCTCTTGCGCAGGACCGGCGATCTCTGGATGCCTATCGGCCTGCACGCCGGCTGGAACTGGAGCGAATTGTATTTCTACGGCGTCCCCAGCGGCGGATTTGCGCCCCAAGGACATTTGTTTAACGGCAACCTTCACGGTCCCGTATCGCTCACTGGAATGCCTTATGGCGTCGAAGCAAGCTGGCTCAATATCGCGCTGCTGATAATTTGGTGGTTCGTGTTTGCGAAGTGGTTTCGCGAAGTGCGGCATCCATGGCAGACAGCGCCCGTTTCAAAGGAAACTCTGAATGCTCCCACACAACATCCTTAAAGGACCGGACGGCCTTCGCGCCGGATGGCGCCTGCTGATTTACGCCGCGCTCCTCTACGTCTTCAATTACGCGGCGCTCAAAATTGCGGACGCCATGCTCCGCGGGCGGCAAGCCGACCCGGCCAATCCAGCCACAGGGATTGTCACGTTCCTGGTGCCTCTCTGCTTTCTCCTGCTCGCCGCGTGGATCATGTCCAAAATTGAAAGCCGTGACATGGGCGATTACGGATTGCCGTGGCAACGCGCATTTTGCCTCCAATTCTGGCAAGCCCTTGCAATCGGTTTCGTTTCGTTGACGCTGCTTCTCGCCTTCTTGCAGCTCGCGCGCGCGTATTCCTTCGGCGGCTTGCAACTTCACGGTATGGACGTCTTGAAGTATGCCTTCCTGTGGGCCGCGGCGATTTTTCTGGGCGTCACGGTCGAAGAAGTTTTTTACCGCGGCTACCTGCAATTTAACCTCACCAGCGGCATCGGCTTCTGGCCTGCCGCATTTATCACTTCCGTTTTGATGGCCGCGGCACACACCTTCAATCCCGGCTGGACGGTTCTCGGCCTTTTCACCGTCGGTGGTTTCGGGCTCGTCGCCTGCTTCCTCTTGCGGCGCACCGGCGACCTCTGGATGCCGCTTGGCCTGCACTTCGCCTGGGATTGGGGCGAAACATATTTCTACGGCGTTCCAGACAGCGGTCAGATGGGCAACGGACATCTTTTCCAGGGATGTTTTCATGGCCCCGCGTGGCTCACAGGCATGCCTTTCGGAGTCGAGGCCGGCTGGCCCAACATCGCGCTATTCCTGCTCTGGTGGCTCCTCTTCACTGAATGGCTGCGCGAAACAAAATATCCCAGGCGTACTGTACACAAGGGGTAAAATACGAAACAATGTTCACAATCCATAAGGCTGCTTCTGGCATCTTAGTGCTCTCTGGGGTCGCTTTGTGCGTTGCGCCCTCGCCAAGGCTCGCACGCACGGCGATGAGCGAGGCCTGCCACGCACCATGTGCATCGCAAGATTCCGACCTGCGAAACAAAGCGGCAACACCTCCTGCGCACGGCCAATCGGGAGAAACAAAATCTCAAGCGGCGACAATCCCCATCCAGGCGGTAGAAGTCACTACTTTGTTGGTGCCGGTCAGCGTAGTAGTCCAGGACAAGCACGGAAAACCCGTCAGCGGACTCAAAAAAAGCGATTTCACGGTGCTGGACAATAAGCAACCGCAGGAGATTCTTTTTTTTGCAGAAGAAGTGAATGCGCATGGCACCGAGGCAAACGGCGACGCGTCGCTCCCAGCAGATTCATTCACTAACAAAGTGGCGTCAACAGGTGGCCGGATCAGCAACGTCACCGTGATCCTGCTCGATGGGCTCAACACGCCATTCCTCGATCAATCGTATGCCCGTGATCATGTCATTAAATTCTTGCAGCAGATACAGCCCGGAGATCGCATTGCCCTTTACACATTGGGGCGCGACTTGCGGATGCTGCACGACTTCACCACGGATTCCGCCAGCCTGGTCGAAGCGCTGCGAAACTATAAAGGACGGCTTACGTCGGATCTGGGAGCCTCTCACCCGTGGAATGACAGCCCATTGCAAACCTTCTTGCTCGGCACAGATTCTGAGACGACGGCCGATGCATCTCTCGAAGAGCGCCTGCGAATCACCGCTGGAGCTTTTCAGGAAATCGCGAATCATGTGGCTTGGGCGCCGGGACGGAAAAATCTAATCTGGGTGTCGGGAGCCTTCCCGGCGACGGGTGGGTTGGAATCAGTAGGCGAGGTACTGAACAGCGCAAACCTGGCAGTCTATCCAGTAGATGCGCGCGGGATTGTCGGAATGGATCTATCTGCAGAGGGTGCCGGATCCCCGTTTCTTATAGGCCCCTCAGGCCCGGGAGATCCGCAGAGCCTGCTAACCATGGATACCCTCGCTTCAACAACGGGTGGCAGAGCCTACTACAATGACAATGATATTAAGGGCTGCATCCGCGATGCGATGAACGACGCCAGTGTAACTTACGAACTTGCCTACGCGCCGGTAGGCGCCACGCGGAACGGAGCATACCATCGAATCAAGGTGGCGGTGAATGCTTCCGGCGCGAAGGCACGCGCCCGCGAAGGCTATTTCGCGACACCTCTCACCAAACCCAACGAACACAAGGACGCTATCCTCGGCGCTACGGCGCGGAGTCCGCTCGAAGCGACCGCGATCGAGCTCACGGCAAAAGTAATGTCCGCCGACGCGAGCACCAGAAAGATTGCCCTTCTGACTATGATTGACCTCCACCAAATCTTTTTCCAATCCGTAAACGGAAAATGGAGTGGAAAGATAGATGCCGTGGTCGCGCAAGTGGACGATCGGGACGCAATCATCGGCGTTGACAGCCAGGTATTCTCGTTCGACATGCCCCAGGATGTGTTCCAGCGTATGCTGGCGCAAGGCGGAAGCTACTTCAGGGAAGTCACTGTGGAACCTAAGGCGGTTGAACTGCGCGTTGTTATTCGCGACGATGATACGGGAAACATCGGCTCTGTGAATATTCCACTCGATAAATATCTTCCCAGAAAAAACCGGGGAAGTTAGTCCAAGTATTCGCGCTACCGCCTCTCATGGAAGCATGCTGCCGGCCGCTTCTGAATTCACCCACGATACTAATTGATTGTTGCAGAAATATAAGTGAAAATTCCGCCCACGATTTCTGCGAGTTCGCCAACGGCGTTATCGCTACATTGCGAACGGCCAATTGGGGGGCCGAACTCGGGAAACCGGAGGGTAGTGATGCGTCGCGGCCATTTTCTTGCCTGTGCGGCATTTACACTGATTGCGTGCCTGGGACCCGGTTTCGTTTCGGCTCAGCAAAATTCCGGCGACAGCTCACCCGCTCCGTATCCCTCGGCTCCGGCATTGCCCGCGCTGAAAATCTGCTTGCGCCTTGCAGACAACTCGGCATTCAGCGGTTTGGCAACGTTGCACGTCGTCAGCAGTCATGGTTTGGAAATCACCGGCGATGCCACGGATTCGGACGGAGAGACGATTTATCCGCATCTCGCGCCGGGGAGTTACTCGATTAAGGCTGTCGCACCCGGCTTTGCCGCGGCGAATCAAACGATCGAGATCAAGTCGGGCCACGGCCTCGAAACGCTGTTCTTGGTCATGAGAACTGAGAACCTTCCCGCTGCTTCGGCGCCGGACTTTCCCACTCTGGCAAAGGAAAACGAGCCTTTCCACATTCCCCCCGGCATTGATGAAGTTGTCCCGCCCGTTTCGCCCGGCGTGACCTGCGACTTGCCCACGGTCCTGCATGGCGTAGGCCTCCGCATGACTCAACTCGTCGCCAACCTCGAAAAATTTAGCGCCACCGAGCACATCGAGCACTTCCGGGTTGACAACGCGGATACACTCCGCTCACGCGAGTCTCGCTCCTTCGATTACCTCGTTTTGGTATCGCAGAATTCCGACCACGGATTTCAATTGGATGAATATCGCGACGGAACCACCGATCCCAGCCAATTTCCCGCGGGCATCGCCACCGAAGCATTGCCCGTAATGGCGTTGATCTTTCATCCCATCATGGTGTCTGACTTCAATATTTCCTGCGAGGGACTAGGCCAGTGGGACGGACGCCCCGCCTGGCAAGTTCGCTTCGAGCAGCGCCAGGACCGCGCGAATCGCATCCGCTATTACAAAATACACGGCAACTACTATCCCGTGGCTCTCAAAGGACGCGCGTGGATCGACGCTGCAACGTTTCAAGTTTTGCGCTTGGAAACCGATCTGGTCCGGCCAGTCAAGGAAATCGAGCTTAGCCACGAGCGCCTTTCCATCGAGTACGGCGAAGTACAATTCCACTCGCACGAGCTGCAGCTTTGGCTGCCTAAATCCGCCGAGCTTTACTGGGAACGTCACAAGCGCAGCTACTACCGTCGCCACGATTTCAGCAATTTCAAAGTCTTCGCCGTGGACACCAATCAAAAACAGCAACGCCCGAAGGAATCCTACACCTTCACCAATACCTCCACCCACGATGTAACCGGCATATTGACTGTCACTCCCGTGGCGAGCTCCAAACTCAGCGCGGTATCACTTAAGTTCGTCGTTCCGGCGGGCGCCAGCGTTCTCAAATCGCTGGGCCCTGGAAAAGATGTCAGCATCCCCGGTGAACTCGTCGAGTCTGCAAAATATGTTTACGACGGACCGGCCGGCTCCGTAACCGTGGACGCCAACCTCGCCGCAGAGAGCACGCTCGAAGTCGTCCCGGGCGGCTCGCCGTAATTTCCACTTCAATTGCGGCGGGCACTGGCCAGCCAACACATCTCTGCATAAAATCGGCATAGGGGGGACGGTCGCCCGTCCTCCCCTGCCACACCACCCGACATGCGGGTCCGCATCGGGCGGTTCAGAGGGTTATGCATCACCGTCGAATAGTCGAGGAAGACCGAGAGAGTCGAAGTAAGCGATGGGAAGCGCGAGAGCAAGGGCCGGGCTGTTCGCCAGATGCCAAGGGCCGTGGGGGCTACCCGCCGTTTGTGCGGCGAGGTCCCGACCGATCCCGAGATGACGTAACTGCCGGTACCGTTGCGGGCCGTGCTTCCATTTCTTCCAGATCATGGATCGCAACCGACGCCGTATCCATTGGTCCAGAGTTTGCAGCGGCGAAGGAGTCTGACAGAAACCGAAGTAGCTCTTCCAGCCCCTTAGGTAGGCCGTCAGTTCCTTCAGCATCTGCTCCAGACTGATCCCTCGTGTCCGTCGCGTCAGTTCCCGGATTTTCTGCTTGCAACGTAGCAAAGCCTTCGGCGAGATTCGTCGCTTGGGCTCCTTGTTGTTGCTGAAGCTGAAACCCAGGAACTTCCGCTCTGTTGGTCGAGCCACTGCACTCTTGGCCTCGTTTACCTTGAGCTTGAGCCGTCGCCTGAGGAAGCGTGTGACGTTCGTCATCACCCGCTGTCCCGCTCGTTGGCTGCGGACGTAAATATTGCAGTCATCCGCGTACCGCACGAAGCGATGTTTGCGCCGTTCTAGCTCTCGATCGAGTTCATCGAGCACGATGTTCGATAGAAGCGGAGAGAGCGGACCGCCTTGCGGCGTCCCTTCTTCCGCCGGACTCACCAGCCCGTTCTCCAGCACACCCACTTTCAAGAACGCTCCGATCAATCGGAGCACTCTCTTGTCGGTCACCCGCCGCGCGATCCCCGCCATCAGTTTGTCGTGATTGACCCGATCAAAGAATTTCTCAAGATCGAGGTCTACCACCCAGCGATGGCCCTCAGCAATGTACTGCTGTGCCTTGGCTACCGCTTGATGCGCCGAGCGTTTCGGCCGGAACCCGTGGCTGTGTTCGGAGAATGTTGGGTCCCATCTGCGTTGCAGAACCTGCATCACCGCTTGCTGGATGAAGCGATCCAGCACCGTCGGGATGCCAAGCTTTCGCACCCCGCCGTCCGGCTTCGGAATTTCTACTCGCCTTACCGGTTGTGGTTGGTAGGTCCCACGCAACAGCTGTTCCCGTATGGAGGGCCAGTGCTGCTTCAGGTAGCCCGAGAGCTCGCCGACTTTCATGTCGTCGATTCCCGAACTTCCTTTGTTCGCCTTCACTCGCTTGTAAGCCTGCCAGCAGTTGTCCCGCTTGCAGACTTCTTCCATCAACTGCTCGTGACGAGCTGGACGTTCGGTTTCGCATTTCGCCGTGAGCGATTCGGACCCTTCCTGAGTAGCTTTCGGAGCTTCACTCCTATCCCTCTCAGCAAAGGCCAGCACTAGCTGGTTCTTCTGCCGCTTGTCGCTCATCGAGTCCTGCGTCCTAGTGGTCGCTCCCTGCTGTTTGGGCCTTCATCGCTTGCGCGACTACTACGCCCGCTGCTGACTTCTGCCGCATGGTCAGAGTGAATCGCTCCACCCTCAGTCACGAATCCGTGACATACGGCAGATCTCCCGAGGTAAGTTTGATCGCCTTCCGCGCACAACCGCCGGATTTACCACCAGTGCCTTTGATGGATGTGGGCTTCGCGATCAATTGCTCGCTCGCCCGGCACCGTAGGCCTCAAATCCAGTTCTTGTCCATCGGCTCGCGTGTTTGCTCCGCGCTTCTTTCAGACCTCGCCTCGCGGCTCGGCCCTTGCGTTTCGCTAACCCTTCTCCTCCATCAGGATGGGTAGAGGACTTTCACCTCCAAGCTATCGAACATGCTCGGCACAATCGGCATAGGGAGAGTGGTCGCCCACTCTCCCCTGCCACACGACCGGACATGCGGGTCCGCATCCGGCGGTTCGGCGGGTTGAGCTAGCCATGAACAGTGAGCTCGGGAAGCCCGAACGAGACGAAGTAAGCGTTGGGGAGAGCGATGTTCAGCGCTGGAGTCTGGGCAAGGTGCCACGGTCCATCAGAGCTACCGAGGGTGTAAAGAAAACTGTGTAAATGGTCATCACATGGGGCAGAGTCGAACAAGGAGAACCGATGACCATAAATCTGAAGCTGATTGATGAACTTCTGGCCGACTACAAGAAGCCGGAAGACATTATCGGCGAGAACGGACTGTTAAAGCAGATCACCAAGGCGATTTTGGAACGGGCACTGAAAGTGGAACTGACCGAGCATGTGGGCTACGAAAAGCATGATCCCGTCGGTCACAATAGTGGGAACTCAAGAAACGGGAGCACTACGAAGAAGCTGAAGGGCGAGTTCGGCGAGATTGACCTGGAGACACCGCGGGATCGCAACGGGAGCTTTGAGCCCGCCATTGTGAGCAAAGGGCAAACGCGCTTCAGCGGCTTTGACGACAAGATCATCTCGATGTACTCGCGAGGGATGACCACGCGAGAAATTGAAGGGCACCTGCAGGAAATCTACGGGGTGGAGGTTTCGCCGACGTTAATCTCCAACGTCACCGAAGGGGTGATGGAGGAAGTCAAGACGTGGCAGAACCGGGTACTGGATGAGGTGTACCCGATCCTGTACATGGATGCATTGCGGGTGAAGGTGCGCGATGGCGGACACATCCAAAGCCGGGCGATCCACGTGGCGATTGGAGTGAACCTAGAGGGCAAGAAGGAAATTTTGGGATTATGGGCGGCGCAGAACGAAGGGGCGAAGTTCTGGCTGCAAGTACTGACGGAGTTACAGAACCGTGGGGTGAAAGACATCTTGATTGCCTGCGTGGATGGGCTCAAGGGGTTCCCGGAGGTGATTGAATCGGTGTATCCGAAGGCTGAGGTACAGACCTGTATCGTGCACCTGGTGCGAGCCTCCCTGAACTATGTGAGCTGGAAACAACGCAAGCTGGTGGCAGCAGACTTACGAAAGATTTATCAAGCGGCCAGCGCGGCAGAAGCGGATTTGCAACTGGATGCGTTTGCGCAAAAGTGGGATGCCGTGTGCCCGATGGTGAGCCAGACCTGGCGCCGGCACTGGGAACGGATCACGCCGTTTTTTGCGTATCCGGCCGATATCCGGAAGGTGATTTACACGACCAACGCGGTGGAATCGCTGAACATGTCGCTGCGCAAGATCATCAAAATGCGGGGTTCGTTTCCGAACGATGAGGCCGCTCTGAAGTTGTTATACCTGGCGCTGCGTAACGCCGCGAAGAAATGGACGATGCCGATACCGAATTGGAATGCGGCGCTGAACCGTTTCAGTATTCTGTGGCCGGAGCGCATGCCGGCCGGAGAGCGTGTGTGAGAACCTGGACCAGAGGTCGTGCGCGGCAGAACTGCGAAGAGAGCTGTGAAAATGGCGGAGCGGTGGAAAGCCAACAGCAGGCTTTCCCCCGCTCCTTGGAAATCTCGCAAACCGAGATTCCCACATTTTCACAGCTCCGGCGGCGGTTGTTTTTACGGAACAGAGGGCTTCAAACAATAAAAACTGAAACCGTTTACACAAAAGTCTTTACACCGCCGAGCTACCCGCGGTTTGCGCGGCCTCCTGCGCAGCGATGCCGCGCTTGCGGAGCTCTCGATATCTTGTGGTGCCTCGTTTCCACTGTGTCCAGACCATCGACCGAAGTCGACGTCGGAGCCATTGCTCCAGCTTGGCTAACACGTCCGGTGTTTCGCATCGTCCGAAGTAGCCGATCCATCCGCGGAGATATTCCGCTAAGTCATGGACCATTCGGACGAGGCTTATGCCCCGGGTCCGCCACGTAAGTTCCCGGACTCGCTCCTTGAACCGTGCCACCGCTTTCGGCGCCAAGCGCCTCTTCGGTTGCTTGTGATTCGTGAAGCTGAACCCCAGGAACTTCCGTTCCCATGGACGAGCCACCGCGCTCTTCTCGTTGTTTACCCGTAGCTTGAGCTTTGTCGTGAGGAGTCGCGTCACGCTTCTCATCACTCGCTCACCGGCTCGCCGACTGCGGACGTAAATGTTGCAATCATCCGCATACCGGGTGAACCGATGTCCGCGTCGCTCCAGCTCCTGGTCCAGTTCGTTGAGTACGATGTTCGACAGCACGGGCGAGAGAGGACCACCCTGCGGTGTTCCTTCTTCGGCCGGACTCACCAGCCCGTTCTCCATTACTCCGGCTCGCAAGAACGCACGAATCAGTTTCAGCAATCGCTTATCGCTGACCCTTTCGGCAATCTTTGCGAGCAATCGGTCGTGGTTGACCCGATCGAAAAATTTCTCGAGATCCAGGTCCACCACCCAGCGGTAGCCTTCAGCTTGGTATTGCTGCGCCTGCTCCACCGCCTGATGTGCCGATCGCTTGGGCCGAAACCCATAGCTGTGTTCGGAGAACGTTCCGTCCCAACTCCTCTGCAGCGCCTGCCTCACCGCTTGCTGGATGAATCGATCCAGCACCGTCGGAATGCCCAGCTTGCGCACCCCGCCGTCCGGCTTCGGGATTTCCACCCGTTTCACCGCTTGGGGTGTGTAGGTTCCGTTGAGGAGTTGTTCCCGGATGGCTGGCCAGTGCTCTTTTAGCTGTCCCGGCAACTGCTCGACCGTCATCCCGTCGATGCCCGGACTGCCTTTGTTGGCCTTCACTCGTCGTAGCGCCTGCTTGCAGTTTCCCCGCTCGCAGACTTCTTCCATCCACTGCTCGGTAGCCGGACTTTCTGCTTTGCGCTCCGCCAACTCCGATTCGGTCCCTGCCTCGAAGGCCATCGGGGCTGCACCCCTACTCTCCTCCGGGAAGGCCAGACCATACTGGTTTTTCTGCCGCTTGTCGGTGGTTGAGTTGCGCCGCGTACTCATCGCTCCCTTTATCCCCTTCCGGGGACCGTTCGGGCCTTCACTGCTTGCGCAGCTAATACGCCCTCTGCTGACTTCTGCCACCGGGTCAGAAACGATCTCTCGCTCCTCAGTCTCGAATTCGAGACCGGTAGCAGATCTCCCGAGGTAATCTCGACCGCCTTCGACGCGCAACCGCTGGATTTACATTCAGTGCCCTTGATGGATTAGGGCTTCGCTGCCATTGGCCAGCTCGCCCGAACACTGCCTGCCTCACATCCAGTTCTTGTTCATCGGCTCGCGTCTTTGCTCCGCGCTTCTTTCAGGCCCCGCCTCGCGGCGAGTGTTATTTCGCCCTTGCGCTTCGCTATCACTTCACGTCCATCACGTTGTGAAGAGGACTTGCACCTCCTAGCTGTCGATCATGCTCGGCACACCAACAAAAAGCCCCGGCGCGATTTGCATCGCGCCGGGGCTTGCGTTTGTCTGCAGCAGACTGTTTTGACTTTATCGGATGAGACTTACCAGAACCCGTCAGGCTTTGAGAGCCAAGCCCGGTCCCGTGAGGAACCGGTGAAGAGCCGTACTCGCCATGAAGGCGAATCGTGCTCCCTTTTCTTTTAGAAAGGAGGTGATCCAGCCGCAGGTTCTCCTACGGCTACCTTGTTACGACTTCACCCCAATCATGAGTCATACCTTGAGCGCCTGCCTCCTTGCGGTTAGCTCGGCGATTTCTAGTACAGCCCACTTTCGTGATGTGACGGGCGGTGTGTACAAGGCCCGGGAACGTATTCACGGCGCCGTTCTGATGCGCCATTACTAGCGATTCCGGCTTCATGCAGTCGAGTTGCAGACTGCAATCCGAACTGAGCGCGCTTTTTTGCGATTAGCTCCCCCTCGCGGGTTCGCGACGCTTTGTGGCGCGCATTGTAACACGTGTGTAGCCCTGGACATAAAGGCCATGCTGACTTGACCTCATCCCCACCTTCCTCTCCGTTATCCGGAGCAGTCCTCATAGAGTTCTCCCTTGCGGGTAGCAACTATGAGTAAGGGTTGCGCTCGTTGCGGGACTTAACCCAACACCTCACGGCACGAGCTGACGACAGCCATGCAGCACCTCTACACAGGTCCCTTGCGGGAAGTCTCTGTTTCCAAAGATGGTCCTGTGCGGTTCAAGCCCAGGTAAGGTTCTTCGCGTTGCGTCGAATTGAACCACATGTTCCACCGCTTGTGCGGGCCCCCGTCAATTCCTTTGAGTTTCAGCCTTGCGACCGTACTCCCCAGGCGCAGGACTTAACGCGTTAGCTACGGGACGTGCCCCGTACAGGGCACACCCCAAGTCCTGATGGTTTAGGGCTAGGACTACCAGGGTATCTAATCCTGTTTGCTCCCCTAGCTTTCGTCCCTCAGCGTCAGTTGTGATCCAGCGAGCCGCTTTCGCCTCGGATGTTCCTACGGATATCTACGCATTTCACCGCTACACCCGTAATTCCACTCGCCTCTCTCACACTCTAGCACGGCAGTTTCGGCAGCAGCCTCTGGGTTAAGCCCAGAGATTTCACTACCGACTTGCCACACCGCCTACGGACCCTTTACGCCCAGTAATTCCGAGCAACGCTGGCCCCCTACGTTTTACCGCGGCTGCTGGCACGTAGTTAGCCGGGGCTTCTTATACCCGTACCGTCAAACCCTTGCGGGCTTTCTTCCGGGTCGAAAGGGGTTTACACTCCGAGAAGCTTCATCCCCCACGCGGCGTTGCTGCATCAGGCTTTCGCCCATTGTGCAAGATTCCCCACTGCTGCCTCCCGTAGGAGTCTGGACCGTGTCTCAGTTCCAGTGTGGCCGGCCAACCTCTCAGTCCGGCTACCGATCATTGCCTTGGTGGGCCATTACCCCGCCAACAAGCTAATCGGCCGCGGATCCCTCTTCTGGCGGCTTGCGCCTTTGAAAACAAAAAGATGTCTTCTCGTTTTGTTATGCGGTATTAGCCCAATTTTCACTGGGTTATTCCCCACCTGAAGGAAGGTTATCCACGTGTTACGCACCCGTTCGCCACGCGCCCACAATCTGTATTGCTACAAACTGCTGCGCGTTCGACTTGCATGTGTTAAGCACGCCGCCAGCGTTCGCTCTGAGCCAGGATCAAACTCTCGTTTGAAATCTGGTGTTTCCAACCGTCTGCACCGCGATTCTCATCGAGTGCCACGATTGGGAACGAACTTTTTAAATCGCTCGGTTATCTCAAATGTGATCCATACACCGGTACACCCGGCGCACAGACCGTAACCAAACGGGTTCTGGCATGTATCATCCGATTGTCAAAGAGCAGGTCAATCCAGGCCAGCTGGAAGGACTACAGACGAACCCCGATACTACTGAAAGGTGCTCAAAGTGTCAAGCTGTAATCCAACTTTTATTTTCCCCTCACTCTGTGGAAATTTTCGCCCCTGTGGATTTCGCCCGGGAACGCCAATCTCCCGATTGGCGCCTCTACAGCACAGCCACTCCCCACTCTGCTCTTTCTTTAGTCTTTAGTTGTCATCCCGAGCGCAGCGAGGGATCTCTCGTCGTCTTTGTGCCACAGCCGCGCCGACCGCGCCCACGCGCCGAACGGCTTACCTGCCTGAAACGAATCGCCCCGCATCATCACTATAGAAATAACGGACGTCCCCAATTCGCCAAGCGGCGGTGGCCATCGCCAGAAAACAAAAATCCCAATTTCTCAAACCGCAAAGAGGAGATTTGCATGAGCGACATTCGACCCGTCCCAATGGGCCCCACCCTGGACGGCTACTACCAACAACTGATCAATCACATCCACATCCTTCGCCTAGCCATCAACGCCAACGCCACAGGACAAGGCGGCGACCTCGCCGAGAAAACTCAAATGCTGGTCCACGAACTGGTAGACGAACTAGACGAACTCCAACGTGTGGCAGTCCCCTTCATGATCGCGCTACGCCAATCACTTCCCAGCACAGCCAGCATGCGAACGGGCCACTAAGACCTAAATCCAGGCGCAGGCGCGCTGCTTGTCGAAGATCCGCCGCAGGAGGGCCGCGCCCGCTTTTACTTTTCCCGCGGATCTCAAACACGTCGTCTACGTACCGGACGCCTCACGCGAAGAAGTTGATGTCCCACTCTCGAAGTCCGCAGCCTCCGCCAATTGATCGCATCTCGGCACAAGTCCTCGCCGAACAGACGCCGACCTTGTATCTGAAGAACGAGGTAATTATTGATTGTCTCCGGTGCGGACCATTCCCGGCTCGTCATCGAGCGAACTCCCGCCGCCGGAAGGGCACCTCAGCCCCGAAGCTGCGGCCCCAGGTCACGCACTCGCTGAGGCACCTCTGCCCGAAAACGCCGAACCCACGCCCGCAACATCTCTCGAACCCGCCGAATTGCCAGAGCCTCAACCTCGCCCACGCCGCAAGCCTCCTCGTCGCAAACCCGCCCGCTCATCCCGCAAGAAAGCCGCGAAAAAACCGATCCACACTCTCGCTCCCCGCGTTCCCCGTTCCGAACTCACCGATCGCGAGCGCCACGAGCGCAAATGCTTCATCTGCCACCATCCCAATCGCGCGGAAATTGACGATGACATCCTCCACTGGTGCAATCCTGCAAACATCACTTTCAAATACAATCTCAACGACTATCGCTGCATCTATCGCCATGCCCACGCCACCGACCTCATGGACCGGCGTCATTTGTACATGCGCGATTCCCTCGAACATGTCATCGAGCACGCCGAAAGCGTCAGTCCTTCTGCCGACGCCATCATTCGCGCGGTCCGCGCCTACGGCCGGCTCAACGCCAAGGGTGAGTGGGTGGTGGATCCGCCGACTCAGGTGAACTATTCCTCCGACGTCGCCAGGCGCGCCGTCAGGATGCTTCCTGCGCTCGAATCTTCCGGGAGTCTCCCGCAGTTGCCTCCCGCGATTGACGTCCAACCCGCAATTTCTAATCGACAATCGCAGATATTAGAAACCGCCGTAAACCTCTCAAAACAAACGATCGCACCCGGTTCTAATCGACAATTTTTTGCAGGTGTAGCGCGCAAAATTCGCGCGTTTCTCGACGCGTAATCGCGACCCGCCGCGGGTCCCCAGCCCTTTGCCTGAAGCCTCCCGCGCGGCGCGGTCATCGAATTCTGTGCATTACAAACTGCAGGATTCAGGAGACAGGCGATGAGCGATGCAGCGAAAGTGGCGTTTATAACAGGCGGGAACCGCGGGCTGGGGTTCGAGACCGCGCGGATTTTAGGCAAGCAAGGAATAACCGTAGTGATCGGGTCGCGGGACCTGGCGCAGGGCCAGGAGGCGGCGAAGAAATTGCAAGCGGAGGGCGCGAAGGCGGTGGAGGCGGTGCGCTTTGACGTCAACAAGCCTGCGGACCACCGGGAAATTCACGATTACCTCGAGCGGAAGTACGGGAAGCTCGACATTCTGATCAACAACGCTGGGATACTGGACGAAGGATTGCCGGTGCCGAACGGCGGCGCCGGATTTAATTCCACGTCGCGCGTAAGCCAACAAAAACTGCGGGAAACTTTCGAGACCAACTTTTTTCAGCCGATCGCTTTGACGCAGACTCTGCTGCCGTTGATACGGAAATCGCCGGCGGGGCGCATCGTGAATCTTTCGAGCGTGCTCGGCTCGCTGACGGAACATGCCGATCCGAAGTCGCGGATTTACGACCGCAAGAGGTTCGCCTACGACGCATCGAAGACGGCCATCAACGCGTTCACCGTGCACCTGGCGCAGGAGCTGAGCGGCACTCCGATCAAGGTGAATTCGGCGCATCCCGGATGGGTGAAGACCGCCATGGGCGGAGAGCAGGCGCCGATGGAATTAAGCGAAGGCGGCAAGACCAGCGCGCAACTGGCGACGTTGCCGGACAACGGACCGACCGGCGGCTTCTTCCACCTGGGCCAAGCGATTCCCTGGTGAGTGTGGCGCGGCTATTGGACGAGAAGCGCGGGTGGCGCTGGTCGGGCTAGCCGCGCTGGATTATGGATTACTTCTCTTCGTCCTTAAGTCCGGGAAGGTCGGGCGCGCGACGGGCTTGATCCTCTTGATCCAGCAGAAGATCGTTGATCTGGCGCGCCAGGCGGCGGGCGATGCGCGGATACTGCGTGAGCTTGTCGCGGATGTCCTCGCAGTGATTGTGCAGCGCTTGGCGGAGCTCGGGGATGATGCGGTTGAGTTCTTCGGACGTCTGCGCGGCGATGGCCTGGTCCCAGAGCTCATGGATGTCGCGTGGAGGCTTCATGAATTGCGTAGGATGTCAAACAGAGGAACGTGGGGGCTATCGGGTGAAGCTGGTAGGCGCCCTTGCGTAGTTTTTCTAGTCGCGGACTGGGCGCGAGTTGGCGTTCAGAGATGTTTTTTAGCGAAGGCCCTGCCTGATCCGGATTTCAAATATCCCTCAAACGCGAACGCACGGGCTGCATCCGTAAACGCTACGTAGGTCTTGATGCGCCAGGGAGCGCATTTAGCAGTGTGAGTCACAGTGCCGGAGTTATGCGCGGAGAGGCGGACCTCCAGGTCGTCAGTGATCCCCGTCTAGAAATGCTCCGTCTCGCTCAGACTCTGCAAGACGTACACATATTCCATTTGAAGTCCGCCTCCGCTGAAGCTACGGCGCTACAGCCTTCGCCATCCTATGTCTGAAGTCCGCGCTCCATCGGCTCGTTTATGAGCTGGCTCGCCGAGCCGTAGCCTGCGGAGCGGGCGAAGGCTGGTGGGCCTGGGTAGACTTGAACTACCGACCTCACCCTTATCAGTTGTCGGCAGTCTTTTCGCTACAAACTGCGACTAAATGCTATGGCCCAATGCCTTCCCCGCGTTAGACGGGCTTCACCGCAGTTGCGGCTACCATCGAGTGCGATGTTTTTTGACCTAGGTGTGCACCAAATTGTGCACCAAATCCTTCAGGCCGACGAAGGCGTTCCCATGCACTCCCAGAACGCCCCCACTCCGCGGGGTCCTGGAGCCAGTCGAGATGCCCACCTCTGACGGGAAGAACTGCGAATGCGCGATGACCAGGGAAGGGGTGGGAGTCCCAGATTCCGACCCGGCCAAAAGGAGTGCCGAGTTCACCGAGAAAAATTTCCGGCGGGGAAAACTATTTTTTCGCTTGTTGTTTTTTTGGGTGGTCCTGTGTGTCCCAAATGAGACCGCGTGCTACCGCTGATACAGCGAGTCTTTATATTCTCCAAACCGCGCCATAACCATTCTTACGTACTCAGCCCCCTTCTCTGATGTGAGGAAGCTGATTTGGTCGCCCCAATGAGCACCCCCATTAAGTTCCGCTACGGCGGTAGCCGCGAAGGACATAAGGACCTTCCACTTGTCCAATGTCATCCACTCTTTCAGGTGCGGCTTGTTTTGGTCACACCAGTCCATCGCGCTGTGCGTAATCCAGTTCATTCTGGCGGCAAGAGGCGGGTAACGTTGCTGGAATACGCGGACCGTATCCAGCGGAACCGGGGGCGTTGCATACAAGAAGCCTCCGGTTGCCAAAACAAAAGAAGCGATTAGCGCTTCGTCCTGTGCGTCACCGTTTGCGTCCGCGCAATTCAATCGTTCCACCGCTCCAGCCCTTCCCGTCCCGTTTGTCAGAAACGCCAGCACAAAATAGATGGCGTAACAGTCGGCATCAACTTCAAGTACTTGCGTCTGAATGTCGCCAGCCTCAAGCCCAAACGAGGACTGCGTCAAATGCCCGTGAACGTGGTGCGCGTACTCGTGGCACAGAATGAATGAGAGTTGCGTTTGAAACAATGCCGTGTGGATTTGATTTGTTGGGGCGTGGTTGAATAGCTGAATAACGTGTTCCGATTTGCTCAGCAGGTCACACGTGGTCCACACCAAGCCGAGCATGCCCTTCGTAATACAAATAACCGACACGCCGTCCATTGGCATGGCCTTGGCTTGCGGCTCGTCACTTTCCGAAAATACGCACTGAAAAGGCGGATGCGGAACATGACCCGGTACATTCTGTTTTTCGTTGTTCAGCGCCTCGGTTAGAGTTCTGCAAACGCCCTCTAAGAACGCTATGAGTGTTCCGTCGTCGCCGGTGATTTGATAGCGCACTACTACATTGTACCAATACGAAAGCAAGCCCCGGCCTAACAGGATAGGGGCTGGGAATCATATTTGCAGGCGGCCAAAAGGGAGCGTCAGTCGTAGAGCCACAATAATTTAGAGGATGCTCATTTCTCTCGCTTGCCGTTTTTTCGGACGGATTTTTTAGTCCCCATTGGGACGCGCGACATCCAGGCTCCGCATCACCCACAAATCCAACATGTTGGATTGGAGGCGAGAACAAATCCTGCTTAATGCGGCGGGCTGGACGGCAAGAAAACTTCCGGCCGCAGGAGAAGTATTTTTCCTGACTCCCTTTATGGCTTATCAGGAGTTGACATAGCAATTCCGCTTGGGTGATAACACTTTTCAGATTTGGGCTTTTTGAAAAGAGTCTAAGTGGAGACAATCCTCATGGCTCGCACTAGCTTGTTCGTGGGCATAACTCTTGTCGCGCTTGCCTCAATGGCCGCACCCAGGTGCGGTCAACAGAACGAACCAGTACCGAAAACGGTTCAAACGCTAAAAGTAACTTTTTAGGCTTGGTCCCGTTACCAGACAACTAGGGGAATCCCTAGTAGCAGCGGAGACCTGAACGCTATAGGTTTGCGAACTGGACGGGACATTGTGACCGTCCGTACTCGGGCTGCTATCGACTTCTGGGCTGGGGAAGGTGGCAGCCCATTTCTTAGAATGTTGCAGCGGCGAAATTCAAAAAAACAGACAAAAAATCACAGGTTTGACAATCGGAGAAGAGGCCATGAAAACTCTCCCCCACAGTCACTCTGGGCACTCCGGTTTTTTCACTGCGCGCCCCGCAAGACTGCTTTGGTGCAGACAGTTCCATCAAAAATGGCGACGGCGTGTGGCCATTTTGCCAGACCAGGCGTCGGGCCTTGGCTACGAGGTGCGTTGCGTCAAGTGCGGTAAGCGAGACATCGAAATTGCCGAGTTCCAGAAAACAACAGCGGGCAACTAATTCTGGACCTCGAGGGCAAATGACCGAAGCTCCGTAGGAGCCTTCGTTCCCTGGAATTTGGTCGAAACGCAGCAGTTCCACGTAGCAAAAGCCCCGGTAAGCTGCAAGAGTTCCAGACGATTCTCGCTTCCGTTACCGATTTGGCCCACCACCAAGGGGGATACCGGGGTGTCTTCGCGTTGGCCTCCGGCAAGTCGGAATCACCGGATGTAACCGTAGTTGCCCTCTGGGATTCCCTACAGGCGATTCGAGCCAGCGAAAATAATTTGTTTCTCACGCAGGCAATCTCGCGCTTTCTAGCTTGCTGTGACGGCTTGCCGCACATCACGGAGCAGGAACTCCTTGCGAGCGACTTCATCGCAACCAGTGTCCGCGCCAAGGCGTGAGTTCGGGCAGCTTTCGTTTAGCTAAAGAGGGCTAATTCTCTCAAAACGTGTTCTCGACGGTGAGCGGCGCCGCACCGGCGGCACAGCACTCGAAGACATCGTCCGCATCGGACCAATCCGCAACTGCGATGGCCTGGGTCATTCGCACACACACCTGTAGCTTCCATCAAATATCGTCGATGCCTTACCACACGTGGGTGTTTGAGGAAGACCGTGTGTCGCCGGCGCCGACGATACATAGGCTGGTGCTCAGATTCAAGAACACCTGTGGAAAATTCGCGTTTGGTTTCGGATGGATTCGGAGCACTTTTGAACATCGCAGAAACACGGTTCGTGGGCTAATTGTCAGTGGTTTTCGAGTTGGATGCAGCGTCGAATCGGCGGAGATAACAGAAGATTATGGCGGTTTCGCTGACCACCAGGCCCCCGGTCAGCCAGGGCATGATGGCGACAATCGCGTGCGCGGCGTCGCGTGGGGAAGAAGAGAGAGCTTGGCGGATTAGCAGATGGATATTCACCGCGAAATACAAGGCGAAGAAGACGCCCATCAGAGCCAGCATCTCGAGTAGTAGCGGTTGGATGCGTTCAAGTTGTTCGCGTGAAAAGTCCGCTAGGCGGTGTGACCCAAAGTGAACGGACTCGGGAAAGTAGGGAATCAGAGAGAATAGGATGCCAGTGAGCAGTTGAACCGCGAAGAGCACCTGGGCAGCTATCCCGGCGGGGGCGGGGGGCACATTCTGTGGAGTGATGGCCCTGACTTGAAGGAAGGAATACAAGGCGAGGCCGATGGTCAGGATTCGCGACGTGAGTGTGACCATGGTTAGCTGTTGTGGTCCATGAGAACCATTGGACCAGCAAGCTTGCTGCACATTAGCGTACGAGTTGGCGACACGCATTCACTGCAGCTTGGCGTATTCAGACTTTGCAGCGATGAGGATGGGAATGTCGGGGTCGGCATCTTTCCAAAGCGTGAGGAAATCCTGATAGGCCGTCTTGGCTTTGGCGATATCGCCTTGCATGGCATAGGCTCTGCCGATTTGGAGATGCGCGAGTGCGCCTGTCGCATAATTCCACAACAGTCCGTGATGGTCGAGAATTTTCTGGAATTCGGCGGCGGCTTCGTTGCCCTGATGCGTGCTCAGGTAAACCTCCCCGCGGACGTACACCGGATACAAACAGGAGCTAGCAGCGCTCCCACTTAGCATGCCCAGCTCATACGGTACAGCCGCCTGAAGAAGCTCGATGCCCCGGCCAGCATTCTTGCGGCCCGTTTCTATCTGCGCTCGGATAGTAGGAAGCCAGACCGATTGCATGACAGTATCCTGCGGGAAGCGCTTGGCGAGGTCGTCCACAAGCAACTGGGCGTGCGCCGCATCGCCCGCCAAGGCATAAGCCAGCGCTGCCTGAGCCTCTGCATCGCGGTCCCCTACCGCGAACGCTGCTGCCGCAGCGGCATTTTGGCGGGCCGCATCCGTGTTGCCGAACAGCGCTTCGCGTATCGCCGCGTTCGCTCGCCAAAGCGCGGCGGGTTCTTTTTCTTTGCTGCGGCTAGCGCTCTCAATATCTTGCCGAGATAGCTCACGGGCTTTCCCGAGCTTCCCAGACCAAGCTTGGGTATCGGATTCGAGCGAAAGCATCTGGTCCTCGGCACCCGGCTTTCCCAAAGCCCAATCCGCCTGCTGCTTCATGGCTACCACGTTGCCCTGGAAGAAAGCTAGGGCATACAGGTTCAGGTGCAGAGGTATACCATCCAGCTTGCGCCCCAGTGCTTCTTCGGTAGTGCTCCTTGCTTCATCGAAACTGTTCAGGGCCAAGTAAATTTGGCCCAGATTCGTATATCCGACCACGAGCGTCGGCTCCAGGCGAGGCACCTCGCGGGTTTCTGTGGCGGCTTTCTCATATTGCCCGAGAATCATGTAGTCAACGCCGAGCCAGATGTAAGGCAAATAATCCCGCGGATAAACTTGTATCCACAGTTCTGCTGTCTGATTCGCTTTTTCCAGCTCGCCCGTGACGTTTGCATAGTAGAGCCAGGTGATGCCCAACCTTTCCCGTTCGGTGACGCGGTCGCGCAGGTCGAAGGCTTTCTTCAGGTAATCAGCGGCCACGCTAGGCTGATTCAAATTAGAGTAATCAATTCCCAGATATGCATACGCCCACGCAAAGTTTGGGTCGAGTTCGATGGCGCGTTTGAAGAATGGAATGGCTTCGACGTCTCCCTTTTCGAACGCGGCTTTTTGACCCAGGGTGTAGGCCTTGAGGGCTTCCAGCGAATTCGTGGTGGCCTGCACGAGCGGGACGTCGAACTTCTGTAACGAGCTGAGGGACTCGCCCATCTCGTTGCGAAGTTTTGCTGCGGCCTGCCCCAGCGCCGGGAGAACTTGCTCCTTTCCCGCAGCCGTCACCTGCTCGCGTGCCAGCACGTCCCCGCTCGCGCAGTTCAGAGCCTCCAGTCCAATCACGTACTGCGTGCCCAGCGCAGCAATCGAGCCTGCCAGATACGCCGTGCTTCCCGCACGCTGGCACACTTCCCGCGCTAGGTCTTGCGTCAATCGCTCGCTCGGTGAGCGGGTCATCTCCCGCAGCGTCTGGCGAACCTTGTCCTCTGAAAGGATGTTGAGGAAGGGCGACTGGCCCAGGTCCACGGCCAGGGCCTGCTTGAGCGTGTCATCAAAGACCTCATCGCCGGTCGAGTTCGTGAAGTCGGCGAGGACAATGGTGTCCTTGTCCGTCAGCGCGTGCGCCTTGCGAGAGAAAAGTAACCAACCACCCACGACCAGTCCGATGACCAGCACTGTTGCTCCCGTGACCGCCGCCCATCGAATGGATTTCTCAGCCGGCTTCAACGCAACACTCGCTGCAGCGGATATGCGACTCGAATCTGAATCTCGCTTCAGCCGCTGCAAATCGGTGCGAATATCAGTGGCACTCTGGTACCGCAGCTTCCGCTCTTTCTCCAGCGCCTTGTTGACGATGCGCTCTAGCTCCGGCGGCAAGTCAGGATTCACTCGTGCGAGCGGGGTCGGCGCTCGATTCAGAATCGCGTCATGGATGACGGCAGCGCTGTTCCCCGGGAATGCCATCCGTCCGGTCGCCATCTCATAAAGAACCGCGCCGAAAGAGAACAAGTCCGTCCGGGCGTCAAGTTCTTCGCCTCGCGCTTGCTCCGGAGACATGTAGGCTATGGTGCCCAACGTCGCGCCCGGGCTGGTCAGCAGTTCTTCTGCTGTCGGCACGTTTGAAGCGCCGACAGCTTTGGCATTAGGAGTGAGCTTTGCCAGACCAAAATCCAGAATCTTGGCACGCCCACGCTCGGTCACGAAAATGTTGGCAGGCTTGATGTCGCGATGGACGATTCCTTTCGCGTGGGCCGCTTCCAGTGCGTCGGCAATCTCGATTCCCAACTCCAGTACCTCCGCAGGCGGCAGCGGCTCGCCAGAAATTCGGTGCTTCAATGTGGCGCCTTCCATGAACTCCATGGCGATAAAAGAGCGCCCGCCATCTTCGGAGATTTCGTAGATGGTGCAAATGTTCGCGTGATTCAGGGCCGATGCAGCTTTAGCTTCACGCTGGAAACGCACCAGAGCCTGCGGGTCTTTGGCTACGTCGTCTGGAAGGAATTTGAGAGCGACAAAGCGATTGAGTTTGATGTCCTCGGCCTTGTACACCACACCCATGCCACCGCCGCCGAGCTTCTCTATGATTCGGTAGTGCGAGATGGTTTGACCAATCATGTTTGGGAAGACTGTATTTGGGACGGATGTTAGGCTGCGTCCAGAGGCAAGTCAACGAGCGGAACTCAGGTGGTTAGCTGCTGAGAACGCAGCCTACCAGCAACCAGATGGGCCCAGTGCCTTCCATAAGAATGCAAGTGAACGCCAGAGTTCACCGAAGGGGCGGGAATCATATCTGCGGTCGGGCCCAAAGCACTGCCAGAGACGAACGTCTCCGCGACGGAAGAGCGGCACAGACCAACGAGATACTTCCCCTCGACGCCAGCTCGTCCTCGATTTTCGCTAAGACGGTCGACTAACCCAATGCCGTACGTCCTGTCGCTGCTTTATAGGAATGGATGATTTGGGCGATGGCGTAAGCGAACGCAGTCACCTGGGGGGTGGTCATTCCCTCCGGAGTTTTAATCAACCCGGCGTTTACGAGACTGTTCACGGCTTTCGTCAGATTGGTTTCCACTTCGGTCCAGTTGACTGCGCCGTTCGAGGTGGCCGTGACGACGTAGGAATCAATCATCCGCAACGCGACGCCGGGAGTGAGCAATTGCAGAACGCCGTCACTGTCGTTCATGGCACCAGAGACATCGAGCGCAAACCATTCCATCTCCTCAAGTGTGGTTTTACCGGGACTGGGGAGAAGGCCAGCGGTGTTTGCAGCCATTACAATTTCGGTCAAGGCGTGTTGCTGAGCCGACAGATTGGCAGAGCCATTCGCGTTGGTGGGGGGCATGGCGTCCGCCACAGCGCTGGATACGCCAACCAGGACGAGATAAGTCTTATGTGTTTGAAGGATTTCTGAGACCGCGACGCCATAGGACTCGAACTGAGCCAGCTTCATTCCGTAGCGAGGCTTGGTAAGGTCGGTGGCGACTGCGTTGGCCACGAAACATTCGACCGCAGCCTGCTGGCTAGACGTGCAATTGGTGGCGGCGCGTGCGGAAGGGGCCGAAACGGCGCAGCCGGCGAGATACATCAGTACGATTAAAGACTTGCTGAAAGTCATGTTAACCCTCCCTGTAGAGTCCTGCTGGATGCTGTTCTGCGTGAGGGGGGAACGCAGGCAGCCCACGGCCCCGTGAATTCAGAATCGATCTTCTGCTTCCTGCAGTTGGTGCCCAGGCCTGGGAATAGTGCACGCTCGCGCCGAACTTGTTCAACTGGCCGGTCGTACAGGTAGGTCGGTATACCGAGACCGTACGGGGACAGGGGTGTAGACAACCGAGCGCAAGAAGGGACGCTCCCCCCATTGCTTTGGAGTGCTGCGATTCGTGATGCCTTACTTGACTCCTGTATGGAACTTACCAGGCGTTACGGCACGAGCGAACTTTACAGTATCCCGTCGCGCCGGAATACAGGAGAAGACCGATAGCGTTCGTCGCGCGCCCTACCTATGCTCCCCATCAGAGATTCACCGGCACGAACGCTTGGTTTGAGGTCCGGAGATTTGAACCGATGGCCACCTGGGTTTTCGACTGCAAGAATTGTGGCGAAGCTTTTCCGTATTCTCTGGTGCCAGATATGCTGGCCTGTCTCCCCTCGCGGCCTGCATTCCCACCACGAGGTGAGAAACGCAAGTGCCCCCACTGCAGAAGCAAGTCTACCTACCAGACACTCGACCTGAGATTTCAGAACGGGCCTTGGAGTCGTCCAGTCCGATAAGCGGGGCGGCTTTTTGCGCGCGTGCCTTGGTAGCAATTCGAACAGACGTTCTCCGTGTTTTTGCGTAAAGCTGAACTCCGCATGACTCCGGCTATGAATCTCAGAATGTTTTTCGGTGTGGCTTGGCTATTGATTGGCCTTGCATGGGGATACTGGTCACTCAGTAGCAACAAAAATGCTATGGCGGATTTGTCGTTCCAACTAGGACACAATGCGCGGGGTGCAGTCAAACGAAGAGCGGCGGATTAACTCTTGCTCTTGTTTACCGGACTGGCGTCTCGCAGCGTCGTGAGCAGGTCCTTGGCGCAGGCGGGCACTGGCTCGACCTTGTGGAAGACGACAGCCTGAGCGCTTACTTCTTTACCGTAGAGGTTTTTGTTGGCACCGTTGTCGGCGCGGAGGGTGGAACCTGCGAGGGAGATGCCTGCGAAGATTCCACGAGAACGAGAGTAGGAAAGAATCTCGGCGCGCATGGTGACATCAGTTTCCGCTGAGGCTGTGCGGCCCACCGGGCCAGCGGCGACGGTAGCGTTTCCGCCGAGCTTGACCTTGCTGGTGAGAACGCTAGAAGCAGAACGTGGACTCATGAGCAGCAGAACGAAGTCAGTAGCCTGCGCGCCGAACTGCAAACCTGCACTAGCACCTTCGAGGGCCATCATCGTTGGTGCGCCCCAGGGCCCATGGAACGTTTTTCCGCCGCGACACGTCATGACACCACGACCGAAACTGCTCCCCAAGCCGAAGGAAAGCTTCAAGACAGAAGGTAGAATAACGACGCAATAAGCGTTGTCGAGCACGCTCTTGGGAATGTCGTCGGGGACGTCAAGAATTTCCTTCATTACCTTTCCGGAGTTTGTGACGCGGTCTGCTTCTTTGTCCTGTGCGAGGGTGGGAAAAACGAGTGCAAGAGCCAAGCTAAGTCCGAGCAGTACCTTGTTCACGATTAATCCTCAGATTCGCCAACTTTGCCTACGCGCATGCTTTCACTCGCGGCCATCGGATGCTATTGTCAAAACTTACAGGATATTGTTGCGTCTGAGGCGAAATGGGTCAATTCGACCTGAGCCGGACTGCGCGCGGGCCTACCTTCAAATCACGCCCATTGGCCAATTCCTGACGTTGGTGGGGAGATTCCTATGGTTGAACGCCGCCGTAACTCGCCTCGCCGGTCTCCCGTTCGTCGCGTGCTTGACACTGGTAGACGGCCGTATGGTCTGTCTGGGGCAACGACGGTCGGAAATCCGCATTTCCATCTCAA
Source organism: uncultured Acidobacteriota bacterium (assembly GCA_963804625.1). Taxonomy (GTDB): domain Bacteria; phylum Acidobacteriota; class Terriglobia; order Acidiferrales; family UBA7541; genus Palsa-295. Next base: position 285,234 of record CAWDRJ010000001.1, on the reverse strand, counting down.
CGAACGACGTCAGTCCCGATGGCTATCGCTGACAGGAAAACTTAATACGACCACCTGATGACCGGGGAAGGGGTGGGAGTCCCAGATTCCGACCGGGGCAAGAGGAACTGCCGAGTTCACCGAGAAAAATTTTGTGCGATTGCTGATTTTTTCCGCTTGCCGTTTTCTGGTGAAACTTCCAGTCCCAAATGAGACTTCGGCAGCCAAGTTCCGACTTACGGACAAACCGGGCCTGTGGTTCTCAGCGGCTGCTAGGGCTAACGCTGCCGAACGGGATGCGGGGAATACTTACACCTGGTTTTTGCCAAAGGCCAATGCTAGGCGGTCGGATTCTGGGGTAATGCCAATTCCGGCGTATATTCCGGAGATGCCGTCACTGCTTGCCGGTTACGGTCTCCGGACGGTGACGGACAGCATTGCCTGTTAGGCATTTTCGGATACAGTGACGTGAGCACCGGTAGTTCTGGAACGACCTGCAGCCGATAACAGGGAGTTTTGACGTCAGGACCAAGCGCATCTCGAGAGCAGTCTCCTTCGTTATCAGCCGACGCAAGTTATGTGCGAACGGACCATAACCCTCCGGACGAAAAACTTCGGTGCATGACGAAGGTGTTTCCCATCCAGGAAATCGGCAGGGATGACGTGTACACCGAAACATTGGCTCCCGAATTGCGAGTAACGGACTTGCGGGCTACGCAGGCAAACGAACCGCCCCGCCCAGGGCGGTGACCCCTTGGGACTCCCCAACCCAGCCGAGTAGCCCGTCCAACCTCTACGCTGGCGAAAACATCGAGTAGGAAATGAAAGAACTCAGTGAAAAGCTACTATCCTTGGTCGAGGCAGCAGAGCCAAGGCTTCGCGAAATTAGTGAAAAGACCAGTATTCAACCGATATTGCCGGGCGGCTGGTCGCGCAAGCAAGTCATCGGGCACCTCATAGATTCGGCCTCGAACAACCACCAACGATTCGTTCGAGCGGCTCTGCAAACATCCCTGGATTTCCCTGGCTACGACCAGAGCGGAAGCGTGCGGGTGCAAGCTGTTCAAGGCGCTGATTGGAAACTCCTGGTCTCGCTGTGGGCTGCCTACAATCGCTACCTCGCTCATGTAATAGCCCAGTTGCCAGCCGCTATCGCAGTCTCCACTTCCGCATCGGATAGGTTAGGTTGGAGATTCCGTGCTTTCAGTTCGGCTGCAATCTCATGCGCAGAAAGAGACTGGTCGAAGTGCCGTCTTTGAATAGAAGAAATGTCCTTCATCAACTTGGTCTTTTGCGGATTCAGATTCATCTTTGCTTCTCCTGTAGTTCCCAAACATGGCTTGGTTCGGGCAGGACTCTCAAGCTACAGAAGTTTGATTCGCACACGCAACTGCCTCTGACGGTTAGGACTTGATCTTTGGGTGACGCCTTTTCCATTCCTGCCGGCACAGTTGGTACTTCGTGGCGTTCTCCGATTTCGTCATGGGATCAACGACCCCCTTGTTTGGCGCGCACGCTCTGCCCATTTTGATTAATTCCAGTTCACTGTAATTCATAAGCTGACGCCGGAAAAGTTCAGGATCGAATCTGGCGAAGCCGATGATGGCGGGATTTTAGCGGAGGCGTAGAAAAAGCGAAAGTCAAAACGTCTGCGGAGGAATCTAGATTTCGCGCTCCCGGTCAAATACGCTCTTACATTCTTTTCTGAACTGTCGCCCATTCGGAGACTTCAGAAACGGGTTCGATCCCAGTTCCTTCCTCGCGACTGCTTCAAAATTTAAATTCGGATTGTCGAAAGCGTAGTCACCGAACTGCCCGACAATCTCAATTTGTTCTGGCGACAAACTCGCGCGGCTCTTAGATTTCTTTTTCAAAGTCGGCATCGCCAGATTCTACCACCAGCCATCCCGGTGTAGAATCGCCGGACTTGGCCGACCTTCATAGTTGGACATTTCGTTGAGCTTTGGTCAGCATCTCCGCTGCCGTGAGGATTCATGGGCTCTGTAGGATTCCAGCCTGCAAATTTAAAGAGAAATTCGCGAATGTGTAATAAGCGGGACGCTTCAGTGTGTGCCCACTATCCCCCAACCCAAGCGAGGGCGTCCCCATAGTATTCACAGTAATTCGTTCCACAGATCCCGCTGCTAGTTTTACGCCGTATCGCATCGAACTCGATGGCGCGGCATTTATCACGGGCATTGAAGTCGAAGCCGAAGCGCACGACATCTGCCGCTTGCTAGCCGGCTGGGAAGCGCAGCAGTCCGCCTACCCGCAAGCGGTCATGCCAGCAGAATCGCCCAAGGTCATCCCCATTCGTCCGCGCTTCGTTTTGGTTGAGAAATGGAAACTGGAACGCATGCGCGAACTTCTCTCGGAGCGACGCAAACGATGAGGCCTCACACTTCCTTGAAGTGTAGCTGCGAAAAGAATCCCTATGACGACCTCCGTATCGTGCTCACGACTGAGGATGGCCTGGGAGTCTCCAACACAATCGTCCTCGAACTGGAGTCTTCGCAGCCTTCGAAAATTACCTGATGCGAGCGAGAAGGAAGGCCATCCCTGGGTGACAACACAATGATGTCCCCACGGTTCAGCCGATGCGATTTCTCGCACCGGCCTTTTTTTGCTTGAACGCGCTTGCTCAGCCTGCCATTATCCGGCTTTCCTAGCAAATCCCTTGTCTTACCGGACCGCATACACGGACGATTAGTTACAGCGAACCCGGCGGCTACATCAATTCAGACGCGCCGAGGAGTCGCCGTGAAACACCGAACCCTCTTGCTTGTCGTCGGATTCGCCGCGCTCTCGGGCTGGGCGATTGCGCACCTCCGCGACGGGACTCACCTCGTGCTGTTCGCCTGCGCGATGGGACTCGTCGTCTGGCTCGTCGCGAAGACGAATGTGATCCCACCGCGCGACTGAGATGCCATGGCTGGCAGGGCCCTTCGATTCTGCCGCAACTTTCCACCGCGGTATCTGCTGCGGTGGTTCTGCGCCGTCCACGCTGAGGACGAAACCTGGCACATCTGCGTCCTGGAGCCGGGTGGCGAAGGGGGAGAGGCTCACCATTAGGTCGGACGCTAGGAACAGGCTGCAGCCGCCAAGAAATAGAGGCAATCTGAACCAAGAACCAAATTGCAGTGGTGAGTCACTAGGTCTGGCAACTGGGCTGCGCCCACCCTTTTTAGTGGTCCAGCGAAACTGGAAAAATCGCAGCTGGTCCTGATTGAATCGCTTGAGATTCAGCAGTACCTTACACTAGATCCAGTTTCGTCTCTGGCCTCATCGCAACCGGCCGTGTGAGCTCCGGACGCTTTTGCGCGTAAATCCAGAGGTGCCAGCCCCAGTACGAAGCAAGCCGATCCTCGATCGCGCGAGGAAGGAGTTTTCCTAAGCCCGGGAGCCAGTTTGGATTCCAGGACATGACATCTGTGTTGACATTCGTAAATTGCCAGAACATCCGCTGCGCCGACGCCTTCGAGAATGCTTGTGAAAGTGGATTATCGGGGCCCGTCAGTATTCCGGTTAAGCATGTGCTGCATATCGAGGCAAGAATCCGGATCTTGCTGGATGAGTTCTTGGTGCCGCTGCAGGTTTTCCATCCGTTCATGTCCGATCTTGCGAGCCAGCTTGATACCTATACCAAGGTTCGTTCTCGGCAGACACACGCGGAGCCGGCGGACCAGACGCAGATTCACCCGGTAATTGAACGAGTTGCGGCAATAAAGCATGATCACGGCTCGCCCGCCCGGGCAAAGCACGCGGTGAACCTCCCCGATGGCCCGCGGCGTATCCGGTGTGTGGTGAAGTACTCCGTGGGAATACACGAAGTCGAACGAACCGGCGGCGAAAGGCAAGTTCTCAGCGTCACCCTGGACGAAACGTCCTCCTAGCTTTGCCAGTTGAAAACGCCGCTGCGTTATACTGACGGCCGCGTTCGTCAGATCAACCGCGAGGTAATGGGCACCAGCGCGCGCAAAGCGCTCGGCGTCGCTGCCGCATCCGCAACCGATTTCGAGCGCCCATAGTCCGGTGTTTTTTTCAAACCCTACCGCCGACTCTAGCCGCCAGTGCTCTTTGTACCTGTACTCGTCGAGGCTCCGATAGAAAGCGGGAGTTCCAGACGGCTCCTTGGTGAACCAAGAACCACATGGTGAGTTCTGCCAGAAGCTCTGAATCTGTATCTTGATGTTCGATCGAACGAGAGGGGATGGGGAAGTCGCGCGCGGTTCGAGTATTGAGATACGCCCAAAATCGGCTGCAGGCAACTCAGACATGCCACGCCCCAAAATCTCCAGGACTCTGACGTCTCCACCCGGGTCGGGACGGAACATAGTATAGGTTACGGCTTCAGTTAGGCTATGCCGAAAAATCGCCCAATGAGGTGGAGGGGTGCACTGAACGCGGCCTGATACCTGGCGGAACACCGCGTTCACGCCAGCAACCCGTTTACGCCATGGAGTTCCCAGGAAGGAATAGGGTGGTATTTCCTGACTGGCCGAACAGGAGCACCAGTGCGCGCTCAAGTGGATTCGATTCAACGAATGAATTCCGGCGAGTTGTTTTTTGCGATTGTCTTTCACCATTCACACAAGACAAATCCTGCCGCAACAAATAACAGATACTACTCGCAACCTCTGCGTGGAGCAGATTCCGAAAAAAGAGGAGGATGCATGTCCTTTAAGCGGTTCGCTGCAAATTCGATGCACTGCTTGCGCATCGGATTGACCTCGCTCGCACTGTTTCAATTCTCGCTCTGGCGGTCCCTTGGCCAGTACAGCCCAGGCCCAGGACGACAACGATTCCAAGACCACCTCGCCGATTAAACACGTCATCGTGATCATCGGTGAAAATCGCAGCTTCGACCACGTCTTCGCGACCTATGTGCCCAAGCCCGGACAAACCGTCAACAACCTCCTGTCGGAGGGGATCGTAAAGGCCGACGGTACGCCCGGATCCAATTTTGAGAAGGCCCATCAGAAAGCCGCAGTGGATCTTGGTGAAAAAAAGAGCGGCGATCCATTCCTGCTGAGTCCTCCCAAGCTCGATTTCGGCGGCGATGTGCTCCCCGCTCCGCTTGTAGGCGGTGCATTTGACTCCTACATTCCGCACGACAGCATCAGTCTTGCCGAAGCATCCGAGAATGGCTTGCCGACCGATTACTACCGGTTTCTGGTTTCCGGAGGTACTGGCTTGACGTCCAAGACGCCGGACATCCGAATCACCAACGTTGACGACCTTCCCGCCGGTCCATTTCAGCTGACGAATGATGTGCCAGGGGGCTTCGATTACAACGCCTACGCGGCTAGCCCCGTCCACCGCTTCTACCAGATGTGGCAACAGCTCGATTGCTCTCGCGAACACATCACGTCGGAAAATGCCTCCGGTTGCACCGCCAAGTTGTTCTCCTGGGTGGAAGTCACCGTCGGTGCGGGCACGAACGGGGTGAAGCAGGCTGCCAATTTCGATATCGACTACTTGCCCGGCGCCACCACAACCGGCGAAGGCTCAACCTCTCTCGGGTTTTACAACGTCCAACATGGCGACGTTCCCTACTTCAAGAGTCTCGCCGACACCTACGCAATGAGCGACAATTTCCACCAGTCCGTTGACGGCGGCACCGGTGCCAACCACATTATGTTTGGCCACGGCGACGCGATCTGGTTCAGCGATGGCAACGGCCACGCCAAAACGCCACCTCACGATACGGCTCCCGGCCAGCTCGATGAGGTCGAGAATCCGAACCCCCAGGCTGGCACCAACAACTGGTATATGGAAGATGGTTATGGTGGTGGTTCCTATGGTTCACCGGCCTACGGCGGCGGTTCCTACAGCAACTGCGCGGACCCCACGCAACCCGGAGTCTCGGCGATTGTGAAGTACCTCCAATCTCTCCCGCATCCGGTGGATCCGCACTGCGAAGTCGGCCACTACTACTTGCTCAACAACTACAACCCCGGTTACTTCGGACAGGGCGAAAACGCCTTCGCCGATGATTCACCAGACAACACCATATTCACGATTCCGCCCTCGTCGACACCGAGCATTGGCGACGACCTTAACACCCACCACATTTCGTGGAAGTATTACGGCGATCAGTGGAACGCCTACGCCGGTGTTGGCAACCCAAATGAGCCGCTCTGCACTCCGCCGACACTGACCACGAACTGCTACATCCCCGAAGACAAATATCAACTCAACTACGGAGGGGTAGGCTCCCCCAATGCTATCGGCGCGAACATTGTCAATGCCGACGAGTATTGCAACATCTGCAACCCGTTCCAGTACGATACGTCCATCATGGCCAGCGCCTCTGAGCGCACCGCCCACGTCCAGGACACCCAGAACCTGTACAAAGACATTGCCGACGGCACGCTCCCGGCCGTTTCCATCGTCAAGCCCAGCGGGTTCGTGGACGGCCACCCGGCTTCCTCGAAGCTCGATTTGTTCGAGGGCTTCGTCAAGAAAATCGTGGATGCGGTACAGGCCCATCCGGCTCTGTGGAAGGATACGGCGATCTTCATTACCGAGGACGAAGGCGGCGGCTATTACGACTCCGGCTACGTCCAGCCGCTCGACTTCTTCGGCGACGGCACGCGAATTATCTTCCTCGCTGTGTCGCCGTATGCGACGGGCGGGAAAATCGCACACGACTACGCGGATCACGTCTCCATCCTCAAATTCATCGAGAGGAACTGGAGTCTGCCGCCGGTAACCTACCGTAGCCGGGATAATTTCCCCAACCCGATCACGGAAGGCAACGCTTACGTACCGGTGAACGGTCCGGCGATCAGCGACTTGTTCGAGCTGTTCGACTTCGGCAAGTAACATTCACCGGCGAGGCGGCGCGCATTCGGGCGCCGCCTTTCCGCACAACATCCTGGGCGAGACCCCCGGCAAGAGCGGTAAAAAGCTCCAGTCCGACTTTTCTGCTTCAAATTTTCAGTCTCAATTGAGACTCGGGAACCCGTCATCCGCCCGGCCTTCCGCACACATGGGAGTGTGGTTTGGCCAAAGGACCTGGTTTCATCCTTGCTGGAGGTGAAGACAGTCGGGTCGCCTCTGTCATAGCAGATTATCTTGCATAGGAAGGTAGTCAGATAAGTAAGACCGATTAGAGCATTCCACGGTCCAAGGTCCTGGCGTAGGCGGGCTATTCATTTCAGCTTCGCGTACTCGGACTTTGCAGCGATGAGGATGGGGATGTCAGGTTCCCATTTCTCCACAGGACCGCGTTTTTCCACAGGCCGTTGCATATCTTTCCAGCATTTTCGCTAGGTTCGTGGCTTCGAACCGCGTTAGGCTTCAGGGTAGAGTTACCATGCCGTTCGGCCGCGTCCTAGGCGACGGTTCCACACGCCACGCACACCACGGGGTCCGTAGTCGCGTACCACAAGAGGGGTACCACCCAATGTACACATACACGTGCTGCCGATGTACCAAGTGCGAGGCCCAAATTGTGTTGGAAGACCGAGCAGATGCAAATTTAATTTACAAACTTCCGAGGCCGCGTCCGGAAAGCGAGGCTTGTCCATATTGCCGAGCAGTATTTGTTCCGCAGAGCTATTACGTAAGAGAGAGTGGGTCGCCTCTCACTTTGCGCGCGTAAATATGAACCGGCAATCGCTAGACGAGACTCGACCCACTGATGATTGGCATGTTGCGGAGAAAGAACTAACCGAATCGCTTCAACTGGATACGCAAGAGCGCGAGGTCCCTGACGTGATACCTTTGCGGAAGCGTGCAGCCGCTTCCTGAGCCAAGCACGCTACAGCTTACTTCAGCTTTCCGTATTCAGACTTCGCAGCGATGAAGACGGGAATATCGGCGTCTGCATCTTTCCAGAGCGTGAGGAAATCCTGATAGGCGGCCTTAGCTTTGGCGGTGTCGCCCTGCATTGCGTAGGCTCTGCCGATTTGGAGATGAGCGAGTGCGCCTATAGGCAAGTTCTGCACAACTCCACGATGGTCGAGGATTTTCTGGAATTCAACCGCTGCTTCGCCCCCTTGATGCGAGGCTAGATAGGCTTCGCCGCGCACAAAAACGGGGTACAGAGTGAAGTCGCCCACATTGCCCAATTCATAGGGACCCGCAGCCTGAAGAACCTCGATGGCTTTTGATGGGTCATTTCGGAGGAGCGCAAGCCGTGCGTGGACGCTCGGCAGGTAGTTGAACTGGACGACCGTGTCCTCTGGAAAGCTCTTACCCAAATCATCGGCAAGGGTCTGTGCCCGGCCTGAATCCCCTATCAACGTGTTCATCACCGCGATTCTGTATTGCAAATCCCGGCTCATCGAAAGTCTGAGCGCGGAATCGAAGCGATGACGCGCCTCAGCTATATTTCCAAACAGAGCTTCAATCCAAGCAGCTTCGACTTCATAGCGGGACGCTGTCTCATGCTCGTCCGCACGCTTAGCGGAAGCAACTGCGCGGTTTGAAAACTCTCGGGCGTCCTTAAGCTGCCCGGAGTAAGCGGCTGTATTAGCTTCGTACGCCAGAAAGCCGTCTTCCACGCCCGGCTTGCCCGCATTAAGGGCTACCTGCTGGTTCATCTCAGCCGCATCGTTCTGCAAGAAGCCAAGCATATAGTAAGGGTCAGAAACATCGAGTTTCCTTGCATTTCCCTCATCCGCGGCAGCACGCGCGTCTTCAAAGCGGTTCAGATAAATATAGGTATAAACAACCGAGATATAGCTCAGACTGCTATCCGGGTTAAGACGAAGGGCCTCGCGGCATTCCCCGAGCGATTTTTCATATTGCCCGAGTACATTGAATACGCTGCACAGTCCGGTTCGCGGTTCCCAGTCTCTTGGATAGGTTTGTGCACGGACCTGAAAGTCTCGCTGTGCCTTCTCCAAATCGCCCGTGACAAGCACATCGTATTCAGCCTCGATGAACAATTTCTCATATTCGCTCACGCGCCCACGAAGTTCGAAGGCCTTCTGCGCGTTCTCAGATGCCAGGCTGCTTTCCCCTAGATTCGAATGGCTCCACCCGAGGTCGGCGTAGGCCATAGCAAAATTTGGGTCGAGTCTGATGGCCCGCTGAAACAAAGGCAACGCGGAGGCAGAATCGTTTTTTTCTCCCACTACGGCTTTCCATCCAAGGCTGTAGGCCTGAAGAGCCTCAAGCGACGGTGTAGTGGCCTGCTCAAGCGGCGTATCGAACTTCTGAACGGTGGTGAGCGATTCGCCCAACTTGTTGCGGATTTCGGATGCTGCATTTCCCAAGGCATCTAGGACGTGGCTCTTGTCGCTCGCCTGAGCTTCCGTGCTCGCCAGCAATTCCCCGTTTGAACAGTTGACGGCCTTGAGGGTCAGAAGGTACTGCGAGCCTATCTGCGCTATCGAGCCGTCGAGGACGGCTGTACCTCCGGCGCGTTGACAGAGGTCGCGAGCAAGCTCGGGCGTGAGCTTTGCGTCGGCTGTCTGCCCCATCAAGGGCAGCGTCTGTTGAATGCGTCGCTCTGACACGAGACTCAAAAAGGGTGATTGTTCCAGTTGTACGGAAAGCCCTTGCCGCAGCGCGCCGTCAAACACCGCATCGCCTGTCTTGTTGTCGAAATCAGCGAGAACGATGGTGTCCTTGTCCGTGAGTTTCGGTGCGCGGTGGAAATAGAAGTAAGTGCCAGCGGCAAACGCGGCTACCAATAGAGCAGCGGGGACAAGTACCTTCCACGGGATTCCCCTTTTCTCCCCCAAGGCGGCTACCGCACCCGTCGCTGCAGGCACTCTCGCTGACTCTGTATCGCGTTTCAGCCGCTGTAAGTCGGTCCGAATGTCAGCAGCACTTTGGTATCGCAGCTTCCGGTCCTTTTCCAATGCCTTGTTGACAATTTCTTCTAGCTTCGGCGGGAGTTCCGGCTTTAACCGAGCTACAGGAACAGGCGCTCGGTTCAGAATCGCCTCGTGCACGATGGCTGCTGTTTTGCCCGGGAAAGCCATCCGACCCGTGGCCATTTCGTACAGCACCGCACCGAAGGAGAACAAGTCCGTACGTGCATCCAGTTCTTCGCCCCGTGCCTGCTCCGGAGACATGTAAGCGATGGTGCCCACGGCGGAACCGGGACTCGTCAACAGTTCTTCTGAGGTTGCGGTCGGCATCTCGGAGATGCCAACGCCTTTGGCAACAGGAGTGAGTTTCGCTAGGCCAAAATCCAATATCTTGGCGTGCCCGCGCTCGGTGACAAAAATGTTGGCAGGCTTGATGTCGCGATGGACGATTCCTTTCGCGTGGGCCGCTTCCAGTGCGTCGGCAATCTCGATTCCCAAATCCAGCACTTGTTCCAGTGGCAGCGGCTTGCCGGAGATGCGGTGCTTCAATGTGGCGCCTTCCATGAACTCCATGGCGATAAAAGAGCGCCCGCCATCTTCGGAGATTTCGTAGATGGTGCAAATGTTCGCGTGATTCAGGGCCGATGCCGCTTTAGCTTCACGCTGGAAACGCACCAGAGCCTGCGGGTCCTTGGCTACATCGTCTGGAAGGAATTTGAGAGCGACAAAGCGATTGAGTTTGATGTCCTGGGCCTTGTACACCACACCCATGCCCCCGCCGCCGAGCTTCTCTATGATTCGGTAGTGCGAGATGGTTTGACCAATCATGTCTGGGAAGACTGTATTGGGGACGGATGTTAGGCTGCGTTCAGAGGCAAGTCAACGAACAGTGATATTCGGCCCTTGCATTTGCATGGGTTCGTTGCACCGTGTTTTATCTGTTCGTGGCTAACCGTGAGCAGCTTTGCGTTTTTGGAATGCTTTGCACTGGCAGCCGACACGGTCGGTTTTTTTAGGGTCCGGATTGGGATGCCAGCCGTTACAGCCGTAAGTTCTATGCAGCGACTGCGGATGGCCGCAAACGCAAATTTCATCGCGGACCATGTTACCCTCGCGCCAAGTCTATGTGGGCAAGGCTACGCTGGAAACGGGTTTTCTGCCTAATTATTTTGCTTTGAAGTTATGTCACTACAGGGCGCAAGTCCAATTTCGCTTGCTGTTTTCTGCTGAATCTTTCAGTCCCAAATGAGACTCCGGCAAGTTCCGCGTTACGCGCAAACCGGGCGTGTGGTTCTCCGTTTCCGGTTACGCGAGCGGGACTTGGCTGGAAGGCAGCTGCGCAACTTCCCCGCACCGTCAGTCTTGGGGAGTCGGACCTTGCTTCACGCTATGGCGGACATGGATGTCTGCGTTTAGAACTTCCTGAGTTCTCCTGGATAGACCAATGCAAGCTGACTGAAAGAAGTAACTGCGGCGAGATGCGTGACGCACACTTTGCGCGAACGCATTTAAGCTAGGTCAGCCGCCATCATCGGAAGTGGAAAACAAACACCATCACCGAAAAAAAAGGCAATCAAATATGCCAGCACCCAGCCGAACCTGCGCCATTCAGGGCTAGAATTCGACCACCATGCGCAGCTGGCGTACCCCGCCAGCAGGGCATTCGGTGCCACAATCTAAGACCTGTAACCATGTCGGCCAAGCTGAAGGGTATGGCCACTTCTCTAGTGCTGCTCCGGCTTAGGAGATTTGCACGCAACCGCGATTCCTGCACCCAATAGCATCAGCAGCGCCCCCCAAGAATGCCGACCGCCAGGGAGACTGAGAAGTTCACATGCTTTATCTCATAAAGGTACGCGTCTCCGAGGGAAAAAACCGCCGCTCCCACCCACAGCAGTAAGCGAGAGCATCCTCGGATAATTCTCTGAAGAACCGGCTGCCGGGAATCGACCATCACACTCCAATTGCCTCTATCACATCCGGCTCGACTGCACCAAAAATATCATGTGGATTTCGGGAAGGTGTGAACCAAAACGTGAACCAACTCTCAAACGCCCGTTCCGGCTTGACTCCTAACTGAAAGAAAAGATTGGTGGGCCTGGGTAGACTTGAACTACCGACCTCACCCTTATCAGGGGTGCGCTCTAGCCACCTGAGCTACAGGCCCACGAGAGCAGTGCTTCTCAGCGGTAGTTAATGATAGGCGGGGGTTGATGTTGCGGTCAAGCCCCACCGTCGGATTGGCGTTCTCAAGGATAGCGTATTGAGGCGAGCGGTGCGTGTATCGAGCTGAGTTTTGCACGATTTGAGGTGACGGATCGCCGGTGCGTCGGTCGCGGATAGTCGAATTGCGGATGGCGCGGTCAGTGATTGGTTAACGCAGAAGGGAGTTGCATTTATCGGTACTGTTGTGGTACATCGTCAGGCAACCGGAGTACCGCATGCCAGACGTGGCGGCGCCCAACATTTGCCCTTTGCAACTTGAGCAGTGGTCCGTGTGGGACGCGCTTCCCTACTTTTATCTGCTGCGTGTGCCGTTGCTGACTTTTGTGGCGCTGGAGACGATCCCGTTCATCGCGCTGTGGGCGGCGCCGAATCTGCTGCTGGGGATTTTCGACGTGCGGCCGCTGGGCATGGTGTTTGTGACGCTGGGGGCGCTGCTGGCGAGCTGGACCGTGATGGTCACGGCGTGGCAGGTGCTGCTGTACGGTCCCGAGCGGTTTCACATTCGGGCGTTTCCGATTCGCTGGAGTTTTCTCACGGAGTTACCGTCGCGCAGAGGGCATTCACCGGTCTTCGCGTTTTTCATCCTGCCCGTCGTGCTGGTGGCGATGTATGTCTCGAAGAGCGGAGGTACCGCGACATATGGCCAGTTGCTGCTGGGAGCGCTGGGAGGCGGGGCGCTCGCTACGGGAATTTTGGTTGCGGGAGGACAGTTCAAGCGGCGCGGGTGGGCGGAGTCGAAACCGGTCACGAAGTTTTTGAGCGTGCTGGGACCCGGATTCAAGAAGGACGGGACATCCGCGTATGACGGGCATTACATGGCGCTGTGGTCGTTTCTGCTGTGCTTTCTGTTGTATGCGGCCATCGGGATCGGGAAATTTTTCCGCATCGGCGATCCGGCGGTGGTGCCGACGCTTGCCGACCTGCTCGTTTTTTTGATGATTCTTTGCTGGGGTTTGACGGCGGTGACTTTTTTCCTGGACCGGTTTCGCGTGCCGCTGCTGGCGCCATTTATTCTAATCGCGATCCTCTCTTCGCACTTTCACGCCACGGATCATTATTTTTATATGTTCAAAGCGAAGAGCTCCGCCGACCTGACTCCGGCCGAGGTGATTCGCGCGGGGAAACCCGGGTCGGTGGTGATCGTGGTGGCCGCGAGCGGAGGAGGGATCAAGGCCGCAGCGTGGACGGCGCGCGTGCTGACCGGATTGGAAGAGGACAGCCGCAAGAATTTTGCGCAGAACCCGAAGATTTTTGGTGATTCCGTGCGGTTGATCAGCGCGGTTTCCGGCGGAAGCGTGGGCGCGATGTATTTCGTCAGCGCGTATGACGCGAACGGCGCAGGGCTGCCGGCGAACGCCAGCGAGCTGGAAGAGACTGTGGGGCACGCGGAGGCGTCGAGCCTGGACGACATCGCGTGGGGGCTGGTGTACCCGGATTTTCTGCGTACTTTTCCGCTGGCGCCGTTTTTAAAGCACCTGGACCGCGGCGAGGCTTTGGAAGCGGCGCTGACGCGTGAATTGCCGGGCCGCAAACATCATCTATGGAGCCCGCTGGCGGAGTGGCGCGAGGGAGTGCTGCAAGGATGGCGTCCGGCGGTGGTGTTCAACGCGACGGTGGTGGAGAGTGGCGAGAGATTATTGCTGGGCACTACGGACCTCGCGCAGGCAGCGGGACGCAGCAGCTTGCGCGATCCGCAGTTTCCGCAATTCGCGGAGCACGATATTTCGCTGGTGACAGCGGCGCGGCTTTCGGCTTCGTTTCCTTACGTTTCGCCGGCGGCGCGGCCAGATATGGAGGGCACGCAAATTCATGCGGTGGACGGGGGCTACACCGACAATTACGGGATGGCCACGTTGCTGACGTGGCTGGATGAAGCGCTAAGCGCGAAGGACAACCCGGTGCGCCGCGTGCTAATCATCGAAATTCGTGCTTCGCCGCCTGCTTCGGAGCCACCGCCTCTTACGTGGCACGGATGGCCGTATCAGGCGTACGCGCCGGTTTCGGCGATGTTGAATGTTCGCGACACCGGACAACTGCCGCGCAACGAAGAGGAGCTGGACATCGTGCAGCGCTTTGCGGCTTCCTGCCAGTTGGATATCGAGGATACGGTGTTTGAGTACCCTCCCGAGGATGCGCCACTTTCCTGGCATCTTTCGCCGAACGACAAGAAGGAAATCGAGAATATCTGGATGTCGCAGGAGACCGAGCAAGAGCGACAAAAGGTGCGCGATTTCATCGCCGCGACGCCGCCGGTGACGGCCCTGCCGTCCGCGTGCGGCTACAGGTAGGCGGGACAACGAAGCGGGGCGCGCAATTACCAGGGGTGAAAATGGTACGGGCCGGGCTTAGGTTTTATTCTTGTGACGGCTATCGAGACCAGGGCGACCACCGCCAGCGCTGTCAAGCCGAAGTAGATGTCTATGTAGGAGAGCAGGCGGCTCTGGGTGATTACGTTATTTTGGAAGAGCTGGAGCGCGCCGAGACCGGGAACGCTGGTAGGGCCGCCATTGCGGTGAATCAGTTCGGTGTATTGCGCGAGGGTGGTGCGGGTGGTGGGGTCGAGGCGGTTGGAGACGTCCAAGAGGCGCGAGGAATGCAGGGTCATGCGGCGATCGAACATGACCGTGGCGGCGGTAACACCGAAAGTGTTTCCTAGCTGGCGCACGAAAAAGTAGGTGGTGGAAATGTCGTTGACGTCGGCTACCGGCGAGTTGGAGGTGACAACACTTCCCGCAGCGACGAGGAGGGGCGCGACGCAAAAGCCCTGGAGGAAAATCGCGGGAGCCAAGACGATGGTGGGGGTGGTGGGGGTCCAGATGTAGAAGATCGTGACATAAGTCGCGATCACGAGCAGCATTCCGAAGACAAGCGTGCGGACGGCCCCCACGCGGGGAACGAACACGCGCAAGGCGAGCTGGAGCCCTAACCCAAGCCCGAGCGTGTACATCGAAATGAATCCGCCGGCCTGCAAGGCGCTGTAATCCTGAACGAAGCGAAGGTATTGCGGGACGACATAAAGTCCGGCGCCGAAGAACGCTCCGACGATCAATATCACTAGGAAGTAGGAGCGCAGGGCGGCATGCCGAAGGACCATCCGCAGATGCAATACCGGAGAGGCGTTTTCGGGCCGGTAGTCCCACCAGAGAAAGGCGATAAAGAAAAGAGCAGCCGCGAGCAGAGCGGTGGCAATCCAGTATGACTGGAACCAAAGATCGCGCTCGCCGCGGCTCGTGGCGGTTTCCAGGCAGGCCAGCGAAGCGATCAGGAGGAGAGCGCCCCAGATGTCAACCGGGCCCTCCTTCTTTCGCTGATATAGAAAACCCGGCGGGATCAGTTTCCAGATGAGAAAGGCGCCGATCGCAAGAAAGGGAAAATCAACTAGAAAGGCATAATTCCAGTGGAACGTATCGGTGACCCAGCCCATGACGCAGGGATACGGGACTTCGAAGGCAGAAAGCACGATGTAAAGTTTGGTGACCGCCGCTATCCTCGCCTTTCCCGGAAACATCAGCCCCGCCAAAATGACGACGCGCACCAGAAACGCGCCGCCACCGAATCCCATAATCAAGCGGGAGACGAGCAGTTGTGCCAAGCTGCCGGTGCTCAGCACGCAGCCCATTGCTCCGGTGAGATAGATGGCGATGCTTAACAGCAAGTGGCGCCGGGTACCGATGACGCGCGTCATCCAGAACGCCAATGCCAGGGAGCAGAGGTAGCCGACGTTATAAAGAATTATGACCCAACTGATTTCATCGGAGCTGGCGCCGACGTTGCCCTGCATGTCCGGGAGGAACACGTTGATGGAAAGACGGTTGGAGATTTCGATGGCGGTGACCATGCCAACGGTGAGGAGGATGGCCAAGCGGCGCCCGTAGGACAAGCCCGCCATCATACTGCTGAGGAATCGCTCCTCTTCCAGTTCCCAGGATGCCGGAGAACTTCCGCTGAGATAGCTCATGGGGTCACTTTCAGTTCAACGAGTATAAATGGTGGCTTCCACGTTCATGCCGGGACGCAGCACAAGGTTCGGATTCTTGTTGGGCTTGACCAGGATTTTCACCGGAATGCGTTGAACGACTTTGATGAAATTTCCGGTGGCGTTTTGCGGCGGCAGCAAGGCTTGGCGCGAGCCGGCTGCTCCGGCGATGGAATCCACCACGCCTTCGAAATCTTGACTGTAGGTATCCACGTGAATGCGAACTTTCTGTCCTGGAGCAACGTTGGCGAGCTGAGTTTCCTTGAAATTTGCGGTGACGTAGACCTGATCGAGCGGAACGATGGTGAAAAGCAATTGGCCGGGAGAGACATACTGGCCAAGATCCACGGACTTCTGGGTGACCTGCCCGGTGATGGGAGCGGTGATGTGAGTATAGGCGAGATTCAGTTCGGCTTGTTGCAGCGCGGCTTTGGCGCGCTCGGCGGTGGCTAGCGCTGATTTGTAGCTAGCTTCGGCGATGGGGACTTGTTGCTCGCGGGCCTTGGTCTCCATGAATTGAGACTCCGAGCGCGACACCTTCGCCTGGGCGGCATGCGCATTCGCGCGGGCAATTCCGACTGCTTGTTGCGCGGCGGAAAGCTGTTGCTGGGCTGCAGCCAGATCGCTCTTCGCGACGCGCGCGTTGGCTTCAACGGCATCGAATTGATATTTGGAGACGTCGTCGGTGCCGAGCAGCGGAGTGTACCGGGCGAGATCGGCCTGGGCGCGTTCGTTGGTGGCTTGTTTGGCGGCGACGTTAGCCTCTGCGACCTGAAGATTCGCGGTGGCGGATTGTTCGAGCTGCGCCTGGGACATGGCGTAATCGGCGGCATCGGATTCTTTCTGATGGACGGCGCCGCTGGTGCTTTGGGTGGTGGTTGCGCGCGTCAGGCCGATTTGTATTTGCGCGGAATTTGCCTGGGCTTCGGCGAAATCGAGATTAGCTTTGGCTTGTTCGACTTCCGCCTGATATTCGCGGGGATCGATTTGGACCAAGAGATCGCCCTCTTTGACCGGCGTATTGTCATTGATGAGAAGTTGAACGACGTAGCCCGGAACCTGCGGGGCGATGGCGGTTATGTGGCAGTCTACTTGGGCGTCGTCGGTGGTGACGCGGCCGGAAAGTATGTACCACGCCACGGCGATGAAGACGAGGGCTGCGACGATAACGCCCCTGGCGAGCGGGCTCAGATTTCGAATCCGTTCGCGCCAATGGTGGGGCGGCGGAGCAGCCGGTGCGGCGGCAGCCGGTGCTCAGCGGCGACGGGAGTCTTATCGGGTGGTGGCGGCGTTGAAGATGCGGAGCTCATGGTGCTGTTCACCTCTCACTTCGTGTAGGTGGCTTCGATATTTCCCGTGGCGCGGGCCAGAGCCGCACGGGACAGGTTGAATTGATAGAGCGCGCCGATTTGATTATCGCTGGCGCGCGCCAGTTCATCTTGCGCGGTGATGACCTCAATATTTGTTGTGACTCCGGCTTGAAAGCGGCGCTGGGCCTGCGCGACTTCTTCCTGGGCGAGTTGGTAGCCGAGATTGGCGACGTCCACGGAATTACGGGCGGCGTTGAGTTCATCGAGCGCGGATTTTACCTGGTCAACGATTTGCGCTTCCAGTTGCTGGCGGAGTTGCGCGACGCGCTGCTCTTCGAGTTTGGCGCGGGCTTCTTCGGCGCGGATGCGACCGCCGGTGAAAATCGGGAACTTCAGAGCGATGGCGTAGGTGTACGCGGGAATGCCATTGTTGAAGCGCGAGCCTTGATAAAACCAGAATCCGGAAAAATCCAGTTGAGGAAGGCGCTGCTCGCCGGCCGAATCCGTGGAGAGATGAGCGATGCGTTGCTGGGAATCGAGCGAGCGAATTTCGGGACGGGTGGTGAGAGCCTGGTTCAGGAGGGCTTCTTTTTCGAGAACGGGGAGATCGTAGAAATCGAGATGGTCGGCGACGTCGAGATCCTGATCGCGGGGGAGATCGAGAAGTTCGGCGAGTCCGTATTTGCTGGTGCGCGTTTCAGTTTCGGCGTCAATCAGATTTTGGCGCTCGTTCTGGAGCTCGACGTTGGCGCGGACGGTGTCAATATTCAGGCCGACGCCGGTTTTTTGCAGTTGGGTGGCTTGTTCGTAGAGGCGTTGCGCGAGAGCCACGCGAGCTACGGCGGCATCGCGGCTGGCGAGGGCGCGGAGAATGAGGAGGTATTGGTCAACGACGGCGTTGACGACGGTTTCGCGGGCGGTCAATTCATCCGCGCGCGCCTGGCGAGCGCCTTCGCGACCGATCTGATAGCCGCGTATCAGGGGGAGATCGAAAATCGATTGCGAAAAAGCGGGTCCGGCTTGGATGATTTGAAAGGGGCCGAGTCCTTGCCGCTTTGGCGCACGCTCGATGCTCTGAACGTTGTACTGATTGAGCGATCCAGCGGCCTCGACGTCCGCATGAGGGAGCAGGGCTGAGCGTGCGATCTGACTATTGCGATCGCTTTCGGAGATCAGGATTTGAGCGATGACGCGCTGAGGGTTTTGCTTGAGCGCGAGTTGCACGGCTTGCTTCAGGGTGAGCTGGAGAGTTCCGGACGAGACTGGCGGTGGCTGTTGGGCGAAGGAGGCGAGCGGAAACGGCGCCTGCAGAATCGCCAAGAGCAAGATACACGTTCGCCGAAAACCCGCAGCCATGAGGACCTCCGAATCGTAAAAAATATTAGGGCCGGAGAAGAGGCATTATACGGGGAAACGCGAGGAGGCAGACAGTATTCAGGGCGAGCGCGGGAGGAGGCGCTGGGACGCGAGATCGCGCGCGATTGTTGGCCGCTAGCGCGACGGCATCGGGGTGAAGTTTCTGGATGGCGCCGGATCTATCACGGTTGTGAGCGTGGCAAAAAACAGATTGCCGGATTCCACTGTGCCGGTGGAACCCGAGAGCTTCAGGATTCCGACTGTGGCTCCGGTGAAAGTGTTGGCGGAGACCGTGTTGCTGTTGCCCTGGATGAAGACGCCGGCATCGTCGCTGTTGCTGACGTCGTTGCCGCTGGCGGTATTGCCGTTGCCGACCAGGGCGATGCCGTCGAGCGCGACGGAATGGAAAATCGTGCTGGAGCCGACGACGGCGTTATTGGCCGCGACGAAAATGCCGACTTGATTGGCGCCGAGCACGTTGTGTTGCATGTGGATGCCGTCGGATTGATAGATGAGGATTGCGGCAGCGTTCGCGGGACAGACGGAAACGGAAGTGCACGGCGAATAGACATTGTTCGCGATGGAGTTGCTGGTGATTGTGCCCTGCGCGCCGTAGCCGATCTGGATGCCGTTCTGGGCGGCGCCGACGGTGGGACCGACGCCGGTGACGGTATTTCCGTTGATGGAAACTTGGGTGCCGGTCTCGTTCGCAGTGATTCCGTTCTTTTGATACGTGTCCACTGTGTTGTTGGTGATGGTTACGCTGGCGTGACCCCTGGCGCTGCTTTCGACTTCGATGGCGTTGACGCTTTGCCAGCCGTCGCGGCTGCTTGCCAGGCGCATGTGGCGGATCTCATTGTGCCAGACGATGCCGGAAGCGTCCTGGTAGAGAATACCGACGAGCCGGGGGGAACATTCTGGGATGCCGTTCGCGGAACCGTCGACGCTGAAGCCTTCCAGCTGCACGTTGGCGGAATTCTGCGCGACGATGACGGCCGCGATTGCATCGCCCGTGGGACCGGTGGCGTTCGCGGAAATAGCGACGGGCTTGACGACAACACCGTTGTCCGCTTCAAGGACTAGTTCGGTTTGTATCAACACTTGTTCGTCGTAGGTGCCGGCGCAGATGCGGATGATGTCTCCGGGCTTCGCGGCGTTTACGGCGGATTGAATTGTGGTGTAAGTCGCCGTTGGGCATAGCGCTTTGTCTTTGGCAACGATGATGTTGGGAGTGGCGTTGGCGGAGACGGCTTGTGCAGATGCCGGGCTAGAGTACAAAGACAGTATGAGAAATGCGAGCATTTGAAACGGGAAAAACTTTTTCATGGGGATCTCCTTCCTCAAGAGCGCGGCTGGGAGCGCGGGGAACTTGAGGCTATACACGAAAGTGGGCGGATTATACGGCTGATTGCTCTGGAATTGAATCGTACCGAGAAGAAGAAAGAGGCGAAGGTCCATTGCGCTACGAGATGGCAGAATTCGGAATCGTCAGAAAAATCGCGCTCGCGCACTCAAGCCGAGGGTTTTTCGGGGACTGGTGCGGTGGCTAGGAAATCTTCGCGGAAGCGGGCAGAGTAGGAATCGAGGAGCTCGGAGATGCGCTCGGGCTTGGAGGCGCGGAGGACGAAGCCGGCGTGATGTTTTTTGGCGATGCGCTGAGCGATTTCGGGATCGCTGTAGGCGCTGGTGTCCGGAGTTTCCTGACGCGCGAGTGACAGGACGATGCCGGCGTAATCGCGGCGACGATTGGGTAGGACATAGGGAGTATTGCCAAAGCCGACTTCGATGCGGGCCCATTCGCGCCAGAGATTGATGCCCGTGGCTGCCTCAACGGCGTCGGAAATGTAGGCGCCACCGACGCGCGCGGCGATTTCGATGAAGTAGAATTTTCCGTCTTCGTGGGCGCGGAGAAATTCGGCGTGCGTCACGCCGCGAACGAGTCCCAGGGCGGCGATCAGTTCGCGATTCATTTTCTGGAGGGCTTTGGATTCGGCGCTCGTGCGCGAGATGGTGCGGGTGGTGAAGACGCCGCCTTCGTGAGAGACGTTGAGCGGAGGCGATCCGTAAGAGTGGACTTCGGCGAAGACGACTTTGCGTTCGGAGACGATGCTGTCCACGTGGAAGACGTCGCCGGGGACGAACTGCTCGAGAAGGTAATTGGATTGCGCGTCGCCGAGCTGTTCGAGAATAGGCCAGAGGTCGGCGGGCGCGTGGATTTTTTTCATGCCGATGCCGGAGGCTTGCGAGCGGGGTTTTAGCAACCACGGCGGTTTTACGCGGGACATGAAATCGTTGAGGGCGGCGTGATTGAGGACGTGGATAAATTCGGGGACGTTGATGCCTTCTTCTTTGGCGCGGCCGCGCATCGCGAGTTTGTCCCGAAAATAACGGACCGTGGTTAGGCCCATGCCCGGGATACGGAGATGTTCGCGGAGGGCGGCGGCGTTTTCCATGTCGAATTCGTCGAGGGCGACGATGCGGTCGATTGGTTGCCAGCGGGCGAGGTAGCTGACGGTATTGATGATGGCTTGCACAGGAAGATCTTCGGGCGTGTAGAAGAATTCGTCGACGGATTCGCGCGGCCAATTGGCGTCGCGCAATTTTTCCACCGTTAGGAGGAGGACGCGGCAGCCTTCGCGTTTGCAGGTGCGGAGGAATTCCTGACCTTTTTCGTAGGACGTGATGCAGAGGATGGTTAGGGGGCGTTGGTTGGGTTCGGGTTTGGGATTGGATTTGGGTGCGGGCAATTAGAGCCTCCGGAGATCTTGCCGAGCGGAGCGGCGGGCACGGCATGCCGTGCCCCGTCGACTGAATCCTATACTGCGGAGTCGGCGGCGGGAAAGAGGAATTGCAGGAATGGGGAGACGCGCTGGGCCCAGGCGGACTCGTTGTGTTGGGCGCCGGGGAAAATTTCGAAGTGGAGGTCGCGGTTTTCCTGCCAACCTTTTTGCAAGAGGGCGTCGCGGAGAGAGGTGACGTTTTCGACCGTGCGCGTGCCGCCTTCGTTGGTGCCGACATCGAGCCAGATGCGCGGGCGTTGTGGTGGCAATTTGGCGGTGGCGACGGATTTAAGAATGGCGCGTTGATTCCACCAGACGGAGGGCGAGAGGACGGCGAGTTTGCCGAAGACTTGCGGATATTGCATGCCGAGATAGATGGTGAGGAGGCCGCCGAGAGAAGAGCCGCCGAGACCTTTATTGGCAGGGCCTTGGGCGATGCGATAGCGCGATTCGATGAAGGGCTGGAGCGTTTCGACCAGCAGGCGGCCGTATTTATCGGCTTTGCCGCCGCCGAGTTTGCGGTCGCGCGTGGGAGTGTATTCGGCGAGGCGCTGCTTGCCGGTGTTGTAGATGCCAACGATGACGAGCGCCTGGATGGCGCCTTGGGCGATGAGAGCGTCGGCGGTTTCACCGACATGCCAATATTGGCCGGGGATGAAGGAAGTGGCGGGATCGAAAAGATTTTGGCCGTCTTCGAGATAGAGAACTGGAAATTTGAGGTCAGGGCGCTTTTCGTAGATGCCGGGGGTGTAGACGATCAGATCGCGTTTTTTGGAGAGGAAGCGCGAGGAGAATTTTTCGTGTTTGTGGAGTTGGCCGGGGCCGGCGGCGGCTAGTTCGGCGATGAGTTCTGGAGCAAAGGGCAAATGCAATTCCTCCGGTTAGGTGTTCGCATGAATTCCAGTTGCGTCGGCGATGAAAGCGCGTGACGCAGCTGCTGCCACTGAATGCCTGCAGCTATATTAACGCGAGCGCGGGAGAATCAGACCTTGAGAAAAATGCGTTTGCGCCAGAGCAGCCACAACAGGATCCAGCAAAATAGTACGGCGCCGAGTGAATAGATCAGGGACGCGTTGGGCGCGCTGGCGCCGAGTGCTTGCAGATGGGCTTGTGCGGCATCGTGCCAGCTGATCGCGACGCCGCTGGCGTTGTTCACGGTGAAGCTGTAGCCCGGGCCATAGACGAGCGAATCGGCAACGAAGCCCGCGATGGCGTTCATTCCGAAGACGCGAATGGGCATGGTCCAGGCGCCACGCCACTTTTTGATTTCGAGGATCCAGTAGAGCAAGGTCAGGAAAATGAGGGCGAAGCCGCCAGTGAAGAGGACAAAGGAGCTGGTCCAGAGATTTTTGTTGATGGGGAACCAGATGTTCCAGGCTTGGCCGGCGAGCAGGCCGAGAATTCCAGCGAGCAGCATGCCGAGTGTTTTTGTTGCCGGGGAGTTCTGGGCGCGGAGCCAGTGGCCGGTGAGCACGCCGATCAAGGTGGTGGCGACAGCCGGGATTGTGCTGATGATTCCTTCGGGATCGCGCGTGCCTTCGAAGAGATGGCCCATGAAAAGCTTGCGGTCGAACCACGCGGCGATATTGCGATCGGGATCCATAAAGGGAATGTCGCGGCCCGGTACACCCAGGCCGGGGACGGGAGCAAAACGCAGAAGCGCCCAGTAGCCGACAAGGCAGGCGATGATGGCGACGATTTCGGCGCGGCGGCCGGACCACAATTCGAGGAGCGCCGCTGCAAAGTAACAGAGCGCGATGCGTTGGGTGATTCCTTCGAAGCGCCAGGAATGCAGATCGAGGCCGACGAACGGCGAGGCGTTGACGAGAAGACCGATGGCGATGAGAAGCAGACTGCGTTTGAAAACGTGAAACAGGATTTGCTGGCGCGATTGGCCGGCGGCAAGGCGTTTTGCGAATGAGAATACGAGCGAGACACCGACAAGAAAAAGAAAAGATGGAAAAATGAGATCGGCGGGGGTCCAGCCATTCCATTCGGTATGGCTGATGAGATGGTAGGCTTTTTCGTCGCTGCCGGGATTATCCACCAGGATCATGCAGGCGACGGCGAGGCCGCGAAACACATCGAGGCACATCAGGCGCGCGGAAGAATTTTCGCTGGCGGCTTCGCGATTGGATTTTGGCGCGGGCGGAGCGAGTGATTCCGTGGCGGGCATAATGTGGGTCAATATAGATTGAAGCGGGAGCGCGGTCATTCGAAAAAACCGCGACCGCTGAAAGGATTCTTTCCGATTTGCCATCACGCAAAGGCCGTATAATATCGCGCGTTCGCGGCGGGCGGAGGAGGACGAGGCGCATTCCGCGGCGCAGGAGCAATATGAAACGGGAATATCATCGCTGGTATTCGCACCGCTTGGGGCTGGACATGGGCGTCGTCGTGTACGGGCACTGGGGTCCGCCGCTGGTGGGATTTCCAACGAGCGCGGGTGATGAGTGGGAGCTCGAGGGTCAGGGGATGATCGGTGCGCTCGAACCGCTGATTGACGCGGGGCGGGTGAAATTTTACAGCGTGAATTCGGTGAACTGGGCGGGATTTTACAATAAGGGCGCGCATCCTTTTCATCGAAGTTATATGCAGGCGCAGTTTGACTCTTATATGCGCGAGGAAGTGGTGCCGTTTATCTGGGATAACTGCCAATCGCGGGTTGCGATTTCGACGATGGGGGCATCGTTCGGGGCTTATCACGCGGCGAATACTTTATTCAAGCATCCGGATGTGGTGCGGAGATGTTTTGCGCTTTCGGGAGTGTACGACATCCGGGGGTTCATGGATGGGATGTAT
Organism: uncultured Acidobacteriota bacterium; assembly: GCA_963804625.1. Taxonomy (GTDB): domain Bacteria; phylum Acidobacteriota; class Terriglobia; order Acidiferrales; family UBA7541; genus Palsa-295. The sequence goes on along the minus strand of CAWDRJ010000001.1, from coordinate 261,032 downwards.
GACGACAACACTTACTTCAATAATCCGGTGGATTATCTGGCGAATTTGTCGGATGGGAATGTGTTGGGGCAATTGGCGCAATGCGACATACATATTGCAACCGGGAGCGGGCCTTGGGAAAACAGCGGGCCGTCTTACCGGCTTTCGGGGATTTTGAATGCGAAGGGGATTCGGCATTCTTTGGATGATTGGGGGGCGCAGGGCGGGCACGATTGGCCATTTTGGAAGCATCAGATGTGGGAGTACGTTACGAGGTTATTTTGAGGGATCGCGGTCGCGCCGCAGAAAGATTCAACACCCCGACTGCGTCGGGGTAGACCCCCGGCACAGAGGACTGCGGAGGGCACGGAGACACCGGGATTTACCGCAGAGACGCCCCGACAAGTCGGGGTAAACGCCGTGCGCAGAGAAAGTCAAAAGCGCAAGAGAGATCCCTCGCTTCGCTCGGGAGGACAAAAACTTCCCAAACGCCGGTTTAGGCTAGGCCTAGAGTGGCTAGCTTGTAGCGGCCTTTTTCGATTACCTGGTCTTGGTCGATCCAGACGTTGCAGTGGCGGGCTAAAACGTCTACGTGTGTGCGGCTGCTCCAGGCGGCATGAGTTTGACTGCCGTAGGGATCGCCGAAGGCCAGGTGGACTCCCGGCAGCTTTTCGTCCTGCAGCAGAACTCCGATCATGTCCGAGAGGCTTAGGTTGGTGCCGAAGGCTAGCTCGCCTACGCGATCGCTATTTTCGTCTGTGTGGCAATAACTCCAAAATTCCGCTTCGAGGTCTTTGCGATCGCAGCTGGCTTTCTGCAGGCGTCCGGCTTTGATTTCCAAGACGAGAGGAGTTTTTTGCAGGTCGCCGTATTTTCCGCAGAAGTGGTCGCCGGCGGTACCGTCGCAGACGAAGGTGCCGTCTACTTTTGCGGGCGTGGTGAAAACTTCTCCGGCGGGGAGATTCGACCAGTAGCGGCGGCTTATCAGGCCGCTGGTTTTTACCCAGTCGAGTTTGGCGTCGAAGGTGGCTACTAGCGACGTGCCCGCTTCCGTGCGTACGGTGAGCGAGCGGGCGCTGTGCATGCGTTGCAGGAGTTTTTCGCTGAGGCGATCCACCATGGTGTAATCCGCGCGCATGCCTTGCTGCATGATTTCGGGCGTGACGCCGACCATGTGGGCGTAGCGGATGTGGCGGCGCTCGACGACGGCGACGATATCTTTGCGCGCGCCGAGTTCGCCTTCTTGCGGCTGCATGCAGAGGATGCCGGCGTCGGCGCGGCCCAGGGCGTCGAGGATTTGTTGTGGCGCGCGCGTGATGGGGCGGGGCGCGAAATCTTCGAGGAGGAAACCTTCGCAGATCGCTTGGCTTTGCTCGAGAGCCGCGGCGAGGCTGGCGGCTACGGATTGGCTGGGGCGGTCGGTGATTAGTGCTACGCGTTCGCCGGGTTGGATCGCGAGACAGGTTTCTATGGCGTTGCGGGCGCCTGGGAGTAGCTCTGGTAGAGCTGGGCCAAAATTCATCCAGATATTGTAACCGGCGCTAGGGTTTTGGTTCTACTACGAAGCTGGGGACTTGGCCGCCGCCTGATGTGACATTGGCCAGGCCTGTGCTGCTTAGGCGCGTTAGGCAGCCGGCCATTTTGCCGCGGAAGAGGTAGGGGGCGAAGTCAACCAGCATGTCGCGCATCTGGACGCCGGTTTCTGTTTGCATCGGGAAGATTTCGCGGCGGATGGCTATGCGTTCCTGGACTACCCAGGCGCTGGTGCGATCGGTGAGTGCGCGCTGGAGCGCAGCGTCCCATTGAGCTTCGTTATTTTCCCAGCCTAATTGCACGCCGGTGCCTCCGTATTCGTCATTGGGCTTGAGGACAAAATTTTCGCGATTTTTGCGGACGTATTCAAGGAGGCCGAAGGATTCGGCGTTGCGCGTGGTTTTCGCGTCGGCGAGGAGGCGCGTCCAGGGGATGTGGCGGCGGATGAGTTCGCGCTCGGCTTCGCTGAAGAGCGCGGAGTTTTGCTCGTCGGTGAGGACGGCGAAAAAGGATTTTTTGTGCGGGATTTTGCAGGTTAGGGCGTTGGCGACGCAGACGGCGCCGGATTTGTAGGCTTCGATGAGCGCGGCACATTCCTTGGGACGCGCGACGATGTCGTTGATTAGGACGCGGCGGTAGACGAGATCAACGCGCTGGCCGTTGGCCCTGAGCTTACCGCTTTTCCAAACCAGGTCGCGAGGATCGGCGAGGACGGTGGCGACGCCATCTTTCTGGAAATGCGATTGAATGATTTCGAATTCGCTCCAGGTGGGGACTTCGCGCCAGTCCACGATGGCAATTACGGGAGGCGAGGCCGAGCCGCCCCACTCGCGATAGCTGGCGAGCAGCGCGGCCAGGAGCTGCTTCATCAACGGATATTTGCGGACGTTGTAGCGTTGCGAGAAGCGCTGCATGACCGGGAGCGTGAGGAAGACGTCGGCGAGAGTTTCGGCGTAGCCGGGGCCGGCGGGAGATTCGGCGTTGTATTCGGCGAATTGCAGGGAGTTGGGGAGGAGGAAGGCGTCTAGGCGCGAAGCGGTGCTGGACGTGGCGTAGCGCGGATTGATGCGGGCGAGGCGCTCTTCTTCGGGGCTGAGCGCGGATTGCGCGAGGAGGCGCGGGTCGGCGAGAGATTGTTTTACGACGCGTTCGCCGAGGGCGGCGATGGATTCGGCGACGGCGCGGACGCGCGGTTCGTCTTCGGCAGTGAGGAAAAACGGGCGGAGAAACGGACAGTGGATGCGATCGCCGAAAACGAGACGCTGGGCGCGCATGCGCGCGTTCAATTCATTGGAGAACGCGGGGGCGAGCTCCACATCCGGGCGCAGAAGGCCGTGCCAGACTTCGGCGGGCGACGCTGGCTGCGCCTGCGGAGATTGCGAAGCGGGGGCGGGGCCGTTCATGCAATTGTCGCTCCGGCGATTTTCTTTGCGGGGGCGCCGGTGAAGCCTGAGGCGGCTCCGATGCCTAACATTTCTTCCCAGCGCGGCCAGGGGTAGGAGGGATCGCCGCGCAAGGCGCGGTCAATGACGAGGTGGGCCATGCGATCGACTACGTGCGTGAAATAAAATTCGGTGATGCGGTCGCGTTCAAAATCGGGCGCGGGGTTGAGGAAGTCAATAGCGTAGGGGATGCCGTCTTTGATGGCGAATTCGATGGTGTTCATTTCGTAGCCGAGAGCTTGGTTGATGGTTTGCGCGTCGAGAACTACGCGGGCGCCTAGTTCGGCGGAGAGGTAGTTGTGTTCGACGAGATAGCGGCGCTCTTTGGGATCGTAAACGACGGGGAGGATGTCCATTTTGCCGAAGGTGAAGCAGCGGATGTATTGCGTGAAGTCAATATTTTCCTGGAGGGTCATGCAGTAGGGGCCGGTGCCGTCGTAGGCGGCTAGAAGCTCCTCGCGATTGTGGACTTTATAGACGTGTTTCCAGCCCCCGCCGGAATAGGGCTTGAGGAAAGCGGGGCGGCCAACGTAATCGAGGAGCGCGTCCCAATCTATTGGGTAAGTGAGGTTGCGGAGCGATTCGGAATTGATGTCCACGTCGGGGGGATAGGATTTTTGCGGGAGGAGGATGGTTTTGGGAATGGCGACGCCTAATTTGGCGGCTACGGAATAGTTGAAGAATTTGTCGTCGGCGGTCCACCAGAAAGGATTGTTGATTACGTAGGTGCCCTGGAGGACGGCGTGTTTTAGATAGGCGCGGTAGTAATCAACTTCGTGGGAGATGCGGTCGACGATTACTTTGTAGGTGGCGGGTTCGTTCATTTTGGTGCCGGCTAGTTTTACGAAGTCGGCGGTGATGTTGTCTTTTTTGCCGAGTTCGTTCACCTTGGCGATGAAGGCCGGAGGAAAGCTGTATTCGCGGCCGCAGAGGATGCCGATTTTCATGGTTGCGAGTCCTTTCAAATGATTGCGGCGAGTTATCGTTTGTTGCCGCACGAATGATGGCGCACTGCAGCGCGCCGCTACAACGTCAACGGCAAAACCCGGGCAACGGCATGCCCGGTCCGGCTTTGCCGGACCGGCCGCTACAAAGTCAAAAACAACTCGCCAATCAGGAGATTGGCGCTCCCAGAGCCGATTCACGGACTCTGCGTGGCGGCGGGAGTGGCTTGCAGCGGGATGCCGCTGTGGGTTTCGTTGACTATGTGCTTGACCACCGCTTGCAGGTCGCTGGTTTGTTTGTAGACGTTTAATTGGCGCTCGGCGCTGGTGCCTTCGCGAAAAATTGTGTGGATGGGGGCTAGGGCTGCACGGCTGCCCAGTTCGTCCAGGACGTCGTCAATAAATTCGAGCAGCTCTTCGGCCAAGACGCTCATGGGGACTTCGGCCTGTTTGCCGAAATCGATTAGTTTTCCTTCGATGCCCCAGCGGGCGGCGCGCCATTTATTTTCTTCGATTAGCGCGCGGTGATACATGCGAAAGCCCATGTTGGCCGTGTAGAGGCGATGGAGCTTCACGACGATGGCCTGGGTGAGCGCGGCGATGGCGATGGCTTCGTCCACGCGAGTGACCACATCGAAGATGCGGAATTCCAGAGTGCCGAAGGTGGGGTGAGGGCGAACGTCCCACCAGATTTTTTTGGCGTTGTCTATGCAGTGCAGGCGGACGAGGAGTTCGACGTAATCTTCGTACTGATTCCAGGAATTCAGATGGTCGGGGATGCCGGTGCGCGGGAAACGGCGAAAGACCGTGGTGCGGAAAGATTTCAGGCCGGTGTCGCGGCCCATCCAGAAGGGCGAGCTGGTGGAGAGCGCGAGAAGATGCGGGAGGAAATAGCGCGCCATGTTCATCAGGTCAATCATGGTGGTGCGATCAGGGACGGCGACGTGGACGTGCATGCCGAAGATCAGCAGGCTGCGCGCGAGTTGGCCCATTTCTTCGACGATATTTTGATAGCGCTCGCCGGGGGAGATGACTTGATCAATCCAGGAGGAAAAAGGGTGGGTGCCGGCGGCGGCTACCTGCAGGCCGCGGCTTTCGGCGGCCCGGACTAGTTCGCCGCGAGTGCGGCGCATGTCGGCGTCGAGCTCGGCGATGTTCGCGCAGATTTTCGTGCCGATTTCGATGATGGATTGGTGCATCTCGGCTTTGACTTGCTCGCCCAGGCCGGGGGAGGAGGCTTCCATTAATTCGCTGACGTGGGAGCGGAGTTCTCCCGAGGCGGGATCAACGATCTGGAATTCTTCTTCGACACCTATGGTGAACCGGTGACTCATGCGAGGCCCTTTCCGGTCCGGAGCGCGGGAACGCCGAGGGGGTATCATACCGCAGTTGAGCGGAATTGCGAGATTCAGGTCGCTTTCGCGACGTATGCTTGGGCTTCTCGGAACTCTACAGAATCGACATCGACTTCCTCTTGAGCGGCAGCGGCGGAATACCACTTGAGAGCGACTTCAGGATTCGGAGGGAAATCAATTCCCTGAGAGTAGATGCGACCGAGTTCGATTTGCGCGAAGAATTCTCCAGCTTGCGCAGCGGCTTCGTAGAGGCGAATCGCCTCTGGCATGTTCTTCGGAATGCCTAGCCCTTGGGCATACATACGGGCCGAATTGCTGCGGGCGCGCGAAGCGCCTCGCGAGGCAGCGGCCGACAACCACCGAAACGCCTCTCGATAATCAACATCAACGTCAATTCCATCCAGGTAGCAGATTCCCAGGACAGCTTGGGCGACAACGCTGCCCCGTTCCGCGTCTTTGTGAAGTTCAGAAACGTTCATCTCGAATTCACCCGGATCATTTCAACCCGATGATCGGTATAGCTCGCGATTTTACTGAGGGCAGGCGGCGCCGTTTTTTACCCATTCGCGGACTGCGTTGGCGAATTCTGGGCGGGTTAGCGGGGGTAACGCGCGGCCATCGCCTGGGTGCCAGGCCCAGCCTACCAGGTCGTCGGAGGAGACGTGGGTGATGATTTGGGCTAGCGTGCGGCCGCCGTTTTGCGCGGGATCTTTTAGCTGGCGGCAGAATTGGCCGGGAGTTTCGCCTACGATTACCATTTTCATGTTCTCGGGAGGCAAGCCCCATTTTGGATTGCCGGGGGGCATGTTGTCGCCGGGAGTGTTGGTGAGCTGATGGCAGGTGTTGCAGCGCATGCCGTAGAGGCCGTGGCCATCAGTGCCGCGTTTTACGTTTTGAATGTGGACGTGGCTATCGTCGCCTTGGAGAGGAGCGTCGCCGGCGGGATGACAATTGCGGCAGCGCGGAGAATTGAAGACGGTCCAGGAGCGGAGGAAGGCGGCTTGCGCGGCTTCCTCATTTGCAGCGACGAGAGCATCCGCAGCGGCAGACGGTTTCGCGCCGTCATTTTTGGCGGTGGAGAAAGCGACGGGCGCCGCGGAGGTCGTAGACATGAAGGCGTGCGCAGTGAGCGGGGTGGTGGTGAGCACGGATTGTTGCGCTTTGACGGCGGCGCAGACTAACGCGATCGCTAGAATTGCGAGCGCTGCATTGACGACGCGGCGTTTATTTTCGGTGCCAATCTTCGCGGGATGTTTGGTGATAGTCATGTGGTCGGCTTCCTCGCGCTTGGTCATGCGGAACGCAAATCTTCCGGTTTGATGGGCAGGCGGCGGACACGCTTGCCGGTGGCGGCGAAAATAGCGTTGGCGACGGCGGGCGCGACGGGCGGAACTCCCGGCTCACCGACGCCCGTGGGTTTCTCCGAGCTGGGCACGATGTAGACTTCGATGGCGGGTGATTCGAACATGCGGACCATCGGGTAATCGTGGAAATTGCGCTGCTGGACGCGGCCTTTATCGAGAGTGATTTCCGTTTTCAGCGCGGCGGTGAGGCCGAAGACGATGCCGCCTTCGATTTGGGCCTTCACTGTGTCGGGATTGACGACGCGGCCGCAATCCACGGCGGCGACTACGCGGTGGACGTGAACCGTGCCATCGCTATCCACGGAAACTTCGGCGACCTGCGCGACGTAACTATCGAAAGAAAAGTGAGTGGCGATGCCGCGGGCGTGGCCGGCGGGGTAGGGGCTGCCCCAATTGGCTTTCTGCGCGACGAGATCGAGGACGGCGAGCATGCGCGGCTGATTCGCGAGAAGGGCGCGGCGAAGTTCGTAGGGATCCTTGCCGCCGGCGTGCGCGACTTCATCGAGAAAAGCTTCGACGGAAAATCCGGTGTGGGAGTGGCCGACCGAGCGCCACCACTGGACCGGGACTTCGTTCTTGGGGCTGTGCAGATCCACTTGCAGGTTGGGGATGCCGTAAATCATATCGGCGGCGCCCTCGACCGAAGTGGAGTCAACGCCATCCTTGATCGCGAACTGGGCAAACGCGGTGCCGTCCATGATGGACTGGCCGACGACGGTGTGCGTCCACGCAACGGGATTGCCGGAGGCATCGAGGCCGGCGGCGAAATGGTCGTACCACATGGGGCGATACCATCCGCCGCGAATATCGTCTTCGCGAGTCCAGACGACTTTTACGGGGGCGTTGGCGGCTTTGGCGACGTGAGCCGCTTCTGTGACGAAATCGCTCGCGGGATTGGCGCGGCGGCCGAAGCCTCCGCCGAGAAGAGTGGTGTGCAGCGTGACTTGCTCGGGCTTGAGGCCGGCGACTTGCGCGGCGGCGGCGCGATCGCCGGTTTGAAATTGCGTGCCGCTCCAGACTTCGGCGTGGTCTTCGTGAATATCGACGACAGTATTGAGCGGCTCCATCATGCAGTGGGCGAGATAAGGAACTTCGTATTCGGCAGTGATTGTGTTCGCGGCACCGGCGAGGGCGGCGGCGGGGTCGCCGACTTTGCGCGCTACGGCGCCGGGAGTGTGCGAGAGCGCGGCGAATTGTTCGCGCATGGCTACGGTAGAAATATTCGCGCCGGGCCCTTCGTCCCACTGGATTTCGAGTTTTTCGCGGCCGAGTTTGGCGGGCCAGAAACCTTGGGCGAGGACGGCGATGCCGGAGGGAACCTGGACGACGTTGACGACTCCGGGGATTGCTTTGGCTTTCGTGGCATCGAAGCTGACGACTTTGCCGCCGAAGACTGCAGCGCGCTGGACGACGGCGGTGAGCATGCCCGGGATGTAAACGTCCAAGCCGAATTGCGCGCTGCCATTTGTTTTGGAGGGCGTATCGAGACGACGGACCGGCTTCCCGATTAGCGTGAAATCTTTCGGATCTTTGAGCGGGATGTCGGTGGGCGGAGTGATTTTGGAAGCGGCTTCGGCGAGGCTGCCGTAGGAGGCGCGGCCGTTTGAGGCGGCGTGAACGACGAAACCTTTTTCGGCGTGGCAGGTGGTGGGATCCACGTTCCAGGATTGCGCGGCGGCAGCAATCAACATGATGCGCGCCATCGCACCCATTTTGCGGAAGCGATCGTACTCGGAGGCGGTGGTGGTGCTGCCGCCGGTCATCATGATGCCGAAGACGGTGTGATTGTAGACGGCTGCAACGGGAGCGGGTGCGACGCGGACGTTGCTCCAATCGGCTTCGAGCTCTTCATTGATGAGCATGGGGAGCGAGGTGTAAATGCCCTGGCCCATTTCGGAGTGATTGGAGATTACGGTGACGATTTCGTCGGGAGCGATATGGACGAAGGCGTTTAGGGCGATGGGCTTGGCGGATTCGGCGGCGGCGCTAGCTGGAACGAAATTCGGAACGTAGAGGCTGATGATGAGGCCGCCGCTGAGCGCGGCGCCTGCTTTCAGAAATTCGCGGCGTTTCATGGGGGCGGCGACGGTCATTTGCCACCTCGTTCGGCCTGAATTTCGGCGGCGCGGTGGATTGCGCGGCGGATGCGCGGGTAGGTGCCGCAGCGGCAGATGTTGCCGGACATGGCTTCGTCAATGTCGGTGTCGGTGGGCGCGTGATTTTCGCGCAGGAGGATCGCGGCGCTCATGATCTGTCCGGACTGGCAGTAGCCGCACTGCGGCACGTCAATTTCGATCCAGGCTTGTTGGAGAGGGTGTGAATCGTCGGGCGAAATACCCTCGATGGTGGTGACTTTTTTTCCTTGGGCGCGGGAGACGGGGGCGACGCAGGAGCGGACCGCTTCGCCGTCAATGTGGACGGTGCAGGCGCCGCAGAGAGCCATGCCGCAGCCGTATTTTGTGCCGGTTAGGTGGAGCGAATCGCGGATGACCCAGAGGAGCGGAGTGGACGGAGGATCCTCGACGGTAACGGGCTTGCCATTCACGGTGAACGAGATCACAGGGTCTCCTTCCAGTTGAATGCGCGGTGACGATTTGGATGTGTGAGGGCTGGGACGCGATGCAGATTTTTGTTTGCGGGCTGGGGATTCATGCGTGCGGGGTGATTATGTGATGAAATTTGGTTTTGGGCAACGGGAGGCGTCGCGCAAAGGATAAATCTACCGCAGAGACGCCCCGACAAGTCGGGGTGAACGCCGGACGCAGAGAAAGGCAACGGCTAAGAATCTAACTCAGAGGGCACAGAGGAGAGCGGAGGGCACGGAGACGGCTGTGAACGGTGCATTTTGCGCCTTGGGGAGAATTCACACCTCAGAGAGATCCCTCGCTTCGCTCGGGATGACAAATAACAGCCTGGCGAGAAGTTAGAGTTTATTCAGGCCGTCAAGGGCGGCTACTTTGTAGGCTTCGGCTAGGGTGGGGTAGTTGAAGACTGTGTCGCGGAAATATTCGATGGTGCCGCCGTAGTAGAGGACGGCCTGGCCGATGTGAATGATTTCAGTGGCGCGCTGGCCGATGGCGTGGACGCCGAGAAGTTTGCGGGTATTGCGATCGAAGAGCAGTTTCAACATGCCACTTTCATCGCCGAGCATCATGCTCTTGGCGAGTTCTTTGTACTTGGCGAGGCCGACTTCGTAGGGAACTTTATTGGCGGTGAGAGTCTCTTCGGTTTGGCCAACCATGGAAATTTCGGGGATGGTGTAAATGCCGAAGGGGAAGAGTTCGGGCATGTGTTCGGAGGGCGCGCCGAACATACGGCAAGCGGCAAGACGGCCCTGTTCCATGGAAGTGCTGGCGAGCGCGGGGAAGCCGATGACGTCGCCGGCAGCGTAAATGTGCGGGACCTCGGTCTGGTATTGGGCGTTGACCTTGATTTTGCCGCGCGGGTCGGGCTGCAATCCGGCGGATTCGAGACGAAGCTGATCGCCATTAGCCTGGCGGCCGACGGCGTAGAGGAGCGCATCCGCCTGAATTTTTTTGCCGCTTTCGAGTTCGGCGAAAACGCGATCGCGCTCGGGGTCGATGCCGACGCGGGTGACTTTTTCGCCAAGGCGGAACATGGTGCCCATCTGGCGCAGGTGGTAGGCGAGCGCTTCCATGATTTCGCGGTCGACAAAATCGAGAAGCGCGGGGCGCTGGTCAATCAGCGTGACTTCGGTGCCGAGCGCGGCGAAGAAAGAAGCGTACTCGAGACCGACGACTCCAGCTCCGACGACAATGAATTCGTGCGGGAGGCCATCCATGCCGGCGATGCGGTCGGTATCCACGATGCGCTCGTCGTCAAAAGGAATTTCGGCATTGCGCGCGGGACGCGTGCCGCAAGCGACGAGAATGTGTTCGCCGTGGAGAATCGCCTTATCGGAGTCGCCTTGCACTTCGATGGTATGCGGGTCGGCGAACTGCGCCGTGCCCTGGAAAATCTGCACGTTATTGCGGCGGAGCTGCGCGCGAATGACTTCCGTTTCGCGGGCGACGATGCTGCGCACGCGGAAGGAAAGATCCTGGACGGAGAAGTCGTTTTTGTCGCGAAGATTGTCGCCGTAGAAAGTTCTGACGGCGTTGCCAGTGAGCTGAAAGATGGCTTCGCGCACGCTTTTGCTGGGGATGGTGCCGGTGTGCACGCAGACGCCGCCGATCATGAGAGTGCGGTCCACGACAGCAACACGCTTGTGGAGTTTTGCGGCGCAGATGGCGCCTTTTTGGCCGGCGGGTCCGCTGCCGATTACGATAAGGTCGAAATTTAGGTCAGCCATACGTTCACCCGATAGTTTGACGGATTTTATTTGAAATTGAAACCGCGCGCCGGTGGAACTGCCAATGATTTGATGCCGCAAAACCGGCTGCGCACACGGGAACCGATTGCGATTGCAACTGCTGCCGCACGGAAGGGGGAAAGGAGTGCGTATTCAGGATACTCGAGTTTGTTGCGCGCTCGGAATGCCTGGCTTCAGGGGCTAAAGCCCCTCAAATATCTAGCCATTTACGGCGGGACTGAATTCCCGCTCTTCCGGGTTGTTGTTGCGAGACAAACTCGGTGATGCCTTTCAGAAACGAGAACGATTCCAGGTTACTGAAAAAAAGGATTGCGCGCCATGGGGAGTCGCGGGGTGGTATTCAAGTCGGTACGGTGGCGCGCATCGCTAATGCGCGGTGTTGCGCGCGATTCGACAGAGGAAAAAAGCGGCGGCCTGAAGGCCGCCGCTACAACAGCACGCGCTGCTCGTTATGCGAGGGCGATCATATCAATTTCGACGCGGAAATCGCGCGGGAGGCGGGCGACCTCGACCGTGGTGCGGGCCGGGGGATTGCTGGGGAAATAGCGGGCGTAGACTTCGTTCATGGCGGCGAAATCGTTCATGTCTTTGAGGAAGACGCCGAGGCGGACGGCGCGGTCGAGGGAGGAGCCGGCGGCTTCGACGATGGCTTTGAGATTCTGGAAGATGAGCTCGGTTTGCTGGGCGGCGTCGCCATCGAGAGCTTTGCCGGTGGCGGGATCGAAGGCGGTCTGGCCGGAGATGAAGATGAAGCCGTTGGCTTTGATGGCTTGGGAATAGGGACCGATGGCTCTCGGACCTTTTTCGGTGGTGATTACTTCTCGCACAGCTCCTCCGTGAAGCGGAAAGTAGAAAATCGAAAAGAGAAAATGGCTCTAGATTGTCGTTGGGCGCTTGGCCTTCGTCAACTTATCACCATTGTTTGGGGGCACGGAAGGCGGAGCTGACCGGACAGAGCGTGACGCTAGCGCCAATTTGTCCTCGAAGTGGAAAATGGAAAAGCGAAAATAGAAAAGCGGCTACGAATTCGTATTGAGAGCTGGGCTTCGCGATTTTCCATTTTCTTTTTTCTAATTTCCATTTTCGTATTGGTTGCGGAAATCCTGGGGCAGGCCTTTGTTGTAGAGCCAGGTGCGGAATGGGACGGCTAGATCCTTTCCGGTGGACTGTTCGAGAGCTGAGCGAATGTCGTCGTAGCCGACGTCTTTTCCGCCGAGTAACGCGACGACTTGAGTTAGTGCGTGGCGCACGTTTGTTGCGCCGTAGGCGTCTTCGAGGGAGATGAAGAAGAGGGCGGCTTTGGCGCGGGCGATGCGGCGCTGCAGGATGGGATCGTAGGGCGTGACGTCTATGATTGGTTTTTCGGGATTGGGCGTGACGGCGGCTTGCTGAACGGCTTCGTCGTAGATGTGGAGAAGTTCGAGAATGCGTTTGCGGCGCGCGGGCTCGCCGCCTTGCGCTTCGTCGGCGACGACGGTGGCGTAATCGGGGAGACCTTCGCCGAGCCCGACTTCCGCGTTCGCGGCAGGATACATCTGGTCGCCGAACCAACTGTGGGCGAGAGCGTGCGTGATTTTTTCGATGAGTTCGTCGCTTTGCCAGCCGAGAGCCAAGGCCTTGGTACCGACGAGCGCGCCACCGGGGAATGCTGCGACGGCTGCGGCATCTTCGTCGTCACCGTGGGCGCGGAGTTCCGGCGATTCGACTATGTGCGGCTGGGCGATATTTTTATCGAGCGGACCGAAAGCGGATTGCAGAGTGGACCAGGCGGCGTTGATGCGCTGTGCTGCCGACGCGGGTTCGTCTTTGAGAGGCTGAAGAGTCCAAAAAGAAACGTCGGAGGACTTGCTGGCGCTAGAGGAATCCTGATAGCGGCCGGCGACTAGGTAGGGAGAGAGATCGTCCTTACCCAAATCGAAACGATAGACGACTTCGTTGCCGTCTTTTTTGCGGCCTGCGAGTTTACCTCTGGCTAGAACCAGAAAATTTTCGGGGACGCGGATGGCGTACGACATTTTCGGCGGACGCGCGGGATACGGGGCGAGAACTCGCTTGGGCGGCTGCGGCAGCGGAATCCAGCCGCGATGGCCGAGGTGGAAATCATCGGGGCCGAGAGTGATGCGTGAGCCGAGATCAGCGGGCGAGCTAAAGCTGTAGTCAATGATAAGGTCGCGTTTTTGTTTGCGTTCCCACGGGGGATCGAGGGCGATGCGCAGCGCTTCGGGCGATTCCTGGCGGTACTCCTCGGGGAGTTGCGCGGGAGTTGCTTCGCGGCCGTCGAGCTGGACGCGCAGATTTTTGCGGCCGTAGAGTTTTTCGTCGGGGAACACAACGTCAATGAAGGACAGGCTCGTGGTGCCGGAATTGAGCAACGTGTAGGTGGAGTGGATTTGCAGTTCGGGCGTGGGCCCGGGGACGAAGCGGACTTCGCGGGATTCTTTCAGGATTTGGTAGCCGGGGGCGAGTGGCGCGATGCAGCTCGTTGCGCAAAGCGTAAGCAAGAGGCTGACGATGGCTGCGGCGAGCGGGCGCGGCGCGATGCGATTCAAGATGGGGAGATTTTAGCTGGCGGGGACGGAAAATGGAAAAGAGAAAATGGGATTTCGCGGCCGTGAGCGGGAACTTCAGCGTCTAAAGCCGCTGTCAACACGCGAGCTTTATGTCGTGGCTAAAGCCACGACCCACAAGGCTTCTCGTGTTTTTCGCACAGACTTTAAGAACACGAGCTACATACATATTCGAATCGCAGGACGGATTTTACTGGGCTGGGAAATGGCGGAGGATTTCGGCGTCGGAGGCGCCGTGGCGGCGTTGGGCGATTATTTCTGGGGCAGCGGAATTGGGAATGCCGCGGCGGACTAGTTCTAGGAGCGTGTTGTTGTTTATGCGGAGATTGCGCATATTGCCTAGGGAGGCGCCGGAGAGGACTGGTTCGTTGGCTGCGTGGCGGCGGGCGACTTCCATGATGATCGCGTCGGAGAGGCCTGCTAGGTACATGGCTTGGAGTTCGCCGTAGCCGACGCCTAATTGACCCAGATTGGCGAGGCCGAGAATCATGGGTTCGGGGATGCCGGAGCCGAGCATAGTGGAAATTGCGTCACCGGAAGTGAATTGTTCATGGTGGTTGCGGGAAATTTGCAGGAGCTGGATGCAATCGGAGTCGGAGAAGCCGGCGTTGCGCACTTTGGCGATTTCTGCGACTTCGGGGGCGGTGATGTGGAGAGCTTTTAGTTCTTTGATGGAGTCGTAGCGCATGCCGGCGTTATCCAGGGGCTTGGTGTCCAGGGGCATCAGGGATTGGCAAGATGCGCCGAACATTGCGAGGACGATCACGCACGCGCTGGTGGCGATGCGATGGAGCTTGCGAGTTGGATCGCGCGCGAACATGTTTTTGGAGGATGCTCCCCTGGATTCATTGTATCGAGTGATTTGGGGCTTGGCGCGGCGTGACGCGGAAGGATTAACGGCTTCGGTTGCGGCGCAGTTGCATAGGTTGTGCGGCGAGACGGTGAAATACGAAGCTTGTGCCGCGCCTCTGACGCTGTTGCCCGATGATGTTGCGTTGACGCGGCGATTTGAGTGTGATCAGGAACGGTGGTGCTCGAAACGAAGAGAGATCCCTCGCTGCGCTCGGGATGACAACCTCTCCGTTCCTGCGCGGTCAAACTTGTGCGATCAGGTTTGCGCGGTCAAACGTTGTAGACGCGTTCGATGTCGAAGACGCCGGGGATGCGTTTTATGGCGCTTAGGATGCGTTCTAGTTGTTTGCGATCCTGGACGTCGAGGGCTACGTCAATGCGGGCGCGGAGGTCTTGACCGCCGCTTTCGAAGGTGCGGATGTTGGCGCCGTTGTCGCTGATTACGGCGGTGATGTTGGCTAACATGCCGGGACGATCTTCGGTGAGGATGCGCAGGCGGACGGGGAAGGTGGCTTGGGTTTGGCCGGCCCATTCGACGGCGATGCGGCGCTCGGCGTCGTAGAGGAGATTTTGCACGTTGGGACAATTTTTGCCGTGGACGGCGATGCCGCGGCCGCGGGTGACGTAACCGATGACCTCGTCACCGGGAATGGGATTGCAGCATTTCGAGCGATAGACCATCAGGTCGTCGTGGCCGCGGACGAGGATGGAGCCGTCGTTCATACCGAGCATGCGCTTGACGGTGTCCGTGATTTTTGGTTTTTCGTCGGTGGGCTCGGCGAGCGGCTGGCCGGAAGCTTTGGCCAAGACCTGGCGCGCGGACCATTTGCCGTAGCCGAGGTCTGCGTGGAGATCGTCAATGCGGCCGCAGCCGTATTCGGACGCGACGCGCTGCCAATCTTCGTTCGAGATTTTCTTCAGAGTGACGCCGGCCTGGCGCGCTTCTTTTTCGAGGAGGCGCTTGCCGACGTCCTTGGCTTGTTCGCGCTCGTGGAGATTGATCCACTGGCGGATTTTGCTGCGAGCGCGGGAGGTGTGCACGAAGGAAAGCCAGTCGCGGGAAGGCTCGTGGCCTTTCTGCGTGATGATTTCGATGACGTCACCATTGGCGACGGCGTGGCGCAGCGGAACGATCGCGCCATTCACTTTCGCGCCGGTGCATTGATGGCCGACTTCGGTGTGGACGGCGTAGGCGAAATCGATGGCGGTGGCTCCGCGCGGGAGTACGACGACGCGGCCCTTGGGCGTGAAGGTGTAAACCTCTTCGGGATACAGATCCACGCGCAGAGTGGATAGAAATTCGCTGGGCTCCTGCATTTCCTGCACCCACTCGATGAGCTGGCGCATCCAGACGATGCGCTGATCGTCGGCGGAGCTGGCAAGTTCGGTGCGGCCGTCCTTATATTTCCAGTGAGCGGCGACGCCTTGTTCGGCGATGCGGTGCATGTCCTGCGTGCGGATTTGTACTTCGAAGGCCTGGCCGGCGTGAATCACAGTGGTGTGCAGGGATTGGTAGAGATTGGGGCGCGGCATGGCGATGTAATCTTTGAAGCGGCCGGGTACCGGCGGCCAAATCTGGTGGATGACGCCAAGAGTGGCGTAACAATTTTTAACGGTGTCGGTGATGACGCGGACGGCGAGAAGATCGTAGACCTGGTCAATGGTGCGCTGCGCTTTCTGACTTTTGAGGTGCAGCGAGTAGAGGCGCTTGACGCGGGCCTGGACTTCAGCGGGGATTCCGGTTTCGACCATTTTGTCGCGGATGGAATCCTGGACTTCGTTGAGAAATTTATCGAAGACCTTCTGTTTGTTGGCGAGCTTTTTCTGCAGCTCGAGAAAAGAACTGGATTCGAGATAGCGGAAGGAAAGGTCTTCGAGTTCGCCGCGAATCAAGCCCATGCCGAGGCGGTTGGCAACGGGGGCGTAAATGTCCAGAGTTTCGCGGGCGATGCGCTGCTGGCGGTCGTCGTCGAGAAAATTCAGCGTGCGCATATTGTGCAGGCGGTCGGCGAGTTTGACGACGACGACACGGACATCATTGACCATGGCGAGCAGCATCTTGCGAACGTTTTCGGCCTGACGGGTTTCGGGGGCGAGTAGATCGAGGCGGCTGATCTTGGTGGCGCCTTCGACGAGGCGGGCAACGTCTGCGCCGAATTGTTCGGTAATGGTGGCAAGAGGAATTTTGGTGTCTTCGACGACGTCGTGAAGGAGCGCGGCGCAGAGAGAAGTTACGTCGAGCTTCATGTCCGCGAGGATGTGCGCTACTTCGACGGGATGCGAGAGGAACGGTTCGCCGGAAAGGCGGGTTTGGGTTTTGTGCTGCTCGGCGGCGAAATCGTAGGCGCGGCGGAGGAGCTCGAGATCGTCGCCGGGACGGCTGCGGCGGACTTTGTCAATTAGTTCGACAAAGCGCAAATCCACAGCGCGACGAGCTGCCTGGCTGATGGCGGGCTTACCCGCTGATTCCATGAATAATTCTATCTCAAATCGGGCGGAGGAGGGAGATGCAGCAGATGGAGCGATGTGCCGCGGCCGCGCCGGCTAATTTGTTTTTTCCACGGGATAGCCCTTGGCGATCCAGTCGGTGTTGAAATCGTCGGGGAGGATCAGAACGCGGAGATGGGTGAATCCCATGTAGCGCAGGGCCAGGAAGGCTGGACGGATATTGGGGCAGTGGGCTAGCGGACAGCAGCCGCAGTACAGCACGATATTGGCATTGCGCGGGATTGGCTTCGCCCAGTCTTTCAGATTGTCCAGACCTTGCGCGGTGGAGCCGGCGCCGTGAAAGGATGCGCCGGGAATGTGCGCGCCTTCGTAGAGAGCGTGGAAGCCGACGCAGACGGTTATGGGTTTCGATTCGGCGGTTGCCGAGGAGAGTTCTTTTGCGAATTCGGCGGGTTGGACGGTTTGCGCTGCGGTCCAGGGGTCGGCGGAATTGTCGGCGCGAGCGCGATTGAGGTGAAGAGGCCAGGCGGCGATCAGGGTGGCTAGCGCAACGGCGCAGAGGCAAACGAAGAGTAATTTGCGGATTGGCGAAGTTTCGTTTGAGGGCATTCCTGGATTTTAGTTCATAAGAGAGTGCGGCGCGGGAGAATTTTCGAGCGCGGGAGGCGGATTTTTACTTGCGGCGCGGGAGGCGGATCACGCAGCGTCATCCCGGACGCAAAAAGGGCGGGTCCCGCAACGACGCCCGGAACGCGAACTGCGCGTCTAAGACCCACCCCTACGAAAACCCTTGTAGCTGTGCCGCTCTTGCTAAGACGACGGCGGCGGGTTTTGCAGCTTTTGCTGCTTGATGGCTTTGACCTTGTCTACCAGCTCGTCGGCCAGTTTGGTATCGGCGTCGCGAGCGGCCGGATCGGTTTCCATATCGGCCTTCTGGCGATAGAGGAGGTTCAGGTAGGCCATGGCGTCGTCGTAATCGGGCCGCAATTGGATCGCTTTGTTGAGGTCGTCGATGCCTTCCTGAACGATAGGGCCGTATTTGTCCTTGAATTGAGTGGCCAGAGGGAGAGGCATGGGATCCGCATCGCGAATGGATTTCTTGGCGGTCTTGTTGTAATCCTCGCGCATATCGCGATTGCCGCGGAAGGCCAGCGACCAATCAATCACGCCGATCCAGTAATAAGGCTCGGGATCCTGCGGGCGCAGCTGGATGTGCTTTTCGTGATAGGTCTTCGATTCCTCGAATTTCTTGGGGTCGAACGGTATGCCACCCATGTTGTAAAGAATGGAGCCGAGACCGTCGATCGCGGAAAGATTGTCGGGATCGGAGGCCAGGATGTCCTTGAACTCCTGGGCGGCCTGATCGCCATTGCGAGTATTTTCGTCGGAGGGAGCGCCGGGAATATACTGAGCAGAATAGGCGGTGGCGAGATACAGCCGTGCGTTGGTCAGCTTGGGATCGAGGTCTTTGGCCTCTTTGAAATCCTCAATGGCCTGATCGGTCTGACCATTTTTGTAGGCGTTCACGCCCTTATTGAGCTTGTCGCGGGCCTTAAGCTTGTCACAGCCGACTCCTGCTGCGAGTGAGGCGACCACAACGGCCAGAAGAATACGTGTATGAGGCTTCCGCTGCATCCCTTGCTCTCCTTGATGTAAGCGAATCGCGGGCCGAGGAAATCGGGCTACTGGCCGGCTTCGATCTTTGCGGTGATGAGGCCGACGTTGTCGATGCCGGCGCCGCGCATGATGTCAATGGCGCGAGCGACGTTGGCGAATTCGACGTTGTCATCGCCTTTGACGAAGGCCACTTTTTCGGCGCGCTGCTTGAAGATGTCTTCCAGGCGGGGACCCAGGTCGTCCCAGGAGATCTGGTCCTGGTTGATCATCACTTTGCCGTCGGCGGTGACCTGCACGACGATGGTTTTGTCCAACAGCTCTTTATTTTCCTGCTGATTGGGCGGAGTGGGCTGCGGCACGAGCGCGTCGAGCCCCTGTGGGGTGGTGGGCGTGATGACCATGAAGATGATGATCAGCACGAGCAACACGTCAATCAGAGGGACGATGTTCGGCTCGGACATCGAACCTTTACTGCCACCAACTGCCATTCCCATGGGAAGGCTCCTTTGCTAAATACCGCAAGCGCCGCGCGAATTACCGAAACCCGCGAAGTTAATCGGCGGGAGGAGGCGGAGGCGCCGTTGTATTGCCCTTGGTGCGAATTTTTTCCGTGAGCAGGCCGAGCTTATCCACGCCGGCGGAGCGGACTTCGTCAACGGCCTTGACGACATCGCCGTATTTCGCGCGCGCATCGGAGCGAACGAAAACGGTTTTGTCGAGGCGATTGGCGATAAGGTCTTTCACCTTAGTGGTGATGTCGTCCAGTCCCACCTGAGTGCTGCCGAGGTACATTTTGCCGTCGCGGGTGACGGCCAGAATGATGGCGTCGTCCTTATCGGCATCCTGCATGTCCTGAGCGTTATTGACCTTGGCCATATCCACGGAGACGCCCTTCTGCAACATAGGCGTGACCACCATGAAGATGATGAGCAGCACCAGCATGATGTCCGCCATGGGGATGACGTTGGGGGCGGCCATTACCGGTGGTGCTTTCGGCTTATATGACATGACTTACTTCTTTCCGCCGCGACGGGTGATGAAATAGTTGATCAGCTCCATCGAGGAGTTGTCCATCTCGACGTCGAAGGCTTCGACTTTGTTGGTGAAATAGTTGAAGGTCCACACGGCCGGGACGGCGACGAGCAAGCCGAGCGCGGTGGTGACCAAGGCCTCCGCGATACCGCCAGCGACGGCCGACAGACCGGTAGCTTTCGAAGCGGAGATGCCTTTGAACGCGTTGATGATGCCCATGACGGTGCCGAACAGACCGACGAACGGCGCCGTGGAGCCGATGGTGGCGAGACCGGAGAGGCCGCGCTTCATTTCGGCGTGAACGATGGCGACGGAGCGTTCGAGGCCGCGCTTGGCGGCTTCGATCACTTCTTCATCGCCGACCTGCGCCGAGGCCGCCTGGAATTCCGAGAGGCCCGTGGCCACGACCTTGGCGATGTGGCTCTTCTTGTTGCGCTCGGCGATGGAGATAGCTTCGTCGAGCTTGTTGTCCTTGAGGGCGCCCGCGACCTGCTGCACGAAAATGCGGGACTGCTTGCGGGCCGCGCTGTACATGAGGGCGCGGTCAATCATGATGCCCACCGACCAGGCGGACATCGTGAAAAGAATGAGGACCACGACCTTTGCGGGCACGCCCATGTTGTGCCACATGCTGACCAAATCCCAGCCGACCTCGCCGCTCTGCTGCTGCAACATCACCATACCGGCCACAAGTAAAGTCGAAAACATTAGTTTGCTCCTCCGTTCCTGCGAAACGATCACGGCAGCAAGATTCTGCCGGTCGGATTTTATTTCGAATCAGCCCGGGCCCCGCGAGAGACCTGAACCATGCCCTGCATTAACCGCCCAAAGTAAACACAACTGAAATCGTGGTATCCACTTCCACCGGTTCGCCGTTGAGCAAAGTGGGGTTGTAGCGCCACTGCCGCACAGCGTCCATGGCATTCCTCATCAGCAAGGGCGGACCGGAAACGTAAGTGAGTTCCTGGATCGAGCCGTCCTTGGAGATAATCGCGTGAAGCACGACGGTGCCGGAGATATGAGCCGTCTTGGCGATGGTCGGATAAACCGGAGTGACCTGGCGAATCAACTTCGCCGCCGCCACGTTGCCGCCAACGCGAATACGCGAAGGAGCCGCCTTGGGCGGCGGAGGCAGAGCGGAGCCGGTGCCGCCGATGATGCCGCCGAGCACGCCGCCAGCCTGACCGCCCGGAACGCCTCCGGGCACGCCACCGACGACGCCAACCGCGCCGACATCGGGCGGCAGTTCCTCTTCCTTAATCATTTCGACTTTCTTGGGGATAACGGTGGGCGCCATCATCTGTCCATTGTGAATCAGGCGCGCCACGGGCTTTACGATTTTCGGCGCAGCCGCGGCCGGCGGCGGGGGCGGGGGCGGCGGAGGCGGTGGAACCAAGAAAGTCGTCAGCATTCCTTTGGGCAGAGCTTCCGTATAGATGAGCGGAATCAAAATCAAGATGCCCAGAAGGCCCGCCTGAATCATGGCCGAGAGCACCACGGTCCAAGGCTTATTGGTCCTCTTCGGATTCGCGCTGGAGACAACGAGATCGTCAAACATGGTACCTACCTCCTTGCAGCTGCCGGGACGCGCTTATCGGCTGCGGATCCGACGCGAACGGCAGTTCCCTGACCCCGATATTTATTCCACAACACAACGATGGGCGCTGCAATACCGAAACTGGAGTATGTACCTACCACAACTCCCACCACCATAGCAAAAGAGAACGCACGGAGGACTTCCCCACCCATCAGGAAGAGTACCAGAACCGTGAGGAAAGTCAGCCCGCTGGTAAGAATGGTACGAGAGAGGGTTTGGTTAATGGCCTTATTCACGACGTCTGGAAATGATTCGCGGCGCATGATGCGCAGGTCTTCACGAACGCGATCGAAGATGACGATGGTGTCGTTCATCGAATAGCCGACGAGAGTGAGCAAAGCCGCGATCACCGTGAGTGAAATTTCGAAATGAAATAACGAGAAAAAGCCCAGGGTAATGAGCACGTCGTGGAAAACGGCGATGACGGCGGCGGCTCCGTACACCCACTCAAATCGGAAGGCAATATATACCAGCATGCCCGCCAAAGCATAGAGAGTGGCGAGGATGGCCTGGCGGCGCAATTGGGCGCCGACAGTGGGACCGACGATTTCGACGTTGCGGATAGTGAATTGGCCGAGGGCGAAACCGTTTTTAAGCGAAGAGAGCACCGCGGGAGTGGCGCCGTCCACGTTTTTCAGATCGTCGAAGTTGGTGAGGATCCCGCCGTGATCGCGGTCGCGGGCATCGAGGAGGCGCTGCGCCAACTGATTGTAGCGGTCACCGGCGTTGGCGCCGAGGACGAGCGGGTCCTTTTGCGTGAGGTACGCGGCGATGGCGTCCTTGGTGGCTGAATTGAAATCGGTTTTACCGGCGGAGTCGGCGGTGCCGAACGTCTTGTGCAGCACGTCGAGGATCGCCTGCTTGTTGGAATCGAGCGAGGATTCGTCCTGGC
This sequence comes from uncultured Acidobacteriota bacterium, assembly GCA_963804625.1. Classification (GTDB taxonomy): domain Bacteria; phylum Acidobacteriota; class Terriglobia; order Acidiferrales; family UBA7541; genus Palsa-295. Next base: position 239,077 of record CAWDRJ010000001.1, on the reverse strand, counting down.
CTTTGCGCGCAAGGCCGATAACGACGTCGTTCTGTGAGCCGGAATTCAGCACTGTGTCGCTGATGGTCTGAATGGAGCTATCGGCGAGGCCGGCGGACGCGAGGCCTTTGCGGATCTGATTCACGGGGGCGGGACCAGCGAAGCGAACATAAACCAAAGTGCCGCCGCGGAAATCAATGCCGTAGTCGAGGCCGCCGTGCTTGAGGATGGAGGCCCAGCCGACGGCTAGAAGGATGAGGGACAAGGTGACGAAGTATTTCACCTTCCCCATCCAGTCAACGTTAACGCTCTTAAAAAATTCCATTCAGATACCTATCCGCCTTTATTTGACACCGCATCGCCAGCGTTTGTTCCCTGTGGCGCGGCGGGCACCGCATGCCGTGCTCCTACGACAACTTCTCGTGACTTTCCGCCACTTAACGCCTTTGCAGTTGCGCCCTTACGAAAACCAAGAGCACAGCCAAGAGTGGCTGTGCCACACGCGAACCTAAATGCTTAGCTCGGCCTGGCGATCCATGCGCGAAAGGTGCCAATCGAAAATCGCGCGCGAGACGTAGATGGACGTGAAAATGTTGGCCAGTAAGCCGATGACCAAAGTTACCGCGAAACCACGCACGGGACCAGTACCGAAAAGAAACAGGAAAATGGCCGACACGATGGTGGTGACGTGCGTGTCAATGATGGTGAGAAACGCGTGACCGAAACCCGCATCCACGGCGGACGCTGGGGCCTTTCCGTTGCGCAATTCCTCACGAATGCGCTCAAAGACGAGAACGTTGGAGTCCACGCCCATGCCGATGGTTAAGATGACGCCAGCGATGCCCGGCAGCGTGAGAACGGCGCCGGCGTAAGCCATGAAGGCGATGAGGATCACCAGGTTCAGAAAAAGGGCCACAACTGCATTGACACCGCTGAGGCGATAATAGATCACGAGAAAAATCATCACGACGACGATGCTGCCGATGGAAGCGCGCACGCCTTCGCGGATGGAATCAGCGCCCAACGAGGGGCCGACGGTGCGTTCCTCGAGGTACTTGATGGAGGCAGGCAGCGCGCCGGCACGCAACACGAGCGCGAGGTCCTGCGCGGAATCCTGGCTGAAATTTCCGGTGATTTCGCCCGTGTCGTCAATGCGGCCCTGAATGGTGGGCGCGGAATAGACTTTGTGGTCGAGGACAATGGCCATGCGATGGCCGATATTGGCTTCGGTGAACGGGCCGAAACGCGCGGCTGCGGCGCTGGAGAGATGAAATTGAACTTCAAACTGACCGGGATTCTGCGTGCTGGGAGCGGGACTGGCGCCACGCAGATCCGTGCCGCTAACGATCGGTGCGCGATCGAGAATGTAATAGACCTGCTGGGATTCCTGCCCGGTTTGCGAATCCGATTTACCTGGAACGATGATGGTGCCTTCCGGAAGCACACCACCTTTGGCGGCGAGCGCGGCGGCTTCGGAGGGATACGTTTGATCGTCGGCGACGCGGTTCAGAGTTAACTGGCCGCCGGCTTGAATGACAGCTTTCGCGCGGGTGGGATCGCCTTCGCCGGGAAGCTGCACGAGAATTTCATTGTCGCCACGGCCAGTGAAGGCGATCGTGGGTTCGGTGAGGCCGAGGGCGTTGATGCGGCGCGTGATGGTTTCAAGAGCCTGGTCCATGGTGTCGCGGCGAACGTCGGCGACGACGGAAGGCTTCAGAGTGAGCAGGTAACCGTTGGTGACGCCGGCCGCGGGACTCATGGCCCATTCGGAAAATTGATTATTGACGAGGTCGCTAAAAGAACTGGAAGTGGAGGGATCCACGCTATCCAGTTCGATGTGAGTGTCGTCAATGCGGCGGATATTGCCGACGATTATATTTTTTTCGTGAACCTGGCGGGTGAGTTCATCCACCGCTTGATCGCAGCGCTGGCCGATGGCTTCTTCGACCTGCACTTGCAAAACCAGGTGGCTGCCGCCTTTGAGGTCGAGGCCGAGCTTGATGCGGTCCACGACATTTTGCTTCACCTGCGCAAAAGACGTGGGGAATTGCGGCAGGCCGATCAGACCGTATATGCAAATCAATATGACGATCAGGATGAGAATGAATTTCCATCTGAGCTGGGGATTCATGCGGGCTGCCTAACTCTCCTTCGGCGGTTCGGACTGCAGGCCAGCGATGGCGCTGCGGGATATTTTCAATTTCACCTGATCGGCAATGCGCAATTGGACGGTGTCGTCTTCCAGGCCGACGATGGTGCCGTAGATCCCGCCGTTGGTGATGACCTTATCGCCATTTTTCAAGACCTTGAGCATTTCAGTGACCTTCTTCTGGCGGCGCTGCGCGGGCAGAATCATCAGAAAATAAAAGATCACCATGATCAAAATCAGTGGAAGAAATAGCGCGAAGCCGCCGGGCTGCGATTGCAGGGCGAACGCTACGCTTGAAAAAATCAGACAGCCAGTGATCACGATGATTGCGCCTTTTTCTCCTGCGCCGCTCACGCGGCGTGGGAGGGTGAACCATCCTACGCTGCTCGCGCAGCTTCGGACGGCGGGTTCCGCCAGGACGGACAAGCCAGCCAGGGACGGCGGGCCGAAAGCTCGTGCGCCGAAGATGCTGCTCCGCCCGCGACCGCGCCCAACACCTGCTTGGGTTGTCTTATTTCAGACGAGCCTGAAGGTCAGAGCGGAACTTTTCGAGCTTCCCAAAACGGATAGCCTCGCGAATTTCGCGCATTATGTCAAGGTAAAAGTAAATGTTGTGGTGGGTGTTCAGGATGGTCGCGAGGAATTCTCCGGAAGAATAAAGGTGGCGGAGATACGCGCGCGAGTAGCGCCGGCAGACGGCGCAGCCGCAGGATTCGTCAATGGGGCGTGGGTCGTCCGCGTATTTTGCGTTTTTGATGAGCAAGCGGCCCTGCGAGGTGTAAAGACAGCCGTGGCGGGCGCTGCGCGTGGGTAAGACGCAATCCATCATGTCTACGCCGAGCGCGACGTAATCGGGAATTTGTTCGGGTTTGCCGACGCCCATTAAATAACGGGGACGACCGGCGGGAAGGCGCGAAGCAGCGGCTTGCGTCATTTCGCAGGTGGTCGAGTGCGGTTCGCCAACTGCGAGGCCGCCGATGGCGTAGCCGGGAAAATCGAGCGCAACGAGCGCGTCGGCGTTTTCGCGGCGGAGCGCGGCGTGCGTTCCGCCTTGCACGATGCCGAAAAGCGCCTGGCGCGCGGGTTCTCCATGCTGCGCGAAATAATCGCGGGAGCGGCGCGCCCAATCGAGGGTGCGCGCGGCGGCTTCACGAGCGCGTGATTCCGTCGCAGGCGCTTCGATACATTCATCGAGGACCATGATGATGTCCGCGCCGAGCGCGATTTCGATTTCCAGCGCCTTCTCGGGCGAAAGGAAATGTTCGGAGCCATCGAGATGCGAGCGGAAGGTGACGCCTTCGTCCGTGACTTTGCGTAATTCGCGGAGACTGAAAACCTGGAAGCCGCCGGAATCGGTGAGGATGGCGCGAGGCCAGGACATGAATTTGTGCAAGCCGCCCATTTCGCGGATGAGTTCGTGGCCGGGACGCAGGAACAGATGGTAGGTGTTCGAGAGCAAGATTTGCACGCCGAGGTCTTCGAGATCCTGCTGCGTTTGGGCTTTTACGGTGGCGGCGGTGCCGACGGGCATGAATGCAGGCGTGTCGATTACGCCGTGCGGCGTGGTGAGGCGGCCTAAGCGAGCGCCCGTGGGATCGGTGGCCAGGACTTCGAACTTAAATCCTTCGTGGTGCGACTCCATTCGAACCAGTGTATCAGGAGAACGCGGCGGTGAGCCCGACCTTGATGGCGATGAAAAAAATCCACGGAATGATCACGAGGACGAAAGCTTTGCCGAACGAGAGTTTCTTGGGATTGGTGGCGCTGTAACCGATTGCGAGGAGGATGAGCGTCCAGATGGCGAAGATATCAATCGAGCCGAGGAGCGAGACGAGCCATTTGGCCGCGTCGTCGGAAAGCAGCGCGCCGGGATTGGACGCGACGATGTTTTGCAGATCAACTGTGGAGGCATCTTTCAGAAACAAGATCAAAATGCTGAGGATTGCGTGGACGAGCCAGGGTACCCAGGCGTAGGCAACGATTCCGAGCGAGGTCTTGAAATCAATCTTCGTGGCACCGCTGAGGTTGAAGACCAGCATGAGTATCCCGGCGACGACGAGAGCAGCGATTGGAGGAATGACTATGCCTTCGACGTAGCCGAACTTGGGCGCGATTTTTATCTGGGCCTCGAGGGTGCGCTCGCGTTCTTCCGCGGACATGTTCTGCATCCGGGAACTGTTGGCGTCTTGTTTTTCAAAGAAGCTGGGCCATCCGCCGCGCTGCGTGAAGATCGCTACTATCGCTATAAAAAAAATACAGCCGAGGATGACTGGGACGATCCAGGTGGGGCGGCGGACGATGGAGTCGAAGGTGGGCTTGGGGGAAAACAGAACGCCGAAGATGCGGGTGAAGGAATTGTCGGAGGTGGCGGGTGTGGGTGTTGGCGTGGGCGTCGCTGCATCGGCCATTTGGGGTTTCTCCTCTTCGCGGCGATGGGTGATGCGGTGTCTCTTTGCCAGTACGGATTGCTTTTTGTGAAAGTTTCAGCCCGGGCGATTCTATCAAGATTTTTTCAGGGGGAGAGCAGATATCCTGCAGCGGCTTGGGTTCACGGATCGTTCGCGATGCTGATTGCGTTTTGGGCGAGGCAAGCCTCGCCCTGAACCAAGGCGGCGGCAAGCCGCCGCACTCCCAGAAAAGGCGGGTGCGCGGCGGTGGGGGCCGGTCCCGCACGAACGACCGGGACGCGAAAAGCACGTCTGAGATCGGCCCCTGCGGGATGCTTATGTTATTTGTTATTCGGGGATTTGGGGGACGGCAGCTAGTAGGGCCTGGGTGTACGGGTGCTTCGGGGTCTGCAGGACTTGGGTTGCTTGGCCTTGTTCTACGATTTGGCCGGCTTGCATTACGGCTACCGTGGTGGCCAGTTGCGCTACTACTGGAAGGCTGTGCGAGATCAGAATTAGCGTGAGCGAGAATTCGCTTTGGAGGCGGGCTAGCAGTTCGAGGATTTGGGCGCCTACGGAAACGTCGAGCGCGGAGACTGGCTCATCGGCGATCAGCAGATCCGGGCGCAGGATCAGCGCGCGGGCTATGCCGATGCGTTGGCGCTGGCCGCCGGAAAATTCGTGCGGGTAGCGCGTGAGAGTTTCCGGGCCGAGGCCGACGGCTGCTAGAATTTCCGCGGCGCGGGCGCGGCGCTCGTTGCGCGTGAGTTGCGGATCGTGGATCGCCAGCGGTTCGCTGACGATCGAGCCGACGCGCATGCGCGGGTTGAGCGACGCGATCGGATCCTGGAAAACCATTTGCATGCCGCGGCGCAGCTGGCGCAATTCCCCGCCGCTCGCGCTAAGCCAGTTCTTTCCTCGAAAAATAATTTCGCCGGAGTCCGGCTCGATCAAGCGGAGCAGCATGCGGGCAAGAGTCGTCTTGCCGCAGCCGGATTCGCCGACGATGCCGAGAGTCTCGCCGCGGGCGAGAGAGAAGCTGACGCCGTCTACGGCGAGCGCGCGGCGAGTGGATTGGGTGAACGGGCCAGCCGCGACGGAGTAGGATTTGCGCAGATTGCGGGCTTCGAGCAGGGCTTCCGCGGGCATCCCTACAATTTCTCTGCAGCGATATTGATGGAGGTGTTGACCATGTAAAGGTCGGGTTCCGCGCCGGGTTGCGTGACGTCCGCGGGCTGAAAACGTGGATGAAAATTCGAGCCGTCGTCCGCGATGGAGTCAACCATCAGGCGGCGGGCTTCGATGAATTCGGGATCGCTGGGCTTCCAGCCGGCGACGTGCATCCAGTGGGCAAAGACGCGCGGATGTTCGCGATATTCGGTGTTGGTGATGCGCAGGCCCGCGGCGCTGAACATTTCCGCGAACTCCGGCTGGGCGAGCGAGCGCGAGTGGGAATGATCGCGAATGTACTCGATGCGGTGATTCCGTTCGCGAATTTTGGGATCTTTGGGGGCGACGATATCAATCACGCCGACGCGTCCTCCGCGCCGTACCACGCGCGCCATTTCGTGGAGGACGCGGGCGGGATCGGAAATGTGGTGGAGGCTGTAGCTGGTGACGGCGAGGTCGAGCGAGCCATCCGGGAACGGCAAGGCCTGAGCGTCACCGAGCGCGAACGCGAATTTTTGGAGCAAGCCTTCTGCCGCGGCCTTGTGGCGCGCGCGCGCCAAAATCGCGGGAGTGAGATCAAGCGCGCAAATCCAGCGGACGTGTTTTGCGAAGCGTAGAGCAAGTGTACCGGGGCCGGCGGCGAGGTCTACGGCGAGGTCGTCGGGACCGGCATTGACAAGACGCGCGAGCAATTCGGCTTCGGCGACGCGTTCGGTGACGGCGTAATCGCCGAAAACCTCGGCGGTTTGCGTGAAGCGGTCGCGAACGCGCGCTTTCCGTTGCTGGTCGGTTATTTGTTCAGGCTGCGCGGGATTGTGGGCCGAGCTCATGGGACGAGAATACACCTGGCGTGATGATTTGTGTTTACGGTGCGCAATTCCGGAACTGCTGCGTCGCATTCGGGTATGCGGTTCGGGCAGCGCGGCGCGAAAGCGCAGCCTGGAGGAAGCGAATCGAGAGACGGAACCGTGCCGGGAATCGGAACTAATTTTTCGCGGGCGAGGCGGGGCGCGGCGCGCAGGAGCGCCTGCGTGTAAGGGTGTGCGGGCGCTTGCAGGACTTCGGACACCGGGCCTTCTTCAATGATGCGCCCCGCATACATTACCGCGACGCGATCGGCGACCTGCGCGACGACTCCGAGATCGTGGGTGATGAAAATCATGGAGAGCTGGAGGTCGCGGCGCAGTTTCGCGAGGAGCTCGAGGATTTGTTTCTGTACGGTGACGTCGAGGGCGGTGGTGGGCTCATCGGCGATGAGGACGCCGGGGCCGGCCGCGAGGGCCATGGCGATCATGACTCGCTGGCGCAGGCCGCCGGAGAGCTGGTGGGGATATTGGCGCGCGCGGCGCTCGGGGGCCGAGAGTGCAGCGCGTTCGATAGCTGCGAGAGCGCGGCGGCGGATGTCATTTGCGTTGGTGCGCGGCTCGTGCACGCGGATGGCTTCCTCGATTTGCGCGCCGATCCGCAGGACGGGGTTTAGAGCGGTCATGGGTTCCTGAAAAATCATGGCGATTTCGCGGCCGCGGACTTCGCGCATTTTTTCGGAGGAGAGGGCGAGGAGATTTTCGCGCGGCATGTCAGGGTTGGCGGCGTTAGCCTCGTGCTTGCTTGCGCTGCTGCCGCCGTTTCCGGTTCCGTTGCCGTTCGCGCCGGCGTTGCGCGGATGTAACCACGCTTCGCCTTGATGGCGTGCGCCGTGCGGTTCGAGGCCCATGAGCGCCAGCGACAACATCGTTTTGCCGGAGCCGGATTCGCCGACGATGCCGAGAGTTTCGCCGCGCGCGAGCGTGAAGGAGACCTCGTTTACCGGACGCACCCAGCCGGAGGACGTGGGAAGCTCGACGGTGAGGCCGCGAACATCGAGGCTTGTCGGCATGGAAACATCATAGCCGCAGCGGGATGACGCGGCGAAAAATTACGTCAACACTTTACACGGTCACAACGTACGAAATCGGATTGATCCGGGCGATCCATTGTGCAGGACCAAACAATTAGCGGTTTGCCCGAGGAATGCAAAAGCGCAGGGCTGTGTGCGTGGCGGAGAAGCTGCAGACTTTGTTGTCGGTGAGGCCGGCGGTTTTGCCGGCAGTGATCACATCAATTTCGCGGATGTGGGTTTGGCCTTTGGGGTAGACGACCCAGATCGCGCCGTTTTTGGAGATGGAGCGCGCGAGAGATTTCAGTTTCGTGAGATCTGTTGTTGCTTCCGCTGAAAAGAAGATGAGGTCAGCGCCGGCGATGGGTTTTCCGCGCGAGTAATCGGGAGCGCGGTCGGCGAGATCTTGCAGAAATTCCACGCTTTCCACTCCTAGGACCGCGATCTGCTGTCCTTGCTTCACACCCAACTTATCTATCAGCAAACGGTGCGAGTAGTCGCGTTCGGGTGGTCGAGGTTTCGAAGTTTTATTCATCGGCACGGCCGCCCGTCGCGTACGGAATTGGCGTCAGCTTGGCGTTCGCCGCTTGACGGATGGCGAACCAAAGACCGCCGCTACAAAATCTGACCGCGCAGACGGCGCGCATTATACTGCGGTTTACGATCCGCGGCGGTTGGCACATAATGCGCCGCGTGGCGGCTCCCGCGGTTTGAGCAAGGAGGCTAGAAGCGATGCTTCCGGGTATGAAGGCAGCGTTGAATTTGCATCCGATGTTTGTGCACTTCCCTATCGTGCTGTGGCTCGGGGCGTTGCTTTTCGAATTGTTGGCGGTGTGGCGCGCGAGCGATGAATTGCAGAGGACGGCGACGCGGCTGCTTTATCTGGGCACGTTGGCGGCGATCGTTACGGTGATGACCGGGCTTGCGGCGGCAAATTCGGTGGCGCCGGGGGAAGCGCAGCGCGCGGTGGGAATTCACGAGACGCTGATGTTGACGGCGACGAGCCTGGCGATCGGATTGTGCATGTTCGCGTTTTTCACGCGCAAGGATTTCGCCGCGAAATTGCGGAAGGTGCTGCTCTTGGGGTTGGTGCTGCTTGGTATATTGCTGACGATTGGCGCCGATCGCGGCGCGCAACTGGTGTACGGCTACGGTTCGGCGGTAAATTGGGCGACGGCGCAGCAACAAAAATAGGAGCGATGGCGATGCAGAAACCGCGGGAAGCGAAGAGGATGAGCGACGAGGCGGTGAAGGAACGCACGGGGAAAACCTGGCCTGGGTGGTTCAAGATTTTGGACAAGGCGGGCGCGAAGAAGTGGCCGCATAAAGAGATCTCGGCTTACCTGGCCAAGACGCATAAGGTGGGACCGTGGTGGTCGCAGATGATCGCGGTGCCTTACGAGCACGCACGCGGCATGCGCGAAAAATTTCAGAAGTGCGACGGGGAATTTGCGGCATCGGGGAGCCGCACTTTGAATGTGCCGATGACGAAGTTGTATGAGTCGTGGACGAATGAAAAATTGCGACAGAGCTGGCTACCCGACGCCAAAATCGAAATCACCACGGCGACGCCGAATAAATCTTTGCGCGCGAAGTGGGATGGGGGCGCGAGCCGGTTGAGCGTGAATTTTTACGCCAAGGGCGCGGGCAAAAGTCAGGCGGCCGTGGATCACATGAAGCTGGCGAGTTCCAGGGAATGCGCGAAGATGAAAGCGTACTGGTTCGAAGCGCTCAATCGGCTACAGGAGACGCTTGAAAGGTAGCTACCAGCAAAAATACCGGGCGAGCCATCCGTTAGTTAACAAAGCGCAGAAGCGGTTTCGCCTGGTGTCCAATTCCGGCCGTTCGGAGTACGATAAAGCTCAAGAGGATTAACATGCTCGTAAAAATGGAAGTCTACCAGAACGGCGACACCTGGTGCGCAAGAGGTATCGGCGAAGACATTTTTACGCAGGGGCAAACCGCGGACGAACTCTTTCGGAACATCAAGGAAGCGGTAGCGGTCCACTTCGAAAACGGCGATCACACCCCCGACATTGACATTCTTGTGGTATCAGAACTAAAGCTCTCCGATGCCCCGGCTGCCACAGATTAGCGGGCGCGACCTCATCAAACTGATGCAATCGCTGGGCTACGAAATTCTCCGCCAAAAAGGAAGCCACGTACGGCTACGTAAAGTCTCGGCAGTCGGTGAACACAACATTACCGTGCCAGATCACGACGCGCTTGCCAAAGGCACGCTCAACGACATTTTGACGCGCGTCAGCCTGTGGAACAATATTCCTAAACAGGATCTGATCGCGCGTCTTTAGTCGCCGAACCGGTCAGTAATCGTTGGCGGAGCCTTCGAGGAAGGCGCGGAGTTTGCGCGAGCGCGACGGGTGGCGCAGCTTGCGCAGGGCTTTGGCTTCGATCTGGCGGATGCGCTCGCGAGTGACGGCGAAGGACTGGCCGACCTCTTCGAGAGTGTGCTCGCTGCCATCGTCGAGGCCGAAACGCATCTTGATGACTTTTTCCTCGCGCGGCGTGAGAGTCTTCAGCACGGAAGAAGTTTGCTCCTTCAGGCTGAGATTGATGACCGCGTCGGAAGGCGAGACGACGGCCTTGTCCTCAATGAAGTCGCCGAGATGCGAATCTTCTTCCTCGCCGATGGGAGTCTCGAGCGAAATGGGTTCCTGCGCGATTTTCAGAATCTTGCGGACTTTCGCGACAGGAATGTCCATGCGCTTGGCGATTTCTTCGGACGTAGGTTCGCGGCCGAGTTCCTGAACCAATTGCCGCTGGGTGCGCACGAGTTTATTGATCGTTTCGATCATGTGCACCGGAATGCGGATGGTGCGGGCCTGATCGGCGATGGCGCGCGTGATGGCCTGGCGAATCCACCAAGTGGCGTAGGTGGAGAACTTGTAGCCACGGCGCCATTCGAATTTGTCCACGGCTTTCATCAGGCCGATGTTGCCTTCCTGAATCAAGTCGAGGAACTGCAAACCGCGATTGGTATATTTCTTCGCGATGGAAACGACGAGACGAAGGTTGGCCTCGATTAATTCTTTCTTGGCCTGTTCGGCTTCGGCTTCGCCGCGAAGAATCACCTGGAGGCCGCGCTTCAGCTCGGTGGGGCTGACTTCGCTGGCCAATTCGATTTCGGCGAGTTCCTGGCGGCGTGCTTTCAGGTCCTTGCGGGCTTCGGCCTGGACGTCGGCCTTGGAGGCTTCCACGCGGCGCTCGAGCTTTACGATTTCGCGCTCGAGGAAATGGACGCGCTCGACGGTCTGTCGGATTTTTTCGATCAGGCGCTTTTTCTCGAGCGGATTGAAGTCCAGATCGCGCATGCGATTGGACATCTCGACGCGGGTGCGAGCCAAGGCATAGCGCGCGCGCAGGTACGGACGCTTCTTGGACTTCGCCATTTTGCCGAGCTTGGCGGCCTGCTTCAGCGCGAGAAGATAAAGCTTGGCGACCTTGTCAATCTGCTTGAGCGTGTCTTTGGTTTTCGCTTCAATCTTTTCTTCGGTGAGCTCTTCGTCGTCGAACTGAACGATTTCCTTGATGGAGCGCGAGCCGTTGCGAAGATCTTCGCCGACCTGAAGGAGTTCCTTCAGGATCAGCGGAGCACGCGTGATGGTTTTCAGGACGAGCAGCTGACCGCGCTCGATGCGCTTGGCGATGGCCACTTCGCCTTCACGAGTGAGCAGCGGCACGGTACCCATTTCGCGCAGGTACATGCGCACGGGGTCGTTGGTTTTTTCGAGCGAGCCTGGGGTTAGATCGAGTTCACCATCTTCCGCGGCGCTCGATTCCAATTCCTTGACCGGTTCAGCGGAATCGGTGGCATCCGCGGCGGCAAGCGCTGCTTTGGCACTGGCCAGATCTTCGTACACATCAATTCCGTAACGCTCGAAGGTCGAGAGTAGATCGTCAATTTCTTCCGAGGAATGAACCTCGGGCGGCAGGATATCGTTCACCTCATCGTAGAGCAGGTAGCCGCGCTCCTTGCCCATAGCGATGAGTTGACGAACCTGGTCGTACTTTTCCTCAAGAGCAACCGTCACACTTCCTCCCTTGCAGAGGTCAGGCGATGCGCCGCGCGCAAAACGGGTCCGCAAAATGCAAAGCGACCGTGGTGAGACACCCCGGCGCATATTGCGTTAACAGCATTTAAACGGATATTTTAGGACGAACTTTCCGAACCCGTCGCCGATTCCGCGCCCGTGCCAGCACCGCCGCGCCTGCCCTCACACACGTATATGATGCGCGAACAGTGCCGCCCGTTTCCTCCAAAACCCTACGAATATATAACATACGGCCTAGGCGCGTCAACGAAGGGCCGTAAGTTATTGTACGGGCGATAGTTTTCGCGCGAGCGAAGAAGGAAAACCGACTCCGTCGCACTGCAAATACTCATCGGCGCAGTACGACGCCTGCCATCGTTTTCCTAGCGTTTCACTACTGCAACCGCGTCCACTTCGATCAGCCATTCGGGGCGAATGAGGCGGTGGACGATCACGAAGGTACTGACCGGCGGATTGTGCGTGTTCACGTATTTGTCGCGAATCCCGCGGACCTGCGGTATGAGAGCAGGGTCCACGCTTTCCGAGCAGTAAAAGTTGAGTTTAATCACGTCATTGAAATCGCCGCCAGCGGCTTCGACGGCAGCTTTGAGGTTCTTGAAGATCTGCTCGACCTGAGCCGGAAAATCGTCCTTGCCGACCAGCGCGCCGGACGTATCGAGCGCGATCTGGCCGGCGATGTAGACGACTTTGCCGCCGGTCACCTCGGCTACTTGGGAGTAGCCGGCAGCGGGCGTCATCAGCGTCTCCGGATTGAACAAACGGAAGTTCGTGGCTTGCGGCATCGAAGTGCTCCCTCCTGCTTTTTGCCGTTGTCTCCGTGCTGTCACTGCAGAAGATGCGCAAGCAAGTACGGCGATGCAGAAAATCAAAGCGAGCAAGACTGCTTTGGTTGCGGTGGTACGCATTCGTTGCCTCTCCTTTCCGTGAGAATTGCGGGCGTCGGCACTTTGGACTTCAGGCGGAAATTGAGGTTAGCAGGGAGTGGCGGCTTTAAAGGCGGTTTCGCGATGTGCCGGTTAGTGACTGGCGAGCAATTTCTGCAATTCCAGGCGGCGCGTGACGATTCTGCGGAGTTCGTCGGGTGCGGGCTTCGCTTCGAGCTGCTTTTGGAGGTCGGCCAGTTCTTCTTCCACGTGGCGGCTGCGCAGGAAGTCCAGGCAGCTGGAGGCGTCGTCCCAGGTGGCTTCGGGGAGCGATTCGAAGAGGATTTCGAAGAGGAGGCGGCGGTCTTTTTCTTCGAGCGTGGCGCCGAGGACGGCGGCATCAGGCCTTTCGTTGTTTTTAATGGTGACGAATAGCGATTCGAAGATTTTGGCAGTTTCCAAGCCGCGATGGAGATCATCGCTGGTGATTTCATGCGCTAGTTTTTCGCGGAATTCTTCGGCTTCAAAAAGCATGCGGATCAACTGGCGTTCGGCGCGCTTCACGGCGGGAGTAAGCAGCTCGGCCTTCGGTTTCACTTCGCTGCGACGCTCGTCGGCGGCGCGGCGAAGGGCGGCGCGCAGGACTGGTTCATCCACGCGCAATTCGGAAGCGATGCGTGTGGCCCATTCAGAACGCAGCAGGCGATTCGGAAGGCGCTGAACGTAGGGCATCAGGAAATTCAGCGCGGCGACTTTTCCTTGCGCGGTGGTGCGGTCCATTTGGCGCGCGCGGGAGATCAGGTAATCGAGATACGGCGGGGCTTGCACGAGGAGCTTCTTGTAGGCTTCGACGCCTTGTTCCTTGATGAATTTATCGGGATCGGCGCCGCCGGGGAGCGCGAGGACGCGGACGTCGAATTCCTTTTCGAGGAGCAGTGTGAGCGAACGCTCGGTGGCGGCTTGGCCGGCGGTGTCTGGATCGTAATTCACGACGATGCGGCGAGTGAAGCGCGCGAGCAGCTTTGTCTGCGACTCGGCGAGGCTGGTGCCGCAACTCGCGACTACGTTGGCGACTCCGGCGCGGGCTACGGCGATGGCGTCCATGTAGCCTTCGACGAGAACGGCGAAATCGCTTTGGCGCAGAGCCTCTTTGGCGCGGTCGAGGTGGTAGAGAACGTTGCTCTTGGAATAAATTGGCGTTTCGGGGGAGTTCATGTATTTCGGCATGTCGTCGCCCATGGCGCGGCCGCCGAACGCGATCACTTTGCCGGATTCGTTCGAAATCGGGAACATGATGCGGCGACGGAATCGATCGTAAAAGCGGTTGCCGTTCTGATCGCGCGAGACGATGCCGGAAACTTCCAGAAGTTTTTCTGGATATTTCTGCTTCAGGAAACGGAACAGCGCGTCGCCGGCCGAGGGCGCAAAGCCGAGGCTGAAGCGCGTGATGGCTTCTTTATTCAGGCCGCGATCTTCGAGATAGGCGCAGGCGACTTTGCCTTCCGCGCTTTCGTGCAATTGGCGCGCGAAGAAGGCGGCGGCTTCGCGGTGCATTTCGACGAGAGCAGAGCGCTGCTGATTTTCTGTGCGCTCTTCGGGCGAGCGTTCGCGCGGCCGGGGAATTGCGATGCCGCATTTTTCGGCTACCGTGCGCACGGCTTCAGGGAACGTGGACTTTTCCAGTTCCATCACAAATTGGAAGACGTCGCCGCCTTTGCCGCAGCCGAAGCAGTGATAGATCTGCTTGGTTGGGTGGACCGCGAAGGACGGTGTTTTTTCCTGGTGGAAGGGGCAAAGGCCGGTGAAATTCTGGCCGGTCTTTTTGAGGCGCACGTATTCGCCGATGACGCGGACGATGTCCGCCTGTTGCTTCACGCGATCCGCGAAAGAGCCTGCCTCCGCCAATTTCGAGTGACTCCGTCAGTTTGGCAACAGCTGAAATCCCAGTCCGACATGTGCAAAGTGTGCGTCAGCCGTCAATATATCCGCCATTTTCAGTTCGGTCATGATCGCTATGCTGGTGAGGTCTGTGAAAGAGATGTTCGGCTTGTCCGAAAACCGGCGGCGTAGCTCGAACGCTCTGCGAAAGCGCGATTCCGTGACAGCTTCCACAGCCACGAAGGGCGATTCGAGAACCGCCTTGGAGAAGCTATGAGCGCCGTCGAACGGCAGGCGCCGAAACAATAGAGTCAGAGTCTCGTCGAGCACAAAATTGGATGTGACGACTCGACCCGAACGGCTATATTCCTCGTAGCACTGTAGTGCCGCCGCGTGTCTCCGATCCAGCGGTTCGGCGAGAGCCATCCAGCCCCACGTGTCAACGAAAAGTCTCAAGCCGGATACTCTCCGTACAATTCGTCGTCAATGTTTTCTGCTAGTTTGCCGTCGGAACCAGTGCAGGAGCCAATGACCTCGAGTAAGGGATCGCGCCTCTGATCCACGATTCCGCGCAATTTTTGAAGAGTCTCTTCCTGAAAGACGCCATTTTGAACGGCACTTCGAAACAGATCAACGAAGTCCCTTTCCTCTATGACCAGATGGACTCGGTTGTGACGACCGTTTCGATTCTTGCAGAAGCGAAGTGCCTCACGAATCTCTCCGTCCTGCGCGAAAACATTTCGCTCAATCCGGGCCTGCTCGTCTTGGCCCCAATTAAAGACGCCCACCGCGCGCTGCTCGATGGTGACCATTTTAGCCATTTTCTGCTCCAGTAAATTCTAGTAGATACGAGTAGATTCTACTAGAATCTCCGATTATTCTCAAGGACTTACGCCTTGAGATTTGCAATCGTGATCGCGGCACCGCCGCGGTCTTCGGCTTCGTGGTGGATGCTTTCGACCAAGGGGTGTGCGGACAGGAACTCGCCCAGGCCGCGGCGGAGGGCGCCCATGCCGTGGCCGTGGATTATGCGAACGCTTGGTTTGCCGGCCAGGGCGGCTTCGTCAATGAATTTGTCCACACGGCGGGTGGCTTCTTCCACCGTGCAGCCGATCAAGTTGATTTCATCGGCGACCGGCTCATCGCTGGACTGTGCGTGGACCGTGATGCCATGGCGTTGGGCGCCTGCGTCTGACCTCGTTGTCTGTGATTTGTCGGCTTCGATGCTGATCACGTCGCTGAGTGGGACGCGCATGCGCAGCGGGCCCGCTTCGATTTCCGCCATGCGGCCATCGTGGCGTCGGAAGACGACCGGCTGCTTGAAATTTTTCACGGTGATGCGCTGGCCGGCGAAAAGCCGCTCGGGAGCGACGGGCTTACCGGCCACACGTGGCGAAACGCCGAGATCCTCTTGCGAGGCCGCGAGAGTTTCAACGACTGCAGCATTGCTATCCGCGCGGGCTTCCGCGCCGATTTTCGCGATGCGTTTACCGGATTGCTTTTCGATTTGTGCGCGCAGGGTGCGGTCGCGAATCTCATCGGCGAGACGCGCGATTTCGGTTTCCAGGCGCTTTTGCGTTTCCTGAAAATTACGCTCCAGCTCGGAGATGCGTTTTTTCTGACGCTCGACCCATTCGGTTTGCAGCGAGCGGCGCTCGATTTCGAGTTGCGCGAGTTCGTCGCGCGCTTGTCGCTTGATTTGCTCCATTTCATCGCGGCTGCGATGGAGGTAGGCGATCAGGTCGCGGGCCTCGCGTGATTCAGGGGAAAGGCTGGCGCGAGCGTGTCCGACTACGTGCGCGGGAAGGCCTAGGCGGCGAGCGATTTCGATTCCACTGGATGTGCCGGGAACGCCGACGAGCAAGCGATAAGTGGGTTGGAGATTTTCTTCGTCGAATGCCATGGCGGCGTTGACGATGCCGGAAGTGGTGGAGGCGTAGGATTTCAGGCGATCGTGATGGGTGGTGGCGATTGTGAGCGCGCGGCGGGCGCGAAATTCTTCGAGTAGGGCGACGGCGAGGGCCGCACCTTCTTCCGGGGCTGTGCCGGTGCCCATTTCGTCCACGAGAATCAACGAGCGATCGGTGGCGATATCCAGCATGGATTTCAGATTGACGATGTGCGCGGAAAAGGTGGAGAGGTCCGCGGCAATGGATTGCTCGTCGCCGATGTCGGCGAGCACGCGATCGAAGATGGGAAGCTCGGCACGTTCGGCGGCAACGGGAATGCCGGATTGCGCCGAGAGCGCGGCTAGGCCGACGGATTTCAGTGCGACAGTTTTGCCGCCGGTGTTGGGGCCGCTGATGACCATGACGGTCTCGTCGCCGCCGAGCGCGAGCGAAAGCGGAACGGCTTTGCGGCCGAGTGGACGCAGCTTCGCTTCGAGCACAGGATTGCGCACAGAGTCGAGACGCAGGAAATTGTCGGTTTGAAAGGTGGGCATGACGCAGTCAATTTCACGCGCGAAGCGAGCGCGGGCGAAAATAGAATCGAAATGCGCGATTTGCGCGGCGGCGACACTGAGCGAGCCGCGGTCGGCGCGGAGGCGTTCCGTGAGTTCGCTGAGGATTCGCGAAATCTCGACCAGCTCTTCTTCCGAGAGCTGCACGAGGCGGTTGTTCAGGTCAATCGCTTCGAGCGGCTCGACGAAAACGGTTTGGCCGGTGGAGCTGGCCGCGTGGACCACGCCGGGGACATTGCGGCGTTCCGAGGCGCGCACGGGGATCACGAAACGGTCGTTGCGCAGCGTGACGTAATCTTCGCCGGTGGTTTCACCGCGCGCGCGCAGAATGCTTTCGAGGGAGCGGCGAATTTTGTCGCGGCCTTGGGCGATGCCGGTGCGGATGCCACGGAGTTGCGGCGACGCGTCGTCGCTGATTTCGCCGTTCGGAAGAATGGCCCGGCGAATGGCGGTGGTGAGATGGCGCAAATCCGCTACAGCCGCGGCGCGGGCCGAAAGTTGCGGATGCTTGGAGGCGTCTTCCTTAAAAGTCTGGCGGACGGCATTTACTAACTCCATCAGCGACGTGGCATCGAGCAGTTCGCCGATGGCGAGCACGGAGGCGGGAACCGCCAGACGGGCGAGCCACGTTTCGGGATCGGCGAGCGAGCCGAAGCCAAGTTCGGAGCCGGCGCGGAGGTAGGCGACGGCTTCGTTGATAAGCGTGAATTCCGTGCCGAGCGCGGCGACGTCTTGTTGAGGCGCGAGGGCTTCGATGACGCGGTGTCCAGGCGCACAGGTGGCGTAGCCGCTTACGATTTCTTTCAGGCGATCGAATTCGAGGACTTGCTCTGCTGAGCGCGACACGAATACCTCGTGATGATGGCTCGTTGATCAGAATATTGTAGCTTGGTTGGCTGTGGGAAAGCAGGGCGAGGGAAAGCGCGGCGTTTGGCGCGCGATGGAGCATGAGCATCGCCAACCCCAAAAGAATGGCCGCAGGGGCTGGAGCCCATTCGATTTTTATGGCATTTACGCCGGGAATGAAGTCCCGCCCTTCCGGAGATGCGGTTGCTGCGCCGAATTATTGGGTGCGACGGCGCGTTTTTGGCTTGGCAAAGTATTCAGCGAGGAATGCAGCGGCGTACGCGGGAGACGCGGCGCGATGAATCAGCGATTCCTGCTTTTCGCCCCAGCGCGTTTCGTGGCCGCGCTCGATTTCGCGGACGCGATCAATGATTGGGTGCCAGAATTCGCCGAACACGACCAGCGGTTTTCCGCTGACTACGTGCTTATTCAGCATTTCCCAGACGACCGCCAATTCCACTAGCGTTCCGGTGCCGCCGGGACAGGCTACGAAAGCATCGCCGCGGGCGATGAGCGCGAAGAGGCGATCCTGCCAGGTTTTCTTGCGAATTTCTTCGTCAACGAATTGGTTGGCGCGCGCTTTAAAGAAACTTGCGGTGATGCCGATCGTGCGGCCGCCGGCTTCTTTTGTGCCGCGCGAGACGGCTTCCATTGTGCCGGCGTAGCCGCCGCTGCAGACGATGAATTTTTGGCGCGCCAGTTCGCGGCCCAGCTCTTGCGCGACGGAATACTGTGTTTCGCCCGGACGGGGACGCGAACTGCCGAACACGGTAACGATTTTCCGGCGGGGCGTCATTTCTGCTTAGCGGCTTTCTTGCTGGGGCGGCGCGGAGGCGGGGGGCCGAGCGTTTCGACCATGGCGACAGCGATGGCATCCATGGCGACGGTGGAATCGCGGCCGCGCTGCGGGTTATTGTTTCCAAAAATTGTGAAAACCAGGCGCTCGCCGTGCAGCGTGGTGGCGAAGCCGGATATGGCACGGACGTGGTCGAGCGCGCCGGTTTTGGCCTGAATCAGCCCGGACGCGGGAGTGTCCTTGAAGCGGTTTTCCAGCGTGCCATCCACACCGGCAATCGGAAAAGTGGAAATGTAGTCCGCGCCCCAGGTTTGTTGCGCGTCGTAGCGGAGCAATTGCACCACTGCGCGCGGTGTGACCAAATCGTCGCGCGCGAGACCTGAGCCGTCGGAGAAAACGACGTCACCATCGGCGACGCCGATACCTTTTAGAAAATCCTGCTCGACCCAGAGGCCTGCGTCGGTGACACCGAAGCCTTTTTTTTCTTCGGCGACGGCGCGCAGCAGCAATTCGGCGTGAAGATTCTGGCTTACTTTGTTGGTCACGCGAACGATCTCGGAGAGCGGCGGCGAAAGATGTTCGGCGAAAACGATGGAGGCCGGCGACGGGGGGACGGGAGCCGGACCGAGGATGACAGGTGCGTCGGGGTAAATTTCCGGCGGGGCGGCGTGGTGGACGCGGGCGGTGCCGGTGACCGGAATGCTACGCGATTCAAAAATCTGTTTGAGCGCGACGGCAGCCGTTTCAGCAGGATCGGGCATGGCCAGATCCAGCACCATCGGTGAATGACCTACGGGGATGCGGCCACGCAGCAATAAAAACTGCGGACCGGGCTGGCGTACCACACCGAACTCGGGTTTGCCGTCCGCGGGTATTGTTTTCAGATCGTAGCCGAAAGTATTTAGCGCGGCGGTGGGGTCAACAGCGAGCGTGGCGGGATCATCGGCCTGCGCGCCGGCACTAATTTCGACGGAAATGCAATTGTCGTTGAAGGCGATGGCGCTTACAGGCGCGCCAAAAGTGAAAAAAAGGTCCCCCACGGTCCAGCCGGGGGGATAGGGATCGTAGGGGTAATAGCTATCGTCGGCGACGATATCACCGTCAATTTCTCTTAGGCCCTTGGCGATGGCCTCGTCCACCATCTGCGCGAGAACTCTTTCTGTGGGTCCGTCGTGTTCCACTTTTCCGGCGTAGGGGAATTTGCGATTGGAAATATCGGGATCGCCACGGCCGACGAAGACCAAATCGCCATTCAGATGGCCATCCGCGGTCAACTGCGCTTTGGACTCGAGCGTGGTGCGGAATTGAAACGCAGGTCCGAGGGTGGCGAAGGCGAGAGACGACGTGAAAATTTTCGCGTTGGATGCGGGAGTGAAAAAGTGGTCGGCGTTGAGTTCATATAATGTTTCGCCGGTATCGCGATCGGCGACCAGAATGCCCCAAAAAGCCTTGGCGGCGTGGGCTTCGGCAAGAGCGTCGTCGACGCGGGTGCGAAAACGCGCCACGTCCGGCCGCGGGGCATCGTGTCGCGCAGCTACGGTTGATGGGCTTGCGGGCGTGGATGTGGGACGCGCGGCGGAGAGCAAGTATTGCGCCAAGGCCGCGGATGCGAGGACGGCGAAACTCAAAATTCCGCATCGCCGGAGGACTAGAAAGGTGCGAGAAAGGTTTGCGCGCGGCGATGGAAGCAATTGAGCCACTATCGAAAGAGCCTTGTTACGGATAAACGTCCGAGAAAGCGTTCGATTATATGCCAACTTCCGACGGCGGCTGGGCCTCCGCGCCGCAAGGTTGCGAATTGAGCACGAAATCCATATGATGACGGTCCACCCATAGGAGGGTACATCCGATGAAAAAGATTCTATCGGCCCTACTTGTCGCAGCGCTGATTGGCCTGCCAACGATGATCGACCCGACAACCGTCCGTGCGGACGACAAGTCAAACGATGAGGACCGAATCCAAAGCGCCGGACAAGTCCTCAAGGAAATCATGGATATTCCGGACGACATTCCGCAGAGCCTGATTGATAAAGCGGATTGCGTGATTGTGTACCCGACCGTGCTGAAGGCCGCGTTCATCGTGGGCGCGAGTTACGGGCGCGGGGTAATGTCCTGCCGCAAGGACGCGAACTTCCGCGGCCGCTGGGGCGCGCCGAGCATGATGGCCCTCGAGGGCGCCAGCGTGGGATTCCAGATCGGCGGCCAAGCCACCGATTTCGTTATTCTGGTGATGAACGAGCGGGGCGCGAGTTCGATTCTGAGCAGCAAGGTGAAGCTGGGAGGCGACGCCTCGGTGGCCGCCGGACCGGTGGGCCGCAATGCCACTGCGGAAACCGACGTGACGATGCGCGCGGAAATGCTCACTTATTCGCGGGCACGCGGACTATTCGCGGGAATCTCACTGGCAGGTTCGACGGTGCGTCCCGACAATGATGCCAACGCGCGAATCTACGGCAAGCAGATTCCGGCAAAGGATATCGTACTAAGGGCAGCGGTGCCGCCTCCGCCGTCTGCGAAACTCATGCTGGACGTACTGGAAAAGCACAGCCCCAAGCACAGGTAGATTAGCGTTCTCATTTGAAAATCGCGCGCCGGGGGCGAGCCCTCCGGCGCACTTCCCTCTTGTCTGCCAGGAAACCCCCGCGTTGGTGACTTCAGTCCATACTTGACCAACAGTCGGAATTGGACTATGGTCATTATCAGAACAATTTCAACGATGCCCCGCCCTTCCGCTATTTCCGGCCAACCGAATGCTATCCGCTCGAGCGGGCGCCGCGAACGGCACCGCGCGCAAATCCGCGATCGCCTGTACCGCGCCGCGCTGGAATTATTCGCGCAGCGCGGGTTTCTGGAAACCACCGTCGAGGACATCACCGAAGCCGCTGACGTGGGCAAGGGGACGTTTTTCAATTATTTCCCGACCAAGGAACACATTCTGGCCGAATTTGGCGGCGAGCGGGTGGCCGCAGTGGAACGCGCGCTGGAAAAGGCACGAACGACCGATGGTCCGGTGATGGATGTGATCCGGGAACTAGCAGGGGACGCGGCGGGCCAATCGGACAAGAGCGCGGCCCTTTTGCGCGCCATTTTTGCGGCGCACGCTTCCTGCAAGCCTGTGCGCGATGAATTGGTGAAGCGGTCGCAGATCGCAAAGCGGATTCTGACGGATATTTATTTGCTGGGGCAAGAGCGCGGGGAGATCCGTCGCAATATTCCCGCCGCAGATTTGGCTCGTCTGACGCAGATCGTGTTCATGGGCGTGACGATCAGCTGGTCCTTGAAGGAGCCGCACTCATCACTGCGGAAGACCTGCGAAGAAATATGGGACTTGATTTGTCCCAATTTGGAAATCACGGGTGGGCGAGGCAGCCGGAGCAATCGCAAAATGCGACACAAGGCTTAGAAATCGACCGTCATTTGAGTGCAAGTCCCGCTTTACCACGAATTTGCTGAGTCGTATGAGGTCCTGGATTCATCCATATTTGGAACGCCGCAAGCAGGAGGCAATCGTGAGCGCGCGATGTTCGAGTTGGATTATTTTGGCAATGTTTCTGCTCGGCACAACGGCAGCGGCACAAGCGCAAATCGCGGCCGGCCCGGTCACTCCGCAAAACGGAGCTACTTCGTCGAGTACAAGCGGCAGTGTCAGTAGCGGCCCGGCGGCTCCCGCGATGCAAAATTCGTATCAAGGAAGCGTGCCGGGAAAGCTGGAGCCAGGAGTCGCGCAGATCTCGCTGCAGAATGCGATTGATCGGGGATTGAAAACGAACCTGGGGTTGCTGCTTTCGGGCCAGGACGTAGTGACCTCGCGAGGCGAGCGTTGGAAAAAGTTAAGCGCGCTGCTACCGAATGTGACGACGACAAGCTACGCGCAGGGTTCGCAAGTGGATCTGGCGGAATTTGGATTCAATTTCAAGGTCCCGCCCGCAAGCGGCTTCACCATCCCGTCAATTGTCGGACCTTTTGGCTATTTCGATGCTCGCGGGTATGTGACGCAATCCATCCTGGATTTGAAGGCGATCAACGACACGCACGCCGCTACACAGAATATCAAGGCTGCGCAATACACAGCGAAGGATGCGCGGGACCTGGTGGTGCTGGCTGTGGGTTACAACTATTTGCAGGCGATTGCGGACGCGTCACGAATCGAAA
Source organism: uncultured Acidobacteriota bacterium (assembly GCA_963804625.1). Classification (GTDB taxonomy): domain Bacteria; phylum Acidobacteriota; class Terriglobia; order Acidiferrales; family UBA7541; genus Palsa-295. The sequence continues at coordinate 216,447 of CAWDRJ010000001.1, read as the reverse complement.
CCGTGGCTGCGCAAGTGAACACGGCGCAGGCGCTTTATGATCAAGCTTCAGACCAAGTGAAGGCGGGAACTTCTCCTGCGATTGACGGGCTGCGCGCGCAAGTGGAATTGAAAACGCGGCAGCAGCAATTGATCCAGGCGAGAAATGATTTTGCGATTCAGAAGCTGACGCTGGCGCGTGTTATCGGCCTGGCGCCCGGCCAGGAGTTCGATCTGACGGACAAGTCACCTTATGAACCGTTCGTCGGGTTGACCCTCGAAGAAGCGCTGCAGCGCGCGTACGCTTCACGCTCCGATTTTCAGGCAGCTGCGGCGACCCTGCGTGCGGCCGAATATACAAAGAAGTCGGCGCGCGCGGAAAATTATCCGAGTTTTTCTTTCAACGGAGATTACGGGATCGCCAGTACTACCAATTTGAGTACGCATGGAGTCTTCGACGTTCGTGGGACGCTCAATATTCCTATTTTTCAAGGCGGCAAGGTGCAAGGCGACGAGATGGAAGCGGATGCGCAGGTCGAGCAAAGCCGCGAGAAACTGGAAAATCTGAAAGCGCAGATTGACGCGGACGTGCGTACGGCATTCCTGAACCTGGAATCGTCGGCGGAGCAAGTTGCGGTGGCGAAAAGCAATATTGACCTGGCGCAGCAGACGCTGGATCAATCGCGCGACCGGTTTGCGGCGGGGGTGACGGACACGGTGGAAGTGGTGCAATCGCAGGAGCAGGTGGCGAGCGCCAACGACAGCTACATCAACAGCCTCTATAGCTTCAACTACGCGAAGATTTCCCTGGCTCGCGCGATGGGCCTGGGAGAAGAAAGCGTTAAGCAATATTTCAAAGGAAAATAGCCCATGCCGCAAAAAACCGAGCTCGATCTGCCGGAAAGTGTTTCGCCGTCCGCAAAACCGGCTGCGGATGAGACCCATTCGGCGGCGGCGGCGCCTCCGGCGCGTTCGCAGGGATTCTTCCGCTTGCACCCGCGTGCGCCGATGATTCTGGCGATCGCGTTCGTGGTGCTGCTGGTGGGCGGATATTTTGCGTACCAATATTTTTCGAGCTACGAGTCCACCGACGACGCGGAAGTTGACGGGCATTTGATGCCGTTGAGCGCCCGGATTTCGGGATACATCCAGAAAGTGAATGTGGACGACAACCAATACGTGAAGGCGGGGACGGTGCTGGCGGAAATTGATCCTCGCGATTATCAGGTGGCTGTGGATCAGGCCAAGGCGCAGCTCGCCGATGCGCAGGCTTCCGCGCGGGCTTTGAATCTAAACGTTCCAATCACGTCGGTGAACACAACCAGCCAGGTGTCTTCGTCGGAAGCCGACGTGGAAAATGCGCGAGCTGGAATCGTCGCAGCACAGCAGCAATTCGACGCCGCGAAAGCGCAACTTGATCAGGCGCTGGCGAATGACGTGAAGGCGCAGAACGATTTGCAGCGGTACAAACTGCTGGTGGAGAAACAGGAAATTTCAAGACAGTTGTATGACTCCGCGGTCGCGGCGGCTAGCGCCAGTACGGCAACCGTCGCAGCGATGCGCGCTTCTGCTGCGGCCGCCTCGCAGCAAGTAACGCAGGCAAAGAGTAAGCTGATAACGGCTGACGCGAACTTGCGTTACGCGCAAACGGGGCCGCGCCAAGTGGCGTCCACGCAAGCGCGCGCGCTTTCCGCGGACGCCACCGTGCAGCAGAGGGAAGCGGCGTTGGAACAGGCGCAACTGAATCTGCAATACACCAAAATCATCGCGCCGGTCGACGGCGTGGTGTCGAAAAACGCGGAAGTGGGCATGAACGTCCAGCCGGGGCAGCAGCTTTTTTCCATCGTGCCACTGGCGGACGTGTGGGTGACGGCCAATTTCAAAGAAACGCAGCTGAAGTACATGAAACCCGGCCAGCCGGTGGAAATAAAAGTAGACGCGAACGGGCGCACTTACAAAGGAAAAGTGGATAGCATCGCGGGCTCGAGCGGCGCGCGAACCAGTTTACTGCCGCCGGAAAACGCCACGGGCAATTACGTGAAAGTGGTACAGCGGATTCCGGTGAAGATCGTTTTGGACCCTGGCGAGGACCGCGACCAATACTTGAAGCTGGGAATGTCCGTAGAGCCGAAGGTGACGGTGAAATAAGTGAGTTCCACGGCCCTGACAGCGGATACGACCTGGCAACGCCCGATAGTGAACCCCTGGATTATCGCGTTGACGGTGACGCTCGCGACGTTCATGGAAGTGCTGGACACCAGCGTCGCGAACGTCGCACTACCGCACATCGCCGGAAGCCTTTCAGCAGGTCAGGATGAAAGCACCTGGGTTCTGACGTCCTACCTCGTATCGAACGCGATCATCCTGCCTATGAGCGGATGGTTTTCCCAATTGATCGGCCGCAAGCGTTTTTATATGTCTTGCGTTGCGCTCTTCACGATTAGTTCGTTTCTCTGCGGCCTTGCTCCCAACCTCACGATGCTGATTGTGTTTCGAGTGCTGCAGGGAGTGGGAGGGGGCGGCTTGCAGCCTAGCGAGCAGGCGATTCTGGCGGACACGTTTGAGCCGAGAAAACGTGGAATGGCCTTCGCGGTGTATGGCATGGCCGTGGTGCTGGCGCCAGCAATCGGTCCCACGCTGGGGGGTTGGATCACCGACAATTTCAACTGGCGCTGGATTTTCTTCATCAACATTCCCGTCGGCATCATTTCTCTGCTGCTCACCAATATGCTGATCAGCGATCCGCCGTACATGAAGCAGGGACAGCGCAAGGGGTTCAAGGTGGATTTCGTCGGCCTAGGCTTGCTGGCGTTGGGATTGGGCGCGATGCAAGTGGTGCTGGACAAGGGTCAGCGCGACGACTGGTTTGGATCGCACTTCATTGTGACCATGACCGTCCTCTGCGTGGTTGCGCTGATTGCAGTCGGTTTCTGGGAGTGGTTTCACGAACATCCGATCATCGATTTGCATTTGTTCAAGGAGCGCTCCTTTGCGATCGGAAATTTGCTGATGTTCATGGTGGGCTTCGCGTTGCTTTCCAGCACTGTGCTGCTGCCCCAGTTCACGCAGGAATTGCTGGGTTACACGGCGCAAAGGGCGGGCCTGGCGCTTATGCCCGGAGGATTCGCGATCATCATTTGTATGCCGCTGGTGGGGTATTTGCTCGGCCATACCGATGCGCGACGGCTGCTTCTATTTGGCCTCGCCATGGTGGCTTTTTCGCTGTTTAACATGATGAACTTCGACACCTCGATTGATTTCCGGACGGTGGCGACGGCGCGCGTATTCCAGGCGCTGGGTCTGGCGTTTCTTTTCGTGCCTATTAACACCGCCGCTTATGCGTTTTTGCCGCCGGGCAAAAATAACGCAGCTTCGGGACTGATTAACCTTGCGCGAAACGTGGGAGGAAGCGTCGGGATTTCGTTTGTCACCACCATGCTGGCGCGGCGCGCGCAAGTTCACCAATCCTATCTTACGGCCCGGCTGAATTCGGGAAATCCGCAATTCCAGGCCATGATCTCAAATACCACGCATCTGCTCACGTCACACGGGTCTAGCGTTGCTGAAGCGACCCGTCAGGCCTACGGTCTCATCGCCAGTAGCCTTAACCAGCAGGCGACCATGCTGGCCTACGTGGACAACTTCTGGATGCTGGGCGTCGCCATAACGGCGATGATCCCGTTCGTATTCCTGATGAAGAAAGTAAAACCGGGCGGGCCAATGGCGGTGCATTAATTTCGCGGGTGGTCGCGGGCACCCATCGCGATCACGGCGATTAATGCAACATGATTCTCTCGTTCGTTGACTTGCATCGGCGCGGCAACTAGAATCGCGGTTCGATGACTGATAACTCTTCCCTGATTGGTCAAACCATTTCCCATTACAAGATTCTGGAAAGCCTGGGCGGCGGAGGAATGGGCGTCGTTTACAAGGCCGAAGACACGCGGCTGCGGCGCTACGTGGCATTGAAGTTCCTGCCCGAAGAAGTGGCACGCGACCCGCAGGCCCTGGGAAGATTTCAGCGGGAGGCGCAGGCTGCGTCCGCGCTGAATCATCCGAGCATTTGCACGATCCACGATATCGGCGAAGAGAACGGCAAAGCATTCATCGCGATGGAATTTCTGGACGGCGCAACGTTGAAGCATTTGATTAACGGGCGGCCGCTGGAGCTGGATCGCCTGCTGGACATTGCCATTGAAATCGCGGACGCGCTGGACGCCGCACATTCGCAAGGAATCATTCACCGGGACATCAAGCCGGCAAATCTTTTTGTGACGCGGCGTGGGCACGCGAAAATATTGGATTTCGGCCTGGCGAAATTGGTGCCGGCGCGGAGCGGCACCGCGCGCGTGGGCGAGACGGTGGGCGCAATGGCACACGACACGCTCGATTCCGCGGAGATGTTCACGAGTCCTGGGACGGCGGTGGGCACGGTCGCGTATATGTCGCCGGAGCAGGTGCGCGGCAAGGAACTGGACGCGCGCAGCGATCTTTTTTCTTTTGGCACTGTGTTGTACGAAATGACCACCGGCGCTTTGCCGTTCCGCGGCGAGACTACCGGCGTAATTTTTGAGGCGATTTTGAATCGCGTGCCGCCGCCGGCGATGCGTTTGAACCCGGATATTCCCCCGAAGCTCGACGAAATTTTGCAGAAGGCACTGGAGAAAGATCGCGAGATGCGTTACCAGGTGGCCGCGGAAATTCGCGCGGACCTGAAACGATTGCGGCGGGAAACGGATTCTTCGGGGCGGGTGACGACGAGCAGCGGGTCACAATTGTCCGCGAGCGTCGCGGTGCCGATTTCGGGTTCGGCAGCTGCCGCAGTGCCGGCCGTTTCGTCGGTTGCCACGCCGAGCGGGTCCAGTTCGGCGGTGATGCAAGTGGCGGGGCAGCACAAAATCGGCGCAATTTTGACGGGCGTGGTGCTGCTCGCGCTGGTGGGTGCGGCGGCGTTCGGGATTTATTCGTTTCTGTCGCGGAATAAATCCGTCGCGTTCGATCATTTTACGGTGACGCCGGTGACGGAGACGGGCAAGGCGTCGCTTGCGGCGATATCGCCCGACGGGAATTACATTCTGAACGTGCAGCGCGATGGCGGGCAGGAAAGTCTGTGGCTGCGCAACGTTCCAACGAACAGCAACACGCAGATCGTGCCACCTTCGGACGATATTTATCGCGGGTTAAAATTTTCGCCGGACGGCAACTTCATATATTTCGTGCGCGCGGAAAAAAACGAGAAAAACGTGAACAGCTTGTACCGCGCGCCGGTGCTGGGTGGAAGCCCGGAACGCATTATCCACGACATCGGCAGCAACATCAGCTTTTCGCCCGACCGCTCGCGCGTCACGTTCCTGCGGCTTAAGTTCAATCAGGGCGAAGGTGATCTGATGATCGCCAATGCCGACGGCTCGAACGAAAAATTGCTCTCCAAGCAAGGCACGCGGCTGCGCGCGCCGGCGTGGTCGCCGGACGGCAAATCCATTGTGGTTTCCGAATTCTTGGCGGAAAAGTCTGCGGTGTCCGGGCTGTATCTGTTTGACGCTTCAACCGGCGAGAAGAAGACGTTCGCGACCTCCGAAATGTTCCTGAACTCACCGCTGTGGTTGCCGGATCAGAGCGGAATCCTCGTATTGGGCAGCGGGCGCGATTCCAATTTCAATCGCTCCCAAGTGGGCATTTTTTCGTATCCGGATGCAGTCTACCGACCGATAACCAACGATACTAACGACTATCCGGGCATCACCCTTTCCGCCGACGGTAAGACGATCGCCACCGTGCAAGCGCAGTACGTGGGGACGCTGCAGACCGCGGGGTGGGATGCCAAGGGCGCAGGGAAACCGGTCGTCGTAAGCAGCCGTCCGCCCACGAACTGGTTTGCGTGGACTCCCGACGGCAAGCTGCTGCTGGAACAAGAAAACGGAATATTTCAGATGAACGCCGATGGCAGCGGGCGCGCGCCGCTGCTGCACGATGATTTTCCTTCGTTCGGGCCAATCTCCTGCGATCACGGGCGCTACATTATTTTTGCGTCCGCGTTTCGCGGCGGGAACAGCACGATGAATATCTGGAGGATGGATGCGACGGGCGGAAATCTGAAGCAGCTCACGACGGGTTCGGACGACGCTCCCGCGATGTGTTCGCCGGATGGAAAGTGGCTGGTGTATGCGAGCTTCGATTCCGGGAAATTCGTGGCGAAAAAAGTTTCGGTGGATGGCGGTGCGACGACGCAGCTATCCGAGGCTTTGCTGACGTGCGGTTGCGTTAATGTATCGCCGGACGGAAAGTATCTGGCTTTTCAGACGCAGCCGACCACTGGCGGCGCGGTGGTAATCCGGATTCTGGATTTCGACACTCTGAAGCCGGTGACGGAAATTCCGCGCGATCCGCGAGCCACCGGCGAAATTCGCTATACCGCGGACGGTAAGACGATCGGTTACCCAATTCGCGAAAACGGATTGTACGCGTTGTGGGTATCGCCCGTGGATGGTTCGCCCGGACGCCGCGTGACGGAATTCGAAGCCGACCGTATCGAAGACTTCCATTGGAGTGCCGACGGCAAGACTCTGGGCATACTCCGCTCCCACAGCGATAGCGACGTGGTACTCCTGCGGCAAAGCGCAGCGGCGCGCTGAGATTTTCTTTTACGTGCGCGCGGCGGTGCGCCGGCGCGACCGGACGTCAGGGGCCTGCGCGCGAGGATATTGAATGAGTTGCCCGATTTGCGAGAAACGGCCCCCGAAGCGGTTTTGTCCCGCCAAGGGCGAGAAGATTTGCGCGGTGTGCTGCGGACGCGAACGTGAGGTGACGATTGATTGCCCGCAGGACTGTTCATATCTGATCACGGCGCATCGCTATGAGGCGGAGCACCGCCAGCCGCTTTCGCGGGACGAACTTCCCTACCCCAGGATCGAATTCCAAGTGGAATTTATATACGAGCGGTGGCCGGTGGTCAGCGGACTCGCTGCGACGATTCTGAGTTTTCAGGGGCAGAACCAGGATTTGAACGATGCTGCAGCGCTTGCGGCGCTGGAGGCTTTGGCGGAGACGTATCGCACGCTGGGAACCGGGATTTACTACGAGAGGCCGCCGGACTTGCCGGTGGCGCATGCTTTGTACGGCGCGATTGCGGAATTCCTGCAGAAGGTGGCGAAAGAGCAAGCCGAGCGCGGCGAGATTCCGTCGTTGCGGGAATCGGATATTTTGATTTTGCTGGTGTTTTTGTTGCGTGTGGGCAAGCAGGAAACGAACGGAAGGCCGCGTTCGCGCGCGTTTCTGGGTTTTCTGCGGGCGCGATTCCCTCTTCCGGCGGCAGCTGCGCAGTATGAGCCGCGTATCATTGTGCCGTGATGCCGACCGATGGCCGAGAGTGGCGGCATTTCATACAGGCACGGTATGCCGTGCCCCTACGTGCGACGTGGGGCTTTGCCGCTCATTTGGCTTGCCCAGGTTTGAATTGCGGGTTGTAGATGATGCCGATTACGTTGCCGAAGGGATCGCGCACTTCTCCAGCTAGCATCCCACCGCCGACGTCCTGAAGTTCGTCAACTGGCGTGGCGCCTAGATCGAGCAGGCGCTTGTATGCGGCGTGGGCATCTTCGACGCCCCAGTACGCGACACCGGCAGCTGCGCGTTTTGTCGCCGCGTCTTTTGCCGGAACCAGGCCCAGATCATAACCGCCGACGTTGTATCCCACGTAGTAGGCAGGTTCGTCGAAATACGGCGGAATGCCCAACGCTTTTGTGTACCACTCCTTGGCCTTGGCCACGTCCTGCACTTCGTATTTCACGGTGCGCAAACCAAGAAACATGGAATGCTCCTTCGCGTCGTTCGTCGCAGCAGTGACGTTAGGCGGCGCCGTCGCGGCGGAAATGTCCACGCGTCCCGCGAGATACGCAAGCAAACATATCGCCGCAAGAACCATGGTGAGCGCGGAGACGTGTTTCATCTTGATGCCGCGCCTGGGTTTGATTTCGGTTAGCAGCGGCACTGATTCGACGGCGTGAGATGCAGGCTTCTTGCGCTGCCGGCTTTTCGAACTTGCGTTCCTCATGCGGGGCATGGCTATTCTCCATTCGCGAGCGAAAGCTGCATTTGCGGTGAACGCCACGAGCGATTTACGGAGCGGTCCGGACGCGAGCCGAGGCCATATTTGGCGCGAAGCTGCTCGACGCGCGCGGAAAGCTCTTTCTTGTAGGCATCCGGTGCGTTTCCGTGGCGGCCGTACCACTCGCGGTATTGGCGCGAGAGTTTCGGAAATTTCGCGTCGAGGAACGGCAGAAAGTGCTTGAGCGACGTCGGTGTGAGAAAGAGCACGTTGCCGGCGAACCATTGCGCGCGGGCGTCGTGTGCCGCGCGCGCCAGAGCGTCCAGATCCTCGGGGCGGTCGGTAATGCCGGGAATTACAGGCATCGCCAGCACTCCTGCGGGAATTCCGGCTTCGTTCAGGGCGCGCACTGCTTCCAGGCGCAAATCGGGCCGCGGCGCACGCGGTTCGAGCAGGCGCGCGAGGCGGACGCGGACGGTGGTGACGCTGAGGTTTACGACCAGCGCGGAACGCTCGGCAACGCGCTTGAGCAAATCAATGTCGCGCAGGACTTGATTCGATTTCGTGGTGATCGAAAGATTCAGCCCGTCGCGCTCGGCCATTTTCTCGAGGATGGCGCGCGTCGCGCCGAATTCGCGCTCGGCCGGCTGATAAGGGTCGGTGGCGGTGCCGATGGCGATGTGCTCGCCCCAGATCTTCTCGGTGGAAAGATCACGGTCGGCGAGCGGACCGGCGTCTTTTTTCACATAAATCTTCGATTCGAAGTCGTTGCCGTCGAGCTCCATGTATTCGTGGGTATAGCGCGCGTAGCAGTAGTGGCAGCCGAATTCGCAGCCACGATAGGGGTTCACGGTCCAGCGAAACGGGACGCGCTCGGAATCGCAGTGGTTCAGGATGGATCGAACGGGCAGAAGAAAATACTCCGTCCCGCGCTTGGCTTCGGCGCGAGGGGAGGAAGCGGCGAGGCGTGCAATGCCGACCAGTTCCGTAGCGGGCTTCGTACTCCGGCTTGGCGCCGGAGGGGGCGCGGAAGCTTCGCACGGGGACTCACAGGTGCCGTGGCGAGCGGCTGTGGGGAAAAAGGTGAGACTGGTCTGCTTCGCACGGTTCCGGGGACGCTCAAGCGTCGCTCGGGTCGCACGAAGAATGGGGAAAGTGGCCATTGATTGCCTCGCCGCACGGGAAGAATATATTCGCCTTCTGTTCGCTATGTCAAGGATTAGTTTTTCGCTTTTGGTTCGCCTGTCCAGACGGGCAGCTAGCGCCTTGGAAACAGGGCGGAGGGGCAGATGGCGAGGCTTGGCGCAGCCGCTATACTCGCTGGGAAAGCCCTGGCGACCAGTGGCGGGAGCGGCATTGGCCCAAATTGGAATTTTGATCGTTGACGACGACATCGTCAGTCAGCGCGCGCTGAAAAACGTCCTCGATTCAGAGGGTTGGCGCGTGCGGATCGTTCCGCTTGCCTCGGCCGCGATGCTGGAATTGGCGAGCGGCGAATGGAATCTGGTGATCGTGAACGTGGCGATGACCGACGTACGCGGGCCGCTGTTTTATACGTTGAAGGATCTGGCACAAGGCGCTGCGGACGCGCCGGAGGGCGCGGAGATCGATCAGGCACGTCCTAAGGCGATTCGCGTACTCTTTTTGGTGCCCATGCTGGCTTCAAAGCAGGCGCAGCCCGTTCTGGAGCGGGAGGGACTTCCCTATCTGCTCAAGCCGTACCATCTGCACGACTTCCTTGAGAAAGTGGGCGAGCTGCTGGTAGAAGCCGGAGCGCTCGCCGATCCCATTCGCAGCATGCGCGATTTTTCTGGCGGAGCGAAGAAGAAGCGGGGCGCGCGCACCGCGCGCAGCAGCCGGCGGAACTCGATGTTCGCTTCGCGCGACGATTACCAGATGTCCGAGGAAGAGTTGCTGGAGTGGGAGCGCACCGAGGAAGAGGAAAAGAAGAAGCGCGAGAAGCAAATTAAGGATCGCGAGCACCTTTAGATTATGCCGAACAGCAACGATTGGGAACTTCTGCTGGATCGTTTTGTTGCGGGGTTCGAAAGACTCGACGCCATAAGTGTCTTTGCAGGATCGGATCCGACCTCTGCGCAGCTAGCGGTAGGAGAGCCAGATGAGTAGGGATGCAGGCATTGGCGGCCTCTAAAGGTGAGCCCCGAACCGGCGCTACTCGAACCTATCTACTCGAAGCTACCGGCTCGTTTTCCACCGCTCTTCGAGCAGTTCGTGCTTTCTTACCGATGGGCGGAGGTCGATCTGAAGTTGTGTCGGTTGCTGCCCAACCCACCCGGAATGAGTCTCGACGGATTGCTCAAGGAAATGTCGCGCGATCCAGCCATTTGGAGCGCCCTTTTGCCTGCGGGGTACATACAATTTGGGAAGGGACCCGACATGGATTACGACCCTGTATGTTTCGATATCGGTTCGGGAAACAGGAATCGAGACTACAAGATAGTGAAAATCGACCACGAAGAAATCCTGTGCGATTATCGGGTGAAAATCGTCTCGCAGCTGGCTCCCAGCTTCGAATCCTTCGTGCTCCAGACGATCGAACAGGTCAACAAGGCCTGATCGAGGGTCCTTTTGTAAACCCAGCTCCCGAAAAAAAAGGTGCAAGTAATTGACTGCTGCACATTCTCACTACGAAGCCGCGCGGAAAGCGTCTTGCCCGCGCGAGCGAACGAGGAGAACGCCATGCAGACGAGTCAGAAGTGGCGTTGGATTTTGGGATTGGGCTCTACGATTGCGTTGGCGGCGATTTTGTTTTGGGTTTACGCCACCCCGAAGGCTGTTGTTGAGGCCGGAAGTTCCCCTGCAGCTGGACCGGGCAAACTAATAGCGCCTGACCGGCGCGTGGGCCAGGCAGTTACGTATGAAACGCTCACAGTGTTTCCGGTGCTTTCTTCGCAGGACGCTGATACGGGCTCGTTCGAAACGCTGGACGCGGCGCTCGCTTCCGGCGATGCGGTGGTGACCGAACAGGGCGAAGGCATGCGCCGGTCGCGCAACGGAGATGCGGAGCCTGTTCCGAATTATTCCAGCGGAGCGCAAGTAAACCAGCTCGTGCTGATCAATCGCGGGAAGCGGCCGCTGCTGCTGCTGGCGGGCGAAGTGGTTTCCGGCGGGAAGCAGGACCGCATCATCGGCAAGGACCGCATTATTCCGATTGGCGCGAAACCGCTGCCGTTGGACGTCTTTTGCGTGGAGCACAGCCGCTGGACCAGCGGCGGCGCGAAATTTTCCGCGGCAAAGACCATGGTTCATCCCACGGTGCGAGAACAAGCGGCGGTGGGCCAGGACCAAGGCCAAGTGTGGGCGGCCGTTCGCGGCGACATGGCGGCCGCCAGAGAGCGGAGCGACATGGCTTCCAATCTGGCGGTTGCGCCTCCGCGTATCGCGTCGCGGGAGCTTTCGGGGGTGGTGGCTTCGGCTGCGCCGACCGAGGGTTACCGGAACATTTATCAGTCGACGGAGGTGGGACCGTCGGTGGAGAACTTCGCGCAGGAAGTGCAGAAGCGCTTCGAGCGCGCGACGTCGGGTTTGAAGGGCGAGCATGTGGTGGGCGTGATCGTGGCGTACGGCGGCGAGGTCGCTTGGAGCGACATTTTTGCGTCGTCGGAGCTATTCGATGCGTACTGGCCCAAATTGCTGCGCAGTTACGCGGTGGAAGCGCTGACGCGGCCGGCGACGCAGGAGAAGGTTTCGCTCACGGACGCGCAGGACTTTCTGCGTCCGCCGGTTGGGCACATTCGGGAAGAGACCGAGCCGGGCGTCTATCGCTGGCGCGAACGCAGCGAGGGCCGCGTGGCGGAAATTGAAATCGAGGCGCTGTCGCCGCAGGCGTTGACTTTGCACTGGTTGAAGGTGTTGCGCACTTCTTAGCTGTTTGCGACAATGCTCGAAGTGCGATTCCGAGGGCGGATTGGGCCTAACGAATCTACGCTAGTCGGAGGTCGGAGCGCGAAAGCAGATCCCTCGCTACGCTCGGGATGACATCAGCTTCGCTTTTTTCGCTAACGGCTAGGCGCTGTAGCAGCACGGCATCTCCCACGGTGACCCGGATTTGAGCCGGCGCTACAGAAACAGGCGCACTTCGCTGCGGTCGGGCGTTTCGTCGAGCAGCTCGGCGATCGTCTTCTTGAGCACTGGATGGACTGCGCCGGCGGCGATCTCGGCGAACGGGACCAGCACGAAACGACGCTGGGCCATGCGTGGATGAGGAATCTCGAGGCCTGGTACATGCAGGATGCTCGAGCCGAAAAGCAAGATGTCTATATCAATGATGCGGGGCCCTTTGGGCGCAAGGCGCAGGCGGCCCATGGAGCGCTCGATCGCGAGCAGCGCTTGCATCAATCGTTGAGGAGTCAATTTCGTTTCGACTTCGGCCACGCCATTCAGAAACCATTCCTGATCGCGCACTTCCACCGGTTCCGTTTCGTACGGCGACGATTGTTGCACGACGTGCACGCCGTGGACGGGCAGCGAGTCGATCGCGCGCGAAATGTTCAGAACGCGGTCACCGATGTTCGATCCGAGTGAGAGGTAGATGTCCTTCATTGGCGCCCCGAGGCTCTTTAACTGAACAGGCCGGGTTGACGGCGGGGTTCGTCCATGCCGAAATGTTTGTAGGCTAGGGCCGTGGCCACTCGGCCGCGTTGGGTGCGGTCTAGCAGGCCTAGTTGCATCAGGTAGGGTTCGTAGATTTCCTCGATGGCGTCTTCTTCTTCGCTTAGCGACGCGGCTAGCGTATTCAAACCCACCGGACCGCCCGAATATTTCTGAATAATGGTGAGGAGCAGGTTGCGGTCTACCTCATCGAGGCCGTGCTCATCCACGCCGAGCATCGCAAGAGCGTCGCGGGCGACTCCGAGGTCAATGTGGCCCTTGGCACGTACTTCGGCGAAATCGCGGACGCGGCGCAGCAGGCGATTGGCGACGCGCGGGGTCCCGCGGCTGCGGCGGGCGATTTCAGCAGCGCCGGATTCGTCCATGGTGATGCCGAGAATTTTCGCGGAGCGCTGCACGATGCGCAGCAAATCCTCCGGCGAATAAAAATCCAGGCGATGCACGATGCCGAAGCGCGAGCGCAGCGGGGCCATGATCAGTCCGGCGCGGGTAGTGGCTCCGATCAGCGTGAAGCGATTTAACTGATAGGGATGCACGCGCGCGCCGGGGCCCTGGCCGATGATCAGGTCTACGCGAAAATCCTCCATCGCGGGATAGAGAATTTCCTCCATGGAGGGCTGCAGGCGATGGATTTCATCGAGAAAGAAAAAATCGCTTTTTTCGAGAGAGGTGAGGACGGCGGTGAGGTCGCCTTTTTTTTCGAGCAGCGGTCCAGAACTGACTTTGATCGCCGAGCCCATCTCCTGCGCCAGGATTTGCGCGAGGGTGGTCTTGCCGAGGCCCGGAGGGCCATAGAGCAGCACATGATCGAGCGCTTCGCCGCGCGTGCGCGCCGCTTCCACCGCAATCTGCAGATTTTCCTTAACGCGATTCTGACCGATGTAATCGGACAATTTCGTTGGACGTATGCTGGCTTCGATGCGCGCGTCGTCGTCGAGCGCCTTGCCTGAAATGATGCGATTGTGTGGGTCGGCCATTTTCCCCGGCACCTGATTTTCCCTTTCGGCGGCTGCGGCTGAGCTATCTCGCGAACCTGGCGCGGGCGTCATTCGGCGTGCGCCGTCCGCGATGATTTTTGCATGGCTGCGCTGCCCAGCACTTGCAGCGACGCCTTCAGCAACGATTCAAAATCGTTGCCCACGGTCCCGCGAGATTTAGACATGGCGCTTTCCACCGCGCGTTCATCGTAGCCCAGATTCACTAGCGCGGACGCAACATCCGCTTCGAGCTGCGAGCGCGTGGTGGGCTTCCCTGCTTCCGGCACGTCCACCGCGGCAAGTTTATCGCGCAATTCGAGGACGATGCGTTCGGCGGTTTTGCGGCCGACTCCGGGAATGCGCACGAGCTGCGCGAGATCGCCTTTGCGAATCGCGGGGACGAGTTCGTCGAGGCCCATGCCGGAAAGAATTTTCAGAGCGAGCGAAGGTCCGACGCCAGAGGCAGAAATGAGCAGCTCGAAGCACTGCTTTTCGCGCGAGGTGAGAAAACCAAACAGGGCCAATTGATCTTCGCGCACGTGGGTGTGGATCAGCAGCGTGGCCTCCGCGTGAAGCGCGCCGAGGCTGGTGTACGTGGAAAGCGGAATGACTACCTGATAGCCCACACCGCCGACTTCCAGCAGCACGAGGTTCGGACGTTTTTCAATCAGCTTGCCGCGCAGTGACCCAATCATGTCTTGCGATTATTGAATAGGGGAGCAAGGGTGTCAACGCAACGCGTTGGTTATCAGTTGTCGCGCCGCAGAATGAAACATTTCGGGGCACGAGTGCGTACCAATATTCGGAGCCGGGGATATTTCCGCGCATTCTTAGTGCGCGCACAGTGTTCGGTTTCGCGCGGACACTGTTCACTTTCGCGTTGTTTCCACGAATTATTTCTCGCAGATATTTTTTCGTTAAATCATTCGCCATCTTGCTTTCGCCGCGCTAACCCTCGCGTCTAAGCGTGTGCGAGGGGCAAACAAAATCCGAGGAGGAAGTAAAAATGTCGCGTCACACCATGAACCAGATTTTTACAATTCTCGCTGCGCTGGTGCTGCTGGTTTCGATCACCGCGCGGACTGCTCCAGCAAAAGACGCCAAGGCCGGCGTAAACACCACCATGACTCTGCTTAATCCGACCACGCTCGCGGGCAAAGACTTGAAACCCGGGGACTATTCGGTGTCCGTTGACGAAACGCACGTGAAGCTTTCGATGAACGGCAAAGTGGTAGCGGAAGCGCCGGTGCAGTGGAAGGACGAAACGAGCAAGGCGCGATACTCCGCGTTCGTAGTCAACGACAACAAGATCACCGAAATTCACTTCGGAGGCAAAACGCGATTCGTCACCATCGCGGAGTGAAATTTCGCAACCGGTTGCAGACGTCAAACAATCGCATGATCAGAGGGCGGGCAGCGTTCGCGGGAGCGAGCGTTTCCCGCCTTTTTCTTTGTAGCATGGCGTTGTTCGCCCACGACCATCGCTCGGCAGGGTGATTGGGATTATTAATTGAAGCAGCTGACGAACTTTTTGTTTGCTACGGCCGTGATGGCCGTGATATCCGTTGATCTGGCGATGCACCTCCAATCACAAATTCGAACTGCGATTTTGCGCGATCAGCGGCGACGTCATTTACTCGTCGCGCGCCCGGTGGTGCGTCGCTCATCTACCCGCCGCTACGCGGCCTTTGTCTGCGCCGCAATGATTGCACGAATTATTCCTATCATTAGGAGCGGATAACGGCCAACGGCGAAATTCCAGTTTGAAACGCCACAGGCCGTTACCCGAAAGGGGCAACGGCCTTTATTTTTTACAGGGGATCACATGAAATCCATGGCCGAACCGGTTAGGAAATCAACGGCAGGAGTCACGCTGAAAACGATCCAGCAGGCGTCCGCGCGAATTCGGAGTTCGATATTCGTCACGCCATTTATGCGCTCGGAGACGTTTTCGCAACTGACGGGCAACTCCATTTTTCTGAAGCTGGAAAACTTGCAAATGACCGGATCGTTCAAGGAGCGCGGCGCGCTGAACAAGATTTTGCTGCTGACCGAGGAGGAGCGGCGGCGCGGCGTGATCGCTGCTTCGGCGGGAAATCATGCACAGGCCGTCGCGTATCACTCGACGAAGCGCGGCATCGCGTCGCAGATTTGCATGCCGCTGACCACTCCGTTGGTGAAAGTTTCGGCAACGCGGGGCCACGGCGCAGAGGTGATTCTTTTTGGCGCAAACTACGACGAAGCTTGCCAGGAAGCCCTGCGCCGTTGCGAAGAGCAAGGGCTGACGTTCATCCACCCATTTGACGACGAGGCGGTGATCGCGGGGCAAGGCACGCTGGGAATCGAGATGCTCGAGCAGGTGAAGGATCTGGACGCGCTGGTGATTCCCGTCGGAGGCGGCGGATTGATCGCAGGGGTGGCTTGCGCAGCGAAGGAAATGAAGCCGAAGATCCGCGTGATCGGAGTGCAGACGTCGAAATTGCCTTCGATGAAAGCGGCGATCGAGAAGAAAAAGGTGGTCACTCTGCGGGCGGAGAAAACCATCGCCGACGGAATTGCCGTGCGTTCCGCGGGGGTGCGCACTTTTCCGCTGGTGCAGAAGTATGTGGACGAGATCGTGACCGTGGGCGAGGAAGAGATCGCCAACGCGATTTTGCTGCTACTGGAAAAAGAAAAAACACTGACAGAAGGAGCCGGCGCAGTGGCCGCGGCCGCCGTCCTGAACAAGAAGACCGCGCACATCGGGAAGAAACTGGGCGTGCTGATTTCCGCGGGGAATATTGATGTGACGCTGCTGGCGCGCATCATCGAGCGCGGTCTAGTGAAGGATGGGCGTATGGTCCGGCTGCGGATTCATTTGCCGGACCATCCGGGCGCGCTGGTGCGGCTTTCCACTGTGATCGCGGAGCAGAAAGTGAATATCGTGGAAACGCAGTTCAACCGGTCGTATTACGGCGTGGTGCTGGGCGACACGGCGATTGACATAACGATGGAAACGCGCGGCCCGGAGCATATCGCGGAACTGAAAGCGGCGCTGGATGCGGCGGGATACGCGCACGAGCAGGTGCAGTAGGAAGCGATCAGACGCGCCGTAAGGTCTGCAGCGTTACCCGAATTTCTAATGCAGGGCGCGATCTTTCTTTACCGCTTCGTCCACCAACGCTTCCAATTCGCGGCGGGTAAGCGTGATGCGCTCTTTTTCCGCGGCGGTTTCCGAAGTGACGGGAAATTCAGGACCAAAATTGGAAGCCGTCTGTAGGCCGTAACGCGCGCGGGCCGCGACGAGCTTTTGCACATCGCAACTGGAAAGCAGCACCTGCTTGCCGAGCATTTCGGTCACCAGGGCGACGCGCGCGAAATGTTCGGTAGTTTCCATACGGAAGAACGCGGTCATCAAATCGTGGCCGTAGGTGACCACGCCGTGATTCGCCAGCAGAATCGCGTCATAACCATCGACAAACGGCTCGATCGAATCCGCCAATTCCGGAGTGCCGGGCGTACCGTAAGGCGCCACTGGAACGCATCCGAGCGAGAGAATCAATTCGCACAGCAGGGCTTTATTCAGCGGGATGCCTGCCGCTGCGTAGCCCGTCGCAACCGGGGGATGCGCGTGGCAGACGGCGTTCACATCCGAGCGATGGCGGTAAATCGTCAGATGCATAAGGAGCTCGGAGGAAGGATTGCGGCGCCCGGAAATTTTCTTACCGTTGAGGTCGGTGATAACCATGTCGTCCTCGGTCATCATCCCTTTGCAGATTCCGGTCGGCGACGTGAGGACATGATCCGGACCCAGGCGCACTGAAATGTTTCCATCGGTGGACGCAGCGTAGCCACGCTCGTAGGTCCAACGTCCCACGGCGCACATGTCCCGCCGGTGTTCTGCTTCACTCTTCAATGCTCCGGGCAAAATCGATTCAGGAAACACGGTTCCTCCTCGACCAATTCCGGGCCCTCATCCCGTTTATGCGTAAATCCCACGCAGCTTCAAGGCACGAGCCACGCGATCAATCGCTACGATGTAAGCCGCGATGCGGTTGTTCACACCGTGCGTTTCCGCGTACCTTACCACCTGTTCGAAGCTGTGGTCCATCACATCTTGCAATCTTTCGTTGACCTCACTTTCGCGCCAGAAGAAGCCCT
The DNA here is from genome assembly GCA_963804625.1 of uncultured Acidobacteriota bacterium. Taxonomy (GTDB): domain Bacteria; phylum Acidobacteriota; class Terriglobia; order Acidiferrales; family UBA7541; genus Palsa-295. The sequence goes on along the minus strand of CAWDRJ010000001.1, from coordinate 198,676 downwards.
GGCGGTCCTGCACCCACTCAAAATAGCTGACGGTGACCCCGCCGGCATTGCCCAGAATATCAGGAATAATGAAGATGCCTTTTTGCTCGATCACTTTGTCGGCGTGCGAGGTGGTGGGACCGTTGGCGCCTTCACAAAGGATTTTGCAATCGACCTGATGGACGTTTTCGGAAGTGATTTGATTTTCGGTGGCGGCAGGAACCAGGATATCAGTCGGATGGAACAGAACCTGCTGGGCCGTCTGCTTGTCGCCACCGCCGGGAAATTCCGGGAGGGGCTTGCGCTGGCCATAGACCCAGTCAACGAGTTTGGTAACGTCGAAGCCTTTGTCGTTGTACAGGCCGCCGTGAATGTCGGCGACGCCGATGATTTTGTAGCCGGCCTCCTGCATCAGAATCGCGGCCTGCGAGCCGACGTTGCCAAAACCTTGAATGATCACGCGACAACCGTCGCGCTTCATCTTGAGTTTCGTGAGCGCGTTGTTGCAGCACATCATGAGGCCGCGTCCGGTGGCTTCCTTGCGACCCTGGGAACCGCCCAGTTCCAGCGGTTTGCCGGTGACGACGGCCGTGGTGGCCTGGCGCACGTGCATGGAGTAGGTGTCCATTACCCAGGCCATGGTCTGGTCGTTGGTGCCAATATCGGGGGCCGGCACGTCGCGTTCCGGGCCGAACCACTCGCTTAATTCCGCGGTATAGCGGCGCGTGATGCGTTCAAGTTCCGTCTTGGAAAGTTTGCTGGGGTCGCAGATCACGCCGCCCTTGGCGCCGCCGAAGGGAATGTTCACCACGGCGCATTTCCAGGTCATCCAAGCGGCAAGCGCGCGCACTTCGTCAATCGAAACGTCCGGGGCAAAACGAATACCGCCTTTGCCCGGTCCGCGCACGGAGGAGTGGAGTACGCGATAGCCGATAAAGACTTCCAATTTGCCGCTATCGAGCGCCACGGGCACGTACACCGTGATTTCCTTGCTGGGATACTTCAGATAACGGTAGATTCCTTCTTCCAAACCCAGTTTCTGCGCGGCGACTTCAAAACGCGCTTCGGCCGATTTGTAAACGTTCAACTCATCGTGCGTAACCGCAGGCATGACAGCCTCCAAAAAAGTGCGGAATAATCCGCGATTCCGTTCGCAGCGTAAATCTAATGTTTGTGATGGGCGGCGAAAACGCGCGTCACGGTCAGCTATCTTCGCACCGGGCTGCCGTCCGGACAGCGTCGGCCAGTATACGAACCTGGGCATAACGGTGCAAGAAAAGCATTTTAGAATTCACGGGCACAGACCGAAAAACAGTGACGTTTAGTTGCGGCCGTTCATTCCGCATGCGAACAATTCTTGGCAACGTCCATATTCAATCGCGAACGCGGCGTTTTACAAATTCTTCCAACAAGAGCTGCGTCAGACGTCCCTGGTCGTGCCGGACTACGTGATTGTGACGCAGCAGGTCGCCGGTGATATAGCGCAGGCCCATGCGTTTGAGTTCCGCGGCGGAGGACTGCACCGGCTCGGCGCCTTGCTTGCGGTAGCGCTTGAGCAGAGCTTTGGGAATTGGCCGGCGATTGATGACCGCGAAATCGAACAGGCCTTTGCGGGTGTGGTCGTAGATCGCGCATACGTGATCGGCGACCGAGTAGTGTTGTGTTTCGCCGGGCTGCGTCATCAGATTGGCGATATAAACGCGCGTGGCGCTGGAGTGCATGATTGTTTCGGTAACCTGCTCGACCAGCAGATTCGGGATGATGCTGGTATAAAGCGAGCCGGGGCCGACCAGGATTAAATCGGCTTCGCGAATCGCCTGGAGCACTTCGGGCAGCGGGCGCACGCGATGGGGCACGAGGCGCACGCGGCGGATGCGTTGCCGCGAACGGGAAATATTGGTTTCGCCTGCGACGATGGTGCCGTCTTCGAGTTCGGCTTCGAGCGTGACGTTTTGCGCGGTGGACGGAAAAATGCGGCCGCGGATTGCGAGAACTTGCGCGGAAACTTGCACGGCCCTGGGAAAATCGCCGGTCACGTTGGTGAGCGCCGTGAGAAAAAGATTGCCGAAACTGTGGCCGGCCAGCGCTCGCCCCACGGGAAAGCGGTACTGAAAGAGCTTGCCGAGAAGATGCTCGTCCTTGGAAAGCGCCACCATGCAATTGCGGATATCTCCCGGCGGCAAGACGCGATATTCACGGCGCAGACGGCCGGAGCTGCCGCCGTCGTCGGTGACGGTGACGACCGCTGCAAGATCGGCGATGGGCTGATGCGTTAGATCTTTCGGAGTGGCTACGTACTCCTTAAGTCCGCGCAGGACGGCAGAGAGACCGGTGCCGCCGCCCAAAGCCACGATCCGCACAGGGTGAGTTCGAAGCTGCGAACCTTTCATGGCTGAAAAAATTTCACCGGAGCATTCTGCGGACGAACTTCACGGAGAAGTACGCTGGAAAGTTTCACATTGAAACGCGGACGTCAGTTCGCTGAACCGTCCCGCTCGGGGTAAAGCAATTCGGTGAAGCGCGGATCTTCCTGCAAGAAAGCGAAATCCTCGTCGTTGCGCGCGTGGTAGCGGTTTTCCGGGCGCAGCTGAATCGCGATTTTCAGATTTTGCATGGCGGATTCCGCTTCGCCGGTGAGGCAATCGAGAGCCGCCATCGCGTAGACGATGTGGTCGGCTTTGGGCGCGGATTTACGCGCGCGGTCGAGGTGCTCGCGGGCCTCGTCCCAGCGGCCGAGGTTCATCAGCGCCACGCCCTGGGTATAGTGCTCTTCAGCGGACTTCAGTGCCGGAATGGGAGGCCGCGAGATACGCTGCTCGCAAATACGGATATGCATCTTGGCGCGGTCGCCCAGCTCTTTGCTGGGGCCTTCAAGCACGCGCTCAAGCGTTTGCTTGGCCCGCTGGAACTTCTGCTGCTGAAAGTACTTAAGCGCTTCCTCGTAGAATTTCAGTTGCGCTTCTTTGGCGGGAGCGTCGGGGTCGGGCGGCGCGGTTTTAGGTTTCGCGCTCGCCTTTATCGCCTTCTGTTTCAGTAGCTTATGGCTCTTGCTGGCGGCTTGTGTGGCTCTAATCGCGCGACGCTTCACTTGGTACTCTCCGCAGGAAACTACAGTGGAACATAGCAAAGTACCGAAGGCGCGTCAATGCAGCGAATTATGGGGGTTCCAGGGTTGCCGCGAGACCAATTTGCGGGCTCGGAGGCAGCCTACAGGCTATAGGTGATGGACACCCGGACGAGCCCGGGCAATTATCGTCTGCGCTTTTGCTCACCTTAAGCTCCACGGGAAGACCGAATAAAAATGAAACGCGAAAAACAGCATACTTCCACCGCCCTCGAAGAATCTCCGGCAATTAATACACGAGCCGAAGAAAAGAAGGTAGAAGAGCGGCTCGCGATCGGACCACACATCGTGTATGAAACGATCCGCCGCGAAGGCGAGGAAGAATTTAAGCGATCTTCGGCGGCGCTGGGCTGGTCCGGATTGGCAGCAGGACTTTCCATGGGATTTTCCTTGGTGGCCGAAGCGTTGCTGGCCGCGCATTTGCCGCATGCTTCGTGGACGCCGTTGATTTCAAAATTCGGATACAGCGTGGGGTTTCTGATTGTCATATTGGGGCGCCAGCAACTCTTCACGGAGACGACACTGACGGTGATTCTTCCACTGCTTTCGAAACAGAGTCTCGAACGAATCTTCGGGGTCTTGCGGTTGTGGTCGGTAATTCTGGGCGCAAATCTGGTGGGGACATTTATTTTCGCTCTGTGTATCGGGAAGATTGCGCTGTTCAGTCCCGAGTTCCGGCAAGTGTTCCTGGCGGTGAGCCGGGAAGGCTTGGGCAGCGGTTTCGGAATCGTGCTGGTGCGGGCGATCTTCGCGGGATGGCTGATTGCGTTGACAGTGTGGCTGCTGCCCGGCGCGGAATCCGCGCGCGTGAGCATCATTATCATTTTGACTTACTTGATTGGGCTTGGCGGCTTCAATCATATTATTGCCGGCTCGACCAAGCAGTTCTATCTGGTAGTTACGGGCGTCGAGAGTTGGGGCGCGTATTTTCTACACTTTTTCGCGCCAACTTTGCTGGGGAATATTATCGGTGGGGTGTCGCTGGTTGCGTTTCTGGGCCACGCGCAAGTGGTGGCGGGAAAAGAAACGCTGGTGCAATCGAAGTGACTACGCGTTCCAGGCGGCGCGCGATTACGGTTTCGCCGGATAGACTTTCAGCTCGTCCCATCCGCTGCCTTCGCGGTCTGTTTCGCGGGTGAAGCGGACGCCTTGGATTTCCGCGAGCGTAATCTCTCCTGTCGTATAGATCTTGCATCCGGTCATCAGGTGCCCGCCGATCATGTCGCCTTGCCCCGTGGCGATGGAAAGATGAATGTGCTCGCCGCCCTCTTCCACCGTTCCAGTGATGGAGACAATCTCGAAGTGCCCCGTATGGATGTGCGCTTCGGGCTGGTTGGCGTAACGTATCGAAGCTTGCGTCAAGCTGCCGACTGCGCTCAGCAGCACCGCAGCCTGGATGTGGTTCGCGTTGACGTACGCACGGATTCCGCCGAGCAGATCGTCACCCGGGCGCAGACGAAAAACGTGGATGCGCAAGTGATCGCTGACGATTGCTTCGTGGCGCGCGGCGAGTTGCGTGGTCCAGTCGGCGGGAAGCGCGGGCGCGGCGGGCGCCTCCTCAAGCGTGCGGCTTTCGGGCACCGGTTCTCCTGCGGGTCTGGAGTATTGCGGCGGGGGCGGTGTCTGTGTCTGCGCCGCAGCGCTTATTGCCATCGTCGTAAGGAACAGCAATATGCCGATCACTTTCACTATGGAGTCTCCTAATCGAAGGTATTCAGCCGCCGTAAGCGATGACAAATTGTAGCGGACGATTCTGCTTCATTTTGAAGAAGATGGGCACCCGGAAGCTGGCTCAGAAGCGCCTGAACGAGCGCCTTGGGGCCTGGCCTGGCTCGGCGAAAGCCCCGCCCCAGACGTTTGAGCCAAGCGCCGGACCCGCCGAGGCCAGCTGGAGGCGAAAACCTCCGCGGGGTGTCTATTCCGCAGCACGGTTCGTGGGGGCGCGTTGGCCGCAGGTGGGGGCGTATGCTATAAGTACGAGGCTGCCTAATCTGAGGAAATTGTGCCGTTTATAAATTTTCCCGCAAGAGAGATTAACTGCAAGCTTGTCTACTACGGCCCCGGCCTCGGGGGGAAGACCGCGAATTTGCAGTGGGTCTACGAGCATACTGGAGCGAATCAAAAGGGAAAGATGGTTTCGCTGGCGACGGAAACCGACCGCACGCTTTTTTTCGATTTTCTTCCGCTGGACTTGGGAACGGTGCGCGGATTTCGCACGCGCTTTCATTTATACACGGTGCCGGGGCAGGTGTTTTATGAAGCGAGCCGGCGACTGATTTTGAAAGGCGCGGATGGCGTGGTGTTCGTCGCGGACTCGCAGGAAGAGCGGATGGACGCGAATCTGGAAACACTGGACAACTTGCGCGAACATCTGAAAGATCACAATCTGGATTTCACGACGATTCCTTACGTGCTGCAGCTGAATAAGCGTGATCTACCGAATGTGCTGCCTGTGGCGGAATTGCAGAAACATCTGCTGGTGAAAGGCGAGCCGACCGTGGAGGGCGTGGCCGTGACGGGGCAGGGTGTGTTCGATACGTTAAAGGAAGTCGCGAAACTGGTCCTCGCCGATCTAAAGAAAAATGCGTAAGCACCCTGATTGTAAGGCTGTGATTCGTGAAAGCCGCAGTTTCTTACCTGTATAAATGGAAGGTCACCTCAATCTTTTGGCGGACAGCGGCCGGATTTCCGTCTGACCCTCTTGCAGGGTTGAATCTCCAAGTTTCCACGGCCTCGATGGCCGTCAGCGTTAGCCCGTCAGGCAATGCTTTGATCACGCTGATATCATGAGCCTTTCCGTCGGCGCCAACGACGACGGTTCGGACAACGGTTCCTTGCCTATGATTTCTAACTGCGATGTCATTGTATTGCGCTTGGGGACAGTAAGCGCAAGTTGGGAAAGTGTAGCCATTCTTCCCTGGAACAGGGAGGTCGGAGGCGATCTGCGAGCCGGGATCGTCGACGGCTTGGGCCATTAGCTCTCGCATCTCGCCCGATATTGAGGATGTCGTACTGAATCCGTTGATCCACTTTCCAGAATCTGCGCGCTACGCGGTTACCTGAATACTTAAGCTGTCCCCTGCGACCGCGATCTTTCCGAAAATCACGGCCTGTATCTTGAGCTCCCGCGCTACCCATACACAAATTTCAATGTTGTTGACAGAGGATGGCGCTAAACTTTTTTCCACAAAAGCCTCGGCGAGCTACCTGCGGTCGGCGACAGAAAATTTACCGCTGGATTTCGAGAGTGCCGCGCTAAAGCGATCTGCGAGCGTCCGACCCAATTCTGTAGTTTTTTCGTCAGGCCCGGCAAAATCGACAACGATGACGGATTTCGGCTTGGACTTGGCAACGGCCTGCGCCATTCGGATCGCGAGTGGCTGCATGTCCGGCAATTGCGCGCTACCAGCGGTTGCTAAGGCGAGCGAAGCGCAAAGAAATACCACGAGACGGCGATAGCTCATCGACACAAGCTACGCATGAGCGACGCCGCCGCGGAAGGCGGCTATGGCTTTGGCTTCGTCGGTGAAGGCGGGAATGGCTTGAATCAAGCGCGTCAGCTCGAGTACTTCTTTCACGTGGCCCGTGGGATTCAGGAGCTTCAGGCCGCCGCCCTGGCGTTCGAGGGTTACGAACGAGCGCACCAGCGTGCTGATTCCTGAGCTGTCAATTTGGGTGACGCCCGCGAGATTCACGACGATTTCAGACGGGCCCGCCTCCGCGTATTTGCGCAATTCCGCGCCGAGGGAATCATTGCTGCTCCCGATGACGATGCGGCCCACCAGATCAACGATGGTGACGTTCCCGGACTTTCGCGTCGAAATTTGCAGGCCCATGCTTACCTCCCCGGCCGCGCGCGACCGTGCTAAGTGGCCGCATTATAACCCTTTCGCGCGTCTCCCATACAAATTCTGAGAGCCCGATTGCCGGTAAATTAAAACGGGAGGCAGATGCCAGGTAGCATCCACCTCCCGGGGTGGGTGGGGTGTTGCCAGAGCGTCGTGAAGATGGCCTGCGTGTGGTGGGCCTGACGCCCGGGCAATCCAGCGTTTCCGCCGGAATCCACGAGTGCTTCGTTGATTACCACGCGAAGAGAAACGGTGTCAACTGCAATTGGCGGCGCAGCGTGGGAAGCGAGGGAAAATCGCCGGCGGAACGTGCCGGACGCTCGCGCTTGTGCCGAACTGAAACTTGGGCTCAGCCAAAACTTCGTTTTTCGCGGCGAGTTGTGCAGCACGCAACCTCGCGCATTGACAAAATTTGACTACGCTACGCTGCCTTGTTTCGCGCGTGCTTCGGCGTGCGGCGGCTTGGCCAGAGACTGGTCCAGAGTTTCGCGGACGCGGCGAGCGAGATCACGCGGGGCGTAAGGTTTTTGCAGCACGACGAAGCCCTGATCCTCCGCAGTGTGCAGCAGCGCTATGTCGGCACTGTGGCCGGTGGCGAAAATTACTGGGACGTTGGGCCGCTCGGCGCTCATCCGCGCATAGGCGTCCGGACCGTTGATTTTGGGCATCACCACGTCGAGCAGAAGCATATCAATCCGGTCGGCGTGTTGCTGGAACTCTTGGATGGCCTGCTCGCCGTCGCAGGCGAGGACAATGTCATAACCCAGATTCGAAAGAGTCTCGCGCGCCAGTTCGCGAAGGCCGTCGTGGTCTTCGGCCACCAAGATGGTTTCCGAGCCGCCGCGCACTGGACCCGTTTCATCCGCGAGTTCGACGGCTTTCACCGACGACGGACTGATCGGAAGATAGACGCGGAAGGTGGTGCCGACATTGAGTTCGCTGTAAACATGAAGAACGCCGCCGTGCTGGCGGACGAGCCGTCTGCGGGAATTCCCTCGGCGAATTCTTCTTTCAAGATGCGCGTGAAGCCGTCCACATGGCGCAGGGGAGCGCGCAGATCGTGCGAAACGGAGTGGCTGAAGGATTCCAGTTCCTTGTTGGCGGTGCCGAGCTCGAAGACGCGCTGACTGAGCTCCTTATTCAGCATTTGAATCTGTTCTTCCGCTTCGCGCCGGGCCGTGATGTCCTTGTCCATCTTTACGAATCCCACCAACTTGCCATCTGGATCGCGTAGCGCGGTGGTGACAACTTCCGCCCAGAAGCGCGAACCGTCTTTGCGCACGCGCCAGCCTTGCTCTTCGACGTGGCCGGAGGCCTCCGCTTCGCGCAATTCTTCCTCAGGCTTGCCGGCCGTAGGGGCTTCCGGTGGGTATAGGCGGGAGACATGCTCGCCGATGATTTCCTCTGCCGCATAGCCTTTAAGACGCTGGGCGCCTGCGTTCCAGGTCGTGACTAGGCCAGCGGGATCCAGGCTGATAATCGCGTAGTCCTTCACCGCGTCAATCAGCAGCCGGAAACGAACTTCCTGTAGCCGAATCCTTTCCGAAATCTGTTTGCGCTGCGTGACGTCGCGGATCGCACTCGAAATCAAAATACCATCGGGCGTTTCGAGCGGGCGGAGGCTGATTTCCGCTGGAAACTCAGAGCCATCCTTGCGACGCCCGTAAAGTTCCAGTCCCGCGTCGATCGAACGGTGCCGCGGAGAACGCTCGTAGCCGTGACGAAGATCGCGATGCGAACCTTGAAAACGGTTGGGCACTAGAATTTCCACGGATTTGCCGACCAGTTCCTCGCGCGAGTATCCAAACAATTTTTCGGCCTGCGCGTTGACCAGTTGAATCAGTCCGCCCTGATTAACGATCACCATGGCGTCGGGCGCCGACTCCAGAAGGTTGCGGAACATGGACTCGGCGCGCTTGCGTTCACTGATGTCGCGTATGGAGCTGGAGATGACGGTGCCTGCCGCGGTTTCGAGAGGACTCAGACTGATTTCGACCGGAAATTCGCTGCCGTCTTTGCGCTGCCCGTAGAGCTCCAAACCCGCGCCCATCGAGCGCGACTTGGGAGAGTGTACATAGGCGTGGCGATGGCCAGCGTGCTGGTCCTGAAAACGCCGCGGCACCAGCACTTCCACCGGCATGCCCACCAGTTCTTCGCGCGAATAACCGAATAGTGTTTCTGTTTGCGCGTTGACCAGTTGAATCTGCCCCGCGTGATTCACAATCACGATGGCATCCGGGGCGTTTTCCAATAGATCACGGAATTTCTGCTGCTCCTGCTTGGTGTGGGTGATGTCGCGATTGCTTTCCAAGATGGAAAGAGGATTGCCTTCGCTGCCCCTCCGAAGCTCCTGGCGGCTGGAGACGATTACCGCGGAGCCGTCGCGCCGGGTATGCGTCAGTTCCCCTTCCCCATAGCCTTTTTCCAACACCTCGGCGTCAACGTTGCGCGCCGATTTTGGAAATACAGTTTGCAGCAGATTGTGGCTGATCTTCCGGTAGGCTTCCTCCGCTTGCCAGCCGTACAATATTTCCGCGCCGCGATTCCAATAAAGGATTCCACTTTTGAGATTGCGGACGAAGATGGCGTCGTGGGTAAGTTCTAACAGCTCCGCATTTTCGCGGTAACGCGCTTCGCTGATGCGCAGGTCAATTTCCAGTTCGCGACGTTCGTGGATTTCACTTTCGAGCGCGGCGTTTGCACGAATCCACTCGTTGACATTTGGCACTTCCAACGCCTTGGGCTTCAGCTGCACCAGCAGAATCGCTGTTCCCACCGAGGCGGTCGCCGTCACCGCTTTCAGCATCCCGGCAAGCCAATATTCCGCGTGCCACAGATTCCAGATTTCCATCACGTGCGTGCCACCGCAGGCTACGATGAACACGCCGAACAACACGAACATCGAGTTGAAGGGAAGATCTCGGCGTTTGCGGACGAGCCAGAGCAGCGTGAAGGGAATCGTGAAATAGGCGAGGGCAATCAGTGCGTCGGAAATTACGTGCAGCCACACCAAACCGGGGTTCCATAAATAACAGTAACCGTGCGGCATGAAGTCGCCGGAGCTGAATAGTTGGCGCAGAAAATCCATCGAAGCCCCTTGTTGCCTTGCCCCCGCGGCATATTAGGCCATGCTTGCCTTGCTTTTCGGCTCGCGCGCGAACGCGGGAACCGACACCTTTGCGCGAATGAACGCAGCGCTTCCAATGTGTAATCGGACGAATCAGGAAAGACTTCTACGTTGAACCGAAACGAAACAGTTCAAGCCGAAGTATTGACGGGGCTAGATGGACAAGGCTTTACGCGCGCTCAGTTCCCCGTTTGAGCCGGCGCGGGCGGATGGCTTTGAAAATACTGCGAAATTCCGGATGAAAGCTGCCCGAGACCGGCCCGGACGTTGCGATCCATGGCTTCGACGATGCTCGCCACGGTCTTGGATTGCACCGGCTCGTCATGAGTATAGGTTTGCGTCCAAACGATGGCGCGGGTGGCAGGTTCGAAGAGCTCGAGCTCGAGAGTAAAGCGCGCGACCAGCTCGGGCTTATCCACACCGTACATCGCGATTAGATGGCCGCGGACTACGTAATCGCCGCGCACATTGGTGGAAACGCGCGACACCGAGCGAAATTGCCCGGAATTGCGCAGGTCAGCGATCAGCAAATTTTGCACCATGTCCACCGGAGGTTCGGCCCAGCGATCGTACTCGTAGGTGCCCAGCTCGACTGGCCCGGAACCATAAACCAGCCGGTCATCACGATAGAGAGCGGAACAGGCGAAACGGCCGACCAGCAACGCGACGGGAAATTGTCCGCTCGAAGCGGGAGTCGTTGCGGGAGCGATATTCGGGTCGATGACGTAGTACTTCACGGGACGCGGCGCGCCGCATCCGGCTACTACGATCGCCAGCATCACGAGTGAGATAAGTTGCAAGCGGCGGCTCAACACTCTTCGCTCCTTCCCACGTTGTCTCCGCGCACTGCTTCCATGCGCTACTTCGGCAAACTCGACCCGGGCTGGTGCTCCTTAGGTGCGGAGGCACGGATCAGGGTGTAAGGCCGCGTCTTGATCGTTTCAGTGAACTCATTCAAGTTGTCGGTGACGTGGCGCAGGTTATCGATGATTTCGTCGAGGTTCTCTTGGTTGGCGTTAACCGTGTCATTGAGCGACGCCAGCACGGAATTAGCGTTATCAAGCGCCTTGCGCAATTCAATCACGGACTCGCGGATGTCCGGGCGGTTTTCCGTCAACATTCCATCCAGGTGAAGTATGGTGTCGTTGGCTTGATCCGAGGTCTTCTGGAAGCTGGCGATGAGAGGCTTCAGGTTTTCCGTCGCATCGTTTACATGACCCAAAGTGGAATGCACCAGCGGGCGATCTTCCTTGAGCATGCCGTGGACGTCACTCAAGCTCGCGGAAATATTCGCGCGATTCTGGTCGTTCAGCAGATCATTCACGCGGCTCAGCGTCACCTTCAGTTCCACGACGCGATCGTTCAAATTCGTGATGAGTTGCTGGGCGCTGGGGGCCAGATCGTTGAGCTTGTCTGCGATATCGGAAAAGCCGGTGTACTCGATGGTCTTCAGCGTGTAATCGCGCGGCGCGCGCGGCGCGCCGTTCGTTCCCGGCTTGATTCCCAGAAAATTTTCACCGAGCGGGCTGGTGCTGGTGATGAGCGCGACGCTATCGGTTTTTACCGGCACGCTTGGGTTCGCGGAAAAATCCACTTCCATCCGTGTGGCGTCTTTAGGATCCACTTTCACTTTGCTGACGCGTCCGATCGGAGGACCGCCGGCATACCGAACTTCGGTGCCCGGTCCCATACCGCCGGCATTCTTGAAGAAAGCGTGGTAGGGAATGTCGCCTTTATTGAAGCTGCCGTTCAGAATGAAAAGAGTGGTAATCAGTAAGGCCGCCACAACCAGAACAAAAAGACCGACGACTGCCTGTTCGCGCTTTGCTTCCATCCGTATCCTCGATGATTCCCGCGTGGTGGCTCGCGGGAGGACGCCACCTAAGTGCCGGGGAGTATATCACGGCGAACAAAATCCGCCAGAGATACCGGCCTAAATCCGCGGATTATTCAGCTTTATTGGCGCGCCGGTGGAACGTCCCCCGTCAACATCTGCAGATAGTCAATTTCCCCCGTCAATTCCGGTTCCGGTACACGATCCAAAAATTGCCGCACGCGCGGCTGCTGGCTCGCCTGTAGTTCCTTGGTGGTGCCGTTGGCGACGATCACGCCCTTGTCTAGTACGATCATGCGGTCGGCGATCAAAAATGCGCTGGCCAACTCGTGGGTCACCACCACGATGGTGATGCGAAACGCTTTTTTCAATTTCAAAATCAGCTCGTCAATTCCCGCGGCGATGATGGGGTCCAGGCCCGCGGAGGGCTCATCGAAAAACAAAATTTCGGGGTCCATGGCCAGCGCGCGGGCAATAGCGGCGCGCTTTTTCATGCCGCCGCTCAATTGCGCGGGCATGTAATTCTCGAAGCCGGAAAGACCCACCTGGTCGAGTTTCAGTCGCACCATGATTTCGATGGTGGAATCGTCCAGGTGCGTGTGCTCGCGCAGCGGCAGTGCCACATTCTCGCCGACGGTCATGGAGCCGAAAAGTGCACCCCCCTGGAACGACATGCCCATCTTCTTGCGCAATTCGTCGCGCTCGTCTTCGGAGATCGACGCAAAATCTTTTCCCTGAATCCAGATTTCGCCGGAGCTGGGGATTTCGAGGCCTACAAGCGTGCGCAGCAGCGTGCTTTTGCCGGAGCCCGAACCGCCCAGGATCACCATCGTCTCGCCGGAGGGCACTTCAAAATCGATGCCGTGGAGTATTTCACGCTCGCCGTATTTCACGCGCAGGTTGCGTACCGAGATGGCGGCACCGCTGGCCACTTGCGGCGCGACCTGTTTGGGCGTGAGAGATGAAGTCATGCGAGCTTACCGTGGCGCCGTGATGTAAAAGATCGTGGTGAAAATCAAGTCCACCATCACCACCAGGAAAATAGATTTCACCACCGCCGACGTGGTCGAGCGGCCCACTTCTTCCGAGCCAAGCCCGGTCGAAAAACCTTCCTGGCATCCGACCGCCGTAATCACCAGTCCAAACATGACTGCCTTGATCAGACCGTTGACAATGTCGGGCTGTTGCAGCGAATCCAAAGTGGCTTGGATGTAGCTACCCCAAGTGAAGCCGGCGGTGGCGACGCCGAACAGGCCTCCACCGAGCACACCCATAAAATCAGCCCAACACGTAAGGCACGGGACCATCAGGAGCATGGCCAGAAATTTCGGTGCCACCAGAAAATGGACGGGTTCGAGGGCCATGGTCTCCATGGCGTCAATTTCTTCGTTCACCTTCATCGTGCCGATTTCGGCAGCGAACGCCGAGCCCGAACGACCGATCACCACCACGGCCGTCATTAGCGGGCCCAGTTCGCGCGTCATGGAAACGGCCACGGCGCTAGCGACCATATGCATCGCGCCGAATTTGCGCAGCTCGTAGGCGGCGTTCAGAGCGAGAATCGTGCCGATAAAGAAGGAAATCAGGGAAGTAATCGGGAGGGCTTCCACGCCGACGGACATGGCCTGGTGGATTGCGCGGCTGAGATGGAATTTCTTGCCCTGAAAAGGCGCTATGAAGACGGCTCGCGCGGCGCCGCCGGACAAACGCGCCAAGCCGCCCAAATATGCAAGCCCATCTATGGTGGCCGCGCCAATGCTGTCTGTGAATGGCATCTGTGATTCCGGACGGGTGAAATCTTCAAATGGAACTTACGCTGAAACCGCCCGGAAACTTGGCTTTCATGTTATCGGGCGGGAGCTACGTTCGTGCTGCCGCCGCGCAACGCTTCTTCCTCGGTGTTATATACCTCAAAAACCTTGATCAGCCGAGTTAATTCGAGGACTTCGCGCGCGGTGCGGCTAAGGCCGTAGAGCGCGAAGGTGCTCTTCAGGTCCCGCGAGACCTTCAGCCCCTCGACCAGCGAAGCCACCCCGGCGCTATCTATGTACCGTACTTTCTCCAAGTTCACGATCACCCGCGGAGCTTTTTTGGTTTTCAAAAGGTCCAGAAGCACTTTGCGGACTTGCGGCGAATTGTAAAGAGTGATGTCGCCGATGACATCCACAATCGTGGCTGTACCGGACTGGCGCGTGGAAATGTCCATCAGGATTGACCCCCCGCAGGGATTAGAGTGTTTTGCCAGAGAATCACCCTGGATGCAATCACTTTTCCGCTGTAGGCGGGCCGCATCAGCTACTTGCGGTTATCCAAGGAGACGTAGTTGCGAAGGTCATAGCCAAGATAGACCTGGCGGGGGCGGGAAATTTTTTGCTCGGGATCGAGCAGCATTTCTTCCCACTGCGCGATCCATCCGGAGGTGCGCGGAATCGCAAAAAGCACCGGAAACATAGTCACCGGGAAGCCCATGGACTGATAAATGAGACCGGTGTAGAAGTCCACGTTCGGGTAGAGCTTGCGCTTTACGAAGTATTCGTCTTCCAGCGCGATGCGCTCGCACTCCAGCGCAATTTCGATCAGCGGATTTTTTCCCATTACATCGAATACTTCGTAGGCGATGTGCTTCACGATGCGGGCGCGCGGATCGTAATTTTTATACACGCGATGCCCGAAGCCCATCAGCAATTTTTCGCCGGCCTTCACGCTTTTGATGTACGCCGGAATGTTATTCACCGAACCGATTTCCAGCAGCATGCGCAGGACGGCTTCATTCGCGCCGCCGTGTAGCGGGCCGTAGAGCGCGGCGGTGGCAGCAGCCGTGGCGGAGTAGGGATCCACGTGTGAACTTCCCACCGTGCGCATTGCCGTGGAAGAGCAATTCTGCTCGTGATCGGCGTGCAAAATAAAAAGAACGTCCAGCGCGCGCTCGAGCGTCGGGTTCGGCCGGTATTTCAGTTCGGTGGTGCGAAACAGCATGTTCAGGAAATTGCCGCAGTAGGTGAGGTCGTTATCCGGATACACGAACGGCATGCCCAACGTGTGCCGGTAGGCGAACGCTGCGAGCGTTGGCATCTTGCCGATCAAGCGATAGGTCTGCTTGCGCCGTGAATCGGGGTTGAAGATGTCTTTCGCGTCGGGATAAAAAGTGGAAAGAGCGGCGACGGTAGAAATCAGCATGCCCATCGGGTGCGCGTCGTAATGAAAGCCATCAATGAATTTCTTGATGCTCTCGTGGATGAAGGTATGGTGCGTGATGTGGTAGGTCCAATCCGCGAGTTGCGACTTCGTGGGCAGTTCGCCGTACAGAATCAGGTAGGCCGTTTCGACGTACGTGCTTTTTTCCGCCAGCTCTTCGATCGAATACCCGCGGTAACGCAGAATTCCCTTGTCGCCGTCAATGTAAGTGATCTTGCTGGAGCACGAAGCGGTGTTGGTGAAGGCGGGGTCGTAACCCATCATGCCGAATTCATCGTCGTGAACTTTGATCGGCCTCAGGTCGAGCGCGCGAATCGTGTCGTGCTTGATGGGGAGTTCGAACTGGCGGCCCGTGCGGTTATCAATCACGGTCAAGGTGTCGCGTTGGGTCGTCGCAGAAGGCGATTCATTGCTCACCAACGATCCTGGTTTGGTCGGATTCATTACCGGACCTCTCGAAGCGTGCGCATAGTGTCAGCGCGGTTCGCTTCTACATAGAATGTACACCAAATTTGTGCAAGCGCGGAATGGGATTCGAGATTCGCGCGCGGAATGCAACAACCGGATGCCATACGGCGTCGTATGGAAGACCGCAGAGCGTATAATTCGCTTCCGGTCAACGACAACGCTCGCCGTCCTCGTCGAGGTGACGCCCCCACCCGAGCGTAATCCAAAATTGCCCGCAACGGGACGCCCTAGGAGCCAATTCTTTTCTACTACTTACGCGTTGCCGCCAGCCCGCGATTTCTCGTTGCTTGAACGCATCGCCTCAGCCGTGACGCGGTGCCGGTATTCAAACGTTCGCTTCAGCTTTGCGCGAATCATCCAAGCACCTAACAAATTTCCCAGCGTGCCAAACGGAAGTTCGTAGGCGATGCGGTCTTCGAGACGGCAAGTGACGGCGCCATCGGGAATAAATAGGTGCGTGTGCTCCCAGCGTCGGAATGGTCCGGCAGTCTGGACGTCGCGGAACTGCCGCCCTTCCTGGTAATCGCTGTGCTCGAATTTCCAAAGCATGGGAATCGGACCGAAATACACGCGCAATACACCATGGTCCCCGTTGCGAATTCCCGGCGCCGGCTCGACGACTTTCATTTTTTCCCACGGCGGCGTGAGCCGCTCCAGGGCGCCGTCTTCGGCATGCCATTGAAACACGCGGTCGGCGGAGGCCTCGATCCGAGATGCGTAGACGAAGAATTTTTCGTTCGCCATGTGCCGAACATCATGAGCCAGATATCCGGTGTTCGTCTACACGCGCGATCGGTCATCAATCTTCGATTCCCGAAGTCGCGCCCGCTGGCTAACAAATGCACTTAGCGTGGCACGATCTTGCGCAGAGCGGCTTCCGCCGGCACCGGCGAGGTGGTGGTCAGATCCTGTGGGGTCGCCAGCTCGCAACGGTTTCGGCCGTGATCTTTCGCGCGGTACAACGCGTCATCCGCCAGGCGCAGCATTTCCTGCGGATCCAGCGGGCGGGCCGGAGTGCTGGCGGCGATGCCGAAGCTTGCCGTGATCGAAATGGGAACTGAATCGGCGCTGATGGGATTCGCTGCAATCGCGCGGCGGATTCGTTCGGAAAGACCCAGAGCACCCATGGCGTCCGAGGAAGGCACCACGACGAGAAATTCCTCGCCGCCATAGCGGCCGACGGTATCGTATGGCCGCACCGATGCCGTCATGCGCTGTGTGGCTTCGCGCAACACGAAGTCGCCCGCCTGGTGACCGTAAGTATCGTTCACGTATTTGAAGTGGTCGAGATCCGCCAGGACGATCGCAAACGAGCCACCTTCACGAGCCTGGCGCGCGCGTTCCCGACGCAACGTGCCAGCTTGTCGGTTGCCGGCGAAGCCATCGGCACCAGCGCGCCTTCCGCTTCTTTCAGGAACGTCAGCCCCAGCTCTCCGCTGTGCCAATCAATCGAAATCACGTCGCCCAGCGAAACCTGCTCGGTCGCCAGCCAGCTCGCCAGCGGATACACCACATGCCGCTTGATCGCGCGCTTCAAATGACGCGCGCCGTATTTCATGTCCGTCCCTTCGCGCAGCAGAAAATCCCGCGCCGGCTGCGTCACACGAAATAGGAACCGCCCCTTGGCCGTTTCCAGCACCCGCTGCTGCACCATCCCCAGTTCAATCTCCAGAATTTGTTCCAGCTGCTCCGAGCGCAACGGATGAAACACTACCGTCTTGTCAATCCGGTTCATGAATTCCGGCGCAAACTTTCTCTTGGCCGCTTCCGCCGCCGTCTTCTCCACCTTCTCGTCCAGACGCACCACCGTGTCCGCCCGCTGCACCGGAGCAAATCCCATTCCGCCCGTCATCAATTCCGTGATCTCCACGCCGCCCAGGTTCGACGTCATGAAAATCATCGTTTGCGACAAATCCACCCTGCGGTTGTCGCCCAAGGTCAGCGTCGCTTTGTCCAGGATTCCCAGCAGCAATTGCCACAAGGCATCGCTGGCCTTTTCAATCTCGTCAAAAAGCAAAAAGCTGATCTTCAATTTTTCGGTGTGATATTGCGCGAGCGCTTCCTGCGTGATCAGAGGATGCGTCTCGCGGTGCCCCAAATATCCCGGAGGCGAACCGATCAATTTCGCAATCTCATGCGAGTGCTGGAATTCCGCGCAATCCACCTTGATCACCGCGCGCGGATCGCCAAACAGCACTTCCGCCGTGGCTTCCACCACGCGCGTCTTCCCCGCTCCGGTCGGTCCGAGGAACAGCAAATTCCCCACCGGCCGTCCCGGCGAATGCAAGCCGGCTCGAAACACCTGGCATAGATCCACCACCGCCTGCACCGCTTCGTCCTGCCCCACAATCTTCCGCCGCAGCCCCGCCTCAAAATCGCTTGATTCCACGCTGCGGCGACCTGGGTCCAACTGGCGAGCCTCGGACGCGTCCATGTTTGCCTCCGGCCGGTCTTCCGGCGCCGGTCAAGTCCGCGAATGCCAAGCGAATCCTTCACGGAATGAGTAACGGAGGGCCGTGTAAAATGGGCAATGCGTGGAAAATTCGCGCAACCGATTTGTAATCAATAGGCTACCGCATTGCTCTCGGTCGCCGAACCGGACCGAAACCGGAATCATGTTTCAACTGGGACGCACCGTACCGCTGTGACACGGTATTAACGGGGTGTTAAAAAATTTTCACGCGCGCCCAACGTCTTGCTTCCGAGGCCCTGTTTCCCGTATGGTGTGTGCGATTCCCCGAGAAGAAAATAGATGAAACGTGTCCTGGTAATCGAAGACGATAAAGACATTGTTGAGTTGGTGCGCTATAACTTGGAGAAGGACGGCTATCAAGTGGCGTCCAGCGGTGACGGTGCCACGGGCCTCGCCCAAATTCGGAAAGCTGCGCCTGACCTCTTGGTGCTCGATCTCATGTTGCCGAAACTTTCGGGTCTCGAGATTTGCAAGGAAGTGCGCAAGGACGTGAGCCTGAATCGCATCCCCATACTGATCCTCACGGCGAAGGGTGAAGAGGCGGACCGCGTGGTGGGGCTCGAGCTCGGCGCTGACGACTACGTCACCAAACCCTTCAGCCCGCGGGAGCTTGCCGCGCGTGTGAAGGCTTTGCTGCGCCGTGCTGAACCGGGCACGCCCAGTGAAAAACCGATCGAGGTCGGAGCGCTGCGAATTGATCCGGCGGCATATCGTGTGACGCGGACCGGAAAACCTGTGCCGATGAGCACTCTCGAATTCCGGCTTCTTTATTTTCTGGCGGCGCGGCCCAATCGCGTTTTCACTCGCGACCAGTTGCTCGACGCGGTTTGGGGCACGGAAAGATTCGTCACGCCGCGAAGCGTGGACGTGTACGTCCGGCGCCTGCGGGAAAAAATCGAAACCGATCCGCAACACCCTTCGTTCATGAAAACCATACGCGGCGCGGGATACCTTTTCGAAACCCGTGCAAGCTAGATTGTTCTGGAAGCTCGGGCTCACCTACGCCGCCCTGCTGCTGGTAGTCCTGCTCGTCGTGGACTTCTATTCCGTCCGCGTGGTTCGGGCGCAGGCGATTCGCTCTGCGAACGACGCGCTCGGTGCACTGCTGAAACTCGCCCTCGCGGATCCTCCCAACTCTGCCGACGACACAACCCTCCGCAACTGGACTGCGCGTGTGTCGCAAAGCGGCGCGCGCGTCACGATTATTGATAGCACTGGCCGGGTTCTCGCTGACTCCGCCAGCGATTCCGAAAAAATGGAAAACCATGCGGATCGTCCCGAGTTTCAGGACGCTTTGGCGGGCGGTTCGGGGCACTCGGTGCACCGCAGCGTGACTCTCAATCGCGAATTGGTCTACCGTGCAGAGCGCTATCAACAAGGCGGAAATCCTCCCATCGTGATTCGCTTCGCGCTGCCGCTTTCGGTGGTGGATCTTTCGGTCGTGGAACTCCAGCAGAGGCTGCTGACCGCTACTCTCTTGATGCTCGTCGTCGGCGTGTTCGTGTCTCTGGCGTTCGCGCGGATGTTTGCGGCGCGCGTGGACCGGCTGAAACATTTTTCGCAGCGCATCGCAGAAGGCGACTTCCGTCCGGTATTGCGCGAAGGGCCGCGCGACGAGCTGTCGGACCTGGCCGACAGCATGAATCAGACCGCCGCGCGTCTCGATCGCGAAATTCGCCTGCTCAGCGGAGAACGCAACCGCTCGGGGGCGATTCTGCGCAGCATGGTAGAGGGCGTGGCCGTAATTGACGCACAAGAGCGCCTGGTTTTCTACAACCGCGCCTTTTCGGAGATTTTCAACGTCAGCGGCGCAAGCGCCGAAGGCCGCGCGCTGATTGAAATTGTGCGCAATTCCGAACTGCTCGCGCTGATCCGCAAAGCGCTGCACGGCGAGGAAGGACTGCAAAGCGATATCGTCATGGGCATCACGCAGACGCAAAGTTTCTCGGCCACCGCCGCTCCCGTGAAAGCGCTGGAACCTTCGGCGACGGAACGCGGACCGGCGGAAAAACCGTCGGGTGCGGTGGTGGTGCTGCATGACGTCACCGAACTGCGACGCCTAGAGCGTGTACGGCAGGATTTCGTCGCGAACGTTTCGCACGAATTCAAGACGCCGCTCACCGCGATTCAGGGTTTTGCGGAAACTCTGCTGGCCGGCGCGCTCGACGATCCCAGCAACAACCGGCGCTTCCTAGAGATCATCCGCAACCATGCGATCCGCCTGGCAAGGCTCACGAATGATCTGCTGAAGCTCGCGCGCATCGAGGCTGGAAAACTGGAAGTGGAGTATTTCACGGTCGGACTTATGGAATTGATTGAGGCCTGTGCCGAAACCACTTTGCTGAAAGCCAGCCGCAAAGACATTACTCTCGAGATCGAAGTTCCTCCCAAGCTTCCCGCGGTTCGCGGTGATGCAGGATTGCTGCGCGATGTGTTGCAGAATCTGCTCGATAATGCCATCCAGTACACGCCGCAGGGAGGTCACATTCGCGTGACGGCCGACGCCGGAGACAGCGACGCAGTGATCTCGGTAGCCGACACCGGCATAGGTATCCCCCTCGCCGATCAGGAGCGCATTTTCGAACGCTTCTACCGCGTGGACGCCGCCCGTTCGCGTGAAGCGGGCGGCACCGGCTTAGGGCTTTCCATCGCGAAGCATATTGTCGAAGCACACGGGGGCAAGCTCTGGGTCGAGAGCGCCGTGGGGCAAGGCTCGCGGTTCTCATTCTCAATCCCCCTCGATCTGTAAGTCCCGCATATCCCTTTGTCTTCAAATATTTACCTACCGTTTATGCTCTTGAAATCCTCAGCGCCAATCCTGTAAACGGCAATGTCTTAGCAGCCGGGGCCTGCAGGGGAGGATGTACACAGTGGCGAATGCCAAATCAAACGGGGAAGGAATCTTTCAGAGCGTGTTGGTGAATTACCTCATGTCGCAAGCACGCACGGTGGAAGCGTCGGTCAATCGAGCGCTGTGGGCGCTGCTCGAACGCAACGAGCGGTTGGCCAGCGAAGTGTTTCTCACCGAGCCGCGCATCAATGAAATGGAGATTTTGATAGACGAGCACGCCATCCGCATGCTGCGCCAAGGAAATTTGCTCGATACCGACGTTCGGCTGATCGTCGCTACGCTGAAAATCAATAACGACCTTGAACGCATGGGCGATTTGGCTGTGAACCTCAGCGAACGCGCCATTTCGCTTTCGGCGATGGGTGACGTGGACATTCCTGGCGATCTTGAGCCGATGACAACTGCGGTGCGTGCCATGGTTTCCAAGTGCCTGGGAGCGCTGATTTATCAGAACGTTGACTTGGCGACGCAAGTTCTGGAAAGCGACGACGTGGTGGATCAATATCGCGACCAGGTCTTCGAATCTTTGCTCGCGGGCATGACTCAGAATCCGGCATTGGCAGCGCCCAACTTGCATTACGTGCTTGCGTCGCGCCATCTTGAGCGAATCGCGGATCACGCCACCAACATCGCCGAGGATATTTTGTTCTGGGTGCGCGGCCTGGAAGTCCGCCACGGGCGCGCGAAGCAAATGGAAATCAACGCCGAGAGCGCCAGCGCGACCGGTACGATGTAATAGTCATTTCATGTTCTGCTCATCGGGGATTCAATTCCCGAGCCTAGACTGATCCTGCTTTAGTGTGAGTCAGGGGCAGAAGTAGAACACCAAATTTACGGAGCTCCCGCGCCCGGGTCAGCGCGGTAACGAGCCCTCACAAGTTCCTGCGCTGCAATATTCGCGCGGGAAGCAACGCACCAAGTACCTCCCACTCGCGAGGCGCAGCTCGTCCACACCCCCGGGGCTGCGCCTCCACCCCTCTTTTTTGCTCGCGCTTATTTCATTCCTAATTCGCGGCGATGTAACACGTCTGTAACATTGCAGTCAAAAAATGGTACGGAGGAGAATCCGAAAAAATGAAAAAAATCATGCTGGTAGTGTCGCTCTTGCTCGGCGCTGCGGCGCTGGTTGCGGCTGATACGGGCACGATCCTTCTGAACGCCGCTGGCGCGACGTTTCCGTATCCTATCTATTCGAAATGGTTTGACGTTTACCACACGGCACATCCTAATGTTCAGATCAATTATCAGTCGATCGGTTCGGGCGGCGGCATTCGCCAATTGCAAGCTGGCACCGTTGACTTTGGCGCGTCGGATGGCCCGATGAGCGATGAGCAATTGGCGCAATCTAAATTTAAGATCCTGCATTTCCCCACCGTTTTGGGCGCGGATGTGCCGAGCTACAACATTCCCGGCGTCACCGCGGAATTGAACTTCACGCAAAAAGCGCTGGCGGACATTTTTCTGAATAAAATCACCAAATGGAACGATCCGGAACTCACCAAAGCGAATCCTGGCGTGAACTTGCCGAGCGCGGACATCGTCGTGGTGCACCGGTCAGACGGCAGCGGCACCACCTACATCTGGACCGACTTCCTCTCCAAAGCGAGCGAAGAGTGGAAGAACAAAGTAGGCAAAGGCACCTCGGTGAACTGGCCCGTCGGTCTGGGCGGCAAAGGCAACGAGGGCGTTGCTGGTCTCGTGAAGCAAACACCCTACGCGATCGGCTACATCGAGCTAGTCTATGCGGCGCAAAACAACATCAGCTTTGGCAAGGTGCAAAACGCCGCTGGCAAATTCGTCAAGGCGGATCTCGCCGGCGTCACTGCGGCCGCCGCTGGCGCCGCCAAGGATATGCCGGCGGACTTTCGCGTATCGATCACCAACGCACCGGGTGCCACCTCGTATCCTATTTCCAGCTTCACGTGGCTATTGATTCCGGAGCATATTTCGGATGCCGCCAAGCGGGATGCGATCAAGGACTTTCTGAAGTGGATGTTGGTGGATGGTCAGAAGTACAACGAGGGTTTGACCTACGCGCAGCTTCCAAAAGCAGTTGTCGCGAAGGAAATGAAAGCCATTTCGCTGATCCAATAGTCCCTAATGTCGGCCACTGCCACTACCATTGCGCACGAAGTCCCGCCCAGTTCGGGACTTCGTGCGTTTGTGCACAAACTGCGCGGCGGCGATGAGATCGCTCACCTGATCACCCTGGTTTTCGCCTCAAGCATCCTGTTGATCACCTCCTTGCTCGTAATCGAGTTATGGAGGACGTCGCACCTTTCGCGCGCGAAATTCGGCTGGATGTTTTTCTGGACGCGCACCTGGGATCCGATTTTTGACAACTTCGGCGCAGCGCCGTTCATATACGGCACGCTGGTAAGTTCGGCGATCGCGCTGGTGATCGCCGTGCCTTTGGGCCTCGCCGCCGCGATTTTCCTTTCCGAGCTGGCCCCGCGAAAGATCAGCGATGGCATCTCGTTTCTGATTGACCTGCTGGCCGCCGTCCCCAGCGTCATATACGGGTTGCTGGGAATTTTCATTGTTGTGCCGCTCATGCGAACGACGATTGGGCCCGCGATTAAGAGCGTGCTGGGATTTACTCCGCTATTTTCAGGTCCGAATTACGGGGTCGGTTTTCTCACTGCGGGAATTGTTCTGGCCATCATGGTCGTGCCATTCATCATTTCGGTGTCGCGCGAAGTGTTGCTCACCGTACCGCGCGAACAGCGCGAGGCCGCCATGGCGTTGGGCGCGACCCGCTGGGAGTCCACTTGGCAGGCGGTGGTGCCGTGGGCCCGGAGCGGGATTATGGGCTCGGTATTTCTGGCGCTGGCGCGGGCGCTGGGCGAAACGATGGCGGTCACGATGGTGATTGGCAACGACCCGAAAATTACCGCGTCACTCTTCGCGCCCGGCTATACGATCGCCTCCGTTATCGCCAACGAATTCACCGAAGCAACCGGTGATTTATACCTCAGCTCCTTGATTGAATTGGGTTTGGTTCTCTTCTTGATGACGTTCATTCTCAACGGTCTGGCGCGCATCCTGATCGTCGCTACGGAACGCGGAGGGGGGCGCCCGGCATGAGCGGCACTCGCTTGCTCTGGCGCAAAGCGGTCAATAACGTCATGCTGTCTCTCACGGGAGTCGCCGCTTTCGGCGTGGTCGCGGTGCTTTTTCTTATTCTCGGCTACCTAATTTGGAACGGCGGCACGTCGCTCAACCTCAACTTCTTTACGCAGCTTCCCAAACCGGTGGGCGAGACGGGCGGCGGCATGGCTAACGCCATTGTCGGCAGTCTGAAGCTGCTCTTTTTGGCGGCAATCATGGGGCTGCCGGTCGGCCTTATGGCGGGAGTTTATTTGGCGGAATTTGGCGGCAAGACTTTCTCGTTCGTCATTCGGTATACCACCGACTTACTCAATGGAGTGCCTTCAATCGTGATAGGCATCTTTGCATACTCGCTCGTGGTACTGCCGGTGAAGCATTTCTCTACGCTCGCTGGCGGTGTGGCATTAGCCGTCATGGTCATCCCGATCAGCGTGCGCAGCACCGAAGAGTTTCTCCGGGCGGTCCCGGGCAACATGCGCGAGGCTGCCATGGCGTTAGGCGCCAGCAAATGGAAGACGATCGCCACGGTGGTACTGCCAGCGGCCAGCGGAGGCATTCTGACGGGCATGCTGTTGTCTTTAGCGCGTGTAGCGGGCGAGACGGCCCCTTTGCTGTTCACTGCATTCAGCAACCGCTTTTGGAGCCAGGGGTGGGGGCAACCTATCGCCTCTTTGCCGGTCATGATTTATACCTACGCGATCGCACCGTACGACGACTGGCACCGCCAGGCCTGGGCCGCGGGGCTGGTTCTTTTGGGTTTGGTTCTTCTATCTAATTTGGGCGCGCGGTTTATACTGGCGCGCACCAAAGCGGTCTAACAAAAGGCAGGGATGCAATCGTGAGCGGTGCACCTCAATCTGCGCTATCAGCAAGAGCACTGAGAGATCCAGCGCCTATGGAAAAAACGACATCACCAACGACCGAGCAGTCGGTGCGCCTGAAAATTTCGGACCTGAATTTCTTTTATGGCCCGAAGCAGGCCGTCTTTGGATTAAACCTAAACATTCCGACGAACCGCATTACCGCGCTCATCGGACCTTCGGGCTGCGGTAAGTCCACATTCTTGCGCACGCTGAATCGTATGAACGAGACGATTCGCAATACGCGGGTCGAGGGGGCAGTCCTGCTCGACGGCCAGGACATTCTGAAAATGGATGTGGTGGGCTTGCGGCGCCGCGTTGGGATGGTCTTTCAGCGGCCGAATCCTTTTCCGAAATCCATTTACGACAACGTGGCGTACGGTTTGCGAATCAATGGATTCAAAGGGCGGCTCGACGATCTTGTTGAAAAGAGCCTGCGGCGAGCGGCACTATGGGAGGAAGTGAAAGACTACCTCAAGAAGTCGGCGTTTGCTCTTTCCGGTGGCCAGCAGCAGCGTCTGTGCATCGCTCGCGCTTTGGCTGTGGATCCGGAGGTGCTCCTGCTCGATGAACCTTGCTCCGCGCTCGACCCGGTAACTACCGCCAAGATCGAAGAGCTCATGTTCCAGTTAAAAGATAGCTGCACCATGGCGATTGTGACGCACAATATGCAGCAAGCGGCCCGCGCCAGCGATTACACCGCGTTCATGCTCGACGGCAAATTAATCGAGCATAGCGAGACTTCGAAGCTTTTCACCACGCCGAAAGATCCACGTACAGAAGCGTATATCACCGGCCGCTTTGGATGAGACGCAGGACGGTTTGGCGCGACGGCGCCTGACTTGGCGCGAAGAACTGAGGAAACATGGAACGACATTTTGTTCACGACCTGGAAGAGCTGAAGCAGCGGCTGCTGTGGATGGGGAGCCTCGCCGAGCGCGCGGTCCATCAGGCGGTCCACGCCGTGCTGGATGCCGAAGAACACCTCGCGGAAACCGTTCTCTCCGAGGAAGACGCCATCAACGAGATGCAGATCGAGATCGACGAGCGCGTGCAACGCCTCCTCGCTCTGCAGCAGCCCATGGCCGCCGACCTGCGATTTCTACTCGCCGTTTCGCGCATCAATGGAGACCTCGAGCGCATTGGCGATCAGGCTGTGAATATTGCGCAATCCGCGATGCGCATCCTCCGCCACCCGCAGGTCAAGCCTTACGTGGACTTGCCGCGCATGAGCGAACTCGCTGAAGCCATGGTCCGCGACAGCCTGAACGCGCTGGTGCGCGGCGATCAGGATCTTGCGCAGAGCGTGCTCCGCCGCGACGATCAAGTGGACCGCTTGCGCGATCAACTATTCCGCGAACTACTCACGTACATGATGGAAGATTCCGCACAGGTGTTTGCGGCGTTCGAATTGATCCTCGTGGCTAAAAACCTTGAGCGCATCGGCGACCACGCCACCAACATCGCGGAAGACGTGATCTACTTCGTCGCCGGACGTGATGTTCGCCATCCTGCCCTGGACCGCCGATAAATTTTTAGGGGAAACAGGCTACTGAGGAGTGTAGCGCTCTAAATTCGCGCGAGCGCGGCCGCTTCGTCTTCCGCCAAATCCAAAATCGAATCCAAACGCACCATTTTGAGCAGCATCATCACACGTTTATTCGCCGCAAAATAGGTGGCCTTGCCGCCGGCTCGCTTCAACGTGGTAAATGCCCGCACCAGCGCGCCGATTCCCGAACTGTCCAATTCAGTCACTCCCGCCAGGTTCACGGCAATGTGGGTGGTACCGTTGTCCAGCAGCTGCTGCACCTGATTGCGGAATGCCTCTTCGGCGTCACCGAGCTTGAGCGGCCCGTCCAAGTCCAAGATCGTCGCGTTGCCCGCTTTGCGGATCCCGATATTCACATGTCCCTCGCTGCGCTGTGCAAAGCTAACCGAATTGCGCCCGTCAATCAAGAGGATGCGCGAAAGTCTTTTCTGCGAAGGCCAGAACGCGATGCGCGATTGAAACGCGATTGTCACGCCCCGAGCGCGATGGCCAATTCTTCCACGCCGCGCCGGATTTCCCGCGTGTCCACGGCCGCGAAACCTAATTGCAGTCCCTCGCGCGCCATGCGCCCTCTGCTGTACCGGCTCAGCGGTATGACCTCCACATCGCGCTTCGCGGCCGCCGCCGTGGCGGATTCACCATTGATCCCGCGCTGCAGCCAGCCTACCGTTTGCAATCCCGCTTCAATGGTGGAAATTTCCAGCAGCCCCGCGAGCTTGTGCCGCGCATTTTCGAGAAGGACAGACAATCGCTCTGCGTACACTTCGCGCATGCGCCGTAGATGCCGGCCGAAATGTCCTTCGGTGATGAAATCGCATAGTACCGCTTGTTCGAGAACCGGCGCGTGCCGGCTCGTAACGGATATCGCCGCCGCAAATCTATCCAGCAGGTCCGCGGGAATCACAAGGTATCCCAAGCGCAGGGACGGAAAAAGGACCTTGCTGAAGCTGCCCGCAAACAGAACTAGCCCGTTGCGATCGAGCCCTTGCATCGCCGGCACTGGACGCCCCGAGTAGCGATATTCGCTGTCGTAATCATCCTCGAGAATCAGCGCGCCGGATTTCCGCGCCCACTCGAGCAATTCCAGGCGTCGCGGCAGGCTCATTGTGATGCCCGAGGGAAATTGATGGCCCGGCGTGACGTACACCAGTCGCGCCCCGCGCAAAACGGAGTCGCGCAACTCCATGCCTTCATCATCCACGCGAGCCGCGGAAATTTTCGCGCCGACCGCCTCGAACGCGATCGCCGCCCCGGGATAGCCGGGATCTTCCATGCACACGCGGTCGCCAGGATTCAGGAATAGCCGCGCTACGAGATCGAGTGCCTCCTGCACTCCGGATACAATGGCGACTTGCTCCGCGACGCACTGCACTCCACGCGACGCGCTGAGATAATCCGCCACTGCTTCGCGCAACGGACGGAATCCCAGCGGATCGCAACCGAGCAAGAGATTCGCGGTAGCACGCCGCCAGCGGCGCGCGGTCAGCTGCGCCCATAAATATGTGGGAAAAAGATCCAGTGCCGGCAAGTTGGCGCGAAATGCGCGGCTGCGCCGAATTTGGAAGCCCGTGAAAAGATCCACGCGCCTTCCGTAATCCGCCATCCTTCGCCGTTGCTTCCGTGGCGCTCGCGGATCCGCGTCCGCATTGCGCGCCACTTGCAGCAATTCATCCGGGAGCACCTTGCTCACATACGTGCCCGAGCCCATGTTGGCTTCGACGTAGCCTTCGGACTTTAATTGCTCAAAGGCGCTGACGATGGTGCCGCGCGAAAGGCTGTACTGGCGGGCGAGATCGCGTGTGGCGGGCAAGCGGGCTCCCGAGCGCAAGCGACCGTCTAGGATTTCCGCGCGCAGAGTGGAATATAGCCAGCGGTACGCGGGGGTTGCCGCATCTCGTGGAGCAAGCGTCAGCGCAAAAACAGTCGCTCGTTTCGCCATGCCCGGATGGACTCCAAAAGTGGTACAGCGGAAATACTGTAAGTGGTTCTTTGACGCTGGTCCACTATTGTTTAACTTAGAGCACGGAGGAATTAACCATGAGCAAGCTTACAGAGTGGGCCGGCTGGCTTACCGCAATTTCGCTCGCTGCCGCCGCGAGCGGCTATGCCGCTCACGCCCAGGCGCGGATCGCGGACTCTTCGGCACAAGCTAGCAGCGCGAAACAAGTGCGCGTGGCCTTCACCCAAGCTCTGCCGCAACTCGAGGGCGGCCACCTCCAAGCCACCGTGGTGGAAGTGACGTACGGCCCCGGCGCGTCTTCCGCACCACATAGCCACCCGTGCCCTGTGATTGTCTACGTCGTCAAAGGAACATTGCGGGCGAAAGTGAAGGGCGAGCCGGAAGCGGTCTATCACGCCGGACAAAGTTTCTACGAAGCGCCCAACGGCGTGCACGAAATTTCCGCCAACGCCAGCAAAAGGGAGCCAGCCAAATTTGTCGCCTACTTCGTTTGCGACCATGACACCGAGCTGAGCGTTCCCCCGCCGAGCGCCCAACCCTCAGGAGGCAAATAACCATGACCAGCAACGCGTCACTCGCTTCGGTAGAAGATAAATCGCAGTTCGCGGCAAAACCCGTTCGCACACCAAAGCTGGAGCGGCTGGGCATTCTCTACGCGCGCGTCGCGCTCGGCGCGGCATTTCTATCCGGCATCGCCGACCGCTTCGGGTTGTACACCGGTCGCAACGTAGGTTATGGCGATTTCGCGGGGTTCGAAGCGTACACCGCCAAGGTGAACTCGTTCATGCCGGCTTCGACGATCCCGTTTCTAGCGTGGGCCGCTACCGCCGCCGAATTTACGCTCGGCGTCGCGCTAATTCTCGGAATCCGGCCGCGGTGGGTGGCGCTCGCGAGCGCGCTGCTGCTCGTGCTCTTCGGCACGGCCATGGCTATTTCCTTTGGGATTAAATCGCCGATGGACTACTCGGTGTTTTCCGCATCCGCGGCGGCGGTGTTGCTTGCACTGTACGGATCAGGGCCCCAGAAGTGATTTTGTCGCCTCGGCCTTTTCGCCCCACAGCACAAGGGCCGACAGCAGTCTCTGAATATGGATTTGAATCGCGTGCAACAGGTCCCGCAGCACCACATCGATCAAAAAAGGAGCTTCACCATGAAACGAACTCTGCTGCTCACCGCCGTACTCGCAATTGCTGCTTTGGCTGGGCTGCGCTCCGCCGCCGCGCCAGCGCCAGATTCCGGGAAAGACCAGCTTCTCGCCGCCCGCGAAGCGGTGTGGCGCGACTGGTTCGCGGGCGATCAAGCCGCTCTCGAACGCGAAGTCCCGCCAGAAACAATCGCCATCAGCGCCAGCGAGACAAACTGGCATAACCAAAAAGAAATACTGCAATCCGCGGCCGATTTTCACGCGTCCGGCGGAAAGCTTCTGCGCCTGGAATTTCCGCGCACGGAGATTCAGCGATTCGGCGACGTCGCCATGCTCTACAGTCAGTATGTGCTGGAAACCGAATCGAACGGCAAGCGTTCCGAGGAGTCAGGACGCGTGACGGAGATATTCGTCTGGCGTGACGGCCACTGGGTCAATCCCGGCTGGCATACCGACGCCGTCAAGTAATGCAACGCCAACCAGCTTGCGTGAGGGCCGAAGCGAATCTCGGTTCGGCCCTCTTCCCCGCCCGTATTCTTACTTCCCTCCTCTTGCTTCCTTGACGCGCGCTTGCTGCATTTGTTAGGCTGCGCGCATTCCCTTCGGCGGCCTGTTGGGGGTGTCGCTGTCACCGGCGGCCGGAGGCTGAATTTTCGTCCCTTCCCCTGGGAGAATCATGGAAACGTCTTCCGCGCTCTTCGAACTTGCGAGCGTGGCTTTAGCCTGTCGCGACCAGGACACTTTGCTGAAAACGTTCGCCGCGCGCGTGGGCGCCAGCCTCGGCGCGCGCGCCGTTTTTGTGTGGACGCACGCCGCGCCCTCGAACGGCGCACAGGGCTCCAATGGCGACAAACCCGAAGGCCTGATCTGCCGCATGCGCTGGAACGAACCCGGCGAGCGTCTTGCGCCGCTGGGCGAATCCGTCAGCGAAGGACTCCTCGCCGAAATCTACGAATCCGCTGAAACGCGCCGCCTGGGCGGCAAAGAAGTGGCCGACGATGGCTTCGAGCACCTCGATGATTCCAGCCGAGCGCGCGTGAAATCCGCGCTATTCGCTTCGCTGCCGGGAGCGCAAAGCGCCGAAGGCGTCGTGGAGGTCCTCAACAAGCGCGGCGGTGAATTCACCGACGAAGATGCGCATTTCCTGGAGGAAGCCAGCCGCCTGGCCGGCACCGCCCTCACGAATCTGGATGCTATCGAAGGCGAGCGCCACGCGCAGCTTTCTACCCTGGAGCGACTGACGGCACTCTACGACCTTGGCCGCACCTTCACATCCACGCTTGAACTCGGCGAACTGCTGCCGATCGTCGCCGGAAAAATCCGCGACATCCTCGGGGCCGGCTCCTGCAATCTGTGGCTGGCGGATGCCGGCTCGCAGGAACTCTACCTGGCGCAAAAAACCGGCGAGGACCCCACCATCGAAGACGACGCACGCGTCTCGCTCACTGAAGGCTTGCTTTCGGAAGTCGCCCAGCAAGCCAGCCCGAAACTTGTGGAAGATCCCTCTGCGGAAGCTGGCTTCGCTGAACGCTTGAAAGCAGGCGGCGAATTCGAAATTAGCTCGTGGATCGGCGCACCGTTGCGGAAATCGAATGAAGTGCTGGGCGTGGTGGAGCTGGTGAATAAACAGGATGGCTCGTCGTTCGACGAAGACGACCTGTTTTTTCTTGAGACCATCAGCGAACAGGCCGCGGTGGCGCTGCACAACGCCAATCTTCTGGAATCCGAGCGCAAGGTTCACGCGCTCGATGCGCTGCTGAAGATTTCGCAGGAAATCACTTCCACGCTTGATCTTGATCACGTCCTCTCGACCGTGGTGCATCAAGCCTCCTCGGTGGTGCCCTTCGATCGCTGCGTGATTGGCTTCTTCGACCGCGGCCGTTTCGTCCTTGGAGCGCTTTCCGGAGAGCCTGAGGTTCCCAAGACGCGCGAGATGAGCGACCTTCGTTCGCGGTTGGAGTGGGTCGCCGCGCAGGAAAACGCCGTTTCCGCGGACCTTTACGACGACGGTTGGCATACAAACCCGGAAGATGCCCACGCCCAAATCGTTCCCTTCCTCGAAGAGCACGAAGAAAACGGTTTCTACGCGTTGCCACTGCGCGACGATCAAGGCACGCTCGGCGTGATGGCGCTGCTCAGCAGCGACGCCGATTTTCTCAGCGAAAATAATCGCGAGACAGTGGCGATTCTCGCAAACCAAACCACCGTTGCCATCCGCAACGCGCAGCTCTACCAGCAAGTGCCACTCGCGAATTTGTTGCAGCCCTGGACGCAGCGCAAAAAGAAACTGATGTCGGCGGTACCGCGCGGGCGCTGGGTGGAATATGCGCAGCGGGCCGGGCTTGCGCTGGCTTTTCTCATTGTGGTGCCGTGGCCGATGCGTGTGGGAACGGATGCTACTGTCGTTCCCGCTGAGCGCCGCGTCGTCAGTGCAATTGACGGCGGCGTGGTGCAGCAGGTCTTCGTTCACGAAGGCGACAAAGTGCAAGCCGGACAGATGCTCGCGCAGCTCGATGATGGCGATGATCGAGTGAAGCTCGCGCAAGCCGAATCCGCTCTCGCGCAAGCGCGGCGCGAACTCGCCGACGCCGAATTCCGCAACGATCCCTCCGCGGCGGGCCAAGCCAAAATTCGCGCGGACCTGCACGAAGCCGAAGTGCAGCTCGAACAGCAACGCGTTGCCGAAGCGCAGCTGCGTGCACCCATCGCGGGAATGGTGATAACCCCGAAGGTGGAGGAGAAAACCGGCACGCTCGTAAAGTCCGGCGATGCCTTTGCCGAAATCGTGGGAGAAGATCGGATGGCCGCGGAAATGAGCGTGCCGGAAGAAGATTTGGAGCTGGTGCATCCGGGGAAAAATGTCGCGCTGAAATTGAATGCATTTCCCACCACCACGTTCCAAGGAAGCGTGGAACGCATCGGCGCGCAGACGAAGTCTGCGGCGGGAGAACAATATTTTATTGTGCGCGCGGTTTTTGATAATCCCGGCGGGCTGGCCCGCGACGGCATGGTGGGCCGCGCGAGGATTCATGCCGGCGGGGGATGGTTTAAAAGCGGATGGTATCCGGTGGGATACACTCTCTTGCGCTCGCCTTTCCGCTGGCTGTGGCAAGAAGCGTGGAGCTGGCTGCCCTAGCGATTCCGCGAGGGCCGCAACGAGGAACGAGGATCGGTCATGATGAAATTTGCACTGGCGTTGTTCATCGCCGCAACGGCCGTCACCGGCATTGGCTGCGACAATTCGACTGGGGCGTCCAGTCCAACGCCCGCGCCGCCTCCAGCGGCGTTTTCCCCTCCTCCTGCCGTCGTGCCCACCGCCGCGAAACCCGGCGATATCCTCAGTGTTCTGACCGTGGAGCATCAGGTGGACATCACCGCGCAACGTGACGGCGTGGTTACCTCACTGACGAAAGACGAAGGCAGTGCAGTAAAAGCAAATGAAGTATTGGGCCAACTCGACGACCGCTCCTTGCAGATGGAACTCATCAAAGCTCGCGACGATCTACAAGTTGAGGATAACAATCGCAAATACAAGGAAGCCGAGCTCAAAGCCAAGACCGCAGCCTTCCACCGCCAGCAACAACTTCGCGCTCTGGGCCTCTCGAGTGACGCCGATCTGGAAGCGGCGGATTTTGAAGCCAAAGCCGCCGAGTTCGACCTGCACGGATACGAAGCCTTGGTCGAAAGCGGCCACGCGGAAATCAATCGCCTGGATCTGGAACTTGACCAAACCCGCATTCATGCGCCTTTCGCCGGTGTGGTCGTACGCCGCTACATCCGCGAAGGCCAAGCCGTTTCCAAGGGCGACAAATGTTTTCGCGTCAGCCAGCTCGCTCCGCTGCAAGTGCAATTCCAGGTGCCCGAATCTTCGGGGCGTCGCCCAGCCGCGGGTGGTGCGGTGGAACTCGCTCTCGCAGACAACTCGAATCGCGCCCTCAACGCCCGGATCGTAAAAGTAAGTCCCACGGTTGACGCCGCGAGCGACAGCTATGACGTTCTGGCGCAGCTTACTGGACCTGGCCTCTCGGATCTGCGGCCCGGCATGGCCGTGCGCGTCAATTGGCCCGGCACGGCGCAACTCACTGCGCGACCGAAACCCTGACGGAAAAGCTTAATGCGTTTTGGACCCACCAGCCTGCAAGTCTCCAGTGTCGCGGCCAAGGGATTGCGCCGCCCAAGACTGCGCGAGGATCTGCGGATCAGCGAGCAAACAGTGGCGGGCGAAACCAGTTAC
This sequence comes from uncultured Acidobacteriota bacterium, assembly GCA_963804625.1. Taxonomy (GTDB): domain Bacteria; phylum Acidobacteriota; class Terriglobia; order Acidiferrales; family UBA7541; genus Palsa-295. Next base: position 164,919 of record CAWDRJ010000001.1, on the reverse strand, counting down.
GTCATCAAGAATTACGAAACCAATTCCTACAATCGCTATGGCAGCACGGAGTACGAGCTACTCAAATTGTGCGACGGCGCGCACACCGCCGCTGAAATTTCCGACGAATTGACTACACGCCACCCGGATTCGCCACTCAGCGAAGCCGAGGTCCTCGATTTTCTCGATAGCATCGAGCCCGCAATGTGGGAGCGTTCGGTAGGCGAAAAAAATCTGGCGGTGCTCGAACGCATTCGCGACGAGCGCAAAGGCCGCCTCGATCAATCGAGCATGCTGTATATCAGTTTCAAGGCTTGGGACCCCGACAAGACGCTCGCGAAGATCGATCCCTACTTGAGCTGGATGTTTACGTCTGGGTTTGTGGTTTTCTCGGTTTTCATATTCGTCATCGCCTGCTACCTGCTGGCCGGCGATTGGGCGCGCGTGCAGCAGGATACTTCCGCGCTCTACAACTTTTCGGACAAGAGCGCCTACGACATCTGGATGTTCTGGATTTTGCTGATGATTCTGGGCGGTATCCACGAGTTCGGACACGGGCTCACCTGCAAGCATTTCGGTGGTGATGTGCACCAAATGGGATTTCTGCTGATTTATTTCACACCCGCCTTCTACACGGACACCACGGACATCCTTCTCTTCAGGCGGGGCTCGCAGCGGCAGTGGGTGATCTTCGCCGGCATCTGGATTGAATTGGTGCTGTGCGGGCTTTCCGGAGTGGTGTGGCACTTTTCGCCCGCCGGGTCGGTACTGAATGACCTGGCGTATAAAATGATGCTGCTCAGCGGCATTCAGGGCGCGCTGCTGAATTTGAACCCGCTGATCAAGGCGGACGGCTACTACGCGCTGTCGCAATTCCTGCAGGTGGACAACTTGCGCGAAGATTCTTTCGCATTCCTCCGCGCCTGGGCGCAGAAATACCTGCTGCGCCACGATATTGACTTGCCCGCGGCCAGCAAACGCCAGCGCCGCATCTTTTTTCTGTTCGGCGTCACCGCCATCATATACAGCACGTCGCTGCTGATCATTGTTCTGGTATTTGCGAAGAACGTTCTGGTTTCGAAGCTCGGCGATTGGTGGGGCGCGTTGGCGACTCTCGCTGTGGTCTATTTCTTCACCCGAAAAGGGATCCGCCAGGTTTGGCCGCCCACGCTGGCCTGGCTGCGCCAAAAACGGGAGGATTACATGGCTTGGAAAATGACGCGCGCGCAACAAGCGGGTGCCTTGGGCGTGGCGCTGCTACTACTTCTACCGCCCGTAGGTTCCAGCGTCTCCACCCCGTTGGTGCTCGAACCAGGACGAACCGCGCACGTTCACGCCGAAGTGGGGGGCCAAATCGCCAATGTCTACATTCAACAGGGTCAAGCGGTCAAAGCCGGACAGGTTCTCGCCACCTTGCGCAATCCAGAAATTGAAGCCGACGCTGTAATTCTTCGCCAGCAACTTGCCCTTGCTAGCAGCGATCTTCGCAACGGCCAGGATCGCTCGGATTATGAAAAGGCCGCCGGCGCAGTGCGCGACCGAAAGCGTCTTCAGGAGGAATTTGCGGTCGCCGAAAACCGCGTCGCGGCGCTGCAGATTCGAGCGCCGATTGATGGCGTTATTTCCACCGCCGGTGTGAGCCAGCAGGCTGGCGCGTTTCTTGACGCCGGCGACGAACTGACCACTGTAGTGGACCGAAGCACGATGAAAGCTCGCATCCTGGTTCGCGATTGGGACCTCGAGGACGTTCATCCAGGTGCCGCGGCGAAAGCAAAAGTGATTCCGTTTCCTTATCGCACGTATAGCGGCAAAGTGGATCAAATCCTACCAGCAGCAGCCGCCGATCGCCCCGTCTCCGAGACGCAGGACCTTCAGCGCCTCGGCCAGCAGCTCACCAATTATCTTGCCGTCGACATGGAATTCGCCAATCCAGACGGCTCGCTGCGCGAGGGAATGACTGGTACCGCGAAAATCGCCGGCAAAAGGTCCTCGATAGCGCACCAAGTGGCTCGGGCCACCTGGCGCTGGACCCACGCACAGTTCTGGTAGAGCGCCAAGAAGCTCGAGGGAGACATCCAGAAAAAGGGAAAGGGCCGCCGTTCCTGGGACGGCGGCCCTTTGGGGGGTGCTGCTACTGCAATCCTCGGCAGGCTGGACCTAACCGGAGGAACTTGATAAACCTTACTGGAACCTGATCAAGGGCTTAATGCCCGGCAGGTCGGCGCGCTTCATCAGCGGCTTTACGCTACCGGTCTTCTTGCCCTTCACTGGCTTGGCGTTCTTGGCCATGATCCAATCTCCCTTGATCTGTTGAGTCTAGTGTCGGCTTTGCGAACTTTCGAAAAGGGCCGCCCCTCGATGGCATCAGCCCTTTTCCAGGCGGAATCCTTGCAACGCCCTCACACCGCGTTCCTGAAACAACGTCAGATGCCGGGCGTCGCAGTGGGAACTTAGCCTCGCGGAACCATCAACGGCTTCGTCGCTTCGATCTTCTTTGCCTTCTTCAAGGTTTTCTTTGCCATTTTTGTTCCCCCTCGATTGATTTGCCCTGTGGGGCATCGTTGTACGTATATGCAAAGCGGTCGCCAAACCTTACTTCCGATTCGCCCAGCCGCAACCTGCTCAGTTTGTGAGACTTCGCGTTGCAGCCCATCCGCGCCCAACCAGCCACCTGTTTGGGTAGCGTTGAATTAATCATCGTCTGTTGAGAATTTCAACGCGAACGAGGGAAAAATCCTGACCTCGCGCGCGGTTCAAACGGTTCAGGGGCTGGGTTGAGCGGGGTTCGGTGGAAATCTCGAAACTCAAACAAGAAAGGGCTGCTAGCCTGGCGGCAGCAGCCCTGTTTGCCCGCAACGCTATTGTCACAGCGCGACTTCAAGGTCCGCGCTGCTCGCGATGAAACCTGGCCTTAGTTATTACCCTTGAAACTAAGCAGCGGCTTGGTTGGCTGGAGCTTCTTCGACTTCTTCAACGCCTTCTTGGCTTTCTTGGCCATTGTTTTCTCCCTTACCTGATTTGCCCCCGTGGGCATCAGCGCCCTTATATGCAAAGTCGTCGCCAAAGTCCATGTGCATCTCGAGGGCAGGACCATCTCTTTTTGTTGCCTTTTGCATCGCCCAATTTTCTTTCGTTCTCGAGACGGTCCCTGGTTTGTTGAATTCTTCATGCATGGCGTGTTGATAATTTCAACGCAATGCCGTGGCCTACCGCCCCTCGGCGCGTCTTCCCAGGCGTCCTCAACTCACAATGAGCCGGAGAGTGCCGCGGCATCCGCGGACGTCGCAATGGCAGGGAATGCGCCGCAGCTTGACCCGATAATGGTAATTCCAGGTCAGTTCTTCGCCCGCGCGAATCTTTCGCCGGCTGAAAAACAGCAGATGGCCGCGCACGCGTCGCTGCTTCAGGTTCGGTTGGCAGGAGTGGTTCATGAACTCGGCGCCGCTTCCGCCCCGCCGGCCGTCCACGAGCAAGCTGCCACTAATCCGCGCGATGTAAATGTCGTTCGGAGGGCTTATCTTCACGGCCTGCTCGATCCTCAGGCGCTTCCCTGTGTATTCGATCACACGCCGGCCTCGCGGAATATCCTCCAGCGCAAATACCCCGTAACGATGCAGCTTGGAGCGCCCGATCCGGAGACGATAACAGGCCACCCTCGCGTTGATCTGGCGCTTGTTCTCCCTAGCAGCACTCATTCCGGATTCATCCTTTTCGGTTGTCGCGTCGAAGCTCGTCACAGATTGTATTTGCGGCAAAGGTAATTTAACCGGTTGCGGTCCACCCCGAGCAAATGCGCCGCATCCGCCTTCACGTGCTTGGCCTGCTCCAGCGCCTCCTCAATCCAGCGCCGCTCGAAGGCCTCGATCTCGCGGTCGAGTTTGATGCCCGTAGCGGGCAGCCGGAAACGACCGCGTGAGTCGCGACCCACGGATTGCACGATTTCCGCCGGCAGATCCGTCAGGGCGATGGCGTCCCCGTCGGTCATGATCACAAGTCGCTGAATCGCGTTCTCCAGTTCGCGAACGTTTCCCGGCCACGGATAGCGTTTCAGTGCCAGCATGGCGTCGTCGGCGATCTGCTTCGCCGGGAAACCGTTCGCCGCGGAATACACGCTCACGAAATAATCCGCCAGCACTGGAATGTCTTCCACGCGCTCGCGCAGCGCCGGAACGAATATAGGCACCACGTGAATCCGGTAATAAAGATCCTCGCGGAAACGATCCTGCCGTACCATCTCTTCCAAGTCTTCGTTCGTCGCGCTCACGAGCCGGAAATCCACGCGGATGGATTTTTTCCCGCCCAGGCGCGTCAGCGAACGGTCCTCCAGCACCCGCAGCAATTTGCTTTGCAATGCCGGCGTGAGTGTCGCAATCTCATCGAGAAATAAAGTCCCCTGGTGTGCCAGCTCGATGCGGCCTTCTTTCATCGCGACTGCGCCGGTAAAGGCGCCGCGCTCGTAGCCGAAAAGCTCGGCTTCCATCAATCCTTCCGGCAGTGCGGCGCAATTCACGCCGATGAACGCCCGGCTGCGCCGCGGACTCTGTTCGTGCAGCGCGCGAGCCACCAACTCTTTGCCGACGCCGCTTTCCCCGCGGATGATCACGTTGGTCGTCGCGCGAGCCATACGCTTGATCGAATCGAACACGTGGCGCATCGAGTCCGTGGCGCCAATCAAATCTCCCAGCGTGTTTTTGCGGCTGATTTCCTCACGCAGGATGCGGTTCTCGCGCTGGATGTGCAGCTTTTCGATGGCGCGCTCGAGCAACAGCCGCAGCACGTCCGGATCAATCGGCTGGATGAAATAATCGTAGCAGCCCGCGTCAATCACTTTCAGCGCCGTCGACTTTGTTTGATCCGTGCTCAGGACGATTACCAGTGTGTCAATGTCTCCGCACGCGAGGCGTCTCAGCATCTCAGTGCACTCGCGGAGGCCGCCCGATTCCATCGGCAGCGCGATCAACAGCACGTCCAGGCTTGCTTCTTGCAGTAACCGGTAAGCGGTCTCGTAGTCCTCGCCTTCGATTACCTCGAAATCCGAACGCAGCTTCGCCACGATGCTCGCGCGCATGGCCGCGTCATCATCCACAATGGCAATTTTTGCTTTGGGAGCCCCGGGCGCGATGAGCTATCTCCTGCGCGAACACGGCGATCTCGCACAAAACGTGCAGTAAATACGTATCCGGCGTTGCCGAGATTCTAGGTGCCCACCGTCCCCATGTCAACGCCGCAAGCACCGGAATCGGCGCAAAATCGCTCGAAAGCAGTACAATTTCGCAGGCCCGTAACCGCCTTGGAGTCGCGCGGCAAAATGACGCCTGAACCCGACTCGCAGCCGTCTCCCACGCACAGCAGGCGCGTCCTGGCCCTCGTTGGGACGGGTGTCTTTCTCGTTCTGGCGCCTGGTTTCGTGGTGGTGCTCGTTCCCTTTTGGATTTCCCGCTGGCGGATTCAACCGCCGCTCTTGGGATTCATGCCGTTTCGCATACTTGGCGTCTTGCTGATGGCCGCGGCCCTGCCCGTATTGCTCGAATCCTTCGCGCGCTTTGCGCTGCAGGGGCGTGGCACCCCGGCGCCCATCTTCCCGACGCAACATTTGATCGTGAAAGGCTTCTATCGCTACGTGCGCAACCCCATGTATGTCGCCGTCGTGTCCATGGTTCTCGGCCAAGGCCTTCTGTTCGGCAACCCGCAACTGCTCCTGTTCGGCGTTATTGCGTGGCTGGGCACATTCTTGTTCGTGCTCACCTGCGAGGAGCCTACGCTCCGCAAAACCTTCGGCGCGGAATATGAGACGTATCTCGCGAACGTGCCGCGGTGGATTCCGCGCCTTACCCCTTGGCGCAGCACCACGAATTGAAATTGACTCTACGACCTCACGCTCACTCGCCTCATTCATGCCCGTTCTACCGCCGAGTAGCGCCACGCAACTTTCAATCCAGATGAGTGTTTAATGAGGTGGAAGAAGACGGACGATGACAAGAGAAATCGTCTGAATGCAGTGAGTTGCACCAAGGTTGCACCGGCTCGGAAGGGGCCCAAATATGAGATACCCCAAGTACTTCATGATTTTCGCTTTGCTCGGCCTTTGCTTGGCGGTAGCGCCGAACGCCCACGCGCAGCGATTTGCCGTAGGTGTGGGAATCGGTCCAGGGTACGTCGGCGCGGCTCCCGTTTGCGCCTACGGTTACTACTCGTATTACCCGTACGCGTGCGCGCCTTATGGGTATTACGGCCCTAGCTGGTTCTCCGGCGGGATCTTCATCGGTGCTGGCCCGTGGTATCGCGGCGGCTATTGGGGCCGTTCGGGATACTGGGGACGCCCGGGATGGGGCGGCTACGGCTATAGGGGCGGCTACTACGGAGGTCACGGCTACGTAGGACGCGGTGAGGTTGGCGGCGGCTATCGCGGCGGAGGCAGCTTCCACAGTTCCGGTGGAAATTTCCACGGTGGCGGTGGCGGCTTCCATGGCGGTGGCGGCGGCCACGGTGGCGGTCACAGGTAAGTTCCAGCGCTCACCGGAAAAATTCGAACGGCTGGCAGCCAACGCTGCCGGCCGTTTCGTTTTTTCCGGGCATGGCAGGAACCAAGGATGCCCTCTTGACTTGCGGTGCCGGGATTTCAGCGGCGGGACACCCGAATGGCAGGCTCTGTGTTATTGAACCGCAGGCAATTGTTGGCGGGTAACGATCAGGCTCTTCACTTTCTTCAGGCTCTTTGACTTTCGCAGCTTCTTACTCGCTTTCTTCGGTGCCATTGCGTTTCTCCTTCCCGCACGCGCCGTTCTAGGTGTTCACATTCTTGTAGGCAAACACCGTGCCAATGTCCAGCCCAGCTTGGTCCCGGCCTATCTGTCAATGAAATCTGCGGGAAGCACAAAAGCGACCTGCGCGCATCGCCGTGCCCGTCCCCCTACTCTTTCTTCCCGTAATCATACAGTAAATGTGTTAGCATGGGTCAGGGCGCTTTTCCGCCTCATTGAGGAACCGGCATGCAGTCAGCGAATTCGGCGACGGGACGAACAGCGCGTTCAGCCAGGCACCCCGCGAAATTCCCCCACGATCTCGGCGCCAGTCACGACGCTTCTAACCGCAACAAAGCCCTCGTTCAAAAGTCGCCGTAACTCCATGAAAATAAACGCCGGACGCATTTCTAATCGCAACACGAATGTCATCTGGCTCGCATGGCCACCCTGTCACCTCGCTTCCTGCTTCCCGCATCTGCCGTCACGAACTTCCAATCAGTATTCCCACAGCGAACACCAGCCCGCCGCCCACAATCACTTGCACCGCGGAAGAAACTATCGGCATCTCCATGTAGCGGTGGCGCACCCAGCTGATGATGCCCAATTCGACGATCACTACAATCACTGCCGCGGTAAACGCCGCGTGAAAACTTGGAATCAGGAATGGCAGCGTGTGTCCGAGCCCGCCCGCTGCGGTCATCGCCCCGGTGACGACTCCGCGCAGCGCCGGTTTGCCGCGGCCGGTGAGCGAACCATCATCCGAAAGCGCTTCCGCAAACGCCATGGAAATCCCGGCGCCCAGAGAGGCCGCCATGCCCACCAAAAAAGCGTCCCAGGTCTTGTGCGTTGCCAGCGCGGCTGCGAAAATCGGCGCGAGAGTCGAAACAGAACCGTCCATCAAACCCGCCAAGCCCGGCTGCACGATTTGCAGCATGAAGAGACGCTGGCGCGATTTGTCTTCTTCCTTGCGTTCGCCCGACGCCGCCTGTTTTTCTTCGATCGCGCCAGCCGTGGCGTAGTGTTGCCGCTCCACTTCCGCGAGGTCACCGAGCAATTTGCGCGTGGATGCGTCCGAGACGACCCCCAATGCCTTTTGATAAAAGCGCTCGGTCTCCAGCTCCATGATCTCGGCTTGCTTGCGCACCGTGTTGATGCCCAGCGGCCGCACCAGCCATTCCGGGCGGCGCTCGACGAAGCCTTTCACGTCCTGTCGGCGGATCAACGGAATGTGATCGCCGAAGCGCTGTTTGTACATGTCGATCAAGCTCTGGCGATGCCGGTTTTCCTCGGCCTGCATGTCCTCAAACATTTTCGCCGTAGCGGGGTACGTTTCGCGCAGTCCGTCGGCGAAATCTCCGTAGACCCGGCCGTCTTCTTCCTCCAACTGAATCGCCAGCGCCAGGATTTCTTTCTCGCTCAGATCCTTGAATCGCTTCTTCGCCATTGCCGTCGCTCCCTGGACTTGTCGACTGAACAGGGGATTATATCCGCGCCGCGGCAAGTTGCGCCGTGCGACGCCAAACCGGTCTCGCGCTTCCCGTCGGTACCGCGAAGCCGGATCCAGACGCCGCGCATCCAACTACGGAGCGAGTGGTGAGAAGATACGATATGGTGCCGCGATGAAAGCTTGCGTCCTGAAATTCCCCGCTCCGATAACCACAAACCCTGTGGTGTTCACCGACGTGCCAGTTCCGCAACCGCAAAAAGGCGAAGTTCTCGTGCACGTAAAAGCCTGCGGAGTTTGTCGCACGGATCTGCACGTAATCGAAGGAGAATTGCCGCCGCGCAAATCGCCGGTGATTCCCGGGCACCAGATCGTCGGCACCGTCGAGAAATTAGGCGAAGGCTCGCACCGCTTTTCGCTAGGCACGCGCGTGGGTATTCCCTGGCTGCATAGTGCTGACCAGACTTGCGAATTCTGCCGCGCGGGAATGGAAAATCTCTGCGACCACCCGACTTTTACGGGTTACACGGTTGACGGCGGTTACGCGGAATACGCCGTTGCGCCTGAGGACTTCGTCTATTCCATTCCCGAGGGTTTCCCCGACGAACAAGCGGCGCCTTTGTTCTGCGCCGGGATCATCGGATTTCGCTGCTTGCGCATTTCCGGCATTAAAGCCGGCGGACGAATCGCCTTTTACGGCTTCGGATCGGCAGCCAGCGTGGCAATTCAAGTGGCGCGTCACTGGGGCGTGGAAGTGTATGCACCCACACGGGGCAAGAAACATCAGCAGCTCGCGCTCGAACTGGGAGCAGTATGGGCCGGCGAGTCCGATGCTGCGCCTCCGGTGAAGTTGGACGCCGCAATAATTTTCGCTCCGGCCGGCGAGCTCGTACCGGTCGCTCTGAAAGCGCTGAAAAAAGCCGGCGTACTGGTGCTGGGCGGAATTCACATGAGTCCGATCCCGTCATTCGATTACGATCTGCTTTACGAGGAACGAGTGATACGCAGCGTAGCCAATAACACCCGGAAGGACGGCGAGGATTTCCTAAAAGTCGCGGCGGAAATTCCGGTGCGCACGCAAATCAATGTCTTCCCGCTGCAAGAAGCCAATCGCGCGCTCAATGATTTGAAAGCGGACCGCATCAATGGTTCGGCGGTTCTCGATTGCCGGGTGTGATGCTGAAAATTTCCCGATTCAAAAGAAACAGGAAAACCGAATGGGAGTACGGTCCGTAAATGTGGCACTGCCGCGCCTGATCGCGTGGAAAGGCCAGACTTTCAACACCGGCATATTCAAGGAACCCGTTTCCGGCCAGGTGATGATGCGGACGCTCGATTTGGACGGCGACCGCCAAGCCGATTTATCCGTGCACGGCGGCCCCTACAAAGCCGTCTACGCCTACCCGATGGAGCACTATTCTTTCTGGCGCACGGAATTGCCGGAAATGGACTTGCAGTGGGGTGCTTTCGGCGAAAATCTCACGACCGAAGGCCTGGACGAATCCGGCACACACATCGGCGATCGTTTTCGCATCGGTGCGGCCACCGTGATGGTTACTCAGCCGCGCGTTCCGTGCTTTAAACTCGCCGCAAAATTCCAGCGCGATGATATCTTGAAACGATTTCTCTCGAGCGGCCGCTCCGGCTTTTATTTTTCCGTGGTGGAAGAAGGCCTGGTCGCCGCTGGAGACACGATCGAACGAATCCACCGAGACGAAAACGGAATATCCGTGAGCGACATCAATAAGCTCTTCCTCAATGGAGGCGATCGGGCGTTGATGCAGCGCGCAACGCGGCTGGAGCCGCTGCCGCAGGACTGGCGCGAGCATTTCAACGAGAAACTCGCCATGCTGGAGCGCGAATCGTCGTGACCGCCGGATGAAAGTGGCTCCCAAGTTCATCCTGCACGAATCCTTTCGTGTGGGAATTTCGCTGAAGGGCGTCGGGGGCTTATTCGAAGTCTTTGCCGGCGTGGTGCTGTGGCTGGTCAAGCCGCAGGCAATGAACGAAATCGTGCGCAAAATCTGTGAGGCTCTGCTCGTGGATGCGCCCCACAGCACGATTGTCCTGCACGTGCTGAATGCTTCGCAGAAAATGGCCGATAACGGCAGTACCCAGTTCGCGGCCATGTACCTTGTCTCGCATGGCGTGGTCAAAACCCTCCTGGTAATCGCTCTCTGGCGCGACAAACTCTGGGCCTATCCGCTCACGATCGTCGTTTTCAGCGCGTTCATGGGCTACCAGCTGCACCGCTTCACGCACACACATTCCTGGGCGCTCATCTGGCTCACCGTATTTGACGCCGTGATTATCTATCTGACTTGGAAGGAATATCAGCAGCTACAAATTAAGCAGCGTGAAAAGGCGGCCGGAGCCGGCGGAAATATCGAGGATTAACTAATCGTCGAGCGGTTCGGCATCAATGCCGATGTTCTTTTCGCCCGCGGCTTTTCTCTCGTTGTACTTCTTCACCCAGGCGGCGAAGCTCTTGCCCGCCGCGGTGTCGCGCCCGGTGAACGCGAGGCCGGCGATTTCGCTGTAGGCGATGGAAAGTTTTCCCGGCATGTCCTTCGGCATCAAGCGGATAAAGCAATCGGTGAGCGCCGGGCCTTTGATCTTGCGATCGAATATATATCCTTCGATCTTCTGCCCGTCTTTCAGCGTAATCGTTAAATCGCCGCGATAATCGAATGCCTTTTCCAATGCTTCGTGTATCTCCGAAATCGAAGCCAGCGCGGGAACCCAGCCCTCGAGATTTTCGTGAACGACGCCGAGGTGCTCGTCGGTAGCGGATTCAGGCGAAATGGAAGTGTTGGAATCGAGCATGGTAGTTGTGAAGCGTCAGGCCTTTGGAGACATGGCGATCTGCACCAGTTGGCCGGAATCTTTTCCAGCATCAGGTGAAGCGCCGCCCATCGCATCGGGATCTTTGTACTTGTTGAACAGCGTGCCGCGCACAGCGCTCAGAAATCCGCCGAGCGAGCCGAACATATCGTCCACGGCGCTGGCTTCATAACCGCTGTGCACCATGCAGTTGGCGCACTTGGGATTGCCGCTCTCAGTGCCGTAGCGGTCCCAATCGGTCTCACGGATCAATTCTTCAAAGGTGTCCGCATATCCGTCCTGCAAAAGGTAGCAAGGCTTCTGCCAGCCAAAAATGTTGTAAGTGGGCATGCCCCACGGCGTGCACTTGTAATTGCGCTTGCCCATCAGAAATTCCATGAAGAGCGGGCTTAGATTGAAACGCCATTTTTCGTGACGATTGCTCAGAATCTGGCGGAAGAGATCTCGCGTCTTGCGCTTGCTGAGGAAATGGTCCTGATCGGGAGCTTTATCGTAGGTGTAGCCGGGCGAGAGCATCATGCCCTCGACGCCGAGGTCCATCATGTCATCAAAGAAACGGCGGACGCTTTGCGGATCGGCGCCATCGAAAAGAGTGGTGTTCGTCGTGACGCGGAAGCCACGCGCCAGGGCCAGCTTAATGGCTTCGACGGCTTTGTCGTAGGTGCCTTCGCGGCACACGGCGAAGTCATGCTCTTCGCGCTCACCATCCATGTGCACCGAAAAGCTCAAATACTTGCTGGGCTTGAACTGGTCGAGCTTCTCTTTCAATAGCAGCGCGTTCGTGCAAAGGTAAATGTATTTCTTGCGCGCGACGAGGCCTTCGACGATCTCCGCGATTTGCGGGTGCATGAGCGGCTCGCCGCCTGGGATGCTGACCATCGGCGCGCCGCATTCTTCGACCGCGCGGAAGCATTCCTCGGGGGTAAGCTGCTTCTTCAGGACGTGCGCGGGATACTGAATCTTGCCGCAACCGGCGCAGGCCAGATTGCAGCGCAGTAGCGGCTCCAGCATCAGCACGAAAGGATAGTGCTTGCGTCCCTTCAGCCTCTGGCCGATGACGTAAGACGCCGTCGTCCACATTTGTGATACTGGTACGCCCATTCAGTCCTTCCCTCGGTGGCCCCGCGCTATAGCACGATTGCACGTGCCCTTGTGCTTAGACTCTAATGGTACCGGATTCGATGCTTCCTGTGAACCCAAGACTCAACCGGGGTTTATCTCTAGGCAAGAGGGCCTCGGACGCGCAAATCGGTGATACAGAGGCCTTTTGCGTGGCTCTTCGCTCCGCGGCCTGCGAGAAGCTTTCATAGGCTCCCGGGCATCTATATTGCCACGGTAATTCAATATTCATGGAGGTGCGGCGTGCCAGTTATTCGCAACTGCAGTAAGTGTGGCCAGCAAAACCGCGTCCCTGCAAAGTTTCTCGCTAGCACGGGGCGCTGCGGCGCTTGCAAATCAGCCTTGCCGCCGATCGCTGAGCCGGTCGCGGTTGACGATCAATTGTTTGACGAAATCGTGCAGAATTCACCGGTGCCCGTGCTCGTGGACTTCTGGGCCGCGTGGTGCCAGCCATGTGTCATGGCCGCTCCCGAAGTCGCGCGCACCGCTGCCGACATGGCCGGAAAAGCGATCGTGCTAAAAGTGGACACGGAAAAATATCCGCAACTCGCCGGGCGATTCAAAGTGAACGGTATTCCGAACTTCGTGGTACTCATGGGCGGCCGAGTGGTGCTGCAACAGCCCGGCCTGGTGGACCACGATCAGATGGAGCGCTGGCTGAAATCCGCCGCGCCTGTTCCAGCGTAAGCGGCAAGGCAACACTGGCCGCATCGAAGGGCTTACTATTCAAGCCAAAAGGTAGGGTTCATGGACCTGCAACTTGCAGGAAAGAAGGTATTGGTAACGGGTTCCACTGCGGGCATCGGTTTCGCGACGGCACGCGAATTCGCCGCGGAAGGTGCGTCGGTAATGATTAACGGAAGGAGCCAGGAGCGCGTGGACCGGGCCATTGCGGAAATACGGAAACTGGATTCTGGCGCGCAATTATCGGGCGTCGCGAGCGACGTCTCGAACGCAACGGGCTGTGCGAAGCTCGTTCAAGCGGTGCCGCAAGTGGACGTTCTGGTCAACAACATGGGAATCTTCGAGCCGAAGCCGTTTGAGAAGATTCCTGATGCGGATTGGCTCCATTTTTTTGAAGCCAATGTCTTGAGCGGAGTGCGGCTCTCACGTCATTACCTTCCGGGCATGCGCGAGAAAAACTGGGGCCGGATTATATTCGTCTCCAGTGAATCAGCGGTGCAAATTCCAGCCGAAATGATTCATTACGGTATGACGAAGACGGCGCAAGTCGCTGTCGCGCGAGGAATTGCGGAGAGCGTGGCGGGAACGGGAATCACCGTGAATAGCGTGCTGGCCGGGCCCACGCGCTCGGAAGGGGTCGAAACCTTCATTGCGCAAATGGGAGGCAGCGGCGACTCTGCCGCGTTTGAAACGGAATTCTTCAAGAACATTCGCCCCACATCGCTGCTGAAGAGATTCGAGACGACGGAAGAAGTCGCGCACATGATCGTCTACCTATCCAGTCCTCTGGCTTCGGGAACGACCGGCGCGGCCGTGCGCGTGGATGGCGGGGTCGTGCGGGCAATCCTGTAGTCGTCAATCTAAAACCGATCATCTGAGGCACCGTCCCCTGTAAGAGCGCCCACAGAAAGTGCAGCGTCCGCCCGAAGATCGCAGCCTCAGCTTGACAAGTCATGGCGGATGAATATGCTTTAGCGAATCCCGCGCAAACCTCGGCGGGAACTGTGTCTTCAGGGGAGTGTGCGCCATGATTGAATACTTCGCAGTGCGCCGGTGGGCCGTTATCTTAGCAGTGGTGTTTAGCTTGTCCGCCGTTCCGTCCGTGATAGCGCAGCAGAATTCGTCGGCCAATCAACCCATGATCGGATCGTCAGATACGGTGACCGCTGATCCGCCGGTTTCCCATCCCAACACCAAGCCATGCGTTGTAAACCTCTTCACCAATCAGGAATTCGCGGACTTCAATATCAAGCCATTCGATTACACCCCGCCGGCGAGGTGCGCCGGGCCTTGGGCCAAAGTGATTTTCGTCGCGGATTTCAACGAGACGCCGGGAAATCAGTACGACCGCACTGCGGAAGTCACAATCGGAAACGTTAACGTATATTTCGGAACGACGCCCGAGCCTTCCAGCACCCTCGGGCCCACGTGGCACGTCGAGCGCGACTTGACTGACTACAGCGCGTTGCTGAAAACGCCGCAAGCGGGACAAGCGATCTTGGGTAATCTCGTGAACTCCACCTATACCGGAATTATTTATGGCAACGCGGAGATCGAGTTCTATCCTCCAGACTGGCTCAACCCCGCGCCGCAAACGCCGGACGTGGTTCTTCCGCTGCCCGATGCGCCGGGAGGCGCTGCCGGGCTTTCATCGCCTACCAGCTTGCTCTCGCAGACATTTACCTTGCCGCAAAACGTTGAGCGCGCCTATCTGGACGTCTTCGCGCAGGGGCAGTCCACCGATGAATTCTGGTACACCTGTTCGCCCAATGATCTGGTTGCCGAAACGGAAAATACTTGCGGCAATACGGGATTTCGCGAAACGGAAATTTCCATTGATGGCGTTCCCGCAGGCGTCGCGCCTATTTATCCGTGGATTTTCACCGGCGGCATTGATCCGTTCCTCTGGTTCCCGCTACCCGGCGTGCAAACGCTCAATTTTGTGCCCTACCGCGTGGACCTGACGCCGTTTGCAGGTGTGCTGAGCAACGGAGAATCGCACACGGTCTCGATCAGCGTGTTCAACGCGGAAAGTTATTTCAACGTGACCGGCACATTGCTGCTGTATCTCGATCACGGGTCGAGCCACGTCACCGGCAATATTACGCAGAACACCATCGGCAGCGGACCGAATCCACAGGTCAGCAATAATTTGACCAGCAGTGGAGGAAATGTCGCCGGCACGGTCACGGTAACCTCGGCGCGGCAATTCACTCTCGCGGGCTACGTGAACACCTCACACGGGCGAGTGGATACCACCGTGCAGCAGAAGCTTAATTTCTCAAATGTGCAGACGTTCAGCATCACCAACACGGTTTACGGGCAGGGCGTCAGGCAAGCATCGACGTTGGCCTCGAAAACCACGACAAGGGACGGCCTTTTCGTCACCGAAGTGGACAAGAATCTTTCTTACCCGCTCATCGTGGATTACACGGAAACAGTGAATTCGGACGGCACCATCTCGCTCGCCACTACGATCCAGCAGAAGTACCTTGGCGACGAAACCGGCCGGCTGAACGGTTTCCCAATCTACTTCAGTTCGGTTTCGAACACCGTTGCGCCCACGGACACGCTGCAACTTGATTCGTCGTTCAACCTATTGGGAAACTCGGGGCAAAAGAGCTCGCAGGAATATATCTCGCTCGATTCGCGCAGCGGATGTTATAGCAAGAAGCTGACCGCGGAGAACAACGTGCTCACGGGAATCTCCCATGGCGATGGATGCGGTGACGGAGACGGCCGCTAACCGACAAACGGCTGGGCCGCGATTCGCGGCCCAGTCGTTTCATTTGTCACAAGGGTAATCGCAGCCTGCCGTCGCATCCGAACCCGATGCGAAAGTTCAACCGTTTTCGCGCGTGAATTTCGCCGTCGCGAATCTTTTGCGGGTAGCCGCGCATCTTACTTTCGTGTAGATTTTCTTACCGTGACGACGCCAACAAAATTCAACGTCGGCCTGATACAGATGGCCGTCAGCCCGCAGCCGAAGGAAAACCTCGCGCGCGCCAGCGCGAAGATCGAAGAAGCGGCGCGCGGCGGCGCGCAAGTCGTCTGCCTTCCGGAGCTATTTCAATCGCAATATTTCTGTCAGCGCGAAGACACCGCCAATTTTGATCTGGCGGAAGCCATTCCCGGCCCGACGACGGAGGCTCTGGGACGCGTCGCGCAGAAAGCAAAAGTCGTGCTGGTGGCGCCGCTCTTCGAACGCCGTGCGGCCGGTGTATATCACAATACGGCAGCGATCATTGACGCGGACGGAAAGATCGCAGGCGTCTATCGCAAGATGCACATTCCGGACGATCCAGCGTACTACGAGAAATTTTATTTCACTCCGGGGGATCTCGGCTTCCGCGCTTTTGAAACGCAGGCGGGAAAAATCAGCACGCTGATCTGCTGGGACCAGTGGTATCCGGAAGGCGCGCGCCTCGCCGCGTTACACGGCGCCTGCATTCTTTTTTACCCCACGGCGATTGGCTGGCATCCCAGCGAGAAAGAATCGAATGGCGCAGCGCAACGCGATTCGTGGCGCACAGTGCAGCGCGGGCACGCGATTGCGAACGGAATCTACGTCGCGGCGGTGAATCGCGTGGGGCACGAAATACCCGCGGCCGGCGGCGACGGGCTGGAATTCTGGGGCGGCTCTTTCCTCTGCGATCCGCAGGGAGTGATTCTCGCGGAGGCTTCGACCGATCGCGAGGAAATCCTTTACGGCACCGTGGACCTCGCGCATCTGGAAGACGTCCGGCGCAACTGGCCCTTTCTGCGGGATCGCCGGATTGACGCGTACAAAGGCATCGAGCAACGTTTCCTCGACGAGAAACCTTAGAGCTCGGCTCCAGGGTAATAATTGATGAATGAAATCAAGACTCCCGCGGCACTGGGCTTTGCAATGCCCGCCGAATGGGAAAAGCACGAAGCCACCTGGCTTGGCTGGCCGCACAATCCCACCGACTGGCCGGGAAAACTCGAACCCATTCAATGGGTGTATGGCGAGATCGTGCGCAAGATTGCGCCCGGTGAAATCGTGCGCATCCTGGTGAATTCGCGCACGCACGAAGCGCACGTTCGCAAGATTCTAAAACAGGTCGGCGTCGGGGCGAGTCGTGTGCAGTTCTTTCAGTTTCCCACGAATCGCGGATGGACGCGCGATTTCGGCCCGATTTTTGTGCGGCGCGCGAAACCCCGCCGCCAGATCGCCATCGCGCGATTCCGGTTCAACGCCTGGGCGCGTTATCCCGATTGGCAGAAGGATGATGCGATTCCGCCGCGGGTTGCGCGTCGGCTGAAATATGAGATTCTCCCTGCGCGCTACCTCGGCCACGAAGTCGTGCTGGAGGGCGGCAGCATTGACGTAAACGGACGTGGAACGCTGCTGACCACGGAAGAATGTCTGCTCGATCAAAAACGCCAAGTGCGGAATCCGCGTTTCAGCCGTTCCGGTACGGAATCGGCGCTGCGCGACAATCTCGGCGTGAAAAATATAATCTGGCTCGGCAAGGGCATCGCCGGTGACGACACGCACGGCCACGTGGACGATCTCTGCCGGTTCGTAGACCGCCGCACCGTGGTGCTCGTACGCGAGAAGAATCGCCACGATGCGAATTACAAGCCACTCGAAGAAAACTGGGAGCGCCTGCCCGGAGCGCGCCTGGAAGATGGGAGCAAGCTGAAGGCCGTGGCCCTCCCGATGCCCGCGCCGCTCTATTTTGACGGCGTGCGGCTGCCCGCGAGCTATGCAAATTTTTACATCTGTAATGCAGCGGTCCTGGTTCCCACATTCAACGATCCGAAGGACCGTGTGGCTCTGGGAATTCTCGGCGAGCTATTTCCTGGGCGCGCCGTCATCGGCATCCACGCCGTAGATTTGGTTTGGGGCTTTGGAACACTGCATTGTTTGACCCAGCAACAGCCCGCGCGTTGAAATCGCGCAGGTAGTACGCACGAGCACCGTTGCCCGACGGACTGAATTAAGAAGCTTTAATGTCTCGCCCGTTTCTCTGCATTTCCCCCGCGAATACGGCCACCTGGCTTGCTCTGCGCTTCGCAACACATCGCAACTCACAGCCAGCCGATCTTTAATTGCGGCCTTTTCGCGGTGCGCATCTTTCCCGGCACAAAGATTGCATGTTGCAATTAGAACGATTTTTTTCACGGCGCGGCCGTATGTAAATCTACGCCGGAGCCGCGGCACGGCAATTCTTGCCGACGTGGCTACAGGCGGCCAGCGTGCAAAACCCAAGCTGCCGAGAATAGGTGCATGTGAACGCCACAGACTCAAACAGTGCCGTCGGACAGACGAACGCACCGCTGAATATTCTGGTGGTACACGAGATGTTGCCGCATCCCGACCGTCACGGCGCCGACGTGCAGTGGATGCAAATGCTGCGGGAATTGCGCGCGCAAGGCCACGAAGTGGTTCACGTGGCTCGCAGCGGCGTCAATCGCGAACGATACGCGGCCGGCGTAGAAGAACTTGGCATAAAAGTTCTGGCGCTTGAGCCGCAAAGGTTTTTGTGTTCGCTACGTTCCCGAGGCGTTGGCCGTCCACCAGCATCTTCCGTTTACGGTTCCCGACCTCGTTCGGCGCGCCGGCATCTACGGCGAGACGCAACTGCCTTTCTTGCGCAAACATCCCGCGCTTCTTGGAGACGGCGGAACATTTTTCGGGATGCTGGACGAAGCCCCAGCGGACAAATGGCGAGCATTGATTGCCCAGCGCAAGCAGGAGATCGAGGATCTCGCGGCCATGCTCACGCGAATTGATTCTTTAGATTTCGCGCCATTCTTCACCATGAAGAAGGGCGACGGCACGGTGGCGGACGAAATTACGAAGCTATTCCGCCGAGCGGGCCCCGATGTCTACTGGTATTATTATTTTTCAGGTCTACTACGCGCATGGGACAAAGAAGAGATTCATCCATCCATCGCGGCGCTACGTGCGGCGAGCGCTAGCGACGAAGCCTATATTTGATGGCCGCGATCCGCGGTCAGCCGCGATCCGCGCCGACGCTAATTCGATTCGCGGCGCCGCGGATAATCCACTCGAACGGACTGAATTTCGTACGGATGAACGGACACGGTGAATTGGCTGCTCGCTGTGACGGGCAGCGGCGAGCCCTCCGGCTGCTCCATGAGATTTGTGAGCGTCGCGCTGGTGGCGCGGGCGGGAACGCTGATGCGCACTTCTCCACTTTTTCCAGCCCACTCATAAAACCGCAGAATCAGCGCGTCGCTATCTTCCGCTTTCTTCACGGCCGTGAGCACCACATTTTCCGGTCCGACAGTCACCAGCGACTGACGCGGCGGCCACTTCCCCTCGTGCTCCTGCACTTGGATGGCTTGCAGTCTGTAATTGAAATCGTACCCGTGCCGCACGGTGAGAGCCTGCTTCCAATCGCCCGCATGCGGATACAGCGCGTAGCCGAAATGATGATGTCCACGATCCGCATCAGGATCGGGCCAGATGGGAGAACGCAGCAACGAAATGCGCAGCACGTTACCTTTGGCGTCGTAGCCGTATTTCGATTCATTGATCAAACTGAAACCGTGATGCGCGTCTCCCAGATCCGCCCAGCGTAACGCGGGAACCTCGAATTTCGCCGCTTCCCAGCTATTGTTGCGCGTCGTGGGGCGCTGGATCGAGCCGTAAGGAATTTCGAACGTGGCGTCGCCGCTCGAGGCCGCAAGCGGAAACGCTGCTTTCAGCAGGACGTGCGTTTCGTGCCAGTCAATGTCGTTCACCACGTCCACGCGATCCAGTCCCGCGTAGAGCGTGATGTCCTGCACGAATTCCGATTGTTGCCATTTGCGCTTTACGCGAATCATCGCGCGCAACAGGCCGCGCTCAATCAATTGCACCGAGTCGGCCTGATCGAGTTTGGTGAAGTGCTGCTCGAAGTCGGCGTCAATATTCCAGGCATCGTAATCTTTCGGTGTGTCCTTGAATGCCACCAGTTCGTTTCCGCAGCCGCCCGCGGCGATGGATTCGAATTTCGCCTGCTTGTCGTAGAGACTGGTGATACAGCCGCTGTGAGGATCCACCGTCACGCGAAGCAGCGAATTTTCCAGCGTTAGGCCATCGGCATGCAGATCGGTCTCCCCGTGGTTGCGGCCGGGAACGACGTGAAGCACTTCGTATCCAAGTGACGGCACATCTTTCGCTTCAATCAGCAGCTGATAGGTATGTGTCACAGAATCGGACGAAAGGACTTGATACAGCAGCTGTTTCCCACGCGCATCCAGCACCGATATTCCATTTTCCTCCGCCTCGGGCATTTGCACTTCGGCGGTTACCAGATCAGTGCGCTCCCAGGCGAGCGGATTGAAGACGAGCACGGAAACTCCGCCGGGATTCACGGCGGTCGTGTTCACCTCACTGGCCAGCGTGTGCAGCGCATTGGAGGTAGCTTCGCCGGTGGCCCAGCGCACCATGTCGTAATCCTTCTGCGCGTCTTGATAAATCACGCCAATGCCTGAACCCGCCGCGAGATCGTGGAACTGGTTGAACAATACTTTCTTCCACGCCTCCGTGAGCTCCGTTGCGGGATAAGCGGCACCGGAAAGCCACGCCAGCGACGAGTACTTCTCGGCGTTGAGCATTTCTTCTTCGCTCTCGCGCATATTGCGCTTGTGGTTGGCCTGCGTGGTAAACACGCCGCGGTGATATTCGAAATATAGTTCATCATTCCAAATCGGCAGACTGATCTTGCCATCGGCGGCGGGCGCCAGATTCGTATTCGCAGTGACGATGGACTTGTAATTCCACACCGGCGAGTGTTCCGTATCCAATTTCGTTTCCACATCGGAAAAGAACCCTTGCGCGACACCGAAAAACGCTCTGGGAAATACCATTTGAGGATCGGTCCATTTTTCACCGCTGTCGAGCATCGCGCGCGTGGGGCCACCGCCATGATCGCCTACTCCAAAAAGGTGCATCATTTCGGTGACACCGGGATTGCGTTCGCGCGACGTAGTGACGTCCGCTGCGATTCGTACCGGATCAATTTCGTTCGCGTAGTCATGCGGAAAATACGTGAGCACGCGGCTGCCGTCGGGCGATTGCCACCAGAAGAGTTTCATGGGCAGCTTGTTGGTGTCGTTCCAAGCCATTTTTTGCGTAACGAAATAATCGATTCCAGACTTCTTGTAAATCTGCGGCAGCTGCCAGTTGTAGCCAAAGGAATCCGGGTTCCAGCCGATGCGCACATCCACTCCGAATTTATCCTTGAAAGAGCGTTTGCCCACGAGCAACTGGCGCACCAGTGATTCGCCATCCGGCATATTCAGGTCCGGCTCCACCCACATCCCCCCGACCAATTCCCATCGCCCTTGCTTCACGCGGCTGAGAATTTCCTGATAGATGGAGGGATATTTTTGCACCATCCACTCGCTGTAAGCTGCGGCGGATTGCGTGAAAGTGTATTGAGGATATTCGTCCATCAGCTGAAGCGCCGTGGAAAATGTGCGGCGGACCACGTCTACCGTTTCCGTCCAAGGCCACAGCCACGCGGCGTCAATGTGCGAATTGCCGGTCAAGCGCACGGAGGTTCCTTGTAGGCTTGGCTTCAGCACTTCCAGCAAGGCCTGAGCTTTTTCCAGCGATGCGTCGAACGCTCTTTGATCTGCCTGGTGAAGCGCGTTCAGGTCCACGGCGGCGGTCGCAGTTTCCAATTGCTGCTGAGTCGTCTGGGCAGCCTCACCGAGCGAAGGGATTAGCTCTGCGGTGGATTCGATCTCTTCCAGCAATTGCGACGGATTGGGACGCGACGGCGTGAACTCGACGCGCAGATTTGCTCCGGCGAAATATTTCCGGTCAACCGTGTGCAGGAGTTTTATAGCAACCAAGACTTTGTCGCCGGGCTTCGCCTCATTGAATAAGACGATCGGTTCGAGGTCCTCGCCCATTGCCACGCGGCGTCCATTGAAATAAATAATTTCGGGCATCGGCCCGTTCGCATACGCCACAAATTGAAACCACACCCTCGTGCCGGTAAGGTCATAGCCGTTGAGGGTTTTCGGAATTTCGATCCAGCGGCGATACCAGACCGCTTCGGTCGGCGAGTGCGTATCTTTTTTTACGGTTTGCCAGCTCGTGTCATCGAGATCGGTGTATTCCCCGTGGGCTACGTCTCCAGCATGGAAGCGCCAGTCATCCGCCGGCAAACTGACCAGCGAGGACAATTCCTTCACGGTGGTCTGCGCCGGAACAGAGAGCGACTTCACGGCTTTGTCGGCTTCGGACTGCGAGCGAGCTGGCACAGACGTCAAAACAGCGAGTAGCAACAAATGGATCGCAACGACAATGCATGGGCGCGCGGCGTGCGAATGCTTTGTACAGCGCGAAAAACTCATTGAGTGTCCTTCCTTCGCACCATGCGGCATGAATCACAGCCTGCAAGCCTCGGGCAATACGTTGCCCGCACGTGCGGAATCGGGTTCTTGATTTGGCGGGCGGATTATAAAGCAACGCAAACCTCTTGTAGTATGGTTTCCGCTGTACCGGATTGGCTGGATCAAACTTAAATGACGCATGACGAATCGAACTGGCGCGACTGGCCGCTGGCGGAGCGCGAGCGGCAATATTCGCCCAGCAGTTGCGTTCCGACGCTCGCTCCTTACCTCGAGGCATATGACGCGCGCAGTCGAAAAGCGGAGCGGAGCTGCCGTTGCCTGAAGAATTTGCGCTGGGGAGAGCACCCGGATGAGACGTTCGATTATTTTCCCGCCGCCGCCGCGGACGCGC
The DNA here is from genome assembly GCA_963804625.1 of uncultured Acidobacteriota bacterium. GTDB lineage: Bacteria > Acidobacteriota > Terriglobia > Acidiferrales > UBA7541 > Palsa-295. The sequence continues at coordinate 142,364 of CAWDRJ010000001.1, read as the reverse complement.
CGTTGCTCGTTTTTTTTCACGGGGGCTATTGGCAGGAGCTATCGAAAAACGAATCGCTCTTTGCTGCGCCGGATTGCATTGCGAACGGCATTGCCTTCGCGGCGATTGACTACACGCTGGCGCCAAAAGCAAGGCTTGGGGCCATCGTCGATCAGTCCCGCCGCGCGATTGCTTCCTTGCATCGGCAGGCTGCAACGTTGGGCTTCGATGCGCGGCGCATTTATGTTTCTGGCAGCTCGGCCGGAGCGCATCTCGCTGCAATGATGTTCGTGAAAAGGTGGCAAGCCGGTTACGGATTGCCTTCTGCTGCGGTTGCGGGTGCGATTCTGCTGAGCGGAATCTATGACCTCGAGCCTCTCGTCGGGACGTACATTGACGCGGCGCTGCACTTGACCACCGCCGATGTGGCAACGCTCAGCCCGGCTCGCCTGACACTGGGACCGCCCGTGAAAGCGATTGTGGCGTGGGGAGAAAACGAGACGCCCGAATTCAAGCGGCAGAGCCGGTCCTTCGCGTCGAAGTTGCGCATCAGCGATTTCCCTGGCGCGAGGTTTGAAATCGCCGGAGCAAATCATTTTGATGTCGTCCTCGGTCTCGCCGACGCCGCGACGCCGCTTGGAGCGGCAACGATCGAGATGATTCGAGCCGGCGGCACCAAGCGCGCGTGATATTGCCAACATCGTTTCGAAATGCGGCTCGCTAGTACGCTAATGAAATGTTACTTTCCGATTTCCGCCAGAAGCTTTTCCGCGAAGGTGTGAACGTCGAGGAAAGAATTGTAGAGTGGCACAGGCGCGACGCGCAGAATATCCGGCTCGCGCCAGTCGCAGATGATTCCCTGGCGCGCCAGCCGGTCGCACAGCGCCCGACCTTTCAATTTAATTTGCAACGATAGCTGCGCGCCGCGCTGCGCAGGGTCGCGCGGCGTGATGATCGAGAAGTTCTCGCTGGATTGTTCCGCCAAGAGAAACTCCAAATAACCGGTTAGCTCCGTGCTTTTCGCGAGTATTCGCTCCATTCCCACTTCGTCGAAAATATCCATCGAAGCCCGCAGCGCGGCCATGGACAGAATGGAAGGATTGCTCAATTGCCAGCCCTCAGCTCCGGTGATGGCTTGGAATTGCGGCTTCATGCGGAAGCGCGCGGCCTTGTCGCTACCCCACCAGCCCGCGAATCGCGGCAAATCCGGATTCCGCGCATGGCGCTCGTGCACGAAGCATCCCGCGATGCAGCCAGGCCCGCCGTTCAAATATTTGTAGCTGCACCACACGGCGAAATCCGCGTGCCAATCGTGAAGCCGCAGCGGAATATTCCCCGCGGCGTGCGCCATATCAAATCCGACCATGCAACCGTGGGAATGTCCGGCTGCGGCGATCCGCGCGCACTCAAACGCCTGCGCGCTGTAGTAATTCACGCCGCCGAGCATGACGAGCGCGATGCGCTCGCCTTCTTCAGCGAGCAGCTTTTCAATGTCCTCGGTCCCAATGGCCTTTTCGCCCGGGCGCGGGCCGATTTCGATCAGCGAACTCGCTGGATCGTAGCCGTGATAGCGGATTTGCGATTGCACTGCGTATTGATCGGAAGGAAATGCGTTCGACTCGATGAGGATTTTGTTTCGCGCGGCCGTCGGCCGGTAAAAAGAAACCAGCATGAGGTGCAGGTTCACCGTAAGCGAGTTCATCACGACGACTTCTTCAGGCAAGGCGCCAACCAGTCGCGCGGTAGACGACGTGAGCAGCTCGTGGTACGGCATCCAGGGATTTTGCGCGTGAAAATGGCCTTCCACTCCGAGCTTGGCCCAATCTTCCAGCTCCCTTTCGACGTAACCGCGCACTGTCTTCGGCTGCAAGCCGAGAGAATGACCGCAGAGATACACGCAATCAGCGCCGTCCGGACCTTTAGGAATGTGGAACCGATCGCGATACGCCGCGAGAGGATCGCGAGCGTTCATCTCGATGGCAAAGTCGCGGCCTGTTTCGAATTTGCTTCCGGCCACTTAGAGGTTCTCCAGAGGCGTGAGTTCGCGGCGAATCAACGCATCGGCCTTCTGCCAATCGAGGTCTTCGATTCGAGTGATCGAATCACACAATTCAGCCAGCAAGCGGTCTTGAATCTTGCCACGCGAGAGTGCCACGGAATAGGGCACGCGGTGAAACGTCACCATCGCGTACTTGGGAACAAAGAGACGCGGATATTTAGCCTCGAGGGCAAGTTCGACTTTCTTCCTGAACAGAAACCGGGGATCCGCCACGCGATCGCGCATTTCGACGAAGTTTTCGAGAGCGAGATCGGCGATCGCATCAGTATTGGTTTTACGTGCGCATTCGAATTCCGCGAACAGTTTCTCCCAATCGGGACCATGGCGATCCAGAAGTTCCAGGAACACTGTGCAATCCTCGAAAGCGCAATTCATTCCTTGACCGAAAAAAGGAACGATCGCATGGGCCGAGTCTCCGAGCAACAGCACCTTTCCGCTCATATGCCACGGCGAACATTTAATCGTGACCATCGCCCCGGTCGGATTGTTTGCGTAGATTTCTTTCAGTGGTGGCATCAACGGAACGGCGTCGGAAAACCTTTCCGCAAAGAATGTCTCCGCTTTGTCTACAGTATCGAGCGTCGCGAAGCTCTCGTTGCCTTCGAAAGGCAAGAACAGGATGCACGCAAAAGTGCCGTCAATATTGGGCAAGGCGATCAGCATATAAGCGCCGCGCGGCCAGATGTGCAGCGCGTTCGGCTCGAGCAGCTGTTTGCCGCCGGGCCCGGCGGGAATCGTCAGTTCCTTATAGCCGTAGTCGAGATATTCCTGCGACAGATTGAAGCGGCCCAACTTTTGCATTTCCAGGCGAATCGCAGACGCCGATCCGTCCGTGCCGATCAAGGTATCGGACTCGACGCTGATCTCGCGTCCAGATTTTTCGTTGCGAAAGCCTGCCGCCCCGGTCGCGACTTCGAATCCGGTGCAGCGTTCGCCGAAATGAATCGTGACGCCGCGCGCTTCTGCCGCGTTCATCAGTGCGACGTTCAGATCAGCCCGCGAAATCGAATTGATTACTTCGGTGTCGTTCTTTCCGTACGGCTGGAACGTGAGCTCGCCCGCGAGCGAATGCATCATTCGTCCTTTCATCGGCGCAATGATGCGGCGCATTTCGTCCCACAAGCCCGCTTCACGCAGCGCGTGAATCCCGCGCGTGGAGATCGCGAGGTTGATCGAACGGCCCGCGCTGGCGCGCACGCGACGCATGTCCGTCCGCCGCTCGTAAATCTGCACACGAAATCCGCGCTGCACCAACGAAATCGCGAGCAGCGGTCCCGTGAGCCCTGCACCAACTAGCGTGATGGATTGGGAACGATTGTGCATATTCGGGAAAGGTGCGCACGGCACAGCGGGATCGCGACGACGGTGATCATCCTTCCAGATAGGTTCGCGCTTCCCACAGTTCCGGGAAGAATTTCTTATCCAGCGTGAGTTTCAGATAGGAAGACCCGGCGCTGCCGCCGGTGCCCATGCGAATACCGATGGTGCGTTCGACCATCTGAATATGGCGAAGGCGCCAGCTAACGACCAGCTCATCGAACTCGGTCAATCGCTCGCAGACGTCGATCCAGTCGCGATGATTGCGCTCGTCGCGGTAAAGCGCGTGGATCGCCTGCGCACGCGCCTGAAATTTCTCGGCTTCGCTTGCGTTCGGCGCGCTGGGAGGCAGCGTGCCCAAGGCCTCCAAAGCCTGGAAGAACACGTCGCGCAGAGAATCTTCGTGCAGCCGGCGATTCAGAATGGCATGCGTCTCCGGCGTCAGCTCATGGTAGCGCAGCATTTTTTCGTCTTTCAAGCCGCACAAAAACTCAAGTTCGCGGAATTGTTCGGACTGAAAGCCGCTGGCGGGCGCCAGCTTTTCGCGAAACGCGAGGAAATGCGTGGGCAGCATGGTTTCGAGGATGGTGAACTGCTCGACCAGGACGCGCATGATTTCCGTGCAGCGGCGGAGCAGGCGTGCGGCCTCGTAAACTCCATCGCGCGAAGTAGGATCGGCCGTCGCGGTGCGCAAATTGGAGACGACTGCATCCAGATCATGCAGGAGTTCTTTGAACCACAATTCGTAGGTCTGGTGAACGATGATGAAAAGCAATTCATCGTGATGCGGAGGCGAAGATTTCGGATGCTGCAGCTTCAATAGCTCGGGAACTTCAAGATACGAGCTGTAAGTGAGCTTCTCTGAGTTCCGGTCGCCGCTCGCCGCGGCAGGCGCTGCATTATTTTCAGCAGCGCTGCGAGCTGGGTAACCGTGCGACGGCGTGCTTTGCTCTTGGTCCCGCGGCGCCACAGCGTCCGTCGACGCCTCAGCATGTTCGTGTTTACCGAGCCACAAATCCGCATTCGTTCCGAGCAGCTTGGTCTTCACTGCTGGCGATAGTTGGCTCCCGCGAATCAGCGCACCAACGCGCTCTTCGCCCAGCGGAAATGGATAGTCCGAGCCGAGCAGCACGCGATCCTGCCCGATGATTTCCACCAGGAATTGCAACGTGCGCTCATCGAAGACCGCGGAATCAACGTAAAACCGGTTCACATAGTGGCCGGGCGGAAATTGCGAAACACCACGCGCCACGTCGTGATGATGCCAGGCGTTTTCGAGACGCCCGAGAAGGAATGCGAAGCTACCACCACCGTGCGCAAAACAAATGCGGAGGCTCGCAGGCAATCGGTCAAACGCGCCGCTCACGATTAAGGACACGAGCGAGAGCTGCGTTTCGGCGGGCATGCCCACGGTCCACGGCATCATGTAGTTCGGCATGCGTTCCGTGGCCATCATGTCCCACGGATGGACCAGCACGGCCGCACCTTCGTCGGCGCAATGGTGCAAGAAAGTGACGATGCCGGGATCATCGAGATTCTTTTCGCCGACGTGATTGCCGATTTCGACTCCGACGTGCCCAGCGCGCATACAGCGCGTGAGTTCCGCACAGGACGCGTCAATATCCTGCAGCGGTACCTGGCACAGCGCCTGCAATCTTCCTTTTCCTAGATTCGCACATTTCCAAAGCGGCATCGTTGAAGAGCCGTGCGCATTCGAGGGCATCCTGTGGTTCGCAGTTGTATGCGAAAAGTACAGGCGTGGCGGAGATTATCTGATGATCTATTCCGTCGCGATCCATTTGCTCGAGACGCACGCTGACGTCCCAGCAAGCCGAAGTGATACGCCGAAATTCGCGTTCCCCCAGCATGATCACGGCCTTGCCGGGTCCGGTGTGCTTGATGCATGGCCAATCGGGCGTGCCGAATCGCGCCGCCAAGTCCGGCCAGGACTCCGGAAAAAAGTGAGCGTGAATATCGGTGACTGGCATTTTTGTTTGCGGTTCGCGGACCACGGCTACCTTGGAGCCGGCTTACCCGGATGAACTGTGCCGCAATTCGGGCACACTCGCAATTTCTCGTTTTGGTAAAACCGTTCGAAAAGCGGCGGCAAGTCCGTGACGATGCTCTTCAAAAGCACTTCGGCGCGATACACCAGGTGATGACATTTTTCGCAATACCACTCGAAACCGTCCTTCGCGCCCTCCGGCCTGGGAATTTCGATTACCAGTCCAATGGTTCCGGCCGCGTGCCGTTGCGGCGAATGGCGCGTATGTTTTGGCAGCAGAAATATCTCACCTTCCTTGATGGGAATTTCGAGCGGCGGCTTGCCCGGCTCTTGCATCACACGAATGAAAATATCGCCCTTCAGTTGATAGAAAAATTCCTCGGTGGGATCGTCGTGATAGTCCACACGCTGGTTGGGCCCACCGACGACGGTCACGATGATGTCGCCATCGTCCCACACTTGCGCGTTCCCTACCGGCGGTTTCAGTTTGTCGCGATTCGCGTCGATCCAGTTTTGGAAATTAAACGCTTTCAGCATCTTGATGGAAGGCATTATTTCTTCCTCTCCGCCGCAGCGAGCGGCTTATAAGCGATCGCTTTCATTTCGATTAGAAGATGCGGATGAGGCAGTTGATGAACCGCGACGGTGGTGCGTGCCGGACCGCTTTCATCGAAATATTCGGCGTAGATCTCGTTGTAGCCCGCAAAGTCGTTCATGTTCACGAGAAAAGTCGAAATCTCCACGAGATCCGTGAGCTGCGCATCCATGCTCGCTAGGATATCGCGGATATTTTCGATCAGCGCGCGTGTCTGTGCGCGAATGTCCAGTTGCGTCGCGCCCGAGGGACCGGCCTCTGCACCAGCAATGGTATTGTCCGCGCGGCGCGAACTCGTGCCGGAAACGAAAAGATAGTCGCCCGCGCGTTTGATGTGCGGGAAACGCCCGCGCGGCTTTGCTTTGCCTTGAACGACTTTGCTTTCGATTGCCATCATTCACTCAACTTAACGCAGATATTGTTCAGTTCCGAATAAAAGTTCAACGAATGCATTCCGCCTTCGCGGCCGATGCCGGAAAGGCCCGCTCCCCCGAAAGGGGTGCGCAGATCGCGCAGAAACCAGCAATTCACCCAGGTGATTCCGACGCGCAGCTTTTCCGCCACGCGATGTCCCCGCTTCAAATTCGAAGTCCAGACGGAAGCCGCCAAACCGTACTTCGTGTCATTCGCTCTTGCGATGGCTTCTTCTTCGCTATCGAATGGCGAGACGTGGCAAACCGGGCCAAAAATCTCTTCCTTCACGCATCGGGCAGTTTCCGAAAGCCCCGTGAGGATCGTTGGCTCGACGTAAAAACCATTATCGCGGGCATCGCCGAAAGAAGGAATGCCGCCGCCGGTAACGACGTTCGCGCCTTCTTCGCGCGCCAATTGATAATACGAGAGCACTTTCGCGCGGTGTTCCCTGGAAATCAGCGGACCGGTTGTCGTGGTTTCTTCCATCGGCCAGCCGAGGCGCAAGCTCTCAGTTTTTTGTTTGAGCGCCGCTACAAATCGGTCGAAGACGCTACGCTCGACGTAAACACGCTCGGCGCAAAGACACACTTGGCCCGTATTCATGAAGACCGCATCCGCAAGTCCATTGAGCGTCTGCTCGAAATCACAATCGGCGAACACAATCGCCGCATTCTTGCCGCCCAGCTCAAATGAGAGCGGCTTCACGGTAGGCGCGGCAGCGCGCATGATCGCCGCTCCCGTGCGCGATTCTCCGGTAAAAGTGAGGGCGTCCACTCCCTCATGCGCTGTCAGAAATTCGCCAGCCGAATCCGGCCCAAAGCCGTGCACTAGATTAAAGACGCCGGCTGGAACGCCAGCCGCATGCATGACCTCCGCCAGCAACGTCGCAGTCGCTGGCGTCTCTTCGGAAGGTTTGACCACCACACAGTTTCCACAAGCCAGCGCAGGAGCGACTTTCCATGTCAGCAGCAAGAGCGGCAAATTCCACGGCGTAATGATGCCCACCACGCCCAGCGGCTTGCGCACTGCGTAATTCAGCGCGACGGCGCCATCCGGAGTTTCGGTGCGAAACGATTCGAGACCCGCGGTCTTGATAATGTCGGCAAACGCACGAAAATTCGCGGCGCCGCGCGGAACATCAATGCGCGACGCAAGCGAGACTGGCTTGCCGGTATCCGCAACTTCCGCCAGCAGAAAATCCTGGAAGCGGGCTTCGATCCCGTCGGCGATCTTGTGCAGCATCGCCGCACGCTTTGCAACCGGCCAGCACGCCCACTCTCCGGAAAGCCCACGCCGCGCCGCTGCAACGGCTTCATCAACCGTGGCGCGATCCGCTTCGGATACCTGCGCGACAACAGAACCATCCGCAGGGTTGACGTCGGCAAACTCCCGCGCACCGCTCACAAATCGGCCGTTGATGTAGTTTTGAAAGAGTTTCACGGAGAAACCGCGCTCGGTGGCCTCAGCAAGGGCCACCATCGCCCCCTGAAAACCCTTCAGCACGATACCAAAAACGCAGGCGCGTTGGGGCGCAGAATTGACCGCCATGCCCGCGATCGCGATTCGCGGTGGGACTCTATCGAGGTGCTATTTGTTGGATGGCTGCGGAGGCGAATCCTGCGAAAGCACCTGGTGCGGAGTGGGAATTTGGGACGCGTCCCAGCCTCCGCCGAGCGCCTCGACCAATTGCACGCTGGCTGTCATCTGTTGGATCCGCAGGTTGACATCCGTTTGCTGATTGCTCAGCAGCGTGGTCTGCGCCGTGATCACGTTCAGGTAAGGGTCGATTCCCAATTTGTAGCGATCGGTGGCGATTTTCAAATTGCGTTCCGCCGACGTGACCGCAGTATCCTGCTGCTGTAATTCAACCGAAAGAATCCGCAGCGAAGCGAGATTATCTTCCACTTGCTGAAAGGCCGTCAGAACCGTCTGACGGTAATTCGCTACGGTCTCGTCGTATTGCGCGCGATATTGCATGACAGTGGCATGGCGCAAGCCGCCATCGTAGATCGTCTCGGACAAGGTCGGCCCTACCGAAAAAAATCGGCTCGGCCACGTAAACCAACTAGTGAACGACTGTGACTCCAGGCCAAGTGACGCGCTGAGAGTGAGCGTCGGATAGTACGCGGCGTATGCTACGCCAATCTGCGCGTTGGCTTGCTCCATCAATCGCTCGTTCGCAGCGATATCGGGACGGCGCTCGAGCAGCTGCGACGGAACTCCGAACGGAATCGCGGGCGGATTTGACTGCAAAGGCTCAGCCGGAATCGAAAACGTGGACGCAGGCTCACCGACGAGCATTGCAATGGCGTGTTCATACTGGGAACGCAGGATTCCGAGGTTGGTATCCGCTGCTTGCGTGGTTTCGAGCTGCGTTTCAGCCTGCGCTACCGATTCGTCAGAGTCTATTCCGGTGTCGTACAGAACTTTCGTGAGGTCCAGCGATTCCTGGTAAGCGATGACGGTGGAATCGAGCAATTGCTTCAGATCATCCTGCCCGCGAAGGTTGTAATAATCGACGGCGACTTCAGCTTGAGCCGTGAGGCGAATGTTTTCGAGATCCGCCGCGCTGGCTTGTGCGGAAGCTGTATTAGCCCGAACCTGATTGCGAACTTTGCCCCAGAGATCGGGAACCCAGGTTGCATCGAAGGGCAAACTGTAAAACGACGTGGTCCCAGTTTGAACTTGCAGCGAGGCGGCAGCGCCTTGCCGTGACTCCGTGATCTCGGGAGACACGCCGACGGTGGGGAAGTATTGCGACCGGGCTTCCTTGACCAAAGCTCGCGCCGCCATGTAACTGGCCATCGCAGATTGCACGTTTTGGTTCGAAATGTTTACTTTTTCTTCGAGCGCGTTCAATTTCGGGTCGTTGAAGATCTCCCACCACTTGCCGTGCAGGATGTTGTCGCTCGGCTGCGCCACCTTCCAGCCGTCCGTCTTGCTGAAGTCCGCCGGCGTAAGTTCCTTATACGCAGCAGGCGCCTGCGCCGCGGGCCTTTGATACTTGGGGCCAACGGTGCAGCCGGCAAATAGGAGCGCGGCGGCAATAGACGCGACGAGCACACGAGAATGAAGTTTTTCAATCATGCGAATTTTATTATTCCTGTTTCCCGCGAGCTGGATGGCGGTTGGAGTAAGTTGCAGAACGCATTTCATCAATCGGCCGGCTCCTCGGTTGCAGGGCCTAAGGCAAGGTGGTGTGTACGAGCCCAGCGAACGCGCAAACGATCCAGCGAGAGATAGACCACCGGCGTGGTGTAAAGAGTCAGAACTTGGCTGACGAGCAAGCCGCCGATGATCGTGATACCCAGCGGTCGGCGCAGTTCCCACCCCGTGCCAGTTCCCAACGCGAGCGGCAAAGCGCCAAACATGGCCGCCATCGTGGTCATCAAGATCGGCCGGAATCGCAACAGACAAGCCTGATAAATCGCTTCTTCGGAGGTCTTGTTCTCCTGGCGCTCGGCCGCCAGGGCAAAGTCAATCATCATGATGGCGTTTTTCTTCACGATTCCGATCAGCAGGATTACGCCAATCAGCGCAATGACGCTGAGGTCCACGTGGAACAGCAAGAGCGCGAGCACCGCGCCGACACCCGCGGAGGGCAGCGTGGATAAAATCGTAATCGGATGAATGTAGCTTTCATAAAGTATGCCCAGAACGATATAAACCGCCATCAGCGCGGTGATGATCAGAAACGGCTGGGTCGAGAGCGAGTCCTGAAAGGCTTGCAATGTCCCCGAAAACATTCCCTGAATCGTTGTCGGCACGCCCATTTCCTGTTCCATGCGGCTAATGGCCCCAGCAGCGTCGCTCAGCGCGATGTTCGGTGCAAGATTGAAGGACACCGTGACCGAGGGAAACTGGCCCTGGTGATTGATCGCAAGCGGCGCGATTTTGGGCTCGTAGTGCGCGACGGCGCTTAGCGGAACTTCCTTTCCGATCGATGGGCGGATGTAAATATCGTCCAAGGAGGTGGGATCCTGCCAAAACTGCGGTGCGACTTCCATCACCACGTGATACTGATTCAAAGTCGTGTACATCGTGGAGACCTGCGCCTGGCCGAACGCTTCGTACAACGTGTTATCAATCATTTTCGGCGTAATGCTCAGGCGCGAGGCGGTGTCGCGGTCGTAAACAAGCTCGGCTTGCAGGCCGCTATCCTGCTGATCGGTATTGACGTCCGTCAGAATGCGCTCTTTTTTCATGGCGCTCAGCAAGCGCGGGCCCCAAGTCACCAGGTCATCTATGTTGTCGCTCTGAATCGTGTACTGATACTGCGCGTTGGTGTGGTGGCCTCCAATGCGCAAGTCCTGTCCAGCTTGGAGGAAGACCGTTGCGCCAGGAATGGAAATCAGTTTGGGACGCAAGCGATCAATCACCTGGCTGGAACTGATCTTGCGTTCTTCGAGAGGCTTCAGCGCCAGGTAGATGAACGCGGTATTGACCGCGCCGCCGCCGCCGGTGAAGGCTCCGACGTTTTCTACGGCAGGGTCGGCCTTGATGATGTCAACGAAGCGCAGAGTGAGCGTCTGCATGGCCTGGAAGGATATGTCCTGAGCGGCTTGCACGCCGCCGAAAACAGTGCCGTTGTCCTGGAGAGGGAAAAATCCCTTGGGGACGATCCAGAAGAGAAAAAAATTCAAGATGATGGTTACCAGCAAAACAAGGAGTGTCGCCGTGGAATGTTCCAGCACCCATTTCAGAGTGCGCTCGTAGAAACCCAGCATGCTGGAAAAGACCTTTTCACTGGCGCGAAATACCGGCCCGTGTTTTTCTTCATGAGGGTTCTTGAGCAGCCGCGAGCACATCATGGGTGTGGTGGTTAAAGAGATGGCCAGCGAAACGACGATGGCAACCGACAAGGTGACCGCGAATTCGCGGAACAAGCGGCCGATGATCCCACCCATCAAAAGAATGGGAATGAACACCGCGATTAGGGACAGGCTGATCGAGAGGACTGTGAACCCGATTTCCTCCGCGCCTTTCAACGCGGACTCCATCGGGCTCATGCCCTGCTCCAAATAACGCGAAATGTTTTCGATCACCACGATGGCGTCGTCCACCACGAAACCGGTGGCAATCGTGAGCGCCATCAAAGAGAGATTGTCAATGCTGTAGTTGCACAGATACATCACGCCGAAGGTGCCGACCAGGGAGACGGGAACCGCCACGCTGGGAATCAAAGTAGCGCGCGCATTACGGAGAAAGAGAAAAACAACCAGAATCACCAGCCCGACGGAGACGGCGAGAGTTCTTTCAACTTCGTCTACGGAGGCCCGGATCGTCAAGGTGCGATCCAAAACAATAGTCCATTGCATTGCGGCCGGGATGGACGCCTTCAATGCAGGGATCGCCGCCCGGATGCGATCCACGGTGTCAATAATGTTGGCACCCGGTTGGCGGAAAACGATCAGCAGCACGCAGGGCTTACCGTTGAGGTATCCAGCGGCACGAATATTTTCTACCGAATCTTCGACGTCGGCGACGTCCGAAAGTTTAATCGCCGCGCCGTTGTGGTAGCCAACCACCAAATTCTTGTAATAGTCGGCTTTCAGAAGCTGATCGTTGGCGACGATATCGGCCGTCGTGTTTCCGTCGGTGATTTGCCCCTTCGCCAGATTGGCGTTTTGCGTGCTCAGCATGGCATTGACGTCTTGCAAGCCGAGCCCATAGCTATTCAATTGCGTGGGATTCAGTTCCACGCGCACGGCTGGCAGCGAGCTTCCGCCGACGGTTACCTGGCCGACACCGTCGATCTGCGAGAGTCGCTGCTCAACGACGGTGGATGCCGAGTCGTACATTGCGCCGCGGTCGTAAACGTTGGAGGTCAATCCCAAAATCATGATCGGCGCGTCGGCGGGATTCACCTTGCGGTAGGTGGGATTGGAGGGCAGGTTCGTCGGGAGATAGCTCCGCGCGGCGTTGATCGCGGCTTCCACATCCCGGGCGGCGCCGTCAATATTCCGATTCAAATCGAACTGTAGCGTGATGCTGGTAGTGCCGAGAAAGCTGGAAGAAGTCATTTCGTTGACGCCAGCGATGCGCCCGAATTGCCGCTCCAGCGGCGTTGCCACTGATGAAGCCATGATTTCCGGGCTGGCCCCGGGCAGGCTGGCGGCCACGGAAATCGTCGGAAAATCAATCTGTGGTAGGGGAGAAACAGGAAGTACCTGGAAGGCGACCGCCCCAGCGAGCGCAATCGCCACGGTGAGAAGAGTGGTGGCGACCGGCCGGTGAATGAAAGGAGCAGAAATATTCATGGCTAATCCGCGGGAACCGACTCGGTGCTGCCCTGGCCCGAGCGGAACGCTGCAAATTTCTTGGCCAGATCATCGAAGAAAATGTAAATCACAGGCGTGGTATAGAGCGTAAGCACCTGGCTCAGGAGCAGGCCGCCCACCATCGCAATGCCCAACGGCTTGCGCAATTCCGAACCGATCCCCGTACCGAGCGCCAAAGGCAAACCGCCCAGCAGCGCGGCCATGGTGGTCATCATGATGGGACGAAAACGCAGCAGGCAGGCCTCGTAAATAGCATCCTCGGAATTCATGCCGTGTTTGCGCTCGGATTCCAGGGCGAAGTCAATCATCATGATGCCGTTTTTCTTTACGATACCGATCAACAAAATGATTCCGATGAGCGCCACCACGCTCAGTTCCTGGCCGCAGATCAGCAGGGCCAGGATCGCTCCCACGCCTGCGGAGGGCAGCGTGGAAAGAATCGTGACGGGATGGATGTAACTCTCATAGAGGACGCCGAGCACAATGTAAACGGTGATCAGCGCCGCCAAAATCAAAAGCGGTTCGTTGCTCAGCGAAGCCTGGAACGAGGCCGCCGTGCCCTGAAACGCGGATTGCACGCTCAGGGGCATCCCAATTTCCTGCTGCGCCTTGTCAATTGCTTTGGTGGCTTGGCCCAGCGACGCGTCCGGAGCAAGATTAAAAGAAATAGTGACGACCGGGAATTGCCCCTGGTGATTCACGGACAAGGGCGCAGTCTTCGATTCGAAATGAGTGAACGCACTCAGTGGCACGGCGGCTCCATTGACCGCGGTAACTGGTGTTGGGTTTGCCGAACCGGAAGCGGCGGTAGAACTGCTGGCTTGGGGAGTCGGGCTGGAATTTGCGTTTCCGGATGCCGTGCTCGAGGTGACGATGGTACTGGTGGCAGAGGTGGTGAGGGACGAGGAAACCAGCGCTGACCGCACATAAATATCGTGCAACTTCGTGGGACTCCTCTGGAAATCCGGCATCGTTTCCAGAATCAGGTGATATTGATTCAACTGTGTATAAAGCGTGGAGACCTGCCGCTGGCCAAAACCGTCATAAAGTGTTTGATCAATCGCGGAAGGCGTAATCCCCATGCGGGAAGCCGTCACGCGGTCAATCACCAGCGCTTCCGCGAGCCCGCCATTCTGCTGGTCCGTCGCCACATCGCGCAGTTCCGGAATCTGTTTCAGCTTGACCATTAGCTTCGCAGTCCATTCGTTCAGCTCGTTCAAATCCGGATCTTCCAACGTGTATTGATATTGGGTGCGGCTGACGCGATCCTCTACTGTCAAATCCTGCACCGGCTGCATGTAGAGCGTAATGCCATCCACTTTCTCAAGTTCAGGTTGCAGCCTGCGAATCACGTCGGAAGCGTTGATTCCGCGGTCCTCGAGCGGTTTCAGATTGATCTGAATCCTTCCGCTATTGAGCGTGGTATTCGTACCGTCGACCCCAATGAAGGATGAGAGGCTCTCGACGGCAGGGTCCTTCAGGATGATGGCGCTGAGCTCCTGCTGCTTTTGAGCCATCAAGGGGAATGAAATAGTTTCCGCGGCTTCGGATATCCCCTGAATGATGCCGGTATCCTGAACGGGGAAGAAACCCTTGGGCACGATGATGTAGAGGATGACCGTGAGAACCAGAGTCGCCACAGCTACTATCAGCGTCGCCACCTGATGCTTCAGAACCCACTTCAGAGTGCGCGCGTAATAATCAATGATCCATTGAAAGCCACGTTCGGATAACTGATAGAAACGCCCTTGCTGCGCAGCAGGATCGTGTTTCAGCAGGCGCGCGCACATCATCGGCGTCAAAGTAAGAGAGACCACCGCGGAAACGAGGATCGTCACGCTGAGCGTGATCGCAAATTCGCGGAAGAGCCGCCCTACGATATCGCCCATGAACAGCAAAGGAATCAAGACCGCGATCAAGGAGATCGTCAGCGACACGATCGTAAATCCGATTTGCTCCGATCCCACCAGGGCCGCGCGTAGCGGCTGATCGCCTTCCTCGATGTAGCGGCTGATGTTCTCGATCATCACGATGGCGTCGTCCACGACGAAGCCCGTGGAAATTGTCAGCGCCATCAAAGTTAAGTTGTTGAGGCTGTATCCCGCCAGATACATCACTCCGAAAGTGCCGACCAGCGAAAGCGGCACCGCCACGCTGGGAATAATCGTGGCGCGCACGTTGCGCAGAAAGAGAAAGATCACCATCACGACCAGCCCGACGGTAAGCATCAACTCGAATTCCACATCTTTCACGGACGCGCGGATCGTCACGGTTCGGTCCGTGAGGACGGTCACCTGCACGGCGGCGGGCAAGCTGGTCTGCAGCAGCGGAAGGAGGGCTTTGACGCGGTCCACCACCTGAATGATGTTCGCGCCGGGTTGCCGCTGGATGTTGACGATCACCGCCGGAGTTAGATTCATCCACGCGGCTTCCTTCACGTTTTCTACGTCGTCCACCACGTTCGCCACGTCCGAGAGTTTGACGGGCGAACCGTTGTGGTACGCAATCACTACGTTCGCGAATTCCTTGCTGGTCAATAATTGATCGTTGGCATCAATCTGGTAATCCTGGTGCGGCCCGTCAAAATTCCCCAACGCGGAATCCAGGCTGGTGGATTGCAACGCGGTGCGCACGTCTTCCAGGTTGATCCCATAAGAAGAAAGCGCCGTGGGATTCACCTGCACGCGGACAGCGGGCTTTTGTCCGCCGCTGATGCTCACCAGTCCCACGCCGGGCAACTGTGAGATTTTTTGAGCCAGCCGCGTATCCGCCAGGTCTTCCACTTGCGGCAAGGGAATGGTCTTGGACGTGAGCGCCAGGGTCAAAATCGGGGTGTCCGCTGGATTCGTCTTGCTGTAGATCGGCGGTGTCGGAAGGTCTGCGGGCAAATAAGATTGCGAGGCATTGATGGCCGCCTGCACTTCCTGTTCCGCAACGTCAATATTCAGTTCCAAGGAAAACTGCAAGACGATCACCGAGCTTCCATCCGAGCTCGTGGACGTCATCTGGCTTAGCCCCGGCACTTCGCCGAACTGCCGCTCCAGCGGCGCGGTCACTGCGGAAGCCACAACGTCCGGATTCGCCCCGGGATAGAACGTGACCACCTGGATCGTGGGATAGTCCACCTCGGGCAGCGCCGAGACCGGCAATTGCGTGAATCCCACGAATCCAGCGAGCAGAATCGCCGCCATCAATAACGACGTCGCGACCGGCCGGATAATGAATGGACGAGATGGATTCACGGACGATTTCCCCCGCTGCCGCGACCCGAACCGGAAGCTTCCGTCCCGCTGCCCGGTTGTTTACCGGCAGTACTTGAGCCGGAGCCGGACGGCGACCCGTTTGTCGCGGTCGAATTCGACGGGCCCGCACCGTTGCCGACTTTCACCTTCGCACCGTCCTCCAGTTTGTCGAAGCCGCTGGTGGCAATGACGTCGCCGGGTTGTACTCCCTGAACCGCCGCGACGGTTCCATCGGTCGTGCCGACGGTCACAGTCTGCATTGCAGCAATCTGGTTCGATTTGATGACATAGACAAAAGCTCCTTGCGCGTTTCTCTGGATCGCCGCCGTAGGAACCAGCGATGCGTTTTGCTGCGTGTCTACCAGAAGCCGCGCATTCACAAATTGGCTGGGGAAGAGCGTCCAGTCCTTATTCGGAAAAATCGCTTTCAACTTCACCGTGCCGGTGGTGGTGTCTACCTGATTATCCAAGGTCAAAAGCGATCCGTCGGCCAACTTGGTTTGCTGAGCGCGGTCGAACGCATCCACCGACATTTTATTCCCCACGTGCATCTGTTTTTGAATCTGCGGCAGATAATCTTCGGCCACGCTGAAAATCACCGTAATCGGTTGCAGCTGCGTGATCACCACCAGCGGCGTGGTGCTTCCCGAGGTGACGATATTGCCGGGATCCAACAGGCGCAGGCCTACGCGGCCATCAATGGGCGCTTTGATCGTGGCATAGTCCAGGTTCGTAGCGGCGCTGGCCACAGTGCCCTGATCATTCTTTACCGAGCCCTCGTATTGCTTGACGGTTTGAATCTGATCGTCGAGTTGCTGCTTGGCGATCGCGTTTCTATTGAATGCCAGTTGATAACGGTCCATATCAATCCGGGCTTCAGCCAGCAGCGCTTCATCGTGCGCCAGCGTTCCCTGGGCCTGCAATAATGCCGCTTGATAGGGCCGCGGATCGATCTCGATCAGCACGTCCCCCTTACGGACCATCTGCCCTTCGCGATAATTCACGCTGACGATTTGCCCATCCACGCGACTCGTAATGGTCGCCGTGTAAACGGGCGTCACCGTTCCCAGCGCATTGATGTAGATGCCGATCGGCCCTTTCGTCACCGTTCCGGTGGTAATCGGGACGCTGCGGTTTGCCGCGCTGCCTTGGCTTTTGCCGCCTGCACGGCGGACTGGTGCTTTCGGTAATAAATCAGTCCGCCGATGGCGAGCACCAGGATCGCGACAATCCATATCCACAGATGGCCCCGGTGCGGCTCCGCGGTAGTCTTCCGTCTGTTGCGGCTTCGGACGCGTCGCCGTTCCGGTGGATGGAGCCGCCGTTGTAGTAGTAGTCGGGCTGTCCGAAGCTGCAATCTTGGGATGATTATCAGGCACTGTGTTTCCTCATTGAGTGAATGAAGCTCGGTCGTACGGGTTCGTCCCAATCCTGTTCGTGCGCTGGCTGATCGGACTACGCTTTGCCGGCCAGAGGCGAAACTAGTCAGCGGTCTGGTGGCGTTTCGCGGTCCGCATCGGGTGCAAAAAGGATGCATTACCTTCCGACGAGGCGGGGTGGCATTTGGTTTCATCCCACTCCGTATTAATTCAAGCAACGGCCGGCTCGAACGTCCGAGCTTACTGCCCTGGGGCATCCGCGCCATGGCAGCGCCCATCGCGGACGGCAAGCCGGGCAACTCCAGCCACTTATGCTGCCATGAGTCGGTTTGCGAAGCTAGCTTTCGCGCGGCGCAAACCACTGTGCAGCGGCGCCCACCAGCGCGGATTCCGGTCCGAACTGCGCGCCCACAATCCGGACCTTTTGCCACTGAGGATTGATCGCCCAAACTTCCAGTTTTTGCTGGATTTGGCCGCGATAGGAAAGCATCACGGCGCCCAAGCCGCCGCCGAAAATTATTACTTCCGGTTCCAATAAATCAATCATCCCGCCGAGCCAAATCGCCAGATACTCCGCCGCTTCGTCCATGATTTTCTTTGCCAGGCGATCGCCGCCCGCATGCGGCTTTGCTCACAATCTCCGTGGTGACGCCGGAAATCGTCCCCGCCCGCGATTTTCAGCATGCGCGAACGTTTGCCGTCAGCGCCGGCCAGGAGATTGCGCGCACGTTTCGCGATGGCAGTGCCCGAGGCATACAATTCAACGCAACCTCGCTTGCCGCAACCGCAAAGGGGGCCGCGAAAATTGATAGTCACATGGCCACCTTCGCCGGCTCCGCCCGTGCGTCCCTCGTGAATCCGTCCCCTCCAAGACCAGCGCAGTCCCGATGCCGGTTCCCAGGCTCACGTAGAAAACGCTCGCGTGTCCCTTGCCCGCGCCCCAGCGAGCTTCCGCCAGCGCCGCCGCATTTGCGTCATTGATTAACCGCGTCGGCAGTTGGTAATGCTTTTCGATTCGTCGCGCTAACGGAAAATTTCGCCAGCAAGGCAGATTCGCCGTGCGCAGCACGGTTCCGGTCTTGGAATCCACCGATCCCGGCGAGCATAGGCCGATCGCTTCCACTTTTTTCGCCGGCGGCGTGAACCATCACTGCGTCTATCGCGTCGCACACCGCGCGAAATCCTTGCTCCGCGCTTCCGTGGACAAGCATCGGAGCGCGTGATGCGTGCAATACTTCGCCTCGCGTGTTGACCAATCCAACGGCCACCTTCGTGCCGCCAATATCAACTCCGAGGACCGAACTTTCAGACGCTCGTCACGGCGCCGCGTTTGTGCAAAGATGTGAGTCCTCGTTTCGGTTCTTGATTCGTGTAGCGGCCGTCGGCACGCGCATAGAGCAACGCGCGTCATGCCGGCCCGATTTTATGGCATATTTCCTCGACCGGTAGCAATGCCAATCCGTCGCCCGCGTCCGAACCGGCAGCTCCGAATTGACGTCGGCTTTCGCGCCCAGTGCCGTGGTATCGGCTCTCCGAGACGCCGCGATTGCGGTATCTAACTGAAATTAAATGAATTCGGTGTTAATCTCGATTCGCAGCTTTTTTCGCGAAATCTCCGGCAGGAAGTGACGTGAGTCGAACGAATCTCGTGCTTCAAGAAGCCCGGCTCCTGGAGGACCAATTCGAGGAACTGTACGGACAGAATCCGCGGGTCTATTGCGCTCCCGGCCGCGTAAATCTGATCGGCGAGCACACCGACTATAACGACGGCTTCGTGATGCCCGTGGCGATGGATATGTACACCTGGGTCGCCGCCGCCCCGCGCGACGACAGCCGGGTACACGTTTACTCCAAAAATCTTTCCCAGCACGCCGAAATGGATTTGCAGGATGTCAATCCGCACGGGCAAGGACATTGGAGCGCGTACGTCCTCGGAGTCGCGGCCAGTCTGCGCCTTGCCGGGCAAAAGATTCGCGGCGCGAATTTGTTGGTGGAAGGCAAAGTTCCGATGGGCGCCGGCCTTTCTTCCTCCGCGTCCCTGGAAGTAGCGACGGGCTACGCGTTACTTGCTGCGTCGGGGCTGTCGCTCGATCCCGTTGAGCTCGCCAAGATTTGCCAGCGCGCGGAAAATGAATTCGCGGGCGCGCGTTGCGGCATCATGGACCAGATGATCGCCTGCTGCGGACGGGCGAACTACGCGCTAATGCTGGACTGCCGCTCTCTGGAATTTCAGCTGCTTCCGCTTTTCCACGACGCGCAGTTTGTCGTCTGCAACAGCATGGTGAAACACGATCACGCCGCCGGTGAGTACAATGCCCGGCGCGCCGATTGCGAGACGGCGACGCAGAATTCTCTCCGCGGAAATCCCCGGCGTGCGCGCGTTGCGAGATGTCACGCTCCTGGACCTCGAACATTTTGCGCAATCACTGCCGGAGGTGGTGTACCGCCGCAGCCGCCACGTGGTGAGCGAAAATGCGCGAGTGGTCGCCGCGCGCAGCGCACTGGAACGCGGCGATCCGGAACTTTTTGGCCGCTTGATGCGCGAATCGCATCGCAGCCTGCGCGATGACTTCGAAGTGAGCTGCCCTGAAGTGGATACGCTAGTTGAACTCGCCTGTGGACTGGATGGCGTCTACGGCTCACGCATGACCGGCGGCGGTTTTGGCGGTTGCACCATCAGCCTGGTGCAACGAAGCAAGGTCGATGAATTTGGCGCCGTGCTGGCGCAGCGCTACGAACAGTCCACCGGAAAGAAGCCGGACGTCTACATTTTCCAGGCCTCCGACGGCGCGCGCGAAGCACTGCAATGAGCATTGGCTTCGGAGCCTGTGTGAAAACACGAGAATCCTTGCAGGCCGCAACTTTAGCTGCGGCGTAAACATAGAAAATCAAAGCGGCTTCAGCCGCTGAAGTACGGATCTTGCGATTCTCGCATAGCGGAGCATGTCGTGGCGTCCTTTGATTTCGAAAAGCAATCTCATCGCCGCCTCAATCCGTTGACCGGAGATTGGGTACTGGTTTCCCCTGGACGCAGAAAGACCCTGGAAAGGCCAGACCGAGGCTTTACCGCCCGAAAATGTTCCGTCATACGATCCGCTGTGTTACATGTGTCCTGGCAACACGCGCGCGGGAGGAGAACACAACCCTAAATACACTGGCACGTTTGTTTTTGAAAATGACTATGCGGCGCTGCGCCCCACCGGCGAAGCCGGCGAGACAGAATGTGGCAGACTTGCTGGTTGCCAGCGCCGAAAAGGGCATTTGCCGCGTCGTTTGCTTTTCTCCGCGTCACGATCTGACGCTCGCGAAAATGAGCGCCGCTGAACTTCGCGCTGTTGTGGACGTCTGGGTCAGAGCAATACCGTTCGCTCGGCGCAGAACCCTTCATCAATTCCGTTGTGATTTTCGAAAATCGCGGCGCGATGATGGGTGCGAGCAATCCGCATCCGCACGGCCAGATTTGGGCCAATGCCACTCTGCCCAATGAGCCGGCCAAGGAACAAGCGTCGTTTCTCGCCTACCGGCGCCAACACGAATCGTGTTTATTGTGCGAATACTGGGAGATTGAAAGGAAGCGGTCGGAACGTTTGGTCATTGAAAACGATCAATTCGCCGCCATCGTCCCGTTTTGGGCGGTCTGGCCGTTCGAAACGCTCGTGATCAGCAAGCGTCACTTTGGCGGCATGGACGAATTCTCGAAATCCGAGCGCGACGCGTTGGCGGATATCCTGCGCCGTTTGACTTCGGGCTACGACAACCTGTTCGCAACTTCGTTCCCATATTCCATGGGATTTCACCAGCGCCCCACCGACGGCGAGCCGCATCCCGAGTGGCATTTCCACGCGCATTTCTTTCCGCCGCTGCTGCGCTCCGCCACAGTGCGCAAATTCATGGTCGGCTATGAATTGCTCGGCTCGCCGCAGCGAGACATTACACCGGAAGAAGCAGCATCACGTTTGCGCGAGGCCGCCACAAAAACCTAGCCCAACTTCCCTACTTCACACGAACTGTTTCCCCGCACTCAACACCCTAATCCGCTAAAGCAAAAAAGTCACCGCGGTCGGGGCAATGCAGTTGGCAGTGGATCTCCTCTGCTCTGACTGGCGAATCTAGTGCGCCCAAACTTTCGCTGGATCGGTTTCATAGGGGTAGACGTGAACCATCCAGCCGAAAATTTGCGGGTACCAGCGGCCGCCCGCCTGTTCGCAGGCGTCCTGCGTGACGATATCGCTTCGGAATCCGAACCCCTTCTGGTTCACCTGCTGAACGCTTCCTCTCTTCGCGCCGAAGCAGAAGTTCACGTGTTTGTGCCAGCGCGCCACGCTGAGCGGAATGCGCGCGTTCAAGTCCTCTTCCGTCGCGTTTCGGCGGGCGGTGTACATCGCGCCCACCAGTTCGTAACCATCGTTCGTTTTCTTATAGAGCAGCGACGTGGGATGCGCCGGATTGAATTCAAACCCGGCTTCCATGGCATAGGCGTAATTCGTGAAGTGATAGATCTTCTGCGGAACGTTGGGCAAGAAAATCCTAAAGCCATCGCCAAGGGCGACGCGGTAGTCTTTGTACTTTTCGATGGCAGGACGCAACTCCACAAGAACTTCGGCGGCGCGTTTTTCATCCGCGGCATTGGTCGGGCGCAAGTCGGTCATAAACATATGCGCGCCCATGTCCATATCGTGATCGGACATGCCGTCGTTGGCGGCTTTCGCGGCCTCGGGGCTTTTATCCGAATCATGCTGCATGCCGCTCATATCCATTCCGGCCATGCTGTCGTGACTCTGCGCCGCGGGCGCCTGCGATTGCTGAGCAAGCACGGGCAGCGCCAGCAGGCTCACAGCCGCCAGCAGCGCCACTGTATATGTCGGGTTGCAAATTTTCGTTGTCATGATCGGCTCCTACTAATTAAAACGCCGCGGCCCGCCGGAAGTTTCACCCGGATTGCCGAGACGACATTTACTTGCAAATAGCCGTGCAGGCAGGAAGCGAAGCGTACAGAATGAGAGAAGGCTCGGGGGCCCGAGCCTTCTCGTGGGGGTGCAGCGTTAAGACATATCTGGCCTGGAAGCTGGCGTGTGTCCCAATGAGCACGCCGAGCGACTGGCCACACTAGATGAAACACGAGATCGCGCTAAAAGTTGCAGTCCGGCCGGCAGGCCCTGCTCCTCGATGAAACTAAATCTTAATCTAGCAGCAACTTTGGTTCCATATCCGGCGTCCAATGTGTCCCACCGCTGCGAGCCGTTTATTTGCACTTTCGCGCCGTGTACTCTTGACGGCGGCTTTTAAATCTGTAAACTGCGGTTTTCCGTTATGGCGACGCTAGCCAACCCGATCGAAGAGACGCTGCCGGAATTCGAGCTACCGCAGCGGGAAGCGGCATTTTTCTACGGCCTATTCCTGCGCGGACATTCGGCGGAAGAACTGCGGAAGGATATCCAAGTGCCGCCAACGGTCCTCGCGAAATGGGACCGCGAAACGGTCCGCGAACCCCAACTGCGGCCGGTGCTCGAGCGCATCGTGCAATATCGCCAGCACGTATCTGGCCATTTTCGAAAACCTGATCTGCCACGACGCCGCCACGCAGAAACTCCAGTAGCTCTCGCAAACCCGCCGGCATTAGTAGCGCCCAAAAGCTAGGTTGTCATCCCGAGCGCAGCGAGGGTCCCTCTTACATGTGCGCCGTCGCGCCGGCCGATTTTCAGCGCGCGTTCTTCGCCGCAGCGTCGGGTCAAACCCGACTACGACTTCTCGATTCCCAGCGCCTTCACGTAGAACTGCTTCACATATTCTTTCAGCATTCGCCGCGAACTGAATTGCGGCGCCACGCTCTTGATTGCCGCCTTCATCACGCGCACGAAATCGTGCGGCACTTCATCGTCCGGACGGTGATAGTAAAGAGGAATGATCTTGTCTTCGAGCAATCCATAAAGAGCCTCGGCATCGGAGTTAGTCCGGTCGCCTTCGATCGGCTCGCCCCCAAACGCCCAGCCGTTCGCGCTGTTGTATCCTTCCAGCCACCAGCCATCGAGCACGGAAACGCTCGGAACGCCGTTGGCTCCCGCCTTCATCCCGCTGGTGCCGCTGGCCTCCAGCGGAGGCAACGGATTGTTGAGCCACACGTCCACGCCGCGCACCATCCGCGCCGCCAGATGCTGATCGTAGTTTTCGACGAACGCGATGCGCGCGCCGAAACTAGGCTCCTGCGCCAAGTGAAACACCTTCTGAATCAGCTGCGCCCCCGCGATGTCCGAAGGATGCGCTTTGCCCGCGAAAATAATCTGTACCGGACGCAACGGATGCGTCAAAAGCCGCTTAAGCCGATCGAGATCGTGCAGGATCAAATCCGGTCGCTTGTAACTCGTAAACCGCCGCGCGAAGCCAATCGTGAAAATTTCCGGGTCGAGCAATGCTCCGAAAGCGATCACGCTCTCTGCGCGCACTCTCTTCTTTTGCCATTCCTCGCGCGCGCGCTCGTTGATCTCGTCCATCAATAGAGCTTTCAGACGCAAGCGCAGCCACCACAGCTCGGAGCCGGGAATCTTGTCCACCGCTTCCCAAATCTTCGGCTGATCCTGGTCGCGTATCCACCCCGGTCCCACATACTTTTCAAGCACTGGCTGCAGCCAGATGGGATCCATCCAGGTCAGCAAATGGACGCCGTTCGTGATCGCCGTGATCGGCACGTCTTCCACTTTTTTGTCCGGCCAGATCGCTTTCCACATGTCTTTAGCCACATCGCCGTGTTTCTTGCTAACCGCGTTGCAATATTTCGACATGCGCAGCGCGAATACCGTCATGTTGAATCCCGCGTCGGGATTCGAAGGATTCGTTCCCAGCTGCAGCAGACCGTTGCGGTCCGTGCCAAATTTATCGTAGTGGCTGCTGAAATATTTTTCGAAAAGTGGGAACGGGAAAACGTCGGTCCCGGCGGACAAAGGCGTGTGAGTAGTGAAAACAGACGTCTCCCGGATTTTCTCGATAGCGTCCTGAAAACTCGCGCCTTCCTCCACCAATCCACGCGCGCGTTCCAAAAACGCAAAAGCCGGATGCCCTTCATTGATGTGCACGGCCGCGGGCAAAATCCCCAGCCGTCTCAACACACGCATACCGCCGATGCCCAGCACAATCTCCTGGCGCAAGCGCTGTTCGGGGTCGTTCGTATAAAGCCGATGCGCGATCGCGCGATCCCAAGGCTGGTTGCTCTCTACTTCCGTATCGAGCAAATACACCGGGACGCGGCCAATGTCCGCGCGCCACACCAGCACGTGCACCGGCGGGTCGAAGAAGGGAACCAGCACTTTCAGAGGTTCGCCATCCCCGTCGCGCACCAGTCGCGCCGGATCGTACGTGCGATCCAGAGTTTTTTCGTCGTCTTCCTGCCAGCCATCGTCGCGGATTTTTTGCGAAAGGTAGCCGCGCGAATAAATCAGACCGACTCCGACCATCGGGAGCGCCAAATCGCTGCATTCTTTGATGTAGTCCCCTGCCAGCACTCCCAATCCGCCGGCATAGAGTGGAAGCGAGTGATGAAACGCGTACTCCGCGGAAAAATATGCGAGCGTAGACCGTGGCGCTCCGTATTCGACTGTGAACCATCCCGTCTGCGAAGCAATGTTGGCGTCGAACTCCGCCATCACTGCGTCAAACCGCTCGAGGAATTCAGGATCGCGCGCTGCTTCATCGAGCGTTTGCTGAGGCAACATAGCCAGCATGCGCAACGGATTGTGATCGCTCTCGCGCCAAGCTTGTAGATCTATCGAAGGAAACATATCGCGCGCCTGGCGGTGCCAGCTCCACCACAAATTGTAGGAAAGCCGCTCAAGCCCCCGAATTCGTTCAGGTAAGTTAGGAAATTGCGAAGCAGGATTTGTGCCGTCAGCCATTAATCTTTGCACCTCACGTTAGTCTCCGGATCACCCGCCACTCGATTTGCGTCGAGGTTCGGCGCGATTACCTCGGCTTGGCGCCGACGGCAGCACGGGCATCGCGATTTGGACGCGGGCATCCTTTGCGACAAAAGCGCTATACAGACGAAGAACCGAGATGCTCGCGCAACGAATCACAGCCAACGAGAAATTATTGCCCTCATCGACGCCAAGTCATTATCGCCCACGACCTCAGATTTAGAGAGGATGTTTCTTACGGGGATGCTTCAGCGCATCTTCTAGTGGTGGTAAAGCAATGTGCGTGGTATCGCGAACCAATAAAAGATATATCCGTGAAGCCGCCAGTAGAAGTGTGCCTATTGATCCGGTGGCCGTGTACGTCGGACACTTGCCGGTTCGAGCCAGAATCCGACCAAATCACTCCGATGTGCTGGAGACATGCCTCGGTTTGCTACGCCCCCAAAAGACCTCGACGGTAAGCCGTCAATGTGCCGAAATTCCCGTGTCGCAAGTTCCGACGAATTTGGCGGCGCTTCCGTGCAATTCCTCCCTGCGTAGCGCACCGTCAGGTTTGGGCGGGTTGCGCTGTGCCAAGACGCTTACTCCCCGCTCCGGCGACGAACCTTCCATGACGCGAGACGCAACTCTGTTCCCATGCGCGGAGCAAAGTTGCGCTGAGGTCGCGCGTGGTCGCTCAGAGACACAATCGGTATGTCCAAGCGTCAAATCGACCAAGGCGTCGGTCTTAACGAGCGTAGTCACGACATACTGGCCGTCCCGTTGCGATTTTTTGCACGAACTGAAATTGACTCTCGGCGAAGTAAACGCTTATCGCGATTAGCAGGGCAACAGGCAGAGCGAATGGCAGCCGTCTCGCAGGCGCGTCGGCGACGAGATCTATGACGGAGTTACGTTTTCTCGGACAGGTTGTTTCCGGGGAATGCGACCGAGATCGTTTCGAGGTCCTCGGAGCAGGACCAGGCGTTGGCCCCCGTGTCAGCA
This sequence comes from uncultured Acidobacteriota bacterium, assembly GCA_963804625.1. GTDB lineage: Bacteria > Acidobacteriota > Terriglobia > Acidiferrales > UBA7541 > Palsa-295. The sequence goes on along the minus strand of CAWDRJ010000001.1, from coordinate 116,205 downwards.
CTCCATAACCCAGCAAGTCCATTAGTCGACTCCGAATAACTCGAATTTAACGAGACCGAATGCATTCAATATGCCCTTTTTGTTTCGGCACGTGACGTTGGACTTAGCACCATTTCGAGCTGCAGAGAGCTATCATGCGTTTCGTTTGGGGTCGCTGCGCTTCTAAAACATTCCAAAACGGGAAAGATCCCGCGGCTAAAAAGCAAAACGCACTGCTCGTGCGCGATTATTTAAACGTTGAGCCTCGCGGCTGACAGATGGCGAGAACATCGTCGGGTCGTCATCAAGAAGAGTTTGCCTCAGGTCAGCGTCTCAGGCGGGTCGAACAGGTCACCATGCCGAGGTAAAAATCACGATTTTGTAAGAAGTTACGTGCTTCCAATCCTGCAAGTCCTCAGACGGGCGGCGTGCCGTCGACAGCGAAAACGCCGCTCATGCGAAGCCAACTCGCAGATTGCACATCCCGCGACCCTATCGTAAAATCGTTCGGATTCAGCAGCCGCAAGCCGATTCCCCGGTAGCTCAATGGTAGAGCATTCGGCTGTTAACTACACGGCCGAAACCCCTAAGTCCATATTTTGGCGTCACATAGCTTACTGGAACGGCTGTCTGGCTGGTCCCAAGTTGGGACCAAAATGCAATCAATTTGTCCAAGCTTAGACAAACTTAGCGTTTTTGGATTGACTTTTGGGCGCGCCATGCTCCTCCAGATTCCGGGCTTTTTTACTTTCAGTTTTGGGTCCAAAAGAGGGTCTCTCGTCCAAGCTTGGACAAAGGTAGTGATTTTTCGGAGAGAAAACGTGATGGGAAATTGAGGGTCGATTATCAGGTAGCACGCCTACTGAAACGAGAACACCCACCTTGCACCGAGCGCATATCGCTCACAAATAGAGCGGATGGAAGGATGGCGACAGGGGCGGCTTGGCTGAATGGGAACTGATTCTAAGAAAGAAGAAAGTCAAAGTGTGCTTGACATCAACCGGCCTTCTCATGGAAGGACTTAGGAATCGGCAAGCGTCCGTGATAAAGAAGACGGTGAACTCTTTCGCGTAATTTGAAAATCCGACTTACGTGATCGGGCGCAAGTGCAAGAGCGTAAAGCATTAGCCGATGTTTGCGGTCCCAGCTACATACTGGCTGCAAGATTCTGTTCGATAGCGCTTCAACTATCAAGCGTTCATCTTCACTGCAATACACAAGCCTTTGATTGATAGCCTCTTTCAGCCCTAGCAGAATCTCTCCTTTTTCGAGAATTTCGCTGAGTGTTGGCCGCTCGTCAGGCATACTCTTCCCTGTCATACGGTTATTGTCTCGGGACGAGCGTCCGAGTTGTCATTGAATTGTCAAATGTTTGGTAAATCGCGTTGAGAATCTCGAAGCGCTGGTTGAAATTCGACCGCAACGGCGTTTCTCGGGAACTTTTTATTTAGGTCGACGGAATACGTCACGACCAGAATGACGGAGCGGCTCCATTCCAAGCGGAACGGGGCAATTTGTTCGCCTTACCCGACCAACAAACAGGCCAGACGAGGACTACTCCTCTTGCGGCCGCCGTTGACACGGCGAGGACACTGAAGCGATAAGGTTCAACGCCTATGTCAACCGGAGCAAAGGTCAGCGTCGAGCGAGAGGAAGGTCGAGAGCACGACTTCCGGTACCTGGCCTCGATTGCTGAGCTGAAAAAGACCGGTCAGCTCACCCGCTGGATTGCCGACCACGACATTCTGCTCTATGAATACGAAGGACAGATCAAAGCGATCAGCAACATCTGCCGACATTTTGGCGGCCCGGTCGGCTATCACAGAGAGAAAGACGGCGTGTTTACCTGCCTCTGGCACAACTGGAGATATTCCTGCAAGGACGGTTCGTGCCTTTCGCATCCCGGCCTGCCGCTTCGACAATACCCGCTAAAAATAACGGACGACAAAATCTATGTTGATTTACTCGGGTGAAATGCCGCCATGAAACCTTACACATTAATGGCCCAGTTTTCCGCGGAAATGGACTGCCCGAAGGAAATCGTGATGTGGAATTACTACGACCACGAGCATTTGGTCGGCACGCACTTCAAGCTCTATAACCGGGCGCGCGTGCTTGCGGAGCGCGACAACTGGTCTCTGGTGCTGCGCAGCAAGCGCATGCCTCTCTTGCCCTTCTACAGCTCCGGCATCGGCTTCCAGTACATGGACGGCAACACAATGAGGAGTTTCCACAAAGACTCCATCGGATTCATGTTGGAAACGGACATACAGTTTCAGGACTTACCGAACGACCGCAGCGCGGTGACCGTCACCTATCGCATCAATACGCATCCTGTTTTCAGGATTTTAGAACCGACTTTTAGGAAACTATTCAAGCGCTGGTTCTGGGCCACGTGGGAAGAAGACGCTCCCATGCGGCTACGCCGATGGAAGGTTCACAAGCTTGGATTCCAGGATTTCAGTGGGATCGAGTACATCAATAAAAAGTTGCCCAAGCCGGAACATTTCGTGCCCGGAAAATACGAATTCAATCCGCCCGTCCGCAGCTCTTCACCGATCAAAACGATCGAAGGCATCGAGCGGCCGTTTGACCGCAGCGCCGAGCTTGGATATAGGGATAATTGAGGCGTCCATCTATCTATGGGCGAGCACGGAGTTCCGCGAACCTGGGCGGTCACAACGTATTCGCAGAATATCGCGTGATTCTGCGAGTTCACTCCCCGGGGATACACCTGCCGACCGGAAGACGCTAGTGGGTGGTTCGTCACAAGCAGTTTGCCACCGCTGCTCGCCACTACGTTGAGTAGGGCCGGCGCAACCAACCGCTCATAGCGGGGCAAATCGGACTGAAATGTCAGAAAGTAGCAACGCTCGGGGGCTAGCCATAGGTCCTTGAATTGAGTGTCGTCGATAAAAACTTGTCGTGCGCCTGGGGCATAGGAGCCGTACTCCAGGTTTACCCTGCGCTCGCTGAGAAGAAGCCCCTGGCGATTGGTATAAAAGAAAACCGATGAAAATTCGTAGTAATGGCCTTGCGCGATGAGTTTGCCTGGCGGAGCCTCGATCAAGGCTTTTGCCAGCTGCTGTGAGGAGAGGTACGGGTCGAACACCGCCATGGCCAGCCGCGCAGCATGGAAAAATAGCACCATCATCAGCGCTGCGGCAAGAAAGGCTCGCTGACCGGTCTGCCTAACTGTTCCCAGACAGCCAATCAGAAAGGCAATTCCGGCGACCACCAGGGGGACACGCAGGTACGCGAACGAATCGAGCGTCAGATCCTCCATATGGCCGAGTGACAGCGTATACGCCTTCGGATGGTGACTGAGCGCTGAGGAAATATCGCCCGGAGTGGGAATGCCGCGCACGTAAATGAGAATCGCAAACATGGCGACCGCTGCGCACGCGGATATCAGGCAGAGCACGCGAGTTCCTCGCCGCACCCAATCGCCTCCCGTTGCCATTGCTGAACCAAGCAGCAGCGCCAGCGCCGGGTAACAAGGCATCGAGTAGTATTCCTGTGTGGTCGAAAACGTGAAAAAGACGAGTATAACGGCGGTCCAGCAAAGAGCCAGCAACCGCGTGCGACCAGCACGATCGATCGGCTTGAACGAAAGCTTGGCGACAGAGGGAAGGTAGACGCTCCATGGAAATAACCAAATCAAATGGAAAAGCCAGAACCAGACTCGCGGAACGGTGTTGTAGTCGCGCGGATATCGCAGGTTCAGAAAACGCAGCAGTTGCTCGTTGATAAAGAAGAACCAAAGAAAACCGTGGTATTGAGCTGGACCGCTGTGCAGCGTAAAAGCGAAGTAGGGAGGGTTGCGCACGGTAGCGAGGATGTGCCACGGCGCAGCGATGGCGATAACGATTAGGCTCCCCGTGAGGGGGCGCAGGCGCTTCCATGTCCTCTTAGAAAGCAGTTGGTGCGTGAGAGACAAGTAAATCAAGCCCGCGCCCACGGGAAAAACGATGCCGATCAAGCTCTTTAGCAGCAGACCAGCCCCTAGGCTGGAGGCCAGCAAGATTGCCCATAATATCGGATGCGGTTCCGCTTCATCGAGCACGCGCAGGAACGCCCACATCGCCAGAGCGATCGTGAACGTCAACGTTACGTCGGGCAACAAGATGCGCGTGAACAGGAAGAGTCCGATACAGGTGGACATGCTTAAGCCCGCGTAGAAGCCGCCGCGATTCCCGAAAGCCCACACGCCGAACGCGGTCGTTAGCAGGCAGAGTCCGATCGCTGCAAGAGCGATCGGCAGCCGGGCCGCCCAATCATCGGCCCCGAAAATCCTGAAGGATTCCGCAATCGACCAATAGACGAGCGGCGGTTTCTCGAGGTAGGCAATGCCGTCCAGCCGCGCCGTTACCCAGTCGCCGGAGGTGACCATGTTGCGTGCAATCTGGGCTGATACGGAGTCTACGTCGTCCAGCAAGGACGGCGGAGATACGATAGAGCCGAGATATATGGCGCCGGCAACAAGCAAAATGACTAGACAGAGGTAAGAACGTTTTCGGTCAAATGCGGGTCCGATGTCACGTTCGGTGCCGCTTGAATCCGCCATTTCTTCATCCACAGGAACAAAATTAACAAACCCCAAAGCTGATATCCCAGATTCGCCCGTCTCTCCATATGCTGGAGAACGCAGACCTCGATCTCTTTGCGCTTGAACAACTCACCATACTCGGCAACGCCCGTCGCAAGAGAATCGAGCAGCAGCGTTCGCAACGCGCCTCGCAACCACTCATGTACGGGAATGTCGAGTCCAATTTTCCTCGCCCGCAAGACCGACGCTGGCAGCTTGTCCTTCATCAATTCCTTGAGTAGGACTTTCTGGCGCGAGCCTTGGATCTTGAATGAGGCGGGCAGAGACGCGGTGAATTCGACGATCCGGTGATCCAAGAAAGGCGGCCGCACCTCAAGGGCATGAGCCATGCTCATGCGATCGACCTTCTGCAGAATGTCATCGGGCAAGAAACATTTCTGATCGAACCACTGGTAGGCCGCCAGGGGGTCTTCGGCTAATAAGCGTCCGCTTAAATCGGCCAGGGTTCGTTCCAGCGCCCTCGGCAGTGGCGCATGAAGAAGCGCAGATTTACCGGCGTCCGAAAAAGTTCCGTTCCAATACACATGAGCCCTGCTGCAGGGCATCAAGGAGCCTTCGAAAAGCCGCTTCAGCATGTATTCGAAGCTGATCTTTTCGTCTGAGACCGGCCAGCGGCGTAGCGCTGCGAGCGCAATGCGTCGGGCCGTCGGCGGTAGTAGCCGCAACCACCGTGCAAGGCGGTTCGCCCGATAGGTTAAATATCCGCCGAAAAGCTCGTCACCGCCTTCGCCGGTAAGCGTGACGGTGACCTGAGTCTTGCTGAGCTTGGATAAGAACCAAACGGGAAGAGCCCCCGCATCAGCGCTCGGCTCGTCAGAGAAATAGGCGAATTCCTCGATCGCTCCTTGTAAATTGACACCCGTGCCCAGATCGAACGATTCATGATCGGTGCCGTACTGCGCGACGACTTCGTTCATACACGGCGTTTCGTCGAAAGTGCGCCCTCGAAACGTGATCGAAAATGTTTTCAGCCGCGAGGGAGACGCGTTTGCAGCGTAGTGAAGGATTGTCGAAGAATCGATCCCGCCGCTAAGCCAGATTCCCAGCGGAACGTCGGAGAGCAGGTGCTCGCACATCGACTCCCGCAAAAGGGAATCGAGTTCCTGCTTGGCACACTCGAGCGTCGGCTGGCGCGAGGCTCCGAACGGGAGAATCCAGTAAGTCTCAGACGTTGTGTGGCCATTGCGCCATTCGAGCCACTCCCCTGGGGGAAGCTTTTCGATCGATTCTACTAGGGTCCAGGGACAGGGCACGTAATTCAAAGACAAGTAGCAATCGAGGCCGTAGGTGCTCAGCCTGCGGTCCATTTCCGGGTGGATAAAGATGGACTTGAGTTCCGACCCAAACAGAAGGTCCTCGCCATACCGCGAAATGTAGAGTGGTTTGATGCCCATGCGGTCACGAGCTAGCAGGAGGCGTTTCGCCGATTCATTCCAGAGCGCGATTGCGAACATGCCCCGCAATCGCGCGAAGGCCTTGGTATCCCACTCGAGAAACGCGTGCAGTATCGTTTCTGTGTCCGTGCGCGTCCGGAATCGATGGCCACGCCCTTCGAGCTCTTTGCGCAAGTGCTGGTGATTGTAAATCTCGCCGTTGAAAACGATGGTCGTCTCACCGTCGTCCGTTGTGATCGGCTGGTCACCAGAATTGAGGTCAAGAATCTTCAGCCGCGTTGCTCCCATGGAGCAGATCGGCGACTCAAACACACCTTGTTTATCAGGGCCACGGTGGATCAGTGTGGCCACGGCGTTTTGAATCCGGCCGGGACCGGGAGTCCACCTCTTGTGAGTGAATCCGGCGATACCGCACAAAGTTTTGCTCCTCGGGAATTGCGATGAGATTTTACTACATTGGTACTAAACAATACCCGCGCGAAAATTCTCTCCCTTCACCAGAAAATCGAGGTATCGCGGAGGGGATATCGTCGTTTTGCCCACGGTTCGAAAGAGCTATTGTTGTTCGGGTTCGTTTTCGTCTCCGCTTTGGGCTGTCAGCAGCGGCCAACGGCCCAGAGTGGTAACTGCGTTACTTTAACCGGACTGCTTAACGCCTCCACTATCGCCCAAGATACGTTAAAGCGGCGCGGAGTGGAGCGCTGGAAACGTGAATTGGTCCCGCATAAGGCGAGTACATCTGCACAATCAGGAATATCGCGCCGGAAACCGAAAGCGCGGAGATCAAAAGGCTTGCCACCACGGTCGCGTTGCGAGGGGCGAACAGCCCGAAGCTAGTGAAAACAATCGCCAGCCAGAAAGTCAATACAATTAATAATGGCAACGGAACTGAATTGACACTCTGCGCCGCGATCAACCAACGCGTCTGTCCCAGCGATAGCAGAATACTTAGCGCTTGGGTCTTGATCGAACTTTGCGCATCGTTCTTCGGCGAAAGTTTCTCAATTTCGTCGTAGAGAGACTTGCTATCCGGGAACAGATCAACTCCGGAAGTGTGGTTTGCCTCTTTGGTTGACACCATCTCGAACAGGCGAGCGGTAGAGCCCTGCAAGTCGTCACGCGCTTCCTTCGTCTCCGGCCCGTAAAGGGCCAGCACACGGTCAAGCAACACGATTCTGCTCGACATCTCCGTTAGTTCGCCGTTCTGCGTGTCTAGGGATGACTTGGCGGAACCGATCAGGAGGCCGAGTACAAGAGCGACCATTGTCGAGACTAGCGCCATCCCTAACTTCACTGCATCTCTGGAATCAGCATCCAAGCTATGCTGTGGCAAAATGGAAGGAAACGCCATCCCAAGCACCGCGCCGCCACAAATAACCATAAACGCAATCAGGCTGATGGTGATGGAACTCATGTTAGTTCGCCTCGGATACGAATTGCGTGCTCCGCAGAATCGCGTGAGGGGGCCAAGGGACGCTACGGTCAAAAGTAACAGGTGTTGTGCCCTCGGCCAAAATGATTTACGTCAGCTATTCACTCAACGGGGTATCTTAGGGTGTGTCCCGGGAGCTATTTCCCACAACCCCGGTTCTAGCGCGCGGCGGTCAGTTGTCTGGTTACACGATTCGTTTGCCATACATCGTTACTTTTCCGTCTGCTACAACTGCGACGTACCGACCGTCTTGAATAAACTGCATAACCTTTTTTCCCGAACGCGCCATTTGAGCCCATCGCGATTTGGTCTTCGGATTCTGCTCGATCCCCATGATCGTGTTTCCGTCGAACACGAAGGCTACCTGTCGAAGCCGCTTGGCCTTGCTTCTGGTGACGGGATAGCGTTCCGCGCCTACCTTCACGACATCGGCGTTTTCTACCAACGCTTGTCGCCAAACTGCCGTTAGTACCTCGTCGAAAGAGGCCGCGTGCCTGCCGGAAACTACCACGCGATATCGGGACGGTCAATTGATTAACCCGTTTGAAGCCAACCCGTCCGCGGAGTATGATTCTGGCCGGAGGTTTCAAAATGGTTATCGGTGACAAACTCAAAGAGCTTCGCGCGACCAAGAATCTGAGCCAAGGCGACATCGAAAAGCGCACTGGACTTCAGCGTTGTTACATTTCTCGCGTGGAGAACGGCCATACCGTTCCATCTGTTGATACGCTGGAAAAGATGGCCCGCGCGCTAGAAATTCCGATATATCGGATTTTTACAGATGACGCTCACGTAAAGAAGCCGAACATTTCTCTGTCAAATGGTGAACCGGCACACAATAAAAAACAGGACGCCCAACTTCGCCCTTTTGTGAAAGCACTCTCACGGATGGACGACAAGGACCAAAGGCTGCTGCTTCATTTAGCGTCGAAAATGGCGAACCGCGCGTAGGATCATGGATCGTGGTTGCAGCTTTCTCCATTGTGCCAAACCCAGCGTAGTGACACTTGGAGATTGCGAATACTGTGTTGTGCACTTCATCTCCACTTCTTACCGACACCTTGAAGAGTTCCGACGCGGGGACCAAGAGAAGGAAAGGGAAACCGAAGTGCAAAGAGGCTCGCTGCTTGAGATCGTCGATCAAGCCACAACCCTCAGCCTTACCACCAGTGATCTAACCAATCAAGAACGGGGTCAATTGCTGGACATACTGTTCTGGGCGAGCGATTTACTGGCGGATGGACGGAGATAAACTGCGGTACGATGACTTAGGGCCGTCACATAGCTACTCTCAACTGGATCAATAAACGAACGCCTCGTCCTGGGGCGTGATGCTGACATCCATCTTCTTTTGGGTTAGGCTCACGACATGAGGCCGGAATGAAACTGCAGAGACGGGTCAAGGTTCCGACAATTGAAATCGATCTCTCAAGAATCCAACAGCTTTCACAAGAGCACGACGAGGAAAACTGGCAATTCCGATCGTGGCTAAAGCAGTACGCTCCGGATAACATCGATGGCCTTGTCAAGACGCTGAGCCAGAAATACTTCGCGCTCATCGACTGCATGCAATGTGCAAATTGCTGCCGATCATTGCACGTCGAATTTAAGAAAAGTGAGCTTCACGTTATTGCAAAAACGCTGGGCCAATCGATAGAAGCATTCCAGAAACGATTTATGTCAGGAGGCGAGGTGAATCCGCCCTGCCCGATGCTCAACGGAAAGCTGTGTTCCATTTACGAGAATAGACCTGACGTTTGCAGGTCGTATCCTCACCTGGAACAACCAGAATTCACATCCCGGCTGATAGGCGTGATTGACAATGTTGCCGTTTGTCCGATCGCCTTCAACGCGTTCGAGGAACTAAAAGCGAAACTCGCATGGCCGCGCCCCTAGCGGGGTGAGATGCACGATGCTGTTCGAAATGAATACGATCTTGTAATGTCCTCCAGGAAGGGAGCAGGTCCGTACCAGAACCCACTTTTCCGATTACGACTTAACGGGATTTAGCCTAGCGGTGCTCACCTGATACTTGCTTTACGCGGATCCGTCAACCGGCAACGGGCGGCACGTATGAAGCTTGAACGCACTCCGTTTTGCCAGAAAACAAGAATCCCAGTTGACTTGTCTGCCGGAGACTCCTAGCATGGCGCCAGCTGCCTCTCCCATTCACGCAAGGAGGTTGATCATGGCAAAAGTCCTTCGTTGCAACGATCTCATGCCTGGCTGTCCTTTCGAGGCGCGCGGTAATTCAGAAGAATCAATCCTCGCGCAAGCTGCCGAGCACGCCAAGACGGCACACAATCTAACCGACATCCCAGAAGAAATGATTTCCAAAGTGCGCGGTGCAATCCATGAGGACGATCAGGCCAGCGCACAGAAAGCTGGTTCGTAGGTTTTCATTGACTCCTCTCGTTATTCGCTTCCGCGAGTGCCTATCGCGGGCGCGCGCGCACGGTTGATGGACTCTTGCACCGAGGCAAAGTCCAGACTGCCCACGGGTCCGTCTGCGACAAGCATTCCCACTCAGTAGCCAGACAAGTAGTGAGTATGGCATATCCGTCGAGCATCAGCTGAATCGAAACGCTCCTACCAATTTGATGGGCCTAGTGATTGCATAACAACGTCGGCTCCTTAGACCCGAGTACACTGTGGTTGTTGACGGCCAAAGGCTCGGGAGAAAGGAGCCGACATGATCATTATAGGTGTGGATTATCACCCGAGCGACCAGTACATCGCGTTGGTAGACACAGAAACCGGAGAGTATGAGGAACGGCAATTGAACCACAGTGCGGGAGAAGCCGAGAAGTTTTACCGGGAGCTGGCGGCGCGGGGAGTCAGCGTACGGGTAGGGATGGAGGCCACGGGCTATACACGCTGATTCGAGCGGCTACTGGCAGAACTGGGAATCGAGTTATGGATCGGCGATGCGGCGAAGATCAAAACCAAGCGAGTCCGCAAGCAGAAGACGGACCGTGAGGACGCCCGACTGCTGCTGCGACTGCTGCAGGAAAATAATTTTCCGCGCCTCTGGGTACCCAGTCCGGAGAATCGGGACCTGCGACAACTGCTGTGGCACCGGCATCGCCTGGTGCAGATGCGCACGCGGATCATGAATCAGCTGCAGGCCCTGGCGATGAACGAAGGTCAGCGACGGAAGAAAAAGCTGTGGAGCGAAGCAGGACGAGCCCAACTGGAAAAGCTTCCGCTGGCAGCGTGGGCATCGAGACGCCGGAAAGATCTGCTGGAGCTGCTGGACCGGATGAACCCCAGCATCGAAGAGCTAACCGCAGCGATCGAGCGGGAAGCCAGGAAGTGGCCCGAGGTGTTGCGGCTGATGACGCATCCTGGCGTGGGACCCGCTTACGGCGCTGGCCTTCGTGCTGATCATCGGGACGGTGGAACGATTTCACTGCGGCAAGCAGATCGGGAGCTATGTCGCCGCGCAGGTTCGCGCCGCCGAGCATCGCATCAGTCAGATTGACGCCATTTAGCTGTGCGTCGGCAAGGACCGCGTCAGGCAAGTTCGCTCCGTTCACATCTGAGCCGACGAGCGTTGCGTAGGAACCTGCTTTTTCACTAGAAGCCACCCATCGCTCGTGTTTGCCAACGATGTCGTCCAATTCCGAGCCGGGGTCCACCCTTTCTTTTGTTGTGCTTCGGTTACGTGGCCGGTCCATAGAAGCAGTAAACTGCTAAGAACAAACGCTCGGGCTTTGGAAATGCTTATGAACATTGGCGATGCGTCAGGATGATACACCTCATTCAACGTGTGGTCGTCGATTCGACAGTTATTTCGCACGAAGTGCAGGCGCTCGGTGATAAGGAAGAGGCAGCCGCCGCAAAATCAGCGCCGTCAATGACCGCCAAAGACGGCACCCCACAGAGCGCTCGGATGAATAAGCCGTTTGAAAAGCTATTATCCGCGATGGTAAAGGACAGCGCTGGCAAACCAACAAGCAACGTCCTGGTTACGACCTGACTCCCAGACGCTCTTCAACATCCTTCGTGTTTCCCTCGAGGGCGAGCGCGTCGGCTGGCTACCTTGCGTCGCAACGCCCTAGGCCTTGTGCAGAACAGTTTCACTGCGAACGCATTTTTCAAGCACTGTCGGAATAACGGTCTCAAGAACGGAACGCGGAAATCTCTTCGCCATCTCGAGAAGTTTCGATACCTTGAGGTGCTGGAATTCGAATTCGTCCAGTCGCACAGGGAGACCGCCTTTGAGTCTGAGGTACACCCAGTCCAAAAGAGCTTTTTCTGCTTCAGCAATCTTGTAAACGCCGTAACGACTTTTCCGGTCTACAAACCCCCAGAACAGATCCTCGTTGACCTTCCTGAATTCGATGAGTATGGACGCAGTTTTGATGGTGCGTGGTCTAGATGAAGTCACGCACGTCAGGCCGACAGGGCTTTGACTAGAGACACCCCAGTCGAGCAATGCCGAATCCAGAGAGACGTACGAACGCGCCACGATCGCGCTCACAAAATCTTTGGCGTTATATCCCGCCGCCAGCTTATTGAGATAAATATTACGAACGACACGTTCTACCAGCCCACGATTCTCTTGTCGTGTCAGGGCTGCGACGACCGAGGCATAAGCGAGATCGTACTTCTTCGCGATCTCATCCGCGCGGATTACCGCTTGTGTTTTGGCTTCGGAAGCCACAAGCGACGCCCAATCGAGGTGAACTTTCACAGCCATTCTCCAAACAATTGTGACAACCCATCTTTCAGGCGTTGAAAGTGTGCCTTTTCCAGAGCTTCGTATGTTTCCTTCGGTATAAATCCCCTGAGCTCGGCTTGGCAGAGACCGTCCGTAATCTTGGCGATGCGCTCGACAATGTATTCTCCGTCGATATCTCCTAACAGGAGATCCGTCAGGTGGTCGTGTAAATTGCCGGTGAGTGTAGCGCCTTGATCGAGAAGAAACCTGATGTCGTAGGCATCTCGAGCCTTTACAAACCTTCTCAGCAAGAATGTTTCTGCTTTCTGAAACAGGCGAAGGTCCCCCGATACGAATCTGACATTCGCGGCATCGGGTGTTCCCAAGCCTTCTAACATCTGTTCGTCGATTCCGGATTGAATCACCGATCCCATACGATTTAGGTCCACCGTGAATAAAACGCTGCGGTCGGCCGCCGATATGCCAACCTTGACAAGTTCCGCATCCGATCGAAAGACCTTTATTTCCAGAGGATCTTGTTGCAGCAGCTTGGCCAGAGGTTCCAGTCCCTGGATTAAGACCGCTGCCACTTCGTCGGCAGGCGGCAGCCCGCCTAGAACATGCAAATCCAAGTCAGCAGAATGTCTCACGCTCTGGTGAAACAACACTAAGTTTGCCCCTCCGAAGAGGACGAAGGATTCCGGCCAGTGCAGAAACAAAACCATGGCTGCCTCTCGCATCAGGGTGATGGTCCGGGCTTGTTCCGTGGAGAAGCCCTTTCGTTGCAAGACCTCAAGCTGCTCCGCCAGAGTCATCTACCTTTATAGCTCCCTATCAATATAATATCAGATTTCATTCACAAAAAAGCATATTTATATGCGCAGAGTATAGCATAATTACGTTTCATTTCCGTTTGAGCATATACATAGATGGGCTCCGCGGCTGACGTATGGTCTACATACCATACGTCAGCCAGACACTCTGAGATGCCTTTGGACCGAGGGTATACATACCCTCAGCCCAAATCGATCATTAAAAGGCTCCGCCTGTGGCACACTTGAAAAGCTCGCATCGACTCTCCATCGACCAGTATTTCAAGCCACGCTTGTCCAAATTAGGATTTGGTGTCGGTTCCGAAAAATCTGGCATTCCTCATTCCGGAAATTCTGGCACGCCCGGTGATAGCCGGAAAAGCTAGAACTCTCCCTGTGCCCCCCGGCCGGTAGGCCGGTCGGGCGGAGGGAGGAGGATGTTAGGAATGCTGAAGCGACACGAAGTCGAGATTCTTTTGAAGGCGGGTCATTCCAAAGCCGAAGTGGCCCGTCTGGCGGGAGTTTCCCTACGCTCGGTCAACCGCATTGCGGAAGAAGCCCCAGTCGTTCATGTCGATGACGCTGCGGAACGAGAGAAACGGCAGATCGGCAGACCCAGCAAGGTAGAGAGTTTCCGGAAATTCATCGTCGAGATCCTGAAAGAAAATCCGAATCTAGCCTCTCTGGAAATCCTTCGACGGGTTCGAGAAGCAGGCTACCCGGGGGGCAAAACGGCGCTGTACGCCTTGGTGAGCTCCCTGCGCCCCAGAGGAATCAAACCGCTGGTCCGCTTCGAAGGTCTTCCTGGGGAATTTAGTCAGCATGATTTTGGACAAGTCGACGTCGAGTTCCTGGGCGGAGCGATTCGTCGCATCCACTTCTTTGCCTCTCGACTGAAGTACTCCCGATACCTTTGCGTCAGTGTGGTGCAGGACGAGACCGTCGAAAGCTTGGTCCGTAATCTTGCCGAGCATCTGGACCGCTGGGGCGGGGTTCCGCTGCTGTGCGTGTTCGACCGGCCCAAGACGGTAGCCTTGAAGTGGCAGAGGAATGGTGAGGTTACGGAATGGAATCCGGTCTTCGCTTACGCCATGCTCGAGATGGGCATCGGGGTGGAGTTGTGCTGGCCTTATCGGCCTCAGGAAAAAGGAACCGTCGAGAACCTGGTGGGCTTCGTGAAATCTTCTTTTTTCAAAGTACGACGCTTTCAAGATGAGGAAGATCTCCAGCAGCAACTGACCGCCTGGCATCGCGAAGTGAATCAGGAGCGTGCGTGCCGAGCCACGGGAGTGTTCCCGGCAGTGCGTCTGACCGAGGAGCGTGCGCGGCTTCGTCCCTTGAAAGTGCGACCGGAAGATCTGGCTCTGAGGATCCCTGTCTATGTCGGCCCTACGGGAACCGTTTTGCACGACGGGCATCCTTACTCGATGCCTCCGGAAGCGATCAGCATGCCAGCGACGTTGTATCTGTACGCCGATCGGGTGCGCATCGCCGCAGGCCGATACGAAGCAATCCATCCGCGGAAATTCACTCCCCACGAGGGTTCCACGCTCTCTGCTCATCGCGCCGCGATGGTGGCAGCGGTGTCTGGCAAGCGAGGCAAGCGCTATCTGAAACGTCAGCAACTGTTGGAACTGGGAGAGTCTGCTTTCCTCTACCTCACGGAGATCGTCCATCGCCGACCCCGGCAATGGTTCTACGACGTCGATCGGCTGCACGACCTCTTGCAGAGCCACGGCCAGGAAGCTCTCCGCCGAGCGATGGAGGAAGGAATCAAAGAACAGGTGTTCAGCGCCGCTTCTGTCGAGCGCTTCTTGCAGCACTCGCTCATCTTCCAGGAGGTGATCCCATGAAGAAGAGAATACGGACTTTCGATCCGCCCGATCAACCGATGGCCACCCAGAATGACTCCCACAATCCGAAGAGTCTGGAACTCTCCGAGGGTCAGTTTGAGGCGCACTTCCGGCGCCTCAACCTGGCGCACATGCGCCGGATCTACAGGGAAGTTGCCGCTCGGGCGGAGAAGGAAAGTTGGTCGTACCGAGACTTCCTGGCTCTGCTGCTGGCCGAAGAAGTAGCGCGAAGGAAACAGACGCGGCTGCAGCGCTGCACTCGCAGTGCTCATTTTCCTTTCTTCAAGACCATCGAGGAGTTCGACTTCACCTTGCAGTCCACGCTCCGCGAATCGGTGATCGGCTCCTACCTCGGGCTGGATTTCGTCACCGAAGGGCGGTCTCTGATCCTGCATGGTAAGACGGGCCGTGGCAAAACTCATCTGGCAGTGGCCATCGGGTACCGTGCCATTCAAAATGGCTTCGAGACACTTTTCACGACGGCTGCAGAACTCATCGAAGATCTTTCCAATGCCAGTAAGAAGGGACACCTCCAGGAGTCTCTGGAAACCTACACCCACCCTCACGTCCTGGTGATCGACGAAGTCGGCTATCTGACGTATGGATCCGATGCCGCCAACGTCCTGTTCCATGTGGTGAACGATCGGCATCTGAGAAAGCGACCGATGATCTTCACCACGAACAAGCCACTGACGGAATGGGGGAAGGTATTACACGACGAAGATATGGCGGCAGCTATCCTGGATCGAGTCCTCGAACGCGGACGCTTCATCCACCTCGACGGACCCTCTGGAAGGACGCGTCATCTCAACCTCGAAGAGACCTTGCCGCCAGGTACAGACCGTGCCAGAATTTCGGGAATTAGCGTGCCAGAATTTCCGGAACCCACATTTGGTTTTGTGAAGTAAGAAAGGCCGAGCATCTGATAGCTTGAGGTTGGGCTCTGCAAAAGCCAATCACAACGCTAAGGAGGCTCAGCCTTGACTCGAGTCAGCAGTATTTTCTCACAAATTCTGCAGTTGATTCCTCGTTTAGAATTTGAATCGGCCGTGCGCCAGCACCAGGCCGAGTGGCATGCCCGCGGTTTCAGTAGTTGGGGCCAGTTCATCGCTATGCTCTTTTGTCAGCTGGGCCACGCCAAGTCCTTGCGTGAAATCTGTGGGGGCTTGGCCGCCAGTGAAGGAAAACTTCGCCATCTGGGTTTGCCCACCGCTCCGGCTCGCTCCACCTTGGCTTATGCCAACGAACATCGGCCTTGGCAGTTGCAGCGCACGGTATTTGAACAACTGCTGGCGAAGTGCCAGATCCTGGCGGCCAGCCAAGCAGGAACCAGGAAGAAGAGGAAATTCCGTTTCAAGAACCCGCTGCTGAGCTTGGATGCCACGGTGATCGATCTCTGCGCCACGATGTTTGATTGGGCCAAGTTTCGCCTGACGAAAGGTGCGGTGAAGCTGCACCTGTTGCTGGACCACGATGGCTATTTGCCGTCCTTCGCGGTGATCACGGAAGGCAAAAAGCATGAGGTACGCGTGGCGCGGCAGATGCAGTTTGCGCCGGGGGCGATTTTAGTGTTTGACCGCGGCTATACGGATTACGAATGGTTTGCGAACTTAACCAAGCAAGCGGTCTATTTTGTGACCCGCTTGAAGGAAAACGCCGACTACGGAGTGGTGGAGAAGCGTGAAGTTCCACAGCGGCGCAGCGTGCTACGGGATGAAGTGGTCTTTTTCTACAAGCTGGCCCAGGCGGGCAGGGATGCCTACTTCCGGCGGATCGAGTTTTACGATAAGGAGCGCGATCGCGTGCTGGTATTTCTGACCAATCACTTGGAACTGGCGGCGGCTACCATCGCCTCGGTGTACCAGGAACGCTGGCAAATAGAGTTGTTTTTCCGGGCCTTAAAACAGTCGCTGCGGGTGAAAACGTTTGTAGGGACTTCGGCTAACGCCTTGAAGACGCAGCTTTGGACGGCGCTGATCGCCATGCTGCTGGTGAAATATCTGCAACTACGGTCGACATTCGGTTGGTCCCTTTCGAATCTGGTGGCACTCCTACGGCAGCAGTTATTTGTTTACCGTGACCTGTGGACTTGGATCGATGATCCCTTTCAACCGCCGCCGATGCCACCCACCTCGCCACAACAGTTGGCGTTGCAATTGGCCTAAGTGGGCCAATCGGTTGGACAGCAGCGATCATCTACATCGAAAAAAACGCGTAACTGCGAGATTTTAGGGGGGAGAATTTAGACAGCATCAGAACAGGAGCAACCCTTCGGGCCCGCCAACCTGCCCCACGTCTAAGGCTCCGGTGACGACTTTTGCCCTTATTCTGGATATGTCCGAGCCGAGTTCTCAGCTAATTTGGACAGCAGTGATTTCAAGCAAAACCATTTCTCGGCTTTCAAACTAGACGGCCTCTCTGACTTTATAGCCGAACAAAGGGCTCAATGGGGCCTTCGCAAATCCTGGTCCGTCAAACACATCTCTCAGATCCTGATCGATGGCGGGTGGATAAAAGAAATTTCGCTAACCTCAGATTTATACAGGCCAAAAACTCGCTTCGCATCTAGACTTGTGGGTTCCGGAAAATCTGAGCCACCAATTCCGGAAATTCTGAGCCGTTTTGTATTTTCTGGCAAGGTCTCTTCCAGGCTGAGATGACGGGTTCTCCCCGAGGGTCCATCGAGGTGGATAAAGCGCCCGCGCTCGAGAACCCGATCGAGGATGGCTGCCGCCATATCTTCGTCGTGTAATACCTTGCCCCACTCATTCAGTGGCTTGTTGGTTGTGAAGATCATCGGCCGCTTCCTCAGGTGCCGATCATTCACCACGTGGAAGAGCACGTTGGCAGCGTCCGGCCCGTAGGTCAGATATCCAACCTCATCGATGATGAGGGCGTGAGGGTGCGTGTAGGTTGCCAGCGATTCCTGGAGGTGTCCCTTCTTGCTGGCATTGGAAAGATCTTCGATGAGTTCTGCGGCCGTCGTGAAGAGTGCCTCGAAGCCGTTCTGGATGGCACGGTATCCGATGGCCACCGCCAGATGGGTCTTCCCTCTGCCGGTCTTCCCGTGCAGGATCAACGACCGTCCCTCGGTGACGAAGTCCAGCCCGAGGTAGGAGCCGATCACGGATTCCCGGAGTGTCGACTGCAAGGTGAAGTCGAACTCGTCGATGGTCTTGAAGAACGGGAAGTGTGCGCTCCGCGTGCAACGCTGCAGCCGCGTTTGTTTCCTTCGCGCTACTTCTTCGGCCAGCAGCAGAGCCAGGAAGTCCCGATACGACCAATTTTCCTTCTCCGCCCGATCAGCAACCTCTTTGTAAATCCGGCGCGTGTGCGCCAGGTTGAGACGTCGGAAGTGTACCTCGAGCTGGCCCTCAGAGAGTTCCAAGCTGTTGGGCGCGTTGTCTTCTTGCCTGGTAGTCATCGATGCCTCGCGCGGATTTTTCTTAACCGGTTCTTTCCTCATGGGATCTCCTCTTGGAAAACTAGGGAACGCTGAAGAAAACGCTCAATGTAGGTGGCACCAAAAACTTGCTCTGCGAGTCGCTGTTCCATGGCGCGGCGAAGAACCTCAGCGCCATGGCTCTGCAGG
Source organism: uncultured Acidobacteriota bacterium (assembly GCA_963804625.1). Classification (GTDB taxonomy): domain Bacteria; phylum Acidobacteriota; class Terriglobia; order Acidiferrales; family UBA7541; genus Palsa-295. The sequence continues at coordinate 97,868 of CAWDRJ010000001.1, read as the reverse complement.
AGGTCGTGCAGCCGATCGACGTCGTTGAACCACTGGCGCGGCCGGCGGTGAACGATCTCGGTGAGGTAGAGGAAAGCAGGCTCCCCGAGTTCCAGCAACTGCTGGCGCTTCAGATAACGCTTGCCGCGCTTGCCCGATACCGCCGCCACCAGGGCCGCGCGATGCGCGGCGAGCGTAGAGCCTTCGTGGGCAATGAATTTCCGCGGATGTTGGACTTCATATCTGCCCGCCACGATGCGTACGCGATCGGCATACAAGTACAGCGTCGCCGGCATGGAAATGGCCTCGGGAGGCATCGAGTAGGGATGACCATCGTGCAAAACGGTGCCCGTCGGACCGACATAGACAGGAATGCGAAGCGCTAGATCTTTCGGGTGCACCTTCAAGGAACGAAGTCTGGGGGCTTCTTCGGCAAGACGCACGGCGGGGATTACTCCCGTCGCGCGGCAGGGACGCTCCTGGTTCACTTCGCAATGCCATGCGACCAGTTGCTGCGCGAGATCCGCTTGATCGTGGAAGCACCGCACTTTGAAGAAGGAAGATTTTACGAAGCCCACCAGGTTCTCGACGGCCCCTTTTTGTTGCGGCTGCTGAGGCCAACACAACTCCACCCCGATGCCCATCTCCAGCATGGCGTAAGCGAAGACCTGATTCCATTCCGTGACTTCGCCGTTCCTCCGCCACTTCAGAGCCACCGTCTTCGGTCGATCGAACACGCACAGCAGCGGAACTCCACCCCAACTGTCGAGATGCTCGGCCAGGTTGCGCACCAAGCTCTCTACCGTCTGGTCCTTCACCACACTGACGCAAATGCATCGGGAGTACTTCAGGCGAGAAGCGAAGAAGTGGATGCGACGGGACGACCCATCGAGAAAGGCAACCTCTACTTCCCCAAAGTCATGTTGGCTAAATTCTCCGGGCAGACCTTCGAAACGAATCAGCGGTTTTATCTCTTTCGGACGAACACAAGCCACCAGAGCGTACAAGGCGGTCTTGCCTCCCTGGTAGCCCGCTTCCCGAACCCGGCGAAGAATCTCCAGAGAGGGTAGGTCGGGTTTTTCTTCTAGAATCTTTAAGACGGGTTTCCGGAAATCCTCAACGATGCTGGGTCTGCCGATCCGCCGCTTCTCTCGCTCCGCGGCATCATCGACATGAACGACTGGGGTTTCTTCCGCAATGCGCTTAACAGAGCACAGGGAAACTCCCGCCAGACGGGCCACTTCGGCCTTGGGGTGCCCAGCCTTCAGTAGAATCTCGACTTCGTGACGCTTTAGCATTCCTAACATCCTCCTCCCCGCCCGACCGGTTCACCGACCGGGGGCACAGAGAGAGTTTTAGCCCTTCCGGCTATTGCCGGACGGCTCAGAATTTCCGGAATCAAAAGGGTCAGAATTTTCGGAACCGACAAGACTTGCATCGCGATACCAAATCGCTCTATCTGTTAGGGGCGGTTCATATCTGTCTCACGGGACCGCGGCATCCCTGCACTCGCTTATCGACATCGACACAGCCATAACTTACTGCCAGCTCAACCGGTCGATGCAACACCCACCAGAGTCAGCAGATTTCATCGGCGCCTTCGGATGGCACAGGCGGCATCCGAAGAAGGTGAACGCCGGCGAGGGTGTATTATGAAAATCGTTTTTCAGTTCGGATGTGCGGAGTGTCGAATCAACAAAACCGACTGGTCGTCCACTTGAACGCCGTGCCGAGCCACGCTCGCCTGCAGGGACTGGCAAATTACGCTTAACGGTTCGTTGCCATGCTTCTGCAATTCGATCTCGAGTCCGTTGATTCCAAATTCTTCTCCCGCGGCATTCGCGGCTTCGAGCAATCCATCCGTGTAAAGAGCCAGCACGTCTCCTTCCTCCGTCCGGACCTCAGCGGTTGCAAATTCCGCATCCGGAACAATTCCCAAAGGGAAATTAGAGCACTCGAGTTGCGCCACTTCATTCGTTTTAGCGGAAAAGCGCAAAATGGCTGGGTGGCCCGCAAGACCAAAGTGCAAACGACCGGCGTTGCAGTCGACAAAACAGAATGTGACAAACATATCCGGTTTTTTCAGCGGGTAGAGGACCTCGTTCAACCGCGACTGAAGATGCAGACTGCCTTCGGCGGAACTCAGTAACATCCGAGCGGCGCTCTTCACCATGCCCGCGACTACTCCGGGTGCGACTCCGTGGCCCGACACATCGGCGACATAGGCGACCCAGCGAGACTCCGAGCCCGCAAGATCGATCAGGTCGCCGCCCACCTCACCGCTGGGCGAAGAGTATCCGTAGAACTGAAAACTCCCGAGCTTCGCGTCAATGGAAGGGACCAGCACACGATGAATTTCCGCCGCGAGTTCCATCTCCGCGTGCACACGGAAGTACCGCCGTGCCTCGGTTATCGTTGCATAAAGAAATGAAACGTACCCAACAGCGACGGCTAAAGTTATGGCAACTGCGTCAAACGACAATCTGCTTTGCAGGCGCGCCATGTCGGCAGCCAGCAGTGGCTGATCGGGGAGCAGAACGCCAAGCGCATTGATCAGCGCGAGATGTACCGCGAAGAGAGGCACCATCGCCTTCCAAAATTGTTTCCGGAGTACAAATCCTGAAATGGCGTAGAACACAGGGAAGAGGCCCGAGATTACGACGTTCAGCAGCAAGCGAAGTGGCGATTGGCGTCCCATCTCGCCGATGTCACTGGCCAAGCCGACGATGCTGAAAATAAAAAAGACACCCAGCAAAAAGGTGATCAGAGACGTCCGGGGAATCGTTTTCCAAAAAGGTTTGCTGGCAGTCATAAGTTTAGAGAATTAAAACGCGGGGAATTGCCCCCTTCCGCACCATCTGAGTAGAGTCGCCCCATTCTCGCAGCCTATTCGGTTCGGCTACCAGGAAAACGGTGACGTAGGACTTCCCTCGCATCCGAACAAGACAAGGAGTTTTCGCAGCCTTGAAATTTCTAGAATCGCGGATGTTCGTGGACGCCCAGCGTGCGCCAGTGTACATAATAAATGAGCAGCAGTAAAACGTCCGCTCAACTCTTGATGTCATAACGACGTCGGCCTCGCTACGGCCTGAGTAAACTGTTCGGTGTTCACCCCAACAGTGCTCGGACCGAAGGAGGCCGAGATGCAGATTATAGGACCAATGGGCGGAAGCCCACGCCTGCACGACGCTACGCACTTTGGCGGAATAAGCATTCGGCATGAATTTTATTTTGCGTTCACCACGCAACTGCGGCCTTGCCAGTCTACCTGAATCACTTTGCCGGCTTTCCCAAGCAGCGGCACTGTGTACAGCGGTTCCGCGATCTGCCGCATCGGCGCACACGCATCGGAATCAGCCTCCCATCGTACTCTTCCGATTCGCTGGCGGACTCGCAGGACGTCTTCACTATGCGGAGGCAGCAAGACGCAAAGCTTCCCGCTTGCGGCCGAGCCACGCGAGCCATTCCGCCACTCCTGCGCAGGTCTGGCAGGACACTCGCACAATGTCCATGTTGCGGTGGATGCTCCGTGCGTTCTCTTCCGCCGCAGCGATGTCGAAGGGCGCGTAGGGCAGCAGGTCGATCTTGTTCAGGATCAGCAGGTCGGACTTGAAAAAGATCGCGGGGTATTTCAGCGGTTTGTCCTCGCCTTCGGTGACGCTGAGAACGACTAGTTTCGAAGCCTCGCCCAAATCGTAGCTCGACGGGCAGACCAGGTTGCCGACGTTTTCGATCAATAAAAGCTCCATCTCTTCCAGGCGCCAGTCGAGAAGCGCTCGTTCGATCATGCGCGCATCGAGGTGGCACGTTCCGCCCGTGGTAATTTGCTGCACGGGAAATCCAAACTGCGCCAGTCGCTGCGCGTCGTTTTCGGTCTGAATGTCTCCGGTGAGAACCGCCACTCGTTCCTGGCGGTCGAAGCTTTCGAGGGTGCGCTCGAGCAGGCTGGTCTTCCCCGAACCGGGCGAGCTGATCAGGTTCAGGCACAGAATATGGTGTTCGGCAAAGCGCGCCCGCAGACCCGCGGCAATGCGATCGTTCTCACTCAAGATCTTACGTTCCAGCGACACGCGCTCCATTTTCAACCTCCAGATAGGCGAGTTCCAGTTCGTCGCCCCCCAAGAACTCTAGATCGGTCGTGCCGCAGTTCGGACACGTCGACTCCTCGCGCGCTGCCGCGCACGCATGTCCACAGCAGCGGCATTGACAGCGGCGCGGACAGTAGGCAATCTCAAGTTCGAGCGGCTCCAGTTCGGTCCCGCGCACCAGAACCTCAAAACAAAAGCGCACCGAGCCCGGATCGACTCCCGCAAGTTCGCCGATTCGCACCCCCACTTTGCAAATGTGGCCGTCCGGTAAACGGCGCGTCTCTGCGCGAACTGCTTCGAGCACGGCACTAGCGATTCCCATTTCGTGCATCGCGCTGGCCTCAGCAGATTCTGGGCAACTGATCGCCGGAGAGCAGATCGACCACCCGCGACGTTCCGAACCGTGTTCGCAGGATGACCATTGCCGGATGAGAATCGGTGACCTTCCCGATGATCCGTGCGTTCCGGCCGAGCGCATGCCGGCGCATCGCTTCGAGAAGCGCTTCGGCCGACGCGGGACCGGCAATCGCGACCAGTTTGCCTTCGTTGGCCACGTAGAGAGGATCGAGTCCCAGCATCTCGCATGCGCCTCGTACTTCCTCCCGGACCGGAATCGCGTTCTCTTCGAGCTCCATCCCCACGCGCGACCGCGCGGCAATCTCGTGCAACGAACTCGACAGACCACCGCGCGTGGGGTCGCGGAGACAGCGAATTTCAGAACTCGCGCGAAGCATGTCGGCAACCAACGTGTGGAGCGCTGCTGTGTCGCTCGAAATGGTGCTCTCGAATTCCAGGCCTTCGCGCTGCGACAGGATCGTCATCCCGTGATCTCCAATCGTCCCGCTCAGCAGCAGGCGATCTCCAGGACGCGCCTGATCGGCGGAAAGCCGCACGCTCTCAGGGACCCGTCCAATTCCCGAGGTGTTCACGAACAATCCGTCAACGCTTCCTTTTTCCACAACCTTGGTGTCTCCGGTGACGACAGCCACGCCCGCCAGAGCAGCGGCCGCACGAATGGATTCCAAGACCAGGCGCAGCGTACCGAGCGGAAGCCCTTCCTCGAGGATCAGCGCGAGGCTCAGAAAAAGCGGCTGGGCACCGCCCATGGCCAAGTCATTCACCGTTCCGTTTACCGCCAGCGTTCCGATGTCGCCGCCAGGAAAAAACAGGGGCTTGACCACGAAGGAGTCGGTGGTAAACGCGAGGCGAAATCCCCCCACATCCACGATGGCCTGGTCGTCGAGCCGTTCGAGCACTCGATTGGTGAGCGCCGGAAGGATGATATTTCGCAGCAAGTCCGCGCTCATCCGGCCGCCGCTCCCGTGGCCAAGCAAAATCGAGTCCTTGGCCGCAAGCGGGACCGGGCAATCGAAAGCCACATCGAGTTTCGCCCCCGGCGCGATCACACGCCTCCCCTGGCCGCCATCGTATGCCGCCGATATTGGTAATAGGCGGCGCAGGCGCCTTCGGAAGAAACCATCGGAGCGCCCAGTGGATTCTCCGGTGTGCAGCGCGTTCCGAACGCAGAACAGTCGGTCGGCTTCCTCAGCCCCTGCAGCACTTCGGCGCTGATGCATTCTGCAGGTTCGTTCGCCGTCACTCCTACTGTTCCAAAAATGCGGTCCGCGTCAAATTCGGCATACTCCTGGCGGAGACGGAGGCCGCTCTGTGATACTCCGCCGATCCCGCGCCATTTCCGGTCACACACCTCAAAAACATCCGCCAATATTTTCTGGGCGAGTCGGTTGCCGTCGTAGGTGACGGACCGCACATATTGGTTCTCGACCGCTACGCGCCCTTCCTCGAGCTGCGTTACGAGCATGAGGATGGCTTCGAGCAAATCGACTGGCTCGAACCCGCCTACCACCATGGGCACGCGAAACTCGCGAGCCAGCTCCTGATACTCTCGATAGCCCATGACGGTACAGACGTGACCTGGACCAATGAAACCCTGCACGCGATTGCGCGGCGAACCCAGCAGCGCGCGAATCGCGGGAGGCACCAGGACATGCGCGGCCAGCATCGAAAAGTTCGTTAGCCCTTCGCGCTTGGCTTGCCAGACGGCCATGGCATTCGCGGGGGCGGTGGTCTCAAAACCAACGGCGAAGAAAACCACCTTGCGATGGGGGTTGGCCCGCGCGAATTTCAGAGCTTCGGTGGGCGAATAGACCACGCGCACGTCTCCGCCCTGGGCCTTCACGTGGAGCAGATCCGTACGCGAACCCGGCACCCGCAGCATGTCGCCATAGGAAATCAAGGTCACGTCCGGACGCGAAGCAATGTCCGTGGCTTTATCGATCGTTTCAAGCGAGGTTACGCACACCGGGCAGCCCGGCCCGTGCACCAGTTCGATCCCCGCGGGCAACATTTCGTCGATGCCGTAACGCACCAGCGTGTGGGTTTGCCCGCCGCAAATCTCCATTAAGACCCAGGGCCGCGTAGCGCGCCGGGCGAGCCTGGCGACAATTCCGCGCGCGATTTTCTCATCCCGGTATTCGTCCAAGTACTTCATGGCAGCCCTCGGAACCACGTTCGTGAGCGGCTTACCTGTCCGCTTGCCAATCTTCCAAATCCGATTCAAGTTCCCGCTGGAGTAATCCCATGGATTCCAGCAGTTCGTAGCTTCGCTCTGCCTCTTCACGATCCACACGACTGATGGCGAATCCCACGTGCACCATCACGTAGTCTCCCACCGCCGCTTCGGGAACAAAGTCGAGACAAGTTTCCCGGGTGATCCCGCCGAACTGGACGCGTCCCACGCGAATTCCGTTCTGCCCTTCGCTGCTGAGGATTTTTCCAGGAATCGCCAGGCACACCTTACCGAGCTCCTTTTTTGCGAGGTTCACGAACGGCTCGATCCGAGGAGGGCCCGGGCGGGAAGGCCCGGTTCTTCGAACCACCGGCCCGCGATTCGTGCCAAACATTTAGCTGCGCCAGGGCGGCATTCACCAGGGATCGAACAGCGGCATCGACTGCGGGCGACAAACCTGTGCCCCAATCCGTACTGGCCGGCTGAATACCCAGTACGACAACATCCTGAGGATGCCTTGAGACCAGCAAAAGAGCAGCTACCAGATCCGCTACGCCCAATTGATGGACGCTCCAAGCGCTCGCCCGCCCGAGCAACTCTCGCCCCGTCATCCGAGCGAGCGTGCCGGGCGCCTGGCCCAAGTTCATGGCGTCCAGCAACAGCACGCGCGATGCGTCCGACGCATACGGAACCAGTTCAAGGCCGATCGTGCCGCCGTCGAGAATCGTGACGCCGGGAGGCACCCGCGCGTCAAGCTGCAACAGCCTTGCGGCATGCACACCGACGCCGTCGTCGGAGAGGATGGTGTTGCCGACTCCGATCACCACGGTGTCTCGGTACAGGGGACCATCCACGTCAGGCTCCCGGTCGCGAGTTGTGTCCCAGGGCCGCGTTCGCTCGGATCGGCTCCGGCCCGGGCACAAGTTCCCCGCTGCGTCGTTCCTCAGCCTCTTCTCGCAGTTCGTGTTCGGGCACGAACTTGTATCCGCTAAAGATGCTCTCCATCAGACCGTTCTCTTCCTCGACCGCAACCAAGATGCAGGTATACAGGTGGTGAATGAAAAACATCCAGAAGCCGAACATCACGAGAAAATGAATCTCGCGCAGCCATTGAATGTCCACCACGCGAGCCATCCAGCCGACGAAGAAACCGAGAGTTCGGTTGCCGAGAACCTGAGAGAAGAGCGCGAGGCCCGTCGCGATCTCCACCAGTGCCATACCGAAGACCGCGGCGTACGCCGAGCCGGCCATTGCGTTATGGCCGATGTGCGAAGGCGCGGACCAGGCCATGAACCCGTAGTAGCGCGCCGTCGCGATCATGTCCCCGAGACGTTTCTTGGTCGTGGGGATAAACTGATCCCAACGCGACCAGCGATTACCGATGAACATCCAGACGATGCGGATCAGAATCGCCGCGATGAACGCGAAGCCGGAAAGCAGGTGAACGAAGCGCACGGTTCCCATAACGTAGGCGGTTCTTCCATGCGCAAGGATGAACGGCGAATGCATGTAATAGCCGGTGATCGAAAGAGAAACGATCGTCGTGAAGATAATCCAGTGCGCGAACCGCACCGGCCACTCCCAGACGTACACTCGTACCTGGCCGGGCGCGGGTTTCTGCCATTCCGCTTCGTGCCCTTTTTGCCTGCGCGACTTTTTCATAGGCAGCCTCTCTCCGATCAGGCTTCTGCCCGGGCGTACACATGCCCGCGAGCATCCACGACATGGACGGCGCAGGCCAAGCAGGGGTCGAAGGAGTGAACGGTCCGGAGAATTTCGAGCGGACGATCCGGGTCCGCTACCGGCGTCTTGAGAAGCGCGGCCTCGTAGGCGCCACGCTGGCCGCGGGCATCGCGCGGACCTGCATTCCAGGTGGACGGAACGACGGCTTGATAGTTCTTGATGGCCCGGTCTTCGATTTCAACCCAATGCCCCAACGACCCACGCGGCGCCTCGAAAAAGCCGAAGCCTCGCGCAGTCTTGGGCCACGAACTCGGATCCCACTTTTCTCCGTTGTGAATGCGCACGTTGCCGTCTGCCAGGTTATTCCCAAGTTCTTGGATCCAGCCGGCGAGGCGGCTCGCGAGCAGTTGTGTTTCGAGTGCGCGCGCGGCGATACGGCCCAGCGTTGAAAACAATGCGGCGGGCGGAGCCTTCAATTTTGCGAGCGTCGCATCGACCAACGCCTTGACGCCCTGCTGACCCCAAGCATAGGCCACCAGCAAGCGCGCCAGTGGCCCGACCTCCATGGCTTCGTCCTGATAGCGCGGCGCCTTCAGCCAGGAATATTTTTCATTGACGTCCAGGAATTCATAAGGAGGTTTCGGTCCCGCATACTTCGGACGAGTCTCTCCATCGAACGGGTGCCGGGAGGCCTGGTCTCCTCCGGAATACTCGTACCAGGAATGCGTCACATACTCGGTGACATTGGCCGGATCGACCGGGTGAACCCGCGACAGATCTCGATCGCGGATGATCCCGCGGGGAAGAAAGAAATTCGCAGGATCCTTGGTTGAACGTTGCGGATAGCCGCCATAGGACATGAAATTCCCCAGCCCCTCGCCGCGCTCGAACCAGTCCGGATAAAAGCCCGCCACCGCTAGCACGTCCGGGATATAGACCTGATTCACAAAGGCCTCGGCAAACTTCCCGACTTCCAGCAAAAAATCGATTCGTTCGGGATTGATCGTCGCACCGGGCTCGTTCGGGTCGAGGGCAGTAGCCATGCCTCCCACCAGAAACGTTTGCAAGTGAGGGTTCTTGCCGCCGAGAACCGCGTGAATCCGGATGAACTCCTTTTGGAACCGAAGCGCCTCGAGGTAGTGTGCAACGGCCATGAGGTTTGCTTCGGGCGGAAGATGATAGGCCGGATGTCCCCAGTAACCCGCGCCAAACAGGCTCAATTGCTTGCTCGCGACGAGCGCGGCAACGCGATCCTGAACACCCTTAAAGTATTTCTCGCTCGCAAGAGGCCAATCCGAAATCGATTGTGCGAGCTGCGACGTCTTGGCAGGGTCCGCCTGCAAGGCGGAGACTACATCGACCCAATCAAGCGCGTGGAGATGGTAGAAATGAATGACGTGATCCTGGATCGTCTGGGTTGCCGCAATGATGTTCCGAACCAGGCGAGCGTTGTCGGGAACCTCGATGCCTAGGGCATCCTCGACCGCGTTGACCGAAGCCAGTGCGTGAACCGCCGTGCACACACCGCAAATGCGCTGCGCCCAGATCCACGCTTCGCGCGGGTCGCGACCTCGCAAAATCAGCTCAATTCCACGGAACATCGTGCCCGAGCTCCAAGCGTCCGCCACCATTCCGCCTTCGACTTGGGCCTCGATGCGCAGATGCCCTTCAATTCGCGTGACCGGATCGACCACAATCCGCGCCATGGATTCCTCCTAAGCTCCGCCAGACTCGGGCGGTTCCTTGCTCTCGCCGCCCAGCTTCTTCGGCCGGATTTTGTCGCGCACGATATTGCCAACCACTTGCGCAACCATGGCCGCAGCAACGGCTCCCGTCGCGACCCATCCGATCTCGTCGGCAGTGACATCCACTCCGAAGCCAGGGACTGACGGCAATCTTTTGTAGAAGGGCGACTTCGTGTCCCAGAAACGGTGCGAAGCGCAGGCAATGCACCCGTGGCCAGCTTTCACCGGCCAACTCGTTCCGTCGTTCCAGCGCACCGTAGGGCAGTTGTAGTTTGCTTCCGGGCCTTTGCAGCCCATCTTGTACAGGCAATAACCTTTGCGATGGCCTTCATCCCCCCATTCCTCAACGAAGCGGCCGGCGTCGTAGTGGGCACGGCGCTCGCAGAGGTCGTGGATGATGTCGCCGTAGGCGAACAACGGACGGCTGTACTGATCGAGTGTGGGAAGATCGTGGAACGTCAGGTAATGCACCAAGACCGCCGCGGTGTTTGCGGGATTATGCGGGCACCCGCCCAGGTTGATGAGGTTCTTGAGCCCCGGAACCGCTTCCTGCAATCCGAGCGCTCCGGTCGGATTGGGGTTCGCCCGAACCAACCCTCCGTCCCACGCGCAGGCACCTACGGCGATGTTTGCCGCGGCGTTGCTGCAGACATGTCTTGCAATGTCCAGCGCCGTTTTTCCGCCAATCGTGCAGTACACGCCTCCATCGGCCGTGGGAATTGCGCCTTCTACTACCGCGATATATTCTCCGGCATGCTCGCGAACCACCCGCTCGAGGGCGTCCTCCGCTTGCTTCCCCGCACCGGCCATCAGTAGTTCGTGGTATTCCCACGAAAGAAGATCGAGAACAAATTCGGCGACCGGGGGATTGCTGCTGCGCAACATAGATTCCGAGTTGCCTGCACAATCTTGAAATTCAAGCCACACCAGAATGGGACGGTTCGCTTGCGCGAGCGCCTTCACCACCGCGCCCACGTACCTCGGGGGCAACGCCAGCGTCGCGACCATCGCGCTGCAGAACTCGACAAACTCACGCCGGGACACACCACGAGCCTCGAGCCCAGCGGACAGTGTCCTTCCCGGTGAAGGCATCGCTCTTCTCCTCACACTGACCAAGTCGCCGCCGACGCTGCCCGCGCCTTTTGCCTCGTTCCGCGCTTGCGCCGCCCGCAGGATCGTCCGACGGCTGCGAAGTATGGCGCGATGGGCCCCCGAGTTCTGTGACCGCAGTCACACTCTGGTGTGATCGGCACGACAGCTTGTCTTAGAGCCCCCGTGAGATTTTTGGGTCCGGAGGAAAAGCACATGCCGAGGCACTCCAGGCAGCGACGTTTTCGCGCCAGACAGGCAGGAACTTTGTTCGGAGAACCGTTCCCCGATCCGCTCGGCCATCTGAGCGCCCAATATCCGTTTCCCGCTCGCTTGAGCGAGCGCTATGTTGCCAGGCTCAAGGCGTCGAACGTGGGGACGTCCTTTGCAAAGGGCGCGATGCTCTACCAGGAAGGAGAGAAGCCCACCGGTGTCTACGTTGTACTGGAAGGTCGCGCCAAGGTTTCCGTCAATTCCGCGCAGGGGAAAACGCTGCTGCTTGGATTCTTTGGTCCAGGCACAATCCTCGGACTAGCGGCTACCATTTTGGGTCGTACGCATGCGGTCACAGCGGAGGTCATCAAGCCGACCCGTGTGCTTTTCGTGTCCCGCAACGAACTCGTCAGAGAAATCGAGAGCGACGCAGTGGTCGCTCGCCAGGCGGCGCAACTGGTGAGCGAGGCTTGCTATTTCATTCTGGGCAAGATGAGCGCCGTTGACCTGTCCCAGTCGGCCGCGCAGAGGCTAGCCCGCTGCCTGGTCGGATTGCTCGCACACAATACAGGTCCGGAACCAGAAGCTCCTTCGAAACTGGATCTGAGCCAGGAAACCCTCGCACAAATGGTGGGACTGTCTCGAGAAACCGTGACGCGGGTCCTGTCCCGGCTGCGGAGGAGACGAATCCTGGAATGGAAACGTTCTGGGCTGGTCATTCGCGACAGAAGCGCTCTCGAAAAACTGGCTGATTTTTCGGAGACGGCAGATCCCGCCGAGAAGGTCGCGCAAGGTAGCCTCGCTTCGCTCCGCGACGAGCTGCCGCCCAGCTGACGCACTCGCACAAGAATAATTTCAAACTGTGACTCCGGTCACAGTCAAAGCTCGGATCACTATAGTAAGGATCCCCCGTCTTCCAGGAGTTCGACGATCGGGATCTCGGAAGGCTACCTGAGGAAAAACGTGGCGCGCTTTGGGGTGTTCCGCTCAGCGGCGATTGCAGCTCTCACGCTGCTTACCATGCAGGAGAGTTACTTGCGCGCGCAGGAGAATCAAGCACCGAAAAGCGTTCCTGCCCCTTCGGCCACAACGACCCGAACGCAGGCCCCGGCTGCGCAGTACGTCGGAGGCGACGCATGCAAGGCTTGCCACGAAGACATCTACAACCACTGGGAAAAGACTCCGCATTGGAAGACCACCCTCGACACAAAAGGCGGCCCGTCGCACCAAGGCTGCGAGGGATGTCATGGCCCTGGTTCCGCTCACGTCGATGGCGGCGGAGACGTCACCAAGATTTTCGTTTTTAAGGATCACTCGACCAAGGAGATCAATGAACGGTGCATGGTCTGCCACGCCGGCGGCACAGAGCACATGAATGCCATCAACTCCGAGCATTCCAAGAATGACGTCAGTTGCATTGCCTGCCATTCGCCTCACCATGCTGAAACGAAGGAATTCCTGCTCATCAAAGCTCAGCCGGAGTTGTGCTACACGTGCCATCTCCAGCAGAAAGCCCAGTTCGATATGCCGTTCCATCATCGGGTGAATGAAGGACTCATTCAGTGCAGCGATTGCCACAATGTGCACGGCACGGTGAGACCCAAGCAGGTGCGGACGTCCTCGACGCAGGATGCCGTCTGCTTCCAGTGCCACACCGACAAACAGGGGCCTTTCGTGTATGAGCATGCCCCCGTAAAAGTCGATGGCTGCCAGTCCTGCCATCTGACGCACGGCGGACCCAATCCCCACATGCTGAGGCTCAGCAACGTCAACCTGCTTTGCTTGCAATGCCACACGACTTCATCGTTTAGCTCCGCGCCGGGAGCCCCGTCATTCCACAACCAATCCACCTTTTTCCAGGCCTGCACTTTATGCCACGTCCAGATCCACGGATCGAACTTCGATGCGACCTTCTTCAAATAGGACGAGGCGCGCGAGACTCTCCTTCAAGGATGGAGAAAACAGGCAAGCCTACCAGACGGCAAGCCAGCCAGGAGATTTTCGAGGGGGGGAGAAGAACCATGATCGATCGCCTGAGGGTTTGGCCGGTTCGTTTCGTGATCGTTGCCGTGGCGCTCTGGTTTGCACCTGTGGTCTGGGCGCAGGAGGATTCCGGAGAATCCAAAGGAATCAATTCGGGCGACTACAATATCCATTCATCGGTCGAATTCGGCTACCGCGCCAGCGAAATCAACGGTAACCAAAACACCTACGATACGTTCGAGAACCTCGGTTCCGGGGTCCGCCTGTTCGACTACACCCTCGAGATGCGCTCGCTCGACCACAAAGGAATCCTGTTCGACACCCTGAGCTTCAGCAACTTTGGATATGGCGGCGATCCCAACGACGTGACCCGCCTGCGCGTCGAAAAGAACAAATGGTACGACTTTCGCTTGTTGTTCCGCCGCGACAAGAACTTTTGGGACTACAACTTGCTCGCGAATCCATTGAACCCGGCTGCACTGAACCCGCCCGGGTCGCTGACGACCGGCTGCTATGTCGGTCCGCCTACGGCGGCCTTCCCCCAAGGCGCCCCGGCGTATTGTTCGAGTCCCGCCGTCGCGCAAAACAATTCACTGCATGCCCTGGATCTGGTCCGCCGCATGCAGGATTACGATCTCACGCTGCTGCCGCAGTCCAGGGTCGCGATCCGGCTGGGATATTCGCGCAACCGCGACGAAGGGCCCGGCTTCTTCACCACCGATGGCGGAACGATTTCGGACTTCAATCAAACCTACAGCTACACGACGAACGCCTACCGCGCCGGAGTCGACTTCAAAATCCTGCCGCGGACGACGATTTCCTACGACCAGTTTCTCAGCTATTTCAAGCAGGACAATGTGGTCACTGACAATCCCGCACTGAATCCGCAGAACTACGGATTCGTCCTCGCAAACACTTCGGGGCTGGGCACGCCGAACGGCACGCCGGTGGACCTGGGAAACATTTGGAGTACGCAAACTCCCTCCGAAGTCCTTCCCTGCGCCACTCCAATCGTGACCGGTACGAGCAACACCGCTACTCCCACCTGCAACGGATACTTGTCCTACAGCCAGGTCGGCCGCCCGCGGAATTTTATGCCCACCGAGCGGCTGCGCTTCCAATCCAACTATTTCAAGAATTTCGAAATGTCCGGTTCGCTGGGTTACAGCAGCAGCAACAACGTGATCCCGGATTTCTTGGAGACGGTGAACGGATGGACCTCGCGGACAGGCGAGCGCGGCAGCACCACCGGAGGCCCTGCGAACGCCAAGCGCGTTTCGGTGAATGCGAATTGGTCCGGGGCGTATGCGGTGACCGACAAGTTTCGCATCGTGGATGAATTTCGCTATGACAACTGGCGCATTCCGGGGATGTGGGCGCTCGATGAGACCAATATTTTCGGCACGGGCTATCCGGGCTTGGCCGGCTTGCAACAGAGTGAAGCTGTTTTCAATACGGCCAATTGTCCGCTGAGCTCCAACGCCATGACTTGTCCGCAGCACACGGCCAGCTCGTCCGCAGATGTGATCACGGGTCTGGCTTCATCGTTTCTCGGCCAGAACCTCAAATCAAACACGTTTGAGGTCGAATACGACTTCACCAGACGCGTGAGTGCTCATATCGGGTATCTCTACACCAACCGAACCATCGCCCAGTTCAGCTCGACGAACGACTCGCAGTTGATTTATTTTCCGGGAGGAGCGACCGCGAGCGCGGCGAATGATTATCTCGCGGCGCGCGGCAGTTGCGCCGAAGTGGCGGGCGCGCTGCCCGCCGGGTGCACACTCAATCCAGATGGGTCAGTGACTTTCGTGGCTCCCGCACCGGTGAGCCCGACGCGCAGCCTAACCACCATCAACGAGAATGCGGTCGTGCTGGGAGCGGTTGTGCGGCCGATCGATGCTCTGCGCATCACGGGCGATTTTGAGTTCGGTTATAACGACAACTCCTACACGCGGATCGATCCTCGGCAAGTGCAGTCCTACAAAATCCACGCGAACTACAAGCCCCGGCCATGGGCCACGCTCGAAGGCGCGATTGAAATCCACGAAAACCGCGATAACGTAACGGACGTAGACAACCTGGAGCACGACCGCTCCTACAGTTTCTCCACGATATTGACGGCGACTCCGCGCCTGTCGGTCGATTTCGGCTACAACTACTGGGACGTCTTCACCCAATCGTTGATCTGCTTCGCCTACTCCACAACTTCCGCAAACCCCGCGCCCCCGCCCGCTACCGTGCCGGTGTCTTCGTTTCCCCCAGGCGTCCCGGAGCTGCCTAGCGGACCGGCCTGCCCGATTACGGGAGCTTCGTCGCCACTGGGAGCGCTTGCAACCTACGCGAGCACCGACCATTTCGCCCACGCCGCCCTGATCTGGAAACCCATGAAACGAGTGACGGCGATGGCGGGGTATGGCGGCAGCTTTGTCCGCGGCAACACGACTTTCCTGAATCCTCTCACCCCTTCGGGCACGCTCGATTTCAACTATCAAAGACCGTACGCGTCGATTGCCATCGATGTCTATCGCGGCTTGACCTACAAGATGGCGTGGAATTATTACGGGTTCAACCAAACCGGAAATACGAATCCGTTCGGACTTGCCGCGATCGAGTCACAGGACTTTAACGGAAGCAATGCCACGTTCTCGTTCCGGTATTCGTTTTGAACCGAGCACGCACCGCAAAAGCGTGTGGTTGCGTGATTCGTCAACAATCCTCGCAAGGAGGCAGCCAATGAATCATCTGTCAGTTCGAGTGTTTCGCTACGCCCTTCCCGCCCTGGGCGCCCTCTTCTTACTTACCACTCCGCTTTACGGTCAGGGTGACGCGGCCAGCCTGTACAAGACCAAGTGCTCCGCGTGCCACGGTCCGGACGGCAAGGGAGACACGCCCGTCGGCAAGAAACTGGGCGCGCGTGATTTCGCTTCCCCGGAAGTACAAAAAGAAACCGACGACGAACTCATCGCCATCGTGACCAAGGGCAAGAACAAGATGCCCGGCTATGGATCCAACCTCAAGGACGCGCAGATCAAGGATCTGGTCGCTTATATCCGCGATCTAGCCAACAAGAAATAGAACTGTGCCGCTGCCAGCTTCCTTCCCACGGAAGCCACCGAAGGAGGTGAGGTGTCGTGACTGCACCAACCGGAATTCTGGTCGCGTTGATCGCTCTCGCGATCCTGCTGGCCGCAGTGTTTCTGTTGCGTCCTGCGATTACCGGAGGAGCCACGGGAAAGATTCTCGCCTTTGTAGCCCTGTGCGTGCTTCCGGCACTGTGCATCGCCACGGGCATGTCCACGCACATGCAACGTTCCGAACAAACTAAATTCTGTATCTCCTGCCACAGTATGGAAATCTACGGGAAAAGTCTGTACGTGGACGATCCGAATTACATCCCCGCGCAACATTTTCAGAACCACCGCGTACCGGCGGACATGGCCTGCTATGCCTGCCACGCCGACTACACCATCTATGGACCCCTGAAGGACAAACTGCAGGGCCTCACGCGCATTTATATGCAGTACGTCAGTACGCCGCCTCGCACCATCCAAATCCGCGGCGGATACAGCAACCTGCAATGCCTGCACTGCCACGCCGGGGCGCGCAGCTTCGAGGAAAATCCCGTCCACGTCGCCATCATGGATTCGCTCACCTCGAACCAGATGTCCTGTATTTCCAGTGGCTGCCACGATACGGTCCACAACGCGTCGCAAGTAAGTCACCTGAAAATGTGGAGGCCCGGCCAATGAAACTCGGTGCCATGGGAATCCGGCGGTTGCTGCAAGTTTCAAGCGGCTTGATCATTCTCGGCCTGCTCCTAGAAATTGTGAGCCTGCTGTGGTTTCACCCGCTCGCCTTCGTGCTCTTTGCCTTCGTGGGGACATCCTTCATCGGGCTGGGAATTCTGGTTTACCTCGCTTCCCTGGTCTTCGCCGTTCGCCTACCCGCCGAGAACCGGGGATGAAGTGCGAAGACCGGCAACTGACTGTGGATGTTGCCCGTGCTAGAGCAGTGAGCCCCGCTGTCCGGGAACCACCAGCCGATATCTATCACGATCCCCGCCTGCGGGCGGTCGAGTGGCGGGATCTGGTCCCGGTCACCTGGTTCGAGACTCTCTGCGAACCTCTCCTGCCCGCCCTGTGGCTCGCGGCCTCCCTTTTGGCAGCCGTAAGCGGCTACTATGTGTTCGCTCTTGCTTTGTCCTTCGTCTTCTTTCTCACGGGCCTTCGGCTCGTGCACAACGCGTTCCACTCGTCGTTGGGCCTCTCGCGCCGCGCCACGGATTTTTCGCTGTGGGTTATGAGCCTGGTCATGCTGGGATCCATGCACGCCGTGCAGTTCAATCATCTGCGGCATCACCGGCTCGCGTCGAGCGAGGGAGACATCGAAGGCCGGCATGCGGAGATGCCCGTTTGGCGGACGCTGCTCTCGGGTCCAGCCTTCCCCATACTCCTGCACATCACCGCACTTCGCCATGGCAACCGCAAGCTACGCGCGACGATCTCAGGGGAACTGCTCCTGAATGCCGCCTGGATTCTCCTGGTAACCCGGGTCTGGCATAGCCACGCGCTAGAGTATCACCTGACGGCGATGGCGGTTGGCCAGTGCCTAACGGCGTTTTTTGCCGTATGGACGGTCCACCATCACTGCGACCGCACCCACTACATTGCCAGAACGCTGCGTAACCGGATCAAGAACCGAGTTACTTTCAACATGTTCTTACATATCGAGCACCATCTGTTTCCCAGGGTGCCCACGTGCCATCTGCCCGAGTTGTCGCGGCGCATGGATCGCGCGGCTCCCGAGCTTAAAAACAAAATCGTCTTCTAGGCCAGCCGCGCCATCCGGCCGCGGTTGCCTCCAAGCGGAGGGCTCTTCGATGCAGGTCCAGTTGCTGTCCTGGCTTTTATGGTTTGGGCGAATTCTGTTCGTCACCTACTTCCTGTCGATGGGCACGAGCCACCTGGTGCACTTCCCCGATCATGCCTCGTTCCTGGCTCGAAAAGGCGTACCATTTCCGCGTGCCGCGACGCTCCTGACCGTCGTCATGATGGTTGGTGGCGGAATCTTCGTGCTGTTCGACCGGCACGGATGGATCGGGTCGGCCCTGCTTTTCGGCATCATCTTTCCCGCACCGTTCTTCCTGCACCGATTTTGGAACGAGACCGACCCGTACATGCGGTTGAGCGAATTTGCGCACCTGATGAAAGATCTCTCGCTTGCCGGAGCCGCGCTCCTTCTTCTGCTGATCCGCTAACCATCGCCGCGTGGAAACCAGTTCGCGGGGCTACCGCATGTGCCGGAGCGCATCCTATCAAGTGACGGGAATCACTGCGGGCCGACGCCCACGCAGGCATCTTTACGCCGGAGGCACCACCATGCCGCCCAGCCAGCAAAGATCGCGCGTTCACTTGAAGAAAATTCTCTATCTCACCGATTTCTCGGAACCGTCCGAAGCTGCACTCCCGTTTGCGATCTCGATTGCGCGCAAGCCGGGAGCGCACTTGCATGCATTGCACGTTCTACTCCCCTGCCCGAGCGTTTCGACCACACCAGTGTCGACGGCGATCGCGATCGCTCGCGAGGAGGAGGGCGCCCAGGCGGACCTCGAGCGTCTCAACTCGCAACTTGCTGGCGTGCCGCATGACACTGCCATCGAGCGGGCCCTAGGGGTCTGGGATGCGGTGGAACGAGCGATCGAGGACCTTCCCGCCGACCTCGTCGTGCTGGGAACCCACGGGCGCACCGGCCGAGAGAAGCGATTGCTTGGTTCCGTTGCCGAACAGATTTTCCGGCGCTCGCCCGTTCCCGTGCTCACGATTGGCCCGCAGGTTCGCCAGGGAATGCACACCGCGGTGGACTTCCACCGGGTGATCTTCGCGACGGACTTCACGCCCGGGTCTTCCGCGGCCGCTCCGTATGCGGTTTCGCTTGCCGAACAAAACCGCGGGCGACTGATCCTTCTTCACGTCATCAAGCCGCCGCCGCAGGACAAAAAAGCGACGCGGGCGGAGCTGTCGGTGGCCGAGGCGCTTCACAAACTCTACGAAACCGTCCCGGGACATACGGACTTCGCGAGTGCTCCTGAGGTAGCCGTGGAATTTGGTGATCCAGGGGAGCGCGTGGTGCAGATTGCCAAGCAACGTCACGCGGACTTGGTGGTTCTGGGTGCGCGCGCTTCCATTCATCCGGAGGCCGTGACGCATCCCGGTCGTCGAACGGCCCACAAAGTAGTCGCGCGCGCGCCCTGTCCGGTACTCACTGTTTGCGGATAGAAGCTCACGCTGCGCCGAGGCTTCCGCGACCTCGCGGATGCGGGTTCGCGAATATCGTCCTAGATGGCGACAAAATCCTCGAGAGCAGCGTGGTTCTGGATGGTCAGCGTCGAACCCTTCAGCGTTACCAGCTGCCGGCTCCTGAATTCACCGAGCGTTCGCGTGACCGTCTCTCGCGAGCTTCCAATCAATCCCCCAATTTCCTCGTGCGTGAGCGGCAGTCGAATCCCTCGACCGTCGTGGCGCTCCTCCGCCTGGGCATCCCACTCAAGCAACAACCGGGCCAGTTTGGCGGGCGCCGAGAGAGAGAGCCCCACGGTCCGCAACTGCTCGCAGGCCCGCTGGTAGTTGGAGCTGAGTTGCTTGGTGATCTGCTCGTAGACCTCCGGTTGTTCCGCGAGAAAGTCGAGAAACCGGTTCCGGCGAATAAACGCAATCTGGCAGGGCCGCAGGGTTTCGGCACTTACCTCGTAGGGCCGGCCCGCCAGAGCCGCCGTCAAGCCCAGCATCTCGCCCGCTTGGGCGATCCGCAAAATCAGCGTTTTCCCATCGGCGGAGCTGATCGTGAGTTTCACCGCTCCTTCGCACAGCAAGAACACTCCGCGCACGTCCTGGTTCTCCAGGAACAGAATGGCGCCTTCGGGATAGGCTGAGCTCGATCGCAGGGAATCAAAACTCCTCATGGCGTGCGGGGACAGCTGACAGAAGAAGTTCGACTTCCTGAGTTTGCAGGTTTCACAATTTTCAATCATTTCTAGTCCGTAGGGTGCTCGCATGCTACTGGTCCTCCTCGACGCCGTTCCCGCGGGAACGGCGCGCTTCCCGGGCGAAGTATTTCGTCAGCGGGGTATCGGCGATGAAATCTGCGCCGGTCTGTCTGTGAATCTCAGCGAGAACGCGTCTCCCGTCTTCGTTCATGTGCCTGACCCCGCGCAAGTCGATCGGCAGTTTCTTCGATGGAGCGGAACCAGCCAAGGATTGCCAGGCTCGCTCCAGTTCAGCGACCCACGGGCCCACAACCTTTCCCTCAAGTCTTAGCGTTATCGATTCCGGTTCCTCGTGCGTTGTGATCTTCAGCGTAACTCGCCGCCCCCCAATGGCAGCCGCGCTTCCATAAAGGCATTCCGGAAGCCGAATTCAGTGTTTCCTATCGACGAGCGATATCTCTTGGAAGGAAAGAACTTTGGAGAGGGGGAAGCTCTGCTCGAGCGTGCCACAGGGGGTCGAGTGACGAACATCACTGACTCTATATCGTCAGCAATGACTACATATAGTCGGCGCGGACGATTCCCAGCTTCTTCATTTTGGAGTGCAAGGTCGTTCGCTTCAGACCCAGGCGTGCTGCTGCGCCGTCGGGTCCTGCTATGACACCTCTGGCCTCGCCGAGAACGCGAAGGATGTGTTCTCGTTCCGTCGTCTCGAGTGTGGCATCATCGCCCGATCCCGCGTCTTCGGACACCTGCAGTTCTCCCAGAGGAACTCGCAGCGCCGGACCCTTCGAGAGGATCACCGCTCGCTCAATAAAATTCTCGAGCTCTCGAATGTTGCCGGGCCAATCCCATCGCGCCAGCGCTTGCATGACATCGGAGGGGACAGATTCGATCAGTTTGTTCATCCGCCGAGCGTGCTTTTCAACGAAGTAGCCGACCAGCAAAGGAATGTCCCCACGGCGCTCGCGCAGGGAGGGAAGATGGATCGGAAAAACTCTCAAACGGTAGTACAGGTCGCTGCGAAACTCGCGATCCGCCACCATCTGTTCCAGATTACGGTTGGTTGCCGCCACCAGCCGCGCATCGATGGGAATCGAGCGCGTCCCCCCAAGCCTCTCGAACTCTTTTTCCTGCAGCGCTCGCAAAAGCTTGGGCTGGAGTTCTACGGGCAGGTCTCCGACTTCATCCAGAAACAGCGTGCCACGATGGGCCAGCTCCAATCTGCCTATTTTCTGAGAAACGGCCCCAGTAAAAGCGCCCTTTTCGTGACCGAAGAGTTCGCTCTCGAGCAAACCCACCGGGATTGCAGCGCAATTCAGTTTTACCAGGGTGTGTTCGCGGCGGGGGCTCAACTGGTGAATCGCCCGGGCAACCAGGTCTTTGCCCGTCCCCGTTTCCCCCAGAATAAGAACCGTTGCATTCGTCGCGGCTACCGTCTCAACCTCCTTGAGTACCTTGCGTAGATTCGTGCTCTCCCCGATGATGTCTTCGAACCGGTGTTCGGTGTTTAGTTCTTCTTCGAGGTACCGGTTTTCCCGTTCCCTGCGCTCCAACTCGTCTTCGGCGCGTCTCCTCTCGGAGAGATCCCGAATGACGCTGATCGTGTTTTTCCCTTCGGGCCTCGCGACGGGACTGAGCATGATGTCCACCGGAAACTCAGAGCCGTCTTTGCGCCTGCCGCACAGTTCCAGCCCGATTCCCATAGGACGCGCACGAGGCTCGGCGCCATAGTCGGCCCGGTGCCTGGGGTGAGCTCCCCGGAATCGTTCCGGTATCAGTATTTCCACGGGCTGGCCCGCCAGCTCCGTCCGGTGGTAGCCGAAGAATTTCTCAACCTGAGCATTGACCTCGACGATGATCCCCTCCGGATCGATCACCAGGATGGCATCGGGTGAATACTCAAAGAGGGCCCGAAATTGCTGTTCACTTTTTTGCAACGCGTCGTCGGCGCGTTTGCGGTCGCTGAAATCGCGTGTGACTCTTGCAAAGCCGCGCAGCTTGCCAGTCTCTCCGTGGACGGCCGTCAGAATCACATTCGCCCAAAACCGCGAGCCGTCCTTGCGAACCCGCCACCCCTCGGCTTCATAGGCTCCTTGCTCCGCCGCGGTTTTGATCGCCTGCTCTGGCTTGCCGGCCTCGATATCTTCCGGCGTGTAAAACTGAGAGAAATGTTTTCCGATAATCTCCTCGGCACGATAACCCTTGATTCGTTGCGCGCCGGGATTCCAACTCCTGACCAGCCCGTTGGGGTCGATCATGAAAATGGCGTAATCCTTGGCCGCCTCCACCAGCAAACGCAAGCGCTCTTCACTTTGCCGCAGGGCTTCCTCCGTCTCCCAGCGGGCGGTCACATCGCGGACGACGCGCAAGGCGCCTCCGCCATCCGCCATCCCGAGCGGACTCAGAATCGTGTCCACGGGAAATTCCGAGCCGTCTTTGCGTTTGCCATACCGATCGAGGCCGATTCCTGTCGGCAGCACCTGGGTCTCCGGTGAGTAGCTCTCCGGGTGGCCGGCATCAATCGGCCTCCGTCGCTCGGGAATCAGTGTCTCCACGGGAAGGCCCAGCAGTTCGGCCCGGGCGTATCCGAACATGGTTTCCGTTTGCCGGTTCGCCGCGACGATCTCTCCGCTCGCACTGGTTATAACAACCGCATCGGGAAAATCCTCGAACACATTTTCGAGCAATCCTGGTGCTGGCGCCCGTTTGACTGATGCTCGGTCACTCATTGCGGCTCACTCGGGTCAACTACCTTTCGCGACCCCTTGGACGAACGAGGCGGGCTCGTTAGAGCCCCAATCCCTGCGACTCCACTCCCAACTATGTTACCCCGAGAACGCCACGGCGCCGGCGAGTTCTCGGGTGACGTAACGCCCCTTATGCCCTTCTGCAGCCTCAAGAGCCTGTCAACGAGACGAAAGAAGGTTCTGCACTGAAAAACCTGGCTTGAGAAAATGTCCAGCGAGAAAGAATGATCGCGGTTTTATTTGTTGGGCACACTTGCCTGAACGACCCGCCCCACTCCGTGGTCTCACTAGGGCTCCTTCCGTTGCCCGGGAGAAATCTATCTGCCAATTGCCAGCGAATGGTCGATTACAACTTTGGCGAACTTGGGAGTCTCGGCCCTCGAACGAAATGGGAGACGACCGGTGATGGCGAGCTTGGCGATGCCGTGGACCATAGTTTCCAAGCGAGCAGCGCCATTTGTAATCATCCCGGTCGCGAAAATGCCGATAGGGCGCTATGCGCTACGCCCGCCATACCACCTCGCGCAGCGTAGCCGCGCTGGGCCCGACCTCGCCGATCAGCCGATCGCGGCTTCCAGCAAGGTTTCCCGTAAATTCCCGTGGTAGTGCGGTGTGGGTCGGCAAAACTGTCGTACCGCCCCGATGTTGGCCGTGAGCGATCGGCGCCGTGTCACGCACGAAGCGATCGCGAGTAGGTGATAAGGCTGTTGCCTACTTCCCGCGGAGCGGCTGCGGCAGGCTTGCAGGCTCCTCGCGAGCCGTATCTTTCGATAAACGATTACGCCGGAATTGTTCCGGCGCTGCTGGCGGGGGTTGGAATCGGGGAGCTTCCACCGCTTGTGCGTCCCGAACTGGTGCAGCAGGGCCGGCTCGTCGAGGTCATGCACAACTGGCGCTTGCGCGCCTTCGATCTCTGGCTGCTCAACCTCGGAAACAGGCACCTCCCTCGCGCTGTGCAGTTGTTCAAGGAATTTGCTGCGAAAAAGACGCCGAAATTATTCCCCAACCTTCCCATCTGATTCGGCTCGAGAAAGTGAAGCCATTGTTCCCTGAGGAAGGTGCAACGCTCGATTAGGATTCGTACAACACGCACAGATGGTTGGATCACTGCCACATCTCATTGAGGAAGTATCTCGTGGCACGGCGACAGGCCCCCGAATCCGCATTGAAGCTCTACAGCAGTGGATCTATTTCGAGACCTGCACTCGCGTCTGATTGGAATTGAACAGCTTGAGCCGACTTTTCATCACGTTCTTTATTGTGTCCGCCACACGTGGGAGGATCTTATAGGAAACAATTTCTGAGGGCTGTGCCGCAAAAGCATTGTCGAAACCGCGACGCCAGGCGAGCCGTACTTCAGTGTTTATGTGAACCACCGTGATTCCCGCGGCGATTGCCTGTCGCAGATCGTTGTCATCCCTACCCGAAGCGCCGTGCAACGTCATATAAAGTTTGGTTGCAGCTTTTATTTCCCGAATTCGCTCGATGTTCAGATGCTTTCGCGTCTCTCCGGCGGCCATGGCCTTGCTCATGCCGTGCCGATTGCCCACGGCGGGCGCGAGCGTGTCTACGCCGGTTTCGGTGACGAATTGTTTTGCTTCGACGGGAGTCGCTACCAGGCCTCCCGGCTCACTCCTGTTTCCTATTCTTGCCCCAAAGCTTGGGCTGGTTTCAGTGCGGCGGCGCCAAAATTCACGCTGAATCTTTTGCACCAAATGGACACAGCCCGATACTTCGCCAGGTCCAAATCAGTTGGAAGTACGTAGTTTTGGTCGCCGACATTTCCTTTGATTACTCCCAGATCGACGAATCCCGCACGCTCCACCGTCGCCGCGTCCTTCGCATCGTCCGCCGCGACCATGTAGACATGTACATCCGGCCCGTTCGACGTGTCGAAATTCGCGAACCGCTTTGATCCGCGGCTTCATTTCTATTTCTCCTTGATTTCGAGTCCCCGGAACACGCCTCGCCGCGCGATATTCATCCGCAAGCGTCGCTTTATGCAGCGAGGAACTGTTTGATCAGCGCCCCCGTATCATTCGGGTTTTCTTCCGGGAAGAAGTGCCCGCCCTTCATCGCCTGGCCGTTCGCCTGCGGAGCCCACTGGCGCCAGATTCCCAGCGGCCCACCGTCTTTCGCGTAAAACGTATCGAGCGGCCCACCTTCAGCCCACAGATGAAGCATCGGACATTCGATTTTTCGTGACGCATCTTTGTCCGCGCGGTCATGCTCCACGTCGATCGTCGCAGCGGCTCGATATTCTTCGCAGATTCCGTGCACGCGCGCCGGATCGCGGTAATTCGACACGTACTCCTCGAGGATTTCCGCCCCGAACGACCCTTGCCCGAACGGGTTGTGGTAAACAGCCTCGGGTGCGCCCAGCAAGTAGCTTTCCGGCAGCGATTGCTTCTGGCTCAAGAGAATCCACGGCCAGTAGGTTTGAGCGAATCGCGCATCGGTCCGGCTCCACGCTTCGTATATGGGAATCACGTCGAAGATAGCCAGGCGTTCAATGTTCTTCGGATGATCGAGCGCCATGCGATAAGAAACCCGCCCTCCGCGATCGTGGCCGATGAGCGTGAAACTCGGGAAACCAAGCTTCGCCATCACGTCCACCAGTTCTTTCGCCATCGCGCGCTTTGAGTACGGAAAGTGATCGTCGGTAGAGGGCGGCGTTCCGCTGCGACCGTACGCACGGAGATCCGCGCAAATCACCGTGTGATTTTCCGCGAGTTGCGGAGCAAGGTGTCGCCACATCAGGCTCGTCCGCGGAAAGCCGTGGACCATCAGAATCGCCGGCCCTTTTCCGTAGCGCCGGACGTAGATCGTGTTCCCCTCCACCGCAACCTGCGAACCTTCGAACGATCCTGTGTCACTCGCCTTACCGCCCGGAGGGGCGGCGTCCTGTGCCTGTGCGAAATCCGCAAACGATCCACCAAGCGTCGCCGCAAACGATGCCGACGAAATCGCACTTAAAAACTCACGACGTTCCACAGCGTCCTCCTCTTTCTGGGCAAGCTTCAGCGCCGCGGCCTTCCCGATTCGCTGACTCGGAGCACTCACAATGGCAAAGCATTTCACGTCCATGGAGTCCGTTCCTATTGCGAAAGTGTTTTGCGCGCAGCTTCCAAAATCGCGTCGACTACGACGGCAGGCGATGCATACATGGGCGTGTGGTCCACGCGATGCGCCCGAACTGTCGCATGCATGCGGTCCGCCATGAAGCGCTGCGTCTTTGGATTAATCATCAGGTCGTCTTCCGCCACCAGAAACCATGACGGCTTGGATTTCCAGAGCGGCGCTGGCGCGGGCTCTTGAATGCATTGAACGGAAATCGGACGTTGCACGCTGGCCGCGATCTTGGCTTGATGTGCCGACGCCTTCTGCGCGAGTGCCGTGCGAAACGCGTCGTCCGGCATCCACACGTAGCCTTGCTCGTCGGGAACCATTTTTGGCTGCTGAGCGCTTGGCGTATCGCGATAGAACACCTTCGCAACCGTCTCGCCTTCATCGGGCGCGAGTGCCGTCACGTAGACGAGTGATTTCACTCGCTCTCCTTTCACCGCGGCGATCACGGCACCGGAGTAGGCGTGTCCCACCAGCACAACCGGGCCAGTCGTCCGTTCCAGGGCCCAGCTCAACGCCGTTGCGTCGTTGCTGAGTGAGGTCAGCGGGATCGGCGCGCACATCACTTTCAGACCGTGACGTTCGAGTGGCAGAATCACGTTGCTCCAGCACGATCCGTCTGCCCACGCCGCATGAACCAGCACGATTGTCGAGTTCTCAGGAAACGCACTCCCTTTCACTGCCGCCGCTGCTGGACTCGCGCTGGCTTGCACGGCGTTTTCCGCTCGCGCGAGCTTACCTCCCAGCGCGACACCTAGCGATGCCGCTGCGAGCGTTCCCAGAAACTTCCGACGTTCCATCGTTCTCTCCTTGTTCGAATTCCTTCAACAATCAGCGGCGTGCCGCCACAACGCCGTCATCGCCCGGCGCCTGCCTGGCCCGTCTTCAGCGCGTTATCCAGAAGCTCCTTCATCGCGGCGGCAATCTCGATCACGTGGGTCTCCAGCGCGAAATGCCCCGTATCGAGGAATTGAACCTGCGCGTTCGGAATGTCCTTTCGAAACGCCTCCGCACCGGGCGGAATGAAAAAGGGATCGTTCTTCCCCCAAATCGCCAGCAGCGGCGGCTTCGACTTGCGGAAATATTCCTGAAATTTCGGATAGAGTTTCACGTTCGACGCGTAATTGAGGAATAGATCGAGCTGAATGTCTTTGTTGCCCGGCCGTTCGAGCAGCGCCGTATCCAGCGTGTACGATTCGGGCGGTACGCTGTCCGGATTCGCCACGCCGTGCGTGTACTGCCACCGCGTTCCTTCTAGATTCAGAAGGGCCTTTCGGATCGCTTCGCGGTTCTCGGGGGTCGGTTCAGCCCAATATTTGCGGATCGGTCCCCACGCATCGCCGAGACCCTCCTCATACGCGTTGCCGTTCTGCGAAACGATCGCCGTGATCCGCTCCGGATGCGCCATCGCCAGACGAAATCCCGTAGGCGCACCGTAGTCGAACACGTAAATCGCGTACCGCTTGACCTTCAGCGCGTCTGTGAACGTGTCGATCGTCTTCGCCAGCGCGTCGAACGTGTAGACGTAATTTCGCTCCGTGGGAACTCTGGTAAATCCGAAGCCCGGCAAATCCGGCGCGATCACGCGGTAGTGGTCAGCGAGCCGCGGGATCAGCTCACGGAACATGAACGACGACGCAGGAAATCCGTGCAGCAGCAGAACCACTGGCGCGGACGTATCGCCCGCAGCCCGGTAGAACACATTCACGCCGTCCGCATCCACGTTGTGTATCGTCGTCGGTGTGCAGCAGCCTTGCCCGTTCGTTGCGTTGGTTTTCGTCATATTCCCTCCTCGGCATCCAAATCCCCGACCACAGTGCAACCGCTACACCAAAGGCGCACAACCTCCTTGGTGGTCGCGCGGTCTTGTTTAAGTCATTTGTAAACGAAGAGTTGACGACTGAGCAGCAAGAACACTTATTTTTGGAAGAGTGACCAATCCGGGACGAAAATTCGTCAGAGTCGGATTTTCGTCACAACGTTTAGCAGATTTACGCGGACTGGTGGGAACCATTCAATGTCGCGGAAAAAGTCGAATCACTCTGACGGGTTGCGCTTGATGCGCAGCTTCTTCATTCTGTAAACGAGCGACGTCCGCTTTGTCCCCAGCCTCTCCGCGGCGCCGTTCCTGCCGCCGACCACCCAGTTGCTCGCTTCGAGCGCGCGAACGATCTGGTCGCGTTCCATCTGCGCGAGATCCGTCATCAGCGGCTCCGCCGTCCGCTGCGGCGCAGAAGACTCGAGCTCCGAAATTGGCACGCGCAGCACCGAATGCGGCGAGAGAATTACCGCGCGCTCGATGAGATTCTGGAGCTCGCGGACGTTTCCGGGCCACCGGTATCGCACCAGCACCGCCAGCGTCTCTGCCGGAATTTCCTCGATCGTCTTGTTCATCCGCCGCGCATGCAGCGCCGCAAAATGCCGCACCAGCGTTGGAATGTCGTCTGCCCGGTGCCGCAGCGCAGGCAGATTCACCGGGAACACCTTCAGCCGGTAGTAAAGGTCCTCCCGAAATGTTCCCTGCTTCACCATCGACGCCAAATTTCGGTGGGTCGCCGCGATCAGACGCACATCCACTTTGTGAGTTCGGTTGCTGCCCAGCCGCTCGAATTCATGCTCCTGCAAAACGCGGAGCAGTTTCGCCTGCAGTTCCAGCGGAATGTCTCCCACTTCGTCGAGAAACAAGGTGCCTTTGTGCGCCAGTTCGAAGCGTCCTGCTTTTTGCGCGATCGCTCCCGTGAACGCTCCCTTCTCGTGCCCAAACAGCTCACTCTCCAGCAGCCCCAGCGGTATCGCGGCGCAGTTCAGCTTCACAAACGCGCGCTCCTTCCGGCTGCTCAATTCGTGAATCGCCCTCGCGATCAGCTCCTTGCCGGTTCCGGTTTCGCCCTGAATCAGCACGGTCGAATCGGTGGGCGCCACCACCGACGCGAGTGTCAACGTTTCCTTCAGCGCCGCGCTCTCGCCGACGATCGATCCAAACTCCGAACGAATTTCCTGCTCGAGATACAGTCTCTGCTTCGCCTCGTTGTCGCGGTCCTGCGTGGCCTTCTCGTAATTCAATGCGTTCTCGACTGCGATCGCCACCTGCCGCGCCACTTGTTCGAGAAACGCAAAGTCGTTATCGTCAAACCCCTTCTCCGTCCGACTCAGCGCCGCGAGCACGCCCACGATTCCAGTCCTCCCCATCAGCGCCAGGTCGCAGCCGGACATCAGTCCCTCGGCCTTCATCCGCTCGTAGAACGGCCGTCCTTCCTCGCTCCCGAACGTATCGGGATCATCGCGAAGGTCTTCGAACTGGTCGATGCGTTCGTTGCGCCCCGTGCGGAACGTCCTTCCGCACGTTGTTCCTCCGACCGGCACCAGCGTTTCGTCCGTCACGAATCCGCGGCTCTGCGGGTTGTAAAGAATCGTTGCCCGAAGTTCATCGTTCGACACAGGAAGCAGCAGCGCGCAGAAATCGCACCGTGTTACGCTCAGCAGGTTGGTTGACAGCGCGTGAACCAGATGCGAAAGATCCAGTTTCGAGCTCATGCTGTTCGTGATTTCCAGCAGTAAGCTCAGCCGGTCGCGCTCGTGGCGCAGCCTTTCTGCGTTCAGGTGCCGCTCGATCGCGATTCCAGTGACATGGCTTGCGTTCTCGATCAGCAGAATGTCGATCGGCTGCGGGCTTTTCGCTTCGCGATAGTGCACCGCAAAGGTGCCGAGCGCTTTTCCGTCGCGCGCAAAAAGTGGCCGCGACCACACCGCGCGAATCCCGAACGGAATCAGCAAGTGCCGGTAATCATCCCAAAGGGGATCCGTTTGGATGTCGCGCACGAAGACCGGTTGCTTTCGATAAATGGCCGTGCCGCACGACCCGCCCTTCGGCCCGATCGCCATCACTCCGACATGGTCACGAAAATTCGGAATGCTCGGAGCCGCCGCGCATCGAACGTGCTTGCCGTCCCCGTCCGGCAGCCAGATAGTGCACAGCATCCCCTGGACTTGCGATTCGACGAGGCGCGCGATCGACGCCAGCACGTCCTCAAGTCGCGCGTCCGCGAAAATCAGCTCGAGAATGTTGAGCAACGGCTCGGTGGAAAGCGCCGCGCCGTCGCTCTTCGGCGGTTCCGCTTTCATCACGGCCTGCGATGCCGATGGCGATGATTTGTGCATTGGCGACTCGTTCGAGCCGGCTCGGCGTTCAAAAGCCTGCGACCGACATGATCATTTTACTCAGGAACGCCCCGCCTTTGGAGAACGTCCATCCGGTCTCATATGCCCAGCTGTGTCTCGCTAAGCTTACTTCAATCAGCCAATTCCAAGCTACGAGGTACCCATGAAGCGGAAAGCGGTGTTTGCCCCGGCTGCGATCGCCGGCATCTTTGCCCTCGAACCGCGAAGCGGTCTTACCGTTCTCATCGTCGTGGCTTCTCGATTTATTCTCGCTTTTCTCATATAAGGCATCTAGTACACACTGTTGGTGGTATTTTGATCTCTTGAATGAGAATTTGATTCTCGTGTTATTTTCATACACAATTACGAAGACACACTATTAGTGTGTGTTGAGCTGTATATGTGAGAATAAGATGCGATACGATATGCCCCTTACCCAGTTCGCGCAAGCGACACCCCTGTTCACTCTTGGCGAACTTCGTCAGCGATACGGCAAGAATGCCCACAGCCGTTCTATCCTTAATATCCTGCATCGACTTAAGGGCCAAGGTCGCGTTCGACATACGACCTGCCATTTGGAGGCGGCAACACAGCAGTCGAACACTCGTGGGTGGATCGCCTGATCGGAAACTGGCAACTGAGCGGAATTGAGACGGTACAGTCTGGCTTGCCGTTCACACCGCAGCTCTCCTACAATCCATCAAACGATGGTGACACCCGCAATCCAGTCCGCCCGTCCTGGAATCCGAACTTCACCGGTCCAGTGATCCAGGGCGGACCAAACCAATACTTCAACCCCAACGCATTCATCCAACCGCTCCCGGGAACTTATGGCAACGTGGGCCGCAACGTTCTGCAAGGCCCCGGACTGGCGGAGACAGATCTGGCGCTGGCAAAAAACTTTAGGATTTCCGAGCGGTTCAAACTGCAGTTCCGCGCCGAGTTATTCAACATTTTCAATCACAGCAACTTCAACGCGCCGAATCCGGTGGTGTACGCGTCCGCCACCGGAGGACCGTCGCCAACGGCGGGAGTCATCACAGGCACCTCCACGACGTCCCGCCAAATTCAGTTTGGGTTGAAGCTGTTGTGGTGAGACGAATTCTCTCCGCGAATCAATTTGGCTACCTCTGTCCGGTGTGCGGAAATGGAGAGGGTTTGCACATCAGCGCTAGCGTCGTCGTATCTCTTGCGCCGGATGGCACCGATGCGACCAACAGTGACACCGAATGGGACGATAAGAGTCCCGCATCATGCAATTGCGGATGGCAGGGCAGAGTCGGTGATTTCGTTGAAGCCGAAAACTTCGAAGAGGGGGAGTGACCATGCCCAACAAGCGCCTCAGGAGAGAAGCGAAATGGACGCCCCGGCCGATGAACGAAGGACCTGTGACGGAAGTAAAGCGGCAGCCGTTGGTCGTAGAGGCCAACGGCGGAGTCGTAGCCGATGTGTGGAATTCCGGGGAGCACTGGGTCCTGTTGGATTGGGACAACTTGCTGGGCGATGGCGCGGATACCGCGAAAGAATGGAACGAACTCTCGCAAACCGTACAAGAGTTCATCCGAGGCGAATATCGCGAGGATTATGCCACGATCACGGACGCGATTGCGAAGAACGCGGCCACGAGCGCCTTGCCGAAACGGTAGATGCTCGCGAATACATCAAATCGCCGGCACCCTCTCTCTTTTTTCATCGAAGCTGGAAGCAAGAGCTTGCTTACGGCTACTTCTCGCGGATTGGCTTTCTTGCTTCCGGGGACCGGTCGCCCACGATGCGCATGGCGACGCCGGTGACGCGTCCGACGATTTCTGCTTCGGCTGGGTAATCGAAGGTGCGAACTTCTTGGTGCGCATGCGCGTGAGGGATCACCATCAATCTCCCCCGGGCGATCTCGCACCAGCTGCACACATAGCCATCGTGTAATTCCGTGAAGTAGATGGGCCGGTCGAAATCGGTCTTCCACGGCGTGGGACTGATTTTTCGTTCTGCGGAGTCAATCTGCACCAGAGAACCGGGGCGAATGATCGGATAGAGGGTGAAATCCTCCAGGCCGATGTACCCGTACATCGACGTGCGCAGGTCGAGATGCTGCAGCAGGCCCAGCGGCACGGCCTCCCACCTCTCCACTGCTCTGGCCAACAGATTCGTTTTCTCGAACCGAAAATCGGGCTTGAATTCAACGGGCAGCGACACCGCTTCGGTCTCGGGCTCCCCCAGAGTTTCGAGCAGATGCGTTTTGGGCGAATGGATCGCAGCCATGTCGCGGCGGAGGTCCCCCATCTGCAGGCCATAAAGGGCGGCGACTTCCGTATAGTTGCGGCCGTAAATCACGCTGATCGCCGCCATGCGGAACATTCCCGGCATGAACCGGCCGTTTTCGATGTCGGTCACCCAATTGTGCGAAAGAAAGAACTCCTCGTTTTGATGCTTGGTGGCGATCTCTCGGCTCATCGCGGTTACGGCGCGTGTGGACAAACCGACTTTCTCGCGCCAGGCCCTGAGCTGCCTGCCAGCAAGCACATTCACTCTGCTTAGGTTCATGCGCGGGCATCCTACTCCCAGAGTTAATCAATGTCCAGCTACGTACCTTCTCAGCTATATAGAACGCCATGTCCGCGTGGAGAAAACCTTCTGGCTGGTCGGAAATGCGGCCAGCGACGCAATTGTTTGTCCGTGCGCACCCAACCTTGGCTATATGGCCGAGAATGGAAGACGCGGCAAGTCGGCGGGCGGAACGCGTGCGGGAGATACTCGCGACCCGGGAATTGACTTTCTACCGCGCCTCGCAACGCTCCGCCGAGATGTTCGGCCGCTTCTCCCCGTTCTATCTCCCGCACAATCTCCACTCCGACCTCGCCGTTTCCTCTGCCACGCCCACCTTGTACCAGCTGATGGCGCTCAGTCGCATCACGCGATATCGATGGAGCGACTGGCTTGCCGTTTTCGGATTCGACCTCGAAATCATTCCCGAGCTTCAGGTTCTGGTCTCCCGCAGTCGCACGGTGATCCTTGATTCCTCCGTCTACGACAGTGAGGCCTGGGTTCCCTGGTTTGTCGAACGGCCGGGCAGCGCGGGCAGGACTGCCATCGCTCCCCTAGGACAGCTCCTGTCTCCCGCTCGGCCCGAACGCGCCAAGAACCTCGTTCCGCGCAACGACACACACTTTCTCTATGCGAGGGTCGGCCAGCAAGATTTACTTGCGTTCCCGGACATTGGTCCGGGGAGCATCGTCCGTGTGGATGCCCGGCGAGCGAACGCATCTCCGGCCAAGAATTCTTCCGATCCGCGAATTTTCCTGGTGGAGCATGACATGGGCTTCGCCTGCTCCCGTTTGTCCTCTCTCGGCAACGGCAGGGTCGTGTTCCGCTCACCGCAGCTTCCATTCGCCGAAGGTGGTTTCTCCCTCGGAAGAGACCTGAGGATTCTGGGTGTCGTCGATGCCGAGCTGCGCCCGCTCCCGCACCGCGACGGACCGGTCGCGCAATTCGCGGTGAGCGCTGCGCAAAGCGGTGAGCGACTTCCCCGAAACGATCACGAAATGAACTTCAAGCAATTGCTCCGGCGATCGCGAGTCCGCTCGGGCCTCTCCTTCCGGGAAGCATCGAAGATTTCGCGCTGGATTGCGCACGAGCTTGACGACGCGCGCTACTTCACCGCCGCGAGCACGCTCTCGGATTATGAGACGCTTTCCTCTGCGCCTCGCCAGATTCAGAAAATAATCACCTTGTGCATCCTCTACGCCTCGAGCTTCGCGGAACTTCTTCGTGTCAGTAACCTTGCTCTGGAAGAAACCGGGGCCGAACCTATCCCCGACAAACTCATGGCTCGCTCGATTCCGCCGAGCGGGCGCAGAGCCAGCAGCACGAATCGGGAGGGTCCTGCTCGTAAGCAAAACGGGTTCTTCGATCTTCTCCTTGAGCGCTGGCGGGAAATCCCCCTGTTCCTCCGAAGGTCCTTGAGCGAACTGACGCGTGTCCCAAACTTTTCCGCCTCCGACGTGTTCTGGGTCGGCGGAGACCCAGACCCCATCCATCCCTGGCTTCGCAACGCGGAGTTTGTGGCCATTCATCGGCGAATCCGGAAGCCCGCCTCCTCGCGAAAGACAACATTCTGGGAACGGCCGCTCTACGTTCTTCTCACCCGCGACGGCCGCTATCTCTGCGGTTGTTGCACTCTTGAGCGAGGATTCGTGGTCGTGCGCCCTTATCCCGACCGGCCGTTCACCCCGCGCGAGTTCAAGAACGGCAGCGATGCGGAAGTCGTGGGCCAAGTCACCGCCATCTTGAGACGCCTCGCCTAGCCAGTAGAACACTTCCGAGACGGGTCGACTAGGTCCTCCCAGCGAACAGCGCATTCACCTTGTCAGTACGAAACAAGCTTCTATCTCTCGGCGCGAGAGATGCTTGCGCGCGAGATTTTTCATTCGCGAACAGAGACTCGTTTGTCTGGAATGGCGCGCTCCACGATGCGACATTCTCGGGCACGCCGCCGTGATCGGCTGAAGGGAGGGAAGCGATGTTCAAGGTTTCTGGTGCTATTCGGCACGCATCGACCGAAGACGGAGCGGTGCTTCTCGATATTCATCACGGCAGGATTCTAGGCCTCAACCGGATGGGTTCAAGAGTCTTCGGGATGCTCGCAGGCGGAGTTGATCAAGACCAGATTGCAGGGGAAATCAGCAACGAGTTTGGAGTGGATGCCGGTCAAGTGCGCAACGACGTTCTCGATTTCATCCGGACCTTGCAGGAGCACAACGTTCTCGAGGTTTCTGGATCGGATTGATGTTCTTACAACGGCGAGGGAAAAAAGCTTATGGATTCGGCTCACAGCACGGCACGCGACAACTACCGCCTCATCGTCACCCGCTCGAACGCTTCGGAAATCTTGCTCCGGCCGCACGGAAGCGCTTGGTGCCTGCCGTCCGTCGAGATTCCGCAGGGCCAGCGGGTCGCCGAGCAATTAACTGCCGAACTTTATCGAAAGTGGGGGTGCCGGGCATACTGCTTGCTCGTTCCCAACCTCGCCCCCGGGCTTCCGTACTGCAGCGTAATGGAAGCGGCAGACCTCGAACCAATCTCACCCGCCGGAACTTGTTGGAAGCCGCTGGATGTCGCGACGTGCGCGGCGGTGGACCCGGCTGAGGACCGCACGGTTATCGAGAAATCGATCAAAGAATGGGCGAAGTACCGGCGGGAGCCAAGCCCGGCGCCCTTTACAAAACCGGGATGGCTATCCGAACTTCTCGCATGGGCCCAGGAGCAACTGGATCCACTAGGCGTCCGATTGACGGGCTCATTCGTCCAACGAAACGCCTCACCTCGCTTCAGCCTCATTCGTCTGGAGACCGACGATCCTTCGGCAGTCTGGTTTAAGGCCACGGGAGAACCGAATCTACATGAGCTTCCCGTCACCGTGGCGCTGTTTCGTTTGTTTCCTGGATACGTTCCTCGAATCCTGGGCGTCCACTCCGCCTGGAACGGATGGCTCTCTCAGGAGGCGCCGGGCGTGCTGCTCGGTGATTGCGAGGAACTTTCTTCTTGGGAGAGAGCGGCTCGCCAACTTGCCGAACTGCAGCTTACCTCCGTCGGAAAGTGCCCCGAACTGCTAGAGAGCAGTTGCAAGGACTTACGCCTTCCTAAACTCATCAAACTCGTGGATCCGTTCCTCGCGCGAATGGCCGATCTGATGGGCGCACAAACAAAACAACCTCCCGATCCTCTGACCCCGGCATCTCTCGCCTTTCTTGGCGAACGGCTAAAGGAAGCATGCGCGCTTCTGCACGAGCTTGATCTGCCCGTAACGCTCGGTCACGTGGATTTCAATCCGGGAAACATCGTTGTTGCTCTCGCCGAGTGTTGCTTCCTCGACTGGGCGGAGGGCTGCGTCAGCCGTCCCTTTCTTACATTTGAGTACCTGCGTGAGCACCTCCGTCGCAGGTTTCGCGGCGACGACGCGGCCATGGAACGAATGGTCGCTGCGTACCTGCACCCGTGGCAAGGCGTCCGTCACTCTGACACCGTGATACAGGCGATGGCCATTTCACCTCTCGTCGCCGTTTTTGCTACAGCCGTCGTTGACCAGCAGTGGCAGTCGGTTGATCCACTCAAGCATCAGCGCGCCGCCGGATACTTCCGCAGTCTCACGCGGCGGATGTTTCGCGAAGCAAACGAGATGGTCGAAGGGAGCGAACAATGTCGCGCCTGATCTCTGCGCCACCCTTGTCTCCGATCGAGCCCGTAACAGAGATCCTACACGGTGTGTCGGTGACAGATCCGTACCGCTGGCTCGAAGACCAAGACTCGTCGCGGACGCGAGACTGGATCGCGCGGCAAACGCGCCATGCCCGGACGTACCTCGATAAGGTCCCTGGACGAGAGCGCATCCGCGAACGTATTCGCCAGCTGCTCGCGGTTAAAACCTATGACTCACTGCGACAAGTAGGGAACCTGTATTTCTTCCGCAAGCGTCTCGCGGACGAAGAGCAACCCAGCATTTACGTGCGCCAGGGCGAGCACGGCACAGACCGCTTGCTGCTCGACCCGGCTGCCGAGGGCCGCGGGAAATTTAGCTCGGTCAAGCTCTTGTGTGTTTCACCCAACGGGCGCTTGCTTCTATACGAGGTGAAGGAAGGAGGAGAGCGGACGGGAACATTCCGCCTGCTCGACGTCGAAACGGGCGCAAAGCTCGGCGACGCGTTGCCGCGCGGAATCCTGCGCGGGTTCGTCTTTGCACCCGATGCCAGGAGCTTTTATTACTCTCACGAGCCGCTCGAAGCAGCGCGGCCTTTCTATCGCGCCGCCTACCACCATGTGCTCGGCGCCTCGTTCGCAGACGATGAAGAAATTTTCTCGGCCGGCGAGGACCAGAGGCTGCGGCTGTTCATCTTCGGCGAGGATCCCCATCTCGGAATCCTGGTCAACAAGTGTTTCGAGTGCACCTACACTGACTTTTATCTTGGCCTGTTCGAGCGCAGCTCGCTCGCGGTAGCCCTGGTGGCCGATGCCCGTTACACATTCGAGCCGATGCTGGCCGGCGGCCATATCTTCGCTCGCACCGATCGTGACGCACCGAACTTTCGCATCGTGAAAGTCGTGCCCCGGACCGGCGGCGAGCCGCAATTCGTCGAGATTGTTCCCCAACAAGATGCGCGAATCGCTCAGTGGGCCGTGGTGCGCGATCGTATTTTCGCCTCTTACACCAAGAACGGCCGAACCGAAATCGAGGAGTATGACTTTGGCGGCCGCAAGACGGGCGAAATTCCCATGGGCGAGGCCGAAACCGCTCGTCTGGTTGGGCCGCTTCACGCGGAGGAGCTGACCTTCGAGGCGGAATCATTTACCGAACCCGTCGGCATCTGGCGGTATTCTCCGGAGGGCCGCGAGCGCAAGCTCTGGGTCCGCAAAACCGTTCCGTTCAACTCCGCAAATTACACGTATCGACGCGTTTCCTACAGCTCGAAAGACGGGACCCAGATACCCATGTTCTTGATGGGCCGCCGGGACGCGCTCGATTCCGGCACACGCCCCGCGATTATGACTTCGTACGGCGGCTTCGGCGCCTCCGTCACTCCGCAATTCAGTGTGTTTGTCGCCTACCTCGTCGAGCAAGGATGCTTGTTTGCGCTTCCCTCGATTCGCGGCGGCGCGGAATTCGGCGCCGGATGGCACGAGCAAGCCAAGCGACGAAATCGTCAGACGGCGTACGACGACTTTCTGTGCGCAGCCGAATGGCTGATCACGTGCGGCCGGACCACGCCTGAACGACTCGCCATCTTCGGAGGGTCGAACTCGGGACTGCTCGTTGGCGCGGCCCTTACTCAGCGACCCGACTTATTTCGCGCGGCTGTCGTGATTGCTCCGCTGATGGACATGTTGCGCTATCACCTGTTTGACCAATCGCACGTCTGGAAGGATGAATTCGGCGCGGCGGACGATGTCGCCGACTTCGCCGCTCTTGCGAGTTATTCCCCCTACCATCACGTGCGCGAAGGACAAGCCTATCCCGCGACCATGATCGTTTCCGGAGACGCCGACACTGCCTGCAATCCCCTGCACGCCCGCAAAATGATCGCGCGGCTGCAGGCCGCTACCAGTTCCCCTTTTCCGGTCCTTCTCGACTACAGCAAGTTTCGCGGACATGCGCCAGTGCTACCGCTGAGCGAGCGGATCGAAGCCTTGACCGATCGCATGGCGTTTCTCTCGGATCAGCTGCAGCTGGCGGTGTGAGCTAGGAGGTGCATGCCATGTCGATTCTCTTTTGCAAAGCGTATGGGAAGCTCATTTTCTTTGATCTGTACCTCGCGCGCCGCAACTT
The DNA here is from genome assembly GCA_963804625.1 of uncultured Acidobacteriota bacterium. Lineage (GTDB taxonomy): Bacteria > Acidobacteriota > Terriglobia > Acidiferrales > UBA7541 > Palsa-295. The sequence continues at coordinate 59,225 of CAWDRJ010000001.1, read as the reverse complement.
CGCCGCCCTGTACGAGCGAGTCCGCGCGTATCCCATTAAGAACAAGACAGTGCTCCCCGAAACCGCAGCACAGATTTGCGCTGCCGTAGACATGGCCTGCATTTGGTATTGGAAGCAAGTGCTCTGCCTGCAGCGGTCCGCGGCGACGGGGTGCTTGCTCCGGCAATACGGGGTCCGTGCCGAGATGGTGATCGGCGCGCAACAAGTGCCCTTCAAGGCGCACGCCTGGGTGGAAGCCGGAGGCCAGGTCGTCAACGACAAGCCCTATACGCCCGAAATGTATCACGTGCTCGACAGATGCTAGCCAACTCGCGCGAAAAACAAATAAGGGAGCGAAGCATGAGTGTCCAGTTCGGAAGATGGAATTTCGCGGGCGAGCCGGCGGGACCGCAATACACGAGTAAGGTCCAGCCGCTCCTCGCTCCTTACGGACCCGACGGGATGGTCTCCTGTACCCGCGGCGGTGTGAGCGTTTTGTACGGCGCATTTCACTCGACCAATGAGTCCCATCGTGAATCCCAGCCGCAGGCCACAACGTCGGGCGCTCTCGTCACCTGGGATGGCCGGCTCGACAATCGTGCGGAACTGCTGGCCTCGTTGCCCGACGATGTCTCGATGGCCTCGTCCGACGACGCCATCGTCCGTGCGGCCTATGAACGCTGGAGTACGAAGTGCTTCCCGAAGCTCGTGGGCGACTGGGCGCTGTCCGTCTGGAATCCGGCCGAACGCTCGCTCTTGCTGGCCAAAGACTTTGTCGGAACGCGCCCGCTCTACTACTCGCTCGATGGGCGCGGGGCGACTTGGAGCACGATCCTCGATCCGCTGGTTCTTTTCGCCGAAAGGACCCTGGCGCTCGAGGAAGAGTATATCGCTGGCTATTTTTCCTTCTTTCCAGCCGTCCATCTGACCCCGTACGCCGGCATCCATTCCGTACCTCCCTCCTGCTTCGTGCGGATCGGGGTCCGCAGCCTAGCGATCGAACGTTATTGGGACTTCGATCCGGCCCGCAAGATTCGTTACGCAAACGACCAGGAATACGAGGAGCATTTTTGGTTCGTGTTCGCCGAAGCCATCCGGCGGAGGCTGCGCTCGGATGGCCCGGTGCTGGCCGAACTCAGCGGCGGGATGGATTCCTCCGCGATCGTCTGTGTCGCGGATACTCTCGGCGCGCAAGGCAGCAGCGAGACGCAAAGGCTCGATACCGTTTCCTACTACGATGATTCCGAACCCAACTGGAACGAGCGTCCCTACTTTCGCAAGGTCGAAGAGCAACGGGGCCGAGCCGGACTGCACATCGAGGTCAGCTCCAAACGAGGCCTCGCAAGCATATTCGAAACCGGACCGCTCAGGATTTCGCCCGCTTCGGAAGGAGAACCTTCCCTGGCTCACCAGAAGTTGAATGCATTTCTCCGGGAAAGGGGGCACCGGGTACTGCTTTCGGGTTTCGGCGGAGACGAGGTGACGGGCGGAGTGCCGGTCGCGACGTCGGAGCTCGCCGATCTCGCGACCCGGCTTCGAGTGCGAAGGCTCGCACATCAACTCAAGGTTTGGGCGCTGCACAAGAGAAAACCGTGGTCTCATCTCTTGGCGGAAACAGTTCGGCGATTCCTTCCGCCCTCGCTCGCTGGCCGCCCCGAACACCTGCGGCCCCCTCCATGGCTTGCTGCCTGCTTTGCGCAGCGGCACCGGTCCGCTCTCGCGGGCTACGAGACGAGGCTGCGTTGCTTCGGTCCCCTGCCCACGTTTCAAGAAAACCTGGCAACTCTCGACGCGCTGCGCAGGCAACTCGCAGCGGGCGTACTTCCCTCGAGGCCGGCGTACGAGAAGCGCTATCCGTATCTCGACCGGGACCTCGTCGAATTCCTGTTTGCCGTTCCCAGGGAACAATTGCTCAGGCCCGGCCGGCGCCGTTCGCTGATGCGACGGGCGCTGGCAGGAATCGTGCCGGAGGAGGTTTTGAATCGAAAGAGGAAGGCCTTCGCCGCGCGCCGAACGTTCGTCCAGGTTTCAGAACAGTTCGACGCGCTTCGGCAAATACTGGACCCCATGATCCTCGCGTCGCTAGGGATTGTCGATCCCGCCGCTTTCCGCTGGGAACTCGAGAAGGCCCGAGTTGGTCTTGAAATTTTGCCGGTCGCGCTGCTACGCACGATCGGAATGGAAGCGTGGCTCAGGAATCTCGGTGCTGCTGGCTTCTTGCAATCCGAAAAGGCTTCCCGACGAGAACCCGACATCGCTGGGAAGAAGCGCTCCTTAGGTCAGGAAAAACAACGATCTTTCGGCTGAAAGTGAAGCTCCACCAAAAAGGGGGTGATACTCATGAAATATGAAAGGCCAGAAATCCGGCTCTCGGCAGAAGCAATCCGGACCATTGAAACGCACAGCAAATGGATGGGCAGTCCGGACCTGATCATCGAAGATCAGGTTCACACCACGGCCGCCTATGAGGCGGACGAATAGTAGCGCGACGTTGGTGCGCGAGGCGCCTCGCGCACCAATGATGCGGGACGGCAAAGCGTCGGAACCCTGAAGACAGAGCAGTGAAGCTCGTGAATTGCCAAAAACCAGAAGTCTCAGTTTCGGCACAGCCAGTCGCCGCGATTGAAAATCAGGTCAAGTGGATCGGCCTGCCTGAAATACCCACCGATCCGATCAAAACGACCCCCGCTTACCAGGCGGACGAGTAGCGAAGATCATTTGTGTTTCGCTTACCTCGCCTGTGAGCGGCCGGGAAAGCGTTGCAAGGTAAAAAGGGGGTGATATCGATGGAATACCGGAAACCAGAACTGGTTGTCTCTTCCGACGCCATTCGCGTGATCGAAGCTCACCTGAAGCCCGTCGGCAGCCCGGACAGCCCCGCTTCCGATCCCGAAAAAACCTCGCCCGCTTATGAGGCGGACGAGTAGTGGAATGCCGGTGTGCCACACCCGTGGCGCACCGGCGTTTCTTGGCTCGCGGGAAAGCTGTCATTCACTTCACCACCGAACGGGCGGGTTCGCTCTGTCCTTCACTTCTCTTCGCATTTTGCAGATCGCGAAGCCCCCGCCAGCGATCATATTGCTCGCGCTTTTGAGGATCGGGATCGACCTCACCCTTGAGCCAGAACCGGAACCAATCGACGGTTCCCGTCTGTGATGCGGCTCGTTGCGCCGGATTCGTGAGTACATGCGTCCCGACGCCGGGCAAAAGGACGAAATCCGCCGGCTTGTGCAGGTAATTGAGCCCTGCATAGGGCTCCCACAGCCCGAGCGCAGATGGGCGCCCAATGGCCACAATCTGCAGCGGTGCCGAGATCTTGTCCAGGTTGAATTCTGGCGAATGCTTGAGCCAATCTTCCAATCCCTTTCCGAAAGGAGGCGCGCCGATCATGATGTCCTCCTCGTGCGCGTTTTCGTTATTCAAGACGTTCCAGCTCATCATGTATTGCGCATAGCCCAGAATGATTCCGTCGGTGATCGAAGCGGCCCGCAAGTGGAGCGCCGGGTCCGTGAGTGCCGCCATCACGTAGTAGCACGTGCGGCTGAAGCCGATAATCCCCACGCGATCTGGATCGATTAAACCTGCCGCTGCGAGCTGCTGGATCGCAGCTTTATACCCGGCGATCTGACAGGAAGCCTCCTCGCTCGTACTCCGGATGGGGCAGTCCTCGACCTGGAGGACGACAATGTCCGCAGCAGCAAGTTCTTGGGCCGCGAATGCCGAAGGAAAGACTCCCGCCGGATCGAAACTCTTCTCCCGAAACCCGTGAGTTTGAATGACGAGCGGATATCGTCGCCCTGCTGCATCGTCGGGAGGTTTGTACAGGCCCCCGATCCAGTGACGTCCTGTATCGTCCTTCCAGCGAAACACGGACTCGTCGCCTAAATGAATTTCGTTCAGCTGGGGGTTCGGATTCCAAATCACCTTCGATGCCCCAGTTTGATGGTCAACTCCGACCAGCACCGGGGGCGTGTTCATTCCCTGCTCGACGACCGCATCGACGGAGCGGTCGGGAACTGGCTTGTCTCGCGTGGCCGCGGGATCGATCGCCCATGTTCCCCCGGGCCCTCGCGAGTGATATTCGATTTGCTCGGTGCCGTCAGAACGCATGTAACGCATCTCGACACGTGTGCTCGTTCCCGCCACGAACTCTACGCCGCCGAGGAACCGGTAGCTTTCTTCGTCCTCGCCCGCGGTTGACGGGGCTTGAAACCGCTCGACACAGCTTATTTTGTTCGACTCGATATCGACGACGGCCGTGCAGGGAGCGGCGCCCTGAGATTTCTCGCTTTGCTGATCCGGCGGCACAAATGTGTTGGGCAGCGCGACGAACTGTCCGCCCGAGGACCAAGCCGCTTTTAGCGCCCCCCACCATCCCGCCGCAACTCCGACGGGGGCGTTCGTAAGCTGCGTGACTTGTCCATCCGACAAGCGGATTCGAACGTACTCGCTTACGGAAACGCTTTGATCGAGCGACGCCGCGTCCTGGTGTCCAGGCTTGATGCGATAGGCTGCGGAGTTGTTCGCGGACGGGTACAGCGTTTCCCATTCCGGAGGCACGTCCCGGACGGTAAGCGCGGTCACTACCGAGCTCCCATCCGGAGAGAGCGCCAGTGCCCACTGGCCGTCCCGACGAATCGGGATGGGCTCACCCGAGGCGTCGCGAACCTCGAATGGCTTGCCGTCATTGACAGCCCACAGCTCGCCGAGATCGTGCCCACTGAGCTTTAGGAAGGGCAAATCGTCGTTCCCGCCAAACAAGAGACCGAAGATGTTGTAGCCTTTCGCGTCGACCGCAGTGGCCTGGCTTTCTCGCATCGCCGTTTCAGCCAGGCGCGAACTCTGAAGGCAATACACGTAGTGATTTCGGTCTCGAATATCAAAGGCGATCACCTGCTCTGCGGGCGGCGTGAGCGGGACGATTTCTTGGGTCTCGAGGTCCCCGAGGAATAATTGCTTCTTGCCTGCGGAGGTCTTCCCGAGGAAGGCAAACCCGCTCGAATCCCGAAGCCACTGAATATTGGTGATGATCGGACCGTTCCGGTAGGAGGACTTCGTGATGATCCACAACGGAGCGGGTTCTGTTGCGCTTCCAGGAGAACGAAGGAACTCTTCGACATCGCGAGTCCGGTACACGCGAAGAGTAGACTCCGGCCGATCGAGGTCGATACGCCCGCGCTCGGTGTCGACGACGAAGAACCGCCCATCGGGCGAAAATGTGATGGGAGCGACACCGGCCGTATAGGGATCACCGAAGTGAGAGAGCTCGATGTCGTCGGCTACAGTGAAGCGCCGCTTCGCGCGCTCTGAGAATGCGTTCGTTGACCAAACTCCCACAGCCAGTAACAGACATAGCAGCTGTCCCGCTGTGCGAAAATAGCTGCTCCACTTTCGCTCGATGAGCACGCTAGACACACCCCTTAAATCGTTCGTCATGGCCGGAGAAAACCTCGCGGGCTAAAAGGATAGTTTCAAGGACAATTGCAAAGACCTAGGACCGCCCTCCTGGAAAAGCGGATTGAGTCCTCCCAGGCCGTTGTTGAGCATCTGCGCGGATTCAAGGTACGTAGGGCCGAAACCGATATAACCTGCAGGATTCGCAAAGTTCGGGTGGTTCAGGAAATTGAAAGCATCCACTCGAAACTGCAGGGCCAGCCGATCGGTCAAGGGAAATTTGCGGCCGACCGACATGTCGAGTTCGGTGAGTCCAAACCCGCGAATGTCGTTTCGTCCTTCGGTTCCTTGAACGCCGGCTGGGGGCGCGGCGAATGCGTCAGGATTCAGGCTCTTGCCGCCGCCCGCCGTAGGATTCCGAATCCAAACCGGTTGGCCGGGAACGAGGTTGGGCCGGGGGTAGACTCCGGAAATCGTCGACGTCAGAACGGATGCATTGAACGGAAACCCGGTCCTCGCGACGATCAATCCTTCGAGAGACCAGTCTCGAGTCAGGATTGAAAAGAACCCTTGTCTTGAGGCCATCGGAATCCCATAACTCACTCCGGCGGAAAAACTTTGGCGCACATCGAACGCCGAGGAAGCGTAATCCTTTGCCGCGGAAAGGACGGTGCTGGAAATGGCCGTGGCATCCACCGTGTCGTCCGATGCGTTGTCGAGAGAATGGGACCAGGTGTAATTCAGCAAAGCCTGCAGCCGCTCTGCGAGAGGCTTGCGATATTGAACCTGCAACGCGTTGTAATTCGAGCGCGCATTGTTTTGCGTTAATAGGAACACGCCCGCGAAGTTCGCGTTCGGCTGCACCAGGCCCTCTTGGCGCAGCAGGTCACGCCCCGCCTGGCCCACGTAAGTCACGGACAACGCTTGCTGCCCCCCGAACGATTTTTCCAGCGCCACGTTCCATTGATACGAGCGCGGAAGCTTCAAATTCGGTGCGAATCCGGCCGTGTCGACGGGATAAGGAGGCAGCACTGAAATGGCGGGGATATAGGGCGTTGCATCGGCCAAAGGCAGCGAAGCCACAGGGCAGCACGCCGAGGCGGAATTGGGAAAGCTAGCTCCGAGAAGCCCCGCTGTGTCCGTTCCCAGATCGTAGAAAATCCCCCATCCCGCCCTGACTACGAAGCTTCCCTTCGGCGTCAAGCTGTAAGCGACGCCGACTCGCGGCGCAAAATTCGTGTATGTGGTGCTCCACAGGGAGCTGCCGGGTGCAGCCAGGGCAATCTCTGCGGGGTTCGTGACATTCTTCCAAGCAGCAAGAGATGTGCCGTTCCTCCCTGAGGGCGCAGGATTCAGTTCCCAACGCAGGCCGTATACCAGCGTCAGCCGGGAATTGATTTTCCAGGTGTCTTGACCGTAAAGACCGGTGGATTGAAACAGGAACTTTGTCGGATTTCCGTTGAATCCAAAAATGCCGTAATCCGCCAGGCTCGTCGCGATGAAATTGGGCACGCTGCTCACAATGTACTGAAGGACCGGCGAGGGACGGAGATCCAAGTAGATGGCGCGATAGTCGGCGCCAAACTTAAATTGATGCGCGCCGCGGGAGACGCTGAAATCATCGGCAAAATTGAGCTGCGTGCTGCGATTTCTGGCCTGTGGCCCGGTCGCATAGAAACCCGTGTCGAAGGTGCCGAACTGCAGATTGATACTGGCTGGATTCGTCAAGCCCGGTCCGAGAAGGCTAAGACTGGGCGGTACCGCTCCGCCAAACGAATCCAGACTGGCCAATCCAATGGCAGTTTGTACGGAGTAGTTCGCGCGAAAGCTGTTGGCCATGAGAGGGCCCACCACCATCGTTGCGCCGACTGTCACCGTTCTCGTGCCAACCTCGGTCGAATCCGTCTCACTGAGACTGTTGTTGCGCCTCGCCGTTTCGGAGGGAGCTTCGTTGTAGCGCCCGAACAGGGACAAACGCGCATTCACCGTGTGATCGATACGAATGCTTCCGGCGTTCAGAGTAGAGGGATTCGAATAATTTCCAGTGAACGGTTGCGTGTAAACGTCGGGCGTTATGGTCCCATTCTGGGGCTGGGGGTAAGCGTCGAGAAAGGGAGCGATCGCGGGGGGAGCCGTCGTCCTGGCGAACTCTGAGGGTACCTGAACGACCGTCGTGCTAGGTTGCCGCAACCGCGCCCCTTCGTAGGAAACGAACACGAATGTCTTGTCCCTTCGAATCGGTCCTCCCAAGAATCCGCCGAAGTCGTTGTGACGTTCCGCTGCGCGCGGTTGCCCCGCTTGATTCGCAAACCAATCGTTGGCATCGAGAACGTCGTTTCGGAAATATTCGTAGACGCCTCCATGAAAGTCGTTGGTACCCGAACGAGTCGTCAGGATGACTTGCCCGCCCGGGGTGCGGCCAAATTCCGGCGCGAAGGAGGACGTCTCGACTCGAAATTCCTGAAGGTCCTCGACCGACACCAAGCTGCTGGTGCCGCCGAGGGCGCTAAACGCTTGTGTCGCGCCGCCCGACGTTCCGATAGTAGGCTGGGCCGAGACACCGAAGTTTGCCGAGACGCCGTCGACGAGGAAGTTATTCCCGCTGGTGCGTTGGCCCGCGATGCTGAACTGGCCCTGGTTGTAAGTACTGGTGGCCGCAATCACCACTCCGGGTGTCAGCTGCAACAGCGCGTTGAAGCTGCGCCCATTAAGAGGAAGGTTTTCAACTAACCGGTGATCGATCACGGTGCTAACGGAGCCGGACTCCGTGTTGACCAGCGGAGCGCCTCCGGTGACGGTGATCGTCTCCGAAGCGGCACCCACCGGCAGCGTGAAATTAATGGCCAGCGAGTCTTGCACGTTCAAAATGATGTCGGGTTTGATCAGCGTTTTGAATCCGATCTTCGAAACTTGCAGCCGGTACGGACCGGGCGGAAGATTCGTAACGACGTAGATGCCTTCGCCGTTCGTTTTGCCGGTGTACTGAACGCCCGTCGCGTCGTTCGCGATTCGGATTTCGGCGCCCGCGATTGCGCTGCCGGTCGGATCGAGCACCAGGCCGTTGATGATTCCATTCGGTGATTGTGCGGATAGGCAACCAGACATAACGAGGATAACGAATCCAGGAAAACCGATCCTGCGCAACCACATGGGGCTTCTCCTCCGAGGAACGAATTGCGTCGTGTTCCTTCGGTCTACGGAAGAGAGAACGGAAATGTACCAGTGCACCGTCATCGGAGGACAAACTGACCATACCAAAGAAGCACGTAACTAGGGGTGATTTGGTCCGATTTTCAGGTAGGTAAAAAGCAGAGGGCTGCCGCTCGGCTTGTGGCTTCCGCCGCTTGGTTCGACGGTCACGAAAACCGCATCAATCTGCTCAAGCATTTTTGGATCATCAAACTTCAGCACCCAGCGTTTCTTCGCTGTGTTGTCTTCGTAGAAAATCCCCAGGTTCAAGGCTTGCCGTCGATCCGGGCCGCGCTGCCCCCAGGCCTGAAACGTGCTCGCGTTCCGGACGCCGGCCTCTTGATCCAGATCATAGGCGTAGAAGATCAGAGACTTTCCTTTGGTATAGAAAACGCGCCCGTAGGGTTTTTGCGTCCCGTCGAGGGCCACGTTATAAATCTCCGCGATATAGAGATCCCGCGCCCCCATCAATTCCCGAACGTCACGGTCATGGGCTAGCAAGTCCTCCTGTTTGTTCATAGTCTGTTCTCGGTCGCGAAGCTGCGCGTGGAGATCGTTGACCTGGGCGGCCAAGCTATCGGCGCGCGACTCCTCCTGTGCCCGCTGTCGTTGCAACGAATCGAACTCGGTTTGAGTTTTCTGGAGTGAAGCCTGCGCGTTCGCGAATTTTTGCGCGAGCGTGGCGCGATCTTGGGCGCTCTGTTGCTTCTCGCTCTCATCCTCCTGGATGGATTTTTCGAAATTCGCCTGGGCGCTTTTCATTTCGGCGAGAGATGCCGACTGCGCTTGAATCTCGCGCCGGAGATCAGAAATGACGCGGTCGCGTTGCGCGAGCTGCGTTCGCAAATCGTTGCGTTCGTGTCCGGCGTCGCTCATACGCTGTTCTAGAGCCTCGATTTGCATATCGGGCGCAGGCGAGTTCTTCTGAGTTACTTCGACGCTGCGGCTTTTACCCATTCGGTACGAGTAGATTCCCAGGGCGACGCTTAACAGAATGCAAGCCGCGAATGGCAACCAAACGTAGTTCCAATTGACCTTCGTATGCCCGTGTCCGTTTCTTTGAGCGAAGGCAAAGCCTCTTTCGCCGACATCGGGCCGAGTCCCTACTTGGTTTGCGGCGTTCTGCAAGGGCAGGGCGGGCTCGAGCGGAGCAGTTTGTCCTGACTGCGCTGGGTGCGATAAGAATGATTCGGAGGAATCCAGTGACAATGCGGGGGACAACTTCGAAGCAAGGAACGGCATGCCCAAATCGACGGCCGCCTGGAACTCTCGCAGGGCTTGGCGACATTCCGCACACCCGGCAAGGTGCGCTTCGAGCTTCCGCCGCTCTTGTTCGCTCAGCTCGCCCGAAGTCGATACGGCACAAAGCTCGATGAATTCATCATGGGGTTCCATCTTGAACCACTTCCCAATCTCTCGATGTCACTATCTATTTAGCACACCCTTCGGTGGGTTGCCGATCATTTGCGAACATTTCCTTGCGCAGCTTGTCGAGCGCTCGATAGTAATGGTGCCGCACGTTTCCGAGCGGCTGCCCCAGTTTCTCGCTGACCTCGAGGAGCGTATACCCCTCAAAGAAATGCAGGCGCAGGGTTTCGCGCTGATCAGCCGACAGTGCATTCACGATCTTGTCTAGACCGTTACGCCCGAAAACAGCTTCCGCGGAATAATCGTTTTCCGTGGTCGGCTTTCCGACCATTTGAACGCCATCCGATTGAAAGAATGGCTGTGCGTAGAATTCTCGGGACTTCAGGTAGCGCCGCCGGTCTAGAGCCCGGTGGTAAGCCATCTGAACAATCCAGGACCGGGCAGTGCTTTTCGAGCTGTCAAAGATTCCACATTTTCGTTGGATATAGAGAAACAAGTCTTGGACAAGATCTTCTGCCTCGGCTGTATCTCTCAAGATGCGCACTGCTACACTTCGAGTAAGGCGTGCATAGCGCCTAAAGAGAATCCCCAACGCGTCACCGTCGCCTGAGCAAACCCGAGAGATGAGGGATTCGTCAGAAGCGTCTGTTGAAGACACTTCTTGCACTCTCAAGACGGGTGCAACAGGGGTTCTCTCTCCAGTGAACTGGAGCGATGGGAACCGGGTTGCCGTGAGACTGTCCATCTCTGCCTCTCAGGCACTACGAAGCTTGCGTTCCGCCCTATTGAAAGTGATGGGTTTTCCCCGTTGGTTTATATCCATCACCTTCGTCACGCTGAACTCCGCATGCCACACGATCGGCAAATTCAGCCTAGATCAGGCCCTGAAAAGGCTTTCGGAAGTGTGCTGCGTGAAATTCGAGAGCGGGCAGGGCTTTCCCAACTCGATGCTTTCGTCAAGTTCGGCATAGACAGAACACAGTTGAGCGCGATCGAACGTGGTGTACAAAGCCCAACCCTCAGGACGATTGCTCGCTTTTCAAGAGCGTACCGCGTGAGTCTCACCGAGCTGATGCGGCGTACGGAGGAATCCCGCTTCTATCATCGTTAGCAAATAGCGATGAGCTCGTTGACGAGCGCATGCTCAGCACGCTCAGACAAGGCTATTCCCTATACTATATCTTTTACTAGGACTTGTACATACAAATCCCGTTGCAAACACGGAATCGCGGAAAACCTTTCTGGTTAATGTGTAGGCGGCATGACTCCTGATCTGAAGCGCCTATTCGGAAAACGCCTCGCCACGCTGCGGGAATCAAAGAACCAGAAGCAGTATCAATTGGGCAGGCGAATCGGTAAGACAGATAAATACATCAGTGACATCGAGACAGGACGGATCTATCCCCGCCCCAAAATTATGGTCGCACTGGCGGAGGCGCTTGAATTGCCGATCAGTGCCTTCTACTTCTTCGAAGGTGTTGACGACGATCCTAAATGCCTACGGAAAAGCATCGAAAGTCTCGTGACGGTCAGCAGCGCAAGCCGGCTCCGCAAGTTCTTGCGTCACATGCTCGTGTCCCTAGAGGAGTAAAGCAACGCCAACCCGTGCCACGGTCGGACGGAACATCTCATGAGAGAAAGACCCGTCGTCCGGGCCGCGATGGATTGCTTTCCGCGCCGCCAGAATCGTTCATTGGGCGCGGACGCTGTTCCTTATTGCGTGTCGCTGCTCCCACAAGCCCTCTGGATTGAGAAACAAAACTCGTAGGGGCGTTAGCGGTCGAATTTATCAAGGCGCAGAATCTAAAGGAACTCTGCGGAATGTGCCCCCGCCGTAACTCGTTTGTTGTCCCGAGTCGGAACTACTGCTGCCCCCGGATTGCCCCCGCGTTTTCGTGAACAATTTCACGCCGTTTTTCTTTCGGGCAAAATCATTCGAACCACTTCGCTATTCGCCTTTCGCAGTTCTGGTGACACTGTGTGCGCGGAGATATTCATCGTGGTCCGAATGTCCGAATGCCTCAGAAGTTCTTGTTGAACCTTCACGTCGCTCCTGTATGCATGCAACAAAGTCGTACCTGTGCGGCAGCAGCTGTATCGAGACCGGCCCGCTCTGTTACTGCATTGTTGGGGATTAATCCTTGACGAATGGTTTCGTCGCGAATCTGTTCACGACTGTTGTCTTTGTACCAGGTTTTCTCTTGCGGCTGAAAGCCAGGTTTCAGGGACTCGGTCACATATGCCGTTCTGTCCGTATCGTTATGCTGCACGGACTGCGCATCCGTCATGCGGTAGATCTGCTTTGGGGCGCCCCACTGATTCGCACCCTCAACGGCGCCTATATAGAGCAAGGTAAAGATCGTGGAAGCCGCGGCTTCGCGCACGCAGTAATTCCGTTGCGGTATGCCTTCTGGAAAAATGAGTTGTAAACGCTGATGAATTGTGGCGCGATCGATGTAAGGCGGCGGACTCACGCTTTTCATTCCTCGGTATACAGTCGCAAGCATGCTTTCGCGACCGGCGTCTGGCTGACGGCGCGCCCCACGAGCTGCCTCAATTCCTCGGGAGCCGGCAGCGGCAAGTTCTCGAGTTCGTATGCCGAAACCGCGACACTGCCACTGATGCAGCGAAATGCGCGGTCCACAATGGGAGTGTTGAGCATCGCCGCCATGATCTGTGCGGACACAGCCGGAGTTTCGCTGCTAGGACGAACCATGTTGAGATGATTTTCAATCACCACGGCCCCGTGCCTCTGCACGAAGACAGCCGGTAGCTCGGTCGCAATAAGGCGGCGCGATTGTTCCTTGGCAGTCGTGCGCTGCACGAGCACGCAAGGTTTACGGGTAATCAGCCAATCATCGCCCGCAAGAATTTTGAAATAGGGACAGTGATTCTTCTTGTCCGCGCGAAACTGAAAATGGCCGTCCGAAGTCACAGCCTCTGCCCAAATAAGCGGAAGCTTTGACTTTCCAGGCTTATCCGCCAACTGATCTTTATGACGGTTCCAAACCAGCGGGCCTGTGCTCACTTGATAGCCGTAGTCGCTGAGTCGGTAGGGCATCTTCCTAAGCTTCTCGACGAGACGGGACTGTTCGATACTACGGGGTACCAGCCAGGGTCCTCCCCCTCCGGGCAGATCAAACGTTCCGCCCTGCTCGACCGTCAGCTCATCCTCGTCCGTGGGTGCAACGAAATGGACGGTAGGGGAATGTAGATGCGCACTCGCTTTTCGATACGTTGCGAGCATGGCTTCCTGCAAGGCATCCTCGAAAACGCCTTTGCGGACGGATATGAAATCGATATTGATCGGTGGTGCCGACCCGGCAAGCAGACGGCGAAGAGACTTAAAATATTCTCCGGCGAGAAAACTTGTCGGCGTGACGTACCCAATCACGCCGCCGACGCGCGTGAACCTTACGGCCAAGTCCGTAAATACCCCATATAGATTTGCGTGGCCGTAAAGGCTCCGGCTGTAGCGGGCGCGCAGGTGCGGCGTGAGCGAGACTCTGCCGTAAGGAGGATTTCCAATCACCAAATCGTAGTGCGCGCCTGGTTCTACGGGTTCCTGAGCCGCGAGGCTGTTACAGACCTGGACGACGACGGGCAGGCGATGGTTGATGCGATGACACCAGGGCATCAGGGTTGCTTCCAGGAATACCTGAGAGAGCCATGCTGCAAATGGATCGATTTCAAAACCCGTTAAGCGTGACGCAATCTCGAAAATGAATTTTTCGGGTGATATTCTCGTCGCTGCCTTCGCGAGCGGTCCAGCTACCGCAGCGAGAAATGCACCGCCGCCGCACGCCGGATCAAGCACGCGGCAGGTCTGCCAATCAATGCCTGCACTGGTAACCATCGAAACGAGTCTCGCCGCGAGTGGCGGCGGCGTGTAATAGGCTCCCAGTCTTGATCTGGTTTCATCGGGCAACATGGCGGTGTATGTCACACTGATGAGGTAAGCGGCGGCAAGAGGTTCAAGCATGCTGGCCGCTCGGCCCATGCTGAGCGCAATCGCGCTGGGCCGCTCCGGCAGCGTCGTAGACTTTTCAAGAGCGAAGAATTCGGGGAGAGGAAATGATCGCCGAACACCGATTTGAATTTGCGTCCAGTAGCTCTCAATAATCTCCCGCGTGAAGCGGCGAGCGACTGACTCGCGCTCGGCCCCTTCGAACGAGGCGGCAAACGCTTTCGCCATAAGCTTGCCAGATCGCATAGTAATGGCGGGAGTGGCCGTTGCATCTTGGCCTGCGGCAAACGGCGGCAGCGTTTTCGCTGTACCAACAGTGAAGTAGGCGCCCATTCGGTTTTTAAATGTAGCAGGTATTCTACTGGTTGCTAATTCGCTTTCGACGGTCCCACAAGTTCCGATAGAAACACCCAGGTCGCGATCCGTGCTCTTGGGAGTATGAAAGCAACTTCAGCAATCGGAAATCATCCTATCATATTCGCCTTTCTTTCGCTGTTGTCGATGGGTGGCGATGGAACGGGGCCTGACGCTGTTGATCCCTGAACCCCGCTTTCCGCCCCTATTCTCATCCTTTATATATGTCCGCTTCCGAGGCCGGTCGGAATCGAGCGAACCGCCTGGTGCTTGGGGCAATCGCAGACTGGGCGACCGACTCCGCTAGCTTCGAGCTTATTGATGACTCAGAACATAGGACCAAGTCCGAACGATCCCCACGTCGGATCATTTGCAAAGCGAGGCCGTCGCTCCAGGGTTGGTTTGAATCCGAACTGCTTTTACCGTCCGCTGCGCTCTGCCGGTAGGACCTTCTTGTCTGACTTCTCCGGTCTGCGCTAGCACGCCTCGCGCCACCCAAAGGCCGTGTCACTCGGACGTGCAGCTCGCGCAGGCCGGTCTAGACTCTTAGCTTCGCTTCCGTTCTCTGTTTCGGGTCCTTGCCCCCTCTCTCGCTGTGAAGGGGGCAGAAAGTTCCCGAAACAGGAGAACGGAAATGAAAATCGACGAAGCCAGAGAAGTCACCAGTAAAGCTCTTGAGCATCTATCGGAAAGTCTTGCGCAAGGCGAAAGTGAAGTTCTTCGCAACTATCTCAGCGCAGTGGGGAAGTTTCATCGCTATAGCATGAGCAACGTTTTGTTGACTATCACCCAGCGTCCGGATGCGACGCGCGTGGCAGGCTACCACACCTGGCGCAAACTGCACCGCCAAGTCGTGCGAGGTGCTAAGGGCATCATGATCTTTGCGCCGCTCGTTCGCCAAGCCGTAGACTCCAATGACTGTGGAATCGAGACCCGGCGCGAAAGCTTGGTCGGTTTTCGCGCGACCGTCGTTTTCGATGTTGCCGATACCGCAGGGAATCCGCTTCCGTCACTTACGCAGTTCGAAGGGAATCCCGGAGAATATCTTGCACGCCTGAAGGCACTCGTAACTGAGTCGGGATGCGCGCTCGAATATTCAACGAGCATTCTTCCGGCGCAAGGGCAATGCTCGGCCGGAAAGATCATTTTGCTGCCCGGCATGTCTGCCGCCGAGGAGTTCCATGTCCTGACGCATGAAGTCGCGCATTCGCGGCTGCACTTTTCCGCGCGGCGCGCCGAAACTACAAAGTGTATCCGGGAGACGGAGGCCGAGGCGGTTGCCTTTGTCGTCGGCGAGGCCATCGGGCTAACAAGGAGTTCGCCGGTTCAGAATGTCCGGCCTCATAGCGAATAGTGATACTTGGTTACCTCGCGATCTCATAGCGCAGTCGGACGACACCATCGGGGTACTTCCTGACTGAACGCAAGCGAAGGGCGACGTCTCGATCGCGCGGCGCAACCAGCGGAATGCCCTTACCGATGAAGTTGGGAATGACGTGAATGTCGAACTCGTCGATCTCGCCAGCGTCGAGAAAGGAGGCGATCAGCTCGCCCCCTCCCATCATCCAAATGTGTTTTCCCGGCGTGGCACGCAGACGCTGCGCGAATGTCTTGACCGGCTCCGACACGAATTCGGCGCCGGGTGCTGCCCGTTTCGGCGGCTTCCTTGAGAACACGTAATTGGTGAGCTTCGTGTCGAACATTCCGTCTTTCTTGCCTTTCTTCTTGTAATAGGAGAGAAGCCAGTCGTAGGTCTTGCGGCCCCACAGGATCGTGTCAATCGTCTGGTAGAACGCGGTTATGCCGTAATCGAATTTGCGAGGTCGGCGATTCAGCGTCCGTGGCAAGTAACGCCAATTTAGCCTTCGGGATGGTCAACTGTGAACAACCGCAATCCAGACAGACCAGGAGGTCGGCGAAAACCAAAACGGCCTTTCTGTTTAGATTTCTCAAGTCCAACTGATGAATGTTTATTTCCGCTCCAAATTTCCTCTGATTGTCTGACGCACACGATGTGCAGGACATGGCCCTCACCATGTAAAACTCTGCCTGTTACTTCTGACAATATCAAGTGAAGGATCGGACGCTCACAATATACGCATAGACTCCTCAGTGCGCCCCTCAGGAACCGCAAGGAGAATCGTCTTGGTAGTCCAAGGGAACCCGATGCAGCCTAGCAAACAGGAACACAGTCTTTTCGCTGTTATGGGCCAGAAATGCGCGGGACACGCAACGGCGCTCATAATCGCTGCCATCGAGGCAGATGCCGAATACTGCGCGCTTCATGAACTCGGTTTCGTCAGTGTGTCCGCGACTACTCGGGTGAGCGACTCCGTATACATTGGATCTGCAAGGGAATGAAGATTGGCCGGACGCAGGACACACCCGCTGAGAACTGCCTACTACAGCTGGACTTGATTGCATAACAACGTCGGCTCCTTAGACCCGAGTACACTGTGGTTGTTGACGGCCAAAGGCTCGGGAGAAAGGAGCCGACATGATCATTATAGGTGTGGATTATCACCCGAGCGACCAGTACATCGCGTTGGTAGACACAGAAACCGGAGAGTATGAGGAACGGCAATTGAACCACAGTGCGGGAGAAGCCGAGAAGTTTTACCGGGAACTGGCGGCGCGAGGAGTCAGCGTGCGAGTCGGGATCGAGGACACGGGCTACTCCCGCTGGTTCGAGCGGTTGCTGGCAGAACTCGGTATGGAGCTGTGGATCGGCGATGCGGCGAAGATCAAAACCAAGCCAGTGCGCAAGCAGAAGACCGACCGGGAGGACGCCCGACTGCTGCTGCGACGGCTGCGGGAAAATAATTTCCCTCGGATCTGGGTACCCAGTCCGGAGAATCGGGATCTGCGGCAACTGCTCTGGCATCGGCATCGGCTGGTGCAGATGCGCACGCGGATCATGAATCAACTGCAGGCTCTGGCGATGAACGAAGGCCAGCGACGGAAGAAGAAGCTGTGGAGCGAGGCAGGACGAGCCCAGTTAGAAAAGCTGGCGCTCGCTCCCTGGGCCTCCCGCCGCCGCAAGGATCTGCTGGAGCTACTGGACCGGATGAATCCCCGGATTCAAGAGTTAACCGAAGCCGCCGAGCAGGAAGCCAAGAAACGGCCCGTAGTGCTGCGGCTCATGACGCATCCCGGCGTGGGACCCATCACGGCGCTGGCCTTCGTGCTGATCATCGGGACGGTGGAGCGGTTTCCGTGCGGCAAGCAGATCGGCAGTTATGTCGGACTGATCCCGTGCGAGGACTCCAGTGCGGGCCATCAACGACTCGGCCCCATCACCAAGCAAGGCAGTTCCTTGTTGCGTTTCTTGCTGGGGGAAGCAGCGCAAGCGGCAGCGCGTTGCGATGCGGACTGGCGGCGTCGGTATATGCACCTGGCGATACGTCGGCAAAAGAACATCGCCAAGGTAGCTATGGCCCGCAGACTGGGAGTGCGGTTGTACTGGATGTGGCGGAAGGGCTGGGAGTATTCAGACTGGGTCAAATTCGGTTCGCACGCGGGACAGCTCGGAACCGGAAATGGCGTGCAGTAGAACGCCGTCCTAGTGAATGGGCATCCCGCTCCCTCGCGAGAGGGAGTTTGGACGAGTAATCATGGTCTGAAGCTAGGATCGAAGAGATGTGTGGGTCGGACTGAAACCGACCGAAAGATTCCAGGCGAGCCGTGGTCGTCGACAGGGCCGAAGAAGACGACGAACAAAGACACTCTTTGAAGTGAACGGAGAAGTGCGCCCATAAATAGCTTGACAGAGCCGACGTTGTTAGAGATTTCCGGTTACGCGACGCAATATAAAAGGGCGCCCCTTTTGGAGTAGGGTTTGGGTGCTTGCCTCAACCCCTACAGAAAGGAGCGCCCTCAATGGATAGCAAAAAGTATATCGGTATGGATGTGCACAAGGAAAGCATTTCGATTGCGGTGAGGAATGCTGCAGGAAAGATCGTGATGGAATGCATCATCGAGACCAAAGCCAGCATGATTCTGCAGTTTATCGAGGGGCTGCGCGGAGACTTGCAGGTCACGTTTGAAGAAGGAACCTCGGCCGCCTGGTTGTATGACTTGTTGAAGCCACACGTCAGGAAATTGGTGGTGTGCGATCCACGCAAGAATGCCGCCATGAGGGAAGGTAGCCAGAGTGACAAGATCGACGCGCGCCGGTTGGCCGAGCTGCTCCGTCTTAACCATCTCAGCCCCGTCTATCACGGGGAACACGGCCTACGCAGCCTGAAGGAACTGGTACGCAGTTATTACTCCGAGCACTAAATATGTGACACGTTTCAGCGAGCTGCGTACTGCACGTGACGCTCGCGAAAGTAGTTTTTCACGAGCTTGGGCCGAGCTTGTGTGATCCGCAGGTAAGAGCGAACGTTGCTCATCATTTCCTGGACGTTCACGGGACGGACCCGACCGAGCGCATTGGTCTTCACATCCTGGTTCAGCAATTCATCCGGATTCAGTTCCGGACTGTACGACGGCAAGCAGAAAACTCGGATTTGTTCTGCGTGCTCGGCTAGCCAACGACCCACTGATCGCGACTTGTGTACCGGGTGGCCATCCACAATCAGTAATACTTTCCGCCTGCTCTTCCGCATCAAGCGCAATAGACGGCCAAGAAAATTCAGAAACACTCGCGCCGTGAAACGTTGACGGAAAATCATGAAGGCCAATCGCCCCCGATTGGTAATCGCCGAGATCATGTTGCAGCGAAAACGCTGCCCGGTGCCCAACACCACCGGCGTCTGCCCGCGCCGTCCGTAGCTGCGTCCCGCTGGATGGTCCGAACGCAGCCCCATCTCGTCGAGCCAATGAATCTGGGCCTTAAACTGCCGCGCTTGTTCGCGAATCGCTGGATATTCTTCCGCCAGCCATTTCCGCACGGCCACCGGATTTTGCTCGTACGCGCGGCGCACCGGCTTCTGCGGCGTCAATCCCCAGGCCCGCAAGTAGCGGCCCACCGTCCACACCGAAACCCGCACATCGAATTTTCGCGACAGCAACTCTTGCACCGCTTCCCGGGTCCACAGCGCAAAGGGCAAGCTCAACTGGTCCGGGCAGCCGCTCAGAATATGGCGCACCGTGGTGGCTGCTTGGTGCGGTGCCAATCGCGAAACCGGGGGCCGTCCCCGACGCCGTGCTTTCAACGCCCGACGGCCTGCGCTTTCCACCAGCCCCATCCAGCGGCTCACCGTACCTCGCGCCACTCCGAAAACCCTAGCCGCCTCGGTTTGCGACAGACCTTTCTCGACAGCCTCCACAACTCGCCGACGAAGATCTTCTTGGGCTTCTCCCGGCAGCGAGCGAGCATCCTGTCTTTCCATGCCTCCACACTATCACTCTACTTCTTATATGTCATCTATATTATGCTCCGATTAGTAACTCCTTGTAGAACCGCTCGGCTTCTCCATCGCTGTGGTTCAATCGCCGATCTCCGCACTCACCAGTTTCCTGATCCATAAAAGAGATTTGCTGAAAGCTCGGGTGATAATCCACGCCTATAATGATCATATCGGGCTCCTTTCTCCCGAGCCTTGGTCGTCAAGCAACCAAAGTCTACTCGGGTCCAGGGAGCCAGCATTGTTATGAAATCAACTCAAAGCCGGGCCTTCCGTACCCAACGTAACGCTTCAGCGTTTTCGGGCGAGGTTTACAACCCGGAACCGGAGTTGCGCGGCAGCCTTTTCTTCGCCCCATTCTAGGCTTGTCCTCCCATCGACGCTCTGGCAGATTGTCTGGAAGAAGAATCGATAAAGAGGAGATCTCCAAATGGCAAACGCCGCCTACGGACCCGAAACCAAGCTCGAAGTCCGGCGAATGTTTGTAGCGCCGCAGGAGAAAGTCTTCGAAGCGTGGACTCAACGGGAAAAGGTAGAGAAATGGATGTGCCGGTTCCCGAGACACGAGACCCGTTTTGACACGACTGACGCGCGGCTTGGCAGCACCAGTGTGATGGAGGTCAAGAATCCGCAGGGAGAGACGTTTAAGCAGACCGTCACGTACCGGGACATCGAGCCTCCGAAAAAACTGGTGTTCACTTGGGACTGGCAGAAGTTCTCCGCGTCGGGGGAAAAGGTCGACGAGGCTCGTGACACGCTGGTGACGGTGGAATTTCAGCCGCGCGGAACTTTCACGGAAGTGATCTTGACGCACGTAGGACTCGCCACTGCTAATCAGCGCGAGGCTCATAGCAAGGGCTGGAACGGCTGCTTCGATCAGCTCGCGGAGGAGTTGAAAGCATAGGGCTCATCACCCCGCACGCGCACGGCTGCCGAAAGTCAACGCCTGAGTGATGTCATAACGACGCCGGCCTCGCAACGGCCCGAGTAGACTGTTCGGTGTTCACCCCAACAGTGCTCGGACCGAAGGAGGCCGAGATGCGGATTATAGGATGTGATTTGCACGCTCGCCAACAGACGTTGGCGATGTTGGACACCGAAACAGGGGAAGTAGTGAATCGGACTCTCACGCACGAAGGCGACAGCGTGCGGGAGTTTTATTCCACGCTTCCCGGTCCGGTGCGTGTAGGAATCGAAGCGACCGGGTCGATGAAGTGGTTTTTGCACTTGATGGAAGAACTCGGAATCGACTGTCAGGTCGGTCATCCGGCGACGATTCGAGCGGCCGAACCCCGCCGACAGAAACATGACCAGCGAGATGCCGAGTTACTTCTAAAACTGCTGGTAGAAAACCGTTTTCCATCGATCTGGCAACCGTCGAAGGAACTCCTGGATCTGCGAGGGTTGCTCTTACACCGTCATCAATGGGTACGCTTGCGGACGCGGATACAGAACGCGCTGCAGGCGATCGCGCTGGCGAATGGTTTAAGGCGAGGGAGTTCGCTGTGGAGCGAAAGCGGACAGCAAGCGATCGCGTCGTTACCGCTGGCAACACATACCGCTCATCGTCGCAGTGAGTTGCAGGCGATGTACACCAGATTCGAAGCGGAGATAGAACAACTGAACCAGCGAGTCCTGGAGCAAGCAGGCCAACGACCCACAGCAGGGCTGCTGATGACTCATCCCGGCGTAGGACCGATCACGGCCCTAGCGACCGATGTATTTCTGGGCGATCCGAAACGGTTTCGCGACGGCAAGGCTCTGGCAAGCTATATCGGGATCATTCCCCGGGAACACTCCAGCGGCGGGCGACAGCGGTTGGGAGGTTTGAGCAAGCAAGGCAATCCGCTGTTGCGCTTTCTCTGGTGTGAGGCGGCGGCACACGCGGTGCGTCGGGATCCGGAATTGCGGCGGTTCTACCGGCGAAAATTAGTGCAGAAGGGTTTGGGAAAAGCCCGGGTTGCCGCCGCGCGAAAACTCGGGATTCGGTTGTGGATCATGTTGCGAGATCAGATTGATTACCAAGAGTTCTGTCGTCGTGGACAGATGCAGCAGAAAAGCGGTGATGCCTGTGCGGGGATGCCTGGAGGGCGTTATGGTGCGAAGAGTCACCGTCCGATTGATTAGGCGACCCGCCTCCCTACAGGGAGTTCGCATAACTCATCATGGTCGATCGTGACCGAAGAGATGTTTGGTGGGCAACACCGAATCGATGAAGCGGAACCGGCCCGAGCTGCTAGGGTGATGCAAGTGAAACAACGCAGCCACAGAGACGCGATCCGCGTGCCATGGGAAAGGTGTGTTCGTGCGCAGAAAAAATAAGAATAAAATCTCTTGAAATGGTCGGCGTCGTTAGAGATAACGCCCTTACCGTACATCTCTAACAACGTCGGCTCTGTCAAGCTACTTATGAGCGCACTTCTCCATTCGCTTCTGTGAGCGTCTTCATTCGTCGTGTTCTTTGGCCCGATGTCGACGACCACGGCTCGCCTGTAATCTTTCGGTCGGCTTCAGTCCGACCTAAACATCTCTCCGATCAAAACTTCGACCACGATTACCCGTGCAAACTCCCTCTCGCCAGAGAGCGGGATGCCCATTCATGTGGACGGCGTTCTACTGCACGCCATGTCCGGTACCGAGCTGTCCCGCGTGCGAACCGAATTTGACCCAGTCTGAATATTCCCAGCCCTTCCGCCACATCCAGTACAACCGCACTCCGAGTCTTCGGGCCATCGCCACCTTAGCGATCTTCCGTTGCCGGCGCAGCGCCAGATGCCGGACGGACGCGTGGCGGTCATAAACAGCAAGCTCGGGTGCAAGGTCTCCTCGCACTCCTCGGTGCTCGGGTCGGCTTTTTCTGGATTCTCTATTGCCGCGTCGTTCTGGAGGTGCTAGCGGCGATTTTCCGCATGGCGGATGCAATCGCACCGGAAGGCCGCCACCCGCAGCAGCCGTAGATTGCTGGGCCGTCAGTACTATTGTGCTCAGACTGGCCGTGATTCTACCTTTGGCTTGTCATGAGCGTACGGATTCGGCCAGGCCGACCGCTCCGAAGAAGCAAGCGGCTCGTACTGTCCATCCCCGTGCATGTCTTCGGGCAGGACATATTCCAGGAATCCTTCAGTGAATTCACCCACATGCTTTCTGTGAACGCTCACGGAGGGGCGCTCGCGCTGGCCGCTAGGGTACGAGCGGGCCAGAGCATTTTGGTTGTGAACAAGAGCACCGGCGAAGAGCAAGAATGCCGGATCGTGGATGTGGGCTCCTTGCAGGACGGTAAATGGACCGTGGGGATCGAGTTGGTGGAACCCGTCGCAAACTTCTGGAAGATGCACTTCCCGGAGTGGGCTCCGAAGCGACTATCGACTCACCGTTGAGATTGCCCGCCGACCTACGCCCGAGAGCCGCGCTTTTTCCGCCGCGACATTTTCTGAGCCATGAACAACAGCAGTTCCACCTCGCCCTGGTCCATCCGGCTCATTAGGCTGCGAAACCTGTGAAGTGTCTGGGCGTCGCGACCGGAACTGCCCCAGCCCTTATCCGTTGGAGGCACTGAGACGATTGGCGCCGGCGGATTCTGACCGTCATAGAAAAGTTGGTAGATCGGAATTTCGAGCGCCCGAGCGAATTTTTCGAGTGTTTCGATTGCGGGAACCGTGTGGCCGTTCTCTGCTCGCGAAATGTAGACTCGAAAAAGTCCCGTGCGCTTCTCGACGTCGCCTTGGGACATATTTCTCTGTTCCCTCAGAGCCTTCAGGCGCTCACCAATGACCATCGCTGTTCCCCGCGGGAATCATACGCCGCGTGCGCGCGTCCAACCAGTTTCTAACTTCTGCGGGATTGATTCCTCAGAATCGACGGCGAAAACCGCGTTCGGCCTGCGGCTGTTTTTCACGTTGTTGGTAATGACAAGGCTGGACGCGTCCTGTGTTTCATCTTTCGGGTTAGCCTTGGTCATGGCTCTGAAAGCCTCATAGCTTTCCCCTGACCTGAGCATCGCACATGCCGCAGGAACTGATGAGCGTAGTTTGAACCGGATGCTAGTAGACTCAGCGTCAACTGCGCAGCCCCCGTTGACGCGCTGAATCTTCGTAACATGGATAGTGAACGGGGCGCTTTGTGGGACTTGGGCTGAGACGTTGATGGACAGCCCAAAATACGCGACTGCGAGTACGACTACTCTGTTCATTTTTTCTACCATCACGCCCCGTTCGCTGGCAGCGCGGCGGCTTGAGGTCGTCCACTGTTCGTGAGCGACGCACCAAATATAATAGCAGTGGTATACTCCCAACGGGGACCCGGCAATGCCACACTCCAATGCACCGTCTAGTGCCAGCCAAAAGTTCGATTGGGAAATCCGCTTCTATCAGTGCTTGTCGCTGCATCATCTCGAGCTTGCCGATCGCGCTTCACAGGCCGAACGGATCATCCTTGGGCGGACCCGCCAATCTGACAGCATTACGATATCTGCTGCTGAACGAGAAGCTCTCGATGATGCAATCCACCACTTGCATCTAATTCAGGTTCAGCATCTCGGGTACCCCGCGAGCGATGGCGAGCTACTTAGGAAGCCTTTTCCTTTGCCGGAGCGGAGCGAACTTGACCAACCCTCGCGCGACTTAACGAGTAGACCAAAACCGTTGAGTGAGCGACGGCATTTGTGGAAAACTCACGTCGCGTGAAGCAGCGAGTCCATTGTGGATGAAGTTTTAGGCCGGTCTGCGACGCTTGCTTCGTCAAAGAGACGCACGCGAGTAACGCGCCCGAAGAACGATTGGCCGAATTGAACCCGTTCACGCCGCCGGTGCGGCACGCCCGCGTTTCGATCTTCGGGACCTTGGCCGTCCATTGAATTCGCGAATCGCGTCAATCCCATACACACTCTCTTCATCACAGGCCCTGCACCGGAGTGTAAACGCAGCGGTGTTTATATCTTGGCCCTCGCTTGCTGCGCCTCGTTTTAGCTCCTCATAAAGTTCGGCAGTCTTCTTTGGTACGGGAATTGGTTCATTGCAGTCTGAGCAGAGAACGCCCGGATAATGGGCTTGCGTCATTTCTTGGATCATAAAGCCTCGTTAGGAGTGAGGGGCCGTTGGGGAACCGCGAGCATATCGCCAATTCGTGCGATAGTCGAGTCGGACTGTATCGGTGCGGCGGTTTGGGTCCCTCAATCGCCTGAAGGAAAGCGGCGGGCACTTCCTGGAAGCATGCCCGCCGCGTTCATTTATTTCTGAGGAATTGCTAGTTCCCTGATCCGGGGGCGAAAGTATATGCTCAAGAACCCCCTCCGTGAGCGGCATCCGGAAGTAATCTTCGCAAGTCCGTTGTTTGTTCTTCCCTGATTCTTTTCTCATGCTAATATGCGTCTGGTGCTTGCGGCTTTCCACAACGGCCCAACTACTTTTTCAAAACAGAAACCAAGCCTATTAGTGTTCCAACGAGGCCCGTCAACGCACCTATTACTTTTATGCGAAAATCCCAAACCTTCTGACTTTCCTCGCGAATAGCACAATAGAGGTCTGCTTCCGATTTGCTTTTCAGCTAGCGGTTTCCGTAACTTCCCGTCTCCCACTCCAGATTCTCCGAAGGAATGTGAAGCTTTCGGGCGCGACTCATCAGCCTTGTGCCACGCAATTCAGCAAGTGCGTCCCAAAACTCGCTTGCTTCTAAATACCGCCGGTGTTCAATACCTTCGCGGGCTTCCGCATCCTGCACCCGCGATAATTCGAAGTCGAATGCGCGTTCAATAACCCGTGCTTGTCGTTCGATTGCCCAAGCAGGAAAGATTTTTTCGATTCTGCCCAATAGCCGTATTTTCGCCTCGGTATCCATGAGGTCACGCCTTGCGCGCCCGTCCACGCTTCACTTGCCGCATAAACCTACGAGGAAGCTGCTGACGGCCTTCGGCGGATTCTAGCACGCGCAGCCCTCAGCACGGACCACGTGCTTCCTTCCCAATCTACGGCCCGTCAAAAAAGTCATTACTCTTCAAGGTGAACCCTTGATCCGAAAGGAATACAGGTGCGGCAATGAGTTCATGGGTCCAGCCGCTCAGACGCGCTGTGAAAAATGCCTTGCGAAGAAACCAAAACGGAAATGAGAAGGACCTAAAGACTTTGCATGCGTGTTCTTTCCAATGTTCCTCAAGGCTTGACGGGCGTGCGAGACATCGCACGTTCGCAGGCATTTCCGAACGCCGCGTCGAGCAGATGGTGAATCCGCAGCTGAGTGGGCTGCCTGCATTCCTCGTTGCCGAGCCGGGCCTTCATTCCGGCTTTATGATCCTGGATGTCGCCGCCGCAGCGCTCGCGAGCGGGACCAACGCGATGTCCTTTCCTCATTCGGTCGATTCGCTTCCTGCTTCGGCGAACCAGGAAGACGATGTGTCCATGGGGATGGGCGCGGCCCGGCGGCTTTCTTCCATGCTTGAGAATCTTCGCAACGTGCTAGCGATCGAGCTCCTCGCGGCCTGGCAGGGGATCGAATTTCTCGCGCCGCTCGAGACAGGACCCCACGCGCAGAAAGCGCAGGAACTCGTAAGCTCGGTATCAAGTCGAGTGGAAGAGGACCGCTCACTTTCGACGGATATTGCGGCCGTGTCGCAACTCATCGCGGGAGGAGAGTTCGAGCGAGTACTTAAGGATGCGTTGTGGGCCGAGCCAGAGGCTAGCGACTGAGATCACTCGGGCAATGCCGCGTGGGCGAACGACGCCCCGAACGTCAACTTCGTTGCCTTTTCACGGAAATCCTCCCAGGACATGACGCTGTGGAAGCGTATAGGGGCTCGTATTGACTCCTGCTAACGGCCGGGCGTAGCATCCTCCCTGAACGGTGACGATATCGAGGCGTAACTACCGGATACGGTCACTCCGCCAAGGGCGGGACGACCCCGCCGAGCAGCAGTGCCATGACCATGTTCCCTTTCCTTCGCACTCACAGCGGCCACCGTCGCTGGGTCCGAGCCAGTTTGATCGTGGTCGCTTTCGCTGTCGTGGCCCTGTGTGTTGCAGCGCTCGTGCCGCGAGCGTACAGCGGCCGCTCGGCTCTGGTGTTGCTCGCGCTGGTGCTCCTCGCCCTCGGTGCAGCGATCGCTCTGCACGTCCGCTTCTTGCTGGGAATCCGTCGCGCGCACGGCGAAACCGAACGCGCCCTGAACGCGACCGGACGCGAGTTCGAGTCGATTTTCGATAGCACGCTGGACGCGATCGTGATCCTCGATGACCAAGGGATCTGCCGCGAAGCCAACCCTGCGGCGCTCGCTCTTTTCGGGACCCAGCGCCAGGAACTCGTGGGTCACCCGCTTCGGAACTTCTCTTTGGACGCGGAGTTCTGCGGGAATAGAGCGATTCCGTTCCTCCCCCGGAACTCCGGTCACGGCGAAGCCCGACTCCTCCACCGGAACGGCGAGACCCTCTTTGTCGAGTACACGGTTAAAACGAATTACCTGCCCGAACGGCACGTGGCCGTACTACGGGACATCTCACCCAGGCGCGAGGCCGAGCGGGCGCTGCGGGAAAGTGACGAGCGCTACCGGCAGATGGCGGACAACATCCAAGAAGTTTACTGGATGCTCGATGCCGCGACCAAGCACATCCTCTCCATCAATCCGGCGTACGAGACGCTTACGGGCCGTTCCCTGGAAACGCTTCGCGACAGCCCCACTTCCTATCAGGAACTGTTTCATCCCGAGGACCGCGTGCGCGTCTTGACGCGCCTGGAAGAAGCAGGTGAGACCGGCCAGATCGACGAAGAGTTTCGCATCATTCGGCCCGATCGCGCGGTGCGCTGGGTTTCGGTTCACGGCTTCCCGGTGAGGGACGCGGCCGGAGTCGTGCGGCGCCTGGTCGGGACGGCCCAGGATATTACCGCACGCAAATCCGCCGAGGAGCAAATGGCGAGAAATCTGGCTCTCGCGGAATCGGCGTCGGCCGAAGCCGATGCTTTCCGCAAGACCACACTCGCTCTCACGCAAAACCTCAGTATGGACTATGTCCTCGACACGTTGCTTCAGTCGCTTCTGAAACTGGTCCCGTGCGAGTCGGCGCGGGTTCTGCTGGTCGAAACCGAGACCTATTTGTTCCTCGCGCGGGAGATGCGCCACCCGGAATCGACCCGGCGCGTTCCGAAATGTCCCGCAACGTTCGACGCGAGCGGCAACCGGTTTCTGATGCACGTACTCACCACGAGAGCCCCTGTGCTCATTCCGGACACCAGCACGGAGCAGGAGTGGCAAAGTTTCAAGGGATATTCGCAGATGCGATCGTGGCTATGCGTGCCACTGGTCGCATCGCAGCGCGTGCTGGGCCTCCTGTCGCTGGGCGATGCGCGCCCGCAAGCCTTCTCGCCAGACCATCTGCGCCTCGCGAAGTCGCTGGCCATTCCCGCCGCGGTCGCCATCCAGAATGCGCGCCTCTATCAACGCGCGGAAATCTATGGCGCGGAGCTCGAGCAGCGGCTCGAGGACCTCGAGCAAACTCAGAACGCCCTGCGCGAAGCGGAGCACGGCCGGGCACTGTCCGAGGAGAAGTTCGCGAAGGTGTTCCGGTCAAGTCCCATCGCTTTTTCCATTACCACCGTGGACGAGGGACGTTTCCTGGACGTGAACGAAGCGTTCGAGCGGCGCTATGGATATGCGCGCGCGGAACTCCTCGGCCGCACCGTATTTGATATCGGATTCTGGGATGACCCGAGCGAACGGATGCGCATCTTGGACGAGATTCGCGAGCACGGCCGGGTGCGGAACCGGGTTACCCGTTTCCGCAAGCACTCCGGCGAAGCCATCGATACTTTCTATTCGGCAGAGATCGTGGCCATCGAAGGCTGCGATTGCGTGTTGGCTGTTTCCGAAGATCTCCCTGAGCGCGCCGAATTCGGGGCGCGGCTTGCCCGGAAAGCAGCCTCCTAAGTCGTGGATCATCGTGTGGTCGGTTGGATTCTCTGACGGGAAGCGAGCTCGAACTTTGTCGGCCCGCACGGAGGCGTGCCCGTCAGGCTTCGGATTTCTGTTCCCGAACGAAGGCGCTATGGCGGAAAATGGAATGTCTGAGGCACGCCATGAGCGAAACAGCAAGCGAAGTGTGTGGAAAATGCGGAACCGAGATTGATCCCAGTCGCAGGGTAGACTTCACGTTGCGGGACGGCACCAGGGTCTGCGAGCCCTGTTTCATAAAAGGAAATGTCCAAGTGACCCGGGAAATAGACCGGTTTTATCGTCACTGAAAGCGACGGTGCTCTGGCTGTGGTTCGCGATGTCTCTGGTCGCAAACGATTTTAGGGAGCAAGCTTGCGAGCTGTCTCCGCTTATCTCTTTGTACTGAGCATCGCGCGGCGTGGGAGTGGGAAAATGAGCAGCACAACAATCCACTGGGGACGAATTTTGCTCGGCGGCCTGCTCGCGGAAGTCGCTCTCGTGCTCGCGATTGTTCCTCTGGGCTTGCGTCTCGGCGACAGTTTTCTGCACTACACCGCTCCGCCCGGGTCCTTCATCACCTGCTTCCTGGGAGCGCTCTGGGTGTGCCGGCGGATCGAATCCCGCTTCATTCTACAGGGGACCTTGGTGGGAGTGGTCGCGGCGCTCCTTTACATTGCCTTGACACGCGCGCAGCCTGAACCGTTTGCGTACCTTATGGCCCACGCGCTGAAACTGGCGGGCGGTGCATGCGGCGGCTTAGTAGCCGAGCGGTTTCGATTACCTTCTCCGCCACAACCCGTTCACGATTAATTCGTTGCCTCACGGGCTTCGGCTCGACATTTAGGTCGCCACCCAACCCGCACCATCTCTGTACAATGTTCTGACTTTACAGTAGACTTTACAGCTGACAAGACAGAGCGAAGATGATTCCACTCAAGAGATCGCCGAAGAATGAATCGCTCGAGGGGCCGCGCCTTGCTTCCGCGGGCAAGCGCCGCCGCCGTATTCTCGAATTCCTTCGCCAGCACGGAGCGCCCATCACCGGAGGCGAACTCGCCCGGCGTCTCGGCGTGAGCCGTGACTCCCTGGTGCAAGACGTCGCCATCCTGCGCGCGGGCGGCGAGCAGATCGTCGCAACGCCCAAGGGCTACCGTCTGCCCGAAAGCTCCTCGCATCTGCACCGGGCCATCCTGGCGTGCCGGCACGCCCCCGAACGAACCGAGGAGGAGCTTGAGATTCTGGTCGACCACGGTGTCAGGATCCTCGACGTCATCGTCGAGCATCCCGTGTACGGGGAATTGCGGGGATCACTCGGGCTTGAGTCTCGCACCGACGTGCAGGATTTTCTCGCGCAAGTCCGTTCCTCACGCGCGGCCCTTTTGTCCTCACTCACCGGCGGCGTGCATCTGCATACGGTCGAGGCCTCCCGGCCGGAAATGATCGTGCGGGCGAAGCGGCGTCTCCGCGAGCGCGGATTCCTTCTGAAAGAGTGACCTGTCGCGAGCGCACTGAACATCTACAGAAGAGTTTCATAATTCCATAAGAGGGGAGCTCACCGTCATGGCGACCGCAGCAGTCGAGAATGGCTTCGAAGAACGCTACACGCTTCCGGTCATCGAGATCCTAGAGGACACGCGCGATGAGATTCGCCGAAAGCAAGAGCGCGTTCGCGAACTCTGTACGGAAAGGAATGCGATCCTGCTAGCACACCACTATCAGCGGGCGGAGGTCCAGGAAGTCGCCGACGTAGTGGCGGATTCGCTCAAGCTCTCGCAGGCTGCGGCGAAAACCGACGCCCAGGTCATTGTCTTCTGCGGCGTGCACTTCATGGCCGAAACGGCCGCGATTATCCTTCCGGAGCGGACCGTTCTTTTGCCCGACCTGCGCGCCGGCTGCTCGCTCGCGGCTTCGATGAGCGCGGAGGAGCTGCGCGAGTGGAAGTCGAAGGTGCCGGACGCTGTGGTGGTCGCTTACATCAATACTTCCGCGGCGGTCAAAGCCGAAAGCGATTACTGCTGCACGTCGGCCAACGCAGCGAAGGTGGTCTCGGCAATTCCCGTGGACCGGCCCATTCTTTTTGTGCCGGATCAATTTCTGGCTGCTGTGGTCGCGAGGCAAACCAGGCGAGCGAACATCGTCGCCTATCCAGGTTATTGTCACGTGCACAAGACCATCCGGCCCGAGCAGGTCGTCGACATGCTCGCAGAGCATCCCGATGCCGAACTACTGCTGCATCCGGAATGCGGCTGCGTGAGTTCCTGCATGGCGAAGGCCATGGACGGGACGCTGCCTCCAGACCGCACTTTCTTCCTTTCGACCGAAGGAATGCTCCGGCACATCGGCGAGTCTGCCGCCGATGAATTCGCGGTGGGAACCGAGCTCGGGATTCTCCACCAACTTGGCAAAAAGTTTCCCGAGAAGAACTTTTATCCCGTGAATCCCCAAGCTGTCTGTGCGTTCATGAAAACCATCACGCTCGACAAAATCATCCGCTCGCTCGAAACGCTCGCGCCGCGCATTTGTGTGCCCGAACACATCGCGAGCAAGGCTAAGCGTGCGATCGATCGCATGCTCGAACTCGCCTGAAGATTCCCCCCATGCTGAAAATCGGTATCCTCGGCGTAGGAGCGATCGGCAGCATGATCGCTCTTGCACTCGACCGCAAGCAAGTTGATGCGGAGCTTGTCGCGCTCGCGGACCAAGATCGCGCGCGGGCCGAGGCTTTGTCCGCGGAACTTAGCACTCACCCGGCGGTAATTTCGATGGAGGAGATGATCGAGCGCGCGGACCTTGCGGTCGAAGCGGCGAGTCAAGCGGCCCTCGGTGAGTTTGTTCCCAGGGCGCTGCGCTGCAGGCGTGACATGCTCATCCTGAGCGTCGGAGGCCTGCTGGGCCAGGAAGCATGGCTGCGCGAGGCCCGTGAGAAAGGCTGCCGGATCTACGTTCCATCGGGAGCCATCGGGGGCCTGGACGGGATCAAATCCGCTTCGCTGGGGCGCATCAAATCGGCGCTGCTCACCAGCCGCAAGCCGGTCGCCGCGCTCACGGGATCTAAATACGTGGTGGAGCGAAACCTCGCGCTCGCAGCCTTCACAGAAGACACGGTCATCTTCGAGGGGCTCGCCGAGGAGGCGGCGCGCGCGTTTCCAGCCACTTCAAACGTCGCAGCCTCGCTGCGCTTGGCTCTCGATCCCGCAAGTCCGGTCCCCGTGCGGGTCCGCATCATCGCCGTCCCCGGTGGAACCGAAAACGTACACGAAATTCGCGTCGAGGGCGAATTCGGCCGCCTCACCGTGAAAGTCGAGAACGTGCCATCCAGCACCAATCCGCGGACCTCGCAGCTCGCTGCGTTTTCGGCCATCGCCACACTCAAGAATCTCACACGGTCCCTGCGCATTGGTACGTAGCCGTCTCGGCTCGCGCGATCCAACGGGGCTGCGAAACCGCTTCATCGTCAGCGCGGGAGCGTGTTGCGGGCGCGAGGTGAGCGTGCCTCCGTACTCGCTCGGCGGCCAGCACCGTCTACCTTCTCATGCCGATTCTTCCGGGATACGCTAGTCCACCCCTTTTCCGCCGCTGCTTTTCCTGGGCACGGCTTCGGGCCAATTCCTGCGCCCGGCAGCTTCGCGTCTTCTGCTTTCCCGGTTCCTCCCGAACCCCGCCGGGTCCCTCCCGGAATGCAGCCGCTCGCCTTGCGAGCAGCGGCCCTCGCTTTTGGGTGCCTCAGGAAAATGGGGCAAAAAAAGGAGAAAGACATGTACCTCAATTCCGTAACACTCGTTGGTTTCGTAGGAGCCGATCCCGAACAGCGCCAAGCGAAGGGCAACGGCACGAAGTTCACCGTGCTTTCGGTCGCAACCCAGCGGTCCTGGAAAAACGCTGAAGACGAATGGGTCTCGAAGACCGAGTGGCACCGCGTCGCGATCTTCCGGACGCGTCTTGCGCAATACGTCCTCGACAACCTCCGCAAGGGCTCGCACGTTCTGGTCGAGGGCAGCCTCATCAGCTCGATGTACGAGCATCCGGGCAAAGGCAAGAAAGCCGCAACCACCAAGATCACATCGTGGTCGATTCGCGCCGAAGCCGTGCGCCGGCTCGACCGCGGCGAACCGGAACCCGAGGCGATCACTTCCCGCCCCGCAGCTTCGGACG
Source organism: uncultured Acidobacteriota bacterium (assembly GCA_963804625.1). Lineage (GTDB taxonomy): Bacteria > Acidobacteriota > Terriglobia > Acidiferrales > UBA7541 > Palsa-295. The sequence continues at coordinate 26,560 of CAWDRJ010000001.1, read as the reverse complement.
AAGCTCCCGAAACGTCGGGCGAGGCTCTCTACTGAGGCATCGGCAAACGGGCTCCGGCTCTCGCCGGGGCCCGTTTTTTTCTGCTGGCCGCACCCGCGACCAATCTATCCAATATTTGCCGTTAAGGTCCGTAGCGGAGCAACGTACCTCTCTGCAAGCGTGATCTTCTTTCCGACCACGCCTGCCGACGGGGTTGGCGCCCTGCGATGTACGGCGCCCGGCACCAAAAGCGGCCGGCGTTCCTCCCTGTGTAATCGGATCCGAAGATTGCGGCAGGTCCGTCTCCTCCCAGCCCTAGGACGTCGGAGCATCGTCATGATGGCCGGAAGCGACTGCGATTGCCTCATCTGCCGCTTGGAAGCGAGCCTGCTCGACGAACTCAACCGTCAAAAGGGCCTCGAAGGATACCGGCTGTGGGCGGCATCGAGCCAAATCCTGGCCGCCTTTTCGACTGCGCGCGAACTCATCGCGCATCTTCACAGGCACAGCGATGGTCCGAGTTCCTCGGTCGATGCGGTTATCGCGGAACTTGTTCGGCCTGGCAGGAATGGATCGCTTGATCCGATTGGGCAGTCACTCTTGCTGCTGGTCTTCGTTCCGACCATCCACCGCACGACCACACAAATCACCAGTGCGTTCCCCTCGCTCGCCCGCGAAGACACGGCCCAGCACCTTTTCGCGGCTCTTCTGGAATTCCTCCACTCCACGGAGCTGCGCTCGCACCGATCGCATCTTGCTTTCTTTGTCGCCCGAAAGATGCGCCGCAGCGCGTTCCGCTGGGCCATTCGCGAATCGCGCCTGGATCTGCCAACGGATTGGGACCCGGCTCCAACGGCGTCCGCAGAAAGCGACGAGAGCCGCGACGAATCCCATGCGGCCGTTGTGCTCGCCAAGTTTCTCGATGACTGCCAGCGTAGGGGATGGCTATCCGAACAGGAACGGCGACTTCTCGCCCAATTCAAGCTCGAAGGTATCAGGGCCGCAGAACTCGCCCGCCGCAGCGGCCATTCCTCTACCGCCGTCCACCACCGCATCCAACGCTTGCTGGATAGACTGCGCCGCATCGCCCGAAAACCCGCCGGCAGCATGCCAGAACAGCTCAATCTGTTCCGGTCCTGACGACACATTTCGCAGGTTCTCGCGATTGCGAAAGCGGGCGTTCTGACGATTCGATTGCCGAGGACGCACGTTTGAAAACTGGGGGCAGAAAAAGGGCGCGATGAGTATCCGCCGGGACGATGTGTTCTCACCGCGGGTAGAGTTCTCTTCTGTTCCATCGTTTGCGCCGGTCTTCGGCATTTCCGGTACTATGGAAAAAATATTTCGCTAGTACCCGGTCAATTTTCTTTTCCGTTGACAGATTAGTATAGTGAGGGGAGTTCTCGCCGGTTACTCCCGCAGACCCGCAGCCCGGCCGATTCCATCGGCCGCTGGCCGGGTCGCGCGTGCGGCCTGGGGAAGGCACGGACGCGATTGTGGGCCAGACGCTGTCAAGGAGCGAACGCTCCAAGTATGCCCGGACGAAGATGTCCGGCAAACCGGCGCGAACAGCTGTCCCTCACAATCGTCTTCCTTCTCTTTGTCTTCTTCCGAACCGCGTCCCGCGAGGGCTCCCCTCATTTTGAAATTCGAACCAGAAAGGGAGAGCCTCATGAAACGAGTCCTTCGAAACTGCCTTGCAAAGTTCTCCTTCCGGTCATCCGCCGTCGCAATGCTGCTCGTACTTTTACTCGCAGGTCCCGCTTTTGCGCTGCAAGGCAATTCTCCGTGGGAGAACGCTGTCAACGTCCTGATGACCGCGTTTACCAGCACGATCGCGCGCGGGCTCTCGCTCGTTGCAATTGTGGTCTCCGGACTTACGTTCGCATTTGGCGAGGGAGGCTCAAAACGTGTGCTTGCGGGCGTTCTCTTCGGCGTGGGGATGGCTATCGCTGCCGTGAACTTCCTTGCTTGGTTGTTTCCGGGAGCGTGAGGTGGATTCTTGGGAGATGAGGAGTTTATGGCAGAAACACGACGAATGAACAAAGTGCATCGGTCGCTCTCCCGGCCGCTCACCATCCTGGGTGCGGAACGAAAGCTTTTCTTCTTCGCCATGTGCCTCGGCGCCGCAACCTTCAATCTCCTCGGCAGTCTTCTCGGAGGCTTGCTGATGTTTTTGCTGCTCTACGTGGTCGCACGCTGGGCCACCGAAACCGATCCGCAGGTTCTGCGCTTCTTGCTTAGCGCGGCGCGTCTGCGTAGGGAGTACGACCCTATGAAATTCAGTCCGATTGTGGTGCGCAGGGAAGGCGATGCTTAAGCTCCAGCGAATTTTCAAGAACTACGCAGAAACCGGCTCGCTCCCCGAGCAAGTGAATCTCTACGGCTTCATCGGTCCCGAAGTCTTCTTGACCAAGTCCGGAGAAACCGGCGTGGTCCTCGAAGTCCGCGGTGTCGATTACGAGTGCTTGGACCAGCCTGCGATCGATGGCTTCACCAAGCGCCTGGAGTCGGCGCTGAAACTGTTTGATGAGAATTACCGCGTCTACCAGTACTTGTTCAAGCGCAGCAACCAAGTCATTCCCTACCAGCTCTACGCGAATCCGGTCGTCGATGCCGCAATCGAGAATCGCATCGCGTACCTTCAAACCAAGGCCGGCACACTTTTCTCGTTGTCGGTGTATTACGTCCTGCTGTACCAGAGGTCAGAAACATCTACGCGTCTTGAGACGGCTCTCTCCCGGTTCCTCGAGCATCCTTCGAAGAGTTTTTTTGAATTCTGCACGCAGTCGTTCTCGACCAAAAAAATGGTGCTGGTATTGGGGAAGGATTTGGACCAAGCGCAGGCGGCCGTTCTGCAAAAGGCTCGCAATTTCATCCTGCAGGTCAGCGACTTTCTTCCGGCACGAATCTTGGGTAAGCACGAAGCCTTTGTGGTTTTGAAGAGAACACTCAACTTCGATCCTCAAAAGCTCGGCGCGGCGCGACTCAAGCACGACACGTTTCTGGATTACTACCTCCCGGAATCCCATGTCGAATGCCACCGCCGGCACCTGCGCGTCGACGATCACTACGTCAAAGTGTTGACCCTGAAAGAGCCTTCCGCCCAGAGTTTTCCGCTCATTTTCAAGCGACTCCTTGAGGTTGAAGCGAACTACCACATCGCGACCGAGTGGAAGAAGGAAGACTCCGGGAAGACGCGCCGGACCATCCAGTCGAAGCGCCGCCACTTTCACAACACGAAGCGTTCGTTCGCAAGCCAGGTGAGTCTTAACGACGCTGCGGCGCAGGACATCCTGCTCGATGACTCGAAGGAAGCCCAGGTGCGCGAACTCGGAGAAGGTTTGCAGGAGATCGAGATCGCCGGAAATTATTTCGGTCTGTTTTCGCTCACCGTCGTGATTTATGACCGCGATTTAGCCAAGGTCGAGCGAGCTTGCGCCGAGTTCTACAAGGTCTTCAGCGTCCATGACGCCCAGCTCTATGAAGAAAAATACAATCTGCTCAATGCCTTTCTTGCCGCGGTTCCCGGCAATCACGCCTTCAACTTACGGTATCTGTATCTTGCGAACACCAACTACGCCGATTTTTCGTTTCTCTTTACTCTCGATTCGGGTGAAGTCCGCAACCGGCACCTGCGCGCGGAGTATCTGGCGGTTCTGGAGACCAATCACCACACACCTTACTTTCTGAATCTGCATTACCGCGACGTCGCGCACACGATGATCCTCGGGAGGACTGGCTCGGGGAAATCGTTTGTTCTCGGATTCCTGATCACAAACCTCCAGAAATATCAGCCTCATACGTTCATTTTCGACCTGGGCGGAAGTTTTGAAAGCTTGACGCAGCTGTTCGGCGGCTCCTACGTTCGTGTGGGACTTGAGTCCCACGATTTCAAAATCAATCCCTTTTCGCTCCCGCCCACCAAGGAAAACCTCGATTTCCTCGCGTTGTTTCTGAAGGTCTTGATGCAAAGCCAGAGGGCCGGCGAGCTCGACCCCGCGACCGAACGCGATCTCTATCACCAGATCGAAAATCTCTATTCGGTTGATCCCGTGCTGCGCACGCTCGGCGTGCTCGCGAATACGCTCGGCCACGATCTTGCGGGCCGTCTCGCCAAATGGACCAGGGGCGGACAGTTCGGATTCTTGTTCGATAACGCCGAAGACACGATTTCCTTGTCGCGCTTTCAGTGCTTCGACTTCCAGCGCATGAGCGGCTATCCGGAACTTCTTGAGCCGCTCTTGTTCTACATCCTGCATCGCGCGAATGCGGTCATCGCGGACCGCGAGACGAGTTCCGTCTTCAAGGCCTTCTTCATCGATGAAGCCTGGGTGTTCTTGAAAAATCCCAGCATCCAGCGCTACGTGGTCGAGGCCCTCAAGACCTGGCGCAAGCACAACGCTGCCATGATGCTTTCGACGCAATCGCTCGATGAACTGAAGCGCTCGGACATTCTCGACGTGATCATCGAAAGCTGCGCTACGAAGATCTTCCTTGCCAATCCCGATATGGACCGCGACCTGTACCAGCGGCAATTTCACTTGAACGAGACCGAGGTCGAGCTCATCGCGAACCTGGTTCCCAAGCAACAATTCCTCATCAAGACCCCCGACCTCGGGAAGGTCGCGAATTTGAACGTCGACCGCAAGAGTTATTGGCTCTACACCAACGATCCCTACGACAACAAGAAGAGAAAAGAAGCGTTTGCAACGCACGGCTTTGAGCGGGGTCTCGAAGTGCTCGCGGGAGAACGAACGTGATGGCGGACTTTCCTGTAGCCGAGCCTCTCGGATGCCGTGCGCTCAAGGATGGAGCCTTGTATCTGGTCTTCCTTCTCGCGGCCGCAGGGTTGCTCGGCTCCTGTGTTTATGCGGTGCCACGGCTCGTGCGATTTTTCGATGACCGTATTTCGGGTTCCCGGAAGCAAACAATATTTTCCAAAGGAGTGAAACGATGAAGCGAGTGTTTCTCAATTCGTGGCCGTTCGGTTTCGTGCGTTGTGTCGCCGTCGTCGTCTTTGTTGCGGCCCTTCCGCTTTCCGTGGTGCACGCGGCAACCGAAGCGGCGCGCGTCGTGAAGTATTCGGAAGAGGACATCGTTCCCGTTCGCGCGAAGCTCCGCTTCTCGACCCTGATCGTTCTTCCCGAGGACGAAGAGATCCTCGATTTCACCACTGGCGACAAGGAATTCTGGATCATCAACGGCGCGCACAATCTTTGCTACGTACATCCCGCGCAGGCCGGCATCCGCAGCAACCTGAACCTGATTACCGCGAGCGGCCACGTTTACTCATTTTTGCTAGTAGAGGTCAGCAGCGAGCCGAACGTGGAACCCGATCTCAAGATCTTCATCCAGCCTAAGGAAACCTCCGGTTTTGCCGCGAAGACCGGCCTTGCGGGATACGTGACCGCCGGAGAAGCCGAAGCCTACAAGAAAGAACTTGCCGCGCTCCGGACGCAGACGGCGGAAGAGATTCATGCCGCCGAGGTGCGCGCGGTCGATGACGTGAATCGCTTTCGGGCAGACTACGCCGCGAAACTCGTCTTCGACTATTCGTTCGATGCGAAGGCAGCCCGGGAACCGTTTCTCGTGTCGGCGATCTACCACGACGACCGCTTCACGTACATCCGCTCGGCGGCGCGCGAAAAGCCCGCGCTCTATGAAATGAAGGATGGAAAGCCCAACCTGATTTCCTTCCAGCTCGAGAACGGCGTCTATATCGCCCCAAGAATCATCGACGCAGGTTATCTCGCCGTCGGCAAAAAGAAATTCACTTTCACGCGGCACACCGAGAACTGAGGCACCGAGCGATGGTCGAAACGCCGCAGGTGCAGGACAAAGCGCCCAAGCCCGAAGGTCTTCTGCCCAAGAACGTGCAGTCCTGGCTTCTCGCGGGCCTTGCGTTCCTGATGGTCGCAATTATGTGGCTGACGGGCGGCAAAAAGCCGCAGCCCCCACGCTCCGCGTCGCCCGCCGCTCCCGCCGCGGCGCCCCTCGAAGTCAACGAAACCAAGATTGCCGAGCTGCAGAGCCGCATTGAGGAACTGCAGCGGCAGCAGCTGGTCGCGCAGAGCGCTCTAGCTCAGCAGACTCGCTTGCTGGGCGGCGCGCAAGAGGCGCCACCCGCGCAGCCTGCGGGTGCGAGTGTTTCGGGGGAGGAGCAGCCCCATGAAGATCCGATTCAGGCCGAGCGCAAGAGGCGCGCCTACGTGTCCCTGTTCGCCTCGAATGTCGCTTTGACCTACCGCAAGGCTCCGCCGGCAGCACCAACGCCTGAGCCCCAGGCGGCTGCGGCCCCCGCAGCGTCCGAGAGCGACCAAACCGCACGGCTCTTGAAGGAGATGCAAGCGAGGCCCGATTCTCTTGCGCCCAGCGCCCCATCCCTCTCGCCCGCAGGAAACGATTCCGCGGAAAAACCCAGCGAACGAAAGGAGGAACAGAGAAACCCTGCCGCCGTTGCGGCTGGCGCGGCCAATGCGGCGGCAGGAAAAACCTACCTGCTCTTTGAAGGAACGATTCTTGAAACCGTTTTGATCAACCGTCTCGATGGGGGCTTTGCCGGTCCCGTCGAGTGCCTGCTTTCAAGCGATGTTTATTCGAGTGACCGACAACACTTGCTGATTCCCGCAGGTTCGAAGTTGCTCGGGGAAACCAAGAAAGTGGACACGTTCGGTCAGACGCGTCTTGCGGTCGTGTTCCATCGCGTCCTGATGCCCGACGGCTATTCCGTCAGTCTCGATCAATTCAAGGGACTGAACCAGATCGGTGACACCGGGTTGCGGGACCAGGTCAATAACCACTATCTCCGGATCTTCGGAGTCTCGCTCGCAATCGGCGCACTCGGAGCCGTCGCTGAGGGAGGAACCACGAGTTCACTCAATGCGTCCGGCTCTGACCTCATGCGCCAGGGATTCGCGCAAGGAACGGCGCAGTCTTCCGCGCAAATTCTCGACAAGTTCTTGAACCTCATGCCCACCGTGACCATTCGCGAGGGACACCGCGTGAAGATCTATCTTTCGGGCGATCTCGCGTTGCCCGACTACCACAACCACAAAATGCCTTCGGATTTGTGAAGGCGCTAAAAGGAGAGAGAGCTTTATGAAAAGAAAGATTCTGATTTGCTTGCTCGTCTTGGGATTGGGAGTGGGCACGGCGACCGCGCAGTTCGGGAATGGCGTCGTTTTTGACCCGACCAACTACCATAACGCTTTGCTTCGCTACTACCAGCTTCAGCAACATCTCGCTGAACTACAGAAGAGCTATACCCAGATCACGAACCATCTCAACCTTGCCCTGCAGATGGCCCAGTTCGTCAAAAACATGCCGGCTCGTTACCGCGCCCTATTCTCGCAATGGCGAAACGTGACGTCCCTCAACACTTTTGGCAACACGGTCTCCTGGATCAACGGCATCAACACGGGCGTCCTTCCCAACATCAACACCGGCTATCTCCAGTCCACCAGTCAGCTCTCCCCGTACAGTTCGTTCGAGCTCTCCGGCATGGACCCGATGGAGCTGGGCCGCGTGCAATCGCAGTACGCATCGATCGAGCTCGCCGATGGCGCAAACATCAACGCCATGGCGACCATCGGCGCGATTCGTGGCAGTGCCGACAATATCCAGACACAGATCGGAAATCTCGAAGACGACTCGTTCTCGGGCGACTCCGGTCTCAATAGCGAGGTGTCTGTCCTGAACAAGATCAATGCCGCGGGCGTCCTGACGCTGCGCACCCTGCAGGATTCGAACAAACTTCTCGCTTCGCTCTTGGAACAACAGACCATCCTCGCCAAACAACGGCGCGACCAGACTACCAACGCGATCAACATCGATATCGGACGTGACGCGAGTCTCGCCGCCAACATGGCCCAGGTCACCGGAACCATCACGAATTCACTGCAAAATTTCCGCATGCAGTGAGCGCGCGTGGAATAAGACGCCCAGGCGTCGAAGGAGCCGACGGCAGTGCAAACCGACTTTCTGCAGTTTATCTTTCAAGGCATCAACACCCTGCTTACCCAGAACCTCGGTTTCTTCGACACCATGGGCCAGAATCTTTTTCGCTCGTTCGCGACCATCCTGGTCGCTTGGTTTGGAATCAAGTCGGCTCTTGCATCCGCCTCGGGCCAGCCCGCCTTCCATTTCGATCATTTTGCCAGCTTGCTTCTGACCATCAGCTTCGGTTTTGCGATGGTCAATTACTACAGCACGCCCATTCCTGGCATTGGCACGAGCTTCCACAATATCGTCACCGACGAAGCGCAGTTTCTGTCGAGCCAGATCGATCAGGCGCAGCTGCAGACCGTCGTAAACCAGGTAGCGGACTTTGAATCACGGATGGACTCACCCAGCTGGGGAGACATTCTGGGAACGGCGATATATGTGACCGTGACCATCCTGCTCGCGGCGGCCCAGGCCATCGCGATTGTAGTGATCGCTTATGGGTTCATTGCGACCGCCGTTTGCGTGCTGGTCGGCCCCGTGTTTGTTCCTTTCTTCATTGTTCCGAAGATGGAGTGGCTCTTCTGGGGATGGTTCCGCTGTTTCATCCAGTACGCCTTCTACCAAGTCATCGCGGCAGCCGTCGTGTACATCATCGGAAATCTCATGCTGGGCGCGCTGCGTTTGCCGCCCGCAGGTACGCTTTCGACCGTACAGCTGATTGCCTGGTTTCCGGTCCTCTTTATTACCTTTCTCGCTTCCATCTATGTGCTCTTGAAAATTCCCGCGCTTACCAATCACATCTTCAGCGGCACGGCCGGTGGGTCGTCGGCCGTGCTCCTCGACAAGGTGTTCGGATGAACACCGATGCGAGTTTCGAAGACGCCAAGCGGCTCTACCTCGAGCAGTACGGTGATCCCATGGTGACCAACACGTATTTGAAGATTGCTCTGGTCCTGGTTTCGCTTGTAGCCGCGGGTCTCGCCCTAGTCGATTTGAAAACCATTCGCACGTTTCAGAACTTTCGACCACTCGTCATTCGCATCGACGATCTGGGACGCGCCGAGGCTATCAACTACCATAACCTCGAGTACAAGCCGCAGGATGCCGAAGCGAAGTATTTTCTCTCCGAGTTCTGCAACCTTTATTACCGCCGCAACCGCTACACCATCCAGGACGATTTCTCGAAGTCTCTCTACTTCCTCGACGGCAAGCTCGCCGATGGGATTTTCGATGCCTACCGCAAGAACGACATCCTCAAGAAATTCCTCACGAATACCGCAGCGCCCGAGATCGATGTCGAAGTCAAAAAGGTTGCGCTCGAAGAGATGCAGACACCGCCGTTCCGCGCGCGCGTTGACTTCTATATGGTCTATTACTCTCCCGCCGATCATAGCGAGCTGAAGCGCGACCTCTACACCGCGAACTTTGTCTTCATTTTCAAGTCCCAGGTTCCCAATGAACTGATTCCCATAAACCCTCTCGGAATGACGATCACCTACTTCCGCGAAGATGAGGCGTTCAAGTGAGAGCCCGGGTTCCGATCGACACCGAAGAGGTCGCGGGCGGACGCAGGCGAACGTCGGCCCAACCTCGGAGCGCCAGCGCCGCCCTGCTGCAAACGTTTTCGCCGCTCCACGAGGCACATCCCCAGCCACCGGCCTGTGCCACTCGAAGAACCGGCGCTCCTCACGAGGGCCTCCTTTTCGCCCCGCGGCCCGCCCGCTCCCACGAACGCAAGGGATTCGACAGCAAACTCCAACCCAGCCGGAGGGAAGACTGATGATGGCGAATGCTCTGCTGTTCACGATCGCAATCCTGCTCGCTTACGGCTTCTGGCTGCTCGATCAGTTGAAGTTCATGGCCCGCTTCAAGGCCGTTGTGTTCCACGCGTACAGCGCTTGGATTCTCGGTTTCGGCGTTGTTCTTTTTGTGAACGTCTTTGGTCTTGCGGTCACCGTCAGCCGCCGCTTTCTTCTGAAGAACACCGGGCGCAAGCTCTCGCATCTCGACAAACAGTTCCATGTCGGCCACGTGGACATGCCCCTGCCCGCAGGCGACGAGGAGCCGAACTGATGTCGCGCGACGCGTTTTCTCACGATCCGCAAGACACACGCGAGCCGTCACCATTGCGTTCGGTGCGCCGCCATACCCCCCGGCCTTCCAGTCCACGCGACGAAAGCAACACGAGAAGCGAGATGGGCGCTCGCCGGGAGCGCGGCCATCGTGAACCCGAGAAGGCGCATGAAGCGCGGAAACCCGCCGAACGCGCTTACTACGTCCGCGATCGCTGGTATCTCCTTCGTGACTCCGAAATCCACTCGATGAAAGAGATCGGCAAGTTCCGGGTCATCGCGGCTGCGGACCTTGCCCACTATGCCTATGGCGGAGACGGAAAGCGCATGGAGAAGGAGATCCAGCACCTTGAACGCGAGCGCCTGGTTTCGGCAAAGACCCTCGAAATCTCGCACACGAAAACTCTCCGCGTTGTCACTCTGACCAAAGCCGGCCATCGCCTTCTCAAGCGAACCAATCTGCTGCCGGATGACCAAGCCACTTATCACGGCTTGCTGAAATCTCGCGAGGCGAAACACGATGCGGATCTCTATCGCCTGTATCAAAAAGAGGCCGCTCGGATCGAGCGCGCGGGCGGCCGCCCGGTTCGCGTCGTCCTCGACTACGAAATCAAGCGCAATCTCAATCGGGATCTGGCGTTGCTCGGCGCGGAGGAAGACAATCTCGACCGCAAGGCGGAAATCGCCGAAAAATACGGCCTTCAGATGGTGGGCGCAAGGATTCCGGTGCCGGACATGCGCCTGGAATACGAGGACGCCGAGCACCTGTTGCAGCGCATCGATCTCGAGCTCGCGACCCGCGAATACCGGCCGCGATCGCTCGCCGAAAAAGCCAAGGCCGGCTTCGCCATCTATGGCCGGGCCGAGGACGCATCGCGTCTCCGCCGGATTCTGGACGAGCGCGAACTCACGCAGGAAATCCTCACACTATGAACATCGCATCCACACACCTCGACGCTCTCGAAGCTCTCGGGTACACCAAGTCCGAAGCCCGCTTTCTCTACCTCGTAGCCACCTATTCTGGCTACTTCACGGCCCGCCAGTTCCTGGCCTTTACCGGGGCGCATTGGGGCAGCCGGACGACGAGCTTCTGGAGCAAGATCGAGCGCCTGAGGCATGCCCGCACAGAGCGCTTCCCGCAGAGCGGCGCCATCCATCACCTGTTCTCGCGGCGGCTCTATCGCGGGATCGAGAAAGAACATCTGCGCAATCGCCGGATCCACGAACTTGATTTCATCAAGCGCCGCATCGCCATGCTCGATTTCGTGATCGCGAACCCGGAGTACGAGTACCTGGAGACCGAAGCCCAGAAGGTCTCCTATTTCTGCGAGAGCTTGAAAATCAATGAACGCTTCCTTCCCGCGCGCCTTTACCTCGGCCAGAACACCACTCGCTCAAGCGTCCGGTACTTCGTCGACAGCTGTCCGATGTTTCTCGGCTTCGCGCCGCCTGTAGTGACGTTCACCTATGTGCATGAAGGCCCCGTTCGCTTTGCCGAGTTCATTCATCACTTGGAGAACTATCTGCCCCTGTTCCGGCAGCTGACCGAATTCCGGATGTTGTATGTCTCGCGTACCGACGCTCACTTCGCGAGGGCCACGGAAATCTTTGGTTCCTTGGTGAAGATTCCCCTGGAGTCGGACATCGCTGAAGACCTGCTGCGCTACTTCCGCATTCGCAAGATGTGGGACGAAAGGCAATACACGCTCGTGACCGATGCCGAGCTGATCTTCCGCAACGAGGCGCGCAGTCGCTTCCAGGGCACAACCTTCGAGGGACTGTATCGAAACTGGAAGGTCGGCCAGGTCAGCGCATCCGCCATCGAAGAGAGATTTCGCAGCAATGACCGAAGGCGCAGCATCGGTTTCGGAACCTACCAGCTCTGCCCGATGCAAGTTTCCCGCCGGGATTCCGCGAACTTGGGTCCAGAAGATAAAACTTGCGCTCTGCAAGCTCGCGATTGAGGCGTTCTTCATCCGGGAACGTTCCGAAGTTCTGCGGAGCTCGGAAAATGCAAGACCAGGAGAAAGCGAAAGTGACCGGGGGAAAAATGCAAAATCGGGCGGGAGGGGGGGCGACTCCCCTTTTTCGGCGTTTGCCGCCCAAAAAGTTTCGGGGAGTCGCTCCCGCCCTTCGGCACGACGCGTCGTGCCGCATTTTTGCGACGCTGACCCGAATCTCGAACGAAGCACAAATCACTTAAGGAGAAAGAGCATGCCGATCGTTAAGAAAGCACCAGAAATGATGTCTCGGGAAGTAAGGCTCGAACAACCGGTGAACGAATTACTCGAAGACTATGCTCGGTTCATCGAGAGCAGTCCGGATCACGTCATCAACGCTGTCCTGAAGAAGGTGCTTTGGCGGGACCTCGACTATCGCAAATGGCGCGGAGAACGGCGCGCGGCCCAGCAGGGTGCGGACAAACCGCAACCGGTCGACGGCCGAGGGAGGATGTGATGCAGAGGGCGCTCGAATCGCGCGCCTTCCTTGCAGCGGTTCTGGCAATGGGCACGGGGCTCTTCTTGTTTTACACACGTGCGTTTCCCGACGACCAAGTCTTCCTGCGAGTCATTGCCGCGCACGCCCCCGAAGCCTTCCTGAGTTTCAAGTACCTCTACTACACCTTCCTGTTCTCAACCCCGTACTTGATTTATTCGGCCGCTCTATCCGGCCTCTACATTTTTACTCTCAAAGCGAAGCGCCGCATTGAACCCGAAAGCCTCCCTCTGTATCCCGATCCGCGTACGAGAAACGATCTGTTTCTCGTTGTCGGTGAAGTACACAATCCGCGTAAGCCCGTGCCCGCGAAGCAGCCTTATTGGCTGACGATTCCCGAGCGCGGACTGTTCACCGGAGTTGCGATTTTTGGCGCCGTAGGATCAGGTAAGACCAGTTGCTGCATGTACCCGTTCGCCGAGCAAATTCTTGCCTATCGAGCAAGCGACGCGGCCAAACGAATTGGCGGTCTAATCCTGGAAGTGAAAGGAGACTTTTGCCGCAAGGTGAAAGACATCCTGGACCGTCACGGACGGTCGGGCGACTACATCGAAATCAGTCTCGATTCCGAATACCGCTACAACCCTCTGCACAATGACCTCGACGCCTACGCACTGGCCTACAACATCGCGTCTCTGCTCAACAATCTTTACGGCCGCGGAAAGGAACCCTTCTGGCAGCAGGCCTATACGAATCTGGTCAAATTCATCATCCTGCTGCATAAGGTGGCCTACGACTACGTCACCCTGTTCGACGTCTACGAATGCGCCATTTCTCCATCGCTGCTCCAAGAGCGCATCAAGGAAGCCGAACACCTCGTTTTAGGCCGCGACTACCTGGCCATTCCGCCGGACGTATATGCCAATCACGTGACCGACCTCATGGCACTGGGTTTCGTTCACGATCTCAAAGAGAATCGGCATCTCGCGCCGGCCACTCCCGAGTTACGCGCTCTCTTGAAGCAGACGGGGATTACACCCGAGGCCCGGACGGTCCTTGATCGCCGCCAGGCCCATCCAGAAAAACTTGCCCAATTCGACGCGGTCCGCCGATGGTTCCAGAACGACTGGCAACGCATCGAACCGAAGCTGCGCACTTCCATCGTCGAGGGCGTTTCCGTCTTTCTTTCGCTCTTTGATGACAACCCCAAAGTGAAAAAGGTCTTCTGCCCGCCGAAAGACTGCTACGACCCGGCGAAGAATGCCCATAACGAGTTCGGCAAGCCGCTACCTTCCTTCTCCTGGCTGATCGAGCATGGAAGGGTTTGCGCTCTCAACTTTCCCATCGGTATGAACGCCGGCCTGGCCAAGGCCCTGGGCGTCATGATGAAGCTCGATTTCGAGCGCGCCGTTCTCAACCGGGTACCCGAGATGGAGGCCCGTCCGAGCGACTATTTTCGTCAGGTCCTGTTTCTCTGCGACGAGTATCAGCACTTTGCGACGGTCGGCGAAAGCGAACCCACGGGAGACGAAAAGTTCTTTAGTTTGTCAAGACAGCCCAAGTGTATTGCGATTGTCGCGACCCAGAGCATCAGCTCGCTCAAATCAGCGCTCTCAGGCGATGGCTGGCGGACGCTGCTGCAAACCTTCCGCACTAAGATCTTTCTTGCGCTGTCCGATGATTTTTCCGCCCACACGGCAAGCGTGCTTTGCGGGCGGGAGGACCGACTGAAAGTCAGCTACAGCCTGTCCGAGAGCGGGCACGACACCAAGGTCAGCTGGCTCACCGGCAAGGCACTCTCGCACAAGGCCAATCTCATCGCTTCCAAGAGCTACCACACACAGACCGACTACCGGTTTGACACGAAGACTTTCACCGAATTGCGTAACGCGCAGTCGGTCACCATCGCCTATGACGGACTGAACTCTTCGCCCCCGATGTTCTGCTACCTCAAGCCCTATTACAACGACCCGAACCAGTCTTACTTCGAGCAGCTCGCCCGAGGAGCGCTGTGATGAACGGATTCGAAATGATCCTGCCGTTTCTGAAGCCTATCGAACACTTGATCCTCGACGGCTCGATCAGTGAAGTGATGGTCAACGGTTCCGAGCATGTGTTCATCGAAAGAAACGGTTTTCTCGAGCGCGTGCCAAACATAGCTCTCGGCGAAAAAGCCCTGATGGTTGCCGTTAAGAACATCGCCCGCCGCCTCGGCGACGATATCTCGGAATCGAAACCCATTCTCGACTCGCGCCTCCCCGACGGGAGTCGTGTCGCCGCCGTTATCCCTCCGTGCAGTCTGGGTGGTGTCACTCTGACCATCCGCAAGTTCAACACCCGAAATTTTCAGATGGACGATCTGATCGCGGCCGGGACTCTTGACCGCGCCACCGCCAACCGCCTCGAAGACTACGTCCTTAGCCGAAAAAATATCCTGATCAGTGGCGGCACCGGGACGGGAAAATCGACACTTCTCGGGATTCTTGGAAAATTCATTCCCCCCGAAGAGCGCACCCTGGTGATCGAAGATACGGCGGAGATTCACCTCGCGCAGCAAAATCTCGTCCGCTTTGAAGCCCGCCGGGAACAAAACGGCCTTCCGGCGGTCGCGATTCGCGACCTTTTGAAGGCGTCCCTCCGCCACCGTCCGGACCGAATTATTTTGGGAGAAATTCGGGGCGGGGAGGCCTTCGATCTTCTGCAGCTCTTGAACACTGGCCATTCCGGCACGCTGTCGACGATCCATGCGAACTCGGCAAGACAAGGTCTGGCTCGTTTCACCAGCTGTGTCTTGCAGAGTGGAGTGGACCTTCCTTACCTCGCCATCAAGACGAACATCGCTGACTCGCTCAACGTCGTCGTGCACATCGAGAGAAGGCCCGGTCGCCGCTACGTCTCCGAAATCCTGGAGATCAACGGATATGAGCCCGACGCTGACTTGTTCGACTACGGAGCTGTCTTTCTTTCGAAGAGGGATCAAGGATGACTACGGAGAGCGATTTCCAGCCCAGGTTTCTTACCGCTTCAGAGTACGTTTTGGATCTCTTTGGCCCAACCGAAAACGTAGCCGTTGTCGTGCGCAATCGCGCGACCGGCAGGACGATTCAGAGGATCGCCCGGGCCGACACGGTAGCCGCCAAAGAGTTCCAGACCTGGCTTGCGAGCCAAAACGGGGCCGGTTCGGATGTCTTTCTGGGGATGAATCCCATCAAGGACGATGCCACGAGCCGTATCAAGGCCAATATAAAGGATATTCGGACGGTGTATCTCGACCTCGACAGAAAAGGCGACGAATCTCTCCACGCGATCCGCAATTCCTCCGAAGTTCCGCCACCTAATTTTGTTCTCGATACCTCACCCGGGAAGCATCAGGTCGTCTGGAAAATAAACGGCGTCACTCAGGATCAGGCCGAATCTCTCCTTCGCGCCTTGGCAAGCGAGTTCGAGGGCGATCCGGCGGCGACCGACTCGACGCGCGTACTCAGGCTGCCAGGTTTCTCGAACCGCAAACTGACGGAAGAATTTGTCGTTCGCGCGCATCACGAAACCAACGCCGTATACACGCTGCGCGACTTCACAATCGAAGGAGACTCCCCCGAGGCACTCCGGGATATCGGCGATGCCCATCAAAACCGCACGATCGCGCCCGGCCACAAGAGCCAATCCGAGCGCGACTGGGCTTACGCCAACCGCGCTCTCGAGCGTGGCGACGACCCTGAACTCGTGGTCAAGCGCATCGCCGATTACCGGGCGGAAGACAAGGCGGACCCGGAATATTACGCCCGCCGCACGGTGATGAAAGCACAAGCCCACAACGAACAGGAACGACAAAGCACCAGCCGATCGAAGCTCCTCGATTCGGCACCGGGCAGCGAGAGATAGAAGAGCACCGGAGTGAGAGAAGCAGCGTGTCTCAGGAACCATTGCGTCCGAATTCAAAACCCGATACCGTAATGACGGTTACGGTGCCGAATCAACGGGACAGGAGATGTATGTCTCGCAGATCCGGACAGAGTGGTTCCGTTTACAGAAAAGGCTCCAAGTATATCGGCAGATACCGCGCCGATGTGCCAGGCCAAAACAAGAGGATCAGACGTACGGTCATCATCGGAAACATCAGCCAGATCACAAAGCCGCAAGCCGAACGATGGCTGGCGAAGTTTGTCGAAGGGCAAGGGATTAACGATGCTCGTTACCTTGCCCGTTCGCAATCGCCCGTCTTGACCTTCGGTCTGGCAGCACGCGGCTGGATAGATCGTCACCTCATCGTCAACAAGAAACGTTCGTCTCAACGCAGCATGTCTTGCGAATTGAACAAGCACGTCCTTCCGCACTTGAAAGACACCCCGCTCGAGGAAGTTACATACCCTCTGGTTCGAGGGCTCATTCAGATGTGGCAGCGTGCGGCTCTCTCTCGCAAGTCCATCAGGAATCTCTTCGGCATTGTGCGCGCGATCTACAACTTTCAGTTGGATGAGATGGCGCAGAGCGGCAAGCCCGTCCTGTCGCCGCGGCTCGTCAAATGGAAGAAGGTCGCGCCCCCAAAAACCGTGCAACAACCGCCGCCGCACTTCACGGTCGCGCAGATGGCGCCCATCGTGAACCACGCGAAAACTCAGATGTATCGATCACTTTTCGCTTTGGCGGCTGGTACCGGAGCACGGGCCGGAGAGCTGTTCGCCTTGAGGGCTGAAACGGACGTCGATTTGGACGAGCAGACCATCACCATCCGCCGCTCGGTTTTTGAGGGGGAAGAAAACACCTCGAAAAGCGACACGGGGGACGAGGACAGAACCCGAACGGTGTCCATCGACACCTCCGTGGCTGCGGAGCTCAAGAAGCATTTGATCGGCAGAAGGTTCGGCTATGTTTTTCAGACGCGAAACGATACACCGTTGCGGCTATCAAACGGGCGGGAGGACAAGCTCTACCCCATCTTGGAAGAGTTGAATCTCGTCCAACCCGGCGTTGGAATGCACGCATTTCGAAGAGGACGGATTTCTTATCTCGTATATTCCGGGGTGAGCCGTCAAGTCATTCGCGACTGGTGCGGACACTCTTCAGACAGGATGATTGATCGCTATACGAAGCTGTTGCGTCCGCATCACGCACCTGAAATGGCCAAGTTGAAACCGTTGTTGGACCCCATTTGGACCCCAAGCGACAGAGAGGAGACTAGCACCAGCTCGCAAGTTGTTGTAAATTAAAAGTCTACTTGCCCGTTCCCCGGTAGCTCAATGGTAGAGCATTCGGCTGTTAACTACACAACCGAACACCATAAGCCTTTGTTTTGGCGTCGATTTGCTACCAAGCCATCTCCTCTGGTTGTTCCCCAGCTGTGCCCCAACTTTTCGCGCCGGTTCGCAGTGCAGGGCCAGAGAAGTCCAGGCTCTAAAACGAGTTGAGCGGAGAGCATGTTATCTTCGGGGCGCGTGCATACGAAGGGGAAGCACTTTTGCGTAGTTTGAAAAATCAGGATCAGTTGTGAAGATGGCCCACTGCCGTTTGATCGCGACAGCACATAGAAGGATGTCAACGATCGATACTACAACTCCCTTCGCCCTGCAACGATTGCCGTCCTTCGCCGCCTCTTCGTAATCCGAGGTGTCGACGACTTCGTCCGGAAAGGAACGAAGATGGAGCCTTAGTTTCTCATACTGTTCCGTTGCCCTTATGCCCGAAAGGAGCTCTTGCCGAACTAGACCAATCACTCGGGCTCGTCCTTCTCGGATGAGCTCAGATAACTCGGCAACTAAGAGTCCTTCGTTCGTGCTGAGGTTCTCATTCTTTCGACGAAGTGCAAGGGACCAAACCGAGGTGTCAATCAGGACATTCATGTACGCTTTGCTTTACGCTCGCGCTTGTAATCATAAGCACGCTCGTAGTCAATCCTCCCGAACAGGGAAAGGATCTCTTGTTGTTTGCGATGTTCGATGTACTCCTGGAGTGCGACTGTCACGGTTTCTCGCTTTGTCCTGTGTCGGCCCATTCTCTGAGCCTCTTCCAATAGACGATCGTCAATTGCGAGATTGGTAGGCATTGTGCTCTCCTATGTGTAGCATTCTACACATAAGAGTATACAACCTCAATAATGCAAAGCTGGAATTTGATGTCGTTCTATGGGAATGGGAAACTCGCGTTGGACCGTCGCACTTTCCAGCTTCGGCATTCGGTGGAACATCGAATGATCGCAAATCATCCTGCTCTAAATCCTTCAAAATGAGCCGGCCAATATGTTGGCTTCGCCGCGGGAACTGCAAACTGGCGATTTTGGACTCCGGTTGTGCCCCACAGCCGGTGTGGCTCTATTTTGGCGTCTGTATTACAATGGAAAAAATAGGGTTGCACCGTTCCCCGGTAGCTCAACGGTAGAGCATTCGGCTGTTAACCGAAGGGTTGCTAGTTCGAATCTAGCCCGGGGAGCCAAATTCTCCTTCTTTGTCAATTAGTTACAGACGGCTTTCTCTCCTTCCTTCTTCGCGTCCGGGGCACTGTAGTAAAAATGCAGTAATTTGCCTCGGCCGTACGCTTTCTTGTTGGACTTCTCCATCGCTTGCCGCACCTGATCCGCCATTCCCAACTGGTAGTGCCGCTTGGTTTCCGGACTCGTGTGCCGCATCGCGCGCTGCACAACGGCATCCGGTGCGACTCCACTCAACCGAGTGCAGAAAACGTGCCGCAGGTTGTAGATCGGAAAGTGCGGTACGCCTGCCCGTCTGAGTGTCGCCTTCCAAGCGGTCTTGACCGTGGAGATCGGCCGGTCAGGGAGATGCGGGCTCGGGAAGACAAAAGGACTCTTCGATCCTTGTTCCTTGTTCCATGCCCGCAAAACATCGCAAGCATATTCGGAAAGGGGGACAGGTTCGGAGGAGCCCGGAGTCTTCACGTCGTTGCCCAAGCGGATTAGTTTGTTTTCTAGGTCCACTTGGTCCCAGCGCAGCGAGAACCCCTCGCTGTAGGTTCGCCCGCCCGTCTGAGAGAGCAGGATGATGGCCACCCGAAGATGAGGTGGCGCAGCTTCCAAGATGCGGTGCTCCTCTTTGACGGTAAGCATTCTTCGAACCGGCCGGTCGCGGAGTTCATTGAAGTGCTTCACCGTCGAAGCGGGATTTTCCGGTATAAATTTCCGCTTAACGGCGAGGTCCAAGACACACTTCAAACATTCCAGCTCTCGATTTACCGTTGCTCCTTTGATCGTTCGATTTGGGTTGAGTTTCGTTGGTTGCCGGCGACGCTGATCGCGATAGTCTTCGATCATTTCGACGGTGATTCTGTCCAACTTGCTCTCCCCGAAGAATGCTTTCAGTTGTTTGAGATAGGTGCGATGACCTCGCACGGTGTTCTCGGTGAGGCCAGCGAAATGAGACCGCTCGAATTCCGCACACAAATGCTCGAACGTAGTCCGCTCCCCTGGCCATCCGACCTTGAACAGTCCCAGCACGATCTCGCTCTCGCGTTTCTTCCATACCTTCCTGGCGAGTTCTTTGCTGTCCGTCTTGGTCGATTCGCAATACTGCTCACCGTTCATCGTGTAAGCCATCCACCAGAATCGTGACGCATTTCTTTTGTACAGGCCCAATGGCGCTCCTCTGACTTGCCGGAGTTGGCGCCGCCGCAATTATACCTCTTGGCGGCGCGTTCGCCGTGCGGGGCGTACGTGCTGCTCTTTGAATTGATCGAGGGCGGAACGGCGGTACTCAAGACGGTTTCCGATCTTTCTAAACTCGATTCTCTCCTGCTCTGCATAGCGGTAAAGCGTCGTTGTCGAGATACCAAGACATTTTGCGGCTTGGCGATGGGTCAACCAGACGGCGGTTAAATCCCCGTTTGGGGCAATTGCCAAGGTCGTAAAGTTCGCGGGGGAAAGAGCCTCTGCGGCGGACATGAATTCATGAAGGACCGAGATCAAAGTCTCGGCCTGCTTGGGAGGTAGAACGAAGCAGGCAACGACGGCCGGTGACGAGTCCTCTTTTGTAGCAGCCAAATTCGCGGTGGCTGTATCGCCGTTGGCCCTGCCGTGTTCAATTGGACTAATGGGACGACTAGTTGGGAGCATGGAGCCTCCTTCGAATGTGGAGCGGATGGATTTCTCTCAAAGATTCCATCGGATTGAAACCTTCAGTGATCTGGGTTCCTGCCGGGAGATTGAGATTCGGAAACTGCGGCCGCTTCATGGCTTTGGCTTTCGCTGGTTAGCTGCGCTTGAGCTTTTGCGACGGTGCGGCGTGCGTAATAATTCGGATCGCTTTTGTCGTCCGCACGGTAGTCAGCGATGTGCTGGATGACGAGTTCGGGGTCGTCGCCACGGGCTAGGGCGCGCTTCGCGTAGGCCCAATCGTGTTCGGATTGGCTTTTGTGGTCGCTGGGAACGGTCCGTCTTCGTTCTTGGGCTTCGCCAAAATGGCGGGGCGCTTCGGGCGAGTCTTCGTCAATCGTGAAGTCGCGGAGCGTGTAGACTGCTTTGCTTTCCTGGCGCGCCTGAACGACGAATTCCTCGGGAAGTTTGTGGTTGGCGAATCCCGGCAGGCGCAGCACGCGTGTCGAGTCGGTTGCCGCCAGATCGCCGCCGAACTTATTTGCAAGGTTGTGAAGAAGAGATTCCGCCTCATCCTGACTGAACCCGCTCACTTTCCACACGACCTGGTGCTTGCCGGGAGAGGTATCGAGGACGAAGTTTGGGGCGGGGACTTCGGTTGAATTGCGAATCGCTTCGAGAGCTTCGTCACCCTTTCTGTCGAGGTCGAGATAGACGTGGCGAATCTCCTTAATGTCTTGCTTGGTCCGGCTGTAGGCACAGTCCTTGATGGGATTCATTCCCATGAACACGTCGTAGCCACTGGCACTCTGACCTGCGAGCAAGTTTTGAAAGTCGGGACTTGCGATGGTCTCCGCCTTGGCAATGGTCTGAACCGTGTGGCCGGTGGCACGATTCCGCACGAGGATCGCGGCGTTATCCTCAGGCCCGAACAGCTCCCGGACATATTCCGAAGCGGTCAGAGTTCGCGGCGCGAATTTGCTATCGGTGCTCATGGGCGGTCCTGCTTTGCAAGAAACACCGCGCCGTAGTCGAACAGGTCCGCATCCGGGTCGTAACTGTTGACCAGGAGAACTTCGGAAATGTATCTGCGACCGGGCCGACGCTCGACGTGGACTACGACGTTGAGCGAATCAGCGATGTTCGTCTTAATCGCCCTGTAAGGAAGCTCAACGCCGCTTTGCAAAACACAACTCGTGAATCGTGCGAGACCCTGTTGTGCTGAATTCGCATGGATCGTGCACAGAGTCCCCGAGTGTCCGGTGTTCAGGAGTTGCAAGAGATCGAAGGCCTCACCGCCGCGGACCTCCCCCAAGACGATACGATCCGGGCGATGGCGAAGGGCCGCTTTGAGGAGATCGCGGATGGCCACTGCCGGAAGGCCATTCTGTTCCCGGCGTGCTTCAAACCGGACGAGGTTTTCCTGTGCCAGTTGAATCTCGGCGGTGTCTTCGATGACGAGCACCCGGTCATCCTGCGGGATGAATTTTCCGAGGATCGATAAAAGGGTGGTCTTGCCAGTCCCGGTTCCACCACTGATGAGGATGTTCTTGCGCGCGAGCACGTAGTCTTCGAGGTGGTTCGCGAGGGGGCGGTCGAGTGTTCCAGCTCGAATCAGATCTTCCATCTCGAAGTGGCGGGTGTTGAACTTGCGGATGGTGAGGGTGACACCACCGAGACTGCACGGCGGGATGATCGCGGCGACGCGGCTGCCATCGGGCAGCCGCGAGTCCAGAATGGGCTTCGATTCGGAGATGTCGTCACCAAGACGCCGGGCGATATTCTTCACGGCAACCATGAGTGATTTTTCGCCGATGGACACGCCCGGCACCTGCTGAAGGAAGCCCTGTTTTTCGATGAACACCCGGTCGGGACCGTTCACCATCACCTCGCTGATCGAATCGTCGAGAATGAGGTGCTCGATGGGTTTCAAGAATGGGAGAATCATTTCGAATCCGTTCATCAGAGTTTTCCCTTGGCGAGTTGGACAAAGTACGACTCGTTCGAATCGTTGTAATAAGGCTTGAGGTAGCAGAACATCGGCGGCATCGGGTCGATTCCGTCGTAGGCAAGAACCACGGACTGGGCGTTGCGCAGCTCCATGAAGGTCTTCATGTCGAAGCGATAGTCGCTCTGGGTGTTGTAGCTCTTGGAGGCGATGATGTTGGCTTTCTGAGAGAGGGCTTTGCCGGTGAGCCAGCTGACTTTGGTGTCGTGCCCGCTTTCCGACAAGCTGTAGCTGACTTTCAGCTGGTCTTCGCGTCCACAGAAATCGCTCGCCGTCCGCGCTGAGAAATCATCGGACAACGAGAGAACAATCTTGGTGCGGAAGGTCTGGAGCAGCGTGCGCCAGCTTTCGGCGGGCAGGGCGGAACGCAGCGAGCTGATGCTTTGCGTGGCGATGATCGGGATGCACTTCGGCTGGCGAGAAAGGCTGAAGAATTTCTCGTCGCCGGTAGGGTCGCTCTCACCCACGGTGGCGAAGTGCTGGTACTCGTCGCAAAGGAAGAGAACCTGCCGGAAATACTGTTCGGGGTGCGCTTCGATTTTCGGAACGCGATTAAGCACGGCGCGCTCGAAATCGAGCTTCATCATCACGCCCAGTGCCTTCGCGAGACCGGCGTTCATGCCAATGGGAAAATTCAGAGCGGCGACGCTGCCATTTTCAATCAGCCAGCTAAACGAAGGCAGGGGCTTGCCGAACTGGTTGTTGGCGTTCTTCTGAGGGTCGTGGCACTCCTTCTTCGGGCAGAAGACTCGCTTCACTTTCGAGTTGTCATCGAAGAGCGAAAGGAAAACGGAGATGCCCTCTACGATGGAAGTCCGTAGTTTGGGCTCGATTCTTTTCCAGTCGTCATGGAACCAGCGCTGGACGGCTTCGAGTTGGGCAAGCTTTTCGGGATTGGCCTGGGCCGGGTCCAGGACCGTGCGGGCCTCGGATGGAATGCCCTGCATCCTTAATATGTCTCGTAGTTCTCTGGTAGCCGGTGCGAGGTAGCGGTCTTCCTTCTGGTCGTGCACGAAACCCAGCCCCGCAAGGTCCGCGGTACGCTCGCCAAAGACCTTCGATGTGATGGCCACGTAGTGGCGGCCGAGAATGATCTCCTCGGCCTCCGTGATCCGCTCTTCGAGCAGCGGCGGAGAGATGGCGCACTGGTAGACATCGAAGAAGGTGACGTAGTCGTAGGCTGCTTTGTGAAGCAGGATGATGAATTTGACGAGGTTGGTGTACGCCTGCTGCCAGAAAGGCTCCTTGCCACGGCCAAAGAGATTGTTGAGGAGCGAGGCGATGTTGTACGCGAGAGCGTAGGCGTCCAGGTCGTTGTGAAGAGGGTTGTAACAGTACTCGGAATCGAGACTGATTTCGATGTAATCCTCAGCACGCTCGTGACGCGCGAGGATGTCTTTTACCTTCCGGCAAAAATCGCCCTTTACCTCGAGGATCAGTCCGCCAATACGCTTCTCTTTGTCGGCTGCTTTGTAGGCCAGAATTTGCTCGGCGAACGGAAGCATGCAGCAACTCGTCTTGCCACTACCAATAGCCCCCAAGATGGCGATTCCCGTAAACAAACCGCGCTCGGGAATGGTGAGCCAATAGGGGGCCTTGGCGGGCACCGGCTTGCGCGGGTTGTGGACTTCGCCGACGACAAGGAAGAGGTCATCTCTCTTGCTGGGATCGGGATATTGGGGAAGGCGTCCTGGCGAGATGGTGCGACGCGCTTTCAGAGTAAAAATGTAGAGGCCCGAAAGCGCCGTCGAGCAGACCAGGTAAGGCGTGGTGAACAGGAGCGCGTAATAGAGGTATTTGAAGCTCAAGAAAGCGTGGGGAGCGCGCAGGCCGATGACGTGCAGAAAGATCTGCTCGTTCGGGAACGGGTACGTGTAAAACAGGAACGCTCCTGTGGCCATTGCGAGGATGGCCGAGATGAAGACGCGCGATTCGAGTGTTCTTTGCATTAAGCCCTCGCTCGCGCTTCGGTGGGTTGGGTTTTGTCAGTGCCGGACTGGGCCGTGCGGCGCGCTTCGCGCCACTTGCGGTAGTCCTGATCCCGCCAGAGCACTTTCTTCAGGACGGCGTTGATGACATGGTCGGCGTTGCTCTCGATGAATCTGGCGTAGTCTTCGAGTAGTTGGTTGACCGGCTCTTCGAGCTTTACTTCCCGAGTCATGATCCCTGGTGCCTTCTTAACGATCGACATTCTGTTCCTCCTCTGGTGATTTGTGTTTCTTCCGAACTCCCTGTCACCGTGGAAAAAACGGCCGGCACGGTTTACCGTGCCGCAGGGCGGGAGCGACCCCACGAACTTTTTGGGCGGCTGAAAGCCGAAAAAATGGGGTCGCTCCCGCCCGTTTTGGTGTTTTTTCCACGGTGACTCTTGCTTGCGCTGCGTTCTGCATTCGACTCTCCTCAAAGAAATTGCTTGCGCCACAGGGTGAAGAAACAGGTGAAGACGAAGGTGGAGAGTGTAGTCCTTACCTTCTGCACCCCTTTCCCTCAGGTTCCTGCTCAGGAACCGCAAAGCGGCAAAGTACTTCGGTCCTGAAGTGCACGGTGGTGCGACGCTCGCTACCGCCAAAGTCCTGGCGGATATCGGATTCGGTCACGCGTCCGACTTTCCATCCGCGATAGAGATGTTCGAAGCGTGGCCCGGCGAAGCGGGTCTTGGCCTGATTACGGAAAATCAAGTCAGCCTCGGTCAGAGATGCGTACCGGCCGAGGTCCCAGGTCTTGCGGATTTGGAAGTAACGCAACAGATCCGCCGATACGTCCGATCCGAGTGGAATGGTGACCAGAGCATTGAAAAGTTCTGTGGCGTTTTCGAAGTGCGAATCGACTCTCGCTAGATAGAGAAATTGGAACGCGGAGAGCTGCCGAAACAGGGGGAGGTAGGTTTCGAGATGGTGCACGAATTCCCTAAGATTTGCCTCGGCCCCGTGGAGGTAGGTAAACGTCACCACAGGCGAAGAGGCACCACTAGCAACAAACATCGGAAACTTATCGACGAAATAGCGGACGGTGGGCTGGGAAGTTCTCTGTCCGTGATAAACCTTTAAAGGAAGGAACTGGTTCGGGACGTTCAGTCGGTTGCAGAAAAAGCTGACTTTTTCGGGCTCGGTTTCAAGGTACTGATGCCCTTGGTTCAAGAGAACGAAATCGAGCATTCCGATGCGCCGCTGAATGAACTCGATTTCGTGTTCCCGACGATTGCGGATGTTCTCGCGGTCGATCTGGCGGTAGAGACGGCGGGAGAACAGGTGATAGATCGTTCCGCTCTTTGGAAAGCATTCGGTCCGGGCGTGGCGCTTGGTGTGAAGTTTGTTCCAGAAGATGGTCGTGCGCTTGCCCCAATGGGCGTCGGTGAAGGCGAGAAACTGTCGTGCCACAAAGTAGCCGGAATGCGTCGCTACAATGTAGAGAAAGCGGGCCTCCGTTTCGGTGTAGCCGAGAGCTTTCAGGGCATCGAGATGGGCAGCCGCGATGTTCATAGCGTGAGGATTCCTGCGGTGATCTCGCGTTCGTCGAGAACGCGACGCAAACGCGATGCGTCTTCCGAGCGCGCATACATCGAGAAGCCTGCGGCGGCTTTTGCCGCCATCGCGCGTGGCCGGTAATCACGCGTCGCGAGTTCCAGGTCCACATGGCGTAATTCGAGTTCCGGGTTCTCGTACTCGACGCGCAGATCGGGCACGGGAATCTTTCCATTCACAACCTGGAGATGGTGCTTTTCGGCGACTTCCCTCCTGCGGTCCGGGTTGTCTTTTTCTGGGCCGAGCAGGGCGAGATCGCGATTCAGATTCCGCTTGAGTTCATAGTCGAGGAGCACGCGGACCGGGCGGCCTCCGCCGCGCTCGATGCGGGCAACTTCCTTCTGATAGAGCCGGTAGAGATCGGCGTCGTGTTTGACTTCGCGGGGTTTCACCAAGCCGTGATAGATGGGCTGATCGTCGGGCACTTGATTCGTGTTCTTGAGAAGGCGGTGCCCGGCTTTCGTAAGCGTGGCGACTCGCAAGGTCTTCTTCTGGGAGATTTCAAGCGTCTTGTCTCTGACGAGAGACTGGCGTGCGAGGGCGCGAATGTCCTTCTCCATTC